>JBGAGT010000002.1:0-333629 GCA_044226535.1 Casimicrobiaceae bacterium | reverse complement strand
ATGCCGCAATGAAGGCTTCTCGTTGTTCCATGGCACAGGTCTCCTTCCAGGGCATGGCGCGTCCCTCCTCGCCATGCACCGTACCAACCTGTAAACCATGTCCCCGGTTTCACCTGTAAACCATGTGCCCGGTTCATACCCTGCGTCAGTCGTCCCCGCTTTCGCGGGGATGACGCGATTGCCAGATGCCGCAGTGACAGAGCCAACGGCACAGGCTGCGATTGCCCGATGCCGCCGTGACAGAAACAAAGTCATGGGTCCCCGCTTTCGCGGGGATGACGGCTTGCGCGGGGATGACGGCGGAGCTAGACGCCGAGGAAGCGCTGCAGGAGCTCCGGCTGGGCCTTGAGCTCGGCGGCGGGCCCTTCGTGCGCGACGTGCCCGTTGTTGAGGATGTACACGCGGCTCGCCAGCGTCAGCGCCGCGGCGAGGTTCTGCTCGACCAGCACGATGGTCTGGCCGGCCTGCGCGAGGTCGCGGCAGGCACGGACGAGGTCCTGGACGATCACCGGGGCGAGCCCCTCGAAGGGCTCGTCGAGCAGGATGATCTTCGGGTCGCGCACCAGCGCGCGCGCGATCGCCAGCATCTGCTGCTCGCCGCCCGACAGGTCGGTGCCGCGGCTCGCGCGGCGCTCCTTGAGGCGCGGGAACATCGCGTAGATGCGCTCGAGCGGCCACTTGTTCGCGGCGGTGAGGCCCGCAAGGACCACGTTCTCCTCGACGTTGAGGCTGCCGAAGATCCGCCGCTCCTCGTGCACGAGCTGCATCCCGACCCGCGCGATCTCGTGCGCCTTCTTCCCGGCGAGCTCGCGGCCGTCGAGCTTGACGCTCCCGCTCTCCGGCTTCACGACCCCCATCAGGCTCTTCAAGGTCGTCGATTTCCCGGCGCCATTGCGGCCGAGCAGCGCCACGACCTCGTTCTTCTCGACGCGCATCGACACGTCGAAGAGGATGTGGCTGTCGCCGTAGTAGCTGTTGAGGCCGTCGATTTCGAGCAGGCTCATGCCGCGGTCCTCATGCCACGTCCCCGTGGATGCCGCCGAGATAGGCCTCCTGGACCTTGGTGTCGGTCTTGATCTCGTCGGGCGTACCTTCGACGAGCACGCGGCCCTCCTGCAGCACGGTCACCTTCTCGACGAGCTCGAACAGCGAGTCCATGTCGTGGTCGATGACGATCAGCGTGCGGCCCTGCGCGATCGACTTCAGGAGCGCCACCGTCTCCACCCGCTCCTGCGGGCTCATGCCCGCGAGCGGCTCGTCGAGCAGCAGCAGGCTCGGCGAGGTCGCGAGCGCGAGGCCGATCTCCAGCCGCCGCTTCTCGCCGTACGCGAGCCCGGAAACCGGCGTGTCGAGGCGCTCGCCCAGATGGACGAGCGTCGCCGTCCCCTCGACCTGCGCATCGAGGCCCGGAACCTTGCTCATGTCCCTGAACATGTCGAGCTTGAACTTGCCGCGGATCTCGCCCAGCGCGGCAATCGCGAGGTTCTGGCGGACCGTGAGACGCTCGAAGAGCTGGTTGATCTGGTAGCTCTTGGTGAGCCCCAGCTGGCAGGCATCGGCTACACCGAGGTGGGTGATGTCGCGGCCCTCGAACACGATGGTGCCGGCCGACGGTATCACCTCGCAGGTCAGCATCTTGAAGAAGGTGCTCTTGCCCGCGCCGTTGGGCCCGATGATGCCGCGCACCTCGCCATGGTTCACGGTGAAGTCGATGTCGCGGTTGGCGACGAGGCCGCCGTAGCGCTTGGTGAGGCCCTTCGTCGTCAGGATGGGACCCGTCTTGTGTGCGGGGGCCGCGCGCCGCGAAGGCATCGCGACGGCGCCGGGCGCGACGGCCGCCGGCGCGGCGCTCGCCTTCGCCGCGGGCCGCGCCACGGCCTGCGGCGCCATGGCTTGCGGTGCCGCAGCCGGCTGGCGGCGCCGCACGGCCAGGTGATAGAGGTCGAGCACGGCCCCGGCGAGGCCGCGCCGCAGGAACACCACCAGCAGGACGAACACGATGCCGAGCACGAGCTTCCAGGTGGCGCCGAGATGCAGCGTCGTCTGGAAGAAGTCGCTCAGCAGGAGCCAGGTCGCCGCGCCCAGCAGCGGCCCGAACAGGGTGCCGGCACCGCCGATCGCCGTCTGCATGACGATCTCACCCGAGGTCGCGAACATGAACGCGTCGGGTGGCATGAAGCCCTGCATGAGGCCGAGCAGGCCACCCGCGAAGCCCGAGTACACGGCGGCGACCACGAACACGGCGAGCTTGTAACCGTGGATGTTGTGCCCGAGCGCCTGCGCACGCAGCGGGTTGTCGCGGATGGCGCGCAGCACGAGCCCTACCGGCGAGCGCACGATGCGCAGGGCGATCACCAATCCCACGAAGTACCAGAACGCGAAGAACCCGTACATCGACAGGTTGTTGTCGAAGGTGAAGGTCGCGAAGCCCAGGCTCAGGTTCGGGCTCGGCACGCCGGGCAGGCCGTTCTCGCCGCCGGTGTACGCCGACATGGGGTTGAACTCGACGAAGAAGAACACCTCGGCGATCGCCACGGTGATCATGGCGAAGTAGATGCCGGTGCGTCGCAACGCGACCAGGCCGACGAGGTAGCCCACGATCCCCGCGACGATGGCGCCGAGGAACAGCGCGACGATGGTGTTGGAGAACGAGGTCTGGGTCAAAAGGTAGGCCGCGAACATGCCGCCGGTGCCGAAGAACGCCGCCTGGCCGAAGGACAGGAGGCCGGTGTAGCCGAACAGCAGGTCGAAGCCGATGCCCACCAGGGCGAAGATGAGCACGCGGTTGATGGTGCTCGGCGAGAAGCCGAGGTGCGGCAGCACGAACGGTGCCGCGATCAGGGCGAGCGCCGTCAGGATCTCGACGACGAAGGGGCGTTGCCTGGAGGACGGGCGAAGCGGCATCGGGGTCTACTCGCGGCCGATGGTGCCGAGGAGCCCGCGTGGGCGGAACACCAGCACCAGCGTCATCGCCACGAAGAGCATGACGTAGGAATAGGCGGGGTCGAACATCGACGTGATGCTGATGATCTCGCCGGCGATGAGGCCACCGAGTATCGCGCCCGTGAACGATCCGACTCCGCCGATGACGACGACGACGAAGGTCTGCACGAGGATGGCGTCACCGACGTCGGGGGCGATCGACACCACCGGCGCGTTGATGATGCCGGCGAAGCCTGCCGCCATCGAGCCGATGCCGAACACCAGCATGAAGACCTTGTAGACGTTGATGCCGAGCGAGTCGACCATCACCGAGTCCTCGATCCCGGCGCGCACGATCATGCCGATGCGGGTGCGGTAGAGCACGAAGTACAGCGCCAGCAGCGCCAGCGACACGATGCCGAGCAGCGCCAGCCGGTAGGTCGGGTAGACGATGAAGCCGAGGTTGGTGATGCCGAGGAGCGGCGCAGGCGGGGGCACCGTCTGCGACAGGCTGCCGAAGAAGAAGCGCACGGTCTCGACGAAGACGATGCCCAGGCCGAAGGTGACCAGGATCTGGTCCTCGGGGGGCCGTGCGTAGAACTGCCGGATGATCAGTCGCTCCATCACGAAACCGACCAGCATGACGAACAGCGAGCCGGCGATGACCGCGACGACGAACGAGCCCGTATAGGTGTAGGCCACCCAGCCCGCGTAGCCGCCGAGCATGAACATCGCGCCGTGCGCGAGGTTCAGCACGCCCAGCGTGCCGTAGATGATGGTGAGGCCGGAGGAGATCAGCGCGAGCAGCGCCCCGAGCACCAGCCCGTTGAAGCATTGCGCGATGAAGTTCGCCCAGTTGATCACGCCGGCCCTTTCGGAGCATCAGCGCCTGCCGCGTCGTGCGGCGGCAGGCATGCTGCGAGGAGGCCCCCGCGCGCGAGGCGCGGGGGTCGCTCGCCGTTCAGGTGTAGTCGCCCAGGTTGCAGCCGAAGGCGTCCGGCGCCTGGATGACCTTGTCGCCGGGCACGATCTGGATGACCTCCCAGAAATCCTCGTCGTTCTTCATGTCCTTCTTGGCCTTGCCGCGTACGAGGATGACAGGGCGCACGCTCTGGTGGTCCTGCGGCCGGTAGTGGACGTCGCCCAGCAGCGAGGGGATGGTCTCGCCCTTCTCGAACTGCTTGATGACGTCCGGCGGATAGTAGGACCCGGCCTCGCTCACCATGCGCGCCCAGTTGGCAAGGCTCACGTAGGCATTCTCGGCGCCCCACTCGGGCCGGTAGCCGAACTTCTTCTGGAAGGCCTCGACGAACTGCTTGGCGAGCGGGTACTTGTCCTCGAGCGTCCACCAGAAATCGGTGGCGGCGAACACGCCGGCCGTGATGTCGGGGCCGACTTCCTTGGCGATGAAGGGGATCTGGTAGGGCAGCACCAGCGTCATCTTGGGGATGATGCCGAACTGCTTCGCCTGCTGCGTCGACAGCACGGCGTCGCGGCCCCAGTTCACGTTCACCAGGAACTCGGCGCCCGAGTTGGCGATGTTGGTCAGGTACTGGCTGAAATCCTGCGTGCCGAGCGGCGACACCTGGTTGGTCACCACCGTCCAGCCGGCCTTCTGCGTCAGGTAGTCGGCCACCGACTTGGTCGTGGTATGGCCGTAGGTGTAGTCCGGCGTCATGAACGCCGCCTTGCGGTTCTTGCCGAAGTTGGCGACCAGCACCGGGCCGATCGCATTGGCCGCCATCTCGCCGAAGAAGCCCTGGCGGAAGCCGTAGCGCACGCAGTCCTTGCCGGTGGTGTCGTTGGACCCGGAGATGCCGGCCATGTAGAGGATCTTCTCGCGCTGCGCGAACTTGTTGAGCGCGACCGCCACGGCCGACGAGGTCGAGCCGAACATCAGCACGGGCTTCTTCTGGTTGATGAAGGTCTGCTCGGCCTGCACGGCCTGGTTGGGCTTTGCCGCCGAGTCGGCGACCAGCAGCTCGACCTTCTTGCCGAGCACGCCGTTGTTGACCTTCGGCGAAAGCGTGCGCATCAGCGGATGGTTGGTGTTGATGTGCTCGACCGCGAGCTCGAGGCCCTTGCGCTCGTCCTCGCCCTGCACGGCGTAGGTGCCCGTGAGCGGCACGGCGGCGCCGATGTACACGGTGCTGCCTTCCGAGCCGGCCGGCCAGGTGCCGATCGCGGGCTTGTCGGCCGCCTGCGCCATGCCGATGCTGCCGAGGCCCGGGATGAACACCGTGCCCGCCACGCCCAGCCCCGCCCCCACCCCCGCCCGCAACACCGTGCGGCGCGAGGTGCCCGATGCGACCTCGGCCGGTGACGGCGACGTGTCCATTGCTTGTGCAAGCGCCGAGCCGGCCTTGCGGTCCTTGCCGCTGAATGCAGTCATGTCTCCTCCTGGAGAGTTGATCGTTTCGATCGTTTGCGCGGCGCCCGGACCGTTCACGGCGGGCCTTGTCGACGCCTGGAAACTCGCGCAGGATGAAGGGAATTCGTCAATGCATCAATATGCAATTGACTTCATTGAGGATTTTTGTCAATCTTTACGATGACCTGGTGAAAACGTGTCGATAATTGACCTTGCGGCGCAACATGCGCCGACCCCGGCGCGGACATGCCGCATTCCCTGATCGGCGCGCGGATCCGCGAGCGGCGGCGCAGCGCGGGCCTGACCCAGGCCGGCCTCGCGGCGACGCTCGGCATCTCGGCGTCCTATCTCAACCTCATCGAGCTCAACAAGCGCCGCATCGGCGGCGGACTGCTGAAGCGCGTCGCGGTCGAACTCGGCATGTCCCTCGACGAGCTCGACGGCGCCGCCGGCCGGCGCCTGCTCGACGACCTGCACGCGCTCGCCGCCGAGTCGCGGCTGGCGGCGCTCAAGCTCGACCCCTCGGGCATCGACGACCTCGCCGGGCACCACCCCGGCTGGGCGCGCGCGCTGATCGTGCTGCAGCGCGCGCTGGTGGACCGCGACCGCGCGGTGGCGGCCCTCTCGGACCGCATGAGCCACGACCCCTTCCTCGGCGAGCTTGTGCACGACGTGCGAAGCGGCGTCGCCGCGATCCGCTCGTCGTCGGAGATCCTCGAGTCGGTCGACGACCTCGCGCCGGCGCAGCGCCAGCGCTTCGTGGAGATCATCCGCGCCGAGAGCACGCGCCTGTCCGACCTCGCGCAATCGCTCGCCGGGTTCTTCGACCCCGCCCTGACCACGACGCGCTCCATCACGCCCGCCGAGGAGGTCGACGATTTCCTGTTCGACCACGACAACCACTTCGCCGCCCTCGAGGATGCGGCGGCGGCGCTGCGCGCCACGCTGCCGCTGGAGGCCGACGATCGCGGCACGGCAACGGACGACGACCCGCAATCGCCGGCACCCACATCCACGCGGCGCTTCCGGCGCACGCGCGCGGCCGCGGAATCGTTCCGCGACGGGCTCCCGCTCGCCGCCGAGGTCGACGCCGCGGCGCGCCTGACGAGCGACGCCGCGCGCACGCTCGCACGGCGTGCCCTCGCGTCGTACATGGCGGCCGCGGTGCTGATGCCCTACGAGGCATTCCTCGCGGCGGCCGAGCAGGCGCGCTACGACGTCGAGCACCTCGCGCAGCGCTTCGGCGTGAGCTACGAGCAGGCCTGCCATCGCCTGGTGACGCTGCGCAGGCCCGGCGCAGAGGGCATCCCCTTCGCGCTGATGCGCACCGATCCCGCGGGCTTCGTGACCCGGCGTTTCCCCCTGCCCAACCTCCTCCTGCCGCGACACGGCAGCGCCTGCCCGCTGTGGGCGATCTACCAGGCGTTCCAGAGCCCCGGCGCGATCGTGCGCCAGGTGGCGGCGTTTCCCGCCGGCGACCGCTACCTCTTCGTGGCGCACGCCATCGAGAAGCCGCGGCCGGCGTTCACGCTGCCGCGCAGGCTGGTGTCGGTGATGCTCGCCTGCGAGGCGCTGCACGCCGACCGCACGGTGTACGGTGACGCGCTCGACCTCTCGTCGTCGGCGCCCGCCGTGCCGGTGGGGCCGAACTGCCGCCTGTGCGTGCGCCGCGACTGCGCGTATCGCGAGGAGCCGCCGATCATCGAGGCCTGAGCGCGCTGCGGCGAGGCGCTACACTCGGCCCATGGGCCGGTGGGGCCAGGGGGAAAGGCAGGCATGGCCACGCGCATACTGATCGCCGAAGACGAGCCGAACATCGTCGAGTCGCTGAGCTTCGTGCTCGAGCGCGAGGGATTCGAGGTCTCGGCGGTATTCGACGGCGAGTCCGCGCTCGAGCGGCTGCGCAGCGACCCGCCCGACGTGATGATCCTCGACCTGATGCTGCCGCGGCGCAACGGCTTCGAGGTGCTGAAGGAAGTGAAGGCCAGCGCGACGCTGCGCGCGATTCCCGTCGTCGTGCTGACCGCCAAGGGCCAGGCGCACGACCGCCGGATGGCCGAGGGTCTGGGCGTCGACGGCTTCATGACCAAGCCGTTCTCCAACCGCGCGCTGGTCGAGCTGGTCCGCCGGCTGGCGGGGGGCGATCGCTCGCCGGCGCCGGGACGCTGAGCATGTCGCGCCTGTCGCCGCGGCTTCGCGATGCGGCCATCGTGCTGCCGCTGGTCGGGCTGTTCCTGCTGATGCCGCCGACCATCGCGCTGTTCGCGTCGGGGTATCCCGTGGGCGGCGTGCCACTGATCGTGGCCTACCTGTTCGGGGTGTGGATCGCGCTCGTCGCCTGCGCAGCGCTGCTGGCGCACCGCCTCGCGCGCAGCGAACGCGAGGCGGGTCCCGAGGCCGGCGAGCCGCAGGACGACGCCGGCTGAGCGACGCCGAATGACCTTGTCGGCCAACCTGGTCCTGACCATCGCGCTGCTGTACGTGGCGCTGCTGTTCGCGGTGGCCTTCGTCGGCGACCGGCGTGCGCGCAGCGGCCGCTCCGGGTGGCTCAAGTCGCCGCTGGTGTACACGCTGTCGATCTCGGTCTACTGCACCTCGTGGACCTTCTACGGCGCCGTGGGCTCGGCGGCGCGCAACGGCCTCGAGTTCGCGACGATCTACATCGGGCCCACGCTGGTGTTCATCGGCTGGTGGGTGTTCCTGCGCAAGATCGTGCGCATCGGCCACGTGCACGGCATCACCTCGATCGCCGACATGCTCTCGTCGCGCTACGGCAAGAGCCCCAGCCTCGCCGCGCTGGTCACGGTGATCGCCGTGGTCGCCGCCACGCCCTACATCGCGCTGCAGCTGCGCGCCGTGACGGTGAGCTTCCAGGTGATCGGCAACGCGGGCCCCGACGCGCTCTCGGGCCGCCCGCCGGGGCAGCCCGACTTCAACCTGGGCTTCTGGATCGCCGCCGGCATGGCGATCTTCACCATCCTGTTCGGCACGCGCAACATCGACGCCAAGGAGCGCCACCACGGCGTGGTCGCGGCGATCGCGCTGGAGGCGGTGATCAAGCTGGTCGCGCTGGTTGCGGTGGGGATCCTGGTGGTCTACGGGATATCGGACGGGCCGAGCGACGTGTTCGCGCGCGCCTCGCCCGAGCTCCTTCATTCGACCGAGGTGTTCGGCCCGCGCTGGGTGGTGGTCACCCTGCTCTCGGCGGCGGCGATCGTCTGCCTGCCGCGCGAGTTCCAGGTGACGGTCGTCGAGAACAACGAAGAGGGCCACCTGCGCACCGCCTCGTGGCTGTTCCCGCTGTACCTGCTGCTGATCTCGCTGTTCGTGCTGCCCATCGCCATCGCCGGCCTCGACGTGCTGCCGGAGGGCTCGAACCCCGACATGTTCGTGCTCACGCTGCCGATGTGGGCGCGCCGCGAGGCCCTCGCCCTGCTCGCCTTCCTGGGCGGCTTCTCGTCGGCGACGTCGATGGTGATCGTCGCCTGCATCGCGCTGTCGACCATGGTGTCGAACCACCTCATCATGCCCGTGGCGCTGCGCCTCGGGTGGGCGCCGGTGGGCGCCGGCGGCGAGATCCGCGGCTTCCTCCTCGGCAGCCGCCGCCTCTCGATCTGCCTGATGCTCTTCCTCGGCTTCCTGTACTTCCGCGTCAAGGGCGACTCCGAAGGCCTCGCGTCGATCGGCCTCATCTCGTTCGCCGGCGCCGCGCAGGTGATGCCGAGCCTCGTCGGCGGGCTGTTCTGGCGGCGGGCGAACGCCGGCGCCGCGTTCACCGGGCTCTTCGCCGGCGCGGTGCTGTGGGCCTACACGCTGTTCCTGCCGAGCTTCAGCGGCGACTTCATCGTCTCCTCGAAGGTGATCGCCGAAGGATTGCTGGGGTCGCCGCTGCTGCGCCCGCACGCGCTGTTCGGGCTCGACCGCCTCGACCCGCTGCTGCACTCGCTGTTCTGGAGCCTGTCGGTGAACACCCTGCTGTTCGTCGTGCTGTCGCTCGCGCGCGAGGCACGCCCGCTCGAGCGGCTGCAGGCGACGCTGTTCGTCGACGTGTTCCGCAATCCCGCCGGCGCGGCGAGCGGCCTGGTGCGGCGCTCGGCGACCACCCGCGACCTGAGCGCGCTGGCGTTGCGCATCCTCGGCGAGGACGAGGCGCGGCAGCTGTTCCGCGAGGCGCGCGGCGGAAGCAGCGCGGATGGCAGGGGCGGCGTGGGTGGCGAGGATGGTGCAGGCGGCGGGGCCGGCGGAGGCAGCGAGGGGGATCCGGCCGGCGCGGCAGGCGCCGAGGGGCCGCCGCTGCTCGCCGACGACGCGTTCATCACGCGGCTCGAGCGCAAGCTCGCCGGGAGCATCGGCGCGGCCTCGGCCCACGCCATGATCTCGCAGGTGGTCACCGGCGAGACGATCAGCCTCGACGCGCTGATGAAGATCGCCGACGAGACGCAGCGCGTGCGCGAGTACAGCCGGCAGATCGAGCAGAAGTCGCGTGAGCTCGAGGCCACCGCGCGCCAGCTGAGCGACGCCAACGAGCGGCTCACGCGCCTCGACCGCGAGAAGGACGACTTCCTGAGCCAGGTGAGCCACGAGGTGCGCACGCCGATGTCCTCGATCCGCTCCTTCAGCGAGATCCTGCTCGACGCGCGCGACCTCGACGAGCAGCAGGCCGCGCACTACCTGCGCATCATCCACGAGGAGAGCATCCGCCTCACGCGGCTGCTCGACAGCATCCTCGACTTGAGCATGATCGAGCACGGCGAGGCGCCCCTGGAGCTCACGTCGACCGACCCCGGCGAGGCGCTCGAGAGCGCCCTGCGCACCTGCGAGGGCCTCGCCGCGCAGTCGGGCGTGCATCTCGCGAGCCACATCGAGGCGCGCGGGGCGACGGCGCATGCCGACGCCGACCGGCTGAGCCAGGTGTTCATCAACCTGATCTCCAACGCGATCAAGTACAACACCAGCGCCGAGCCCCGCGTGCACGTCACCAGCCGTATCACCGCGGGCGACTACGAGGTGCTGGTCGAGGACAACGGGCCCGGCATCCTCCCCGAGGAGCGCGAGCTCATCTTCTCCAAGTTCCTGCGGGGTTGGGCGCACACCCAGACGATGGCTGCCGGCGCGGGCCTGGGGCTCGCCATCAGCCGCCAGATCATGCGCCGGCACGGCGGCAGCCTGACGCTGGTGACGGGGACCGCGAGCGGTGCCTGCTTCAGGGTGACGCTGCCGCTGGCGGGTGCCGCTCCCTAGGGCAATTCAAGGCGCCGGCGCTGGATTCCCGCTTTCGCGGGAATGACGGGCCTAGCGCCTGGGGCCCGTCTCGGCAGGCTTCGCGTGCCCCTTGCCGGCGAGGCCCTTGGGCAGCACGAACACCACCGACTCGACCACGCCCGCCTTCTCGACGACGGTCCCGGCACCCAGCGCCTTCAGCCGCGCGACGACGTCCTGCACCAGCACCTCCGGTGCCGACGCGCCGGCGGTGACGCCGATCCGGCGCTTGCCTTCGAGCCACTCGGGCTTCACCTCGGCGGCCGAGTCGACCATGTATGAGGGCAGCCCTCGCTTGGCGGCAACCTCGCGCAGGCGGTTGGAGTTCGAGCTCGTGGGGCTGCCGACCACGATCACCATGTCGACGTCGGCAGCGAGCGTCTTGACCGCGTCCTGGCGGTTCTGCGTGGCGTAGCAGATGTCGTCGCGCCGCGGGCCGTGGATATCGGGATAGCGCAGCTTCAGCGCCGCGACGATGCCCGCCGCGTCGTCGACGGACAACGTCGTCTGCGTGACGTAGGCCACGCGCGCGCCGGGCGCGAAATCGAGCCGGGCAACGTCGGCCTCGGACTCCACGAGGTGCACCCCGCCCTCGAGCTGGCCCATCGTGCCCTCGACCTCGGGATGGCCGGCATGGCCGATCATCACGATGCGGTAGCCCTGCTCGTGCATCTTGGCGATCTCGACATGCACCTTGGTCACCAGCGGGCAGGTCGCGTCGAACACGTTGAGGCCGCGCGCTTGCGCCTCCGCGCGCACCGACAGCGGCACGCCGTGCGCCGAGAACACCAGCGTCGCGCCCTCGGGCACGTCGGCCAGGTCTTCGATGAAGATCGCGCCCTTGCGCTTCAGCCCGTCGACCACGAAGGTGTTGTGCACGACCTCGTGGCGCACGTAGATCGGCGCGCCGAACTGCACCAGCGCCTCCTCGACGATGGCGATCGCACGGTCGACGCCGGCGCAGAAGCCGCGGGGGTTGGCGAGCTCGATGTCCATCAGCGGCAGGCTCCGCGGCGCAACATCAGCCATGCGCCTCGCGGCGCATCCGCAGGCTGTCGAGGATCAGCGCGGCGGCGCCGACGGTGATCGCGCTGTCGGCGACGTTGAACGCGGGGAACGCGCGGCCGCGCCAGTGGAACAGCAGGAAGTCGACGACGTGGCCCAGCACCACGCGGTCGTAGAGGTTGCCCATCGCCCCGCCGAGGATCAGCGCGAGCCCCGCGAGGTACAGCGTGCTGCCGCCGCGCCGCAGCAGCAGCACCAGCACGACGCCGGCGACCACAGCGACCAGCGTGAACAGCCAGCGCTGCCAGCCCGACTCGCCCGCGAGGAAGCTGAACGCGGCGCCGCTGTTGAAGGTGAGTACCAGGCTGAAGAACGGCAGCCAGGGACGCGCCTCTCCCGGCTGCAGCGCAGCCTGCACCGCGTGCTTGCTGAGCTGGTCGAGGACGATCACCGCCAGCGCGAGCCACAGCCAGCGCGAGGTGCCGCGCATCAGGCGAAGCGGCGCGGCTCGCCGCCGCCGAACAGGTTGGCCACGCAGCGGCCGCACAGCGTGGGATGCGCGGCATCGGCGCCCACGTCGGCGCGCCAGTGCCAGCAGCGCTCGCACTTGGCGTGCGGCGACGGCGCGACCTCGACCCGCAACTCCGGCCCGGGCACGATGCTCGCGGCCGAGGTGATCAGCACGAAGCGCAGGTCGTCGCCCAGCGAGGCGAGGTCGGCATGCTCGGCGGGCGGCAGCGTGAGGCGCACCTCCGCCTGCAGCGACGAGCCGATCGCGCCGGTCTCGCGCACGCGCTCGATCTCGCGCTGCACCGCGGCGCGCACCGCGAGGATGCGCTGCCATTTCCCGATCAGCGCCTCGCCGTCGGCGATGTCCATCCAGCGATCGTTCCAGGTGTGGACGAAGATGGTCGGGTCGCCGGGCGCGACGAACCTCCAGGCTTCCTCGGCGGTGAACGACAGCACCGGCGCGAAAGCCTTGAGCAGGAGGTCGCGGATCTGCGCCAGCGCGGCCTGCGCCGAGCGGCGCGCGGCCGAATCGGCGGCCGTCGTGTAGAGCCGGTCCTTCAGGACGTCGAGGTAGAAGCCGCCGAGCTCCTCGGAGCAGTAGATGACGAGCTTCTGCACGCCGGCGTGGAACTGGTACTCGGCATAGTCCCGCTGCACCTCGGCCATCAGCGCCTGCGCGCGGGCGACGGCGTAGCGGTCGATCTCGAACAGCGTCGCGGGGGCGTCCTTGGCGTCGAAATCCGCGGTGTTGGCGAGCAGGAAGCGCAACGTGTTGCGGATGCGCCGGTAGCTCTCCACCACGCGCTTCAGGATCTCGTCGGAGATGGAAAGGTCGCCCGAATAGTCGGTCGACGCCACCCACAGCCGCAGCACCTCGGCGCCGAGCGTGTCCGAGACCTTTTGCGGCGAGACGACGTTGCCCTTGGACTTGGACATCTTGCGTCCCTGGCCGTCGACCGTGAAGCCGTGGGTCAGCAGCGCCTTGTACGGTGGGCGGCCGTTCAGCATGCACGACACCAGCAGCGACGAGTGGAACCAGCCGCGGTGCTGGTCGCTGCCCTCGAGGTAGAGGTCTGCCGGGAAGCCCGTTTCGTCGGGATGCGAGCCCAGGTGCTTCTCGCGGCCCTGCGGCCCGCCCATCACCGTCTGGTGCGTCGAGCCCGAGTCGAACCACACGTCGAGGGTGTCGGAGAGCTTGCGGTATTTCTTCGGGTCGACGCCGAAGTCCTCGTGCGTGGCGTCGAACCACGCGGCGATGCCGCCCTCGGCGACACGGGCCGCGGCGAGCTCGAGCAGCGCCGGCGTGTCGGGGTGCAGCGCTTCGGTCTCGCGGTCGACGAAGAACGGTAGCGGCACGCCCCATTGCCGCTGGCGCGACAGCGTCCAGTCGGGGCGGTTGGCGATCATGCCGTAGAGGCGCGCCTTGCCCCAGGACGGGTAGAACACCGTCGCCTCGATGCCTTCGAGCGCCTGCTCGCGCAGGCTTCGCACGGGCTTCACGCCCTTGTAGCCGGGCACGCCGTCCATGCCCGCGAACCATTGCGTGGTGGCGCGGTAGATGATCGGCGACTTGTGGCGCCAGCAGTGCATGTAGCTGTGCGTGAACTTCTCGGCGTGGAACAGCGCGCCCACCTCGGCGAGCTTGTCGACGATCGCAGGGTTGGCCTTCCAGATCATCTGGCCGCCGAAGAACGGCAGGCTCTTCGCATAGGTCCCGTCGCCGGTGACGGGATTGAGCATCTCGTCGTCGGTCATTCCGTAGCGGCGGCAGGACAGGAAGTCCTCGATGCCGTAGGCGGGCGACGAGTGGACGATGCCCGTGCCCTGCTCCAGCGTCACGTAGTCGCCGAGGAACACCGGCGAGGCGCGATCGTAGAACGGATGGCGGAACGCGATGCGCTCGAGCGCCGCGCCCTTGGCCGTCGCCAGCACCTGGCCCGTGAGGCCGTAGCGCTTCAGCGCCGGCTCGACGAGGCTCGCCGCCAGCACGAGGTGGCCGCGCGGGGTGTCGACCAGCGCGTAGTCGAAATCCGGATGGACGTTGAGCGCCTGGTTGGCGGGGATCGTCCATGGCGTGGTGGTCCAGATCAGCGCGTAGACGTCGACCAACGGCATGGTCGCGAGCCCGAAGGCCTTGCTGAGCTTCGCGCGGTCGGCGGGATCGAGCTTGAAACCGACGTCGATCGCCGTGTCGACGCGGTCCTCGTACTCGACCTCGGCCTCGGCGAGCGCGCTCTGGCAGTCGAAGCACCAGTTGACGGGCTTCAATCCCCGGTAGAGGTAGCCCTTCCCGAGCAGCGCGCCCAGCGTGCGGATCTCGTCGGCCTCGTTGCCGAAGCCCATGGTCGTGTACGGGTGGTCCCAGTCGCCGAGCACGCCCAGGCGCTGGAACTGCGACTTCTGCCGCGCGATCTGCTCGGTGGCGTAGTCGCGGCAGAGCTTGAGCGTCTCGTCCACCGGCAGGTTCTTGCCGTGGGTCTTCTCGATCTGCACCTCGATGGGCATGCCGTGGCAGTCCCAGCCCGGCACGTAGGGCGCGTCGAAGCCCGCGACGGTGCGCGTCTTGACGACGAGGTCCTTGAGGATCTTGTTGAGCGCGTGGCCGATGTGGATGTCGCCGTTGGCGTAGGGCGGGCCGTCGTGCAGCACGAAGCGCGGGCGGCCCGCGCAGGCGCGGCGGATCGCGCCGTAGACGTTGGCGCGCTGCCACTGCGCCACCCAGCCGGGCTCGCGCTTCGCGAGGTCGCCGCGCATGGGGAACGGCGTGTCGGGCAGGTTGAGCGTGGCGCGGTAGTTGGGTGCACTGCCGCTGCCGCTGCCGGACGCCTTGCCGCCGGGCACCGGTGCCGGCGCGTCGCCGGGCTTCTTGTCGGAATCGTTCATGGATGGGGATGGCGGGCGAACCACGCACGCGCTTTCGCGACGTCGTCGGCGATCTGCGCCTTGAGCGCGTCGAGCGACTCGAAGCGCGCCTCGTCGCGCAGCTTCGCGAGGAGCTCGACCTCGAGCCTGCGGCCGTACAGCGGTTCGTCGAAATCGAAGAGATACACCTCGAGCAGCGGCACGCCGTCGTCGACCACCGTCGGGCGCACGCCGATGCTGGCCACGCCGTCGAGCAGCCTGCCGTCGGGCAGGCGCACGCGTACCACGAAGATGCCCGAGGCCGGCGCGCCGCCGGGAAGCGCGATGTTGGCGGTGGGGAAGCCGAGGGCGCGGCCCTGGCGCCGCCCGTGGATCACGCGGCCCTCGACGACGTAGGGACGGCCGAGCAGCGCCGTCGCGCGCGCGAGCTCGCCCTTCGCCAGCGCTTCGCGCACCGCGCTGGACGACACGCGCTGGCCGTCGACCTCGAGCGTGGCCATGGCCTCGACGCTGAAGCTGCGCGAGCGCGCGCGCAACAGAGCGAGGTCGCCGCGGCGGCCCTTGCCGAAGCGGAAGTCGTCGCCGACCAGCATCCAGCGCGTGCGCAGCCGCCGCACCAGCACCTCGTCGACGAAGTCCTCGGCGCTCATCGCCGCCAGCCGCGCGTCGAAGCGCGCGACGATGGTCCGCGCCACGCCTGCTTCACGCAGCAATGCGAGCTTGCGCCGGCGCGAGACCACGCGCGGCGGCGCATTGCGGGGGGAGAAGTAGGCGCGCGGATGCGGGTCGAAGGTGAGCACGGCAGGTGTCAGCGCGAGGTCCTCGGCAGCCTCGACGAGCCGCGCGAGCATCGCCTGGTGGCCGCGATGCACGCCGTCGAAATTGCCGATGGTCAATGCGACCGGCGATCCGGAAGCCGAAGGCAGGCCGCGAACGATGCGCACGCTGGGTTTGCGATGCCGCGCGCCTGCGAGGGCGCGAGCGATATGCCAAAACGTTGAATTATAGCGGGAAAGGCCAGTCGACCCGGCGCGACAGCGCGGGGAAATACAGCGCGAGGCGGATCGGTCGCTTGTCCAGGGCGCGCAGGAGGCGCGCGTAGCCCTCGAGCTGTGGCGCATGGCGCTCGCGCTCGCGGGCGAGGAAGGCCTCGAGGTCGCCGCCTTCGTGGCGAGAGGTCTTGAAGTCGACGATCCAGCGCACGCCGTCGGCGACGAAGCTCCGGTCGATGGCGATGCTGCGCAGCGAGCCGGGTCCCGTGGTGCCGGTCAGCGCCCATTCCGCGGCCACCTCGGTGTGCGTGGGATCGAACAGCCAGCGCCCCTGCGGGTCGTCGAGGGTGCGGCGCAGCGCCTCCAGCACCTGCCCGGCCGCCCTGCCGAGCCCTTCTCCCGCGATGCCGAGCGTGGCGAGCGCGGCCTCGACACGCGCGCGCTGGGCCTCGATCGCCAGCTCGGTGGGCGTCGCGAGGTCGGCCGCAACGAGCCGCGCGAGCAGCCGATGCACCACCACGCCGACGGTGCGCGCTTCCTCGCCCGCCCAATCGTAGGGCGGGGCGGCCGGTGCCTCCGGGCCTGCAGCCGTGTCCTCCCCCGCACCGGCGGGTGCTGCGGCGAGGTCGCGCTCGCCGGTCGGCACCGTGGCCGGGTCGAAGCCCCCAGGCAGGCGCTCGAGCAGCGGTGGCGGCACGCGCACCTCGCGGGGCGGCGGCGGCGCCGGCTCGGGGGGCTCGCGCGGGTCGACCAGCAGCAGGGGCCACAGCATGCCCAGCACCGAGCGCGAGGAGGGTGGCCGCCAGCGGCGCTCGCCGCCCTTCGCGTCGTCCTCCACGCGCCCGCGGCCGACGAGGTGCAGGCGCTCGCGCGCGCGCGTCATCGCCACGTAGACGAGGCGCGCGAGCTCGGCCGCGGCGTCGTCGGCGTCGAGCTGCGCCAGCCAGCGGTCGATGGGATCGGGCGACTCCTCGTCGCGCGCACGCGGCGTGGCGACCATGAGCGCGCGGTCGCCGTGGCGCGCGCGCCAGCGCATCAGCACGGCGTCCTGCGGCCTGCGCGGGCGCGCGAGGCCGGGCAGCACCACCGTGTCGAACTCGAGGCCCTTGGCGGCGTGCATGGTCATCACCTTGACCCGCGAGCCTTCCGCGGGGGTCGCCTCGGCGCGCAACGCGGCGGCGCGTCGCTCCAGCGCGTCGAAGTCGTCGATGTCGCCGCCGCGGTCGTGCTGGGCGAGCAGCGCCAGCATCGCGTCGGCGGCATCGAGGTTCGCCGGGTCGCTGCCATAGGCGAAGGGGCCGCCCAGCGCGCGCCAGGCCGCGCGCACGCGCGGGGCCAGCGCGAGCTCGGGGCGCCCGGCGAGCGCCGCCGTCACCGAGGCCAGGCGCGCGCGGCGCAGCGCGCCGTCGCGCCCGAGCCGCGCGTCGAGCGTCGCGTCGTGGATCGCCACGCCGGGCGCGTCGCCAGCCGTGGCGACGGCGAGCATGTCCGCGAGGCGCATGCCGACGAAGGGCGCGCGCAGCAGGCTCATCCACGCCAGGCGATCGGCCGGCTGGGTCAGCGCGCGGGCGAGCCACAGGAGGTCGCGCGATATGGCGCTGTTGGCCAGCGACTCGAGCCCGACCGCGTCGTAGGCGATGCCCGCGGCACGCAGCGCCTCGAGCACGCCGCCGAGGTCCGCGCGCGCGCGGACGAGGATGGCGACCTCGCCCCCGCCCCCACCGTCCGCCAGGGCGGAGCGCACGCGAGCGACGACGCGCGCGGCCTCGTCCTCGTCGCTGTCGGACCATTCGAAGCTCGGCGCCAGCGGCAATGCCGCCCTCGCCGCCACCGCAGGCGTGAACATGGCGGCGGCGCTGCGCGCATCGGCCATGCGCGCGAGCACTTCTGGAAACGTCGCGTTGACGTGCTCGACCAGGCGTTCCTGCGAGCGGAAGTTGCGCGCCAGCGCGAGGCTGCCGAGGCGCATGCCGCCGATGCGCCCGCTGCGCGCGGCATCGAGGAAGTTGTGCACGTCGGCCTCGCGGAAGCCGTAGATGCTCTGCATCGGGTCGCCGACCACGAACAGCGTGCGCCCATCGCCCTCCTGCCAGCCCGAGGTCAGCCGCTCCACCAGTTGCCACTGCCGGCGCGAGGTGTCCTGCACCTCGTCGATCAGGAAGTGCTCGATCCGCAGGTCCTGCGCCAGCAGGATGGGCGTCGGGTCGCCGGCGTCGCCGAGCGCGCGCAACGCGCGCAGCGTCACCTCGGCGAAGTCGCAGGCGCCCTCCTCTGCGAACACCAGCACCAGCTCGGCCACCACCCGCGGAAGCACATGCACCAGCGCGTCGAGGAAGGCGCGCGCCCGCTCGGAGTAGCGCGCCTCGGGCAACAGGCGCACGCGCGCCAGCGCCGCGACCGCGCGCGGCGTTCCCGCCAGCGCGTCGAGGAAGGCGCCGGCCTGCGCGCGCAGCGCGCGGCGCTCGCCGGCGCCCTCGCCGTTGCCGATGGGCGGCAGCACGGGCGGCGGGTTCCTGCGCGCCTCGCCCTTGGCCGTGAGCAGGAGCTCGGCGAGCCCGCGCCAGTGCGAAAGCGCCTCGCACTGCGCCGGCGGCAGGCCGCCATGCGCACAGACCCCGTCCAGCGCGGCGACCATGGCGGTGAAGCGCGCGTCCGTACGCCGCGCCTCGTCGCGCGCGAGCACCGCCTGCGCGCCCCTCGCCAGCGCCAGCAACCCGGCGCCCCAGGGCCCCGCCCAGTGCGCGTGCAGGCTGCCGAGCTCGCGCTCGATCTCCTCGGCCAGCGTGCGCTCCAGCCGCGCGCGCAGGTCCGCGTCGCGCAGCGCGAGCACCGGCGCGATCCACTGGTCGCGCCGCTCGAGCATCGCCGCGACCAGCTCGACCACGCGCGAGGCATCGCCGTCGTAGTGCAGCAGCAGCGCGCGCCAGTGGACGTCGCCCGCCTCGGCGCGCGCGAGCGCCTGCTCGGCGGCGCGGCGGTACAGCGGTTGCGCGTCCTCGGCGGGCGCGGGCGCGCCCCCCAGGGCGCTCGCCACCGGCAGCTGGGAGGCGATGCGTTGCGACAGCGCGTCGATGGTGCCGATGTCGATGCGCGAAGGGTGCTCGAGCAGGTGCCAGCCACGGCGCGCGTCGTTGGCGAGCGCGGCCTTGGCGAGCTCGCGCGTGCGCCGCGCATGGGACGACAGCGGCGCCTCGGGCGGGCTTGGCGTGCCCGCGCCCCGCGTGCCTCCATCGGGCGTCCCCGCATCCTGCGCGGCCTGCGCCCGCTCCAGCGCGTCGACCACGCGCGCCCGCATCTCGGCGGCGGCCTTGACGGTGTAGGTGACGGCGACGACGCGCTCGGGTGCATCGACTTGCGCGTACAGCGCGAGGATGCGCTGCACCAGGAGCTCGGTCTTGCCCGAGCCCGCCGGGGCCGCGACCAGCCACGAGCGCGTGACGTCCAGCGCTTCGCGGCGTGCGGCCTCGTCGTCGGCGAGGCGGACCTGGCGTTCCGGCGCCGTGCTCACGATGCGTCCTCCGCCGTGTCGGCTGAAGCGCCCTCGGGGTCGCCCTCCTCGTCCTGCCCGCCCTCGACGTCGTCGATGCGGCAGAAGGGATGGAAGTCGCAGCGGCTGCAGGGCCGCGCCCGCGCACGCGGATCGACCGCCGCCTCGCCTTCGCGGAACGCCGCGGCCAGCGTGTCGTAGATGCTCGCCCAGCGCCCCGCGATCGCGGCGAGGTCGGGCAGCCCGGCGTCGAGCTTGCCGGGGGCCTTGAGGCCCTCCCAGCCCGCGCCCGCATCGGCGATGCCCGCGTAACGCGCGTCACCCGCACGCAGCGAGGCCAGCGCGACGGCATGCACCGGCAGGGCCTCGCCCTCCGCGGCGAGCGCCAGCAGGTACAGCCCCAGCTGCGGCGCGCGGGGGCGATCCCACAGCCATTGCGAGGGCGGCGTCGCCTCGCCACCCTTGTAGTCGATGATCGCCAGCGACGCGCCGTCCTCGATGCGGTCGATGCGGTCGGCGCGCAGCGAAAGCTGCAGGCCGCCGATCCCGAGGCGCAGCTTTCGCTCGCTCCCCGCCACGCTGAACGGCGGGCGCCCTCGCTCCTGCGTCGCCGCGAATCGCGCGAGGCCGCGCGCGAGGCGCAGCCGCTCGGCCGCCGCTGCCGCCGGCGGCAGCGCGCGCCAGCGCGGCGGCGGCAACGCGGCGACGCCGGCCCCGGCGGCGGCTTCCGCCGCGGCCGCGAGCCCTGCGTCGTCGAGCGCCGCCAGCGTCGCCTGGTCGCGCACCTCGTTCCAGAACGCCGCCAGCGCGGCGTGCAACGCGATGCCGCGCTCCAGGGGCGTGAGGCCCGGCGACACGGCCGGCCATCGATCGGCGGTGAAACGCAGCGCCGCGGATGCGCGGAACGGGCAGTCGCTCTGCAGCTCGATCACGCGCTGGCCGCCGCGCACCGCGCTGCCGCGCGCCAGGGCCGGCAGGCGCGCATCGTCGACGCGCTCGCGGGCGGGCGCGGCGGCGATGCAGGCCGCCGTGGGCCGGGGCTCCGGCGCGACGGCCTCGACCGGCCAGGCGCGCATCAGCGGGGAGGGCGCGGCCGGCGGCCGGTCGACCCCCGCAACGTGGCTTGCGACCAGCGTCGCCGCACCCGCCTCGAGCTGCGCGGTGAGGCGCGCCGCGCGTTCGCGCGTGCGCTCGGGGCTCGCCTCGACCACGCCGCGCGCGTGTTGCCACGACGCGGGGATGAACGGCAGCGGCGCGGCGCGCAACGGCCAGCTTGCCGCGTCCATGCCGGCGAGCCACAACGCGTCGAAGGACTGGCCTGCCGCCTCGAGCAGCCCGACGATGTCGACCGGCGAGGGCGTGGCCTCGGGCTGGAAGCGCTTGTGCGCCATCGACGCGGCGAGCGATGCCACCGCCGCGCGCGCGCCGAGGCGTGGCTCGACCAGCGACAGCGTGCGCCATTCGCCCATCGCCTCCCAGAACGCGTCGACCGCCTGGAAGCGCGCGCTCGACAGCGACTCGTCACCGGGCCAGCCAGCCATCCGCAGCCTTTCGCGGAACGCGTCGGCCCAGCGGTCGGGCGCGCGCGGCGTCGCGTCGCGCGCCGCCATGGCGATGCGCGTGAGCCCCTCGCGCAGAGGGTCCTGCGGCGCGAGGGCCTCGGCCACGTCCGCCAGGCCGAGCTCGGCACGGTTGGCCTCGCGCCAGCGCCGCTCGCAGTCGCCGCGGCGCAAGGCCCAGGGCGCGCCACCCGCGAGGAACGGTGCACGCACCAGCGTCGCCGCGCAGGCGAGCGGCAGGCGGCCCGCCGACAGCGCGAGGAGGTCGAGTGCGGCGACGCTCATCGCGTGCTCGGCCAGCGGCACGGCGAGCGAAAGGTTGTAGGGCGCGGCGTCGCCGAGGCGCGCCTGCGCCAGCGAGGCCGGCCGCAGGATCTCGTCGGCGAGCTCGATCACGCGCGCGCGGCGCGACTCGAGGTCGCGCACCGCGATGGTGGCGCGCAACGGCCCCGCGCCGATCGCGAGGTCGCCTTCGGCCCGCGGATCGCGGGCGGCCCGCTCCGCCCTCGCCCGCGCCCACTGCAGCGCCGCGACCATTTCATCGACGGGCGAGGCGAACACGCGGCGCGTGGGGGCGGCCTCGCGCGCTGCGCGCCGGGTGGCGAGGTCGTCCTCGGTCACCGTCACCCCCGCATCGCGCAGCCGCGCGACGAGGCCCTGCGCCTGCGGGGTCAACTCGGTGAAGCCGGCGACGACGATCGGGGGTGCCTGCAGCGAAGGAAGGCGCACCGCGGCGGTTGCGAGCGCCTCGGCCGCCGTGGCGAGGTCCCGGGCGCCCGCGTCGTGGCAGGCGCGCAGGTAACGGCGATGCCAGCGCGCGAAGGCCGCGGCATCGTCCTCGCCGCCCATCCACTGGGACGGGCTTTCGCCCGCTCGCGCGTGCGCGGCGAACACCTGCCAGGCCCGCTGCGCGCGCACCGCGGTGGCGCGCGGGTCGAGCAGGTCCGTGCCGTCGGCCTCGATCGCCTGTTCCCACAGCCGGCGCGACTGCGCGGGGTTGAGCAGCGCGAAGGGCTCGTCGAAGGCGCCGGCGTCGAGCGCGTCGGTCCACAGCGCGCCGAGCCAGGCTTCCCAGGGCAGCGCGCGTGCGCTGGGCCAGGCGGCCTTCCCCGCGCGCAGCTGCGCGCGGTCGTGGCGGTCCTTGAGGTGCCGCGCGAGGCGATTGTTGGGTGTGACGACAGTTGCGCCTGCCGCAAGCGCGTCGACGATCGGGTCGTGCATCGAGCGGGACTCTAGCAGCCCCGCAGGCTCGTCAGGCGAGCCCGTGCGTCAGTCGTTGCCTCTCGTGCCAGCGCCGATGGCCATGGGCAGCGGGACGCTGAGCGCCGCGGCGCCCATCGCGACCGGGCGCACCTGCGTCGCCGGCGGCGGCAGCGCGCCGGCCAGCAAATCCATGGACGGCCGCGCCTCGAGGCGGCGCTGCGAGGCCTTCCACTCGCCGCACCAGTCGTCGTCGCGGACCGTGGGCCACACGCCTTCGATCATGTAGGGCTTGACGTTGACCGGCGAAAGCGCGGGCGCCTCACGGCGGCACTGGCCGATGCCCGAGCCCTTGTTCTGGCGATCGTAGTACTGGCAAGTGGTGCAGCGGTCCACGTGTTGTCTCCTGGAAGCTCGAGGTCAGTGTCGGATCGGGAATGCCGTGCGCGCAATCGTCCGGATGGCCGAGTGCGCCCGCGTTCAGTGGCGAATGAGCGGCAGGAAGCCCCGCGCGATGCCCAACGGGCGGCCCCGCGGGCCCACGCATCGCGCGACGGCTCGCGCGCGCACGTCCTGGAGCCGGCGGCGTGCCGCCGCCCGCGACCGCTGCGCGCGCCGCAGGGCGCGTTCCGCGCAAAGCCTGCGCACGCGCAGCCCCGCGTGCGTGACGCGCAGCGAAGCCACGCGCGTCGACGAATAAAAGGTGGTCACCGACCGCATCGCTGTTTGCAGTTGAAGGAAAAAGTGCTTCCCGGCGACCAGA
Source organism: Casimicrobiaceae bacterium (assembly GCA_044226535.1). Taxonomy (GTDB): domain Bacteria; phylum Pseudomonadota; class Gammaproteobacteria; order Burkholderiales; family Casimicrobiaceae; genus VBCG01. The sequence goes on along the minus strand of JBGAGT010000002.1, from coordinate 310,699 downwards.
AAGGGGGATGGAATTCCACGGCGGTCGAATCAGGCGGGCACTCGATGGCGGCGGATCACGCGGCGAGCGAGCCGAACGCGGCGTTGAGCGGCTGGGGAACGGCCTGCACGCGCCGCGTGAGGCGCGGTGCCTGCGCGTCCAGCTCCGCCTTGAGCGCCGCGTCGGCGATCGAGGCTTCCTCGGCGAGCGTGCGATCGTAGGCGGCGCGCGCCGCGTCGTCGTGCAGCACGTCGTAGGCGGCGTGGATCATGCGCACCAGCCCCGCCATGTCCTGGCCGGCTTCGCTGCGCCCGTAGCCGAAGCGCTCCAGCAGCTTCGCGTAGGCAGCCTCGATGCGGGCCGGCGACGAGCCGGGCGGCAGTTCGAGATAGTCGTAGTGCGTGTAGTTCACGGAAGGCTCCTGTCGGGAATGCGGGTTTGGATTCTTGGATCGGGATCCTGGACAGGCCTCCTTCTGCAGCAACCGTGCCAAGGCGCCAAACGGTGCCAAGCGTGAAGCCAAGTGCTTGATGCGCAACGATGGCGGCAAAATGCTGTCGTGAACATCGAGGCCTTCAGGCAGCTTGGGCCGGGGACCGGCGGCCGGATGGTTTCGCGCGCAGCGCGCTCGCATGCCGGCGAAGGCCGGCCGGTAGAATCACGGCATGGTTCCCGATGAACGGCGCGACGTGGTGGGTCCCCGCTTTCGCGGGGATGACGAGGCTCGCCGGGATGACGAGGCCCGCGGGGATGACGAGGCTCGCCGGGATGACGAGGCTCGCGGGGATGACGAGGTTCGCGAGGTGCGCGGCGCCTGCCCGCACGACTGCCCGGATACCTGCGCGACGCGGGTGACCGTGTCGAACGGCCGCGCCATCGCCATCCGCGGCGCCGAGGACCATCCGCCGACGCAGGGGACGTTGTGCACCAAGGTCGCGCGCTACCTCGAGCGCACGTATTCGTCGGAGCGCATCCTGTTCCCGATGAAGCTCGTCGGCCCGAAAGGGCCTGGCGCGCGCTTCGAGCGCATCGGCTGGGACGAGGCGATCGCCACGGTCGCGCAGCGCTTCGGCGCGATCGCCGCGTCGCAGGACGGGCCGCAGGCCATCCTGCCCTACAGCTACTGCGGCACCATGGGCCTGCTGCAGGGCAGCTCGATGGACCGGCGCTTCTTCCATCGCCTCGGCGCGTCGCTGCTCGACCGCACCATTTGCGCCAGCGCCGGCAAGGCCGGCTGGGGCGCCGTCATCGGCGCGTCGATGGGCATGGACGTCGAGGCCTTCGCCGACAGCCGGCTGATCCTCATCTGGGGCAGCAACTCCATCGCCTCCAACCTGCATTTCTGGACGCGCGCGCAGGACGCCAAGCGCCGCGGCGCGAAGCTGGTCGCCATCGATCCCTACCGCAGCGCCACCGCGGAAAAGTGCCACCAGCACATCGCGCCGATGCCGGGCACCGACGCCGCGCTGGCGTTCGGGCTGATGCACGTGCTGATCGCGGAAGGGCTCGTCGACCGCGACTACGTCGAGCGCTACACGGTGGGCTACGAGGCGCTGGCCGCGCGCGCGGCGCAGTGGGACCCGGACCGCGTGGCGCGCACCTGCCGCATCCCCGCGCAGGTGGTGGTCGACCTCGCGCGCGCGTACGGCACGACGCGTCCCGCGGCCATCCGCGCCAACTACGGCCTGCAGCGCCACTCGGGCGGGGGCAACGCCATGCGCGCCATCGCCTGCCTGCCGGCGCTGGTGGGTGCGTGGCGCGACCCCGCGGGCGGCGCGCTGCTCTCGTCCTCGGGCAGCTTCCCCGTCGATCGCGAGGCGCTCGAGCGGCCCGACCTCATCCCCGCCGGCACGCGCACGATCAACATGTCGGCGATCGGCGATGCGCTGCTCGAGGCCGACCCGCCGGTGCGCGCCATCTACGTCTACAACAGCAACCCGCTGGCGGTGGCGCCGGATTCGGCCAAGGTCACGAGAGGGTTCGCGCGCGAGGACCTTTTCGTCGTGGTCCACGAGATCTTCCAGACCGACACCGCCGACTACGCCGACATCCTGCTGCCCGCGACCACGCAGCTCGAGCAGCTCGACGTGCACACCTCGTACGGTCACCTGTACGCCGTCGCCAACCTGCCGGCGATCGAGCCGCTCGGCGAGGCGCTGCCCAACACCGAGGTGTTCCGGCGCCTCGCCAGGGCGATGGGCTTCGACGACCCCTGCTTCGCCGACAGCGACGAGGCGATGGCGGCATCCGCATTCCTGTGGAGCCATCCCGCGATGGCGGGGAACGATTGGGCATCGCTGAAGCGCGAGGGCTTTCGGCGCCTCGCCCTGCCCGAGCGCTACGCCCCCTTCGCGCGCGGCAACTTCCCCACGCCATCGGGGCGTTGCGAGTTCGCCTCGGCGACGCTGGCGGCGCGCGGGCACGACCCGCTGCCCGATTTCGTGCCGCCGGTCGAGTCGCCCGACGCCGCGCCCGCGCTGGCCGCGCGCTATCCGCTGGCGTTCATCTCGCCGCCGGCGCGCAACTTCCTCAACTCGACCTTCGCCAACCTGCCGAGCTTCGTCGGCGAGGAAAAGGGGCCGCGCGTGCTGCTCCATCCCGTCGACGCCGCGGCGCGCGGCATCGACGATGGCGCGCCGGTGCGTGTGTTCAACGACCGCGGCGCCTTCGAGGCCACCGCGCAGGTGACCGACCGTGCGCGCGAGGGCGTCGCCGTCGCGCCGTCGATCTGGTGGCGCAAGCTCGCACCCGGCGGCGAGAACGCCAACGCCGTCACCAGCCAGCGGCTGTCCGACATGGGCGCCGCCGCGACCTTCTACGACTGCCTGGTCGAGGTCGCGGCGATCGCGCCTGCCGCCGGCGCGACGGCGGCGATCACCCCTTCCGCGGCCGCCGTGCGTTCCGCTGCGCCACGATGACGCCCGACGAGGAAGAACGCGCCGAGGCGAAGCGCATCGCCCGCGCGCTCACGCTCGACGAGTCGATCGCGCGCCACCTCGAGGAGGCTTCCGCATCGGGCGAGCTCGCCTCGGCCGCGCACTACGGCAAGCCCTTCCCCGCCGATCGTGGCTTCGACGAGACGCCGGCGGAGCTGCGCATGGCGATGAAGATCCTCAAGGACGCCAACGCGCCGCCGGCCGAGATCGAGTGGTTCCACCAGCGCGCGAGGCTGCGCGCCGAGCTCGATGCCGCCACCGATGAGCCTGCGCGGCAGCGCGCCGCGCAGCGCCTCGCCGAGGTCGAGCAGAAGATCGCCCTGCGCCTCGAGTCCCTGCGGTTGAAGCCGCGGCTGTGAGCACCATCCCCACGGCGACGATGGCAGGCGGCGCGGACGTGCTCGCCGACGTGGTGTGGCATGCGCTCTCCGGCGACCAGCGCGCGCTGTCCGAGGGCAACGAAGCGGTGCGCCGCTACGCGCGCGGCTTCTCGCCCATCATCGCATTCGCCGACCCGCAAGGCGGCGACATCGACGCGCTGCGCCCCTGGTGCGAGCCGGGCGAGCATTTCTACACCGCGCAATGGACCGCGCCGGTGCCCGTGGGCTGGCGGCTGGACGGCGAGACGACCATGCGCCGCATGCGGTGGGAAGCGCCGCTCCCCCCGGAGGATCCGGCGCCCGACGCCACCCCGCTGGGGCGCGAGCATGCCGCCGAGGCGATGGCGCTCGCCGAGCTCACGCGGCCCGGGCCCTTCGGCCCGCGCACCATCGAGCTCGGCGATTACTTCGGTTATTTCGAGGGTGGCCACCTCATCGCCATGGCGGGCGAGCGCATGCGCGCGGGGCGGTTTCGCGAGGTCAGCGGCGTGTGCACGCATCCCGATTGCCGCGGGAAGGGACACGCGGCGCGCCTCATGCTGAAGCTCGTCCGGCGCGCCATGCTGCGCGGCGAGACCTCGTTCCTGCACGTGATGAGCGACAACGCGGTGGCGCACGCGCTGTACCAACGGCTGGGATTCCGCGACTACCGCGAAGTCGCGGTGCGCGTGGTGACGCTGCTTTGACCCAAGCGGCCTAGAGCTTGCGCACGAGGCCGACCATCACGCCGAAGATCTCCAGCCCGCCCTCGGGGCGGATCGGCGCGTAGGCCTTGTTCTCGGCACGCAGGATGAACTGCCCGCGCTCGCTGTCGAGGCGCTTCAGCGTGAACTCGTTGTCGACGATGGCGACGACGATGTCGCCCTTTTGCGCGGTGACGCGCTTCTCGACCACCACCAGGTCGTCCTCGTGGATGCCGGCGTCGACCATGGAATCGCCCTTCACGCGGATCAGCACCGTCTGCGAGGGGTTGGGGATCAGGTAGTCGTCGATGGTCAGCGCGTCGCTTTGCGCGTCCTCGATGGCTTCCGGGAGCCCTGCGCGCACCGGCGAGGCGGCGAGCGGACGCGCGAAGAACTTGCGCGAGGGCGCCAGCCGCCGGTCGGGCGTCGATTCGAGGTAGCCTGCGAGCTTCAGCCGCGCCACCAGGGCGGCGACCGACGACTTGGACTTGAGCCCCAGCAGGCTGCCGATCGAGGCATAGGACGGCAGCGCCCGGTGGTTGGCGTAGTAGTCCTGCAACGCGTCCAGGTAGGAACGATCGTTCGACATGGGCGTACCATAGCGAACGTTCGTTCGCACGTCAACTGCCCCGCCGATGGCCCTCTTCGCCCCCCGCATCGCCTTCGTCGACCTCGAGACGACGGGCACGCGCGCGGTCGCGGACCGGATCACCGAGGTGGCGATCGTCACCGTGGACGTCCGGGACGAGGCGCCCCGAGGCCCGCCTGCGGCCGGCGCCACCGTGGAGCGCTGGGCGACGCTGGTCGACCCCGAAGTGCCGATCCCGCCCGAGATCCAGGCGCTGACCGGGATCACCGACGCCATGGTGCGCGGCGCGCCGACCTTCTCGACGGTGGCTTCGGAGGTCGCGGCGCGGCTCGAAGGCCGGGTATTCGTCGCCCACAACGCGCGCTTCGACCACGGTTTCCTCAAGAACGCCTTCGAGCGCTGCGGCAGGCCGTTCCGCACCCGGCCGCTGTGCACCGTCAAGCTCGCGCGCCGCCTCGAGCCGGAGGCGCAGGGCCACGGCCTCGACGCGCTGATCGCGCGGCACGGCCTCGCGGTGTCGCAGCGTCACCGCGCACTGGGCGACGCCGAGGCGCTGTGGCTTTTGCTGCAGGCCTTCTACGCGCAGTTCGAGGCCGCGCGCATCGAGGCCGAGGTGAAGCGCATCCTGCGCGTGCCGAGCCTTCCCCCGCAGCTCCCCGCCGATGCCATCGAGTCGCTGCCCGAGGCGCCCGGCGTCTACCGCTTCTACGGCGACAACGCGCTTCCGCTGTACATCGGCAAGGCCCTCGACCTGCGCGAGCGCGTCGGCGCGCACTTCTCCTCCGACTGGCGCAGCGAGACGGACCTGCGGCTTTCCGCCGAGATCCGCCGCATCGAGCACGAGGAGACCGCGGGCGAGCTCGGCGCGCTGCTGCGCGAGGCGATGCTGGTGAAGTCGATGATGCCGGCGCACAACCGTGCGCTGCGCCGCAAGCGCGACGCCGGCGTGCTGCGCTTCGACGGCTCGCCGTTACCCGCCTTCGTCGCCGCCGACGAGGTCGAGTCGCTGTCGGGCTGCCATGGGCCGTTCGCATCCAGGCGCGGCGCGCGCGCGACGCTGCGCGAGCTCGCCGCGGAGCACCGGCTCTGCCTGACCCGCATGAAGCTCGAGCGCCGCGACGGGCCCTGCTTCGCGCGCCAGCTCGGCCGCTGCGACGGCGCCTGCGTGGGCGCCGAGGACGGCGCGGCGCACGACGCGCGGCTCGTCGCCGCGCTCGCACCCCTGGCGATACCCGCGTGGCCCTTCGGCGACGACTGTGCGCTGATCCGCGAAGCGCGCGGCGAGCGCTGCGACGTGCACCTCGTGCGCGACTGGCGCTGGCTCGGCAGCGCGCGCGACGACGACGAGCTCGCGCGGCTCCTCGAGGCGCCGCCGCGCCCCGGCGATTTCGACATCGACGTCACGCGCCTCTTGCTCAAGCTCCACGCGCGATCGCCCGGGCACTTCCAGCCCGTCATCCCCGCGTAAGCGGGGACCCATGCCTTTGGCAGCGGTATTGCGTCGACCCGCGCAAACTCGCGTCGTGCGCCGGGGTATTGCGGCATCCGCGCAAACTCGCGTCGTGCGCCGGGGTATTGCGGCATCCGCGCAAACTCGCGTCGTGCATGTCGCCCGGCGAAACGTGCGCCGGCCATCGGCGCTCGGTCCTCGCGATACACCCGGCTCCGGGCCGAGCCCCGATGTCCGACGCGCCGGGCGACACGCGCGCCACGAGCTTTGCGGCTCCCGCAGATACCCTTGCCCGTGGGCTACACGCCAGGACGTAACGGGCGCAGAACTGCTGCGACCCGCTGGACGGCCACGAACCGCTGGACCGCCACATCAAACCCGGTGGCAGATGGCCCGCAATACTCGCATGGCGAAGCTCATGCCCCGCCGGGAGCGCAATCGTGGTCGCCTGATGCAGATCGGCGCGGCGGACGTCGGGGGCTCGGGCCTGAGCCGGGTGCATCGCGAAGACCGAGCCCCCGATGGCCGTCGCACGTTTCGCCGATATGCATCAGGCGTCCCCGCTTTCGCGGGGATGACGCGATTGCCCGATGCCGCCGTGACAGAGCCAACGGCACTACGCGTCCCCGCTTTCGCGGGGATGACATGCGCGCGTCGCGATGAGTTCAGGCGGGCGTCGCAGTGCGTCCAGCGCGACCCTTGAGCTTGAAGCCGAGCATCAGCTCGATCACGCCGACCACGATGGCCATGGCACCGATGTAGAGGATCAGCGCCAGCGCGCCCGTGCCCGGGTTGAGGATCAGGAAGGCGCCGAACGCCAGCGAGATGAGGCCGGCGAGGATCAGCAGCCACTCGTTGTCGATCTCCTTGCGCAGGCGGATCGCCGCCGAGATCTCGGTGACGCCGCGGAAGATGGCGAAGATCGCGATCACGTAGAGCAGCGCCAGTGCGGTGATGCCGGGTGCCAGGAAGGTGTAGATCCCCGCGATGACGCCCACCACGCCCATCAGGAACATCGACCAGGGGAAGCCCGAGGCGTTGGGCCCCTTGAACGACGCGGCGATGGAGAACACGCCGTCGACGAAGGCATAGGCGCCCCAGACCAGCACCAGCGCGGCCAGCGACAGCTTGGGATTGATGAAGGTCAGGACCCCGAACGCGATCGCGGCCAGGCCACGGACCACCAAAACCCACCAGTTGCGCGACAGGAACGTGAGCATCGAAGTTCTCCTCGGGTTGGATCAGCGGCGTGCGTGCGCCGCGACGATTTCGGCCACGCAGGCGGTCAGCTTGCGCGCGTAGGGGACATGCAGGAACTCGTTGGGGCCGTGCGCGTTGGAGTGGGGGCCGAGCACGCCGGTGATCAGGAACTGGGCTTGCGGGAAGCGGCTGCCGAGCATGGCCATGAAGGGGATCGTACCGCCCTCCCCCATCGCCGCCGAGGGCTTGCCGTAGTGGCCGCGCGAGGCCCCGTCGAGCGCCGCGGTGAGCCAGCGCGCCGTCGGCGGGGCGTTCCAGCCTGTCGCACCCTGCGACGCGTCGAACTGCACGACGGCCCCCGAGGGCGGGTTCGCTTCCAGCGCGACCTTCATGGCCTTCGTGGCGGCGCTGCCGTCGATGGTCGGCGGCAGGCGCATCGACAGCCCGAGCACGGTGCGGGGCCGCAGCACGTTGCCGGCGTTGGCGTTGGCGGGCAGCCCGTCGGCGCCGATCACCGACAGCGCCGGGCGCCAGGTGCGGTTGAGCAGCGCCTCGCCGCCCGTCGCCATGGGCCGCGTGCCGCTCGCGAAGGGATATTTCTTCACCACCGTGTCGCCGATGATCGCGGCGGTGGCATGCGCCTCGTCGGCACGCACCTTGGGAATCTCGGCGTGCAGCTCGGCCAGCAGCACGCGCCCGCTTTTCGCGTCCTCGATGCGGTCGAGGAGCTCGCGTGCCACGCGGAACGACGAAGGGACGACGCCGCTGGCGTCGCCCGAGTGCACGCCCTCGGTGAGCACGTCGACCGCGAGCCGGCCCGCGGCCAGCCCCCGCAGCGAGGTCGTCATCCACAGGCGCTCGTAGTCGCCGCAACCCGAGTCGAGGCCGACGACGAGGTCGACCATCCCCATTCGCGGCGCGAGCCTCTCGAGGTAGGCCGGCAGGTCGTAGCTGCCCGATTCCTCGCAGGTCTCGATGATGCCCACGCAGCGGGCATGCGCGCCGCCCTCCGCCTGCAGCGCCGCCAGCGCGGTGATGGCGGCATACACCGCATAGCCGTCGTCGGCGCCGCCGCGGCCGTAGAGCTTGCCGTCGACATAACGCGGCACCCACGGCCCCGCACCCTCGTGCCAGCCCACCATCTCGGGCTGCTTGTCGAGGTGGCCGTACATCATCACGGTGCCGCCTTGCGCCACACCCGCGCTCGCCGGCACGTCGAAGAACAGGAGGGGCGTGCGGCCCTCGATGCGCACGATCTCGGCAGTGAGCCCTTTGACGGGCTGCGCCTTCACCCAGGCCAGCGCGTCGGTGATCACGCGCTCGATGTGGCCGTTGGCCTGCCATTGCGCGTCGAAGTGCGGCGACTTGGCGGGGACCTTGATGTACTCGGTGAGGCGCGGGACGAGGTCGTCGTCCCAGGCGCGGGCAATGCGGTCGGCGAGTGTCGCGGAGGTCATGGAGTCTTCCGTGGGCTTTCGCGCCGGTCCTCGGCATCGCAGGGAGGCGCCTTGTTGGGGCGTGATTCTACGCGGCACGCCGCGGCGGCGTCCGACGCGCCAATCCGTGGGCCACCGACGCCGCCTTGCCTGCGGCGGCGCTAGGGTCGCTGCATGCTCGACTGGCTGCAATGGCCCGCGATGGCGGTGACGCTGGTGTCGACCTGGCTGGTCGGCTCGCGCCAGCGCACGCGGCGCCTTGCCGGCTTCGCGCTGTTCCTGCTCAGCAACGTGCTGTGGATCGCCTGGGCCTGGCCCGCGCGCGCCTGGGGATTGGTCGTGCTGCAGGCAGGGCTCGCGCTGATGAACCTGCGGGGCGCGCTGAAGAACGAGGACTGAGGTCCCCGCTGCGCGCGCCCTGCACGCACCCCACGACGCACCCTTCAGTACGTGTAGCGCAGTCCCGCGTACCAGGCGCGCGGGGCGCCGGGCGCGACGAAGCGCGCGGGTGGCGCCTCGCCGGGCTCGACGTGCGGCGCGACCAGCATCCCGCCGGGGAAGAGGTCGTCGCCGATCGCCGCGTAGTTCGCGTAACGCGTGTCGAAGAGGTTGGCGACGCCCCCGTAGAACGCGAGGTGGCGGTCGACGTGCCAGGAGCCGCGCAGGTTGAAGACGGCGTGGCCCGCCACATGCGCATCGACCGGCGTGGCGCCCTCATCGCCCGGGTCCGCGACGAGGCCGTCCTCGTTGCCTGCCGTGACGACGCGCGATACCGCCACCATGTCGATGCCGACCAGCAAGGGCGCGACGGGCTTCCAGTCGGCGGTGAGCTTGAACGTGTGGCGCGGCAGGCCGGCGATGCGCATACCCGGGTGGACGTCGATGGTGCGCTCGCCCGAGGCCAACACGCCTTCCGCCTGGTAGGTCGCCTGCAGGAAGCTGTAGCGCAGCCCGACGCTGAACGCGCCCAGGGCGGTGTCGAGCGAGGCGTCGACGCCCTGGTTGCGGGTGCGCGGGAAGTTGGCGAAGTAGCCCTGCTGGGTGTCGGGTGCGCGCAGGAACAGGATGTCGTCGCGGTTGTCGTTGCGGTACACGGCGAGCGTCGCCGACGTCGCGCCCCCGCGCCAGCGTGCGCCGACCTCGTAGCTCCGCGTCACCACCTGGTCGAGCGGCGGGTCCGATTGCAGCCCCGCGGGCAGGCGGCAGGGCGCCGCCGGGTCTGCGCAACCGAGCTCGATGACCGTGGGCACGCGGTTGCCCTGCGAGGCGTTGCCGTAGAGCGAAAGGCCGCTACCGAACTGGTGCACGATGCCCAGCGCCGGGTTGAGCTTGCTGTAGTTGAAGGTGTTGCGCGGCTGGGCACCGTCGTCGCCGACCGAAAGCTCGCTGTCGACGCGCGCGTGGTTGTAGCGCAGCGCGCCGGTGAGGAAGGTGCGCGGCACGACCTCGAAGGTGTCGGTGGCGTACAGGCCCCAGGTGCGCGAGCCCCCGTCGACGCCCGAGAAGAAGTCCACCGGCGCGCCGGGCAGCGCCTGCACGCCGCGGCTCTCGTCGAAGCTCGCTTCCTGCTGGTACTGGTCGTAGCTGACGCTGGCGTGCACGTAGTCGAGTCCGGTGGTCCATCGATGCGCGCCCGTGCTGCCCGAGAGCGCCAGCGTGCCGCCCCAGGAATGCTCGCGGGTGCTGGTGGTGTTGAGCACCGCGGGCGGGATCGCGGCGCCCTCGTCGCGCGTCACCGGGCAATCGTCGGACAGGGGGTTGCCGTCGTCGTCGAAGCCCGCGCCGCAAGCATCGACGTACGCCTCGTAGTCCTCGGCGACGTCGCCGTTGACGGTGTCGCGCCTGGCGTAACGCGCGAACAGCATGCCGTCGAGGGCGATGTCGGGCGTGAAGGCGTGCCGTGCGTTGACCGCGCCCTGCCACAGCGTGTTGCGCGTGCGGTCGGGCCAGGTGTAGACGGCGCTGCGCCGGTCCTTGCCCATCGCCGCCACCGCGCCGTCGTCGGCGTAGTCGAGGTCGGGCACGAGGCCGTTGCCGGTCAGGCGGCTGGTGCCGTAGAGCAGCGTCGCCTCGATGGAATCGCTGCCCGAGTTGCGCCCGACCTTGGCGAAGAGGTTGCCCAGATGCCCCTGCGAATGGTCGCGCCAGCCGTCCTCGTCGAAGTACGTGCCGGCGACGAAGGCGTGGTTGCCCGCGTCGTCGCTGCCGCCCCAGGCGAGGTCGGCGCGCTTGCGGCCGAAGCGGCCGACGCGAAGGTCGGCGTCGAAGCCCGGCGAGTCGAGGCCCGATCGCGTGGTCAGCGCGAGCGCGCCGCCGAGCGAGTTGAGGCCGTACACCGGGTTCGCGCCACCGACCAGCGTGATGTCGCGCAAGGCGAACTCGGGCACGAGGTCCCAGCTCACCACGTCGCCGAAAGGCGCGTTGAAGCGCACGCCGTCGAGGAACACCGAGATGCCCTGTGCCGCGCCGATCAGCGAGGACGCCGAATAGCCGCGGTAGCTCAGGTCGCGCTGGAAGGGGCTGCCCTGGACGTCCGAGACGTTGACGCCGCTCATGCGCCCCAGCAGCAGCTCGACCAGCGAGCCGTTGGCGCTGCCGGAGAGCTCGCTGCCGTGCGCCGTCTGCACGGTGTAGGGGAGGCTGTCGCGGTCGACGCCGATGCCGGGCAAGGGCGCCTGGCCCACCACCGAGATGGGCGGCAGCGAGCGTGCATCGGGGTCGCCCTCGGCGGCGCCGGCGGCGCGTGGACCCAGCGCGATGCCTGCCGCGACGATGGCCAGCACGATCGCTCGCCTGCGCGCTGCGGTCGCGGTCGCCGCCGTGCTCGCCATCACTCGTGCCGTCGGCTTCGCCACGCCGTGATAATGTCATCGGGCATCCCGCCGCGGGTGAGCGCGATTCCCGAGGATTGCGGGAAGATTTCCCGCCGCTCGAAACTGCGCACCGCCGCGATCGACCGGAGCATTTTCGCGATGGACACGCTGCAGCCTTCCTCCACCCACGAGCCCGCCGACGCCCCTTCGCCGGGCGTGAAGCGCGACGTCAGGTGGCTGCTGGGCATCGTCGCGGTGTTCGCGGCGGTGAGCATGTACGGCGACTTCGGCGAACGCTTCGCGCACTGGACCGGTGACCGCGAGCGCTACCAGATCGACGAGCTGCCCGGCGTGCTGCTGGTCCTCGCGATCGGGCTCGCGTTCATCGCATGGCGTCGCGCCTCGGCGGCGCGGCTCGCACTGCTGCGGCGCCAGGAAGCCGAGCAGCGGCTGGCCGCGGCGCTCGCGGAGAACCAGCGCCTCGCGCGCGCCAACTCGCAGGTGCAGGAGGACGAGCGGCGCCACATCGCGCGCGAGCTGCACGACGGCCTCGGGCAGTCGCTCAACGCCATCAAGGTCGACGCCAAGTGCATCCTCGCAGGCCTCGCGCCCGGGCAGGAGGCGCTTCGCGACAGCGCCGCCGCCATCGTCGCCGTGGTCGACGACGTCGACGGCAGCGTGCGCGACCTGGTCCGGCGCTTGCGTCCCCCGGGCCTCGACGAGTTCGGGCTCGCCGGCGCGATCGAAAGCTGCGTCGACGGCTGGCGCCGCCGCCTCGCCGGCGTTTCCATCGAGCTCTCGATCGACGGCGAGCTCGATTCGCTGGACGAGCCCGTCAACATCGCCGTGTACCGCATCGTCCAGGAAAGCCTGACCAACGTCGCGAGGCACGCCGATGCGCGCAACGTGCGCATCCGCCTCGCGCGGGTGCGAGACGGCGACCACGGCGCCGCGGTGGACCTCGCCATCGACAACGACGGCGCCGCGCCGCGCGCGCGCGCAGCGACCCTCGCCTCGCCGCCGGCGATGCGCGGCGGCGTCAGCACAACCGCGGCCGGCACCGCCGAAGGCGGGCTCGGCCTCGTCGGCATGCGTGAGCGCGTCGAGGCGCTGTCGGGCCGCTTCGAGGCGCGCAGCCTGGCGCCCCAGGGCTTCCGCGTGCGTGCCGTCCTGCCCGTTACCCATCGTCTCCCGGAGACCGCATGAAGCCCATCGGCGTCCTCATCGTCGACGACCACGCCATCGTCCGCGAAGGCTACCGGCGCCTGCTCGAGCGAACCCCCAGCATCACCATCGTCGCGGAGGCCTCGAGCGCGGGCGAGGCCTACCAGGCTTTCGTGAGCCACTCACCCGACGTGGTGGTGATGGACATCTCGCTCCCCGACACCAGCGGCATCGAGGCGGCGCGGCGGATCCTGCACCGCGACGCCTCCGCCAAGGTGCTGGTGTTCAGCATCCACGACGAGCCGATCTTTCCCGAGCGCGCGTTCGCCGCAGGCGCGCGCGGCTACATCACCAAGGCCAGCGCACCCGACGTGCTGGTGCAGGCGATCGAGGCGGTCGCGCGCGGCGAGGTGTTCCTGAGCCCCGACGTCGCGCAGCTCCTCGCCGTGCACAAGGTCACGCAGCGCGACGACGCCATGTCGTCGCTGTCGGCGCGCGAGTTCGAGGTGCTGCGGCTGCTCGCGCAGGGCGAATCGCTGCCGGCGATCGCCGAGCGCCTCTGCCTCAACTACAAGACCATCGCCAACTACCAGACCGCGATCCGCAAGAAGCTCGGCGCCGCGAGCACGCTGCAGATGCTTCGCATCGCCGAGCGCAACGGCATCGTGTCGCGCAGCGAGCCCTGAGGGAGGCGCAGGCCCGCGGCGAGGCGCAGGCCCGTCATCCCCGCGCAAGCGGGGATGCATGGATGCCCGCCTGCGCGGGAATGACGGCTCCCGGCGTCTGGTAGAATGCGCGCACTCTTTGGGGAGTAGCCGCCCTGCGCCTGCAGGGGCCCTTCGTCAACACGCTTGGCCGCGAGGCCATGGCAAGGGCGACCTCGGTTTGGCGAGACCATCGGGCACTGTCCTGCCTCGGGCCTGGGACACGTGCCCGCATGGTGAACGCTGGCCCCGGAGTGTCCCCCGTTGGAAGCTTTCCTCGTATCGACCGGCATCGTCGCCCTGGGCGAGATCGGCGACAAGACGCAATTGCTGGCGCTGTTGCTCGCCGCGCGCTTCAAGCGCCCGCTGCCCATCATCCTCGGCATCCTCACCGCCACGCTGGTGAACCACGCCCTCGCCGGGCTCCTCGGCGCGTGGATCGCCAAGACGCTCGGCCCCGACGTCATGCGCTGGGTGATCGGCTTGGGCTTCATCGCCATGGCCGCCTGGGTGCTGGTCCCCGACAAGGCCGACGACGGCGCGTTGGAGCCCCATTCGAAGCTCGGCGTCTACGGCACCACCACCATCGCATTCTTCCTCGCCGAGATGGGCGACAAGACGCAGATCGCCACGGCCGCGCTCGCCGCGCGCTTCGACGTCATCGTGCCGGTGGTGCTCGGCACGACGCTCGGCATGCTCATCGCCGACGTGCCCGCAGTGCTGCTCGGCGACGTCGCCGCGAAGAAGGTGTCGCTGCGCGTGGTGCGCAGCATCGCCGCGCTGTTCTTCGCGGCGCTGGGCGTGGTGACGCTGGCCAGCGGGCGCGCGCTGTTCTGATCGAGGCGGTTACCGTGGCCGTGCGCGGCTTCGCGCCTCGGCGTCTGTCCCACAGCCGAACGCGGCGGCAGCCGATGCCGCTGCGGCATGGCGCCTGCGATGCTGCCCAAACATTCAGCGAGGGAAACACCATGTCGACCTGGCGCCTCAGCTGCACCGCCGCCGCGATGGCGATTCTTGTCGCCGGCGTCGCGTGCAAGCAGTCCGAGCCCCCTGCTCCGTCATCCACGAGCGCCCCGCCATCCGGCGCGGCGACGATCTCCCCCACCGGGTCCGACACGCCAAAGGCCTCGATGACCACCGGCGCCAACGAATCGGGCAGCGCCTCCGGTTCGACGGCGGGGGGCAACACCACGGACTCCGGCGAGAACTTCCCGAGGCCCACGCCCGGCGCGACGCCCGAGACCCCGCAGAAGACGGGGGGCGACGGGACGCCGGGAAGCATGCAGCCGGGATCGCCCCAGCCGGTCGCGCCGTCCAAGGCTGGCGACTGACCGCGGGCCGGCAGCCCGAAAGGGAGCCCGCTGCGCTGCATCAGGCTACCGGCGATGCGCCGATCTTGCCGTCGTACAGGTGGCGGCCGCCGTTGACCTGCAGGTCGGCGCCGGTGATGAAGCTTCCCGCCGCGGAACACAACAGCAGCGCCGCCGAGGCGATCTCGTCCGGCGTGCCGGCGCGCCCCATGGGGCTCGAGCTCCGTTCGATCGCGGCCCAGGCCGCCGCATCGTCGCGTCGCCAGCGGTTGCGCTCGGTCGCGATGAGGCCCGGCGAGAGGTTGTTGACCGTGACGCCGAAGGGCGCGTAGCTCCGCGCCAGGTTGTTCGCGAGGTTGTGCTGCGCCGACTTGAGCGCTGCATACACCGACAGCGCCTCCTCCGGCGTGGTCTCGTTGATGCTGCCGATGGTCACCACCCGGCCGAAGCCGCGTGCCTTCATCGGTGGGAGCGCAGCCTGCAAGAGCTCGATGGTCGCGTTGAAGTTGATCTGCACCTGGCGCTGTACCTGCTCGGGCGTCACCTCGAGGAAGGGCGTGCGGTACTGGATCGACGCGCAGACCACCAGCACGTCCACGCCACCCAGCGACTTCGCGGCCTCCTCCACCGTGCGGCGACCTTCGCCGGGCTTCGCGAAGTCGGCTTCGATGGTCACCGCCTTGCGACCGCGGTCGCGCACCTCGTTGGCCGTCCCCTCGGCAGCATCGTGCTTGCCGAAAGCGTCGTCCGCCGCCTGCGCATGGTGTATCGCCACATCGGCCCCCGCATCGGCAAAGGCGAGCACGATCGCCCGGCCGATGCTGACGCTGCCGCCGGTGACCAGCGCGCGCAGGCCTTGCATGGAGAAGCGGGTGGCGATCGGGGAGGTGGACATTGGCGGGGACGGGCATGAAGTCGGGGGAGTGCAGAACGTAGCGCAAAGTCGTTGGATTGCGAAATACAGGCTGCAGCGCGTGGCTCGATCTCGCGCGCGCCCTGCTCTTGCAAACCGCTCGAATGGTTGCTATACTGAACCACATGGTTCAGTATATGGAAGGCCGCCTCGACGCTTCCTTCGCCGCCCTCTCGGACGCCACCCGGCGCGGCGTCCTCGCACAACTCGGGAGCGCAGACGCCTCGATTACGGCCCTTGCCGACAAGTTCCACATGACCGTCACGGGCATGAAGAAGCACATCGGCGTGCTGGAGCGGGCCGGGCTCGTCACCACCGAGAAGATCGGGCGCGTGCGCACCTGCCGGCTGGGGCCGCGCCGGCTGAAGGAAGAGGAGCTGTGGATCGAGCGCTATCGCCAGCTCTGGCACGCGCGGTTCGACCAATTGGACGAGGTTGTCGAGGACTTGAAGCGGAAGGAACGTCGATGAGCGCAGGAAGAAGCAACCAGGCAGGAGAGGTGAAGCATCGGATGTCCGTGGAGCGTGCGTCCGATCGGGAGCTCGTCGTCACGCGCACCATCGACGCCCCGCCTGGCATCGTGTTCCGGGCGTGGACCGAAGCCGAGGTGTTCCAACGTTGGTGGGTCCCGAAGTCGTCGGGCCTGGAGCTGCTCTCCTGCGAACTCGACGTTCGCGTGGGTGGCGGCTACCGCCTCGTGTTCCGCCACCCTTCCGCCCCGGAGCCGATGGCGTTCCACGGCCGGTATCTCGAGGTGACGCCGCCTTCACGCCTCGTCTGGACCAACGAAGAAGCGGGAGGCACCGGGCCGGTCACGACGGTCACGTTCGAGGAGCGAGCTGGACAGACGCAGCTCGTCGTTCGCGAACGCTATCCCTCGAAGGAAGCCCTCGACGACGCCATCGCCTCCCAGAGCATCAGTTGGAGCGACGAGACGTTCGAGCAACTCGATGGGCTTCTCGCCTCGGCAGCTTTGGACTAGCGCGTGGCAACACTCGATCGGCTACCGGGGTCGGTAGCGAGCCGCGCCGCTCAGTCGCCCGAGATAACGCCGCGACACATTGCAGAGCGTGCAATGGCATATAGTTCAAGCATGTTCGCTGCCCTCGTCCGTTGGTCGATCCTCGTGCTCGCGCTATGCGCATCGTCGGCAGGCACTGCCCAGGCGCAAGCGAGCTCCAGGACGTTGCTGTGGAAGGTGACTTCTCCAACGCGGGTGATGTTTGTCGCCGGTGACACCGGGCTCTTGACGCCTTCCGACCTGCCGCTGCCGGCACCGCTGTACCGCGCATTCGACGCGTCTGGAGAGTTGGTCGTGGAGGGAAATGACGCGTCCGATCCCCAGACCGCCCAAGCGCTTGCGCGGCAATACGCGCTCCTGCCTGCATCGAAAAATTTGGCCGGCGTTCTCGATAAGGGCGAGGCCCGGAAGGTTGCGGACGCTCTGGACAACCTGTCCGTCGATGCCAACGCGTTGCAGCGAATGCGCCCCTGGTACGCTGCGCTCACGCTGATCGACGTCACGAACAGGACCCTCGGTTGCGACCCGCAGCAGCAGGAGATTGCCCAGTTCCTGCGCCTGGCGAAGGCGCGGCACCTCACCGTTACACCCGTCGAAAGGCTTGCCGAACAGCTCGAGCTGTTTGGCGATCTTCCCCGGGCCCTGGAGGTCGAATGGCTGATGAGTTCGGCACGTTCGGCATCCCGGCCAGCGCCTGAACGCGAGCAGGCACGCGCCGCAGCGGTGCTTGCCTGGCGAACCGGGGAGGTCGACTCGCCGGCCCTTCAGTTCCGTGGCAGCCCCGAGCTATACGCTGCGATCGTCGCCAGGCGAAACGCTCGCTGGGCCGGCCTGCTCGAGGCCAGGCTCGGCCTCGGAGGCAAACCCGTGTTCGTGGTCGTGGGAGCCGCGCATACCGTCGGGCCGGACAATCTCTTGCGCATGCTTGCAAGCGACGGCTATGCGG
Organism: Casimicrobiaceae bacterium; assembly: GCA_044226535.1. Lineage (GTDB taxonomy): Bacteria > Pseudomonadota > Gammaproteobacteria > Burkholderiales > Casimicrobiaceae > VBCG01. The sequence goes on along the minus strand of JBGAGT010000002.1, from coordinate 293,175 downwards.
TCACGCAGATGTAACGCGACGGATTTTTCGGCACCCCGGATTTCTTCGGTACCAGGATGAAGCCAACCAATCGATTTGGTTGGCGTCCCCAAGGGGATTCGAACCCCTGTCGCCGCCGTGAAAGGGCAGTGTCCTAGGCCTCTAGACGATGGGGACCTAGCTTACGTGCTGCTCGACCTACTTCTGTGGCGGGCCTGAGATTTCCCGCGCGGTAAAGCGATTGGTGGAGGTAAGCGGGATCGAACCGCTGACCTCTTGCATGCCATGCAAGCGCTCTCCCAGCTGAGCTATACCCCCACGGCGAATTTGCGATTATACGCGAACGCGGGAACGCGCTGCAAACCGCTGAATACATGGGCGGTACGGCTATGATCGCAACGCCATGAGCGCTGCCCTTCCACCCACCACCTCCCGTACGGCTGCCGCGCCCGAGCTCGCTGGGCGCGTGATTTTCGTCACCGGCGCCACCGGCGGCCTCGGCGCCCCCCTCGCCCGCGCCTGCGCGGCGGCCGGCGCGACGGTGGTGCTGCACGGCCGCATCGTGCGCAAGCTCGAATCCCTGTACGACGAGATCGTCGGCGCGGGCCATGCCGAGCCGGTGATCCTGCCGCTCGACTTCGCCAAGGCCGAGGCTTCCGATTTCGCCAACGTGGCGAGCGCGCTGGAAGCGCAGTTCAAGCGCCTCGACGCCATCGTGCACACCGCGGCGATGCTGGGCTCGCTGGGGCCCATCGAGCACCAGTCCTTCGACAACTGGCTCGCGCTGCTGCGCGTCAATGTCGCGGCACCGATGGGCCTCACCCGCGCGCTGATGCCGCTGCTCTCGCGGGCGCCCGACGCGAGCGTGGTGTTCACCCTCGACGATCGCGGCATCGAGCCGCGCGCCTACTGGGGCGGCTACGCGGTCACCAAGGCCGGCGTGGCGGCGCTGTGCCGCGAGCTCGCCGACGAGTGGGAAAACCGCGCCAACCTGCGCGTCAACGCCGTGGTGCCAGGCCCGATCCGCAGCCCCCTGCGCGGGCAGTCGCACCCCGCCGAGGATCGCCTCGCACTCCCCGAGCCGGAGCGCCTCGTGCCGCTTTACCTCGACCTGATCGCGCGACAGTCCAAGGCCGACAGCGCCGCGTTGTTCGACGCGCGGGCCTGGCTCGCGGGCTCGCCGGCGTCGTCGTCGCTCCTCGAGTAGCCGAGCCACACGCGCAGCCGCCGATGCTCGTCGGCGGCCACCATGTCCGGCAACACGGCGAGGACCCGCGAAGGCCGCCATCGCGGCATCCCCAGCGGCCGGTAGACGATGGACACCAGCGCCGGGCTGCAATAACCGCCGTTGCGCAGCGTGGCCTCGGTCGAGCTGCCGTCGCGCCCCAGCAAGGCGAGCGTGCCGTCGAGGCGCACGACCAGCGCGGCGGGCAGCTCGCGCTGCCAGGCCTTGAGCCCCAGCGCGATCACCAGCAGCGCCAGCGAGGCCTGCCCCAGCAGGCCAAGCGGAAGGAACGGCACGATCGCAAGCGTCGCGCCGTGCGTCAGCACGACGAACGCCCGAAGGCTGCGCGAAGGCGCGAGGTCGACGCGCAGCGGCGGGGGTCGGTGCATGCCGCAAGCATCGCGTGCCCCTGCGGGCCGTGCCATCGCCCGGATGGACGATGGCCGTGCGGGCGGTCTACGCCGGCTGCTTCGCCAGCTTCAACCAGGTCTCGACGACGGTATCCGGGTTGAGCGACATGCTCTCGATCTTTTGCTCGACCAGCCACTGCGCGAGGTCGGGATAGTCCGAGGGCCCTTGCCCGCAGATGCCGCAATAACGGCCGTGCTTGTTGCAGGCGGCGATGGCCATGGCGAGCATGGCCTTCACCGCGTCGTCGCGCTCGTCGAAGGTGGCGGCGATGGGCCCGCCCGAGTCGCGGTCGACGCCGAGCGTGAGCTGGGTCATGTCGTTGCTGCCGATGGAGAACCCGTCGAAGTGCTCGAGGAATCGCTCGGCGAGCACGGCGTTGGACGGCAGCTCGCACATCATGATCACCCGGAGCCCGTTGTCGCCGCGCTTCAGGCCGTTGCGCGCGAGGAGCGCAATCACCTCGTGCGCCTCGGTCAGCGTGCGCACGAAGGGCACCATCAGCTCGACGTTGGTGAGCCCCATGTCGTCGCGCACGCGCTTCATGGCCTGGCACTCGAGCGCGAAGCAGTCGTAGAAGTCCGGTGACAGGTAGCGCGAGGCGCCGCGGAAGCCCAGCATCGGGTTTTCCTCGTGCGGCTCGTGCGCCGAGCCCCCGATCAGGTTCGAGTACTCGTTGGACTTGAAGTCCGAGAGCCGCACGATCACCTTCTTGGGCCAGAACGCCGCGGCGATGGTGGCGACCCCTTCGGTGATCTTGGCCACGTAATACTCGGTGGGATTCGCGTACGCGGCGATGCGCGGCGCGATCTCGCGCTTCAGGTCCGCGGCCTGCCTGTCGAAATCAATCAGCGCCTTGGGGTGCACGCCGACGTTCTTGTTGATGATGAACTCGAGCCGCGCGAGGCCCACGCCTTCGTTGGGCAGGCGCTGGAAGGCGAAGGCGAGCTCGGGGTTGCCCACGTTCATCATGATCTTGGTGGGCGAAGGCGGCATGCGGTCGAGCGCGATGTCGTCGATGTCGAAGGGCACGAGCCCCTGGTAGACGTTGCCGGTGTCGCCCTCGGCGCAGGACACGGTGACCGCATCGCCTTCGAGCAGCACCTGCGTCGCGTCGCCGCAGCCCACCACCGCGGGTATGCCGAGCTCGCGCGCGATGATCGCCGCGTGGCAGGTGCGCCCGCCGCGGTTGGTCACGATGGCGCCCGCGCGCTTCATCACCGGCTCCCAGTCGGGATCGGTCATCTCGGTGACCAGCACGTCGCCCGCCTGCACGCGGTCCATCTCCGCGGCCGAGCGGATGAGCCGCACGCTGCCCTGCCCGATCTTCTGGCCGATGGCGCGGCCGCTCGCCAGCACCGGCGCCTGCGCCTTCATGCGGTAGCGGCGCAGCGTGTTCTCGGCCTCGCGCGAGCGCACGGTCTCGGGACGTGCTTGCAGGATGTAGAGCTTGCCGTCCTGGCCGTCTCTTCCCCATTCGATGTCCATGGCGCGGCCATAGTGCTTCTCGATCGCGACGGCGAAGCGCGCGAGCTCCTCGACCTCGGCATCGGTCAGCGAAAAGCGCAGCCGCTCGTCGGGGGGCACGTCGACGGTGCGGGTGGACTTGCCCGCCGCCTGCGCGTCGCCGAACACCATCTTGACGGCCTTGCCGCCCACCGCGCGCCGCAGGATCGCCGGCCGGCCCTCGGCGAGGTTGCGCTTCCACACGTAGAACTCGTCGGGGTTGACGATGCCCTGCACCACGGTCTCGCCGAGACCGTAGGACGAGGTGATGAACACCACGCCGTCGAAGCCCGATTCGGTGTCCAGCGTGAACATCACGCCCGCCGACCCCAGGTCGCTGCGCACCATGCGCTGCACGCCGGCGGAGAGCGCCACCTCGGCGTGCGCATAGCCCTGGTGCACGCGATAGGCGATGGCGCGGTCGTTGTACAGCGAGGCGAATACCTCTTTAATAGCCCGAAGAATATTCTCCAAGCCATTGATATTCAAGAATGTTTCCTGTTGCCCGGCAAACGAGGCATCGGGCAGGTCCTCGGCCGTGGCCGAAGAGCGCACCGCGAAGCTGGCCGCCGGCGTGTCCTTCGCCAGCGCTTCGTACGCCTCGGCGATGGCAGCGCGCAGCGCCGGCGGCAGCGGCGCGGCAACCAGCCAGCCGCGGATTTCCTTGCCGGCGCGCGCCAGCCCGGCGACATCCTCGATATCCAGCGTGGCGAGCCGCGCGGCGATGCGCCCGGCGAGCCCCTCGTGGGCGATGAACTCGCGAAAGGCATCGGCGGTGGTGGCGAAGCCGCCGGGGACGCGGATGCCCGCCTGCGAGAGCGTGCCGATCATCTCGCCCAGCGAGGCGTTCTTGCCGCCGACGCTTGCCACGTCGGTCATGCGCAACGCCTCGAGCGGCACCACCCTTGCTGCGTCGACCATCCCGTATCCCCCGAAGCCCATGTCGGATGCGCGTGGCCGGGCCCCGCGCGGTTCGGGGCATTTTACCTGTCGCGGGGAGCTTCTCTTGCAGCGCACAAAAACGGCGGGGGCAGGACACGCGGGCGCAAGCTCGTCGCGCGCGACGCTGCTGCCGCCATCCCGCGATCGACCGTGACGGTCAATCCCCCGCGTTGCGTTCGGGCTGGGGCTGGGGCTGGGGTTCGAACTCCGCGTCGTCGCCGTCGAGGCCGGCCAGGGTGTGCGTGGAGGCTTCGGCCGGCGGGCGGTGGCGGTTGCGCACGGCGCGCCGCAGGCTGCGGTACAGGTCGGGATGCGACTCGCGCAGGTAGGCGATGATCTCGAAGTCCGAGCGCTTCACCTGCGACAGGTCCACCTGCTCCACGTGCACGAGGCGCAGGAGCTCGCGCACCGGCTTGGGCATCTCGCGCCCGCTCTCGTAGCGCGAGCCGCCGCTTTGCGTCACGCCGATCTGCGTCCAGAACTGCTCTTGGTTGAGTCCCAGGCGGCGGCGGATCTCGCGGGGGTTGAGTACGCGTTCGAGGAGTTTCACGGCGCAGGCGGTTTGACGACGATACCGGTAGCTATCCCAATGGCATATTTTTGACCTTTCCCCGCCGCGATGCAAGGACCATCGGGCGGAATGCGGGATTTGCCACGCCTGATGTTGGATTTCCCGTGAAAACGAACGTTGCCTCAAGAGCTTCGGGGCGGCGGCTTGCTAAAATTCATGCAAACTTGCCCGGGAGCCGCCGCACGTGCGCCGCTACGACCTGCACTGCCATTCGACCTGGTCGGACGGAGTATTGCCCCCCGCCGAGGTGGTGGCGCGCGCCCATGGCAACGGGCTCGATGTCCTCGCCCTCACCGACCACGACGAAATCGGCGGGAATGCCGAGGCCCGCGAGGCGGCCGCGGCGTTGGGCATAGAGTTCGTGGCCGGCGTCGAGGTGTCGGTCAGCTACCAGGACGAGACGCTGCACGTGGTCGGGCTGCGCATCGACACGGAGGACACTCAGTTCCGCGAGGCGCTGGCCGGCATCCGCCGCGGGCGCGACGCGCGGGCGCGGCGCATCAGCGAATCGCTGGCGGAAGCCGGCATCCCCGGCACCTACGAGCGCGCACGCGAGCTCGCCGGCAACGACGAGCTCATTTCGCGCGCGCACTTCGCCCGCGCCCTGGTCGAGAAAGGCGCGGCGCGCGACACCCAGAGCTGCTTCAAGCACTACCTGGTGCGCGGCAAGCCGGGCTTCGTGCCGCACGCCTGGCCCGAGCTCGGCGAGGCCATCGGCTGGATCCGCGCGGCCGGCGGCGACGCGGTGCTCGCGCACCCCGGGCGCTACCGCTTCGGCAAGCGCGACATGCGCGCGCTCATCGCCGGGTTCCGCGAGCTGGGCGGCGCCGCGATCGAGGTCGTCACCTCGGCGCACACCCGCGAGCAGATCGGCGAGTTCGCGGCGCTGACGCGCGCCGCGGGCCTCAAGGCCTCGGCGGGTTCCGACTTCCACGCCCCCGACGAGAGCTTCGTCGACGTGGGCTGCGTGATGCCGCTGCCCGAGGGGCTCGAGCCGGTGTGGAGCGCGTGGTGAGCTTCTTCGAGCCGGTGCGGGGCCTCGCACGGTCCGGGGGCGCATGGTGACGGGGGAGGACGACCACCGCACGGTGTTCTTCCTGTCCGATCGCACGGGCATCACCGCCGAGGTGCTCGGCAACAGCCTCCTCTCGCAGTTCGACAAGATCCGCTTCCGCCGCGTGACCATGCCCTTCGTGGACACGCCGGAGCGCATCGCCGAGGCCGTGCAGGAGATCAATGCCGTCGCCGCGCAGGAGAACCGGCGGCCCATCGTCTTCAGCTCCATCGTCGACGACGCCATGAGCGCGTCGATCCACCGCGACGTGCAGGCGCTGACCCTCGACCTGTTCAAGATGTTCCTCACGCCGCTGGAGCAGGAGTTCGGCGTCCCCAGCGTGCACGCCGCCGGGCGCTCGCACGGCCTCGCCAACCTCCACGACTACTTCATGCGCATGGAGGCGATCAACTTCACGCAGTCGCACGACGACGGCGCGACGACGCGCGAGCTCGACCAGGCGCAGGTCATCCTGATGGGCGTGTCGCGCTGCGGCAAGACGCCGACCTCGCTGTACCTCGCGCTGCAGTTCGGGGTGCGCGCCGCCAACTTCCCGCTGACGCCCGACGACTTCGCCGACCGCCGCCTGCCGAAGTCGGTGCTGCCGTTCAAGGAGCGGCTGTTCGGCCTGACCATCCAGCCCGAGCGGCTGCGCGAGATCCGCGAGGAGCGGCGCCCCGGCAGCCGCTACGCCGCGCTCGACACCTGCCGCAGCGAGGTGCGCGAGGCCGAGAACCTGATGCAGCACCACCGCATCCCGATGCTTGACACGACGTCCAAGTCGATCGAGGAAATTGCGACCACCATACTGCATCGGGCCAAGCTCGAGCGCCACGTCTACTGACCGTCTCCCCCATTGGATGGAATCGCCATGAACCACGCCCACCGCAGCAACCGCGCCGCGCGCGGCTTCGCGCACGTTGCGCACCTCGCCCGCGCCCTGGCGCTCGGCGCCCTGCTCGTCTCGCCGCTGGCGGTGCCGCTCGCTGCCGCCGAGGCGGTCGACTACACCGACCACTGGTCGAACCCCGACCAGAACGGATGGGGGGTGGCGCTGACGCAGGGCAACAACGCCATCTACACGGAGATCTTCCACTACGGCGGCGACGGCAAGCCGCTGTGGTTCGGCGGCACGGTGTACCGCCTGACCGACACTCATTTCCAGGGGGCGCTGTACACGGTCACCGGCGACTACTTCGGCCATACGCCCTACAACCCGTCGCTGTTCACCGCCACGGTCGCGGGGGCGATGGACCTCGTGTTCAGCGACACCAACCACGGCACGCTCACCTTCAGCGTCAACGGCATCAACGTGACCACGCCGGTGCAGCGCCTTTCGCTCGACGCCATCCCGCTTTCCGGCAACTACCTCGGCGCCTTCGTGCAGGACCTGTCGAAGGACTGCAACCAGAGCGGCAATGCCAGCACCGACTACGTGCCTTCGCAGGTGATCGTCACCCAGACCGGGTCGCCGGGGACCGTGTACATCGAGTTCCGCGACGTCACCTCGCCCTACGGGACGCTGTACACCATGTACGGCGCGGCGACGCAGATCGGCAAGGCCTTCGACATCCCTGTTGCGACCTACGGCAACACCCAGCAGACGTTCACCTCGCTGCACGTCTACGACCTGCGCCGCACCTCCAACGGCGGCATCGAGGGACGCTGGAAGACCGTCGCCGGCACCAGCGACACCTGTGTCGACCAGGGGCGCTTCAGCGGCGTGACGCAGTAGCCCTGCGGGACCGCTGCGCGGTCCAGGCCGCCGCGGGCTCGCTCCCGGCTATACCGCGTCCGGGCCCGCTGCCAGGCGGTAGAAGCGGCGCGCGTTGCCGCCGAGGATGGCGGCGCGCGACGCCGCATCGAGCGGCGCGAGCAACGCCTGCGTCGCCTCCCACCAGCGCGCCATGCCGCCCCCGAGCTCGACCACCGGCCAGTCGCTGCCCCAGATGAGCCGCGAGGCGCCGAAGCGGGCGGCGAGGTGCTCGACATAGGGTGCGAGCGTCGACACCGACCACGCGGTCCCCGCCTCGGTGACGAGACCCGACAGCTTGCAATGCACGTGCGGCATCCGCGCGAGCTCGGCCATCTGCGCGGCCCATGGCTCCCACCCGCCGCCGGCGATCGCGGGCTTGGCGCCGTGGTCGACCACGATCGCGAGCTCCGTGTGCCGCGCCGCCATGGCGATGAGCGCCGGGAGCTCGCGCGGCGTCACCAGCGCGTCGAAGGCGAGCCCCAGCGGCGCGAGGGCGCGCAGCGCCTCGTCGACGCGCGGGCGCAGGATCCACGCAGGATCGGGAAGGTCCTGCAGCATCGGGCGCAGGCTCCTGAGCAGCGGCTCGCGCGCCAGCGCTTCGATCTCGCGGGGTGCGCCGTCGGCGTCGAGGTCGGCCCAGCCCACCACGGCGCCGACGCGCCCCTCGCTCGCCCGTGCGGCGTCGAGCAGGAAACGTGTCTCGGCGACGGTGGGCGCGGCCTGCACCAGCACGACCTCGTCGACGAAGGGCGCGGCGCGGCGATGGTCGTCGACGTCGAAGTCGCGGTGGATCGGCGCGAGCGCGGGCGTGAGCCAGCCGTAGTCGCCGCGGGCGATGCGCCACACGTGGTGATGCGCGTCGACGACGCTCATGATGACGCTCATGATGTCGCCCCAGGAACCGGGCCGCGCCCGCTTCCCCCCACGGGGGGCCGAGCGCCTTGGAGCGGTCCCGCGGCGCTCATGTGCCTGCGTCGAGCGCCGCCAGCGCGTCCCAGAACGCCGGCGGCACGGGATGGCGGGCCATCGCCACCGCGTCGGCCACCTCGTCGGGGCTGCGCGCGCCGGCGAGCACGCAGCCCACGGCGCGATGCCGAAGGGGGAACTGCAGCGCCGCGGCGCGCAGCGGCACGCCGTGCGCGGCGCACAGCGACTCGATCGCCTGCACCCGCCGCAGGACCTCGGGCGTGGCCGGACGGTAGTCGAACATGGGCACGCTTCCGTCGCGCGGCGCGCTGCCGGTGGCGAGGATGCCCGAGTTGAAGGGCCCCGCGGCGATGAGCGTCACGCCGCGCGCCTCGCAGCGCGGCAGGAGCTCGGCCGCGGCGCTGCGATCGGCGAGCGTGTACCGCCCGGCGATCAGGATGACGTCCAGGTCGGCGTGGTCGAGCACCGCGAGGCAGGCCGCGACGTCGTTGACGCCGAGGCCGTAGCCGCCGATGCGTCCTTGCGCCTTGAGCGCGGCGAGCGCGGGCAAGCCGCTGTCGAGCACCTCCGCGAGCCGCGCCTCGTAGTCGGCGCCGTGCACCGCGCGCTCGATGTCGTGCACGAACACCAGGTCGACCGCGGCGCGCCCCATGCGCTGCAGGCTGTCGTCGAGCGAGCGCCGCAGGCCGTCGGCGCTGTAATCGTAGCGCTGCACGAAGGGCAGCGTGTCGACGTAGCCGTGCTGCACGCGCGGCGCCGCGCCATCGGGCACGAGGATGCGGCCGACCTTGGTCGAGACCACGGGTGTCGCGGCCTCGGCGTTCCCCGACGGCCACGCGTTACCGTCGGGTCCCCGCTTTGGCGGGGATGACGGTTTCGCGGAGACCGCTTCGGGCGCCTCGTCGTCCCCGCGAGGCCCGAGCGCGCGCAGCGCATCGCCCACGCGCCGCTCGGACAGGCCGAAGCCGTAGAACGGCGCGGTATCGAAGTAGCGCACGCCGTCCTGCCAGGCTCGCGCCAGCGTCGCCCGGGCGGCCGCGTCGTCGAGCGCATGGAACAGGTTGCCGAGCGGAGCCCCGCCCAGCCCCAGCGGGAACGCACAAAGCCTGCGGTGGAGCGCAGCGGAGAGCGCCATCTGATTGCCTACTGACATGTCAGCGCGTAAACTGCCGCCATGGTAATCGCTCGCCGCAGCCTGAGGCAAGCCGCGCCGCGCGGCCGCGTGGCGCCCGCCACCGCGCGGACGGCCGCACCGGCCGCTGCGCGCGCGCCCTCGCCGAGCCCCCGCCTGCGCTGGGTGGCCTACGACCGCTTCGAGCAGGAGATCGTCGCCTCGCGCATTCGCCCGGGGCAGTTCGTGTCGCAACGCGAGCTCGCCGACGCCACGGGCCTGCCGCTCGGCGCCATCCGTGAGGTCATCCCGCGCCTCGAGGCCGAGGGCCTGCTGCGCACGGTGCCCCAGCGCGGCCTGCAGGTGGCGAGCGTCGACGTGAAGCTCATCCGCAACGCCTTCCAGCTGCGCCTGATGATCGAGAAGGACGCCGCCGCGCAGTTCGCGCAGTCCGCGCCCGACGCCGTGCTCGACGCCCTCGAGGCCTCGCATCGCGAGGTATTGCGCCGCGCCGAGGGCGGCGTCGACGCCGCGCTCCTCAAGGACGCGCAAGCCATCGACTGGGGACTGCACGACGCCATGGTCGATGCGCTGGGCAACGAGATCGTGTCGGCGATCTACCGTGCCAACAGCCTGCGCATCCGCCTGATCCGCCTCGACCGCGTGATGCTCGACGCCGACGCACTCGCGCCCGCCATGCACGAGCACCTCGCGCTGGTCGGCGCGCTCAAGACCCGCGACCCGCGGCGCGCCGTCGCCGCGATCGAGGCCCACATCGACCATGCGCGCGACCGCGCGCTGGGCATTGCCAACCGGAAACCATGAACGACACGAACCCCCGACTCCCCCGCCTGCGCGGCCTGTGGTGCGCGACGCTCACGCCCTTCGACGCGCAGGGCGGCGTCGACCTCGCGCGCTTCACCCGCCATGCGCAGGACCTGCTGTCGCGCGGCGTCGACGGCGTCGCGCCCTTCGGCACCACCGGCGAAGGGCCGTCGCTGACGGTGGCCGAGCGCCGCGACGCGCTGGCCGCGCTGCTGCGCGCAGGCGTCGCGCCCGACCGCATCGCGGCGGGCACCGGCGCCGCCTCGGTGGTCGACGCCGTCGAGCTCACGCGTGACGCGCTGGCGCAGGGCGTGGCGCGCTGCCTGGTGGTGCCGCCGTTCTTCTACAAGAACGTCAGCGACGACGCCGTCTTCAGCTTCTTCGCGCGGCTGGTCGACACGGTGGGCGACGCGCGGCTGCGCCTGTACCTCTATCACATCCCTCAGTTCAGCGGCGTCGCCATCCGCCCCGCCGTGGTCGCCCACCTCGCCGCGGCGTTCCCCCAGACCATCGCCGGCGTCAAGGACAGCTTCGGCGACTGGAGCAACACCGAGGCGCTGCTCGCCGCGGTGCCGCAGCTCGACATCGTGGTCGGCCACGAGCCGCACCTGCCGAGGCTGATGCGCGCGGGCGGCGCCGGCACGATCTGCGGCGTCGCCAACGTGCTGCCAGGCGTGGTGCGCGCGTTGCTGCAGCCGGGCGTGACGCCCGAAGACGAGGCACGGATCACGCGCTTCATCGAGATCCTGATGCGCCACCCCTTCCTGCCCGCCTTCAAGGCCATGCGCGCCCGCCAGCTCGGCGACGAGGGCTGGCGCGCGGTGCGCGCGCCCTGGCTCGAGCTGCCGCCCGACGCGCGCCAGGCGCTTTTCGCCGAGCTCGACGCCGCGGACCTCGCGGCCTGAGCGCGGCCTTCGCCGCCCCAGGACGATCCGGAACGCCGCAACCGATTGACCCTAACGCCGGCGGCGGTACCATCGCCGCTCAAGCAACGTGCCGACAGCGCACGACCACGACCACCACGAGGAGGAAGCATGTCCGACCATTCCAGGACCCCCGACCGCCTGCGTCGCCGCATCGTCCAGGGGAGCGCCGGCGCCGCCGCGCTCGGCGCCATCCCCGGCGCCGGCATTTCCAGCGCCTTCGCGCAGCAGGCCTTCGACTGGAAGCGCTACAAGGGCCAGAAGATCGAGGTGCTGCTGACCAAGAGCCCGCGCGGCGACCTCCTCACCAAGTACCAGAAGGAGTTCGAGGAGCTCACCGGCATCGAGGTCGGCTCGGAGATGGTCCCCGAGCAGCAGCAGCGCCAGAAGGCGGTGATCGAGTTCAACTCGGGCAATCCCACCTTCGACGTCATCAACTTCTCCTACCACGTGTCGAAGCGCCAGTTCGCCAAGAACAACTGGCTGACCGACGTGCGTCCGTTCATCAACGACAAGTCGATGGCCGCGCCCGACCTCAACTTCGACGACTTCGCGCAGGGCGGCCTGTCCTTCGCGGTCGAGCCCGACGGCCGGGTGATGAGCCTGCCGTTCAACCTCGACCCCTGGGTCGTGTACTGGAACAAGGAGCTGTTCGCCGCCAAGGGCGTGGCCTACCCCAAGACCTTCGACGAGATGGTCGCCGCCGCCGCCAAGCTCAACGACCCGGCGAACGGCGTCTGCGGCTTCGTCGCGCGCGGGCTCAAGAACGCCAACGTGCCGGTGTGGTCCAGCTTCCTGCTGGGCTATGGCGGCGGCTTCATCGACGCCAACGGCAAGCTCCTCACCGACAACCAGGCAGCCATCGACGGCGCGAAGATGTACCAGACGCTGCTCGCCAAGTACGGCCCCGCCGGTGTCGCGGGCTTCAACTGGAACGAGGCGCAGACGCTGTTCCTGCAAGGAAAGGCGGCGATGTGGCTGGACGGCATCGGCTTCGCCCAGCCGCTCGAGGACCCGACCAAGTCGAGGATCGTCGGCAAGGTCGGCTACGGCGTGATGCCGCACGGCCCCAAGGCACAGGTCTCGGCGCTGTTCGCCGACGGCATCGGCCTCGCCGCGGCGAGCAAGCGCAAGGGCCCCGCCTGGTTCTACCTGCAGTGGGCCTGCAACAAGGCCAACCAGACGCGCATGCTGCAGGCCGCCGCCGGCGCGCCGGTGCGCAAGTCCGCCTATGCCGCGGCCCAGCAGTCGGCCGACTTCAAGTCGCCGAAGGAGTGGGTCGAGTGCATGCTCGCCTCCGCGGCCATCGCCAAGCCCGGGCTGCCGGTGATCTCGCCGGTGACGGAATTCCGCGACGTGTTCGGCATCGCGCTGGTCAACATGATCAACGGTGCCGACGCCGCGGCCGAGTTGAAGAAGGCCACCGTCGAGTTCCAGCCGGTGCTCGACAAGAGCGAGAAGGCCTGACCCGGTAGCGGCCCTCCGCGCGAAGGACCCCGGTGGCCGCCGCCCTCGGCGCCGCGCCCGGCGCAGGCTTCCTGCGCCGGCGCCGGCGCGCCTATCGCCTGCTGACCGTGCCGGCGGTCGTGGTGATCGTGGCGGTCATCGTGTTTCCCTGGGCGTTCACGCTGTACATGAGCGCCTTCGACTGGAAGATCGGCGAGGCCGCGCAGTTCGTCGGCCTCGGCAACTACGCCAACCTGGCGGTCGACCGGCGCTTCCTCGAGTCGATCGTCCACACCTTCTACTTCACCGTGCTGGCGGTGGTCGTGCCGCTGGTGTTCGGCACCTTCGCGGCGATCGTGTTCCACCGCGAGTTCAAGGGCCGCGGCCTGCTGCGGGCGATCTTCACCATGCCGATGATGGCGACGCCCGTGGCCGTCGCGCTGGTGTGGACCATGATGTTCCACCCCCAGCAGGGCGTGCTCAACTACCTGCTTTCGGTGTTCGGCCTGCCGCCCTCGCAATGGGTGTACTCGCCCAACACCGTGATCCCGAGCCTGGTGATGGTCGAGGTCTGGCACTGGACCCCGCTGGTGATGCTGATCGTGCTGGGCGGGCTCGCCTCGCTCCCCACCGAGCCCTACGAGTCGGCGAAGCTCGACGGCGCGACCGAGTGGCAGCTCCTGCGCTACATCACGCTGCCGCTGGTCGCGCCCTTCCTGCTGGTGGCGGCGGTGATCCGCACCATCGACGCCGTCAAGGCCTTCGACACCATCTACGTCATCAGCCAGGGCGGCCCGGGCACGGCCTCGGAGACCATCAACCTCTACCTCTACCTGCAGGCCTTCGCGTTCTACCAGGTGGGCAAGGCCTCGGCGATGGTCGTGGTGTTCTTCGTCATCATCATCGCGCTGGCGCTGTGGCTGCTGCACGTGCGCCAGCGGGTCAAGTGGGCGACATGAGCACCGCCAACGCGGCCCTTCCATCGCCGGCCGCGCGCAGGCCGATCAAGCGCGTGCTGCGCAAGCTCGGCTTCGCCTTCGCCGTGATGGTGATCGTCTCGCCGGCGATCCTGGTGTTCCTGTGGATGCTCTCGCTGTCGCTCAAGACCGAGCTCGAGAACCTCGCCTATCCGCCGGTGTTCATCCCGCACGCCCCGACGCTGGCCAACTACGCCCAGGTGTTCGCCGAGAGCGCGATGGGGCGCTATTTCGTCAACAGCATCATCGTCTCGGGATCGTCGACGCTGATCGCGCTGGCCGTGGGCGTCCCCGCGGGCTACGCCATCGCGCGGCTCGCCGCGCAGCGCACGCTGGTGCTGATCCTGATCGCGCGGATGACGCCGGCGCTGTCCTTCCTCATCCCGCTGTACATGATGTTCCGCTTCCTGGGCCTCGGCAACACCCTCACCGCGCTGGTCATCACCCACCTCGTGATCACCGTGCCCATCGTCGTCTATATCATGGCAGGGTATTTCGAGACGCTGCCGCGCGAGCTCGAGGAGGCCGCGCTGATCGACGGCGGCAGCGTGTGGAAGACCTTCGTGCACGTCGCCATGCCGCTGGCGCGTCCAGGCATCGTGGTCGCGACCATCCTGGCGTTCATCTTCTCCTGGAACAACTTCGTGTTCGGCGCGGTGCTCGGCAGCCGCGCGACGCGCACCCTGCCCGCGGCGGTCTACAACGTGCTCACCTTCGAGCAGCTCGCCTGGGGGCCGCTGGCCGCCGCGGCGATCATCGTGACGCTGCCGGTGCTGATCCTCACCGCCTTCATCCAGAAGGAAATCGTCGCGGGCCTCACCCACGGCGGCGTCAAGGGCGGCTGACCGCGCGATGCCCGCCGCGCCGTCCTCGCGGGCACCCGACGCCCAGGTCGTGGTGTTCGGCTCGATCAACGTCGACTGGGTGGTCGCCGTGTCGCGCATCCCTTCGCCGGGCGAGACGGTGATGGCGGACGGCTTCTCGGTGGTCCCCGGCGGCAAGGGCTGCAACCAGGCGCTGGCGGCGCGACGGGCAGGCGCGCGGGTGGCGATGGCGGGTGCCGTGGGCGACGATGCGTTCGCCGCGCAGGCGATGGTCAACCTGGTGGCCTCGGGCGTCGACGTCTCGCGCGTGGCTCGCGTCGGCGCCGGCGTCCTCGGCGGCGCGACCGGCGTCGCGCTGATCCAGGTCGATCCGCAGGGGAACAACACCATCTCGGTCGCCGGCGGCGCCAATCGCCACGCCGCGTCGCGCACGATCGAGGACGCGATGCTCGCGCCGGGCACGGTGGTGCTCTGCGACCTCGAGGTCGAGTCGCCCGAAGTGCTCGGCCTCGCGCGGCGCGCGCGCGCGGGCGGCGCGACGATGCTGGTGAACGCCTCGCCCATCGAAGGCTTCGAGCCCGCGCTGATGGACTGCGTCGACCTCTTCATCGTCAACGAGCACGAGGCCGCGGTGCTGGCACGGCTGCGCGGCGATCGCGGCGTCGAGGCACTGCTCGACGAAGGGAAGGCGGCGCGTCCGGGCTTCGTGGTCACCCGCGGCGCCGAAGGCGCCGGGTACGGCTGCGACGGGCTGCGCGGCCACGTGCCCGCGCCGCGCGTCGAGGCGATCGACACCGTCGGCGCGGGCGACGCGTTCGCAGGCACGCTGGCCGCGGCCCTGGCGCGCGGCATGCGCATCGACCAGGCCGTCGGCGAAGCCGTGCGGGCGGGCTCGCAGGCCTGCACGCGCGCCGGCGCGCAGTGGTGGCCCTGAGGTTTCAGCCGCGCTGCCGCCGTGCCTCGAACAGTGCCACCGCGGCCGCCGCGGCGGCGTTGAGCGATTCGTTGCGCGCGGCCATGGGGATGGTGAGCGCGAGGTCGGCCGCGGCGCGCAAGGCCTGCGACAGGCCCGCCCCTTCGTTGCCGATGGCGAGCGCCAGTTTCCCCCCGAGTCGCGCCTCGTGGATCGAAAGGCCGTCGCGCACCACCAGCGCCGCCAGGCGGCCCTTGGCCGCGCGCATCGCGCCGCACCACGCGACGAGGTCGACGTCCTCGACCAGCGCCACCCCGAACTGCGCGCCCTGGCCCGCCCGCAGCGCCTTGGGCGACCACGCCGACGCCGAGCCCTTCGACAGCAGCACCTGGTCCACGCCCGCCGCGGCCGCGCTGCGCAGGATGCTGCCGACGTTGCCGGGGTCCTGCAGGTCCTCGACCAGCAGGCTGAACGAAGGGAACGCCGGCGCCGGCGCCGGGGGCACGCGCGCGACGGCGATCACGCCCACGTCCGCCGGGACCGAGCCCTGGCCCGCGACGAGGCGCGCGGGAACCACCAGCGTGCGCGAGGGCGGCGCCGCCGCGAGCAGCGCGCGCACCTCGGCGCGCGCCCCTGCCTCCTCGGTGACGATCAGCGTGTCGGGCTCGCCGACGCGCGAGCGGTACACCTCGACGATGTGCGCACCCTCGAGCACGGTGAGGCCCTGCTTCGCGCGCTCTCGCGAGGACGCGAGGAGGGCCAGCGCGTCGCGCAGCCGCGGGTTGCTCGCCGAACTGACCTTGGGCATGCCGCCGCTCGCGCGCAGCTAGGGACTGCGCTTCGCGGCCGCGGCGGGCGCCTTGGGCGGGTTGACCATCGGCGCGCTGCCCTGAAGCTGGAACATGATCTCGTCGTTGCGGATCATGCCGAGCTCCGAGCGCGCGCGCTCCTCGATGGCTTCCGAGCCGGTCTTGAGGTCGCGCACGTCGGCGTCCACCGTGTCGTTGCGCGCCTTGAGCCTGGCGTTGGACTCCTTTTGCGCCGCGAGCTGGCGGTCGAGCTCGCGCACCGCCAGCCAGCCGCCCTTGCCGAACCACAGCGGCACCTGCAGCGCGACGATCAGCAGCAGCAGGACGGCGGCCAGCCAGCGCACGATGGGTCCGTCGCGTCGCCGCGCGCCGCGCTCAGGCGATGTTGAAGAAGGCGTCGCGGCCGGGATAGCTCGCCGCGTCGCCCAGGTCCTCCTCGATGCGCAGGAGCTGGTTGTACTTGGCGGTGCGATCCGAGCGCGACAGCGAGCCGGTCTTGATCTGGCCCGCGTTCCTGCCCACGGCGATGTCGGCGATCATGCTGTCCTCGGTCTCGCCCGAGCGATGCGAGATCACCGCGGTATAGCGCGCGCGGTTGGCCATGTCGATGGCGGCGAACGTCTCGCTGAGCGTGCCGATCTGGTTGATCTTCACCAGGATGGAGTTTGCGACGCCCTTGGCGATGCCCTCCTTGAGGATGCGCGTGTTGGTGACGAAGATGTCGTCGCCGACGAGCTGCACGTCCTTGCCGAGGCGCTCGGTGAGCTTCTTCCAGCCGTCCCAGTCGTTCTCGGCCATGCCGTCCTCGATGCTGACGATCGGGTACTTGCTGCACCAGGTGGCGAGCACGTCGATCATCTCGGCCGGCGTCAGCACGCGTCCCTCGCCCTCGAGGCGGTACGCGCCGTCGACGTAGAACTCGCTGGCCGCGCAGTCGAGCGCCAGCGCGATGTCGGTGCCGGGCGTGTAGCCCGCCTTGTCGATCGCCTCGACCAGGAGCTGCAGCGCAGCCTCGTGGCTCGGCAGGTCGGGCGCGAAGCCGCCCTCGTCGCCCACCGTGGTGGGGAGCTTGCGCTCGGCGAGCAGCTTCTTCAGCGTGTGGAACACCTCGACGCCGTAGCGCAGCGCCTCGCCGAAGGTGGGCGCCCCGAGCGGCACGATCATGAACTCCTGCAGGTCGAGCTTGTTGGAGGCGTGCGCGCCGCCGTTGATGACGTTCATCAGCGGCACGGGGAGCTGCATCTGCCCCGCACCCCCGAGGTAGCGGTACAGCGGCAGCGAGGTTTCCTCGGCCGCGGCCTTGGCCACCGCGCAGGAGACGGCGAGCAGCGCGTTGGCGCCGAGCCGGCCCTTGTTGTCGGTGCCGTCGAGGGTGATCAGCGTCTTGTCGATCAGGCCCTGCTCGGTCGCGTCGAGGCCGAGGATCGCCTCGCAGATCTCCGTGTTGACGTTGTCGACCGCGCGGCGCACGCCCTTGCCGAGGTAGCGCTTGGCGTCGCCGTCGCGCAGCTCGATCGCCTCCTTGGAGCCGGTCGAAGCGCCCGAGGGCACGGCCGCGCGCCCGGAGACGCCGGACTCGAGGACCACGTCGGCCTCGATGGTGGGATTGCCTCGGGAGTCGAGGATTTCGCGTGCGACGACGTCGACGATTGCGCTCATGGTGATTTCAGTGGGGAAGGAATGAGTACGAGGAAGATGGTGGTACGCAGGGTACCTGACTCGAAATCAGGTAGACGTCTCAGCACGTCATCAACGCTGCCTCGGGCAGGGGCCGGCGCTTCACCGCGCCGTCGAGCTCGACCAGGGTCTCGAGGAGCTCGCGCATCAGCGGCAGCGGCCAGGCATTGGGGCCGTCGGAAAGCGCCTTCTCGGGCTCGGGATGCGTTTCCATGAACACGCCCGCGACGCCCGCCGCGACGGCGGCGCGCGCGAGCACGGGGACGAACTCGCGCTGGCCACCCGACGAGCTCCCCTGCCCGCCTGGCAGCTGCACCGAGTGCGTGGCGTCGAACACGACGGGGCAGCCGGTGGCGCGCATGATCGCCAGTGCGCGCATGTCGGAGACGAGGTTGTGGTAGCCGAACGACGCGCCGCGCTCGCAGACCATCACGTTGTCGCGCCCGCTCGCCGCGCGCGCCTTGCCGACCACCTGCAGCATGTCCTCGGGCGCGAGGAACTGGCCCTTCTTGATGTTCACCGGCTTGCCGGAAGCGGCGACGGCCTGGATGAAGTCGGTCTGGCGGCACAGGAATGCGGGCGTCTGCAGCACGTCCACCACCGCGGCGGCCACCGGTATCTCGTCGATGGCATGCACGTCGGTGAGCACCGGCACGCCAAGCTGGCGGCGCACCTCGGCGAGCACGTGGAGGCCCTCGTCGATGCCGGGCCCGCGGAAGCTGGCGTGCGAGCTGCGGTTGGCCTTGTCGTAGCTCGACTTGAAGATGAAGGGGATGCGGAGCGCCGCGCAGATCTCCTTGAGGCGTCCCGCGACGTCGAGCTGGAGCTGCATCGACTCGACCACGCAGGGCCCGGCGATGAGGAACATCGGCCGGTCGAGGCCCGCCTCGAAGCCGCAGAGGTTCATGGCGCTGCGCCCGCGGGGCGCGCGTTGGCCAGGGAGTGCCGCGCCACTAGATCGCCGCGACCAGCTCGCCCGCGCTGGCCGTGGCGCGCTTGTGGTCGGCACGCGCGTCCAGCGCAGCCTTCACGAAGCTCACGAACAACGGGTGCCCACGCCGCGGGTTGGACGTGAACTCGGGGTGGAACTGGCAGCCGAAGAACCAGCGATGGCCGGGCAGCTCGACCATCTCGCAGAGGTCGCCCGCCGCCTCGCTGCGCGCGCGTGCGCCGACCGCGAGCCCGGCCGCCTCGACGCGCGGCAGGTAGTGGTTGTTGACCTCGTAGCGGTGGCGGTGCCGCTCGGCGACCACGTCGCTGCCGTAGATGCGGTGCGCCAGCGAACCCGGCACCACCTCGCAGGGCTGCGCGCCGAGCCGCATGGTGCCGCCCATGTCGGAGTTGGCGTCGCGCGTCTTGATCGAGCCGTCGTGGTCCTGCCACTCGGTGATCAGCGCGACCACCGGGTGCGGCGTGGCGGTGTCGAACTCGGTGCTGTTGGCGCCCTCGAGGCCCGCCTTGTGGCGCGCCATCTCGATCACCGCGAGCTGCATGCCGAGGCAGATGCCGAGGTAGGGGACGTCGTTCTCGCGCGCGTAGCGGATGGCGGCGATCTTGCCCTCGACCCCGCGCTTGCCGAAGCCGCCCGGCACGAGGACGGCGTCCATGTCGGCGAGCGCGCCGGTGCCGTCGCGCTCGATCGATTCCGAATCCACGTAGTGGATCTTCACCTTCGAGCGCGTGTGGATGCCCGCGTGGACGAGCGCCTCGGACAGCGACTTGTACGACTCGGTCAGGTCGACGTACTTGCCGACCATGGCGATGTCGACCTGGCGCTCGGGATGCTCGAGCGCGTCGGTCAGCCGGTCCCACATGGCGAGGTCCGCGGGCGGCGCGTCGAGCTTCAGCTTCCGGCACACGATGTCGTCGAGCCCCTCGCGGTGCAGCGCCGCGGGGATCTTGTAGATCGAATCCTTGTCGAGCGCGGGGATCACCGCCTCGAAGTCGACGTTGGTGAACAGCGCGATCTTGCGGCGGTCGCCCTCGGGCACGGGACGGTCGGCGCGGCACAGCACCACGTCGGGCTGGATGCCGATCTCGCGCAATTCCTTCACCGAGTGCTGCGTCGGCTTGGTCTTCATCTCGCCCGCGGTGGGGATGAAGGGCAGCAGCGTCAGGTGGATGTAGCAGACGTTGTCGCGCCCGACCTGGATGCCGAGCTGCCGGATCGCCTCGAGGAAGGGCAGCGACTCGATGTCGCCGACCGTGCCGCCGACTTCGACGACCGCGACCTCGGCATCGCCGGCACCCTGCACGATCCAGCTCTTGATCTCGTCGGTGATGTGCGGGATCACCTGCACGGTGCCGCCGAGGTAGTCGCCTCGCCGCTCCTTGCGGATGACGCTCTCGTAGATCTGGCCGGTGGTGAAGTTGTTGCGCTTGCCCATCCGCACGTCGGTGAAGCGCTCGTAGTGGCCGAGGTCGAGGTCGGTCTCGGCGCCGTCCTCGGTGACGAACACCTCGCCGTGCTGGAACGGCGACATCGTCCCGGGATCGACGTTGATGTAGGGATCGAGCTTGAGGTTGGTGACGCGGACGCCGCGCGAGGCGAGGAGCGCGGCCAGGGACGCGGCGGCGATGCCTTTCCCGAGGGAGGAAACGACGCCGCCGGTCACGAAGACGAACTTCGTCATGGTCCAAGTTCTCTCTTGGAAATTCCCATTCTACCGGAATCGCCCGCGTTCGTCGCGGGGACGCGCGCGCGGCGGGCGAGCGCCGCGGCCCCGGAGCGCGCGTCGGCTGCGTCGGAGCGCGGCGTGTCGGCGGCCGCCCGCGCGTTCAGCGCACGGCGTAGCGCGCCAGCGCGGCGAGGTCGGGCTCGGCTCCAAGGCCCGGCCCGTCGGGCAGCGTGGCGCGGCCCGCGCGCACGGTACCCAGCGTCGACGATGTCGCTTCGCGCAGCGGGTTGGGGTTGGTGTCGACCTCGAGGAGGCCGTCACCGCCCGCGGCGGCGAGCAGGTGCCCCGATGCGAGCAGCCCCACGCCCCCACCCAGCCAGTGCGGGCAGTAGCGGAGCCCCGCCGCGAGCGCGCGCCGCGCCACCTCGATGGTCCGGGTGACACCGCCCCACTTGGCGACGTCGGGCTGCACCACCGCGACCGCGCGCGAGGCGATGGCGGCGTCGAAGGCCTCGTCGCCGGCGACGTTCTCGCCCCCGGCGAGGGGCATCGGCGCCGACGCCGCGAGGTTGCGCCACTCGTCCCAGGAACGGTCGCAGCGCAGGGGTTCCTCGAGCCAGCGCAGGTCGAAGTCCCGCATCGCATCGGCCTCGGCGCGGGCCTGGTCGAGCGTCCAGGCCTGGTTGGCGTCGACCATCAGCTCGGCATCGCCGATGGCCTCGCGCATGGCGGCCAGGTTGGCGAGGTCGCGCCCGTGCCCGAAGCCCACCTTGAGCTTGAACGCACGATGCCCGTCCGCGAGCGCCTTGCGCGCGACGGCCTCGGGGCGGTCGGGATTGATGCCGCTGGCGTACACGGCCATCGTCGCCGAGCGCCCGCCGAGCAGCTTCCACAGCGGCAGCCCCGCGCGACGCGCGACGAGGTCCCACAGGGCGATGTCGACGCCGCCGATGGTCTGTGCGAACGGGCCTTCCTCGCGGGACTGCAGCGCCATCACCCGCGTGCGCGCCGTCATCGCCGCGAAGGCCGCCGGCGGGTCGTCGAAGCGCGTGCCGACGAGGAGCGGCGCGAGCAGGCTCTCCACCAGCCGCGCGCGGTGCTCGGCACCGACCTGCGGGAAGTTGCACCAGACCTCGCCCCAGCCCACCGTGCCGTCGCGGTCCTCGGCGCGCAGCAGCAGCATGGGACGATCGCGCATCGCGGCGAACGACGCCACGACCGGCGTCTCGAGCGGCGCGCGGAACACGTGGGCGCTGAGCGAGCGGAGCTCGACGGCGGGGTCGGCGGCGTTCATGCGCGGAGCTCCGGAAGAGTGTCCGGAAGGCGCTTCATCATGGCAGAAGGTCCATCTCGAGGTGGATGTAGTCGCCGCGGTAGGTGACCTCCCCCAGGTAGGCGACCACGCCCTCGCCGTCGACGCAGACACGCCGGACCTCGGCGACGGGCGTGTTCACCGGCACGTCGATCAGCCGCGCGACCTCGAGGTCGGCCATGCCGATGGCGAGCGTCTGCCAGGCGCGCGCGATGCGCACGTCCGGCAGGTCGAGCAGCACGGGGATCACCGTGTGGCTGCGGAAGCGCCGCGGCGCCTTGCGGAAGATGCGCTCGTCGAGGTAGATCGCGATCACGCAGTAGGCGACGCCTTCGCGCGTGTGCACGCGCCGCAGGTGGCGGTAGCGCTCGGCGGGCCTGCCGTCGCCGGGCAGGAGCCGCGGCGTGGCCGAGGTCTCCTCGAGCAGCGTGAGCCTCGGCGCATCGTCGCGGTACATGTCGGCGATGGCGCCGAGCGTGGTGGCGAGCCGCAGGCCGCCGCGCGCCGCGGGCCTCGCGGTGACGAAAGTGCCGCGGCCGCGCTGCGCCGAGACAAGGCCCTCGCGCGCCAGCGCGTTCATCGCCTGGCGCACCGTGACGCGCGCCACGCCGAACTCGGCCATCAGGTCCTCGAGCGTGGGAAGCTGCGAGCCCGGCGACCACTGGCCGCGCTCGATGCGCCGGCGGAACAGCGCGGCGAGCTGCGCATAGCGCGGCACCGGGCTGTCGCCGAAGGGCGCGCCGTCCTCCTTGACTGCGGTATCGACGGGCTTGTGCATAAGGTTCCATCTATAGTACCTTTTGTCATGCCTTCACGCACCTGGAGCCCCGCCGGCCTCGCCCTCGTCGCCGCGCCCTGGATCGTCGTGGTGCTCGTGTGGTGGGGCGTCTCGGTGTCGGGGGTGGTCAACGCGGGGCTCGTGCCGACGCCGCCGCAGGTCGCCTCACGCTTCTGGCAACTCCTCACCACCGGCACGCTGGCCCAGGACATCGCGATCTCCACCAGCCGCGTGTTCGCCGGCGTCGCGCTCGGCATCGTCGCCGCCGTGCCGGTGGGCTTCGTGCTCGGCTGGTACCGCAACATCCGCAGCTTCGTCGACCCCCTGCTCAACTTCTTCCGCGCCCTGCCGCCGATCGCGCTGATCCCGCTGGTGATCGTGTACTTCGGCATCGGCGAGCCCGCCAAGATCATCATCCTCTTCTACGCCTCGTTCTTCGCCGGCGTGATCGTCATGTACGAGGGCATCGCGCAGATCAGCCCGATCTACGTGCGCGTCGCCCGCACGCTCGGCGCGACCGACGGCGAGATCTTCCGGCGCGTGATCATGCCGCTGACCGTGCCGCACATGCTGACGGCGCTGCGCGTCGCGCTGGGCGTCGCCTGGGCGACGCTGGTCGCCTCCGAGCTGATCGCCGCCCAGCGCGGGCTCGGCGCGCTGATCCAGAACGCCTCGGCGTTCTTCCAGCTCGACATCATCTACGTGGGAATCGTGTGCATCGGCGTGATCGCGCTGTGCATGGACATCGCGCTGCGCGTGCTGTCGCGCCGCTTCGTCGCCTGGCAGGAGCGCATCGCGTGAGCGCCGCAGGACCGCTCCAAGGCGCTCGCCCCCCTCTGGGGGGAAGCGGGCGCAGCCCGCTGCGGGGGGAGCCCCGATGAGCGCCGCAGGACCGCTCCAAGGCGCTCGCCCCCCCGAGGGGGGAGGCGGGCGAAGCCCGCAACGGGGGGAGCCCATCCGCATCGCCTTCGACCACGTCAGCGTCGAGTTTCCCTCGCCGCGCGGCGCGATGCGCATCGTCGACGACGTGACCTACGACATCCGCGATGGCGAGTTCGTGTCGATCATCGGGCCCTCGGGCTGCGGCAAGACGACCATGATGAACATCGTCGCGGGCTTCGTGCAGCCAACCGCCGGCACGGTCCTGCTCGACGGCCAGCCGATCCGCGGCCCCGGCCCCGACCGCGGCGTCATGTTCCAGGAATACGGCGTGTTCCCCTGGCTGAGCGTGCGCGACAACATCAGCTTCGGCCTGCGGCTCGCCGCCAGCCGCGTCCCCGCCGCCGAGCGCGCGGGCATCGTCGAGCGCTACATGGGCCTGATGGGGCTCGCCGACTTCGCCGATGCCTGGCCGAAGACGCTGTCGGGGGGGATGCGGCAGCGCCTTGCGCTGGCGCGCGCCTATGCGGTGCGGCCGCAGTTCCTGCTGATGGACGAGCCCTTCGGCGCGCTCGACGCGCAGACCCGCAGCGCCATGCAGGACCTGCTGCTCGAGGTGCTGCAGGCGGAAGGCAAGACGGTGATGCTGATCACCCACTCCGTCGAGGAGGCGATCTACCTCTCGTCGCGCATCGTGGTGATGAGCGCGCGCCCGACCCGGGTGCGCGAGATCATCGAGGTGCCCTTCCCCTATCCCCGCCACGAATCGCTGCACGAATCACCGCAGTTCAACGAGCTGCGCTCGCACGTCCGCGAGCTGGTCATGCTCGAGTACGCCGCGCAGGCGCGGCAATCCAAGCTGTCCCCGCCAGGAGGAGAAAACCGATGACCGTCACCCGCCGTACCGTACTCAAGACCGGAGCCGCGCTCGGCGCGGCAGCCGCGACCTCGCTCGCCGCGCCGGTGTTCGCGCAGGCGAAAACGAAGATCAAGCTGGGCTACCTGCACACGCTGGCGGTGGATGGCCAGATCTGGACCGGCATCGACCGCGGCTCGTTCGCCAAGCACGGCGTCGAGTTCGAGCTGACGCAGTTCAACACCGGGCTCGAGCTCTTCCAGGCGATGATCGGCGGCAGCATCGACATGCTGTCGACGGGCGCCGTGATCTCCAACTTCCCGGCGCGCGGCCAGGGGATCATGTTCCTGTGCAACGACATCGAGTTCGCCACGGCGCAGCTCTGGGTGCGTGACGACATCAAGTCCTTCGCCGACCTGAAGGGCAAGAAGATCGCCACGACCACGGGTACCACCGCGCACGTGTTCCTCGACAAGGCGCTGGCCGCCAACGGGCTCGGCAACGCCGGCGACGTCGAGATCGTCAACCAGCGCATGCCCGACGCGGTGACGGCCTTCATCTCGGGCGCCGTTCCCGCGGTGGCGCTGTGGGTGCCCTTCAACGTGCAGGTCAAGGCCAAGCTGCCCACGGCGCACATGCTGGTCGACGCATCGAAGTTCTTCCCCGAGGCCGCGATCGTCGACGGCTGGGCCGCCGGCAACGCCTGGTACGCGAAGAACCGCGCGGTCTGCGCCAACGTGATCCGCGGCTGGGCCGAGGCCAACGACTACATGATCCAGAACCCCGACGCCGCGCTTGGCGCGCTGCAGAAGGCGCACTACCCGAACGTCTCGATCGAGGAGCTCAAGAGCCAGTTCGCCGCGCAGAAGATGTTCACCTCGGTGGAATGGCGGCCCAAGTACGCCGACGGCACGGTGACCCGGTGGCTGCAGCAGGTCAGCGATTTCTTCGTCCGCTTCGGCAAGATCGAGAACGCGGTACCGGCGTCCAAGTACTTCGATGCCTCGCTTTACCTCGAGACCATCAAGGGCTGACGCTCCATGCCGGAAGCGCGGGCGGGCGAGGCCTTCGACTACGTCATCGTCGGTGCCGGATCGGCGGGGTGCATCCTGGCCAACCGGCTGTCGGCGGACCCGTCGGTGCGCGTGCTGCTGCTCGAGGCGGGCGGCATGGACGACGGGTTCTGGCTGCGCCTGCCCGTCGGCTACTTCCGCACCATCTACGACCCCCGCTATTCGCGGGTGTTCGACACGGAACCTTGCGAAGGCACGGCGGGCCGCAACATCCCCTGGCCGCGCGGCCGCGTGATCGGCGGCTCGTCGTCGATCAACGGGCTCATCTTCATCCGCGGCCAGCACGAGGACTTCGACGACTGGGCGCGGCTCGGCGCCACCGGCTGGTCGTACGCGGACGTGCTGCCCCACTTCAAGCGCCTCGAGTCGTTCGAAGGCGGCGCGGACGCCTGGCGCGGCGCATCCGGTGAGCTGCACGTGTCGCGGTTGCGCAACGACCACCCCTGGTGCGAATCCTGGGTCGATGCGGGCGTCGCCGCGGGCCTGCCGCGCAACACCGACTTCAACGGCGCGGGTTCGATGGGGGTCGGGCCCTACAACCTCACCATCCACGGCGGCTGGCGCGAGAGCGCCTCGCGCGCCTTCCTGCGGCCGGTGCAGGCGCGACCCAACCTCGTGGTGCGCACGGGGGCGCTGGTGTCGCGCGTGCGCTTCGAAGGCCGCCGCGCGCGCGGCGTCGAGTGGCAGGACCGCGACGGCACGCAGGTCGCGCGGGCCGACCGCGAGGTCATCCTCGCCGCCGGGGCGCTGCAGACGCCCCAGCTCCTGCAGCTCTCCGGCGTGGGGCCGGCCGACCTGCTGCGCCGGCACGGCATCGACGTGGTCGCCGACAGTGCGGGTGTGGGCGAGAACCTGCAGGACCATTACCAGTGCCGCGCCATCGTGCGCATGCGCTTGCGGCGCTCGCTCAACAACGACGTGCGCAACCCCTTGAGGCTCGCGCAGATGGGCTTCGACTGGCTGCTCGGCGGCCGCGGGCCGCTGACCGTGGGCGCGGGACAGGTGGGCGGTGCTGCCTGCACGCCCGACGCCGTCGGCGGGCGCCCGGACGTGCAGTTCAACGTGATGCCGCTGTCGGTCGACAAGCCCGGCACCCCGCTGCACCGCTACCCGGGGTTCACGAGCTCGGTGTTCCAGTGCCGTCCCGAATCGCGTGGGCGCGTGAGCATCGCCAGCGCCGATCCTCGCGCGGCGCCGCGCATCGAAAGCCGGTACCTGTCCACCGAGCTCGACCGCCGCGCGGTGATCGGCGGCCTGCGCTGGGTGCGCGAAATCCATGCGCAGAAACCCTTTCGCGACCTCGTCGAGGCCGAAGTGCTGCCGGGCCCGAAGGCCGACAGCGACCGGGCGCTGCTCGACTTCGCGCGCGAGAACGGCGGCACCGTGTTCCACTGCGTGGGCACCTGCCGCATGGGCGCCGACGCCGGCGCCGTGGTGACCCCCGAGCTGCGCGTCAACGGCGTCGAGGGGTTGCGCGTGATCGACGCCTCGGTCATGCCGCAGGTCACTTCGGCCAATACCAACGCGGCCGCGCTGATGATCGGCGAATACGGCGCCCGCATCGTGCTGGGCGAGGCTTCGCCCCGGGGACGGACATGACCTACCGATTCGGCGCCCTCGTCGCGGGCGATTGGCAAGGCGCCGCGGATGGCGGCTTCGCGACGCACAACCCCGCACGCCCCGCCGAGTGCGCGGGCACCTACGGCATGCCCTCGCCGCAAGTGCTCGATGGCTTGCTGCGGGGCGCCGTGTCGGCGCAGGCCGCGTGGGCGCGGGTCACGCCGGTCGAGCGTGCGCAGCGCCTCAACCGCTGGCTCGACGCCGTCGCCGCGCGGGTCGAGGACATCGCTGCCGCAATCACCCGCGAGCAGGGCAAGCCCCTCGCGGAAGCGCGCAACGAGGCCCACAAGTCGATCGCCGAGGGGCGCGCGATGGCGGCTGTCGCCGCCACGCTCGACGGCGACGTCCGGCCATCGGCGCGACCGGGCATCCGCAACCTGGTGATGCGCCGCCCGCGCGGCGTCATCGCGGCGATCACGCCCTGGAACTTCCCGATCCTCACGCCCATGCGCAAGCTCGCGCCCGCCGTGGTGTTCGGCAACGCGATCGTGCTGAAGCCTTCGGAATTCGCACCCGCCGCGGCTTGCATCGCCGCCGGGGCCGCGTCCGGCATCCTGCCCGACGGCGTGGTCCAGGTCGTCAACGGCGATGCCGCGCTCGGCACCGCGCTGGCCGGCGATGCGCGCGTCGCGGGCGTCACCTTCACCGGCTCCGTCGCCACCGGCAAGCGCATCTATGCGCTCGCCGCGCAAAACCTCGCGGAGATCTCGCTGGAGCTGGGCGGCAAGAACGCGGCGGTGATCCACGACGCACCCGACCTCGCGGCCTGCCTCGACCAGGTGATGCTCGCCGCCTGCATGTGCGCCGGCCAGCGCTGCACGGCCATCAGCCGGGTGATCGTGCGCCGCGCGCTGCACGACGCGGTGGTCGAGGGCCTGGTGGTGCGCGCCCGCGCCTACGTGCTCGGCGACGGCTTCGCCACCGGCGTGACCATGGGCCCGCTCACCAACGCCCGACAGCTCGAGGGCGTCGAGCGGCGGGTGCAGGAAGGCCTGCGCGCCGGCGCGTCGCTCGCCTGCGGCGGGAGCCGCGTCGCCGTCGATGGCTGCGAGGGCGGGTACTTCTTCGCGCCGACGGTGCTCACCGGCGTCACCGCCGCGAACCCGGCGGCGCGCGAGGAGATCTTCGGTCCGGTGATCTCGGTGCTCGCCTACGACACGCTCGACGAGGCCTTCGCGCTCCTCAACGGCGTCGAGTACGGCCTCACCTCGTCGCTGTTCTCGCAGGACGCTGCGGTGATCCGCCGCTTCGTCGACGAGAGCGCCAACGGCATGCTGCACGTCAACCACGGCACCATCCCCGACAACCACATGCCCTTCGGAGGCATCCGGCACTCGGGCGTGGGCGCGTACTCGGTCGGACCCTCGGCGATGCAGTTCCACACCACCGAGCACTCGGTGTACCTCGGGTAGTCGTCATTCCCGCTTGCGCGGGAATGACGAGGCTAGGAGGCGTAGCGGTTGACCAGCGCGCCGATGCCGTCGATCTCCACCGACACCGTGCAGCCCGGCTTCAACCGCCCGGCGCCGAGCGAGGTGCCGACGGCGATGACGTCGCCGGGCATCAGGGTCATGTCGAAGGAGATGCGGCTCACCAGCGTCTCGGGCGACATCACCATGTCGGCGAGTGGGTAGTTCTGGCGCTCGACGCCGTCGAGGGTGGTGCGCAGCGTCGCCGCCGCCCAGTCGAGCTCCGTCTGGATGCAGGGCCCGAAGGGCCCGAAGCCGTCGAAGCCCTTGGCGCGCGTCCAGTGCGGGAACACGCTGTCCTGCAGCGGCTCGGTGCCGGTGACGTCGTTGACGCAGGTGTAGCCGAAGATCGAGCCGCGCGCGGTGTCGACGTCGACCGCGCTCGCGCGCCGCCCGACCACCACGCCGAGCTCGCCCTCGAAGATCACCGTACCGTCGAAGCCCGCGGGCTTGCGGATGGTCCCGCCCGGGTCGAGGAAGGAGGTGCCGGCCTTGATGAAATACAGGGGATCGACCGGATCGGGCACGTCGTTCTTGCGATTGAGCGCCCGGTAGTTGCGCCAAAGGCCGATCATCTTGCCCGGCACGCAGGGCATCAGGAGCTCGACGTCGCGCAATGCCACGGTCTCGCCGGTGGCGCGGGGACCGGCGAAAAGCTCGCCCTGGTGCACGGCGACCGCCTCCCCTTCCTGGACGCCAAAGCCGACCCGTCCTTCGTGGCGAAAGCGCACCCAGCGCGTCATGCAGGCGAACCTTTGCCGGGAGGCGCGGCGGAGGCTGCGGATACCGGGGAAGCCGACCCAGACAGCGCGCCGGCGAGCCCGCGTGCCAGCCGCCCGGCCGCCTCGGCGGGGCCCAGCAGCGCGAGCACGGCGTCGATCGCCGGCGTGTGGCCCGTGCCGGTGACGAGCCAGCGCACCGGCATCATCACCTCGCCCGCCTTGAGCCCCTGCTCGGCCGCCACCGCCTTGAGGAGCGCCGCGCAAGCCTCGCGCGTGCCGCCTGCCAGGGGCAGCCGCTGCGCCACGGCCTCGAGCGCGGCGCGGTTGCGCGGCGAGACCTGCGCGGCCATCTCGGCCGTGGTGGCCGGCGCCCGCCAGAAATACCCGGCCTGCCCCGCCATCGCCACGAGCGTGGGCGCGCGGTCGCGCAGCAGCGCAGCCACGTCCGCGATCGCGGGCCCCCGCGCGGTGTCGAGGCCGTGCGCGGCGACGAAGGGCGCGAGTCGCGCCGCAAGGTCGTCGAGGGGCAGCCGCTTGATGTGCTCGTGGTTGATCCACTCGAGCTTGGCGGGGTCGAAGCGGCCCGGCGAACCCGACAGGCCCTCGAGGTCGAACCATTGCACGAACTCGTCGATGCCGAACACCTCGGCGTCGCCATGCGACCAGCCGAGCCGCGCGAGGTAGTTCACCACCGCCTCGGGCAGGTAGCCGTCGTCGCGGTACTGCAGGACGCCGCGCGCGCCGTGGCGCTTGGAGAGCTTGTCGCCCTCCGGCGTGAGCACCGTCGGCAGGTGCGCGAACACCGGCGGCGTGGCGCCGAGCGCGCGCATCATGTTGATCTGCCTCGGCGTGTTGTTGACGTGGTCGTCGCCGCGGATGACGTGGGTGATGCGCATGTCGAGGTCGTCGACCACCACGCAGAAGTTGTAGGTGGGCGTGCCGTCGGCACGCGCGATCACCAGGTCGTCGAGCTCGCCGTTGGCGATGGCGATCGGCCCCTTGACGGCGTCCTGCCACTCGACGAGGCCGTCGTCGGGATTGCGGAAGCGCACCACCGGCGCGACACCCGGCGGCGGCGCGCGCCCCGCCGCGTTCTCGGGGCGCCAGCGCCCGTCGTAGCGCGGCTTCATGCCGGCCGCCATCTGCATCTCGCGGAGCTTGTCGAGCTCCGCCGACGTCATGTAGCAGTGGTAGGCGAGGCCGCGCTCGAGCATCGAGGCGATGACCTCGCGGTAGCGCGGCATGCGCTGCATCTGGTAGTACGGGCCTTCGTCGTAGGCGAGGCCGAGCCAGGCCATCGCGTCGACGATCGCGGCCACCGCCTCGGCCGAGGAGCGCTCGAGGTCGGTGTCCTCGATGCGCAGGATGAAGGTCCCGCCGTTGTGGCGTGCGAAGGCCCAGGGGAACAGCGCGGAACGGATGTTGCCGAGGTGCAGGAAGCCCGTGGGGCTCGGGGCGAAGCGCGTGCGGACGCTCACGGTGGCGCGATGCGGAATCGAAAGGGGAGCCGGCGAGTCTACCGCAGCCGCTCGAGCGCGATCGACGCCTCGAAGCGCGCGCCGCTCGCCTCGCGCGTGCCGGTGAGCGGCGCCGCCATCTCGGGGTCGACCGCGCAGGCCAGCGGGATGTGTCCTCCCGCGGCGAGGAGGCCCGAGGTCGGGTCGAGCCCGACCCAGCCCGCGCCTGGCAGGTAGGCCTCGACCCAGGCGTGCAGGCTGCCCTCGTCGCGCATGCCGGGCGCCGTGGCGATCTCCACCAGGTAGCCTGACACGAAGCGCGCGGCGATGCCCATGGCGCGCAGGATCGCCGCGAGCAGCCACGCCGAGTCCCGGCAGGAGCCCGATCCCGCCGCCAGCGTGTCCTCCGCCGCCTGCACGCCCTCCTCGTCGCGCACGCGGTAGTCGACGTCCTCGCGGAGCCGGCGGTTGAGCCGCACCAGCATGGCGATGGTCGGCTCGTCCGGCTTCACGGTCTGGCGGAACTCGCCGACCCAGCGGCCGAGGCGCGCGCCGTTCTGCTGGGGGTGGCCGAGGTAGGGCCCCAGTGCGCGCGCCACCAGCGGCGCGTAGGCGAAGGGCCAGGTGGACGCGGAAGGGTCGACGAAAAAGTCGAAGGGATTGACGTCGACGTAGCCTGCGTCGAGCTCCACCTCGAAGGCGAGCTCGGGCGTCGGCCGGGGAAAAGTGAGCCGTGCCACCCAGTTGTTGTACGGGTCCTGCTGCCAGTGCAGCGTCGGCGCGGGATCGAGGGGTGCGCTCACCGAGAACGCGTAACGCTCGATCGGCGCGCGCGTGTGCGGCGCGGGGCGGAGCCTCAACTCGTGGGGCGAGAGCTGCACGGCGCGGTCGAACAGGTACGCCGTGCGGTGGCGCAGCCGGAAGCGGATCATGTCTCCCCCCGCGGCAGGGCCGGCGCCCGTCACAGCCAGTCCGGGTCGGGGAGCTCGGCGAAGACCCGTCGCAGGCCCTCGCCCCATTGCGTGTGGATCATCTGGTAATACGGGTCGTCCTCGTCGAGGCGGCGGCGCAGCGAGACGTCCAGCGAGTCGACCTCGTACACGACGAGGTCGATGGGCAGGCCGACCGAGATGTTGGAGCGCATGGTCGAGTCGAACGACACCAGCGTCGCCTTGGTCGCGTCGGACAGCGAGGTCGTGCGGTTGACCACGCGGTCGATCACCGGCTTGCCGTACTTGCTCTCGCCGATCTGGAAATAGCAGGTTTCGCTGGTGGCCTCGATGAAGTTGCCTTCGCCGTAGACATGGAACAGGCGCGGCGCCTCGCCCGCGACCTGGCCGCCGACCAGGAAATTGGCGGTGGCGTCGATGTTGTTCTGCTCGAGGTAGCCCGCGTCGCGCACCCTCACCTCGCGCAGCGCCTCGCCCAGCATCAGCGCGACGTCGTACATCGAGCCGGCGTTCATCACGCTTTGCACCGAGTCGTCGCGGTTGCGGCGCTCGAGCGCGTTGACCGCGCTTTGCGTGAGCGACAGGTTGCCCGACGACAGCATCACGATGGCGCGGTCGCCGGGGCGCGCGAAAACGCGCATCTTGGAGAACCGCGCGACGTGGTCGACACCGGCGTTGGTGCGGGAATCGGAGGCGAAGATCATGCCGGCGTCGAGCGCCATCGCCACGCAGTAGGTCATCGGCGTCGCTTCGTTGGAGCGTGTTTCACGGCCCCTGATTCTAGCGGAACGCGGGGCGCCGCCCTAGGCCGGTACCAGGAAGCGGCGGCTGATCTCCTCGCCCAGCCGCGAGATGCGCGCGAGGAAGTCCATCAGGTACTCGTGCAGCCCGAAACGCATGATGTCCTCGACGCGGCCGTAGTGCAGCCGCGCGTGCAGCTCGCCCGCCATCCGCATCAGCTCGTCGTTGCGCGGCTCGCAGAGGTTCGACAGCGTGTCGCGCAGCATCTGCATGCAGGCGTGCAGCGATCGAGGCATGTCCTCGTGCAGCACCAGCATCTCGGCCACGCGCCGCGGCGAGATGACGTCGCTGTAGATGCGGCGGTACGCTTCGAGCCCCGACAGTGACTGCAGCAGCGACGACCACTGGTAGTAGTCGACCGCCCCGCCCACGTCGGCGGCGGAAGGCAGCAGCAGGTGGTACTTGGTGTCGAGGATGCGCGCCGTGTTGTCGGCGCGCTCGATGTGGGTGCCGAGCCGGATGAAGTCGTATTCCTCGCCGCGCAGCATGGTGCCGAAGGTCACGCCGCGGAAGCCGTGCGAGCGCGCCTTGACCCATTCGCACAGCGCCTGCACGCTGGCCGACTCGAGCGCGGCGGCGCCGCCCTCGCGGTCGCGCATCTCGATCCACGCGGCATTCAGGTCCTCGTACATCTCCGAGGTGATCGCCCCGCGCACCGTCCGTGCCGACTCGCGCGCGGCGCGCAGGCAGGAGTAGATCGACGAGGGGTTGTAGGGGTCGAGGATCAGGAACTGCAGGACGCCCTCGGCGGTGACCGAGCTGTTGACCGCGTAGTAGGCGGTGGCCGTGCCCGTGGTCACCAGCGGCACGGCCCAGGGATCGGCCCAGTCGGCGTCGACCTCGGTGACCTCGTAGGGCAGGAGCGAGGTGCGCCAGGTCACGTCGAGCAGCCGCGCGGTGTTCTCGGCGCGCTCGATGTGGCGGGCCATCCAGTAGAGCTCGTTGGCGGTGCGCGAGAGCATGGGGGAATGGGAGCCGGCGCCGGTTCAGTCGTCGACGACCCAGGTGTCCTTGGTGCCACCGCCCTGCGAGGAATTCACCACCAGGGAGCCCTCGCGCAGCGCGACGCGCGTGAGCCCGCCCGGCACCACGTGCGAGGACTTGCCCGAGAGCACGTAGGGCCGGAGGTCGATGTGGCGCGGCGCGATGCCCGATTCGACCAGCGTCGGGCAGGTGGACAGCGCCAGCGTGGGCTGGGCGATGTAGGTCTCGGGACGCGCGAGGATGCGCGCGCGGAACTCCTCGCGCTCGGCGGCGGTGGACATGGGCCCGACCAGCATGCCGTAGCCGCCGGCGCCGTGCACCTCCTTCACCACCAGCTCGGCGAGGTGGGCCAGCACGTGGTCGCGCTCCTCGGGGCGCGAGAGCTGGAAGGTCGGCACGTTGGCGAGGATCGGCTCCTCGCCGAGGTAGTAACGCACCATGTCCGGCACCCAGGGGTAGATCGACTTGTCGTCGGCGACCCCCGTGCCGATGGCGTTGGCGAGCGTGACCTTGCCGCTGCGATAGGCGTCGAACAGCCCGGGCACGCCGAGCCGCGAGTCGGGCCGGAACGCGGTCGGGTCGATGAAGTCGTCGTCGAGGCGCCGGTACAGCACGTGCACGCGCTGCGGCCCGCGCGTGGTGCGCATGTAGAGCTTGCCGTCGCGGACGAAGAGGTCCTGCCCCTCGACGAGCTCGACGCCCATCTGCTGGGCGAGGAAGCTGTGCTCGAAGTACGCCGAGTTCCAGGGCCCCGGCGTCAGCACCGCCACCGTCGGCGCCTCCTCGCCCGCGGGCGCCACGGCGCGCAGGTTCTCGAGCAGCAGGTCGGGGTAATGCTGGACGGGCCGGATCGACTGGGTGGCGAAGAGCTCGGCGAAGAGCCGCATCATCATCTTGCGGTTCTCCAGCATGTACGACACGCCGGAGGGCACGCGCAGGTTGTCCTCGAGCACGTACCAGAGCCCGTCGCCGGCGCGAACGAGGTCGATGCCGGCGATGTGCGCGTAGATTCCGCCCGGCACCGCGAAGCCCGCCATCTCGCGCCGGTACTGGGCGTTGCCCAGCACGCGCTCGCGCGGGATCACGCCGGCATCGAGGATGCGCTGCGCGCCGTAGATATCGGCGAGGAAGGCGTTGAGCGCGGCGACGCGCTGCAGCAGCCCGCGCTCGAGCATGGTCCACTCGTGGCCCGGGATGATGCGCGGGACGAGGTCGAAGGGGATGAGGCGCTCGGTGCCCTCGTCCTTCCCGTACACGGCGAAGGTGATGCCGACGCGGTGGAACGCGCGCTCGGCCTCGTCACGCTTCTGGGCGATCCTTTCCACCGGCGTCCGCGCCAGCCACGCGGCGAAGGGCCGGTAGTGCGGCCGGACCCCCGAGCCGGGGTCGCGCATTTCGTCGTAGGGGATGGAAGGCGGCATGGAAAGCGTTCTATGCTAGCGATAGCACGACCCGGGTCATTGTACAACCCTTTGATTTGGCGTGCTTAAGCGTCCACGGGTCGGCCTCGGCCGGGCAAATTGCTTCATCTTGGTGCACGCAAGCGCACCATCGCGGTGCATGTCTTTCCCACGTCGCCGGAACCCGACGGACATTGCCGCGCAGGGGTCCGCTGTGGTTAAATCCAAGCTCCTGTCTGGGTTCGCGGGGCGGTTAGCTCAGCGGTAGAGCACTGCCTTCACACGGCAGGGGTCACTGGTTCAAACCCAGTATCGCCCACCACATCGAACCAAGGGATTGCGTGCAAACGTGATCCCTTTTTTTTATCCATCGTTTCCCTCCCGGCGACGCGACGCGACCACCGCGTCGCGCAGCGCCGCGACCGCGGCCGGGCGCGGGAACGACTTGCGGTAGGCGATCGCCACGCGCCGCGTCGGCACCGGTGCCGAGAACGGCACCGCGACCACGAGGTCGCTGCGGTACTTCGGCACCAGCGCGTCGCGCGGCAACACCGACACGCCGAGCCCCGAGGCCACCATGTTGCGCACCGTCTCCAGCGAGTTGGTGCGCGCGATCTGCGTCTCGGAGTGGTTGAGCTCGGGGCACGCGCCCAGCACCTGGTCGCGGAAGCAGTGGCCGACGTTCATCAGGATGGTGTGCGCCTGCGCGAGCTCCCCCGCCTCGACGGTGCTGCGCCCCGACCAGGCGTGGCCCTTCGGCACCACGACCTCGAAAGGCTCCTCGTAAAGGACCTCGGTGAGGATGCCGGGCGAGTCGAAGGGCAGCGCGACGATGGCGACGTCGATGCGACCGGACTTGAGCCCCGACTCGAGGTTCTCGGTCAGGTTCTCCTCGATCTCCAGCGGCATCTGCGGTGCCCGTGCGTGCAGCGCGGGCACGAGGTCCGGCAGGAGGTAGGGCGCGATGGTGTAGATGACACCCACCTTGAGCACGCCCGCCAGCGGGTCCTGGCCCGCCTTGGCGATATCGCGGATGCGCGCCACGCCCTCCAGCACGCGCTGTGCCTGCTCGACGACGCGTTCGCCCACCAGCGTCGTCGTCACCTCCGACTTGCCGCGCTCGAACAGCGGCGCGCCGAGCTCCTCCTCGAGCTTCTGGATCGCCACCGACAGCGCCGGCTGGCTGACGAAGCAGCGCGCCGCCGCGCGCCCGAAGCTCCGCTCGTGCGCCAGCGCCACGACGTAGCGCAGCTCGTTGAGGGTCATCGGCCGCGCGCCGCCAGGAAGCGCCGGAAGCCCTCGCCCACCTCGGCGTGCTTGGCGCCGAGCTCGACGGTGGCCTCGAGGTAGCCGAGCTTGCTGCCGCAGTCGTAGCGGCGCCCGTCGAAGGCGTAGGACACCACGCGCTCCTCGGCGAGGAGCTCGCTGATGCCGTCGGTGAGCTGGATCTCGCCGCCCGCACCCGCGCGCACGCCGCGCAGCTTGTCGAAAAGCCGCGGCGTGAACACGTAGCGGCCGATCACCGCGCGGTTGGAGGTGGTCGTGCCCGGCTTGGGCTTCTCGACCATGCGCGTGATGCGCCCCAAGCGCGGGTCGGAGGGCTCGCTGGTGGCCTCGACGATGCCGTAGCTCGCGGTCTCGGCCATCGGCACCTCCATCACGGCGATGGTCGAGGCATTCTCGCGCATCGCCACGTCGACCAGCTGCTTCATCGCCGGGACGGTGGCGTCGATGAGATCGTCGGCAAGCAGCACGGCGAAGGGCTCGTCGCCGATCACCGGCGCAGCGCAGAGCACCGCGTGCCCGAGCCCGAGGGCCTCGGTCTGGCGGATGTAGATGCAGTTGATGCCGGGCGGCGTCGCCGACTGCACGGTCTCGAGCAGCGCCTGCTTGTTGCGCAGCGCGAGCTCGGTCTCGAGCTCGTAGGCCTTGTCGAAATGGTCCTCGATGGCGCGCTTGCTGCGCCCGGTGATGAAGACCATGTCGGTGATGCCCGCCGCGGCGGCCTCCTCCACCGCGTACTGGATCAGCGGCTTGTCCACGACCGGAAGCATTTCCTTGGGACTCGCCTTGGTCGCCGGGAGGAAGCGGCTGCCGAGGCCGGCGACGGGGAAGACGGCTTTGGTGATGGGTTTCATGGGGGCTCGCGGGAGTTCGAAGGATGGAGGGCCTGATCGGGAGCGGTCGCCTGGACCCTCCGTTCGAGATGGGGGCGAAATCGGCTCAGGCCAGCATGGCGCGCAGCGCGGCCTCGTCGAGGACGGGAACGCCGAGCGCCTCGGCGCGGGCGAGCTTGCTGCCGGCGTCCTCGCCGGCGACGACGTAGTCGGTCTTCTTCGACACGCTGCCGGCGACCTTGCCGCCCGCAGCCTCGATCAGCGCCTTGGCCTCGTCGCGCGACAGCGAGGGCAGCGTGCCGGTCAGCACCAAGGTCCGCCCGGCCAGCGCGCCGGCGGGTGCGGCACGCACGGGGGCGTGCTCCGGCCAGTGCACGCCCGCCGCACGCAGCGCCTCGACGACCTCGCGGTTGTGCGCCTCGGCGAAAAAGCGCGAGATGCTCTCGGCAACCACGGGTCCGACGTCTTCCACGTCCAGCAGCGCGGCGCCGCGCGGCCCATCCACCGCCGGGCCCGCGCCGCCCGGGCCCGCCACCGGGCCGGCGCCGTCGCCGGTACTGGCGCCCGCGCCCGTGCCGGCGGCCGCGGCCTCGGCCAGCGCGTCGAAGCTGCCGAAATGGCGCGCGAGGTCGCGGGCCGTGGTCTCCCCCACGTGGCGGATGCCCAGCGCGTAGATGAAGCGCTGGAGCGTCGTGTCCTTGCTGGCCTCGATGGCGGCGGCGACGTTGGCGGCGCTCTTCTCCGCCATCCGCTCCAGCGCCGCCAGCGTGGCGACGTCGAGCCCGTAGAGGTCGGCGGGCGTGCGCACGCGCCCGGCGTCGACGAGCTGCTCGACCAGCTTGTCGCCGAGGCCCTCGATGTCCATGGCGCGACGGCCCGCGAAATGCAGCAGCGCCTGCCGGCGCTGCGCGGGGCAGACCAGCCCGCCCTCGCAGCGCGCCACCACCTCGCCTTCGAGGCGCACCACGGCCGAGCCGCATTCAGGGCAGGTCGTCGGCATCTGCCAGGGCGCGGTGCCCGGTGGCCGCCGCTCCGGCAGCATGCGCACCACCTGCGGGATGACGTCGCCGGCGCGGCGCACCACGACGGTATCCCCCACGCGCAAGTCGCGGCGGCGGATCTCGTCCTCGTTGTGCAGCGTGACGTTGGTCACCGTGGTGCCGCCGACGAACACCGGCTCGAGCCGCGCCACCGGCGTGATCGCGCCGGTGCGGCCCACCTGCACGTCGATGGCGAGGAGCCGCGTCGTCATCTCCTCGGGGGGGAACTTGTGCGCCAGCGCCCAGCGCGGCTCGCGGGTGCGAAAGCCCAGCGCGCGCTGGCGCTCGAGGCTGTCGACCTTGTAGACGACCCCGTCGATCTCGAACGGCAGGTCATGGCGCCGCGCGGCGACGTCTTCGTAGTACGCCGCGAGCCCCGCCGCGCCCGTGACCACGCGAGCGTCGCCGTTGACCGGCAGGCCGAACGCGGCGAGCGCCTCGAGCAGGCCGTGCTGGGTCGGCGGCATCGCGAAGCCCTCGCTCTCGCCCAGCGCGTAGGCGAAGAAGTGCAGGGGGCGCCGCGCCGTCACCGAGGCGTCGAGCTGGCGCACGGCGCCCGCCGCGGTGTTGCGCGGGTTGACGAACAGGCGCTCGCCGGCCGCGGCCTGGCGCTCGTTCAGGGCCGCGAAGTCGGCGCGCGTCATGTAGATCTCGCCGCGCACCTCGAGCAGTGGCGGCGGCTTGCCGGCGAGGCGGGCGGGGATCTCGGGGATGCGCCGCACGTTGGCGGTGACGTCCTCGCCGGTCTCGCCGTCGCCGCGCGTCGCGGCCACCGTGAGCGTGCCGCGCTCGTAGCGCAGGCTCATCGCCAGGCCGTCGAACTTGAGCTCGGCGCAGTAGGCCACCGGCGGCGCGTCGGGCGCGAGGTCGAGCTCCTTGCGGATGCGCGCGTCGAACTCCGCCGCGGCCCCTGCGGAGGTGTCGGTCGCGGTCTGGATCGACAGCATCGGCACGCGGTGGCGCACCGGCGCGAAGCTCGCCGCCCGCCCGCCGCCGACGCGCTGCGTCGGCGAATCGGGGCTGCGCAACGCGGGATGCGCGGCCTCGAGCGCCTCGAGCTCGCGGAAGAGCGCGTCGTACTCGGCGTCGGAGAGCGTGGGCGCATCCTCGACGTAGTAGCGCTGGTTCGCCTCGTCGATCGCCGCGCGCAGCTCCGCGGCCCGCGCAGCGTCGCGCTTCGCCGGCGACGGCGTGCGCGTCACGCCGAAAAGAGCTTCAGCGCCCGCGGGCTGCCGGGCTCGATGTGCACCTCGACCAGCGCCGCAGCGGCCGCCACCACGGCGGCGCGGGTGCGCGCGAGCGCGGCATCGTCGAGGGGGCGGCGGTTGTCGTCGACGATCTCGGCGCCGAGGGTATGCGCGAGCCGCGCCGCGGCGAGTCGCATCTGGTCGAAGGCGCGCGGTGCGTCGGCGACGCAGGGCACGTCGAGCACGAACACCACGCCGGCCAGCGCCGCCGCACGAAGCTGCTCGAGGCTGAAGGGCGTGCCGTCGATCGACTGCATGCTGTAGACGACGTTGCCGGTCTCCTCCTGCACCCATTCGAAGCGCCCGTTGGGGGCGAGGCGGAAGCCCGCGGCCTCGGCCACGCCGCGCAGGCGCGTCCCCGCGATGGAGCTGCCGTCGACCTTCTGCAGGGTGACGCCGATCTGCACGTCGAGCTCGGCGCAGAGCTTGTCGAGCGCCTCCGCGCGCGCGAGCTCGTCGTCGATGGAGGGCGCGACGAGCGTCGCCGGCAGCGTGGGCGCGAGCTCGCGCAGCATGCGAAAGCAGGTCTCGAGCTGGTTGCGGGTGATGGCGCCGTTGCGGTCGGCGAGCAGCAGGCAGGCGACGACCTCGGCGAACTCGCCCGAGGTCTCGGCGTGCAGGCGCTGCCAGCCCGCGCGCTCGTCGCGGCGGCCGAACCAGCGCAGGGGCTTGCCGATGCGCGCATGCAGTCCGCCGGCCAGCGCGTTCACGCCGAGCGGTGCCGCGGGGCGCAGCGCCACCACCGACTCGATGTCGGGATCGGGCTGGGCGAGCGTCGTGTCGCGGCGGTCGGGCGTGACGTCCTGGGCTTCGCGCTTCACCACTGGCAGCGCCGGCAGCGGCGCGTCGGGGGGGTGCGGGGACGCCGGTTCCTCGGCTTCGCCCGCCCCGCTCGCCCCGTCATCGGCCGCTGGCGCGGCCGGGGGCGCGATGTCCGGCAGGCCCGCGAGGCCGGGGCCGTCGCCGCTTTCAGCGGCCGACCGCGCGGCGAACGCCCCTGCGGGTGCGGCAGGTGCCGCGGTCGCGGGATGCGGCGCCGCGCCCGGCGCCCGCAGCGAAGGCTCGAGGCGCGGGGCGAGGCGCTCGTCG
This sequence comes from Casimicrobiaceae bacterium, assembly GCA_044226535.1. Classification (GTDB taxonomy): domain Bacteria; phylum Pseudomonadota; class Gammaproteobacteria; order Burkholderiales; family Casimicrobiaceae; genus VBCG01. Next base: position 252,890 of record JBGAGT010000002.1, on the reverse strand, counting down.
CCGGCGCCGGCATGCGGGGCGGCCGCGCGCTCGCGCCCGCGCGCACGGCGCAGCACCCACTGGTTGTAGAGGATGACGCCGACCACGAACAACACGCCGGCGATGACGAGGGCGATCTGCAGCGAGGAGATGCGCATCAGCGATGGCGCTTCGGTGCGCTACGTCGATCGTGCGGACTATAGCACGCGACGCGACGATAAATCGGCGCGCCTCAGGCGGCGCTGGGCGTCGCGGTGCGCGCGAGCGTTAGCGCCTCGCCGATGTCCACCGCCACCACGCGCGACACGCCGGGCTCGGGCATGGTGATGCCGACCAGCTGGTTGGCCATCTCCATGGTGATCTTGTTGTGCGAGATGAACAGGAACTGCGTGCCGTCCGACATCTCGCGCACCATGCGGCAGAAGCGCTCGGTGTTGGGGTCGTCGAGCGGCGCGTCGACCTCGTCCAGCAGGCAGAACGGCGCGGGATTGAGGCGGAACAGCGCGAACACCAGCGCGATGGCGGTCAGCGCCTTCTCGCCGCCCGACAGGAGGTGGATCGAGGCGTTGCGCTTGCCGGGGGGCTGCGCCACGATCTGCACGCCCGAGTCGAGGATCTCCTCGCCGGTCAGCACGAGCTTCGCCTCGCCCCCGCCGAAGAGCGTCGGGAAGAGCACCGCGAAATTGGCGTTGACCGTCTCGAAGGTCTGCTTCAGGAGCTCGCGCGACTCGCGGTCGATCTCGCGGATGGCGGTCTGCAGCGTGGAGAGCGCCTCGGTCAGGTCCTCGTACTGGCGGTCGAGGTAGGCCTTGCGCTCCTGCGACAGCGCGAGCTCGTCGAGCGCGGCCATGTTGACCGGCCCGAGCTCGGCGATCGCGGTGTTGATGCGGGTGATCTCGGCCGGCAGCGAGGCGCGGCCCCAGGCCTTGAGCTTGTCGGGCAGCGCGGCCAGGTCGGCGCCGGCTTCCGCGAGCTGCTCGTTGAACTGGGTCTCGCTGAACTGCGCCGACTGCTCCTTGACCTGCACCTCCTGGATGCGCGCGCGCGCCGGCTCGAGCTTGTGCTCGGCGGCGAGCTTGGCCTCGCCGGCCTCGCGGAGCCGCGTCTCCAGCGAGGCCAGCGCGTCACGCGCCGCGGCCAGCGCCTGCTCGGCCTCGCCGCGCAGCGCGAGCTGGCGCTGCAGCGCCTCTTCCACCGGGGTCCAGTCGATCGAGGCGCGCTCGCCCGACAGCCGTTCGCGGTGCTCGTGCTGGCGCTGCTGCTGCGCGGCGAGCTCGGCGCCGCGCCGCTCCGACTCGGCGATGTGGTCGCGCACGCTGCGCTCGGCGTAATTGGCCTCGTGCAGCGCGCGCTCGGCCTCGCGCAGCCGCTCGCGCGCCTTCGCCAGGGCGACGTCGCGCTCGTTGCGCGCGTGCAGCAGCGACTCGCCGGCGCTGCGCCGGTCGGAAAGCGCCGAGCTCAGCGCGGCGATCTCGCCCAGCACCTTGTCGCGCGCCTCGTCCTCGGCCTCGGCGAGTGCCAGGTGCTCGTCGCGCTGGCGGCCGAGCTCGGCGGCGCGGCGCGCGCGCGCCTCCTCGGCATTGCGGAGCTCGACGAGTTCGAGCGCGAGGTCGTGCACGCGCCGCTGCTGCGACGCGACGGCGAGGCCCTCGGCATGGAAGTCGCGCTGGTGCGTCGCCAGCACCGATTCCGCGGTGTCGACGCCCGCGCGCGCGGCGGCCGCCGCCTCGCGCGCCGCGGGCAGCGCCGCGTCGAGGGCGTCGAGCTCGCGCCGGCGCGCGATCGCGCCGTGCGCCTCGCTGTCCGGGGAGAAGAGCGTGACCGAGGTTGCGGTGACGACGTGGCCCTGCGGCGTGACGAAGGATTCGCCCGGCGCGAGCGCGTGGCGCCCGGCGAGCGCGGCGGCGATGTCGTCGCGGCAGCGCACGCCCGCGAGCGCGTCGGCGACGAGCCGTGCCGCGCCGGCCTCGCGCGCCTGGACGCGCGCCGCAAGCGCATCGCCCTGGCCCGCGCGTGCGGCCTCGGCCGCGGCGGATGCGTCGTAGAGCGAGACACGCGGCGGCGTGCCGTCCTCGCGCATCCATCCGCCAAGCGTGTCGAGGCCCGCCACCGCGCGCGCCTCGAAGCGCTCGCGCAGCACCGCCTCGAGCGCCGTTTCCCATTCGGCGTCGACGTCCAGCGCCTGCCACAGCGCGGGCGCGGCGGCGAGGCCGTGGCGCTGGCGCCAGGCGTCGGCGTCGCCGCCCTTGCCGATCTTGTCCTGCAACGCGGCGATTGCCTGGCGGTGCGCCTCGAGGTCGGAGAGCGCGCGGCCCGCGACCTGGAAGGCCTCGCCCGCGGCGCGCTGGCGCGCCTGGGCATCCTCGAGCAGGGCCGAGAGCTCGGCGACGCGCGCCTCGCGCCCGGCGAGCTCGTCGCGCTCGCCGGCGAGTTGCGATTCCACCTCGGCGATGGAGCCGCCGTCGGGCGGCGCGATCGCGGCGATGTCGGCGACCAGCCGCGCATGACGCTCGCGCGCTCCGGCCGCCGATCGCGCATGATGGTCGCGCCGCGTCTCGGCGACGCGCAGGTTCTGCTCGGCTTCGGCGATGGCGCGCTGCGCACCCGCGAGCTCGGCCACGGCCGCGGCGAGCTCGGCGTCGCGCGTGGGGATTTCGCCTTCCGCGGCGCGCTGCTGCAGGGCCGCGGCGGCGCTGGCGGCACTCGCGGCCTCGAGGTCGGCGGCGAGGCGCTCGCGATCACCGCCGAGCGCGGCGACCTGCGCGACGATCGCCTGCATCTCGGCGTCGAGCTCGGCGAGCTGGGCGCCGAGGCGCGTCTCGTTGCCGCGCGCGTACTTGAGCTGGTCCTCGAGGCGCCCGACCTCGCTGTTGACGGCGTAGAACTCGCCCTGCCGCGTGTTGACGACATCGTTGGCGGCGAAATGCTCGCTGCGCAGCTTCTCGGTGGCGGCCTCGGCCTCGCGGAGCTCGGCGTGGATGGCCTCGAGCTCGTTGGCCAGCGTGGCGGCCTCGCCGGCATGGCGCTCGCGCGCCCGCGCGGCGTCGCTGGCACGCGAGAACCACAGCATGTGCTGCGCGTCCTTCAGGCGTGCCTCGAGCTCGCGGAACTCGCCCGCGACCTTGGCCTGCTGCTCGAGCCTCGCGAGCTGGTTGCCGAGCTCCTGGCGGATGTCCTCGACGCGCGCGAGGTTCTCGGTGGTGTCGGACAGCCGCCCTTCGGTCTCGCGCCGCCGCTCCTTGTACTTCGACACGCCCGCGGCTTCCTCGAGGAACACCCGCAGCTCCTCGGGCTTGGCCTCGATCACCCGCGAGATCATCCCCTGCTCGATGATGGCGTAGGCGCGGGGCCCGAGGCCGGTGCCGAGGAAAAGGTCGTGGATGTCGCGCCGGCGCACCGGCAGGTTGTTGATGTAGTAGGTGCTGTCGCCCTCGCGCGTGAGCACGCGGCGGATCGAAAGCTCGACGAACGATCCCCATTGCCCGCCGATGCGGCCGGCGCTGTTGTCGAACACCAGCTCGACCGAGGCGCGGCCCACGGGCTTGCGCTCGCCGGCGCCGTTGAAGATCACGTCCTGCATCGACTCGCCGCGCAGCGCCGAGGCGCGCGACTCGCCGAGCACCCAGCGCACCGCGTCGATCACGTTGGACTTTCCGCAGCCGTTGGGGCCGACGATGCCCACGAGCTGGCCTGGCGTGCCGATCGAGGTGGGATCGACGAACGATTTGAAGCCGGAGAGCTTGACGTGGGTGAGGCGCACGGGGAAGACCGGGGGATTCGGGAGGGACCGCTCGCGGGCGAGCGGGGCCACTCGCGCGAGCGGGGTGAAACCCCCTCGCGCGGAGCGGCGATTATAGCGGAACGCGGCGTCCCGGCGACCGGCTCCGCGGCGCCTCAGGCGCCGATCAGGGCATCTTGCAGCCCGCGATCGTCTCCACGCGGTCGATCACCGGCGTGAAGTCGGGGTCGCGGGGCCCCGTGAACTGGGCGTTGATGAAGTAGCGCTTGCAGGGCTCGATGTCGAGCTTGATTTCCTCGAGGCGCCAGCCGCTGATGCGGCGCGCCGAGTTGACCGGCGAGATCGTCACCACGCGACCGTTGCCCGGCTCGACGCGGATCGGCCGCGAGGACGTGTCGGGGGTCCTGCCGTCGACGCGCTCGATCACGGCGGGCTCGCGCCACTGGATGGTGCGGTTCCACACTTCGCCCGTGAGCTCGCTCCAGGTCGGGCCCCAGGTCTGGCACCCGCCCAGCAACAGCGCCGACATGCCCGCCAGCACCGCGCCCCTCGTCATGCGCCTCGCAGCGCCCATGTCCCTCTCCATCGTCGTCTCCTCGTCGGTTCGGCCGGTGTCAGCCGTCGAGGGGCATCGCGCGCTCGGCGAGCGCGGCGAGGTAGCCCGCACCGATCGGTATCACCGCGTCGTTGAAGTCGTAACGGCTGTTGTGCAGGAATTCGTTGTGGCCCGCGCCCGGCCCGCCCTGGCCCAGCCGCGCATAGGCGCCGGGCCGCTTCTGCAGCATGAACGAGAAATCCTCCGAGCCCATCGAGGGGTCGAGGTCGTGCACCACGTTGTGCGCGCCGACGATGCCGGCCGCGACGCCGGCCGCGAACGTGGCTTCGGCGGCGGTGTTGACGGTGGCAGGGTAGATGCGCCGGTACTCGAGCGTGGCCGTCGCGCCGAAGGCCGCGGCGATCGACGCCACCATCTCGCGCAGCCGGCGCTCGATCATGTCCTGGGTGGCGGGCTTGAAGGTGCGCACCGTGCCCACGAGGTGCGCCTCGCGCGGGATGACGCTCATCGCCTGGAGGTTGCCGGCCTGCAGGCCGCAGAGGCTCACCACCGCCGTGTCGACCGGGTCGACGTTGCGCGACACGATGGTCTGCGCGGCCATGATGATCTGCGCGGCGACCACCACCGGGTCCACGGTCAGGTCGGGATGCGCGCCGTGCCCGCCGCGCCCGGCGATGTGGATCTCGATGCGGTCGGCGGCCGCCATCATCGGCCCCGGCCGCACGGCGATCGTCCCCGCGGGCAGCGCCGGCCAGTTGTGCAAGGCGAACACCGCGTCGGCGGGGAAGCGCTCGAACAGGCCGTCCTCGACCATCGCCCTGCCGCCCGCGTGGCCCTCCTCGCCCGGCTGGAAGACGAGGTGCACGGTGCCGTCGAAGCGCCGCGTCTCCGCCAGGTAGCGCGCGGCCGCCATCAGCATCGTGGTATGGCCGTCGTGGCCGCAGGCGTGCATGCGGCCTTGCGCGGTGGAGCGGTGCCCGAAGTCGTTCTCCTCCGCCATCGGCAGCGCGTCCATGTCGGCGCGCAGCGCGACGGCACGCCCGCTGCTCTCGCGCGCGCCGCGAATGGTCGCGACGATGCCGGTGCGCCCGACGCCGGTCTGGTGCTCGATGCCCTGCGCGGCGAGGAAGGCCGCGACCTTGCCCGCGGTGCGGTGCTCCTCGAAGCCCAGCTCGGGATGGGCGTGCAGGTCACGGCGGATCGCGGCGAACTCGTCGTACCAGCGGCGAATCGTTTCCGCCGGGTTGGCCGGCAGCTGGGGTGGGCGTTCGGGAGCGTTCATGGCCGGGGGCCGGGCGGGCGGCGCGCATGGCGCCTCGGTGAGCATCATGGCGAAACGCCGCGAGCCGGTCAACGAGGCGCCCCCGCCGTCATCCCCGCGAAAGCGGGGACCCATGCCTTTGTTTCTGTTACGGCGGCAGATGGCAATCGCGTCATCCCCGCGAAAGCGGGGACTCCTGACGCATATCGGCGAAGCGTGCGACGGCCATCGGGGGCTCGGTCTTCGCGATGCACCCGGCTCAGGCCCGAGCCCCCGACGTCCGCCACGCCGATCTGCATCAGGCGACCACGATTGCGCTCCCGGCGGGGCATGAGCTTCGCCATGCCAGTCATGCGGGCCATCTGCACGCATGTTTGACGTGGCAGTCCTGCAGGCCCAGGGCCGTCTTGCGAGCCGTGGCGACCATACGGCAGCCCACGGGCAAGGGTATCTGCGGGAGCCGCAAAGCTCGTGGCGTGCGTGTCGCCCGGCGCGTCGGACACCGGGGCTCGGCCCGGAGCCGGGTGTATCGCGAGGACCGAGCCACGGTGGCCGGCGCACGCCTTGCCGGGCGACATGCACGCCGCGAGTTTGCGCGGATGCCGCAATACCCCAGCGCACGACGCGAGTTTGCGCGGGTCGCGCAATACCGTTGCCAAAAGCGATGGGTCCCCGCTTTCGCGGGGATGACGGCTTTCGCGGGAATGGCGGCGGGGGACTACTCCGCCGCCGGCAATGCCTCGGCGAAATGACAGGCGACGAGGCCCTCGCCGACCGGACGCAGCACCGGGCGCTCTTCCGCGCAACGCGGCGCCGCCCAGGGGCAGCGGATGCGGAACGCGCAGCCCGAGGGTGGCGCGAGCGGGCTCGGCGGCTCGCCGCGCGCGACGGCGTCGCGGCGGGCGCGCGCGATGGACGGCGTGCTGGCGAGGAGCGAGCGCGTGTAAGGATGGCGCGGCGCGGCGAACAGCGCGTCCTTGCCCGCCTCCTCCACCACGCGGCCGAGGTACATCACCAGCACGCGGTCGGCGACGTGGCGCACGACCTCGAGGTTGTGGGTGATGAAGAGATAGGCGATGCCGGTGGCGTCGCGCAGGTCGAGCAGCAGGTTCAGCACCTGCGCCTGCACCGACACGTCGAGCGCCGAGGTCGGTTCGTCGGCCACCAGCAGCGCGGGCTCGAGCATCAGCGCGCGCGCGATGGCGATGCGCTGGCGCTGGCCACCGGAGAACATGTGCGGGTAGCGCGCAAGGTGCGCGGCGGAGAGCCCGACGCGCTCCAGCGCCGCGCGTGCCCGTGCGCGCCGCTCGGCGCGCGGCACGCTCCCTTCGATCGCCAGCGGCTCGGTGAGCAGTGCCTCCACCGTCTTTCGCGGGTTGAGCGATGCGTAGGGATTCTGGAACACCATCTGCACGCGCCCACGCAGCCTGCGGCGAGCCGATTCCCCGTCGGGGCCGCTGGCTTCCACGCCGGTGATCGCCAGCGACCCCGCGCTCGGCGCCTCGATCAGCGTGCAAAGCCGCGCCAGCGTCGACTTGCCCGAGCCCGACTCGCCGACCACGCCGAGCGTCTCGCCGCGGCCGATGCGGAACGACACGCCGTCCAGCGCGACGATGCGCGCGGCCGGCTGCCAGGGCATGCGGCGAAGCGCATAGACGCGCGACAGGCCGCGCGCCTCGATGACCGGCGTACCGGGCTCCCCCCGGAGCGGGCTGCGCCCGCTTCCCCCCTCGGGGGGGCGAGCGCCTTGGAGCGGTCCTGCGGCGCTCAATGCGTCTCCCCCCGGAGCGGGCTGCGCCCGCTTCCCCCCTCGGGGGGGCGAGCGCCTTGGAGCGGTCCTGCGGCGCTCATGCGGCCTCCAGCGGATGGAAGCAGCGCAGCGCGCCGAGGCTGTCGTGCACCAGCGGCGGCACCTCGGCGACGCAGCGCGCACTGGCACGCGGGCAACGCGGCGCGAACAGGCACCCGCCGGGCCTCTCGTCGGGCGAGGGCACGCTGCCCGCCGGGGCGACGAGCCGCGCGCGCCCGCGGTTGCGCTCGGGCAGCGCGTCGACCAGGGCGCGCGTATAGGGGTGGCGTGGCGCCTCGAAGATGCGCGGCACCCTCGCCTCCTCCATGAGCTGCCCCGCGTAGAGCACGGCGACCCGCGACACCGCGTGCGCCACCACCGCGAGGTCGTGCGAGATGAGCAGCAGCGCCATCCCGCGCTCGGCGCGCAGCCGCGCGATCAGCGCCAGCACCTGCGCCTCGACGGTGACGTCCAGCGCCGTGGTCGGCTCGTCGGCGATCAGCAGCCGCGGGTTGCAGGCGATGGCGATGGCGATCATCACGCGCTGCGCCATGCCGCCCGAGAGCTGGTGCGGCCAGGCGTCGAGGCGCGCCTCGGCGTCGGCGATCTCGACCAGGCGCAGCAGCTCCAGCGCGCGGGCGCGCCGCGCGCGGCGGTCGCGGCGCTCGGCCTCGCTGCCGTGCGCGCGCAGCGCCTCGCCGATCTGGTAGGCGACGGTGTAGCAGGGGTCGAGGCTCGCCAGCGGATCCTGGAAGATCATCGCCAGGTCGGCGCCCACCAGGGTGCGGCGCTGGCGCGGCGTGAGCGTGGCGAGGTCGCGGCCGTCGAAGGCGATGCGCTGCGCAACCACGCGTCCCGGCTCGTCGACGAGCCCCATCACCGCCAGCGCGGTGACGCTCTTGCCCGAGCCCGACTCGCCGACGACCGCCACCGCCTCGCCGGCGCCGATCGCGAGGTCGAGGCCCTCGACCGCCACCGCGGGCGCCGCGCCGCTGCGCGCGAAGCGCACGTCGAGCCCGCGGATGTCGAGCAGCGGCGGGGGCAGCGCTTCAGGCACGGCGCAGCCTCGGGTCGAGCGCGTCGCGCAGCCCGTCGCCCATCAGATTGAAGGCGAGCACCGTGACCAGGATCGCGAGCCCCGGATAGGTCACGACCCAGGGCGCGCGCTCGATGAACTCCAGCGCCGAGGCGAGCATCGAGCCCCATTCGGGCGTGGGCGGCTGCGCGCCCAGGCCGAGGAAGCCCAGCGCCGCCGCGTCGAGGATGGCGTTGGAGAAACCCAGCGTGGCCTGCACGATCAGCGGCGCCATGCAGTTGGGCAGGATGGTGTCGAACATGAGGCGCAGGTTGCCCGCGCCGGCGATGCGCGACGCGGTCACGTAGTCGCGCCGCGACTCGGCGATCACCGCCGCGCGCGTCAGGCGCACGTAGTGCGGCAGCAGCACGATGGCGATGGCGTACATGGCGTTGGCGAGGCCGGGGCCGAGGATCGCCACCACGGCGATGGCGAGGAGCAGGCTCGGCAGCGCCAGCATCACGTCCATGCAGCGCATGATCACGGTGTCGACCCATCCTCGAAAGAAGCCCGCGAGGAGGCCGAGCAGCACGCCGAGGCTCAGCGAGATCGCCACCGAGACGAGGCCGATGGCGAGCGACAGTCGTGTGCCGTGGATCAGCCGCGACAGCATGTCGCGGCCCACGGGATCGGTGCCGAGCAGGAAGCGCGTGCTGCCCCCTTCCTGCCAGGCCGGCGGCGCGAGGGTGAACTCGCGGTACTGGAGGTTCGGCGGGTGCGGGGCGATGACGTCGGCGAAGACCGCGCAGAACACCAGCAACGCCACCAGGCAGGCGCCCGCCAGCGCGCCGCGGTTGGCGAAGAAGCTCGCGCGGAAGGCCGCCGCACGCGACAGCGTGGACGCGCCCGACGTGCCCGCGCCGGCGTCGACCGCGGCGGCCTCAGCCATGGCGGATGCGCGGGTTGACGATGCCGTAGGCCACGTCGACCAGGAGGTTCACGCTGATCACGATCGCGGCGATGAGCAGGATGCCGCCCTGCACCACCGGGTAGTCGCGCGACTGCACGCCGTGGATCAGCCAGTTGCCGACGCCGGGCCAGGAGAAGATGGTCTCGGTGAGGATCGCGCCCGACAGCAACAGGCCCACCTGCAGGCCGATCACGGTGATCACGGGGATCAGCGCGTTGCGCAGCGCGTGCACGACGGTCACCGAGAACGCCGAAAGCCCGCGGGCGCGCGCCGCGCGGATGTAGTCCTCGCGCAGTACCTCGAGCATCGACGAGCGCGTCATGCGCGCGATCACCGCCAGCGGGATGGTGCCGAGCACGATGGAGGGCAGCACGAGGTGCGACAGCGCCGAGCGGAACGCGGCGAGGTCGCGCGCGGCGAGCGTGTCGACCAGCATGAACCCGGTGCGCACCGGCACGTCGAACTCCACGGCGATGCGCCCCGACACCGGGGTGATGCCGAGCTGCACCGAGAAGGTGAGGATCAGGAGAAGCGCCCACCAGAACACCGGCATCGAGTAGCCGGTGAGCGCAGCGCCCATCAGCGTGTAGTCGACCGCGGTGTCGCGCTTTTTCGCCGCCAGCACGCCGGCCGGCAATCCCAGGCAGAGAGCGAGGACCATCGCGCAGAAGGCGAGCTCGATGGTCGCGGGGAAGAGCGTCATGAACTCGCCCGCGACGCTCTCGTGGGTGGTGAGCGAGCTGCCGAGGTCGCCGCGCAGCACCTGCCCGACGTAGTCGAGGTACTGCACGGCGAGCGGGCGGTCGAGCCCGAACTCGTGCAGCAGGCGCGCGCGCCGCGCGGGGTCCATGCCGCGCTCGCCCGAGAGGTTCTCGACCGGGTCCCCGGGGATCAGGTGGATCAGCGCGAAGGCCAGCAGCGTCACGCCGATGAAGGTCGGCACGACCAGCGCCAGCCGGCGCAGCACGAACTTCAGCATGGTGTAACCGGGCCCGCGCGCTCCGCGGGCCCGTCATGCGGGCACGGCAACGTGCACGCAGGCATGCACGGCGGCACGGCCCTGCCGCGGCCGCCTTCGCGGGCCCGCTCCCCTGGCGGGAAGCAGGCGCTCCCGGTCACTTGGCGATGTCGACCTTGGTGAAGTAGTGATGGGCCGTCGCGTCCATCTTGTACCCCTTCACTTCCTTGCGCACCGGGTCGAAGCGCACCGAATGCGCGATGGTGATCCACGGCGCGTCTTCCTTGAAGATCGCCTGCGCCTCGGCGTAGAGCTTGGCGCGCACCGCCTTGTCGGGCGTCTGCGCGGCCTTGATCACCAGCGCCTCGAAGTCCTTGTTGCACCAGCGCGCGACGTTGCCGCCGCCCTTCACCGCCTCGCAGCCGAGCAGCGGCACGAAGAAGTTGTCGGGGTCGCCGTTGTCGCCCGACCAGCCGAACATCATCGCCTGCTGCTCGCCGGTCTTGCTGCGCTTGCGGTACTCGGCCCATTCGTAGGTGAGGAGGTTCGCCTTGACGCCGATCTTGGCCCAGTCGGCCTGCACCAGCTCGGCCATGCGCTTGCCGTCGGGGTTGTAGGGCCGCGTCACCGGCAGGTACCAGAGGTCGACCTCGAAGCCGTTGGGATAGCCCGCCTGCGCGAGCATCGCCTTGGCCTTGGCGGGATCGTAGGGATAATCCTTGATCGCGTCGTTGTAGCTCCACAGGATCGGCGGGATCGGGTTCTTGGCGACCTGCCCCTGGCCCTGGTAGACGGCCTTGAGGATCGCCTCCTTGTCGACCGCCATGTTGAGCGCCTGGCGCACCAGCTTCTGGTCGAAGGGCTTCTTCTCGACGTTGAAGGCGATGTAGCCGATGTTGAGGCCTTCCTTCTGCTGCACGTCCAGCGCGGGGTTGGCCTTCATGTCGGCGAGGTCGGCGGGCTTGGGGAAGGCCATCACCTGGCACTCGCCGGTCTTGAGCTTGGCGTAGCGCGCGGTGGCGTCGCGGGTGATCGAGAACACCAGGTTGTCGATCTTCGGCCGCCCGCCCCAGTACCGGTCGAAGGCCTTGTAGCGGATGGTCGCGTCCTTCTGGTAACCGACGAACTCGAAGGGGCCCGTGCCGACCGGGTAGGTGTCGGCGGCGTTGGGCGTGCCCTTCTTCATCATGGTGTCGAAGTACTCCTTCGACAGGATCGACGCGAAATCCATGGCCATGTCGGCGAGGAACGGCGCCTCCGGGCGCTTCAGCGTGAAGCGCACCGTGTAGTCGTCGAGCTTCTCGACCTTGTCGACGATGTTCTTCATGCCCATGTCGTCGAAGTAGGCAAAGGTCTGCCCCGCGGTGAGCTTGTGGAAGGGGTTCGACTCGTCGGCCATGCGGCTCCAGCTGAACAGCACGTCGTCGGCGTTGAAGTCGCGCGTCGGCGTGAACTGGGCGTTGGAATGGAACCTGACCCCGCGGCGCAGCTTGAAGGTCACGACCTTGCCGTCGGGCGATACCGTCCACGATTCCGCGAGTGCCGGCACGACGTTGGTCGTGCCGGTCTCGAATTCGACCAAGCGGTTGAACATCGGCACCGACACCGCGTCGAAGGTAGTGCCGGTGGAGAAGAACTGCGGCTGGAAGCCCTCGGGGCTGCCTTCCGAGCAGTAGACCAGCGTCTTGGCGGCGAAGGCGCCGCCGGCGAAGGCGAGCGCGGAGACGGCCAGCGCCGCAGCCAGCGCGGCGCGGAGCGGAAGCTTGGGATGCATGTCCATGGGGTACCCCGGTAGCGTCGGAAGGACGCGAATGGGGCGCGATTCTACCCTCTTCGCGCGCCCCGGCGCCGTGCGCCGGCGGCACCCTCGCCACCGCCCTCAGCGGCCCTCTTTCGCCGCCCTTGCCCGCGCCGTCGCATACAGGCAGATGCCCGCGGCCACCGAGACGTTGAGGCTTTCCACGCTTCCCGCGAGCGGGATGCCGACGATGCGGTCGCAGCTCTCGCGCGTCAGGCGCCGCAGCCCCGAGCCTTCGGCCCCGAGTACCCAGGCGATCGGCCCGGAAAGCTCCGCGTCGAACAGCGATTCGCCGCCCGCGTCGGCGCCGACGATCCACACGCCGCGGTCCTTGAGCTCGCGGAGCGCACGCGCGAGGTTGGTCACCGCCACCACCGGCACGGTGTCGGCGGCGCCGCTCGCGGCCTTGGCGACCGTCGCATTCACGCCCACCGCGCGGTCCTTGGGCACGATCACCGCGTCGACGCCGAAGGCATCGGCCGAGCGCAGGCATGCTCCCAGGTTGTGCGGATCGGTGACCTGGTCGAGCACCAGCAGCAGTGGCGCGTGGTCCCCCGCGCCCTCGAGCACGTCGTCGAGCGTGACGTGCGGCAGCGCCGCGTCGACATGCGCCACCACGCCCTGGTGGCGCGCCTCGCCCGCGAGCGCGGCGAGGCGCACTTCATCGACGGCCTCCACCGTCACGCCCGCCGCCTTCGCGCGCGCGACGAGGTCGGTGGCGCGCGCGTCGCGCCGCCCCGCCGCGACGTAGATCGCGCGGATCGACGCCGGATGGCTGCGCAATCGTGCAGTCACCGCATGGAACCCGTGGAGCTGCCGATGCTCGCTCAATGCGCCACCTTCGTCGTTCCTCGATCGAGCGTGTTAGTGTAGACCCGGGCACGTGGGACACCGGATGGAAATCTCCAACTTTCGGCACTTCTTCGAGGTCGCGCTGCTGGCCTTCGTGGGCCTTTTGCCCATCGTCAACCCGCTGGCCGGTGCGCCGGTGTTCCTGCTCAAGACGCGCGACGTCGACGAGGCCGACCGCTCGCGCCTCGCGCTGCGCGTCGCGCAATACGGCTACATCCTGCTGCTGGCCTCGCTGCTGGTCGGCGTCTACGTGCTCGACCTCTTCGGCGTGTCGGTCGAGACGGTGCGCGTCGCCGGCGGCTTCGTGGTCTGCGCCATCGCCTGGAAGCTCCTCAACGACGACGACTCGCCCGCGGCGCACGTCAGCGACGCCGCGCAGGCCGTCCCCCCCGAGGACCTCGCGCGCCGCGCGTTCTACCCGCTGACCATGCCCCTCACCGTCGGACCCGGCTCGATCTCGGTGGCGATCACGCTGGGCGCCAACCAGCCCAAGGCGCTGCGGCAACTGCTGGTGGTCGTGGCCGCCCAGGCCTTCGGCCTCGCGCTGGTGATGCTGGTGATCTACTTCGGCTACCGCTACGCCGACCGCCTGCTGGCGCGGCTCGGCCGCGTCGGCACCGCGGTGGTGCTGCGGCTGTCGGCGTTCATGCTGCTGTGCATCGGCGTGCAGATCATGTGGAACGGCCTCTACGCGCTGGTCGAGCCCCTGCTCAAGGCCGCCCCGGGCTGAGGCCCTCGGGGGCAAATGCGCTATAATCGAAAGCTGTGCCGGTGTAGCTCAGCTGGTAGAGCAGCGCATTCGTAATGCGAAGGTCGGGGGTTCGATTCCCTCTACCGGCACCATCGATTTCCCCCGAAAAGCGGCCTTCGCGTGATCGACGGCAACACGATCCTCATCGCCCACGTCGGCTACCCGACGCGGACGTTCAAGGCGCCGCTGATCTACAACCCCTACTTCGAGTCGATCGGCGTCAACGCCGCGGTCGTGCCCATGGGCGTGCCCGCGGAGAACTTCGAGGCGCTGTTCCGGCCGCTGTTCGCCCTGACCAACCTCCGCGGCGCGCTGGTGACCATGCCGCTCAAGATCCCCGCGGCACGGCTCGTCGACCACCTGTCGACCACGGCGCGCATCGCGGGCTCCTGCAACGCGATCCTCAAGCGCGACGACGGCACGCTCGAAGGCGACATGTTCGACGGCGAGGGTTTCGTGCGCGGCCTGCGCCGCAAGGGGCGCGCCATCGAGGGCCGCTCGGCGCTGGTGGTGGGCAGCGGCGGCGTCGGCTCGGCGATCGCGGCCTCGCTCGCCGGCGCCGGTGCCGCGCGCCTCGGCCTTTTCGACGCCAGCGCCGCGGCGGCCGAATCGCTCGCCGCGCGGCTGCGCGGGGCCTACCCGCGGCTCGAGGTGACGGTGGGGTCGCGCGATCCCGCGGGCCACGACATCGTCGTCAATGCGACGCCGCTCGGCATGAACGAAGGCGACCCGCTGCCCCTCGACGTCGCGCGCATCGACCCCGGCGCCTTCGTCGGCGAGGTGGTGATGAAGGCGCAGTACACGCCCTTCCTCGAGGCCGCGCGCGCACGCGGCTGCGAGGTGCAGGTCGGTGTGGACATGCTCTACGAGCAGATCCCCGCCTACCTCGAGTACTTCGGCTTCCCCACCACGACCGCCGACGTGCTGCGCTCGGTCGGCAAGGTCCGCTACTAGCGGGCGCCCCGCCCGGGCGCGCGGTCGCTTCGCGGCGCCCCGACCCGTCCCTGGCGATCGTGTCAGTCCGCGGCGCCCACCGCGCGGCCGCGGCGCGGCAGCTCCACCACGAACCGCGTGCCCCCGTCGCCCGTCACCTCGGCTCGGGTGCGGCCGCCGTGCGCGCGCACGATCTCCTTGACGATGAAAAGCCCCAGCCCGAGGCCCTGCTTGCGCCCGTTGCTGGTCCCGCGGAAGGGGTCGAAGACGTGCTCGAGCAGGTCGGGCGGGATGGAGCCGCGGTTTTCCACGGACAGCGACACGCGCAGGGAATCGCCGCCGTCGATGGACACCCGCACCGGTGCGCCGTCCTCGCCGTGCTGCAGCGCGTTGCCGACGAGGTTGGCGGCGACCTGCGACAGCCGGTCGGCGTCCCACTCGCCCATCACGTCGCCGCGCGTCGCGACCTCGACCTCGCGATCCGGGTAACGGGCGCGCAGGTCGTCGAGCACGCCCGCCACCGCGTCGGTCAGCGTCATCGTACGGCGCTCGAGCGCGAATCCTCCCGCGAGCCTCGCGCGCGCGAGGTCGAGCATGTCGCTGATCAGCCTGCCCATCCAGCGCCCGCTCTGCGCGATGCGCTCGGCGCTCTGCTGCACGCCCGCGTCGTCGCTGCGGCGGCGGATCACCTCGGCGCCCAGCAGCATCGCCGACAGCGGGCTGCGCAGGTCGTGGCCGAGCACGGCGGTGAACATCTCGTGCAGGCGCAGCGTCTCGGTGCGCTCGGCGAGCCGGCGGTCGAGCTCCAGGCGCTGGCGCTGCAGCTCGAAGAACACGTCGAGCTTGCCGGCGAGGATCGCGGGTTCGATGGGCTTGTACAGGAAGTCCACCGCGCCGGCGCGGTAGGCGCGGGTCACGCGCGACAGGTCGTGCGCACCCGCGGTGATGAAGATGATGGGCACCGCGCGCGTGCGCTCGCTGCCGCGCATCAGCTCGGCGAGCTCGAAGCCGTCCATCTCGGGCATCTGCACGTCGATCAGCGCCAGCGCGACGTCGTGCGCGAGCAGGACCTCCAGCGCCTCGGTGCCGGAGCGCGCGGTGACGATGTCGACGTCGTCGCGCCGCACCAGCTCGGACAGCGCGAGCAGGTTCTCCTCCCGGTCGTCGACCAGCAGGCAGGTGAGCCGCGCGGCCTGCGGGCCGCTCATGGGAGTCCCCCGCGCAGCGGCGCGGCGGGCGCAGCGCCGGCCGCGAGTGCCGCGGCAAGCGCGTCGCGCAGGGCCGCGAGGTCGAGCGACCGCGCGTCGGGTACCGCCTCGAGCGCGGCGAGCGGCATCGCATCGGAGGACGCGCTCGCCGGGGATTGCACGAAGGCCGCGCCGCCCGCACGGCGGACTGCGGCCAGCCCGTGCGCACCGTCGTGGTTTGCCCCCGACAGCACCACGCCCGCCAGCCGCGGGCCGTACACGTCGGCCGCCGATTCGAACAGCGGATCGATGGCCGGGCGGGAGTAGTTCTGCGGGGCGTCCACCGACAGCGCGAGCGCGGGCCCCTGCTCGATCAGCAGGTGATAGTCGGGGGGTGCGATATAGAGCGTTCCGGGCACCACGGGCTCCTTGTCCTGCGCCTCGCGGACGTCGAGGGCGCAGCGAGCCGCGACGATATCGCGCAAGACGCTCGGGCGTTCCCGACGCCTGTGCAAGACCACGAACACCGCCACGCCGAGCCCTGCGCCGAAGGCCGGCAGCAACGCGAACAGCGCATCGATGCCGCCGGCGGACCCGCCAATCGCCACGGCCTCGATCGTCCCCGCGCCCCCCGCCGGCCCCGCCCCGAAGCCGCTCGCCTCGCCCGCGGCGTCGCTCACGCGGCCTCCCGCAGGCGGTAGATGCGGTCCTCGGGCGCGATCGCCTCGAACGACGCGGCGTGGCGCGTGAAGCGCAGCGACTCGCGCACGCCGATGCCGAGGTAGCCGCGCCGCACCAGGGCGCCGGCGAACAGGCCGATCGCGCGGTCCTGCAGCTCGCGGTCGAAATAGATCAGCACGTTGCGGCAGGATACGAGGTGCACCTCGGCGAACACGCTGTCGGTGGCGAGGCTGTGGTCGGAGAACACCACGTTGCGCACGAGGCGGCGGTCGAGGATCGCGTTGCCGTAGGCTGCCGTGTAGTACGCGGACAGCGAGCGCGTTCCGCCGGATGCGCGGTGGTTCTCGGTGAAGCCCGCCATCCGGTCGATGGCATAGACGCCGGCGCGCGCCGCCGCCAGCGCGCGCTCGTTGATGTCCGTGGCGTAAATCAGCGTGCGCGAGAGCAGGTCCTCCTCGTCGAGCATGATGGCGAAGGAATACACCTCCTCGCCGGTGCTGCAGCCGGCGATCCACAGCTTGAGCGAGGGATAGGTCCGCAGCACCGGGACCACCCGCTCGCGCATCGCCTTGAAATAGCCCGGGTCGCGGAACAACTCGCTGACGTGCACCGTCAGGAAGTCGAGCAGGCGCGTGAACGCCGCGGGATCGGCGAGCACCCGCTCGCACAGCGCCTCCAGCGTCGCGCAGCCGAAGCGCGGCATCGCCGAGCGCAGGCGGCGCCGCAGCGAGGTGCGCGCGTACTGGCGGAAGTCGTAGTGGTAGCGCTCGTAGATGGCGTCGACCATGGCCTCGAGCGCGGCATCGAACGACGCCGGATCCTGGGTCACGCGGTGCGCCTCGGCATCCACACCCGCACCAGCGACAGGAGCTTGCCGGCATCGAGCGGCTTGGCGATGTAGTCGCTCGCGCCGGCAGCGAGGCAGATCGCCTGGTCGTCGGGCATCGCCTTGGCGGTGAGCGCGATGATCGGCAGCTTGCGCCACTCGGGGGCGGCGCGGATCTCGCGCATGGCGGCGAGGCCGTCCATCTCGGGCATCATGATGTCCATCAGCACGAGGTCGATGGGCGTAGCGTCGCTGCGCGAGGCGGCCTGCAGCGCCTCGATCGCCTCGCGGCCGTTGCGCGCCACCGCGACCTCGACGCCCTGCGCCTCCAGCACGCTGGTCAGCGCGAAGATGTTGCGCACGTCGTCCTCGGCGACCAGCACGCGCCGGCCTTCTAGGCTCGCGTCGCGGTCACGGGCGGCCTTGAGCATGCGCTGCCGTTCCGGCGGCAGCCGGGCCTCGACCTGGTGCAGGAACAGCGTCACCTCGTCGAGCAGCCGTTCCGGCGAGCGCGCACCCTTGATGATGATCGAGTTCGCGAGGCGACGCAGCGCGAACTCCTCGTCGCGCGTCAGCGACCGCCCGGTGTAGACGATCACCGGCGGGAAGGCGATGTCCGTCTCGGCGGCCATGCGCTCGAGGAGCTGGTAGCCCGACAGGTCGGGCAGGTTCAAGTCCATGACCACGCAGTCGAAGGACCCCTCGCGGAGCCGCGCCAGCGCGTCGCCCGCGGTGCGCGCGTCGACGATCTCGACGTCGTTCATCTCCAGCAGGCGGCGGATGCTGTCGCGCTGCCGCTCGTCGTCCTCGACCACCAGCACGCGCCGCACGCCCTTCGCGAGCCGGGCCTCGATCTGGCGGAAGGCCTCGGCGAGCTTGTCGCGCGCCACAGGCTTGAGCGCATAGCCCACCGCGCCGCGCGCCAGCGCCTCGCGCGAATAGTCGGCCACCGACACGATGTGCACGGGGATGGGGCGGAGCTCGGGGTCGCGCTTGAGGCGGTCGAGCACGGCCAGCCCCGAGTCGTCGGGAAGGTTGACGTCGAGCACCACCGCGCTCGGCCGGTAGCGCACGGCCGCCTCGAGGCCCTCGCGTGCGTTGTTGGTGACCACGCACTGGTAGCCGTACTCGTGGGCGAGGTCGCGCAGGATCATGGCGAAGGCGGGGTCGTCCTCGATCACCAGCATGGTGCGCGTGCGCGCCGCGAGGTGCTCGCGGTCGTCGTCGACCGCGGAGAGCGCGCGCGCCGGATCACCGGTGCCGGTGCCGGTGCCAGCGCCGGCGCCGGTGCCCCGGGCGGAGCCGGGCTGCGCGGTGACCCGCGCGGCCCTGCCGCCGTTCCCGCTGCCGCGCGCATCGGCGCCGGGCGGCGGCGGGTCGCCCGCCTGCGCATGCGCCACCGGTAGCACCAGCGTGAAGGTGCTGCCCTTGCCGGGCTCGCTGTCGACGCCGATGTCGCCGCCGAGCAGCTGCGCCAGGTCGCGCGAGATCGACAGGCCGAGGCCGGTGCCGCCGTACTTGCGATGGGTGCTGCCGTCGGCCTGCCGGAAGGCCTCGAAGATCACCGCGTGCTGCGCGGGCGCGATGCCGATGCCCGTGTCGTGCACCGCGAAGCGGACCCGCCCCTCGCCGTCCACGGTCACGCCGACGTCCACGCCGCCCCGCTCGGTGAACTTGAGCGCGTTCGACACCAGGTTGCGCAGGATCTGCGCGAGCCGCTGCGCGTCGGTGGCGATGCTCGCCGGCACGTCGTCGGCGACGCGCGTCTCGAACGACAGCCCGCGGTCCGTGGCGATGGGCGTCATGGTCTGCGCCAGCGCCCGCAGCGCGGCGCGCACATCGACAGGCTGGATGTCGAGTTCGACCTTGCGCGCCTCGATCTTCGACAGATCGAGGATGTCGTTGATCAGCGCCAGCAGGTCGTTGCCCGCGGAGTGGATGGTGTCGGCGAAACGCACCTGGTCGGCGTCGAGGTTGCCGGCGCGGTTGTCGGCAAGGAGCTTCGACAGGATGAGCGTCGAGTTGAGCGGCGTGCGCAGCTCGTGGCTCATGTTGGCGAGGAACTCGCTCTTGTAGCGGTTGGCCTGCTCGAGGTCGACGGCGCGCTCGCGCAGGTCGTCCTGCACCTCGGCCAGCGCGTCCTTCTGGGCCTCGAGCTCGGAGGCCTGGTCGGCGAGCTGCACGTTGCTCTGCTCGAGCTCGGCGCGCTGCTCCTCGAGGCGCGCCGTCGTCTCCTTGAGCGAGCGCCCCTGCTCCTCGAGCTCCTCGTTGCTGACGCGCAATTCCTCCTGCTGCGTCTGCAGCTCCTCGGCCTGGCGCTGCGTCTCGTGCAGGAGCTCCTCGAGCCGCGTGCGGTCGCGCCCCGAGCGCATCGCCAGCCCGATCGGCTCGGCGACGCGCGCGAGCAACGACCGGTCGGCGCCATCGAGGCGGCGGAAGAAGCCCAGCTCGACTACGGCGTGCACCTGCTCTTCCGCCATCGCGGGGATGATGGCGATGGCGCGCGAATTCCCCGCGCCCAGCGCCGAGCTCACGGGCAGGTAGCCGGCGGGGACCGTGTCGACGAAGGTCGGCGCGCTGCGCCGCGAGGCCTCGCCGAGCAGGCCCTCGCCGCCCTGCACTTCGGCGCGGCCGAAGCCCGGCGGCAGCGCGAAGGAGGCGACGCGGCGCATCGCGCCGCCCAGCTCGCTCACGTAGACCGCGCCGACCTGCGCGTTGACATAGCCCGCCAGGAACGCCAGCAGGCGCGCCGCCAGGACGTCCTGGCGGCGCTCGCCCTGCAGGCTCTGGGCGAGCCCGACCATGCCGTTGCGGATCCACGCCTCGTCCTCGCGGCTGCGGTGGTCGCGCGAGGCGTACCACGCCGAGGCCAGCACGAACAGCAGCAGGAAGGCGCAGCCCCCGAGCACCAGCGCGGCCGAGGTCGTCGCCGAGCTTTGTACTTCTTCCTGGCGTTCGGCGAGGCGCGCGCGCTCGTCGCGGACCATGTCGGCAACCAGCGCGCGGATGCGGTCCATCGACAGGCGCCCGCGGTCGCTGCGCACGATCTCAGCGGCGCCGTTGCCGTTGCCCGCGCGCACCATCGCGATGGTCTGGTCGAGCTCGGCGAGCTTCTCGTCGATCATGCCCTGCAGCGCGTCCGCGCGCTGCTTGAGCCGCGGATTGTCGTCGATGAGGCGCTTCAGCGCCTCGACCATGCCGGGGAGCGAGGCGCGCGCGTTGTTGAAGGGCTCGAGGTAGAGCTCGTTGCCGGTCAGCAGGTAGCCACGCTGTCCGGTCTCTGCATCCTTCACGCGCGACAGCGCGACCTGCAGTTGCTCGATGGTGTCGAGCGAGCGCGTGAAGCGCTCGTTCGAAGCGCGCTGCTCGCCCAGCGAGCGGTAGAACAGCGCCGCGATCAACGCGACGATGACGACCGCCGCGACGAAGGCCGCGGCGGCCAGCGGGGGCAGCGGCAGGCGACGGCGTGCGGGGGCGGTTGGATCCTTGGCGTGGGGGGCAGGCACCGCGGCGGGCGTCGGGAAACGGGGCGGCGCCATTATACGAAGCGACGATCCGCGGCCGTTGTCACCGGGTGCCGACGGTGGCTATCGGAGGCCGTCCTACATGCTGCACCCGGGCGGGCGCGGCCGGGCCCGCGCCGGGTTGGCCCGGGCGCCAGCCTCCCCCTAGCCGCCGACCTCCCGGTCGATGGCCTGCTCGACCAGTCGCCGCGCGGCGACGGCGGCGGCATCGGCGCTGGCTGCCTCGTGCTCGTGCCAGGTGAACTGCCGCGCGAGGCGGAAGCAGCCGTCGTTCCACGCGAACACCGAGGCGAAAGGGACGTATCGCCCTGGCTTGCCGCGATCGGCAAGGGACAGGCCGCTGGCGAGGACGCCGAAGTCTTTGTACAAAGGCATTGTGGATTCTCCGCGGAGGCAAGAAGGAATACGCACACGCGCGGCCTTCGAGCCCCCCGAGCTCCGTGCCTTTCGCCGTGCCAGCGATGTGACCACGCCGTCGCGCGTGAGGTTCCGGCGCGACGTCGCGCGCGAGGTTCCGGCGCGCCGCCGCGCGTGAGGTTCCGGCGCGACGTCGCGCGCGATACCGTCATCCCCGCGAAAGCGGGGACCCACGGCTGGATTCCCGCCTGCGCGGGAATGACGGGACCTTCGCGCTCAGGTGGTGCCGACGCCTTCGCCGTGCGCAGCCTCGAGTGTCGCAGCGCTCGATGACGGTTCGATGGCGTTTCCGTCCCCGAGGTGCGCGATCCAGCGCGCCGTCAGCTTCTCGGCGAGGCCGTTCTGTGCAAGCCGCGTCGCCAGCGCCTCGAAGTCCACGCGGTCGAGCGCCTGGTCCTGGTTGAAGCAGCTGAACACGTAGGAAAGCTTGCCGGTCGCGGGATCGCGATGCGGCTGGAGGCACTGCGCGCAGACCTCCTTCATCATGCATTGCATCGGCGAGTTGATCGAGCCGATCGCCTCGTGCGCGGGGTCGAGGTGGCGCGCCAGCACGCCGTGCCGCGCCGCGGCGACCGCGGCCATCATGCGGTCCGAGCCGATGGCGATGATGCGCCGCACGTCGCAGAGCGCGATGGGTGCCGCACCGAGCCGCCCCTCCGCGTAGGCGCGCATGGCGTCGACCACGTTGCCCACGTAGGCGAGGTCCTGCGGGCGCCGCGGCGTAAAGCCGGGGGATTCGTCGCAGCACCACACGATGGTGTCCGCGGCCGCCTCGATCTCGTCGACCTTGTAGCGGTCGATGGCGCGCCGGTAGGCGGCGAAGTACAGCACCTTCGAGCCCGCCTCGCGGAAGGCGCGGCCGATGGAGAACAGCACGGCGTTGCCGAGGCCCCCGCCGGCGAGCAGCACGGTCTCGCCGCCCACGATCTCGGTCGGCGCGCCGGTCGGCCCCATCAGCACCACGCGCTCCCCCGGGACGAGCCGCGCGCAGAGGCTCGACGAGCCGCCCATCTCGAGCACGATGGTCGACACCAGTCCCTCGTCGCGGTCGACCCAGGCACCGGTGAGCGCGAGGCCTTCCATGGCCATGCGCGTGCCGCCGACGACGCAGGCCGAGGTCTCGTAGTCCTGCAGCCGGTAGAACTGCCCGGGGCGGAAGCGCCGCGCCGCCGCGGGCGCGCGCACCACCACCTCGACGATGGTGGGCGTCAGGCGCTTGACCCAGGCCACGCGCGCGACCAGCGCGTCGTCGAGGCGGGCGAAGAAGGCGGCGTCGACTTCCGCCGAGGCCGGCGCCACGCGCGCGAGCATGCGCGACACGATCGGGTAGCCGGCCTTGGCGCTGGCCATGGCCTTCACCACGTTGCCGCTGAACGAGGGGTGCAGGTCGCCGAAGAAGCTCACCGCGCGCCCATCGCCGCGGATGGACGTCAGCACCGCGGGCTGTTCGGGCTTGACGTGCCCGCGCAGCGGCGCGACCGGCTGGCCGTCCTCGTCGAGCAGGCGGAAATACTTGCCGTCGAGCGCGATGCTGCCCGGCTCCTCGCGCGCCAGCACGGTGTTGGGCTGGGTGCCCGCGGCGACGAGGATGGTATGCGCCGGCAGCATGGTGCGGGCATATTCGTGCCACACGCCATCGCCGTCGTTGTGCTGGGCCGACACCACGAGGCCCGTGGCGCGGTTGTCGCCGTCGACCTCGATCGCCAGCGGCGTCAGGCCCTCGCCAAACCAGATGCCTTCCTCGAGCGCCTTTTCGACTTCCTCGTGGTTGAGCGTGTACGACGGGCTGTCGACCAGGCGCTTGCGGTAGGCGATGGTCACGCCGCCCCAGCCGCGCAGCAGCTCGACGACGCGCGGCGCCTCGCCTTCGCGGGCGGCGCGCTCGCGCTCGGCGCGGATCGCGCGTCCGTGCGCGAGGAACTCGCGCGCGACCACGCGCTCGGCGTCGGTCCAGCGCGCCTCGACCACCGCCGCGCTCTCGCGCGCGCACAGTGCCTCGTGGCGCGCCAGGAACTTCTCCACCTGCACCGGGTAGTAGGCGAGCGACTCGGTGGCCGTGTCGATGGCGGTGAGCCCTCCGCCCACCACGACCACCGGCAGGCGGATCTGCATGTTGGCGAGCGACTCGTCCTTGGCCGCGCCGGTGAGCTGCAGCGCCATCAGGAAGTCGGAGGCGGTGCGCACGCCGCTGGCGAGGCCGTTGGGGAGCTCCAGCACCGTCGGGCGCCCCGCGCCCAGCGCCAGCGCGACGTGGTCGAAGCCCATGGCGAAGGCGTCTTCGGTGGTGATCGTGCCGCCGAAGCGCACGCCGCCGTACAGCGCGTAGCGAGCGCGCCGCTCGAGCAGCACGCGGATGACGCGCAGGAAGTTCTTGTCCCAGCGCACGGTGATGCCGTACTCGGCGACGCCGCCGAAGCCCGCCATCGTGCGCCGGTCGAGCGGCTCCTCCAGCGTCGCATAGTCGCGGATGGGCGCGAAGTCCCTGCCGGCGCGCGCGTCACCGGCCTGCGGGTTGCCGACAAGCCCCTCCGGCAACGGTTCGATCTTGAGGCCGTCGATGGCGACCACCGTGTGGCCGTCCTGCATCAGGTGGTGCGCCAGCGTGAACCCCGCGGGGCCCTGCCCGACCACCAGCACCCGCTTGCCGCTGGCCGCGCGAGGCAGCGGCCGCGCGAGGTTGAGCGGGTTCCAGCGCGTCAGCAGCGAATAGACCTCGAAGCCCCAGGGCAGCGCCAGCACGTCCTTCAGCACCCGCGTCTCCGACTGCGGGATGTCGACGGGGTCCTGCTTCTGGTAGATGCAGGACTTCATGCAGTCGTTGCAGATGCGATGGCCGGTGGCGGCGACCATGGGGTTGTCGACGCAGATCATGGCCAGCGCGCCGAGCGGCACCCCTTCCGCGCGCAGCTTGTGGAACTCGGAGATCCGCTCCTCCAGCGGGCAGCCCGCGAGCGGCACGCCGAAGGGGCTCGCCTTGAAGGGCGAGGCGCCCGGCGCCGGGTTCTTCTCGGGAAGCCCCCGCGAGCAGCTGTCCTTGCCCTGCTCGTGGCACCAGATGCAGTAGTGCGCCTCGGAAAGCCCGCCGGCGAGGTCGGTGCCGCGGTCGGTGAGCGCGAAGCCTTCGCGCCGCCGCAGGTGGCCCTCGGGTGCCTGGTAGGCCACGGCGCCGTCGCGGGTGACGCTGGCGAGCGGCACCAGCCTCATGAAGTCGAGCTTGCGCGGCACGCGGTAGAGCACGCTGCCCTTGTGGCGCGCGCGGCCCGCCGGCGCGAGCGTCGCCCAGGCGGCGTAGCGCAGCGCCTCGTCGAGCGCCTCGGCGTTCGCGGCCTCGTCGGCCTGCCAGGCGACCACGGCCTCGGCGAAGGCGAGGTCGTCGAAGTCGCCGATGCGCGCCTCCAGCGCGCGCCGCAGCGCCTCGCCGTCGAGCGAGAGCGCCGCCTCGCCCTTGAAGGCGTTGACCGCCTTGCGCTGCACGAACTGGCGCCGCACGGCATACACGGGGGCGAGCTCGTGGTGCCGCGCCTCCAGCGCGCGCACCTCGGGCGCGATGCCGAACAGCCCCGCGAGGAAGTCCTCGAGATGCGGCGCGAGCGCGATCAGGAGCTCGGACTCGGCGAGCTTCGCGAGCGACGGCGGGTCGGCGCGCGCTGCCTCGAGCCGCGCCGCCAGCGCCGCGTCGGCTTCGCGCAGCGCTTCGAGGAAGGCGCGATCGACGCGCGCAAGGCCCTCGTCGCGGTAGAGGTCGTCGAATCGGAGGTCGTGGGCGAGCTGGAGCATCGGGTGGAGGGCGGAACGCCGCGCAAAGTCCCCGCAGGCGAGAACGTTCGCGCGGTCGAGGCGTCATTTTACGGTTCCCGCCCCGCGCCGAGAGAATCCGCGGGCATATGCATATTGTCGTGGATCAAGCTTGGTAAGCTTGCAAGCGGCGTCGCGCGTTGAAGGCCGACGGGGCGACCCCGCCAAACGAGGGAGAGGCAGGCCATGCACGGCAGCAGGACGATGATCGGCAGCACCACGCGATGGGCCCTGGCGGCGCTGGCGGCAGCGCTGCTGCTGCCGTGGAACGCGGCGGCACAGGCGCAGCCCATCCGCCTGGGCGAGCTCAACAGCTACAAGCAGTTCCCCTCCTTTCTCGAGCCCTACCGGCGCGGCATGGAGCTCGCGCGCGACGAGGTCAACGCCGCGGGCGGCGTGCTGGGGCGCCCCATCGAGATCGTCTCGCGCGACGACACCGGCAATCCCGGCGACGCGGTGCGCGTGGCCGAGGAGCTCCTGGCGCGCGAGAAGGTCGCGCTGCTGATGGGGACCTTCGCCTCCAACGTGGGACTCGCGGTCGCCGACCTCGCGCGGCAGCGCAAGGTGCTGTTCATCGCCGCCGAGCCGCTGACCGACAAGATCGTCTGGGACGACGGCAACGCCTACACCTTCCGCCTGCGCGCCTCGACCTACATGCAGACGGCCATGCTGGTGCCCGAGGCGGCGAAGCTCGGCAAGCGCCGCTGGGCGATCGTCTACCCCAACTACGAGTACGGGCAGGCGGCGGCGCAGACCTTCCGCGCGCAGATGTACAACCGCATGCTCGGCAAGGTCGAGTTCGTCGAGCAGGCGGTGCCGCTCGGCAAGATCGAGCCCGGCCCCGTGGTGCAGGCGCTGCTCGACGCCAAGCCCGACGCCATCTTCTCGGCGCTGTTCGGGCCGGACCTCGCGCGCTTCGTGCGCGAGGGCGAGCTGCGCGGCCTCTTCAAGGACCGGCCGGTGTTCAACCTGCTGGGCGGCGAGCCCGAGTACCTCGACCCGCTGAAGGACGAGGCGCCGGTGGGCTGGTGGGTGACGGGCTATCCCTGGTACTCGATCGATACCCCGCAGCATCGCAAGTTCCGCGCAGCCTACGAGGCGCAGTTCAACGATTACCCGCGCCTCGGCTCGGTCGTCGGCTACAGCGCGGTCATGACGGCCGTCGCGGCGATCGCGCGCGCAGGCTCGACCGACACCGACAAGCTCGTCGCCGCGATGAAGAATCTCGACGTCTCGACGCCCTTCGGCACGGTGCGCTTCCGCGCCATCGACCACCAGTCGACCATGGGTGCCTACGTCGGTCGCACCGCGGTCAAGGACGGCAAGGGCGTGATGGTCGACTGGCGCTACGCCGACGGCAAGGATTACCTGCCGCCCGACGACATCGTCCGCGAGATGCGCAAGGCGCGCTAGCGTGGCGCGGCGAACGCCGGCGCCATGACGCTCGCCTCCTTCGCCGCGCAGCTCGTCAACGGCCTCGCCTCGGCGTCGGCGAGCTTCCTCGTCGCCGCGGGCCTGACGCTGGTGTTCGGCGTCACGCGCGTGGTGAATTTCGCGCACGGCTCGATGGCCATGGTCGGCGCCTACGTCGCGGTGTCGCTGCTGCCGCTCCTCGATCCCGTCGCGGGTGCGGCGTCGTTCTGGCTGGCGGTGATCGTCGCGGCCGCCGCGGGTGCGCTGTTCGGCGTGCTGCTCGAGCGCGTGGTGCTCGCCCGCCTCTACGCCGCGCCCGAGATGCTGCAGCTCACGGCCACCTTCGGCGTGGTGCTGGTGGTGCGCGACGCAGTGCTTTGGCTGGCCGGCGCCGAGGACCGGCTCGGGCCGCGCGTGCCGGGGCTCGCGGGCCGCATCGAGTTCGCCGGCGTGGCGATACCCCAGTACGACCTCGCGCTGATCGCCATCGGCATCGCGGTGCTGGCCGCCCTGTACGCGCTGGTCGAGCGCACGCGCTTCGGCATGGTCCTGCGCGCCTGCGCCGAGAACCGCAGCATCGCCGCGGCGCTCGGCATCGACCCGGTGCGCGTCTACGTGGCGGTGTTCGCGCTGGGCGGCGCGCTCGCGGCACTCGCCGGCGCGCTGGCGCTGCCGCGCGAGCCGGCGACGCTGTCGATGGACCTTGCCATCGTGGCCGACGCCTTCGTGGTCACAGTCATGGGCGGCCTGGGATCGATCGGCGGCGCCTTCCTCGCGGCGGTGATCATCGGCGTCGCCAAGGCGTTGTGCATCGGCCTCGGCACGGTCGAGGTCGCCGGCATCGCGGTGGCCTTTCCCAAGCTCACGCTGGTGCTCGAGTTCGCGCTGATGGCGCTGGTGCTCGCCATCCGGCCGACGGGCCTCTTCGGCCGCGCGCTCGCCGCGCCCGCCGTCACCGTGCTGCCCGAGCAGCGCGCGTGGTGGCCACCGCTCGGCCGCGGCGACATCCTGATCGCCGCGCTGCTGGCGGCGGCGCTGGCCGCGGTCGCCGTCGCACCCGACACCTACCTCCGCGTGCTCGCCACCGATGTCGCCGTCGCCGCGCTGTTCGTGGCGAGCCTGCAGCTCCTGCTCGGCGCGGGCGGCGTGACGAGCTTCGGACACGCCGCGCACTTCGGCTTCGGTGCCTACGCCGCGGCGATCGCCGCCAGGGCCGGCTGGCCGCTTCCCGCGGCCTTCGCCGCAGGCGTGGCCATGGGTGCCGCGTCGGCCGCGCTGGTCGGGGCCTTGTGCGCGCGGCTTTCCGGCGTGTACCTCGCCATGCTGACGCTGGCGTTCGCGCAGATCGCATGGTCGATCGCCTGGCAATGGGACAGCGTCACCGGCGGGTCCAACGGCCTCGTCGGGTTGTGGCCGCCGCCGCCCTTCGACAATCCCGACCGCTACTTCCTGCTGGCGGCGCTGGTCGCCGCGCTGGGTTATGCCGCGCTGGTGGCGATCGCGCGAACGCCCTGGGGCCGCGCGCTGCGTGCCGCGCGCGACTCGCCACAGCGCGCCGCCGCGTCCGGCCTGGCGGTGGGCCGCCTGCGCTGGGAGGCCTTCGTCGTCGCCGGGGCCTTCGCGGGCCTCGCCGGTGCCTTGCACGCCTTCGCCAAGGGCAGCATCTCGCCCGAGACGCTGGCGATCCCGCGCTCGGTCGATGCGCTGGTGATGGCGCTGCTCGGCGGCATCAACGCCTGGTTCGGGCCCGCCGCCGGGGCGCTCGTGTTCACCGGCCTCGCCGACTGGCTGTCGCGCGCCTTCGAGTACTGGCGCGGCGCGCTGGGCCTGCTGATCATCGCGCTGGTGCTGCTGTTCCCGCGCGGCATCGCGGGCCTGCTGCCGGCGCGCCGGCCCGGCGCCGGACCGCGCAGCGGGCAGGCGCGCAGCGCAGGGGCGGACGGCGGGAACGCGCCATGAGCGAGACCCTGCTCGAGGTCCGCGGCCTCGCGCGCGCCTTCGGCGGCGTGCGCGCCGTCGACGGCGTGGACCTCGAGGTGGCGCGCGGCGAGATGGTCGCGCTGATCGGCCCCAATGGCGCCGGCAAGACCACCACCTTCAACCTCATCGACGGGCAGCTCGCGGCCGACGCCGGCAGCGTGAGGTTCGAAGGCCGCGAGATCCTCGGGCTTTCGCCTTCGGGCATCGCGCGCCGGGGCGTCGGGCGCACCTTCCAGGTCGCCTCGACCTTCGCGTCGATGACCGCGGAGGAGAACGTCGAGGTGGCGCTGCGTGCGCTGGCGCCGCGGCACGCACCGGCGAACGATCGCACCGCGCGAGCGCGGCACGCGCCGGCGAACGATCGCGGCACCGCGCGAGCGCTGCTCGCGCCGGCGAACGATCGCGGTACCGCGCGAGCGCTGCTCGCGCCGGCGAACGATCACGGTACCGCGCGAGCGTTGCTCGCGCGGGTGGGCGCGGGTGCGCTCGCGAACGTGCACGCCGCCACGCTGGCGCACGGCGATGCGAAGCTCGTCGAGCTCGCCATCGCGCTCGCCGGCGCGCCTTCGCTGCTGCTGCTCGACGAGCCCGCCGCGGGCATCGGCGCCGGCGACCGCGCACCGCTGATGGACGCCGTGCGCACGATGGCGCGCGAGGGCATGGGCGCGCTCTTCACCGAGCACGACATGGACGTGGTGTTCGCCTACGCCGATCGCGTGATCGTGCTCGACCACGGCCGCGTCATCACCATCGGCACGCCCGCCGCGGTGCGCGCCGACGCGGCGGTGCGGCGCGCCTATCTCGGCGACGGTTGAGCGAGGGCAAACCTGGCCGGCCCCCGCGAGCAGCTCAGCGCAGCCGGTCGAAGGCCTGCGCGAGGTCGTCGACGAGGTCCTGCGGGTCCTCGAGGCCGATCGACAGCCGCACCACCGGCCCCGCGACGTCGAAGGGCGCGAGGTGGCGGAGCCTTCCTGCGCGCACGGGGATGGCGAGGCTCTCGAAGCCGCCCCAGCTGAAGCCCAGCGCGAACAATCGCAGCGCGTCGAGCATGGCGCGGACCTTTCCCTGCTCGACGGGCTTGAGCACGAAGCCGAAGAGCCCCGAGGCTCCGCTGAAGTCGCGCGCCCACAGCGCGTGGCCGCGCGCGCCCGGCAGCGCCGGGTACAGCACCTCGGCGACCTCGTCGCGCGCGGCGAGCCACCGGGCCACCGACATCGCGCTCGCCTGGTGGCGCGCGAGCCGTACCGGCAGCGTGCGCAGGCCGCGAAGCGCGAGGAAGGCATCGTCGCTCGAGGCCGTGACCCCCAGGTCGGTCCACTGCTTGTGGATGGCGCTGCGTGTGGCCTCGTTGCAGACGATCGCGCCCATCAGCACGTCGGAGTGCCCGCCGATGTACTTGGTCACGGCGTGCACGGAAATGTCCACGCCATGGTCGAAGCTCCGGAAGAAAAGCGGCGTGGCCCAGGTGTTGTCGGCCACGACCGTCGCGCCGCGCGCATGCGCGGCGGCGGCGATCGCCGGGATGTCCTGCACGTCGAAGGTCAAGGAGCCCGGCGACTCGACGAACACCAGCCGCGTGTTGTCGCGGATCAGCGCCGCGATGCCGCCGCCCACCAGCGGGTCGTAGTACTCGACTTCGACTCCGAAGCGCGACAGCGTATCGCGGCAGAACCGCCGCGTCGGGAAATACACCGCGTCGGTGACCAGCACGTGGTCGCCCGCGCGGCAGAGCGCGAGGAAGGGCAGCGTGGTGGCGGTGAGCCCCGAGGGGACGACGAAGGCATCGCGGCCGCCCTCGAGCGCGGCCAGCAGCGATTGCAGGTCGGTGACGGTGGGCAGGCCATGGAGGCCGTAGGTCAGCCCCTCGAACTCGCCGCGCTCGGCGCGCTCCACCGCGGCGGTGTCGGGCAGCGCGATGGTCGACGCGCGGAACACCGGCGTGTTGATGGCGCCGAGGAAGCGCGAAGGGTCGCGCCCGCCATGCACCGCCAGCGTCGCCGCGCGCCAGCGCGGGTCGAGGGGCTTCACGCCACGGCGCCTTCGGCGCCCGGCACGAGCACGTCGACGATCGACGCCACCTGCTCGTCGACGCTCATGCGGATGTCGACCTGCAGCGCGTCGGCGGGGACCTCGAGCGCCGCGAACTGGCTCTCCAGCAGGCTCGCGGGCATGTAGTGGTGCTGCCGGGCTGCAAGCCGTGCGGCGATGGTGTCGAAGTCGCCGGCGAGGTAGACGAACTGCACGGCGCCCGCCGGACCCGCCTCGCGCAGCCGGTCGCGGTAGCGGCCTTTCAGCGCCGAGCAGGCGAGCACGGCGCCGCGGTCCGCGAGGTGGGAGGACAGGACCTCGACCAGCCGGTCGAGCCAGGGCTTGCGGTCGTCGTCGTCGAGCGCGCGGCCCTCGCGCATCTTCTCGACATTGGCAGGCGGGTGGAAGGCGTCGGCGTCGAGGAAGGGCCAGCCGAGCCTCGCCGCCAGCGCCTCGCCGATGGTGGTCTTGCCGCTGCCGCAGACCCCCATCAGGACGATGATCACGATCGCGTCACCGTGCAGGGGGTCACGAGGCCTTCACCGCGTGGCCGCCGAAGCCCTTGCGCATCATGGCGAGGAGCTTGGACGCGTAGTCGTCGCGGCCCTGCGAGGCGAAGCGGCTCATCAGCGCCAGCGACAGCACGGGCGCGGGGATGCCCTGCTCGACGGCCGCCAGCACCGTCCAGCGGCCCTCGCCCGAGTCGGCGACCATCGGCGCGATGGCGTCGAGCGCCGAGTCCTTGGCGAGGAACTCCGCGGTGAGGTCGAGCAGCCACGAGCGCACCACGCTGCCGTGGCGCCAGGTCTCGGCGATGGCGGCGACGTCGAGGCCCAGGTCCTCGCGGTCCTTCATCAGCGCGAAGCCCTCGGCGAAGGCCTGCATCATCCCGTACTCGATGCCGTTGTGGATCATCTTCACGTAATGGCCGCTGCCGACCGGGCCGCAGTGCAGCCAGCCTTCGGTCGGCGAGGGCGCGAGGATGCGCGCATAGGGCGCCAGCGTGCGTGCCGCCGCCTCGCTCCCGCCGTACATCAGCGCATAGCCGTTGGTGAGGCCCCACACGCCGCCCGACACGCCGCAGTCGACGAACTCGATGCCGCGCGCCGCGGCGAGTGCGCCGCGGCGCTGCGAGTCCTTGTAGTGCGCGTTGCCGCCGTCGACCAGCGTGTCGCCGCGCGAAAGCCGCGCCAGCAGCGCCTCGAAGGTCGACTCGGTGGCGCCGCCGGAGGGGACCATCATCCATGCGACGCGCGGCGCGGGCAGCGCGGCGACCAGCGCGTCCAGCGACACGACGACCGCATAGCCCTCCCCGCCTTCGCCGGCGGCCGGATCGAAACCGACCACGCGCACACCGCCGCGCGCCAGCCGTTGCGCCATGCTGCCGCCCATCCTGCCCAGGCCGACGATGCCGATGTCCATGGCCGCGATGCTATCAAACGGCCACCGGCGGCTGCCGCGAGGCGACGACCGCGGCGGCGATCACCAGCGCGCCGCCCGCCAGCGTCCAGGCGTCCGGCACCTGCGCCAGCAGCAGCGCCGACAGCGCGATGGCGTACACCGGCTCGAGCGCGACGATGACGCTCGCCACGCGCGCGCTCACCGCGCGCATCGCGCCGATCAGCAGGCTGTGGGCGAAGGCCGTGCAGCCCACGCCCAGCATGAGCAGCAGCGCCAGCGTGCGCAGGTCCGGCGTGCCGAGCTCGCGCATGCCCAGCAGCGGCAGCATCAGCCACGCCGGCAGCAGCCACAGCGCGGCGAACACGTTCTGCCAAAGCGCCAGTGACACGGCCGGTTGGGTCGCGGCATGGCCGCGGTTGCGCACCACCAGCACCGCGAAGGCGAGGCCCGACGCGACACCCAGCGCCAGGCCGAGCTGTGGGGACGGCCCGAATCCCTTGCCGGCGGCGGTGAGTGCCAAGCCGCCGCAGACCAGCAGCAGGGTGAGCGCGGCTCGCCGGTCGAAGCGCGTGCCGGCGCGGTGCTCCAGCAGCACGACGAACATGGGAAAGCTCGCGTAGCCGAGCGCACCCGCGGCGACGCCGCCCACGCGCACCGCGGCGAAGAAGGTCGCCCAGTGGATGGCCAGCAGCAGGCCGTTGCGGGCCAGCGCGGTGGATGGGCGGACGCGCTCCCCGCGCCCGAGGGCGATCAGCGCCAGCGCGACGCTGGCGATCAGGGTGCGCGCGAGCGCGATGCTCACGGCGTCCTGGTCGAGCGCGGCGCCGATCACGCCGGTGAGGCCGAACAGCAGCGCCGCGACGTGGAGGCCCGCGACCGCGCGCAGGTGCAGCGCAGCTTCGGCGGCCGTGCCGGTGCCGCCTGCTTCGGCGGCGGAGGTGTCGGGGGGCGCGGGCACGCGCCAATCTAGCAGCGCTGCGCTAGAATGGCCACGGCGCGTCCCGCGGCAGCGGGCCGCGCCATTTCGCGTCCGGCCCCGGCGGCCTTCCCGCCCCACCCGGCCGCAATCCCCGGGGAGAGGCGATGGCAGCGGCAGCCAAGGACCACAGGAAGATCGTCGCCGAGGTGATGCGCTCGCCCGGTGAGCGCGTCAAGCTCGCGGTCGTCGACATCGACGGCATCCTGCGCGGCAAGTACGTCCACAAGCAGAAGTTCGCCTCCGCGCTGGAGGGCGGCTTCGGCTTCTGCGACGTGGTCTACGGCTGGGACTCGCAGGACGTCTGCTACGACAACACCACCAGCACCGGCTGGCACAAGGGCTTCCCCGACGCGATGGCGCGCATCGACCTCGCCACCCATCGCAACGTGCCCTGGGACGGCGGCGTCGATTTCTTCCTCGCGAGCTTCGTGCGCCCCGGCAAGCGCGGCGACGAGCCCATGCCGCTCGATCCGCGCCAGGTGCTCGCGCGGGTGGTGGCACGCGCGCGCAAGGCCGGCTTCGATCCCCTGTGCTCGCTGGAGTTCGAGTTCTTCAACTTCGCCGAGACGCCGCAGAGCTGGGCCGACAAGAAGGGCGTCGGGCCCGAGCCCCTCACGCCGGGCATGTTCGGCTATTCGCTGCTGCGCGCCAACCATTCGCGCGACTACTTCGCCGCGCTGTTCTCGGAAATGGGCGCGTTCCGCGTACCCATCGAGGGCCTGCACACCGAGACCGGCCCCGGCGTCTACGAGGCGGCCATCGTGTATTCCGAGGCGATGGAGGCCGGCGACCGCGCGGTGCTGTTCAAGTCCGGCGCCAAGGAGATCGCCGCGCGCTACGAGATCATGCCGAGCTTCATGGCCAAGTGGCACAAGGACTACCCCGGCTGCTCGGGGCATTGCCACCAGAGCCTGTCGGACGGCAAGCACAACGTCTTCCACGACGGCTCGTCCCGCGGTGGAAAATTCGGCGCCGGCATGAGCCGCGTGTTCGAAAGCTACCTCGCCGGGCAGTTGAAGTGGCTGCTCGAGCTGGGGCCGATGCTCTGGCCGACCATCAACAGCTACAAGCGGCTGGTCGACGGCTTCTGGGCGCCGGTCAAGCCGACCTGGGGCATCGACAACCGCACGGCGAGCTTCCGCGTCATCCCCGGCGGGCCCAAGTCGACGCGGCTGGAGACGCGTTGCCCCGGCGCCGACGTCAACCCCTACCTCGGGCTCGCCGCCTGCATCGCCGCCGGCATGGCGGGCATCGAGCAGGGGCTGAAGCTCGCCACGCCACCCATCGAGGGCACCAACCGCGGTGGCGAGAACGTCGCGCGCGCTCCGCGCACGCTGATCGAGACCACCCGCATCTTCCAGAAGTCCGACCTCGCGCGCGACTGGTTCGGCGACGAGTTCGTCGACCATTTCGCCGCCACCCGCGAATGGGAATGGCGGCAATGGCTCGACGCCGTCACCGACTGGGAACGCTCCCGCTACTTCGAGATCATCTGATGGCCATCGAATCCTTCGGCTTTCCCACCGCCATCCGCTTCGGCGCGGGCGCCGCACGCGAAGTTGGCACCCATCTGCGCGAGCGCGGCCTCGAGCGCCCGCTGGTCGTCACCGACCGTGCGCTGGCGAAGCTGCCCGTCGCCCAAGGCTTCGTCGACGGCTTGCGCAAGGCCGGCCTCGACGTCGCCGTGTTCGACGGCGTGTTCGGCAATCCCACGGGCTCGCAGGCCATGCAGGGCGGCGCCGCGGCGCGCGCGCACCGGGCCGACGCCGTGGTCGGCTTCGGCGGCGGCGCCGCGCTCGACGTCGCCAAGGCCGTGCTGGTGATGGCGGGCCACGACGGCGACGTGCTCGAGTACGCCTGGGACCATCCGCGCGTGCGGCCCATGGACCGCGACCTCCCCTACTTCGTCGCCGTGCCGACGACCTCGGGGACGGGCTCCGAGGTCGGGCGCTCGGCGGTGGTCTCCGACGACGCGACGCACGTCAAGAAGATCCTGTTCTCGCCCAGGCTCCTGGCGAAGATCGTGTTCGCCGATCCCGAGCTCACGCTCGGCCTGCCCCCCGCGATCACCGCGGCCACCGGCATGGATGCGCTGACCCACAACGTCGAGTCCTACCTCTCGCCCGCCTACCACCCGCTGTGCGACGGCATCGCGCTGGAAGGCGTGCGCATCGGCGCGCAGGCGCTGCCGAAGGCGGTGGCCAACGGCGCGGACCTCGCCGCGCGCGCCGACATGCTCATGTGCTCGATGATGGGCGCGATCGCCTTCCAGAAGGACCTGGGTGCCGTGCACAGCTGCGCGCATGCGCTGTCGACCGTCGCCGACCTGCACCACGGACTCGCCAACGGCGTGATGATCGACCACGTGATGGCCTTCAACCTCCCCGCCGCGACGGCGAAGATGGCCGAGCTCGCGCACGTCGCGCGCGCGCCGGGCGGCGACACGGGCTCGGAGGAGGCCCGCGCCCGCGCCTTCGTCGCCTGGCTGGCGGCGCTGAAGGCGCAGGTGGGCATCCCCGCGCGCCTGTCGGGCGTGAAGGCGCCGCGCGTGCCGGCGAAGGCCGACCTGCCCGCGCTGGTCGAGGTCGCGGTCGCCGACATCTGCCACAAGACCAACCCGAGGCCGGTGTCGCGCGCCGACTTCGTCGCGCTGTTCGAGGCCGCGATGTGATGACCAAGGTCGGCATCTCGGCGAGCTTCTTCCACGCCGACCCGCAGCGCGCCATCTTCAAGGGCATGACGCTGCAGTACATCGAGCAGAACGTCGCGCACTGGCTGATGCAGCGCGACGTGCTGGCGTTCATGATCCCCTCGCCCGACGGCACGACGCGGCGCGAGTCCTCGCGCGTGACGCTCGCCGCCTACGCCCGCGAGCTCGACGCGCTGGTGCTGATGGGCGGCTCCGACGTCTGCCCGATGACCTACGGCGAGGCGCCGCTCGACCCGCGCTGGAACGGCGACCGCATCCGCGACGAGTACGAGATCGGCCTCTTCAACGCCTTCGTCAAGGCGAAAAAGCCCGTGCTGGGCATCTGCCGCGGCCAGCAGCTCATCAACGTCGCGCTGGGCGGCACGCTGTACCAGGACATCGGCACCCAGCTGCCGCACGCGCTCAACCACCGCGAGTGGTCGATCTACGAGGCCAACACCCACGCGGTCTCCCTGGTCGAGGGCTCGGCGCTCGCGCGCCTGCTACCCGGCGTGACGCTCGCCAAGACCAACTCCATCCATCACCAGGCGATCAAGGACCTCGGCCGCGACCTGGTCGTCGAGGCCTGGTCCGAGCCCGACCGCGTGGTCGAGGCGGTTCGATGGAAGGGTCCTTCGTACGTCCGCGCGGTGCAATGGCACCCCGAGTTCCATCCCCCCGGCGACCGCTCGTTCATCGACGACGGCGCGCTGCTCGACGACTTCCTGCGGCATGCGCATGTCGCGGGCGCCGCGCTCGCGTTCTGAGCGACGCGGTCCCGCCCGCGCGAGCCGCCGCGCCGCCCGCCCCACACCCTCGTTCCCGGAATCCCGCCATGCCCCTCAAGATCCACAACCCCGCCACCGGCGCGCTGATCGCCGAGGTCGCCGAGGATGGCCACGCCGCCGTGCGCCGCAAGTACGAGGCCGCGCGCGCCGCGCAGCCGCGCTGGGCCGCGCTGCCCATGAAGCGCAGGCTCGACGCCATCCGCGCCTTCCGCGAGGAGCTCGTCAAGCGGCACGACGCGCTGGCCGCGACGCTGACCTCGGAGGTCGGCAAGCCCATCCGCCAGTCGCGCAACGAGCTCAACGGGCTGCTCACCCGCATCGACTTCTTCCTCGCCGAGTCGGCGCGCACGCTGCGCGACCATACCGTGTTCACCGATGCGGCGGGCAAGCTCGAGGAGCGGATCTCGCACGAGCCGCTCGGCGTCATCGCCAACATCTCGGCCTGGAACTACCCCTACTTCGTCGGCGGCAACGTCATCATCCCGGCGCTGGTCGCGGGCAACGCCGTGCTCTACAAGCCCAGCGAGTACGCGACGCTCACCGGCATGGCCATCGCCGAGATGCTGCATGCCGCGGGCGTTCCCGAGGACGTGTTCGTCGCCACCCTCGGCGGCGGCGCCACCGGCTACGCGCTGCTGCGCCAACCGGTCGACGGCATCTTCTTCACGGGCTCCTACGCCACCGGCGCCAAGATCGCCGCGGCCGCGGGCCGCCGCATGACCAAGCTGCAGCTGGAGCTCGGCGGCAAGGATCCCGCGTACGTCTGCGAGGACGTCGACGTCAAGGCCGTGGCCGCGTCGCTCGCCGACGGGGCGTTCTACAACACCGGGCAGTCGTGCTGCTCGGTCGAGCGCATCTACGTGCACGAGGCGGTGTACGCGCCC
The DNA here is from genome assembly GCA_044226535.1 of Casimicrobiaceae bacterium. Lineage (GTDB taxonomy): Bacteria > Pseudomonadota > Gammaproteobacteria > Burkholderiales > Casimicrobiaceae > VBCG01. Next base: position 215,697 of record JBGAGT010000002.1, on the reverse strand, counting down.
TTCGTCGCGGCGTTCGTCGCCGAGGTGAAGGGCTTCAAGCTCGGCGACCCGCAGGACGAGTCGACCTACATCGGCGCCATCACCCGCGCGCCGCAGCTCGCGGTGCTGAAGCGCCAGGTCACCGAGGCCGTGCGCAAGGGTGCCAAGCTCCTCACCGGCGGCGACGTCCTCAAGCGCAAGGGCAACTGGTTCCAGCCCACGGTGCTCTGCGACGTCGACCATTCGATGGCCTTGATGCGCGACGAGAGCTTCGGGCCGGTGATCGGCATCCAGAAGGTCGGCGGCGACGCCGAGGCCGTGGAGAAGATGAACGATTCCGAGTACGGCCTCACCGCCGCGGTCTACTCGGCCGACGGCAAGCGCGCGCGCAAGCTGATGGACCAGCTGCACGCGGGCAGCGTGTACTGGAACTGCTGCGACCGCGTGAGCCCGCGGCTCCCCTGGTCGGGTGTGAAGAACTCGGGCATCGGCCTCACGCTGTCGACCTACGGCATCGAGACCTTCACGCGCCCGAAGGCCTGGCACCTCAGGGGCGCGTAAACCTCAAGCTCGCCTGCGCCCCGCGGCGCTTTGCAGCTCGGCCGCGCGCAGCGTGTTGTCGAGCAGCATGGCGATGGTCATCGGCCCCACGCCGCCCGGCACCGGGGTGATCCACGACGCGCGTGGCGCCACGGCTGCGAAGTCGACGTCGCCGACGAGCTTGCCGTCGGCGCCGCGGTTGATGCCGACGTCGAGGACGATCGCGCCCTCCTTCACCCAGCCACCCTGCACGAAGCGCGGCCGCCCCACGCCGGCGACGACGATGTCGCCCTGGCGCACGATGCCCGGCAGGTCGCGCGTCGCCGAATGGCAGACCGTCACCGTGCAACGCGCGATCAGGAGCTCGAGCGCCATCGGCCGCCCGACGATCTGCGACTGCCCGATCACCACCGCGTGCTTGCCGGCCAGGTCCTCGCCGGTCTCCTGCAGCAGGCGCATGCAGCCCCAGGGCGTGCAGGGGCGCAAGCTGGGGCGCTTCTGCACCAGCCGGCCGATGTTGTACGGGTGGAAGCCGTCGACGTCCTTGGCGGGGTCGATGCGCTCGGTCACGCGCTCCGGGTCGATGTGCGGCGGCAGCGGCAGCTGCACCAGGATGCCGCTGACGGTGGGGTCGGCGTTGAGGCGGTCGATCAGCGCGAGGAGCTCGCCCTCGGGCGCTCCTGCGGGCAGGTCGTAGGCGAACGAGCGCATGCCCACCGCGTCGGTGGTGCGGCGCTTGTTGCGCACGTAGACCTGCGACGCGGCGTTCTCGCCGACCAGCACCACGGCGAGGCCGGGCGCCGCATGGCCCGCGCCGACGAACGCGGCGACGCCCGCGCGCACTTCTTCGGTGACGCGCTGCGCCACGGCCTTGCCGTCGAGGATCATGGTGAAGACTGCGAAGCGACGAGGGCCCGGATTGTACCCGCTATCATCCTGCCTGCCGGCCCCCGCATGCCGGCAGCGCCATGCCGGCGCCCCAACAAGGAGAACGGATACCCATGGACATGACGAGCATGATCGAAACTGCACGGCCGGTGGTCGTGGCCTTCGGACTGAAGCTCCTCGGCGCGATCGCCGCCTACATCGTCGGGCGGATGCTGATCGGCTTCGCCGGCACCCTGGTGACGCGCGTGCTCGAGCGCCAGCGCGTCGAGCCGACGGTGATCCGCTACATCGGGTCGATCGTCACCGTCGCGCTCAACGTCATCCTGGTCGTCGCCATCCTCGGCTACTTCGGCGTCGAGACGACCTCCTTCGCCGCCCTGGTCGCGGGCCTCGGCGTCGCGATCGGCGCCGCCTGGGGCGGCCTGCTGTCCAACTTCGCCGCCGGGGTGTTCATCCTGGTGCTGCGGCCGTTCAAGGTCGGCGACTACGTGGTCGCCGGCGAGGTCGAGGGCACGGTGCGGATGATCGGCCTTTTCAATACCACCATCGACGCCCCCGACAACGTGCAGACCATGGTGGGCAACGGCAAGATCATGAACGGGACGATCAAGAACTACAGCAGCAACCCCTATCGCCGCGTCGAGCTCGTCGCGCAGATCGACCACAGCGTCGACGTCGGCGACGCGGTGAAGCGCCTCAAGGCGGCCGTGTCGGGCATCGCCAACGTGCTGGCCGAGCCCGCGCCCGACGTCGAGGTGCTGAGCTTCAGCGAACGCGGGCCGGTCCTCGCCGTGCGCCCCTATTGCAACACCGCGCATTACTGGCAGGTGTATTTCGACACCAACCGCGCGATCCGCGAGGCCTTCGGCGAGGCGGGCTACCCGGCGGCCGAGGCGCACGTGAGCCTGCGGCAGGTCGCGGCCGCCTGAAGCCCGCGAAGCGCGCGCGGATGCAGCGTACCGGGCCGCTCGATCCGCGCGTCGCCGCCGCGATCCGCGCGCGCCTCGACGCCGCGCTCTCGCCCGACCTCGCGACGCTGTTGCCGCTGCGCGTCGATGGCCAGGTCGCGGGGCGGATGTCGCCTGCGCGTGCCGCGCGCCTTTGCGCCTTCGGCGAGGTGTTCCGGCGCGACGGCGACGGCCTCGCCTTCGTCGATGCGCTCGACAGCGCGCGGCTTCGCGACCCCGCGATCGCGCGCGTCGCACGCACCCTCGCGGAAGAAGGCGCGCTCACCGCCTGGCGCGACGAGATCTATGCCGCTGCGCCCGCGTTCGGCGCGCCCGCATGGTTCCATGTCGAGCGCGCCGCGGCGCGCTACCTCGGCATCCACACCTGGGCCGTCCACGCCAATGGCCTCGTGCCCGGCGGCGAGGGCGACGGCAAGGTCGGCATGTGGATCGCCCGGCGCAGCGCCCGCAAGGCCATCGACCCCGGCATGCTGGACAACCTGGTGGGTGGCGGGCTGCCCGACGGCGAGTCGCCCGGGGAGGCCTTGAAGCGCGAGGCCTGGGAAGAGGCAGGGCTGCGCGAGCTGCGCATCGGCGCGCCGGTGGCGGAGCTTCGCCTCGCGCGCATCGTGCCCGACGGGTTCCAGCTCGAGACGATCTTCGCCTACGACCTCTGGCTCGCGCGCGGCGAGCACCCCGCCAACCAGGACGGCGAGGTCGCCGGGCATCGCCTCGTCGACTTGGGCGAGGCGGCGCGCCTGATGGCGGCGACGGAAGGCCCCGACGCGATGACGCTGGACGCGACGCTGGTCGCGTTCGACTGCCTGTTACGCCTCGGCGGCTGAGCGTCGCAGCGCGTCCACCGCCGGCGCGCGCATCTTGACCCCCATCTCGTCCAGCGCGTCGCCCATGGCGTGCACGGCCGAGCGCATCTCGTCGGGGCCGATGGCGCCGATGCAGCCGACGCGGAAGGTCTCGACCTGGGTGAGCTTGCCGGGGTAGAGGATGAAGCCCTTGTCGCGCACCCGCGCGTAGAAGTCCTTGAAGCCGAAGCGCGGGTCGGGCGGCGAATGCACGGTGACGATGATCGGCGCCTGGATGGCGGCGGGCAGGAAGCTCGCGAGGCCCAGCTCGGCCATGCCGGCGAGCAGCGCGTCGCAGTTGGCGCGGTAGCGCGCCAGCCGCGCGGGCTGGCCGCCCTCCTCGACGTACTGCGCCAGCGCGGCGTCCAGCGCCACCAGCACGTGGGTGGGCGGCGTGAAGCGCCACTGCGTGGTCTTCTCCATGTACGTCCACTGGTCGTGCAGGTCCATTGCCAGCGAGGTCGAGCGTCCGGCCGCGGCCTCGAGGACGCTCTTCCGCACGAACACGAAGCCCATCCCGGGCGGGCCCTCGACGCACTTGCCCGAGGCGGCGATCAGCGCGTCGAAGGGAACGGCCTGCGCGTCGATGGGCAGCGCGCCGAAGGAGCTCATGGCGTCGACGATCAGCGCCTTCCCGTGGCGCTTCACCGTGGCGGCGATGGCGGCCAGCGGGTTCTCGATGCCCGTCGAGGTCTCGCAGTGGATCAGCGCCACGTGGGTGATGGACGCGTCGCGCGACAGCAGGCGCTCGACGTCCGCGGCGGTGGTCGGAACCTCGTCGGCGGTCTCGAACAGCGTGGTGCGAAGGCCCATCATCTGCGCAAGCTTGGCGAGGCGCTTGCCGTAGGCGCCGTTGATCAGCACCAGCAGGTGGCCGTCGCGCGGCACCAGCGTGTTGACCGCGGCCTCGACCGAGAACGTGCCGCTGCCCTGCAGGGGCACGCAGACGTGGCTGTCCCCGGCGTTGACGATGGCGCAAAGCCGCGCCCGCACCGAGGCCGTGACGGCGTTGAAGGCGGCGTCCCAGGATCCCCAGTCGCGCAGCATGGCCGCCTTGGTGGGCAACGAAGTCGTCAGCGGGCCTGGCGTCAGCAGGATAGGATCGCGGGAGTTGAGCATGCTGGCCTTTTGCAGGAATCGGCGTACGCTGCGCGCGCCTCCCGGCAGCGTGGCACCCGGCGGAAGCCGGGTCCGGAGGCCTTGCGGCACCGCACAAGGTGCAATCGCGGCACGCCGGTGGTGCACGCACGCAGTGGTTGTCATTAGACGGCCCGTTATGTAGATTGTCAACAATCGACCTGCGACCCCGGTCGAGGGTCCTTCGATCAGCATGTCTTACCCCTGGAGATCCTCATGAAACTCAAGAGCAAGCTGATGGCCGCCCTGTGCGCCGCCCTGTTCGGGGGCGTTGCCGCCGCGCAAGGCGTGGTGACGATCTACGCGGCCGACGGGCTCCACGACGGCAACCCGAGCTGGTACGGCGACCAGTTCGAGGCCTTCACCAAGGCCACGGGTATCAAGGTACAGCTCGTCGAGGCGGGCTCGAGCGGCGTCGTCGACCGCCTGTCGAAGGAGAAGTCCAACATCCAGGCCGACGTGCTGGTGACGCTGCCGCCCTTCATCCAGCGCGCGGCCGCCGAGGGCCTGTTGCAGTCGTACACGCCCAAGGGTGCCGAGGCGCTCTTGCCGCGCGACAAGGACCCCAACGGCATGTTCGTCGCGATGGTCAACAACTACCCGAACTTCATCTACAACGCCTCGGTGCTGAAGGATCCGCCGAAGACCTATACCGACCTCCTCGATCCCAAGTTCGCCAAGAAGATCCAGTACTCGACGCCGGGACAGGCGGGCGACGGCACGGCGCTGATGCTGCAGACCTTCCACGCCTTCGGCAGCAAGGAGGCGGGGCTCGCCTACCTCAAGAAGCTGCAGGCCAACAACCTCGGGCCATCGGCCTCGACGGGCAAGCTGACGGCGCTGGTCAACAAGGGCGAGATCTACGTCGCCAACGGCGACATGCAGATGAACCTGTCGCAGATGCAGAACAACCCGAACATCAAGATCTTCTTCCCCGCCGGCCCCGACGGCAAGAAGTCGGTGTTCTCGATCCCCTACTACATCGGCCTGGTCAAGGGCGCGCCCAACGCCGAGAACGGCAAGAAGCTCATCGACTGGCTGATGAGCGCGCAGGCGCAGGGCGAGATCAGCAAGGTCGCCAAGGGATTCCCGGTGCGCACCGACGTGAAGCCCACCGACGACAACTTCAAGCTGCTCAACTCGATGATGGCGGGCATGGAGGTCTGGTCGCCCGACTGGAACGCCGTGCTCCGGGACCTCAAGGACGACGTGGCTGCCTACAACAAGGCGATCGCGGGCAATTGAAGGCGCCGGCGTTGGACGGCGCGTTGGCCCCGCGCGCCGGTGCGCGCAGCGGCACGGCCGGCATCGGCTTCGAGGACGTCACGGTCGCCTATGGCGGCGTGGTCGTCCTCGAGTCGCTGACGCTCGCCATCGAACCCGGCGAGATCGTCGCGCTGATCGGGCCCTCGGGCTCGGGCAAGACCACCGCGCTGCGCGCGGTCGCGGGCTTCGTGCAGCCCGCGCGCGGGCGCATCACCATCGGCGAGCGCGACGTCACGCACGTCGCTCCGCACGCGCGCAACATCGGCATGGTGGTGCAGAACTACGCGCTGTTCCCGCACATGCGGGTCGAGGAGAACGTGGCTTTCGGCTTGCGTGCGCGGAGTGCGCCGGCTTCGCTGATCGCCGAGCGGGTGCCCGAGTCGCTGCGCATGGTCGGCATGTCGGCGTACACGCGGCGCTACCCGCGCGAACTATCGGGCGGCCAGCAGCAGCGCGTGGCCATCGCGCGCGCGCTGGCGATCAAGCCGCAGGTGCTGCTGCTCGACGAACCGCTTTCCGCGCTCGACGCGCAGATCCGCCGCTCGATGCTCGACGAGCTCGCGCGGCTGCATCGCGAGCTGCCCACGCTGACCGTGCTGTACGTCACGCACGACCAGACCGAGGCACTGACCCTGGCCGACCGCATCGGCATCATGCGCGACGGCAAGCTCGTCGCCTTCGGGCCCGCGCAGGCGCTGTACGGCAGTCCCCCCAACCGCTTCTCCGCCGAGTTCCTCGGGCGCGCCAACCTGCTGCCCGTCGATGACCTGCGCGCCGGCAGCGGCGACATGGCGAAGGTGCGTTTCGGCGCGGCGACCTTCTCGGCGCGCAACCAGCGCGGCATCGCCGACGGCGGTGCCTGCCTGCTGTGCGTACGCCCGCACGACCTCCACCTCGACCCGCACGAAGGTACCGACAACTCGCTGGTGGCCACGGTGCGCAGCGTGCAATGGCAGGGTGACACGCAGAACGTCGAGCTCGCGGTCGGCGAGCACCTGCTGCGCGTGGCCTGCGCGCCGCGCGAGACGCCGCCCATCGCCGGCAGCTCGCTGACGCTGCATTTCAGCGGCGCACGCGCCACGCTGGTACCCGGCGAGTCGACCGGTGGCTGAGGCAGCGCTGCCCGCGCTGCAGGTGCCCCGCGCCGGCGGCGCGGGGGCCGGCCTGTGGGTGATACCGCCGCTGCTGCTGATCGCGGTGCTGTTCTTCTACCCGCTGGCGCTGATCGTGCGCGAGGCGCTGGGCGGCGACGGGCAGGTCCCCGGGCTCGCGCACTTCACCGAGGTGCTCTCGTCGCGGATGTTCCGCGACGCGCTGTGGAACACCGTCAGGATCGCCCTGTTCGCGACACTGGGCTGCCTGGTGCTGGGCTTCGTGCTGTCGGTGCTGCTGGCGTTCACGCCCTTCCCGGGCAGCCGGCTCATCGCGCGCCTGATCGACACCTTCATCGCGCTGCCGACCTTCCTCGTCGCGCTGTCGTTCACCTTCATCTACGGCTCCGCGGGCATCCTCAACGGCGGACTGCAGCACTTCGGCGGCTTCGAGCGCCCGCCGATCGACTTCCTGTACTCGCAATGGGGGGTGATCCTCTCGGAGATCACCGTGTACACGCCGTTCGTCATGCGCCCGCTGCTCGCCGCGTTCTCGCAGATCGACCCGGCGCAGATCGAGGTGGCCAGCAGCCTGGGCGGCCGTGCACATTACGTGATACGGCGCATCATCCTCCCCGCCGCGCTGCCGGCGCTGATCGCCGGCGGCAGCCTGTGCCTGCTTCTGACTGTCAACGAATTCGGCATCGTGCTGTTCATCGGCGCCAAGGACGTGATCACGCTGCCGCTGCTCGTGTACGACGTGGCGATCCAGCAATTCGACTACGGCACGGCGTGCATCATCGCCGTCGTCAACGTCGCGCTGTCGCTGGGGCTCTATTCGCTGTACCGCTTCGTGCTCGCGCACTACGGGAGGCGCCGTGCTGGTCTGGTCTAGGGCGGGTCGCCTCGCAACCTCGGTGCTCGCGCTCACGCTGTTCGGCGCGCTCTACGGCCTGCCGATCGGCGTGATCGCGCTGGCGAGCTTCGCCGGCCAGTGGAACGACGTGCTTCCTTCGCAGCCGACGCTCGCGCACTACGCCGAGGCGTTGCGCGGCGATTCGCTCGCCCAGCTGCGCGTGAGCATCGTCACGGGCATCGTCGCCAGCGCCGTCGCGCTGGTCTCGGGCACCTGGGCGGCGCTGGCGCTGCGCCGCACGGCGCGCGTGCCGGCACGGGTGTTCGACGCGATCTTCTTCATCCCCAGCGCCGTGCCCTCGGTATCGGTGGGGCTCGGGCTCCTGGTGGCGTTCAGCCACAAGCCCTTCCTGCTCAACGGCACCACCTGGATCGTGCTGATCGCGCACTTCGTGCTGGTCTCGGCCTTCACCTACGGCAATGTCACCGCGGGCCTCGCGCGCCTGCCCGCCGACGTCGAGCAGGTCGCCGAGAGCCTCGGGGCGCGGCCGTGGTACCGGCTGCGTCGCGTGACGCTGCCGCTCCTGACGCCGTACCTGATCGCGGCGTTCAGCCTGTCGTTCGCGCTGTCGATGGGCGAGCTCGGCGCGACGGTGATGGTGTACCCGCCGGGCTGGGTGACCATGCCGGTGGGGATTTTCACCCTCTCCGACCGCGGCTCCATCTTCGACGCCGCCGCCCTCACCATGCTGCTCGCGCTGTCGACGCTGATCGTGCTCCTCGGCCTCGCGCGCATCCCGACCAAGGCGTCGGTGCGCTAGGCGGCCGGCGATGCGCGGAGGCGGCCTCGCCTTCGCACCGCCTTCGCCTCGCCGGCCCCTTCTGTACCGTGAATTGCAGATTGTTGACAATCTACAAAGCTCGCCTGTAGACTTTCATCATGGCCCGTCCGCGGACACCCTCCCCCTCGTCCCCCCCGGCCCCCGCGCCGACGCCCCGCCTCGAGAGTGTCCCCGCCGGCGCCGGTGCGTCGCACGCCATCTCCCTCATCCAGTCGAATTCGCTGCCCACGCTGGTGCAACGCGAGCTCGAGCGCATGATCCTCGCCGGCGACCTCGCCGCCGGCCAGCAACTGCGTGAAGTCGAGGTTGCGGCGCTCCTGGGCGTCTCGCGCGGACCGGTGCGCGAGGCCTTCCGCGCCCTCGAGGAATCGGGCCTGGTGCGGCTGGAGAAGAACCGCGGTGTCTACGTGCGCGAACTCAGCGTGCGCGAGGCCGACGACATCTACGAACTGCGTGCGGTGCTCGACGGCTACGTGGGCCGCAAGCTCGCGCAGGCGGTCACGCCCTCCATGGTGCGCGAGCTCGAGGGCATCGTCGCGAGGATGGAGGTCGCAACCTCGCGCAACGACGTTCCCGCCTACCTCGAAGCCAACCTCGCGTTCCACGACCGCATGGTCGAGCTCGCCGGCAACGACAAGCTGCTCCTGGTCTATCGCCGCCTGTGCAACGAACTGCACCTCTTCCGGCGCCGCACGCTGGAACGCGGTGGGACGCTGCCGGTGTCGGCACGCGAGCATCGCGAGATCGTGGCGCTGATCGCCGAGGGCCGCGCGGACGCCGCGGCCAAGGCCCTGCACGATCACGTCATCGCCAGCCGCGAGCGGATGCACGCCTCGCTCGCCTCGGATCCCCCGAACAACCAAACGCGGACTCTCGCCCGATGATCTCCTCCTCACATGCCCCCATCGAAGTCAACGGCCGCCGCTACCGGTGGATGCAGAAGCCGGTGGTCGTCGTCTGCGTCGACGGCTGCGAGCCCGACTACATCACCCAGGCGATCGAGGCCGGCGTCGCGCCCTTCCTCGCGAAGATGTGCGAGCGCGGTGCCTCGACGCTCGGCGACTGCGTGGTGCCGAGCTTTACCAACCCCAACAACCTGTCGATCGTCACCGGCGCGCCACCCGCGGTGCACGGCATCTGCGGCAACTTCTTCTACGACGCCGAGCGCCAGGAAGAGGTGATGATGAACGACGCGAAGTACCTTCGCGCCGGCACCATCCTCGCCGCGTTCTCGGGGGCGGGGGCCAAGGTCGCCGTGGTGACGGCCAAGGACAAGCTGCGCGCGCTGCTGGGGCACGGGATGAAGGGCATCTGCTTCTCGGCTGAGAAGGCCGACAAGGCCACGCTCGCCGGGAACGGCATCGAGGACGTGCTGGCCTTCGTCGGCAAGCCGCTCCCGTCGGTGTACTCGGCCGACCTGTCCGAGTTCGTGTTCGCCGCCGGCGTGGCGCTGATGAAGCGCGACCGCCCCGACCTCATGTACCTGTCGACCACCGACTACGTGCAGCACAAGCACGCGCCGGGTACGGCCGAGGCCAACGCCTTCTACGCGATGATGAACGGCTATCTCGAGGCGCTCGACGCGGCCGGTGCCATCGTCGCCGTCACCGCCGATCACGGGATGAGCGCCAAGACCGACGCCGGCGGCTCGCCGCAGATCATCTACCTCCAGGCGTGGTTCGACACGGTGCTGGGCGAGGGCAAGGCGCGCGTGATCCTGCCGATCACCGACCCCTACGTCGTCCACCACGGCGCGCTCGGCTCGTTCGCGACGGCCTACCTGCCCGCGGGCGCCGACCGAGCCGCGCTCGCGTCCGCCCTCGCCCGGCACCCCGGCATCGAGGCGGTGTACACGCGCGAGGAAGCCGCACGGCGCTTCGAGCTGCCGCCCGACCGCATCGGCGACCTGGTGGTCGTCGCCGAGAAGCTCAACGTACTCGGCACCACCGCGGCGCGCCACGACCTCTCGGCGCTCGAGGTGCCCCTGCGCTCGCACGGCGGCGTGTCCGAGCAGAAGGTGCCCCTGATCTTCAACCGGCCGCTGCACGACGTGCCGGCCGAGCGACGCCTGCGCAACTTCGACATCGTCGACCTCGCGCTCAACCACTGCGCCTGAACCGTACGCCGGAGCCATCCCATGAACGCCCCCGACACCCGACACGAGCCCATGCGCATCGCCGGCGAGCGCGTCTCCACCGGACGCACGCTCGACGTGATGAACCCCTTCACCGGCGGCAGGGTCGGCACGGTACCCAAGGCCGGCCTCGACGACATCCGCCGCGCCATCGACACCGCGCGCCGCTACAAGGCGAAGCTCACCCGCTACGAGCGTTACCGCATCTGCTATCGCACCGCCGAGCTCCTGCGTGCGCGCACCGAGGAGCTCTCGGACCTCATCAGCGCCGAATGCGGCATCGGCAAGAAGGATTCGCGCTATGAGGTGGGCCGCGCCTGCGACGTGTTCGTGTTCGCGGGCAACGCCGCGCTGCAGGACGACGGCCAGGTGTTCTCCTGCGACCTGACGCCGCACGGCAAGTCGCGCAAGGTCTACACGCTGCGCGAGCCGCTGCGCGGCGTGATCAGCGCCATCACGCCCTTCAACCATCCTCTCAACCAGGTCGCGCACAAGGTCGCGCCCTCGGTCGCCACCAACAACCGCATGGTGCTGAAGCCCACCGAGAAGACGCCGCTGTCGGCGCTGCTGCTGGCCGACGTGCTGTACGAGGCGGGCCTGCCGCCGCCGATGTTCTCGGTGGTGACCGGCGACCCGCGCGAGATCGCCGACGAGCTCCTCACCCATCCCGACGTCGAGCTCGTCACCTTCACCGGCGGCGTGCCCATCGGCAAGTACATCGCCGCCAAGGCGGTGTACAAGCGCCAGGTGCTGGAGCTCGGCGGCAACGACCCCATCATCGTCATGGACGACGCCGACGTCGAGGAGGCCGCGACGCTCGCCGCGACGGGCTCCTACAAGAACTCCGGCCAGCGCTGCACGGCGGTCAAGCGCATGCTGGTGCACGACAAGGTCGCCGACGACTTCGTCGAGCGCCTCGTCGCCAAGACCAGGGCATGGACCTACGGCGACCCGATGGACGACAAGCTCGAGATGGGCACGGTGATCGACGAGGAGGCCGCCCGGGGCTTCGAGGCCAAGGTCGACGCCGCCGTCGCCCAGGGGGCGAAACTGCTGCTCGGCAACCAGCGCCAGGGGGCCGTCTACTCGCCCACCGTCCTCGACCGGGTCGACCCGGCCATGGACGTGGTTCGCACCGAGACTTTCGGCCCGGTGTCGCCGGTGATACGCTTCAAGGATATCGACGAGGCGATCCGCTTCTCCAACGGCACGGCCTACGGGCTTTCGTCGTCGGTCTGCACCAACCGCCTCGACTACATCACGCGCTTCGTGTCCGAGCTCGAAGTCGGCACGGTGAACATCCGCGAGGTGCCTGGATACCGGCTGGAGCTCACGCCCTTCGGCGGCATCAAGGACTCGGGGCTGGGCTACAAGGAAGGTGTGCAGGAGGCGATGAAGAGCTTCACCAACATCAAGACGTACTCGCTGCCGTGGTGACGGAGGCCATGTAGCGGGCCGTGCAGATCCTCCTCAACCTCCTCGCCGGGGTCGCGCTCCTCGTCTGGGGTACCCACCTCACCCGCGTCGCCATCCTGTCGCTGTACGGCGGCGACCTGCGGCGCCTGCTGCGCCACGCCGTCTCGAAGCGCCTTTCCGCGTTCTTCGCGGGCCTGGGCGTCACCGCGTTGTTGCAAAGCAGCACCGCGACCGCCCTGATCGTCGCCGCCTTCGCCGGGCAGGGGCTCATCTCCACCGCGCCGGCGCTGGCGGTGATGCTGGGCGCGGACGTCGGCACCTCGCTGGTCACGCTGGTGCTGTCGCTCGACCTGTCGTGGCTGTCGCCGCTCCTGATCTTCATCGGCGTGGTGCTGTTCCTCGCGCGCCAGGAGGCCAACATCGGCCGCTTCGGCCGCATCCTGATCGGCCTCGGGCTCATCCTTTTCGCGCTGCAGTGGATCGGCGTTTCCGCCAAGCCGCTGACCGAGGCCGCCGGCATGCGCGTGATCTTCGCCTCGCTCACCGGCGACATCCTGCTCGACATGCTGGTCGGCGCGATGATCACGCTGCTCTGCTACTCGAGCCTCGCCGTCGTGCTGCTGGTGGCGACGCTGGCGGGCCTGCACGTGCTGGCGCTGCCGGTGGCCATGCCGCTGGTGCTGGGCGCCAACCTGGGCTCGGCGCTGCTCGGCATGCTGTCGACGCTCAAGTCCGCGCCGGAGGCGCGGCGCGTCACCCTCGGCAACTTCCTGTTCAAGGTGTTCGGCTGCGTGCTGGTGATGCCCGCGCTGCGCTTCATCGAGCCCTGGGTCGCCTCGCTCGGCCTCGACGAGCGTACCGAGGTCGTCGTCTTCCACCTCGCCTTCAACATCGCGCTGGCGCTGATTTTCATTTTCTGGACCGAGCGCATCGCGCGCATGGCGGAGCGCCTGCTGCCCGCGCGCGCCGCCAGCGAGGACCCCGCCAAGCCGCGCCACCTCGACCCTTCCGCGCTCGCCACGCCCGCGCTGGCCATCGGCAACGCCGCGCGCGAGTCGCTGCGCATCAGCGACGTCATCGACGAGATGCTGCAGGGGCTCCTGACCGTCATCAAGACCAACGACCGCGCGCTCGCCATGCGGCTTCGCAAGCTCGACGACGTGGTCGACGAGCTCTACACCGCCGTCAAGCTCTACCTGACGCAGATCTCGCGCGCCGCGCTCGACCCGCGCGAAGGGCGCCGCTGGACCGACATCGTGTCGTTCACCATCAACATGGAGCAGGTCGGCGACATCATCGACCGCGTGCTGACCGAGATCGAGGAAAAGAAGATCGACAAGGGCCGCAATTTCTCGGAGGCGGGCATGGCCGAGATCTGCGACCTGCACGCGCGGCTCACCGCCAACCTGCGGCTCGGCATGAGCGTGTTCCTGAACGGCGACCTCAAGAGTGCGCAGGAGCTGCTCGCGCAGAAGGTGCTTTTCCGCGACCTCGAGCGCGCCTATGCCGACTCGCACCTGTCGCGGCTCGCCGGCAACACCCTGCCGTCCATCGAGACCTCGTCGCTGCACCTCGACCTCATCTCGGAGCTGAAGCGCATCAACTCGCTGATCTGCTCCATCGCGTACCCGATCCTCGAGGACGCGGGCGTGCTGGCGCGCACGCGCCTCAAGACCGAGGACGTGGCGGCCGCCGACCCCTCCGCGGTGCTTTCGCCGGGCGCGCCCGCCACCGGGTCGCCCGCGGGCAGCGCCAAGCCCGACCCCGAGTGGCGCGAGCGCACCCGCCCCGCCTGACGGCGCCATGGCGCCCGGCGCGGAGCTGAAAGCGTGAGCGCACCCGCCGGCATCTCCCTCGCGGTCGCGCTCGCGGTGCTCGGTGCAGGCTTCCTGCACGCGCTGTGGAACGCGCTGCTCAAGTCCGCCGCCGGCGACCCGATGCTCGACGTGTCGCTGATCGTCGCCGGCTCGTCGGTCGTCGCGCTGTTCGTGCTGCCGTTCGTGCCCCTCCCGCCGCGCCCGGCCTGGACCTTCATCGCGCTGTCGTCGACCATCCACTTCGGCTACTACGTGACACTGGCCGGGGCCTACCGCCGCGGCGACCTGTCCTTCGCCTACCCGCTGATGCGCGGCGTCGCACCCCTGCTCGTCACGGTGCTGGGGATCGTGTTCCTGGGCGAGCATCCCACGCCGGCCACGGCGCTGGGGATCGCGCTGATCTCGGCGGGCATCCTCGCCATCGCCTGGTTCGGCAGCGGCGGCCATACGCTCGGCGCCGCGGGCTTCGCGCTCGCCAACGCCTCGATCATCGCCGCCTACACCTTCGTCGACGGCGCGGGCGCGCGCGCCTCGGGCGCCCCCACGGGCTACGTCACCTGGCTGGTGTTCCTCGAGGGGCTTCCCTTCCTCGCCTGGATCTACGCCAAGCGCGGCCGGCCCGCCCTCGACTACTGGCGCCTGCGCTGGCGCCGCGGGGTGGGCGGCGGTGCCGCCTCGCTCGCCGCCTACGGGATCGTGCTCTGGGCGATGACGCGCGCGCCCATCGCCGTGGTGGCCGCGCTGCGCGAGGTGTCGGTGGTGTTCGCCGCGCTGATCGGCTCGATCGCGCTCAAGGAAGGCTTCGGCTGGAAGCGGCTGGCGGGCGCGCTGTCGGTGGTGGCGGGCATCGCCGCGCTCAAGCTCTGATGGGCACGCTCCCCACCTCGGCGAGCGTGGTCATCGTCGGCGGCGGCATCGCCGGCGTGTCGGTCGCCTACCACCTCGCCCGGCGCGGCCAGCGCGACGTGCTGCTGCTCGAGCAGGGGCAGCTCACCTGCGGGACGACCTGGCACGCCGCCGGCCTCGTCGGCCAGACGCGTGCCACGCGCAACGCCACCGCGATGAGCCGCTACGGCATCGAGCTCTACGCCTCGCTGGAGCAGGAGACGGGCCTCGCCACCGGCTGGAAGCGCTGCGGCTCGCTCAACGTCGCGCGCACGCCCGAGCGCATGGAGCTCATGCGCCGGCAGATGGCGCGCGCGCGGAGCTTCGGCATCGCCTTCGAGTTCCTCACGCCGGCCGAGGTCGCGGCGCGCGTGCCGATCCTCCGCACCGACGACCTCACGGGCGGCGTGTGGATCCCCGAGGACGGCAAGGTCAACCCCGCCGACCTGACGCAGTCGCTGGCGAAGGGCGCGCGCATGCGCGGCGCGACGCTGCAGGAAGGCATCGAGGTCGTGTCGGTGGACACCGAGGGCCGGCGCGTGCGCGGCCTGCGCTGGCGCAGGCGCGCCCCGGCGGGCTCGGGCCTGCCACCCGAGGAAGGCCACATCGCCTGCCGGACGCTGGTCAACTGCGGCGGGCACTGGGCGCGGCAGCTCGGCGCCCTGAGCGGCGTCGCCGTGCCGCTGTACGCGGCCGAGCACTTCTACCTCGTCACGGGCCGCATCGATGGCGTCACGCCCGACCTCCCCGTGATCCGCGACCCCGATGGCTACATCTACTACAAGGAGGAGGTCGGCGGCCTGGTGATGGGCGGCTTCGAGCCGCGCGCCAAGCCCTGGAACGTCTCGCCGGTCCCCGAGGGCTTCGAGTTCAGGCTCCTGCCCGAGGACTGGGACCAGTTCGAGGTGCTGATGCAGGCCGCGCTGCACCGCACGCCCTGCCTCGCCGACGCCGAGGTCAAGATGCTGCTGAACGGGCTCGAGAGCTTCACGCCCGACGGCAACTTCATCCTCGGCGAGGCGCCCGAGGTCGCGGGTTATTTCGTCTGCGCAGGCTTCAACTCCGCGGGCATCGCCAACTCGGGCGGCGCGGGGCGCCTCGTCGCCGACTGGATCGTCGACGGCGTGCCGCCGATGGACCTTTCCGACGTCGACATCCGCCGCTTCGCGCCCTTCCACGCCAACCGCCGCCACCTCGCCGACCGCACCGTCGAGTCGCTGGGCCTGCACTACGCGATGCGCTGGCCGCGCGAGGAGCTCGCCACGGTGCGGCCGTTGCGCCGCTCGCCGCTGTACGACCGGCTCGCGGCGCGCGGCGCGGTGTTCGGCAGCAAGCTCGGATGGGAGCGCGCCAACTATTTCCGGCCCGAAGGCGCGGCACCCGCCGTGCCGACCTTCGGCACGCCCGGCTGGCTGCCGTGGATGCAGGACGAGCAGCGCGCGGTGCGCGAGGCCGTCGCGGTGTTCGACCAGACCTCGTTCGCCAAGCTCGTGCTGAAGGGGCGCGACGCGCTCGCCGTGCTCGAGCGCCTGTGCGCCAACCGCATCGACGTCCCCGTCGGGCGCATCGTCTACACGGCGATGCTCAACGCGCGCGGCGGCTTCGAGAGCGACCTGACCGTCGTGCGCCTCGATGCGCACGAGTTCCTGGTGCTCACGGGCTCGGCGCAGGCGACGCGCGACTTCGCCTGGATCGAGCGCCACATCCGCGAGGAGGAGCGCGCCGCGCTGGTCGACGTCACGAGCGCGTGGTCGGTGCTGTCGGTGATGGGGCCGCGGGCCGAGGCGCTGCTCGCCTCGCTGTCCTCCAATGACTTCTCGAAGGCCGCGCTGCCCTTCGCGTCCACGCGCATGGTCGACGTCGGCTACGCTCGGGTGCGCGCCGCGCGCATGAGCTACGTCGGCGGACCGGGTTACGAGCTCTACGTGCCCACCGAGCAGTGCGCCACGCTCTACGACGCGCTGGTCGGGGCCGGCGCGCCCTTCGGGCTGCGCGATGCCGGCTACTACACGCTCGACGCCCTGCGCATCGAGGCCTTCCGCCGCGCCTTCGGCGCCGAGCTCTCGCCCGACGAGACGCCCTTCGACGCGGGACTCGAGCGCGCCGTCGCCTTCGACAAGCCCGTGGACTTCATCGGGCGCGAGGCGCTCGTCGCCCTGCGTGGCGGGCCGCCGCGCAAGCGGCTGGTGCAGCTCGCGGTCGACGACCCCGCGGTGTTCCTGTGGGGTGGCGAACCGGTGACCCTGGACGGCATCGCCATGGGCGAGGTCACGTCGGCGGGATACAGCCGTCGCCACGGCCGCGCGCTGGCGCTGGCCTACGCGCGCGCGCGCGACGCCTCCCCCGACGTCCCCGCGCTGTCGCTGGACGACGCGAGGCTCGAAGGCGGCCGCTGGGAGATCGAGGTCGGCGAGCGCCGCGTCGGCGCACGCGCGTACACTTCGCCTCGATGAATCCCCGCGCGGCGCCTCGCGCCGCGCCCGCCCGATGAACCACCGCTTCAGCCCGACCCCCCGTCGCGGCCGCACGCCGGCCGACCCCGCGGCCGAGCGCACGCAGGTACAGAGCCTGACGCGCGGCCTCGCCATCCTCGAGTGCCTCGCCCGCGGCGAGCATGGCCTCACGCTCACCGACATCGCGCAGCGCGTGCAACTGCCGCCCTCGACCGTGCATCGCCTGCTCGCCACGCTCGAGCGCAGCGGCCACGTCTACCAGGCGGGGGCGCAGGGGCTCTGGTACGTCGGGCTTGCCGCCTTCACCGTCGGCGCGAGCTTCCTCGCCAGCCGCGAATGGGCGGCGCAGAGCCACCGTTACATGCGCCACCTGATGGAGCGCTCGGGCGAGACCGCCAACCTCGCGATCCTCGACGGCACCGATGCCGTGTTCATCGACCAGGTGCAGTGCCAGGAGATGATGCGCACCATCGTCAAGGTGGGCGGCCGCGCGCCGCTGCACGCCTCGGGCGTCGGCAAGGCGATCTTCGCCGCGCTCCCCGACGACCAGATCCACGCCATCCTGCGCGTCAAGGGCCTGCCGCGCATCACCGAGAACACCATCACCTCGCCCGAGACCATGTGGGCGAGCGTGCGCGTGATCCGCCAGCGCGGCTGGTCCTTCGACGACGAGGAACATGCCATGGGCACGCGCTGCGTCGCCTCGCCGATCTACGACGAGCACGCCGAGATGCTCGGTGCCATTTCGGTCGCAGGCCCGAGCTCACGGCTGACCGACGCACGCATCAAGGAGCTGGGTCCGGTGGTCGCGGCGACCGCCGAGGAGATCACGCGCCAGATCGGCGGGCGCTGGCCGCATCCACACTGACAGTCATCCGCACGCCGTCATCCCTCACGCCGTCATCCTGCACGCCGTCATCCCCGCGAAAGCGGGGACCCAGCCTTGCCGCTGCGGCATTGCGGCAGCTGCGCAATCGCAGCCGCCTGGCGCAGATCGGCAAGGCGTGCGACGGCCGTCGGGGGATCGGTTTTCGCGATAACCCCGGCTCAAGCCCGATCCCCCGACGTCCGCCGCGCCGATCTGCACCAGGCGTCCACGATTGCACCTCCCGCCGACTCGCACGCGGGGATTGGTTACCGCGGGTGGTGGCCGCTCGCAGATTGCCGGTTGCCGATTACGCGCTGCCGCAATCCCTGACACTGCGCAACCACGGGCAGCCCACGGGCACGGGTATCTGCGGGAGCCGCAAAGCTTGCGTCGTGCGTGGCCCTCGGCGCGGCGGACGCCGGGGAATCGGGCTTGAGCCGGGGTCATCGCGAAAACCGATTCACCGGTGGCCGCCGCACACTTCGCCGAGCGCCATGCACGACGCATGTTTGCGCGGGTCGCGCAATACCGGTGCAAAGGCAAGGCTGGGTCCCCGCTTTCGCGGGGATGACGGGGCGCGGGGATGACGGCTAGGGCATCGGCCGCCGCATCGCCTGCCAGCGCGAAGCCAGCGCGGCGTTGACGGGCGGCTTCCAGCGCGACAGCAGCGCGTCGGCACTCACCGGGTCGTTGCAGACGAGCACCACGTCGCAGCCCGCGGCGGCAGCGGCTTCGGCCCGCGCGACCACGTCGCCCGCGGCCTGCGCGCCGGCCATCGACAGGTCGTCGCTGAAGACCATGCCCTCGAAACCCAGGTGCCCGCGCAGGATGTCGACGATCCAGCGCCGCGAGAACCCCGCGGGCTGCGCGTCGACCTCGGGATACACCACGTGTGCGGGCATGACCGCGTCGAGCCCGCGCTTCGCCAGCACGGCGAAGGGCACGAGGTCGCTCGCCCACAGCTCGGCGAGCGGGCGCGGGTCGACGGGCAGCGCGAGATGCGAGTCGGCCGCGACATGGCCGTGGCCGGGGAAATGCTTGCCGACGGCGGGCATGCCGCCGTCGTGCAGGCCCTCGGCCAGCGCGAGTCCCAGCGAGGCGACGGCGTTGGCGTTGCACGACAGCGCGCGGTTGCCGATGACGGTGCTGTGGCCGAAGTCGACGTCGAGCACCGGCGCGTAGGTCATGTCGACGCCGCTGGCGCGGAGCTCGGCGGCCATGGTGCGCGCGAGGCGCCGCGCCTCCGCGAGCGCTGCGCCGACGTCGCGGTCCCAGGCCTCGCCGAGGCCGCGCATCGGGGGGATCGCGGTGAAGCCGTCGCGGAAGCGCTGCACGCGGCCGCCCTCGTGGTCCACCGATATCACCAGCGCGGGGTCGCGCAGCGCGTGGATCGACGCCGTGAGGGCGGCGAGCTGCACGCGGTCGGCGTAGTTGCGGGCGAACAGGATCACGCCCCCGACCGAGGGGTGCGCGAGGCGCTCGCGCTCCTCCGCCGCGAGCTCCAGCCCCGCGACGTCGACGACGGCGGGTCCGCGCGGGAGCGCGCTCATCGTGCGGCGCCTGCCGCGGCCTCGCGCATCAGCGCCTTCATTTCGCGCACCGCCTCGCGCAGCCCGGTGAACACCGCGCGCGAGACGATGGCGTGGCCGATGTGCAGCTCGCGCACGCCGTGCAGCGCGGCCACGGGCTGGACATTGGCATAGTTGAGCGCGTGCCCGGCGTTGAAGCGCATGCCCGCGGCGCGGATCGCCGCGCCCGCCTCGGCGAGCTTCGCGAGCTCGGTGACCACCGCGGGGCTTTCGGCGTCGCGGCCGCGGCGGTGGAAGGCGTGCGCGTAGGGCCCCGTGTGCAGCTCGCAGACGGCGATGCCGATGCGCGCGGCGGCCTCGATCTGCGGCCATTCGGCGTCGATGAAGGCGCTGACCACGATGCCGGCGTCACCGAGATTCGCCACCGCGGAGGCGAGCGCGCGCTCGTGCGCGACGATATCGAGGCCGCCTTCGGTGGTGATCTCCTCCCGCCCCTCGGGCACCAGCATCGCCATCTCGGGCTTGAGCGTGCAGGCGAGCTCGACCATCGCGGGCGTTGCCGCCATCTCGAGGTTGAGCTTGATGTGCACGAGGTCGCGAAGCCGCCGCACGTCCTCGTCCTGGATGTGGCGGCGGTCCTCGCGCAGGTGCACGGTGATGCCGTCGGCACCGCCGAGGTGCGCCTCGACCGCGGCCCACACGGGGTCGGGCTCGTAGGTGCGGCGCGCCTCGCGCAGCGTGGCGACGTGGTCGATGTTGACGCCGAGTTCGATCATGGCTCTTCCTGCATGTCCGTCATGGCTCGTCCTGCTCGTCCAGCGCGGCGAGGTCCCTGACGATGCGCCGGCTGGCGAGGCGCCGCTCCTCCAGCCGGTGGTCGATGGCGACGCGCATCAGCCGCTTGGCCTCGGCCGCCGTGCGCGCGTCGCCGTACTGCGACGCGGCCAGCGCGACGAGCGTCGCGCCGTGCACGGTGAGGCCCGGGAGGTTCGCGGGCGCGGGCAGCGGGAAGGCGCCGCGATCGACCACGAAATGGTAGCGCGCCGCGGCGTCGATCGGTCGGCCCTCGACGTCGCGCGAGAGCTCGAGCCCGTAGCCCAGCGCCGCCAGCAGGGCGAGCTCGAAACGCCGCAGCAGCGGCGCGGCCTCCGCGCCCGCCGCCAGCCCGGCGAGGGCCTCCCCGTAGTCCGCGAACACGCGCTGGTGCGGGTCGTCGCGCGGCACGAGCTTGAGGATGAGCTCGTTCAGGTAGAACGCGCACAGTAGCGCCGCTCCCGCCGGCAGCGGCATGCCGCCCTCCCATTCGGCGCGCATCAGGGTCTTCAACTCGCGCGCGCCGCTCCAGGCGAGGCGCACCGGCTGGAAGGCCTGCAGCGTGCCGCGGAGCTCCGAGCGCGCGCGCTTGGCGCCGCGCGCCACCATCGCCACGCGCCCGTGGGTGGCGGTGAGCGCCTCGACGATCAGGCTGGTCTCGCGGTAGGGGTGCGTGTGCAGGACGAAGGCCGGCTCGTCGTCGACGCGTTGCGAGCCTTCGCTCACTCGTAGCCCAGCTTGGCCAGCGAAGCGTCGCTCGCCGCCCAGTTGCGGCGCACGCGCACGAACACCTCGAGGAACACCTTGCCGCCGAACAGCGCCTCCATGTCGCGGCGCGCGCCGCTGGCGATCGCCTTCATGGTGGCGCCCCCCTCGCCGATGAGGATCGCGCGCTGGCCGGGCCTGTCGACCAGCACCACCGCGCCGATGCGCCGCAGTCGTCCTTCCTCTGCGAAGGACTCGATGGTGACGGTGGTGGCGTAGGGGACCTCGTCGCCGAGCAGGCGGAAGATCTTCTCGCGCACCAGCTCGGCGGCGAGGAAGCGCTCGTCGCGGTCGGTGAGGGTGTCGGCCTCGTAGAGCGCCGGCGACACGGGAAGCAGCGCGGCGATGGCCGCCTTGAGGTCCTCGACGCCGAGCCCCTTCTCCGCGGACACCGGCACCAGCGCCGCGAAGTCGCGCCAGGTGGCGAGCTCGGCGATGCGCGGCAAGAGCGCGGCCTTGTCGGCGAGCTGGTCGACCTTGTTCAGCGCGGCGATGGCAGGCCGCGCGGCCGGGATGAGCGCCGCGACCGCGCGGTCGGCGTCGGTGAGCCTCGCCGCATCGACCACCAGCACCACGGCGTCGACGTCCGCGAGCGCCATCGTGACGGCGCGGTTGAGGCGGTCGTTGAGCGTCGAGCGGTGCCGCGTCTGGAAGCCCGGGGTGTCGACGAACACGAACTGCCGCCCCGGCTCGGTCAGCACGCCGACGATGCGGTGGCGGGTGGTCTGCGGCTTTTTCGAGGTGATGCTGATCTTCTGCCCCACCAGGCGGTTGAGCAGCGTCGACTTGCCGACGCTCGGGCGCCCGACGATGGCGACGTGCCCGCAACGGTGCGCGGCCTCGCTCATGTCCCGAGCGCGGCGAGCGCCGCCTCCGCAGCCTGCTGCTCGGCGTGGCGGCGGCTCGTGCCCTCGCCGCGCGTCGCGACGCCGAAGGAGGGGATGCGGCACTCGACCGTGAACTGCTGGGCATGCGCCTCGCCTGCCACCGCCACCACCACGTACTCGGGCACGGCGGTGCGGCGCGCCTGCAGCCACTCCTGGAGGCGCGTCTTGGGGTCCTTGCGCGCGCCCGCGGCCATCGGGTCGTCGAGGAGCTCGCCGTAGACCGCGACGATCGCCTGCTGCGCGGCGTCGAAGCCCGCGTCGACGAACACCGCGCCGAACAGCGCCTCGAGCGCGTCGGCGAGGATGGACGGGCGCGCCGCGCCACCGCTCTTCTGCTCGCCCTCGCCCAGCAGCAGCTCGGCGCCGACGCCGAGGCCCCGCGCGAGGCGCGCCAGCGTGTCGCCGTTGACGAGCCCCGCGCGGGCGCGCGAAAGGTCACCCTCGGGCAGGTCGGGGAAGCGCTGGTAGAGGATCGCGCTGATCACGCAGTCGAGCACCGCGTCGCCGATGAACTCGAGCCGCTCGTTGTGCGGCAAGCCGTGGCTGCGGTGCGTCAGCGCCTGCGTGTACAGGGCCGGGCGCACGAAGCGGTGGCCCAGCCTTCCGGCGAGAGCGCCGCGCGCGGGCGGCGGCGCGGGGACGGTCACCGCTTCTCGGCGACCTCGAAGTCGATCACGAGGCTCACGTTGGCGATGAGCGGCAGGCGCTTCTCCCACTCGATCCTGCCGACGATCTGGTTGTTTTCCTTGGTGACCTCGAGGTCCTGCCAGCGCACCGAGTCGATGTAGTCGGCGTTGATGCGCCGCTCGAAGAACCGGCGCACCGTCGCCGGCTGGCCGTCGACGGCATCGTCGAGCGCGCCGCGGACGGCCTTCTGCACCGAGAAGTACTCGATGTACGCGGGGAGCATCTTGAAGCCGACCACGGCCGCCATCGCGACGAACGCGGCGACGAGCACGAACCCGACGATCGAAAGCCCCTGCTGCCTTCTGCCTGTGCGCATCGACCCTCCCCTTGCGACCGGTCTGCCCGGCTACCGCACCCCATGGCCGACGCGCTTGAACGCGCCGCTCACGATGTCGTCCCAGTTGTACCAGATGAAGAACGCCCTGCCCCGCAGGTTCTCGTCGGGGACGAACCCCCAGTAGCGGCTGTCGTCCGAGAAGTCCCGGTTGTCGCCCATCATCATGTAGTGCCCGGCGGGCACCTTGCAGGTGAAGCCGCGCTCATTGTATTCGCAGTTGTCCCGGGCGGGAAACGAGCGGACGCTCGACAGGAAGATCGGCGGCTTCTGCGGGTCCTGCGCCGTCGTGTACTCCCGGGGCGTGCCGGCGTCGTCCGCGGTCTCCAGCACGCGCCGGGTCTGCTCGAAGCGCACGCCTTCCAGCCAGCCGTAGCTGCCGTCCTCGCGCTGCGGGAGCGGCTTGCCGTTCACCGTGAGCTGCTTGTCGCGGTACTCGACCACGTCGCCCGGCAGGCCGATCACGCGCTTGATGTAGTCCTGCGACGGGTCGAGCGGGTAGCGGAACACGACGATGTCGCCGTGGCGCGGGCTGCCGGTGCCGAAGACCTTCTTCTCGACGATGGGCAGGCGGATGCCGTAGGCGAACTTGTTGACCAGGATGAAATCGCCGACCTCCAGCGTCGGGCGCATCGACGACGAGGGGATCTTGAAGGGCTCGGCGACGAAGCTGCGCAGCACGAAAACCGCCAGCAGCACCGGGAAGAAGCTCGCCGTGTACTCCACCCAGGCGGGCGGCTGCGACAGGCGCTCGTCGAGCGCGGCGCGCTCCGACGCCACCGCGTCGTCGGCGTGGCGCCCGGCGTTCTGCGCGTCGAATTCGGCCAGTGCCGCGCGCGCCGCGGCGCGGCGCCGCGGGACCAGCGCGAATCGATCGACGGCCCAGGCGACTCCGGTGAGCAGCGTGAGGACGAAAAGGATCAGGGCGAAATTCATGCGTGCGGGCGGAAGGCGCGGGGGACGGTCCCCTGCGCGGACGGTGTCTGGGGCGGCGCATTGTCGCATGCGGGGGCCGCGGCACGGGCCCGGCTCGAACCCTTGCAAGGGCGCGCCGTCGCACCCGCGCGCATTCCGTCGCAGGCGCCCCGCGGCGACGCGGGGGGCGCGCCCCGGCGGTCCCCTCGATGCGAAGGCGTCACTTGTCGCCGACCTGCAGGATGGCGAGGAAGGCCTCCTGCGGGATCTCGACGCTGCCCACCGACTTCATGCGCTTCTTGCCGGCCTTCTGCTTCTCGAGCAGCTTCTTCTTGCGCGTGATGTCGCCGCCGTAGCACTTGGCCAGCACGTTCTTGCGCAGCGCCTTGATGGTCTCGCGCGCGATGATGTTGGCGCCGATCGCCGCCTGCACCGCGACGTCGAACATCTGCCGCGGGATCAGCGAGCGCATCTTGGCCGCGACCTCGCGGCCGCGGTACTGCGACACCGAGCGGTGCACCATCACCGACAGCGCGTCGACGCGCTCGCCGTTGATCAGGATGTCGAGCTTCACCACGTCGGCGGCGCGGAATTCCTTGAACTCGTAGTCGAGCGAGGCATAGCCGCGCGACACCGACTTCAGCTTGTCGAAGAAGTCCATCACCACCTCGGCCATCGGCAGCTCGTAGGTGAGCACGACCTGGCGGCCCGCGTAGTGCATGTTCTTCTGCACGCCGCGCTTCTCGGTGCACAGCGTCAGCACGGGGCCCACGTATTCCTGCGGCACGATGATGGTCGCCTCGATGACGGGCTCGCGGATCTCCTCGACCTTGGAGAGGTCGGGGAGCTTGGACGGGTTCTCGATGTCCAGCACCGTGCCGTCGCGCAGCATGAGCTGGTACACGACGGTGGGTGCCGTCGTGATCAGGTCCATGTCGTACTCGCGCTCGAGGCGTTCCTGGACGATGTCCATGTGCAGCAGGCCGAGGAAGCCGCAGCGGAAGCCGAAGCCCAGCGCCTGCGAGACCTCGGGCTCGTAGTGCAGCGAGGCGTCGTTGAGCTTCAGCTTGTCGAGCGCGTCGCGCAGCGCCTCGTACTGGTTGGACTCGACCGGATAGAGCCCCGCGAACACCTGCGGCTTGACCTGGCGGAAGCCCGGCAGCGGCGCCGCGGCGCGGTTGCCGGCGAGCGTCACCGTGTCGCCGACCTGCGCGTCCTTCAACTCCTTGATGCCGGCGATGATGAAGCCGACCTCGCCCGCCGAAAGCGACTCGCGGGCGAGCGACTTGGGCGTGAACACGCCCACCTGCTCGCAGCCGTGCATCGCGCCGGTGGCCATGAGCAGGATCTTGTCGCGCGGCTTCAGCGTGCCGTTCATCACGCGCACCAGCATCACCACGCCGACGTAGTTGTCGAACCAGCTGTCGATGATCAGCGCCTGCAGCGGCGCGAGGGGATCCCCCTTCGGCGGCGGTATGCGCGCCACCACGGCCTCGAGGATGTCGTCGACGCCCTCGCCGGTCTTGGCGCTGGCGCGGATGGCGTCCGTGGCGTCGATGCCGATGATGTCCTCGACCTCCTCGATCACGCGCTCGGGCTCGGCCGAGGGAAGGTCGATCTTGTTCAGCACCGGCACGACCTCGACGCCCTGCTCGATGGCGGTGTAGCAGTTGGCCACCGTCTGCGCCTCGACGCCCTGCGAGGCGTCGACCACCAGCAGCGCGCCCTCGCAGGCGGCCAGCGAGCGCGAGACCTCGTAGGCGAAGTCGACGTGGCCCGGCGTGTCGATCATGTTGAGCCGGTAGCGCTGCCCGTCGCGGGCCACGTACTCGAGGGCGGCGGTCTGCGCCTTGATGGTGATGCCGCGCTCGCGCTCGAGGTCCATCGAATCGAGCACCTGTTCGCTCATCTCGCGGTCGGCAAGGCCGCCGCAGCGCTGGATGAACCGGTCGGCGAGCGTCGACTTGCCGTGGTCGATGTGCGCGATGATCGAGAAATTGCGGATGTGGTTCACTGGTTCACGCCGGGTGCTGCTTCGAAAGGCGGGAGGCCAGCCGGAAGCCTTTGAATTTTAGCGCATTTCACGCCCGGCCGCGAGCCGCAGGGCCGCTTCGCCGCGCCGGGCGGCCTTCCCGGTCAGGCGCCGGGACGGGCGATGGCGTCGCGCACGCGCGCCGTGTCGAGGCGGTAATGGCAGAGCTCGACGGCATCGCCTTCCCGCGGGTCGCCGGCGAGCAGCACCGGCACGAACTCGCCGTAGCGCGCCTCGAGCTCGGGATGCGCGTCGACGTCGATCACCGCCACCTCGACGTCGCGGCCCTCGACCAGCAGCGTGAGTGCCGCCAGCATGTCGTCGCAGAGGTGGCAGTAGGCGCGCGAAAGCAGGTAGAGGCTCACTCGGTGTCGGCGAGCGGGCGCAGCGTGGCGAAGAACTGGTTGTCGCCGCGCTTCACCTGCAGCGTCACCGGCGTGTTCTTGTCGAGCTTGGCGAAGAGCTCATTCAACTGCGCCGCGCTCTTCGCCTCGGTGGTGACGCCGCGGCTGATCACCGCGAGGATCACGTCGCCGGCCTGCACGTTGGCGCGCACCGCGCCCGACACCTGCTCGACGCCGACGCCGCTCTTCAGGTCGAGGTCCTTCCTCTGCTCGTCGGTGAGGTCGGAGAGCACGAGCCCCATGCGGTTCGGCTTCGCCTTCTCCTTGGGCGCGCTGCCGCCGGGCTTGCGCGCCTGTGCGTCGGTGTCCTCCTTGAGCTCGGTGACGGTGACCGTCACGTCGCGCGAGGCGTTGCGATGCCAGGTGGTGATGACGATCTTGCTTCCGGGCCGGACGGCGCTGATGACGCGCGGCAGGTCCGCGCTGCCGCGCACGTCGCGCCCGTCGACCTTGAGGATCACGTCGCCGGGCTCGATGCCCGCCTTGTCGGCGGGGCCGCCCTTCTCCACCGACCCGACCAGCGCGCCGCCGGTGGACTTGAGGTTGAGCGACTCGGCGACGTCCTTGGTGACGTCCTGGATGCCCACGCCGATGCGCCCGCGCGTCACGCGCCCCTTGTCCTTGAGCTGCTGCGCGGTGTTCATGGCGACGTCGATCGGGATCGAGAACGCGAGGCCCATGTAGCCGCCGGTGCGCGAGAAGATCATCGAGTTGACGCCGACCACCTCGCCGCGCATGTTGAACAGCGGCCCGCCCGAGTTGCCGGGGTTGATGGCCACGTCGGTCTGGATGAAGGGCACCAGGTTCTCCTGCGGCAGGTCGCGCCCCTTGGCGCTGACGATGCCCGCGGTCATGGTGTTCTCGAGGCCGAAGGGCTTGCCGATGGCCACCACCCACTCGCCGACCTTGAGCTTGTCGGGGTCGCCGATGGTCACCTTGGGGAGCCCGGTCGCGTCGATCTTGAGCAGCGCGATGTCGGTGCGCTTGTCGACGCCCACGACCTTGGCCATGAACTCGCGCTTGTCGGTCAGCGTCACCTTGACCTCGTCGGCGCCGTCGACGACGTGGGCGTTGGTCACCACGAGGCCGTCGCTGCCGATGATGAAGCCGGAGCCCGCGGCCTGCGCGATCTCGGGCTCGTTGCGGCGGAACTGCGGGCCGAAGCGCTTGAAGAACTCGTAGAACGGGTCGTCCTCGGAGATGTCGGGCATGCCGCGGTTGCGGCGGAGCTTCTGCGTCACGTCGATCGACACCACGGCGGGGCCCTGCTTCTCGTAGAGCTCGGTGAAGTCGGGGAGCCCGCGCGGCGACGCCGGCTGCGCTTGCGCGAGCGCCGGCCCCGCGGCCAGCGCGAGCATCAGAAGCAGCGCCTGCGCGGCGCGAAGGGGACCGGGGGTGAAACGCGGCATCGTGACCTCTCCTGGGGTTTTTTCTTCGGGTGCTAGCGGCGCGCGACCGAGGCGGCGATCTGGCGCACCGTCGTGCCGGGGACCTCGCCGAGCGCGGTGACGAGGTTGTCGTCGAGCCTCACGCTGTAGAGGTTGATCCCGCCCTGCTGGCTGAAGCCCACGTGCGCGGGCGACGTGCTCACGGGCTGCACGAAGACGCTGACGGCGACGAGGCCGTCCGAGAACACGAGGTGCGCCACGGGACCGCGGTTGCCGCGGAACTGGCGGAAGCCTTCCATGACCTTGACGAAGCCCGGCGGGACGCTGCGCACCACGAAGCCGGTCTCGTGCTGCCGGCTGTCGCTGCTGCTGCCCTCGCGCACCGTCCAGTCGGGCGGCAGCGCCGACCAGGTCGGCTTGACCAGCGCCGGGTCGATCGGGCCGCCGATGGCGATGTCCATGAAGGCGAACTGCTCGACCACCGCGCCGCCCTCGCCCAGCACGCGCGCCTTGAGCAGCAACCCCGTTTCCTTCTCGGACCAGAACTTGTGCCCGTAGCGGTAGGCATCGCGCGGCTCGAACACCCAGGCCTGCGCGTCATAGCCCGCGACCCGCGCGGCCTCGGCCTTGCGGAAGGTGTAGTGCTCGGCGAGCGAGCGCTGCTGCTCTTCCGACAGCGAGGGGAAGACGTTGCGGATGGTGCGCGGCTCGACGCGCATCATGTGCGCGTCGGGGTAGTAGCAGCGCACCTCGCCCTCGCTGCGGATCACCTCGCGCGCGGGGCCGTCGAGGCTCACCATGCGGTCCTCCTCGACGCCGTCGACGAAGCGATGCGCGAGGCGCGAGGTCTCGACGCGTCCCTGGTGCTGGTAGACGATGGTGCCGACGTAGTTCTGCGAGCGCGCCGCGCTGGCGGTGCGCTCGAGCCATGCCGACACCTCGTCGGCGTGCGCGGGCGCGGCGGCGGCCACCAGCCAGAAGGCGGGCACGACGAGGCTGCGCACGGGGTGTGCGAAATGCATGCTGCGGGGAAACATGGGTCGGTCCGGAGCTCCCCTTCAGCGCTGGCCGTCGGCCACCGGCGCCGACACCGCGCGCAGGTAGGGGCCGACGCCCTGCATCGCCGTGGCCGGCGAATATTCCTGGTGCGCGAGCAGGTAGTCCGCGGGCACGCTTTGCGGCCGCAGCTGCGCGGCGTTGACGGCGACCGACTCGCGCGCACGCGCGATGGCCGTGTCGGGCGCCTCGGTCAGCGAGACCGCCGTCCATCCCACCACGCCCACGGCGGCGGCGGTGGCCGCCATCGCCCAGACGACGCCGAGACGGTGGCCGAGGCGCTCGTCGCGCTCGCCGCGTGCGGCCCTGGCGGCCGCGGAGGACGCCGGGGCCAGCACCGTGGGCTCGCCCGCGAAGCTTTGCGAGAAGCGCCGCGAGAAGCCCGGGGCGGGCGTCCCGCCGTTGCGCAGCACGTCACCGATCACGTGGTACGACACCCACGTCGCCATCGTGCCGCCCTCGCCGCAGGCCCGGCAGACCCGCGCGACGGCCTCGTCGTCGGCATCGCCGTCCATCAGCCGTGAAATCGATTCGTTCATCACCATCTCCGGTTCTCGTCGGTGCCGAGCAGGGGCCGCAGTTCCGCCGCGATCGCCTCGCGCGCGCGGAAGATGCGCGAGCGCACGGTGCCGATCGGGCAATTCATCACGTTCGCAATCTCGTCGTACGTCAATCCCTCGATCTCGCGCAGCGTGATCGCCGTGCGAAGGTCGTCGGGCAACGCTTCCATCGCGCGGTTCACCGTGGCCGCGATCTCCTTGCCGATCATCTCGCCTTCCGGTGTCGACGTGTCGCGCAGCGCCTCGGCTTCCTCGAAGTTCTCCGCCTCCTCGTTGTCGAAGCTCGTGGACGTCGGCGCCCGCCGTCCCAGGGCGACGAGGTAGTTCTTCGCGGTGTTGATGCCGATCCGGTAGAGCCAGGTGTAGAACGCGCTGTCGCCGCGGAATCCCGGCAGCGCGCGATACGCCTTGATGAATGCTTCCTGCGTCACGTCCTCGACCTCCGCCGGGTCGCGCACCAGTCGCGACAACAGGCGCGACAGCTTGCGCTGGTACTTCATCACCAGCATCTCGAAGGCACGCCTGTCCCCCGCCTGCGCGCGCTCCACGAGTTGCTGATCGACTTCGCGATCACCCATTCGCGGGCTTTCCTACCCTGGATTCGGTCGTTGTTATGCCCGCCGAACGGCGGGCGCGAAGCCGGTGTCGGGTCGCCGTCCGCACCCCCGTTGCGGCGCGGCGAGCAAGCAGCCATCGCTTGCGGTGGTTGACCGTCCGGCCGCCCTTAAGTTCAGTGCCCAAGCGGTGGCCCAGGGGGTCGTCAGGCGGCAAGGTCGAGCGCCAGCGCCGGCTCGACGTGGCCCACGGCCAGGCCGCGCGCGTTGTGCAGTACGGGCCGACGCAGGCGCTGCAGCGCGTCCCGTGCCGCGTCGCCGAGGAGGCCCAGCGCGTCCAGCACGGCAACGGTGGCCGGCAGCAGAGCCCGCGTCCCCCCGTCGGCGACCTTGATGGCGATGCCCCATCCACGGCTGCGAACACCCACGGCCTGGACGGCTTCGGCGCCGATCTTGGTCACCCAGTCGCCCGCGCCGGCCTGCATCAGCGCGAGGTCGCTGCGGCGCTCGCCCGACACCATGCCGGGGTGGGCGCTCATCGCCCCGCCGAGCTTGCCCAGCACGCTGCCGGCGGGGGCCGTGGCGATGCGCGCATAGGCGAAGGCCAGCCGCGACAGCGGCAGCGCGTAGTTGGGCGCCGAGCAGCCGTCGGTACCGCTCGGCATGGCGGCGGCGTCGACGCCCACGGTGTCGGCCACCGCGTTGCGGATGGCGACCTGCAGCGGGTGGGCCGGCTCGAGGTAGTCGTCGCGCGTCCAGCCGTGCAGCGTGCAGCAGGCCAGCATGCCGGCGTGCTTGCCGGAGCAGTTATGGGACAGCGGCGAATAGGGGGGCGGCGGCGGGAACTCGCCGAGGATCTCGAAATAGCGCGGGACGTGGCTGCCGCACTTCAGCTCGTCGACGCGCGCGCCGCATTTCGCCAGCATGTCGGCGACGGCCGCCGTGTGCCGCGGCTCGCCCGAGTGGCTGGCGCAGAGCATCGCCACCTGCTCCCCGGAGTACCCGAACCGCGCGTCGCCGCCCGCGGCGACGAACGGCAGCGCCTGCAGCGGCTTGAGCGCGCTGCGCGTATAGGTCAGCGCCTCGGGGTCGCCCGCGGCGTACAGCAGGCGGCCGTCGCGGTCGACCACCGCCACGTGGCCGCCGTGGACGCTTTCCAGCGTCGCGCCGCGGTACACGCGGGCGAGCGGCGCCGCGAGGGATTCGAAGGGGGTGGCGTTCATGGGCTTGATGCGGTGCAACGCGCATTATCGCCGATCTGCCCGATACCCCACCCCGTCATCCCCGCGCAAGCGGGGACCCAGTTGTGCCGTTGGCTCTGGCACTGCGGCATCGGGCAATCGCGCAGCCTGTGCCGTTGGCGCTGTCATGGCGGCATCGGGCAATCGCGTCATCCCCGCGAAAGCGGGGACGACTGACGCATATCGGCGAAGCGTGCGACGGCCATCGGGGGCTCGGTCTTCGCGATACCCCCGGCTCAGGCCCGAGCCCCCGACGTCCGCCGCGCCGATCTGCATCAGGCGACCACGATTGCGCTCCCGGCGGGGCATGAGCTTCGCCATGCCAGTCATGCGGACCATCTGCCGACTTGCTTGACGTGACGGTCCTGCGGGCCCAGGGCAGTCTTGCTGCCATCACGCCCTTGCGTGCAGCCCACGGGCAAGGGTATCTGAGCCGGGTGTATCGCGAGGACCGAGCCCCGATGGCCGGCGCACGCCTTGCCGGGCGACATGCACGACGCGAGTTTGCGCGGATGCCGTAATACCCCAGCGCACGACGCGAGTTTGCGCGGATGCCGCAATACCCCAGCGCACGACGCGAGTTTGCGCGGATGCCGCAATGCCGTTGCCAAAGGCATGGGTCCCCGCTTTCGCGGGGATGACGGCGCGGTTCAGCCTTTTTGCGCGACCGCCGGCGCCGCCAACGCCGCGCGGATCTGCTCCAGCGCCGCGGGGTCCTCGATGGTCGTGAGGTCGCCCGGGTCGCGCCCTTCCGCCAGCGCCTGCAGCGAGCGGCGCAGGAGCTTGCCCGAGCGCGTCTTGGGCAGCAGCGTGACGAACAGCACGCGCGAGGGCCTCGCGATCGCGCCGAGCTCGCGGTCGACCGTGTCCATCACCTCCTTGCGCAGGGTCGCGGCGAGCGCGTCGTCGGCGACGCGCGCGCGGTCCTTGACCACCGCGAAGGCGATCGGCGTCTGGCCCTTGACGGCGTCGTTGACGCCGACCACCGCGACCTCGGCGATGCCGCTGTGCGCCTGCACGGCCTCCTCGATCTCGCGCGTGCCGAGGCGGTGGCCCGCGACGTTGATCACGTCGTCGGTGCGGCCGAGGACGAAGTAATAGCCGTCGGCGTCACGCGTCGCCCAGTCGAAAGTCGAGTAGGTGAGCTTGCCGGGGATGGTCTCGAAATAGGTCTTCACGAAGCGCGCGTCATCGTCCCAGATGGTGGTCATGCAACCGGGCGGGAGCGGCGGCGCGAGGGTCAGCACGCCCTTCTCGTCCGCGCCGACCTCCTTCGCGCTGCCGTCCTGGAGGAGGTGCACGTCGTAGCCCGCGCAGGGGAACGAGGGGCTGCCGAACTTGCGCGGCAGGTCCTCGACGCCGGGCTGCGCCGACAGGATCGGCCAGCCGGTTTCCGTCTGCCAGTAGTTGTCGACGATGGCGACGCCGCCCAGCGAATCGGCGGCCCAGCGCGCGGTGGGTTCGTCGAGCGGCTCCCCGGCGAGGAACAGGTAGCGCAGCGACGACAGGTCGTGCTTGCGCATGTGCGCGGTGTCCTCCTTCTTCAGCACGCGGATCGCCGTCGGCGAGGTGAACATGGTGCGCGCCTTGGTCTGCTCGACGATGCTCCACCAGATCGACGGGTCGGGCCGGATCGGCAGGCCCTCGTAGAGGATGGTGGTGCAGCCGCGCAGCAGCGGCCCGTAGATGATGTACGAGTGCCCGACGGCCCAGCCGATGTCGCTGGTGCAGAACATGGTCTCGCCGGGGGCGAGGCAGAAGATGTCCTGCATCGACGAGACCATCGCCACCGCATGGCCGCCGGTGTCGCGCTGCACGCCCTTGGGCTTGCCCGTGGTGCCGGAGGTGTAGAGGATGTACGAAGGCTCGCTCGACTCGAGCCAGGCGCAGGGCACGCGCGCGTCCATGTGCCTCGCGCGAAGCTCGGCGTAGTCGACGTCGCGCCCGGGGACGCGCTGCATCGACGGGTCGAGGCCGCGGTCGAGCAGCAGCACCTTGGGGGGCGGGTTGCGCGCCAGCGCGATCGCGGCGTCGGTCAGGGGCTTGTAGGGGATCACGCGCCCCCCGCGCATGCCCGCGTCGGCGCTGACCAGCAGCTTGGGGCGCGCGTCGTCGATGCGGTTGGCGAGCGAGGCCGCGGCGAAGCCGCCGAACACCACCGAGTGGATGGCGCCGAGCCGCACGCAGGCGAGGATCACGAACACCGCCTCGGGCACCGCCGGCATGTACACCAGCACGCGGTCGCCACGTTCGACGCCCAGCGCGGCGAGCATCGCCGCGGCGCGGTTCACCTCCTCGTGCAACTCGCGGTAGCTGTAGGTCGCGCGCGTGCCGGTCTCGGTGGAGATGTAGATCAGCGCCGCCTGCTCCGCGCGCGCCGCGAGGTGGCGGTCGACGGCGTTGTGGCAGAGGTTGGTCGTGCCGCCCACGAACCAGCGCGCGAACGGCGGCTTCGAATAGTCGAGCACGCGCTCGAAGGGCGCGTGCCAGTCGATCGCCGCGGCGCGCTCGCGCCAGAAGCCCTCGCGGTCCTCGATGGAGCGCCGGTGGAAATCCGCGTACTTGCCCATGAATGTTCTCCCGTCAGGGATGCGTATCCGCGCCGACGCGCACCACGGTGCGCCCGCGCACCATGCCCTTGATATAGGCGTCGAAATGCGTGGGCAGCTCGTCGAAGTCGATGGTCCGTGCCTCGTCGTGCACGACGTCGGGCCGCCACTCCACCGCCAGCTTGTTCCAGATGCGCTGGCGCTGGCCCATGCTGCAGTTGGCGCTGTCGACACCGAGCAGCATCGCGCCGCGCAGGATGAAGGGCATCACCGTGGTGTCGAGCTTGTGGCTCGCGGCAAGCCCGACCGAGGCGATGGTGCCGCCCACGCGCGAGCTCGCCAGCAGCCACGCGAGGATCGGGCCGCCGAGGTTGTCGACCACCCCGGCCCAGGTGGCCTTTTCCAGCGGCCGGATCTTCGTGAGGTCGATCGAGTCGCGCGTCATGACTTCCTTCGCGCCGAGACGCTTCAAGTACGCGCTCTCCTCCGCCTTGCCGGTGATCGCGACGACGTGGTAGCCGGCCTTGGCGAGGATCTCGATCGCCACCGAGCCCACCCCGCCGGTCGCGCCGGTGACGGCGACCGGGCCGTTGCCCGGCTTGAGCCCGTTGTGCTCCATCATCTGCACCGCCTGGCCCGCGGTGAATCCCGCGGTGCCGAGCGCCATGGCGTCGAAGGCCGTCATGCTCTCGGGCCTGCGCACCACCCAGTCGGCGGGCACGCGCACGTATTCGCTGTAGCCGCCGTCGTGCGCCACGCCGAAGTCGTAGGCGTGCACGATCACCTTGTCGCCCTTCTTCCAGCGCGGGTCGGACGAGCTCTCGACGGTGCCCGACATGTCGATGCCGGCCACCGTCGGGAACTTGCGCATGATCTTGCCGCTGCCGTTGTACGACAGCGCGTCCTTGTAGTTGATGGTCGAGTACTTGGTGCGCACCACCACGTCGCCCTTGTCGAGCTCGTCGATCCCCATGTCGACGAAGCGGCTCTCCACCTTGCCTGCGTCTTCGAACGTACGGTATGCCTTGAAGGTCTGCATCGGTCTCTCCTCCATCGTGGTCATGCGGCCGCCGCGCTCGCCGCGAGGCGCGCGTCGGCGGCATCGGTATCGGGCGCGTCCTCGCGCGCGTGGGGCAAGGCGAGGTATTCGCGCGTGCGCATCTCCGTCAGGCGGCTGACGGTACGCGCGAACTCGGGCGCGTGGCTCCCCTCGGTGTACAGCGCGGCGGCCTCGACCTCGGCCGAGGCGACGAGCTTGACGCGGTGGTCGTAGAGCACGTCGACGAGCCAGGTGAAGCGCCGCGCGCGGTCGGCGTCCTGCGCCGCCATGCGCGGGATGCCCGACAGGAACAGCACGGCGAAGCGCTGCGCGATCTCGAGGTAGTCGCGCTGCGAGCGCGGGCCGTCGCAGAGCGCGGCGAAGTCGAACCATACCAGCGAGCCCGCGCGCCGGCGCGCGGCCAGCGCGCGCGTGTCGACGACGAGGTCCGGGTCCTCGTCGGCGACCGCGGCGAGGCGGTCGAACAGCGCCGTCATCTCGCGCGTCGCGGCGTCGCCGGCGGGCACGAAGAAGCTCCGCACCGCGGACAGCGTTCGCAGCCGGTAGTCGACGCCGGCATCGACCTCGACGACGTCGAGCCAATCCCGAAGAAGCGCGATCGTCGGCAGGAAACGCTGGCGGTTGAGGCCGTTGGGCCACAGCGTGCCGGGCTCGTAGTTGGAGGTCAGGACGAACACCACGCCGCGCTTGAAGAGGTGCGTCAGGAGCCGCCCGAGGATCATGGCGTCGGCGACGTCGGAGACGTGGAACTCGTCGAAGCACACGAGGCGCCAGCGCGCGGCGATGCGCGACGCGACGGTCGCCAGGGGGTCGGCCTCCTGCGCGAGCGTGGCGAGCTCGCCGTGCACGTCGCGCATGAAGGCGTGGAAGTGGACGCGCGTCTTGCGGCGGATGGGCACCACCGCGTAGAACGCGTCCATCAGCGCGCTCTTGCCGCGGCCCACGCCTCCCCACAGGTAGACGCCGCGCGGCACATCGGGGGACGCGAACAGGCGGCGCAGCGTGGACTGGCGCGCGCGGCGGAAGTGCGCGAGCTCGGCCGAGAGCCTCGCCAGGCGCTCGATCGCCCGGCGTTGCGCATCATCGGGGACGATGCCGCGCTGCGCCAGCAGCGCGCCCATCTGCGACGCCGGATCGTCGCCGGCCGATGCGTCCGCGGGGCTCACGTGGGCCATCTTAACCCCGCGTGCGCCAAAGCGCGAGCTAGAGGTTGAGCGTCCGCCCCAGCACTGCCAGCGCGGCTTCCTTGGTGACCTCGGACAGCGTCGGGTGCGCGTGGCAGATGCGCGCGATGTCCTCGCTCGACGCGCCGAACTCCATCGCCATCGCGCCCTCGGCGATGAGCTCGGAGACCATCGGGCCGATGGCGTGCATGCCCAGCACGCGGTCGGTCCTCGCATCGGCGACGATCTTGACGAAGCCCGCCGTCTCGCCCATCGCGCGGGCGCGGCCGTTTGCCGCGAAGGGGAACTGCCCGGCCTTGTACGCGACGCCTCGTTCCTTCAACTGTTGCTCGGTCGCGCCGACCCAGGCGATCTCGGGCGCGGTGTAGATCACCCAGGGGATGGTGTCGAAATCGACGTGCGGCTTCTGCCCCGCGAGGCGCTCGGCGACCGCCACCGCCTCCTCCTCGGCCTTGTGCGCGAGCATCGGGCCGCGCACCACGTCGCCCACCGCGTACACGCCGGGCAGCGAGGTCGCGCAGTGCTCGTCGACGACGACGAAGCCGCGCGCATCGAGCGGCAGGCCGACCGACGCGCCGTCGAGCCCGCTGGTGTAGGGCACGCGGCCGATGGACACGATCAGCCGGTCGAAGCTCGCCTTCTGCGCGGCGCCCGCGCTGTCGGTCCATTCGACCGCGACGCCCGACTTGCCGGGCTTGACCGCCGTGATCCCGACACCGGTCTGTATGGAAAGACCCTGGCGGGCGAACTGCTTCTGCGCCTCCTTGGCGACGGCCTCGTCGGCCGCCCCCAGGAAGGCGGGCAGCGCCTCGAGCACCGTGACCTCGGCGCCGAGCCTGCGCCACACGCTGCCCATCTCCAGGCCGATCACGCCGGCGCCGACCACGCCGAGCTTCTTCGGCACCTCGGGGATCGCCAGCGCGCCGGCGTTGTCGAGGACGAGCTTGTTGTCGAAGGGTGCCCCCGGCAGCGCGCGCGGCTTCGATCCCGTGGCGATGATGACGTTCTTCGCCAGGAGCTCGGAGGCCTCCTTGCCGGCGACCTTGATGCGCCAGCCGCCTTCGGCCTTGCCGGCGAAGCTGCCGGTGCCGTTGAAGAAGGCGATCTTGTTCTTGCGGAACAGGAACAGGATGCCGTCGTTGTTCTGCACGACGACCTTGTCCTTGCGCGCGAGCATCTTCGCGACGTCGATCGCGAGGCCCTTGACCTCGATGCCGTGGTCGGCGAAGCCGTGGCCCGCGTGCTCGAAGTTCTCCGAGGACTGCAGGAGCGCCTTGGACGGGATGCAGCCGACGTTGGTGCAGGTGCCGCCCGGCGCGGGCTTGCCGTCGGCGCGCGTCCAGTCGTCGATGCAGGCGACCTTGAAGCCCAACTGCGCGGCGCGGATGGCGGCGGTGTAGCCGCCCGGCCCGCCGCCGATGACGACGACGTCGAAGGAAGTTTCGCCGGCCATCGCGTCAGAGGTCCAGCAGCAGGCGCGCCGGGTCCTCCAGCGCGTCCTTGATCGCCACCAGCGACAGCACCGCCTCGCGGCCGTCGATGATGCGGTGGTCGTAGGACAGCGCGAGGTAGTTCATCGGCCGCACCACCACCTGGCCGTTCTCCACCACCGCGCGCTCCTTGGTGGCGTGCACGCCGAGGATCGCCGACTGCGGCGGGTTGATGATGGGTGTGGACAGCATCGAGCCGAACACACCGCCGTTGGAGATCGAGAACGTGCCGCCGGTGAGCTCCTCGAGGGTCAGCTTGCCGTCCTGCGCGCGCTTGCCGAAGCCGGCGATCTGGCGCTCGATGTCGGCGATCGACATCTGGTCGGCGTCGCGCAGGATGGGCACGACGAGGCCGCGCGGGCTGCCCACCGCGATGCCGATGTCGTAGTAGCCGTGGTAGACGATGTCGCCGCCGTCGATCGAGGCGTTGACCAGCGGGAACTTCTTCAGCGCGTGCACCGCGGCCTTGACGAAAAAGCTCATGAAGCCGAGCTTGACGCCGTGCTCCTTCTCGAAGCGTTCCTTGTAGCGGTTGCGCAGCTCGATCACGGGCTGCATGTTCACTTCGTTGAAGGTCGTGAGGATGGCCGCGGTCGACTGCGACTCGACCAGGCGCTCGGCGATGCGCGCGCGCAGCCGCGACATGGGCACGCGCTGCTCGAGGCGCGCCCCCATGACCTGTGCCGCGGGCGTGGCCGGGGTCCAGGCGGCGGGGGCCGCCGGGGCTGCCGGGGCCGGCACCGCGGCACGCGCGGCGATGGCGTCCTGCACGTCGCCCTTGGTGATGCGCCCACCACGGCCCGTGCCGCCGACCTCGGCAGGCGTCACGCCCGCTTCTTCCATCATCTTCCGCGCGGCCGGCAGGGCCGTCGCGGCGGCATCGCCTGCCGGGGCGGCTGCCCCGGCCGCCGGCGCGGGTGCCGCGGCGGCGACCGGCGCAGCGGCCGCGCTTCCCGGCTTCGTGGCATCGGGGGCCTTGGCCGCGGCCGCGGGCGCCGCCGCCGTCCCGGCGGCCGCGGTGTCGATCACCGCGATCACCTGCGACGAGGTGACGGTGCTGCCGTCGCCCTGGGCGACCTCGACCAGCACGCCGTCGGCGGGCGCCGGCATCTCGAGCACAACCTTGTCGGTCTCGATGTCGACGAGGTTCTCGTCGCGCTTGACGGGCTCGCCGGCCTTCTTGTGCCAGTTGACCAGCGTCGCTTCGGCCACCGATTCCGGCAGCTGCGGCACCTTGACTTCGATTCGCATGGGCGTCTTCCGTGTTGGGCTAGCGGGCAAGCACCATCTCGCCGCTGTTGAGTTCCTTGGCGAAGGCGTCGACCACGATCTGCTTCTGCTCGACCGCGTGCTTGGCGGCGTAGCCCACCGCGGGCGAGGCCGACACCGCGCGTCCCGCGTAGGCCAGCAGCTTCGACTTGTCGAGGTCGGCGCGCAGGTAGGCGCGCAGCCGGTACCACGCGCCCTGGTTCTGCGGCTCTTCCTGCACCCAGACGACCTCGGTGGCCCTGGGATAGCGTGCCAGCGCGGCCTTGTAGTCCTCGTGCGGGAACGGGTACTGCTGCTCGAGGCGCACGATGGCGATGTCGTCGACCTTCTGCTCGCGCCGGTGCGCGAGGAGCTCGTAGTACACCTTGCCCGAGCACAGAAGCACGCGGCGGACCTTCTTCGCGTCGATCGGGTCGATCTCGTCGATGACGTTCTGCCAGCCACCCTTGGCGAGGTCGTCGAGCGACGACACCGCTTCCTTGTGGCGCAAGAGGCTCTTGGGGCTCATTACGATCAGCGGCGAGCGGAACATCCGCAGCATCTGGCGGCGCAGCAGGTGGAAGATCTGCGCCGGCGTCGAGGGCACGCAGACCTGCATGTTGTGTTGCGCGCAGAGCTGCAGGAAGCGCTCGGGGCGCGCCGAGGAGTGCTCGGGTCCCTGGCCCTCGTAGCCGTGCGGCAACAGCAGCGTGAGGCCGCAGATGCGTCCCCACTTCACCTGCCCCGCGCTGATGAACTGGTCGATCACCACCTGCGCACCGTTGACGAAGTCGCCGAACTGCGCCTCCCAGATGATGAGGCGCGTGGGGTCCGAGGTCGCGTAGCCGTACTCGAAGCCCAGCACCGCCTGCTCGGTGAGCACCGAGTCGATGATCTCGAACGAGGGCTGGCCTTCCTTGACGTGCTCCAGCGGCACGTACGAGCCGCCGTCCCACTTGTCGCGGTTCTGGTCGTGCAGCACCGCGTGGCGGTGCGAGAACGTGCCGCGCCCGACGTCCTCGCCGGACAGGCGCACGCCGTGGCCCTCGTCGAGGAGCGTCGCGTAGGCGAGCGTCTCGCCCATGCCCCAGTCGAGCGGCTGCTTGCCCTCGCCCATCGCGCGGCGGTCGGCCACCACCTTCTCCACGCGCGAATGCAGCTTGAAGCCTTCGGGCACCGTGGTGAGCTTCATCGACAGCTCGGCGAGCTTGGCGCGGGGCACGGCGGTGTCGACCTTGTCGGTCCAGCGCCGGCCGAGGTAGGGCTTCCAGTCGATGGTGAAGGGCGGCTTGTAGTTGGCGAGGACCGTCTTGTTGGTGTGCTGGCCCTTGTCCATCGCCGCACGGTAGGTCGTCACCATCTCGTCGGACTGCTCGAGCGTGACCACGCCCTCGGCCGCCAGGGCCTCGGCGTACTTGCGGCGCGTGCCCGGGTGCTGGGCGATCTTCTTGTACATCAGCGGCTGCGTGACCATCGGCTCGTCGGCCTCGTTGTGGCCGTAGCGGCGGAAGCACACGAGGTCGATGAACACGTCCTGGTGGAACTTCTGCCGGTAGTCCATCGCCAGCTCGATGGCGAGGAGGCAGGTCTCGGGGTCGTCGCCGTTGACGTGCAGGATCGGCGCGTCGACCATCTTGGCGATGTCGGTGCAGTAGGTCGTGCCGCGCGTGTCGCGCGGGTCGGAGGTGGTGAAGCCGATCTGGTTGTTGACGACGATGTGCACCGTCCCGCCGGTGTAGAAGCCGCGGGTCTGCGCCATGTTCAGCACTTCCTGGTTGACGCCCTGCCCCGCGATCGCGGCGTCGCCGTGGATCAGCACCGGCAGCACCTGGTCGCCGGTGCGGTCCGCGCGGCGGTGCTGTCGCGCGCGCACGCTCCCCTCGACCACCGGGTTGACGATCTCGAGGTGCGAGGGATTGAACGCCAGCGTCAGGTGCACGGGGCCCCCGGACGTCACCACGTCCGACGAAAAGCCCTGGTGGTACTTGACGTCGCCGGCGGGAAGGTCGGCGTGCGCCTTGCCCTCGAATTCGAGGAAGAGGTCGGCCGGCATCTTGCCCAGCGTGTTCACCAGCACGTTGAGCCGGCCGCGGTGCGCCATGCCCATCACGATCTCCTGCACGCCGGCGGCGCCGGCGCGCTGGATCAGGTGGTCGAGCATGGGGATCAGCGTGTCGCCGCCCTCGCCCGAGAAGCGCTTCTGGCCGACATACTTCGTGTGCAGGTAGCGCTCGAGCGTCTCGGCGGCGGTGAGCCGCTCGAGGACGTGCCGGCGCTGCTCGGGCGTGTAGCTCGCCCGCGAGCGCGTGGGCTCGACGCGCTCCTGGATGAAGCGCTTGACCGGGGTCTCGGCGATGTACATGTACTCGAGTCCCAGCGTGCG
The DNA here is from genome assembly GCA_044226535.1 of Casimicrobiaceae bacterium. Classification (GTDB taxonomy): domain Bacteria; phylum Pseudomonadota; class Gammaproteobacteria; order Burkholderiales; family Casimicrobiaceae; genus VBCG01. Next base: position 174,637 of record JBGAGT010000002.1, on the reverse strand, counting down.
CGTGTAGGTGTCCTTCAGCAGCGCGACGATGTCGCGGAGGCGCATCCGCGCCTTGCCCGCCTTGAGCGAGCCGACGTCGAACTCGGCGTCCATGTCGGCCTCGGTGAAGCCGTAGGTCCGCAGGTCGAGGTCGGGCATGTACGGCACCTCGGCGCGCTTCAGCGGGTCGAGGTCGGCCGCGAAGAAGCCCAGCGTGCGGTACTTGCTGATGAGGCGCAGCACCAGCACCTGCTTCGCCATGGTCTGCGCGTCGACCATCGCGCCCGCGACCCTGCGGTTCCTCGCGAGCTCGACGAAGGATTGCACCACGGGCTCGTGCGGCACGTCGGCGGCCCCGCCGCGCAGCTCGTCGAAGTAGCCGCGCCACTCGGCCGGCACCGACGCCGGGTCGCCCAGGTACTGGTCGTAGAGGCCCTCGATGAACGGCGCATTGCTGCCGAACAGCGTGCTGGAGCTCTCGAGTTCCTTCATCGTTCCCATGTCGTCACCTCGCGAGGGGTTCCGGGCTCAACGCCTGTCGATCGGCGTCACGCTGCGCGGCTTGGCGCCGACGAAGAGCTGCCGCGGCCGGCCGATCTTGTACTCGGGGTCGGCGATCATCTCGTTGAGTTGCGCGATCCAGCCCACGGTGCGCGCCAGCGCGAAGATCGCGGTGAACAGCGACACGGGGATGCCGATGGCCTTCTGCACGATGCCCGAGTAGAAGTCGACGTTCGGGTAGAGCTTGCGCTGCACGAAGTAGTCGTCCTCGAGCGCGATCTTCTCCAGCGACATCGCCAGCTTGAACAGCGGGTCGTCGTGCAGGCCGAGCGCCTCGAGCACCTCGTGGCAGGTCTCGCGCATCAGCTTGGCGCGCGGGTCGTAGTTCTTGTAGACGCGATGGCCGAAGCCCATCAGGCGCACGTTGGAGCTCTTGTCCTTGGCCTTGGCGATGAACTCGCCGAGCTTGGCGACGCCGCCCTGCGCCTGGATCTCGTAGAGCATGTTGAGCGCGGCCTCGTTGGCGCCGCCGTGCGCGGGGCCCCACAGGCAGGCGACGCCCGCGGCGATGGCCGCGAAGGGGTTGGTGCCCGACGACGCGCACAGCCGCACCGTCGAGGTCGAGGCGTTCTGCTCGTGGTCGGCGTGCAGGATGAAGATGCGGTCGAGCGCGCGAACCAGCACGTCGTTGACGACGTAGTCCTCGCAGGGCGTGGCGAACATCATGCGCGTGAAGTTCGCGGTGTACGAGAGGTTGTTGCGCGGGTAGATGTAGGGCTGGCCCATCGCGTACTTGTAGGCCATGGCCACCAGCGTCGGCATCTTGGCGATCAGGCGGATCGCCGAGATCTCGCGCTGCCGCGGGTCGTGCAGGTTCATCGAGTCGGGGTAGAACGCGCTCATCGCGCCCACCAGGCCCGTCAGCACCGCCATCGGGTGCGCGTCGCGGCGGAAGCCGCGCAGGAAGAACTGCATCTGCTCGTTGACCATCGTGTGGTGCGTGACGAGCTCGTCGAAGCGCGCGTTCTCGGCCTTGGTCGGCAGCTCGCCGTTGAGCAGCAGGTAGCAGACCTCGAGGTAGTCGCACTGCGTGGCGAGCTCCTCGATGGGGTAGCCGCGGTACAGGAGCTCGCCCTTGTCGCCGTCAATGTAGGTGATCGCCGAGTTGCAGGCCGCCGTCGACAGGAAACCCGGGTCGTAGGTGAACTTGCCGGTCTTGCCGTAGAGCGTGCGGATGTCCACGACGTCCGGCCCCACGCTGCCCGACAGCACGGGGAAGGTGACGGGGGGCGAACCGTCGGAGAAGGTCAGCGTTGCGGTGCGGTCGGTCATGCGGGGACTCCGGATTGCGGTTTGGAAGGCCGGTTTGTAAGACGTCAGGCCGCGCGCAGCGCCTCGACGATGGGCGCGAGCACGGGGTCGTCGGTCTCGGCGCGGCGCGAGATCAGGTCCCAGAGCTCGTTGTCGGGCAGGTCGAGCGCGCGGTCGAGCGCGACGAGCTCGCCCTCGTCCAGCGTGGCGCCACGGGCCTCCAGGAAGCGCTCGAGCACCAGGTCGTTCTCCAGCATCCCGCGCCGGCAGCGCCAGCGCAGCCTCGCGAGGTAGATGGGGTCGGAAACGGCGCCTGGCAACGGGGCCGCCAATCTAGACCGCCCTCCGCACCAGCAGGTCCTTGATCTTGCCGATCGCGCGCGTGGGGTTGAGGCCCTTCGGGCAGACGTCCACGCAGTTCATGATCGAGTGGCAGCGAAACAGGCGATACGGGTCGTCGAGGTCGTCGAGGCGCTCGCCGGTCGCCGTGTCGCGGCTGTCGGCGATGAACCGGTAGGCCTGCAAGAGCCCCGCCGGGCCGACGAACTTGTCCGGGTTCCACCAGAACGACGGGCAGGCGGTCGAGCAGCAGGCGCAGAGGATGCACTCGTACAAGCCGTCCAGCTCCTCGCGCTCGGTCGGCGACTGCAGCCGCTCGCGGGCGGGCGGCGGCGTGTCGTTGACGAGGTACGGCGTGATCGAGTGGTACTGCTTGAAGAACTGGCTCATGTCCACGATCAGGTCGCGGATGACCGGCTGGCCCGGCAGCGGCTTCAGCACCACCGGCTCCTTCAGCTCGCGCAGGTTGGTGATGCAGGCGAGCCCGTTCTTGCCGTTGATGTTCATCGCGTCCGAGCCGCACACGCCCTCGCGGCAGCTGCGGCGGAACGACAGCGAGTCGTCCTCGGCCTTGATGCGGATCAGCGCGTCGAGCAGCATCCGGTCATGCGGGTCGAGCGCGACGTCGTACGCCTTCATGTACGGCTTCGCGTCCTTCTCCGGGTCGTAGCGGTAGATGCTGAATTTCATGGCGTGGGGTCGTTGCCCTAGTAGGTGCGGGCCTTGGGCGGAAAGGAATCGACGGTGAGGGGCTTCAGGTTCACCGGCTTGTAGTCGAGGCGGTTGCCCTCGCTGTACCACAGCGTGTGCTTCAGCCAGTTCGCGTCGTCGCGGTTGGGGTAGTCGCTGCGCGCCTGCGCGCCGCGGCTTTCGGTGCGCGCGCGCGCCGACACGATGGTGGCCTTGGCGGTCTCGAGCAGGTTGTCGAGCTCCAGCGCCTCGACGCGCGCGGTGTTGAAGGTGCGGCTCTTGTCGCCGATGGTGACGCGCTTGCCGCGCTCGGCGAGCTCCATCACCTTGCGCACGCCCTCGTCGAGGAGATCGGCGTTGCGGAACACGCCGCAATGCGACTGCATCGCCTGGCGGAGCTCGCCGCCGAGCCTCGACACCGACTCGCCGCCGTTGCTCGCGTCGACGTGGGCGAGGCGCGCGAGCGCGCGGTCGGCGGCATCCCTGGGGAGCGGCCGGTGCGCGCGCGTCGGCAGGTCCTGCGCGACGATGAAATCGCCGGCCGAGCGCCCGAACACCACGAGGTCGAGCAGCGAGTTGGTGCCGAGCCGGTTGGCGCCGTGCACCGACACGCAGGCGCACTCGCCCACCGCGTAGAAGCCCTCGACCACCGCGTTGGGATCGCCGTCCTTCGGCGCGACCACCTGGCCGTGGATGTTGGTGGGGATGCCGCCCATCTGGTAGTGGATGGTCGGCACGACCGGGATCGGCTCCTTGATAGGGTCGACGTTGGCGAACTTGATGGCGATCTCGCGGATCGACGGCAGCCGCTTCATGATCACCTCGGGGCCGAGGTGGTCGAGCTTGAGCAGCACGTGGTCCTTGTTGGGGCCCACGCCGCGGCCTTCCTTGATCTCCTGGTCCATCGAGCGCGACACCACGTCGCGCGACGCGAGGTCCTTGAGGTTCGGCGCGTAGCGCTCCATGAAGCGCTCGCCGTTGGCGTTGAGCAGGATGCCGCCCTCGCCGCGCACGCCCTCGGTGATCAGCACCCCCGCACCGGCGACGCCGGTGGGGTGGAACTGCCAGAACTCCATGTCCTCGAGGGGGATCCCGGCGCGCGCCGTCATGCCGAGGCCGTCGCCGGTGTTGATGAAGGCGTTGGTCGACGCGGCGAAGATGCGCCCGGCGCCGCCGGTGGCGAAGATGGTCGCCTTGGCCTGCAGGACGCTGACTTCGCCCGTCTCCATGTCGAGCGCCACCACGCCGAGCACGTCCCCATCCGCATCGCGCACGAGGTCTAGCGCCATCCATTCCACGAAGAACTGGGTGCGCGACTGCACGTTGCGCTGGTAGAGCGTGTGCAGGAGCGCGTGGCCGGTTCGGTCGGCGGCGGCGCAGGCGCGCTGCACCGGCTTCTCGCCGAAGTTGGCCGAGTGCCCGCCGAAGGGGCGCTGGTAGATCGTGCCGTCGGCGTTGCGGTCGAAGGGCATGCCGAAGTGCTCGAGCTCGTAGACCACCTGCGGCGCCTGGCGGCACATGTACTCGATCGCGTCCTGGTCGCCGAGCCAGTCGGAGCCCTTGATCGTGTCGAACATGTGCCACAGCCAGTTGTCCTCGGACATGTTGCCGAGCGAGGCACCGATGCCGCCTTGCGCCGCCACGGTGTGCGAGCGCGTCGGGAACACCTTGGACAGCACGGCGACCGACAGGCCGGCGCGCGCGAGCTGCAGCGAGGCGCGCATGCCGGCGCCGCCGGCGCCGACGATCACCGCATCGAAGGGACGCACGGTGGGCGTCATGCCGGGAAGCCTCCCCAGAGGAGCGCGATGGTCCAGCCCGCATAGGCGACGAGCACCGCCAGGACCACGCACTGCAGCCCGAGCCGCAGGCCCGCGGGCTTCACGTAGTCCATCAGGATGTTGCGCACGCCGACCCAGGCGTGCCAGAGCAGCGCGAGCATGAACACGAAGCTCGCGACGCGGAACAGGTTGCCGGCGAACAGCGACCGCCACACCGCATAGTCGAAGCCGCCGTTCCACAGCGCGATCGCGACCAGCAGCAGCGTGTACAGCGCCATGACGATGGCGCTGATGCGCTGGACCAGCCAGTCGCGCCAGCCGTAATGCGCACCCGCCGGCGGCGTGCGCAGCGCGCTCACCACAGCCTCGCCGCGATGGCCAGCGTCAGGATGATCGACACCACCAGCACCAGGGCCGCCGAGCGCCGCGCCGGCGCGAGGTCGAGGCCGAAGTGCGCATCGAGCACGAGGTGCCGCAGGCCGGCCAGCAGGTGGTGCAGGTAGGCCCAGCACAGCCCCAGCAGCACCAGCCGCGCGAAGGGGTTGGCGAAGGCCGCACGCAGCGAGGCATAGGACTCGGCCGAGGCGAGGCTCGCCCCCACCACGCAGAGCAGCAAGGGGATGCCGACGAGGAACAGCAATGCGCCGCTGATGCGGTGCAGGATGGAGACGATCGCCGGTACAGGCTGGCGGATCGACGTCAGATCGAGGTAGACCGGACGCTTGCGCGGTGCGGCGGAGGGTTCGGCGGCAGGCATTGGGAAGGTGCGCCGTATGGTTTTTGTGCGGAGCAAGAAATTATAGCGCGTTCATCCCAAGGCGTTGAAGTAGTGGCAGTTCGTGGTGACGCAAAGGCCGCGCCGCAGCTCGACCGGCCGGTCGCCATAGGTGCAGGTCACGCGCTCCACGGCCAGGAGCGGCGTGCCGGCGGGCACTTCCAGCAGCCCGGCGCTGGCCGCGTCGGCGAGCACCGCCTTCACCTGCTCGCGGGCGTGGAGCGTGCGCACGCCGAACTCGGTCTCGAAGAAACCGTACAGCGGACCGCGGTAGGCCTCGTAGCGCGCCTTGCTGAGCCCGCGGAACAGCGTGGCGGGCAGCACGATGTCGTCGAGCACCGCGGGTACCCCTTCGAAGGTCAGCAGGCGCCGCAGCAGCAGCACCGGCTCGCCGCTGCGCAGCGCGAGGAGACGCGCGACCTCGGCGCTGGCCTTGGCGCGGCGCACGTCGATCAGGCGGCTCGCCGGGTATTCCTCGACGCCGTCGTCGCGGCGGATGCGCAGGAAGCGCACCCGCGAAGGATGCTCGTGGGTGTGGGTGGCGACGAAGGTGCCGCGCCCCTGGCGGCGCACCAGCAGGTTGTCCGCGGCCAGGGTGTCGATGGCCTTGCGCACCGTCCCGGGCGAGACCTGCAGCTGCGAGGCGAGCTCGAGCTCGCTGGGGATCGCCTCGCCGGGCTTCCACTCGCCGCTGTCGAGGCGCGCGACCAGGAGCTCGCGCACCTGCAGGTACAGCGGCTTGAACGTCGGCCGTGCGCCGGCCGCCGGCGCACCGGCCGCCGCGGCTGCGCGGGCCGCGGGGTGCCGGGAACGGTCGGCTTCAGGGGCCATGCCCGGAGCATAACTCATCTGTCTTCTATAAGACAAATGATAGGGTAATTGATTGACGCGGCGCCGCGCGGCCGCCTATACTGCACGGCAACAGACGGCCTTCGCGCGGACCGCCCCCGCGGGTTGCGCGAGCCGCCTGCGGCGACCCGGCCCACCGTCGCGGCGCGCCCCGTTCCCACCCACGGCAGCGTTCCATCGCCACCGCACCGGAGTTCCTTCGATGAAAGCACCCGTCCGCGTCGCCGTCACCGGCGCAGCAGGCCAGATCGGCTACAGCCTCCTCTTCCGCATCGCCTCGGGCGAGATGCTCGGCCGCGACCAGCCGGTGATCCTGCAGCTCCTCGAGCTGCCGATGGACAAGGCCCAGGCCGCGCTGAAGGGCGTGATGATGGAGATCGAGGACTGCGCCTTCCCGCTGGTCGCGGGCATGAGCGGCGCGGCCGACCCCAGGGTCGCCTTCAAGGACGCCGACATCGCCATGCTGGTCGGCGCCAGGCCGCGCGGCCCCGGCATGGAGCGCAAGGACCTGCTGCTCGAGAACGCCAAGATCTTCATCGAGCAGGGCAAGGCGCTCGACGCGGTCGCCTCGCGCGGCATCAGGGTGCTGGTGGTGGGCAACCCCGCCAACACCAACGCCTACATCGCCATGAAGTCGGCGCCGTCGCTGCCGAAGGAGAGCTTCACGGCGATGATGCGCCTCGACCACAACCGCGCCGTCGGCCAGCTCGCCAAGAAGGCCGGCGTGCCCGTGGGTTCCGTCGAGAAGGTCGTGGTCTGGGGCAACCATTCGCCGACCATGTACGCCGACTACCGCTTCGCGACCTCGGGCGGCAAGCTCATCAAGGACCTGATCGGCAACGAGGACTGGAACCGCAACGAGTTCCTGCCCACCGTCGGCAAGCGCGGTGCCGCCATCATCGAGGCGCGCGGCCTTTCGTCGGCGGCCTCGGCCGCCAACGCCGCCATCGACCACATCCACGACTGGGTGATCGGCAGCGACGGCAAGTGGGTGACCATGGGCATCGCCTCCGACGGCAGCTACGGCATCCCCAGGGACATCGTCTACGGCGTGCCGGTCACCGCGGAGCGCGGCGCCTACAAGCGCGTCGAGGGCCTGCCCATCGACGACTTCTCGCGCGAGCGCATGAACGCCACGCTGAAGGAGCTCGAGGAAGAGCGCGCGGGCGTCGCCTCGCTGCTGGGCTGAGCCGGCCCGCACCGGAGGCACAGGACATGGAAACCCGGATCGCCAGCCCGACGCAAGCGCGGATCGCCGACGCGCGCCTTTCACCCGGCGCGCGCTTTCGCGAGGCGCTCGCCACCGAGGTGCCGCTGCAGGTCCCCGGCGCGATCAACGCCTACCACGCGCTGCTCGCCGAGCATTCGGGCTTCCGCGCGATCTACCTCTCCGGCGGTGGCGTCGCCGCCGGGTCGCTCGGCATGCCCGACCTCGGCATCAGCAACCTCGACGACGTGCTCACCGACGTGCGCCGCATCACCGACGTGTCGACACTGCCCTTGCTGGTCGACGTCGACACCGGCTTCGGGCCGTCGGCCTTCAACGTCGCGCGCACCGTGCGCTCGCTGGAGAAGGCCGGCGCCGCGGCGATGCACATCGAGGACCAGGTCGGCGCCAAGCGCTGCGGCCACCGCCCCAACAAGGAGATCGTCACGCAGGACGAGATGGTCGACCGCGTCAAGGCCGCGGTGGACGCGCGCCACGACGCCTCGTTCGGCATCATGGCGCGCACCGACGCGCTGGCGGTCGAGGGCCTCGACAGGGCCATCGGGCGCGCGGTCGCCTGCGTCGAGGCCGGCGCCGACATGATCTTCCCCGAGGCGATCACGGACCTCGCCATGTACCGCCGCTTCGCCGACGCGGTGAAGGTGCCGATCCTCGCCAACATCACCGAGTTCGGCGCGACGCCGCTCTACACCCTCGACGAGCTCCGCGGCGCGGGCGTGGCCATCGCGCTCTACCCGCTGTCGGCCTTCCGCGCCATGAACAAGGCCGCGCTCGACGTCTACCGGCACCTGCGCGCCGACGGCACGCAGAAGGCCGTCGTCGACAGCATGCAGACGCGCGCCGAGCTCTACGAGCACCTGGGTTACCACGACTACGAACACAGGCTCGACGCGCTGTTCGCGCGCCGCGGCGCCTGACGCGCACGGAAGGCACGCACCTCAAAGGACCCCCGCATGAGCGAAGCCCCCTCCTCCTCCACCGCGCCGGGCGCGGCGACGTCCCCGGCAGGCCCAGGCCCCAAGGCCAAGAAGTCGGTGGCGCTGTCCGGTGTCATCGCGGGCAACACCGCGCTGTGCAGCGTCGGGCGCACCGGCAACGACCTGCACTACCGCGGCTACGACATCCTCGACATCGCCGAGCGCTGCGAATTCGAGGAGATCGCGCACCTGCTGGTGCACGGCAAGCTGCCCACGCGCGCCGAGCTCGCCGCCTACAAGCGCAAGCTCAAGTCGCTGCGCGGCCTGCCCGCCGTGGTGCAGGACGTGCTCGAGGCGCTGCCCGCGGCCTCGCATCCCATGGACGTGATGCGCAGCGGCGTGTCGGCCCTGGGCGCCGCGCTGCCCGAGCGCGAGGGCCACGACGTGGCGGGCGCGCGCGACATCGCCGACCGCCTGATGGCCTCGCTGGGCTCGATGCTCTGCTACTGGTACCACGCCAGCCACAATGGCCGGCTGATCGACGTCGAGACCGACGACGATTCCATCGGCGGGCACTTCCTGCACCTCCTGCACGGCACGCCGCCCTCGGCCGCTTTCGTGCGCGCGATGCACACCTCGCTCAACCTCTACGCCGAGCACGAGTTCAACGCCTCGACCTTCACCGCGCGGGTCATCGCCGGCACCGGCTCGGACCTGTATTCCTGCATCACCGGTGCCATCGGCGCGCTGCGCGGGCCGAAGCACGGCGGCGCCAACGAAGTGTCCTTCGAGGTGCAGAAGCGCTACGAGAACGCCGACGAGGCCGAGGCCGACATCCGCCGCCGCGTCGAGGCGAAGGAGGTCGTGATCGGCTTCGGCCACCCGGTGTACACCATCGCCGACCCGCGCAACCGCGTCATCCGCGACGTCGCGAAACGGCTGTCGGAGGATGCGCAGGACATGCACATGTTCGGCATCGCCGAGCGCATCGAGCGCGTGATGGCCGACGCCAAGCGCATGTTCGCCAACCTCGACTGGTACTCGGCCGTCAGCTACCACCTGATGGGCGTGCCCACCGCGATGTTCACGCCGCTGTTCGTGATCTCGCGCACCTCGGGCTGGTCGGCGCACGTGATCGAGCAGCGCCAGGACGGCAAGATCATCCGCCCCGGCGCCAACTACACCGGTCCCGAGGACCGCCGCTTCGTACCCCTCGACCAGCGGAACTGACCCGGACCCCGACGACCCTGACGCGTTCCTTCGCCGCCGGCGTCCCCGGAGGCGGCCGCCGTCTCCCACCCATTCCCATTCCATGTCCGCCCACATCTCCAACGTCCGCCCACCCGTCGACAAGGTCATCTCCGACATCGCCGACTACGTCCTCGACTACAAGGTCAAGAGCAAGGAGGCGTACGAGACCGCGCGCTACTGCCTGATCGACACGCTGGGCTGCGGCTTCGAGGCGCTCGAGTACCCCGCCTGCACCAAGCTCCTCGGTCCCATCGTCCCCGGGACCGTCGTGCCCAACGGCGCCAAGGTCCCCGGCACCCCCTACGTGCTCGACCCGGTGCAGGCCGCGTTCAACCTCGGCACGATGATCCGCTGGCTGGACTTCAACGACACCTGGCTCGCCGCCGAGTGGGGCCACCCCTCCGACAACCTGGGCGGCATCCTGGCCACCGCCGACTGGCTGTCGCGCGTCGCCGTCGCCTCGGGCAAGGCGCCGCTGACCATGGACCGCGTGCTGACCGGCATGATCAAGGCGCACGAGATCCAGGGCTGCATCGCGCTCGAGAACTCGTTCAACAAGGTGGGCCTCGACCACGTGCTGCTGGTCAAGGTCGCCTCGACCGCGGTGGTCGCGGAAATGCTCGGGCTTTCGCGCGACGAGGTGATCAACGCCATCACGCTCGCGTTCGTCGACGGCCAGTCGCTTCGCACCTACCGCCACGCACCCAACACCGGCTCGCGCAAGAGCTGGGCCGCGGGCGACGCGACCTCGCGCGCCGTGCGGCTCGCGCTGATCGCGAAGACCGGCGAGATGGGCTACCCCTCGGTGCTCAGCGCGAAGACCTGGGGCTTCTACGACGTCTCGTTCAAGGGCCAGCCCTTCAGGTTCCAGCGCAAGTACGGCAGCTACGTGATGGAGAACGTGCTGTTCAAGATCAGCTTCCCCGCCGAGTTCCACTCGCAGACCGCGGTCGAGGCGGCGATGACGCTGCACGGCGAGCTCGCGAAGAAGGGCAAGACGGTTGCGGACATCAGGAAGATCACCATCCGCACCCACGAGGCCTGCATCCGCATCATCGACAAGAAGGGCCCGCTGGCGAACCCGGCCGACCGCGACCACTGCATCCAGTACATGGTCGCCGTGCCGCTGATCTTCGGGCGACTCACCGCCGCCGACTACGAGGACGGCGTCGCCGCCGACCCGCGCATCGACGCGCTGCGCGACAGGATCGACTGCGTCGAGGACAAGCAGTTCACCAAGGACTACCACGACCCCGACAAGCGCTCCATCGCCAACGCCCTGACGGTCGAGTTCAAGGACGGCAGCAAGCTCAAGGAAATCGTGGTCGAGTACCCGATCGGCCACAAGCGCCGCCGCAAGGAAGGCATGCCCGTGCTGGTCGAGAAATTCCGGCGCAACCTCGCGCGCCGCTTCCCGGCCAAGCAGCAACAGGCGATCCTCGACGTCGCGCTCGACGCGAAGAAGCTCGCTGCGATGCCGGTCAACGAGTTCGTCGACCTGATGGTCGCCTAGCCACGCACCGCGCCTCGCCCCTCTCCACCCCCGGTGCGGCGCAACAAGGAATCGAGGAAACGATGAGTCACAACCTGTTCGACACGCTGAAGACCTTCAAGCTCGCCTCGGGCGCCACCGGCACCTACTACTCGCTGCCGGCGCTGGAGGCCGCGGGCGTCGGCAAGGTCTCGCGCCTGCCCGTGAGCATCCGCCTGGTGCTGGAGAGCGTGCTGCGCAACTGCGACGGCAAGAAGGTCGCCGAGCAGCACGTGCGCGAGCTCGCCAACTGGGGCCCGAAGGCCGCGCGCAGCGACGAGATCCCCTTCGTGGTCGCGCGCGTGGTGCTGCAGGACTTCACCGGCGTGCCGTTGCTGGCCGACCTCGCGGCGATGCGCAACGTCGCCCACGAGCTCGGCAAGAACGCCAAGACCATCGAGCCCCTGGTGCCCGTCGACCTGGTCGTCGACCACTCGGTGATGATCGACCACTATGGCACGAAGGACGCGCTCGACCTCAACATGAAGATCGAGTTCGCGCGCAACGCCGAGCGCTACCAGTTCATGAAGTGGGGGATGCAGGCCTTCGACACCTTCAAGGTCGTGCCGCCGGGCATCGGCATCGTCCACCAGGTGAACCTCGAGTACCTCGCGCGCGGCGTGCACCGCAAGGACGGGCCGGAGCTTCCTCTCTACTATCCCGACACGCTGGTGGGGACCGACAGCCACACGACGATGATCAACGGCATCGGCGTGGTGGGCTGGGGCGTGGGCGGCATCGAGGCCGAGGCCGGCATGCTCGGCCAGCCGGTGTACTTCCTCACGCCCGACGTGGTCGGCGTGGAGCTCAAGGGCGCGCTCGCCGAGGGCATGACCGCCACCGACCTCGTGCTGACCGTCACCGAGATGCTGCGCAAGGAGAAGGTCGTCGGCAAGTTCGTCGAGTTCTTCGGCGAAGGCACGGCCTCGCTGTCGGTGCCCGACCGCGCGACCATCGCCAACATGGCGCCCGAGTACGGCGCGACCATGGGCTTCTTCCCGGTGGACGACGCGACCGTCGACTACCTCAAGGCCACCGGCCGCACCGAGGCCGAGGTCGACGCCTTCAAGTCCTACTTCCAGGCGCAGGAGCTCTACGGCATCCCGCGCGCCGGCGAGATCGACTACACCCGCGTGCTCACACTCGACCTCGCGACCGTCAAGACCTCGCTCGCGGGCCCGAAGCGCCCGCAGGACCGCATCGAGCTCGGCAGCCTCAAGAAGACCTTCACCGAGCTCTTTTCCAAGCCCGTCGCCGAAAACGGCTTCGCGCAAAAGCCCGAGGACCTCGCGCGCCGCTTCCACGTTCCCTGGAACGGCGGCGAGCGCATGCCCGACAACCAGACGCTGAACGGCAAGGCCGTGCCGCGCGACGTGCTGGAGATGGTCGACAACCGCCCGACGCCCGATCGCACTGCGAACACGCAGCGCGTGACCTCGATCGACATCGGTTCCGGCGACGTGCTGATCGCCGCGATCACCTCCTGCACCAACACCTCGAACCCCAGCGTGCTGCTCGCCGCGGGATTGCTGGCGAAGAAAGCCGTCGAGAAGGGCCTCACCGTCAAGCCGCACATCAAGACCTCGCTGGCACCCGGCTCGCGCGTGGTCACCGACTACCTGACCAAGACCGGCCTCTTGCCCTACCTCGAGAAGCTGGGCTTCGACCTCGCGGCCTACGGATGCACCACCTGCATCGGCAATGCCGGCGACCTCACGCCCGAGTTCAACGAGGCGATCACCACCCACGACCTCGTGTGCGCCGCCGTGCTGTCGGGCAACCGCAACTTCGAGGCGCGCATCCATCCCAACATCAAGGCCAATTTCCTCGCCTCGCCGCCGCTGGTGGTGGCCTATGCCATCGCCGGCACCGTGCTGCGCGACTTCGCCACCGAGCCGGTCGGCCAGGGCAAGGACGGCCCGGTGCACCTCAAGGATATCTGGCCCTCGTCGCACGAGATCGCGGCGCTGCTCTCCTACGCACGCGACCCCGCCACCTTCCGCGCCCTGTACAGCGACCTCGGCAACGCCAACCCGATGTGGAAGACCATCCACGGCTCGACGGGCCAGGTCTACGATTGGCCGCGCTCGACCTACATCGCCCGGCCGCCGTTCTTCGAAGGCTTCAGCATGAAGCCCGCGGCGACCGGCGACATCCGCGGCGCGCGCGCGCTGGGCATCTTCGGCGACTCGGTCACCACCGACCACATCTCGCCGGCGGGCTCGATCAAGGCCACCTCGCCCGCGGGCCTGTACCTGCAGGAGCACGACGTCGCGGTGCCCGACTTCAACAGCTACGGCTCGCGCCGCGGCAACCACGAGGTGATGATGCGCGGCACCTTCGCCAACGTGCGCATCAAGAACCTGATGATCGCGGCGCACGCCGACGGCACGCGCGAGGAAGGCGGCGTGACGCTGTTCCAGCCCTCGGGCGAGAAGCTCCCGATCTACGACGCCGCGATGAAGTACATCGCGCAGGGCACGCCGACCATCGTGTTCGGCGGCGAGGAATACGGCACGGGCAGCTCGCGCGACTGGGCCGCCAAGGGCACGCAGCTCCTAGGCGTCAAGGCCGTCGTCGCCAGGAGCTTCGAGCGCATCCACCGCAGCAACCTCGTCGGCATGGGCGTGCTGCCGCTGCAGTTCAAGGCGGGCGACAGCGCCGAGTCGCTGGGCATCAAGGGCGACGAGACCTACGACGTCGTGGTCCCGCGCGACATCAAGCCGCAGCAGGACCTCGTGCTCCAGGTCACGCGCCGCGACGGCACGCGCTTCGACGTGCCGGTGCTGTGCCGCATCGACACGCCGATCGAGGTGGACTACTACCACCACGGCGGCATCCTGCCGTTCGTGCTGCGCGAGCTGATCGCGGCGTGACCGGACGGGACGCGGCCGGCGCGTGAGCCTCGTCGAGGCATCGCGGCGGCAGCCCCGCCACCCGTGAGCGGCGCGCCCTCATCGCCCCACCCGCTCGCGCGGGCGCTGCCGCCTTTCATCGCGGCGGGCATCGCGCTGTCCTCGCTCGACGCCACGGCCAAGTACCTCGGCCAGCTGCACGCGCTGCTGTTCGTGGTATTCGCGCGCTACGCGGGGCAGCTGGTGGTGGTCACGCCCTTCGCGCTGCACCGCGCCGGACACGGCTTCTGGCGCACCCGCCACCTCGGGCGGCAGCTCGCGCGCTCGGCCTTCCTGTTCGGCGCGACCATCCTGTTCTTCGCGGGCCTGCGCTTCCTGCCGCTGGCCGAGGCCTCGTCGATCATGTTCCTCGCGCCGCCCTTCGTGGTGATGCTGTCGCAACCGATGCTCGGCGAGCGCCCCACGCGCACGCGCTGGCTGGCGGTGGCGATGGGCTTCGCGGGCACGCTGTTCATCGTTCGGCCCGGAGGCGCGGTGTTCTCGCCCGCGGCCCTTTTGCTGGTGGCGGCGGCCTTCTGCAACGCGCTCTACCAGTTGATGACGCGCCAGCTGCAGGACGAGAATCCCTACACCAGCCTGTTCTACAGCGCCGTCGTGGGTACCGTGGTGACCACGCTGGCACTGCCCTGGATCGACTTCGGTGTGCTCGACCTGACCACCGCCGGCCTGGTGGTGGTCGCGGGGCTGTGCGCGGGACTCGGGCACCACTGGCTGATCGGTGCCTACATGCGCGCACCGGCGTCGATGCTGACGCCCTTCACCTACCTGCAGCTCATGTGGGCGACGGCCTACGGATACGTCCTGTTCGGCCAGCTGCCCGACCGCGTCGCCTTCTTCGGCATGGCGGTGATCGTCGCGGCCGGCGTGCTGCTGGCGCGCGCCGAGCGTCGCAACGTCACGCTGCCCCGCGCGCCGCTGCCACCCAATGAACCGCTGTGACGGGCCGTCCATGAGGGCCCGGGATCGCTGTCGCTCGATGAACACCTGTAATTTGCTGCACCGCAACGCTCGTTGTAGAATGCAATGTTTCCTCGACCGGTCGTCAGAAGACGGTCATATCCACACGCCCAACCACCATGATGAGGAGTAACACCATGCAAATCAGGACGATGGCCACGCTGCTCGCGCTGGCCTGCGCCGCCTCGCTTGCCGCCTGCGGCAACGATGCCCAACAAGCCGCCGACAAGGCCAAGGAAGCTGCGACCAAGGCCGCCGACGCCGCCAAGGACGCCGCCAAGGCCACCGCCGACGCCGCGGCCGCCGCTGCCAAGGACGCTGCCGACAAGACGACCGCCGCCGCTTCGAACGCCGCCGACGCGACCAAGGACGCCGCCAAGTCGGCCGTCGATGCGACCAAGGACGCCGCCGCCACCGCAACGCAGGCGACCAAGGACGCCGCCGCCGACGCCAAGACCGCCGCCGACAACGCGGTCAAGGCCGCGCAGGACGCCGCCAAGAAGTAATCGCATCGCGCCGCAAGGCGCTGCCGCCGACGGCCGCATCCCGCGAGGGGGCGGCCGTTGTCGTTTTGGCGCCGGCCCGGCGTGTCGCCCGACCGGCGCGCCGCGTGCCCCGCCCCGCGCCTGGCGCGACTCGCCCGGCGCCTAGCGCGACTCGCCGCGCGCGGGCGCGTGGCGCGCGATCCAGCGCGTCAGCGGCCGCCACTGCTCCTGGTCCTGCTCGGCGCGCGAGCGCGGCAGGTCGAAGATGCTCGCGCCGTCCTTCGCGCAGTGCACGTACACCTGCGTGACGCGCAGCTGCGCGACCACGGGGTAGCCGGTCGACTTCATGAAGGTGTCGAGGTCCGCGGCGCTGTGCGTGCGCGAATCGACGCGCATGGCGACGAGCCCCACGGCCGGCGGTCCCTCGCTGCTGCCGCCCATCGCCTCGCGCACCTCGGTGAGGAAGCGCGCCGTCGCCGCCATGTCGAAGAACGACGGCGTGACCGGCACCAGCACGATGTCGGCGCCCTTGAGTGCCTTCTTCAGCGCCTCGCCGCTCAGGCCCGCGGGGCTGTCGACCACCCGCCAGGCGTGATCGTCGTCGCGGGCGCGCTTGCCGCCTTCGCCCGCCCCGGCGATGGCCGGGAACAGCTTCGGGCGCCGCGACAGCCAGAACGCCGAGGACTGCTGCGGGTCCCGGTCGTCGAGCAGCACGCGCTGGCGCTTGCCCGCAAGCCAGCCCGCGACGTTCGTGGCCAGCGTGGTCTTGCCGCTCCCGCCCTTGGGATTGGCGATGAGGATGGTCTGCATGACGCCCCCGTTCGTCTTATGGCGCGAATGTTATCGAAACCGCGACAATGCCGCTTGGCACGCGCATTGCAGCCGGCGTGGCCTTGGGCCCTGCCGGGCCCGCCGCCCGTTCTCCCCAAGCACGAACAAGACCCGCGAGGACCCATGCCGCTCGACCCCGCCACGCTGCTGTCGCGCACCCGCGCCGGCGACGCCGAACTCGGGAGCCCGCAAAACGGGCTTTCGATCGGCCAGCGCAAGCTCCTGTCGTACCTCGACCAACCGCAGGGCCTCGACGAGCTCGTCGCCGAGCGCGCGCTCGATCCCGACAAGCTCGACCGCGACATCGCCAAGCTCGCGTCGCTGGGGCTGGTGCTGGTGAACGGCGAGGGGCCCGCCCCCGCCGCGTTGCGCCCCATGGCGACGCGTCCGCTTACTGCGACCCCCGCCGCACCGCGCGGCACCGGCTTGCCGGGCGCGGGACCGGCCAGCGTGGCGCCCGCCGCGCCGGCGCCCCGAGTGGGAGCCCCTTTGCCGAGGCCCGAAGCCGCCTCGGGGCCCGTGGTGATCGGCGGCGCGCGCTCGCCGTCGGCCCTGCGCTGGATCGTGCCGGCGATCGTGGTCGCCGTCATCGGCGCGGCGTACGTTGTCATGGCCGGGCGAAAGCTGCCGGTGAGCGACAGCCCCCCGGTGGCCGGCGCCACCGCCACCGGTGCCGTCGGGACCGCGTCATCGCCCGCCGCATCAGCGGCCGACGGGGCGGGTCCGTCGGTTGCGGCCAATCCCGCGCAACCTCCGGTGCAAGCCGCCGTGGCGAGCGCCGCGCCGGGCGCAGCGCCCCAGGCCGGCGCCGCGCCGGCCGGCACATCGCCCGCCGTCACGCCTCCCGCCGTCACGCCTCCCGCCGTCACGCCTCCCGCCGTCACGCCTCCCGCCGCCACGCCAGCCGTCGCACACGGCGTTGCCGACGCGGCGCGCACGGCAGCGACCACCGCGAGCGGAGCGGCACATGCCGCCGCCGTGCCTGCGCCGGCGCCCGAGCAGGCCCGCGCCGCCACGACGCCTTCCGCCACCATCCCGGTACCCACGAACGCCTCGGCCGCCGCGACAGCGGTCCCCCCTCCGGCAGCGCCGGCGCAGGTCGCGGCACGCGGGGCGCCAGCGCAGTTCGAGCCGAAACCGGTGCGCACCGCCGATACCATCGCGCAGCCCGCTGCCGCGCCGCCTGCCGCCAAGGCGCCCGGCCAGGCCGCATCCGCACCGGCCACGCCGGCAGCCGCGTCACCCAACCCGGCGCCAGTATCCGGGCTCGCCACCGGAACCTCGCCGGCGGCCGCACAGCCCGCCGCCGCGGCGCGCGACACCGAACCGCCCACGCGGCTCGCCATGGCGGCCCCGTCGACCGCGGCGCATGCCGCGCCCGCGCGGCTCCTGCCGGTGACGCGCGAGGACCCGAGCTTTCCCCGCGAGGCGCTGTCGCGCGGCATCACCAACGGCAACGTGCGCGCCCGCATCGTCGTCGACGCCGGCGGCAAGGTGAGCACGGTGACCATCGTCGAAGCGCGCCCCAGCGCGGTGTTCGACCGCGCGGTGCGCGATGCGCTGTCGCGCTGGACCTTCGCCCCGGGCGAGGCCGGGCGCAGCACCGAGGTGGAGATCGCGTTCAAGCGCGACTGAGCGCGCGGCGGCCCGGGCGGTAAAGTGGCGGGTTGCCGACGCCTTGCCACGCGGGCCTCGCCCGCCGCCTTCCATGAACGACACCGCCACGCCCGACACCGTCCGCGACACGCGGCCTGATGAAGGACTGACACTCCGCGACACGCGCCCGGACGAAGGACTGACACGCCGCGACACGCGGCGTGAGGACCACGAGCTCGACAAGCTGAGGAAGCGGCTGCGGCGGCAGGTGGGGCAGGCGATCGCCGACTTCTCGATGATCGAGGAAGGCGACCGCGTGATGGTCTGCCTGTCGGGCGGCAAGGACAGCTACGGCCTGCTCGACGTCCTGCTGACGCTCAAGGACGCGGCGCCGGTGCGCTTCGAGGTCGTCGCGGTGAACCTCGACCAGAAGCAGCCGGGCTTTCCCGCGCAGGTGCTGCCCGACTGGCTCGCTGCGCGCGGCGTGCCCTTCCACATCGCCGAGCAGGACACCTACAGCGTGGTGAAGCGGCTGATCCCCGAGGGCGGCACGATGTGCTCGCTGTGCTCGCGCCTGCGCCGCGGCGTGCTCTACCGCGTCGCCGGCGAGCTCGGCGCCACCAAGATCGCGCTCGGGCACCACCGCGACGACCTGATGGCGACGTTCTTCCTCAACCTGTTCTTCGGCGGCAAGCTCAAGACCATGCCGCCCAAGCTTCAGTCGGACGACGGCCGCCACGTGGTGATCCGCCCGCTCGCCTACGTGCGCGAGCGCGACCTCGCGCGCTATGCCGAGGCGATGGCCTTCCCGATCATCCCCTGCAACCTCTGCGGTTCGCAGGAGCACCTGAAGCGCCGCGAGGTCGCGACGATGCTGCGCGAATGGGAGCGCAAGCACCCCGGCCGCATCGAATCGATTTTCAACGCGATGGGCGACGTGGTGCCCACGCACCTCCTCGACCGCAAGCTGCAGGACTTCGGCGCGTTGCGCGCGCAGGGGAATGCGGTCGCCGACGGCGACCTCGCGTTCGACGTCGACAGCGGCCTCGAGGCCGCGATCGAGGGCGCGGCGGCGGCAGCACCTGCGCTGCGCATCACCCCACGCTGAGGCGCCCGCGCGGGCGTGGTGCCCGCGCGAGCCCCGGCCCGCCCCGGGAGCGCGTCAGCGCCTCGCCCCGCGACGGCGACGGGTCGTCACCAGGCCTGCTGCCAGGATCGTCGCCGCGAGCGCCGCGAGCAGCTTCGCATCGAGCGCCGGAACCGGCGCGGACGGCGTGTCGACGGCGAAGTTGTCGACGATGAAGGCGTTGTCGTTGACGCCGCTTTGCGGGTTCTCGCGCACGCGCAGCCGCAGCACGTTGCCGGTGCCGGTGATCGCCGCGGCCTGGTGATGCGTCCCCGCCACCGTCGTGAAGCTCGCCGTGTACAGCACGGCGCTGGTAACCGTGTCGGTCACCGTCACCTCGAGTTGCACGCCGCCGGTCGGCGTCCACGTCGCCCAGTCGTAGGACAGCTGGTACTGCTGGCCCGCGGCAGTGGCGAAATCCTGGTAGAAGTTGGCGTTGTTGCCGCCGGATCCTTCGCCATCCATGTTGACGCTGTAGGTCCCCGAGATGGTCGGGTAGATGCTGTTGTTGTGCACCGTGACGCCGTAACCGGGCTCGATGGTCCACCCCGGGATCTGCGACCCGGTGAGCAGCACGAAGCCCGCCGAACCACTGTAGTTCGGCTCGCTCTCGAAGCCGCCGTTGACCAGCAGGTTGGCCGCCGAAGACGCGCCCATCGTCAAGGCACACACCAGCACCGCGAACGATGCGCGGCTCAATACAGTCGGTTTCACTCGCACCTCCCTGAGGTCGTGGAACGCTCCTGCAAGCTCTGTGCGCGCGGGTGGCCCCGCGTACGCCGGCGGGTGTCCGGCCGGCCCGGGCAAATTAGCACATTTCGGGAATTTTTCCACAGGATCCCGAGAAATCGGCCCGGGCCCTGCTAGCGCCCCCTGACGGTCGAGGCGTCCTGCCCGAACAGCACCTCGCGCGAGCGCGCGTCGTGCACCGAGGGGTTGGCGTTGACGCTTTTGGCGATCGCGTAGGCGCGCTGCACCGCGGGCCTCGCCGCGATCGCCGCCTTCCAGCGCCCGAGGTGGGGGAACTGCTCCATGTCCTGGCCCTGGCGCTCCGGCAGCACCCAGGGGTAGCAGGCCATGTCGGCGATGCCGTACTCGCCGGTGATGTAGTCGCGATCGGCGAGGCGCTTGTCGAGCACCGCGTAAAGCCGCGAGGTCTCCTTGCGGTAGCGCTCGATCGCGTAGGGGATCTTCTCCGGCGCGTACTGCGAGAAATGGTGGTTCTGCCCCGCCATCGGTCCCAGCCCCGCCATCTGCCAGAACAGCCATTGCACGCAGTCGCAGCGCTCGCGCAGGTCCTTGGGAAAGAAGTAGCCCGACTTGCCGCCCAGGTACATGAGGATCGCCCCCGACTCGAACAGCGCGATGGGCGCGCCGCCGTCGGGCGGGTCGTGGTCGACGATCGCGGGGATGCGGTTGTTGGGCGCGATGGCGAGGAACTCGGGCGCGAACTGCTCGCCCTGGCTGATGTTGACCGGCCGCAGCGTGTATGGCATGCCGGTCTCCTCGAGGTAGATGGTGATCTTGTGGCCGTTGGGCGTGGTCCAGTAGTAGAGGTCGATCATGGGTTCCGGCGATGCGGGGAAGGTCGTGGCGAGCGGGCCGGCGTGTCGCGGCGCGAGCGCCGGAGGTCAATAGGTGCCGGGGTAGGCGCCGCCATCGAGGAGGATGTTCTGCCCCACGAGGTAGCCCGCCTGGGCGCTGCAGACGAACGCGCAGACCTGCCCGAACTCGCGCGGGTCGCCCAGGCGCCCGGCCGGGATCGAGCGCTTCATCGCGTCGCCCACTTCCTCGAGGCTCAGGCCCTGCGCCCTGGCGCGCGCGTCGAAGGTCTTGGCGAGGCGCGCCGTGTCGAACGAGCCCGGTAGCAGGTTGTTGATGGTGACGTTGTGCGCCGCGACCTTGCGCGCGAGGCCCGCGACGAAGCCGGTGAGCCCGCTGCGCGCGCCGTTGGACAGCCCCAGCACCTCGATCGGCGCCTTCACCGACGACGAGGTGATGTTGACGATGCGCCCGAAGCGCCGCGCCATCATGCCGTCGACGGTGGCCTTGATGAGCTCGATCGGCGTCAGCATATTGGCATCGATGGCGGCGAGCCAGGCGGCGCGGTCCCAGTCGCGGAAATCGCCCGGCGGCGGGCCGCCGGCGTTGTTGACCAGGATGTCCGGCGCGGGGCAGGCGGCGAGCGCCGCGGCGCGGCCTTCGGGCGTGGTGATGTCGCAGGCCACGTGCGCCACCGGCCTGCCGCAGGCACGGGCGATGTCGGCGGCGGCCGCGGCGACCTCGTCGCGGGTGCGCGCGCAGATGGTGACGTCGACGCCTTCCTGCGCCAGCGCTTCCGCGCAGCCGCGCCCCAGCCCCTTGCTGGCGGCGCACACCAGCGCCTTGCGTCCGGCGATGCCGAGGTCCATGACGTCCTTCGCGGGCGTAATTTCGACGAACGATCGATGACTTACTATAGCGCACGTCATCCCCGCGAAAGCGGGGACCCATGCCGTCATCCCCGCGAAAGCGGGGACCCATGCCGTCATCCCCGCGAAAGCGGGGACCCACCGCAATCACTGCGAAGGCCTGCGGTGGATTCCCGCCTTCGCGGGAATGACTGAGCTGGGCGGTGGATTCCCGCCTTCGCGGGAATGACAGAGGTGCGGGAATGACAAGGAGCAGGAGATCCCCATGACCGACAAGATCCGCAAGACCGATGCCGAATGGCAGGCGCAGATGACGCCCGAGCAGTTCCGCGTGACGCGCCAGAAAGGCACCGAGCACCCCTTCACCGGCGCGTACTGGGACGAAACCGGCGAAGGCACCTACCGCTGCATCGGCTGCGGCACGGCGCTCTTCGCCTCCGACACCAAGTTCGACGCGGGCTGCGGCTGGCCCTCGTTCTTCAAGCCCCTCGAGGCGGGCGCCGTCGAGGAGCACCAGGACCTGGCGCATGGCATGCGCCGCACCGAGGTGGTGTGCGCGAAATGCGACGCGCACCTGGGCCACGTGTTCGAGGACGGCCCCGAGCCGACCGGGCTGCGCTACTGCATGAACTCGGCCTCGCTCGACTTCGAGCCGGCGAAGTAGCGCCTTCGCGCGCCCCCTCCCCGCCCGACGTTCCGCACGATTTCCCTTCGCACGGCGCCTGCTACCCCCACCCACGACATGCGCGTGCTGCTCGCCGAGGACGACGCCATGATCGGCGACGGCGTACGCCGCGGCCTCGCCCAGGACGGCTTCGCCGTCGACTGGGTGCGCGACGGCCGTGCCGCCGAGTTGGCACTCGCCGAGCGCGTGCACGACATCGTGCTGCTGGACCTGGGGTTGCCGCGCCGCGACGGCCTCGAGGTGCTCGCCGCGATGCGCCGCCGCGGCGACGACCGCCCGGTGCTGGTGCTGACGGCGCGCGACGCCGTGCAGGACCGCGTCGCGGGCCTCGACGCGGGCGCCGACGACTACCTCGTCAAGCCCTTCGAGTTCTCCGAGCTCGCCGCGCGCATGCGCGCGCTGGCGCGACGTAAGATGGGACGCGGCGGTCCGCGCGTCGTGCTCGGCGCACTGTCCATCGACCCGGCGACGCGCGAGGTCACGCTCGCGGGCGAGGCGCTCTCGCTGTCGGCGCGCGAGCTGGCGCTGCTCGAGGCGCTCATCGCGCGGCCCGGGGCCATCCTGTCGCGCGCGCAGCTCGAGGAAAAGCTCTACAGCTGGAAGGACGGCGTCGACAGCAACGCGGTCGAGGTGCACCTGTCGACGCTGCGCCGCAAGCTCGGCGCGGGCTGGATCCGCAACGTGCGCGGCGTGGGCTGGATGATCACCGCGCCCGCTGCGCCGGCCGCGGGTGCCGCCGCGGGTGCGGGTGCGGCCGCGCGGGGTCCGTCGCCATGAACGACGCCCCTCCCGGGCACGCGGCGCCGGAGACGGCCGCGCAGGACGCCGCGGCGGGCGGAAGCGGCGGCGCCGCGATTCCCAGCGTCGGCTCGATCCGCCGCGCGCTGCTCGTCCCGCTGGCGCTGGGGTTGCTCCTCGCCATCGTCGCCGCGGGCGCGCTCACCTACCAGCGCGCGCGCGACGAGGCCAACGCGCTGTTCGACGTGCAGCTCCAGCAGACCGCGGCGTCGATCACCGGCATGCCGCTCGCCTCGCCCAACGTGACGCTGCGCGGCGGGGAGCCCGCGCCGCTGATCGTGCAGATCTGGGACCGCGACGGCGTGCAGGTGTACCGCTCGCGCCCCAGCGCCGACGCGCCCGCGCGCGGCACGCCCGGTTTCGCCACCGTGCCCACGCGCGACGGCCTGTGGCGCGTGTACAGCGTCATCGCCAGCGGCCAGGTCGTGCAGGTCGGCCAGCCCGTCGCCGCGCGCGACGCGCTCGCCACCAGCATGGCCTGGCGCACCACCATGCCGCTGGTGCTGATCGCGCCGCTGCTGGGCTTCGTCGTGTGGTTCTCCATCGAGCGTGCGCTCCTGCCGCTCTCGCGCCTCGCGGGTGCCGTGTCGCGGCGCGGCGCCGGCGCGCTGGCGCCGCTGCCGCGCGGCGGCTGGCCCGCCGAGCTCGCGCCGCTGGTGGCCGCCCTCAACGGCCTCCTCGACCGCCTGAAGGCCGCGCTCGCCTCGCAGCGGGCCTTCGTCGCCGACGCCGCGCATGAGCTGCGCACGCCGCTGACGGCGCTGCACGTGCAGGCGCAGCTTGCCGAGCGTGCCGGCAGCGAGGCCGAGCGCAGCGACGCGCTTTCTGCCATGCGCGGCGGCATCGACCGCGCGACGCGGCTCGCCGGGCAGCTCCTGGCGCTGGCGCGCGAGGAGCACGCCGAGCCCGACGCGGCGCACGACGAGGTCGACCTCGCGGCCCTGGCGCACGACGCCGTGCGCGAACAGGCGCCCATCGCCGCTACGCGCGACGTCGACCTCGGTTACGTCGAAGGGCCTGCGCTGCAGGTACGCGGCGATCGCGCCGCGCTGTACACGCTCCTGTCCAACCTCGTCGACAACGCCGTGCGCTACACGCCCGCGGGCGGGCGCGTCGACGTCAGCGTCGAGCCGCGCAACGGCGCGCCCGCGCTGGTGGTGCGCGACAGCGGCCCCGGCATCCCCCCCGACGAGCGGGGCCACGTCTTCGACCGCTTCGCACGCGGCCGCGATGCGCGCGTGCCGGGCAGCGGGCTCGGCCTCGCCATCGTGCATCGGATCGCCGAGCGCCACGGCGCCACCGTCGACTTCGAGGACGGGCTCGACGGCAAGGGGCTGGGGGTCGTCGTGCGCTTCGCGGGCTAGCCTCCGCAGGACACGGCCTGGCCGGCGGGCCTGTCGCCAGCATCGGGACCGCTGCACCCGCCCGGGCTTCCCCTTGCCCGCGGATTTCCTTAAGTCTCCCTTAAGTTTCCGGTCCTATCGTTGGCATCGAAGCGTGGCACCCATTCCGGGTGCCGCGACTGACGACAACAGGAGACTCTCGATGCCCTCGCTCAAGTTCAATCGCACGCTGGTCGCGCTCGCCGTGGCCGGTGCGTTCACCGGCGGTGCGTTGATCGCCGATCACTATGGCGCCGCCGCCACGGCGAACGCCGCGCCCGCCGCCGTCGTGGCGGCCGCGACGACGACGCCGTCCGCGCCCGCCTACGGCATGGCGCTGCCCAACTTCGCCGACCTCGTCGCCAAGCAGGGCCCGGCTGTGGTCGAGATCAGCACGGAGAAGCTCGCCAGGAAGACCGCGGCGCGCGGTCGCAATCCCCAGCTCGACCAGCTCCCGCCGTGGTTCCGCAACATGCCCGGCATGCCCGGCGCCCCCGACGGCGACGATGAAGACGCGCCCTCGCAGGGCCCCTCGCGCGGGCTCGGCTCGGGCTTCGTGGTCGATCCCTCCGGCATCATCCTCACCAACGCGCACGTCGTCGACGGCGCGGACGAGGTGACCGTCAAGTTCCAGGACCGCCGCGAGTACACCGCCAAGGTGCTCGGCGTCGACAAGACGACCGACGTGGCCGTGCTCAAGGTCGACGCCAAGGACCTCACCGTGGTGCCCATCGGCGATTCGAGCAAGGCCCGCGTGGGCGAATGGGTCGTCGCCATCGGCGCGCCCTTCGGCCTCGAGAACACCGTGACCTCGGGGATCATCAGCGCCAAGTCGCGCGCGCTCCCGGGCGACTCGGTGGTGCCCTTCATCCAGACCGACGCAGCGGTGAACCCCGGCAACTCGGGCGGCCCGCTGTTCAACCTCGCCGGCGAGGTGATCGGCATCAACTCGCAGATCTACAGCCGCTCGGGCGGCTACCAGGGCCTGTCGTTCGCCATCCCCATCGACGTGGCGATGAACGTCAAGGACCAGATCGTCAAGAACGGCAAGGTCAGCCACGGCAAGCTTGGCGTGACGGTGCAGGAAGTGACGCAGGCGCTGGCCGACGACTTCGGCATGAAGTCGCCCGCGGGTGCCCTCGTCGGCAGCGTCGAGAAGGGCGGCCCCGCCGCCAAGGCCGGCGTCGAGCCGGGTGACGTGATCGTCGCCTTCGACGGCAAGCCCGTCACGCGCTCGGGCGACCTGCCCCCGCTGGTGTCGTCGGCGCAGCCCGGCAAGGACGTGAGCATCGAGGTGTTCCGCGACGGCAAGAGCAAGACGCTCGAGGCCACGCTCGGCTCGCGCGGCGGCGAGAAGGTCGCGATGAACGACGAGTCGCCCGCCAAGGGCGCCAAGCTCGGCGTCGCGGTCCGTCCGCTGACCAGCGCGGAAAAGAAGGACGCCGAGCTCGACCACGGCCTCGTCGTCGAGGACGTCGCGGGCCCGGCCGCCAACGCGGGCGTGAAGGCGGGCGACGTGATCCTGTCGATCAACCGCACGCCGGTGACCTCGCCCACGCAGTTGAGCGAGCTCGTCGCCAAGGCGGGCAAGACCGTCGCGCTGCTGATCCAGCGCGACGACGCGAGGATCTTCGTGCCGGTGAAGATCGGCTGACCGAAGTTGTAGTGGGTGGACCGAAGTTGTAGTGGGTGTTTTGCAGTACGAGTCGTGAGTCTCTTTTCAACGCCGTCGTAACGGCCCGGGCTGTCAAAATTGGCAGCCCGGCCTTTTTTTTGCGGCAACCGCGGGCGATGCGCGGCGCTCGCGCCGCTGACACGCGATCGGATTGATGAGAAGCTTGCCGGTCCCGGAGCACCGGGAGTTCGCGTACCGGGGGTCACGCATGGGCAAGCCTTCACCGCTCGCGGACGTGCGCGGCGCCAGCCGCCTCGCCGTCGATCTCACCCTGATCGTCACCGACGTCGTCGAGACGATGCACCACAACATCGCCACGCGGCCTCGCGTCATCGGGCGCGCAACGCCCGGCCCGACGCGTGGAATCACCGGATTCGTATATCGCAGCGTGCGCGGGGTCACCCGCGTCGTGGGCAGCACCATCGACTTCGTCCTCCGGCCGCTCGAGCCGCTGCTCGCCGGAGCGCCCGCCGTCCCGGGGCGCGACGCCGTGCTGTCCGTCGTCAATGGCGTGCTCGGAGATCACCTGGAGGCCAGCCGCAATCCGCTGGCGATCCCGATGCAATTGCGCGTCGGCGGCGTGGCGCTGCGCCTCGAGCGCAGGCAGATCGCGCAGATCCTGCCGCAACCACGCGAGCGCGTGGTGATCTTGGTGCACGGGCTTTGCATGAGCGACGGGATGTGGAGGCGGGAGGACCACGATCACGGGCAGAGCCTTGCGCGTGACCTGCACGCGGATGCCGTCTACCTGCGTTACAACAGCGGGCGCCACATCTCGACCAACGGCGCGGAATTGGCAGCGTTGCTCGAGCGGATGGTGGCAGCCTGGCCCGTGCCGCTTCGCGAACTGACCCTCGTCGGCCATAGCATGGGCGGGCTCGTCATGCGCAGCGCCTGCGCGGCCGGCGAGCGCGCCGGGCACCAATGGGTGCGCCTCCTGCGCGCGCTGGTCTTCGTCGGCACGCCGCACCATGGCGCGCCCCTGGAGCGCGGCGGGCATGGTGTCGACATGCTGTTCAGCGCGAGCCCGTACACCGTTGCCTTCGCGCGGCTCAGCCAGCTCCGAAGCGCCGGCATCACGGACCTGCGCCACGGTCTTGTGCTGGACCACGACCGGCAGGAAGGTGATCGCAGTGCGCGCCCGGGCCATTCGCGCCATCGACGACCACTGCCCGTGGGGGTCCCGGCGTTCGCCATCGCCGGCAGCCTGAGCAAGGCCGCACCCGCGCGCGGCGGCAAGGCCCGCGGCGATGGCCTCGTGCCCGTCGCCAGTGCCCTCGGCTGGCACGACGACCCTGCCATGGCGGTCGGCATCGACCCGGCAAGGCAATGGATCGCCTACGGGACCGGTCACCTCGACCTGCTCTCCAGCCGTTCCGTGTACGAGCACATGCGGGACTGGCTGGTCGATCGGGGAGGCCCCCTGCCTGCGCGGCCGCGTCGCCGCAGGCGATAGCGGCGCACCCGGGCCCCTGTCTTGACATCGTCTATCACAGTGATATCATCTCGCTATCGCCAGGCGCATTCCGCGCCGCCCAGCAAAGGGAATCCAAGATGGCCGCTCCCACGATCCGCACCGGTACGCACACCGAAACGCATGCCCCGAGCTACAACGGCTTCGTCGCCCTCGGGATCGGCCTCGCGTTGATCGCCGGGGCTGCCTGGCATCTCGTCGCCGGCATCCTCGCGCACGGCTTCCAGCCTGCGCTGCTTGCCCTCGACGTCGTCGCCATGATCGCCGGCGTGCTGCTGCTGGCGGGGCTGTACACGCTGCAGCCCAAGGAGGCGGCGATCATGCAGCTCTTCGGCGCCTACCGCGGCAGCTCGCGCATCCCGGGGCTGCGCGCGACCAATCCTTTCTATACCCGCCGCAAGATCTCGCTGCGCGCGCGAAACCTCAACGGCGAGCGCCTCAAGGTCAACGATTCGCGCGGCAACCCCATCGAGATCGGCGCGGTGGTGGTCTGGCACGTCGACGACACCGCCAGGGCGGCCTTCGATGTCGACGACTACGAGAAATTCGTGCACGTGCAAAGCGAGGCGGCCGTGCGCCACCTCGCCTCGTCCTTCGCCTACGACAGCGACGAAGGCCTCGGCGACCCGCTGCCCCCGGGCGCGGCCGTGCCGCGTCCCGCCGCGACGCTCCTCGGCAGCGGCGACGTGGTGGCGCGCGCGCTGGTGCACGAGCTGCAGGACCGCCTCGACCAGGCCGGCGTGGTGGTCGAGGAGTCGCGCCTCACCCACCTCGCCTACGCGCCCGAGATCGCGCAGGTGATGCTGCGCCGCCAGCAGGCCGAGGCGATCATCGCCGCGCGCCACAAGATCGTGCACGGCGCGGTGTCGATGGTCGAGATGGCGCTGTCCGAGCTCTCGGCCAAGAACGTCGTCGACCTCGATCCGGAGCGCCGCGCCGCGATGGTCTCGAACCTGATGACGGTGCTGTGCGCCGACAGCGAGGTGCAGCCCGTCGTCAACACCGGCACGCTGTACAACGGCTAACGGGCCCGCCGTGCCGCGCATCGCCGTCGCCCTAGCCATCGCGGCGATCCTCGCCTCGGCGGCGATCATCGCCGCGACGTCGCCGGCGCTTCCGCCGATGGTCGCCTCGCATTTCGTCGCGGGCGGCGTCGCCGCCGGGTTCCAGCCCCGCGTCGACTATGCACTGGTGATGCTGGCGCTGGCCATCACGCCGCCCGTCGCCCTGCTGCTCGCGATGGGTGCGCTGCCGCGCGTCGCGCCGCAGTTCCTCAACCTGCCGAACCTGCGCGCCTGGCTCGACTCGCCGCGCCGCGAGGAAGCCCTCGACGTGCTCGCCGTGCGCGGCGCCGTGGGCGCCATCATCGTCACCCTGTCGATCGCCGCGGCGCACCTCGTGCTGCTGCAGGCCAACCTGCGCCAGCCGCCCCGGCTCGACGTGGTGCTGCTGGGCGCGGTGGTCGGCGTGTTCATTGGCGCGATGCTGGTGTGGACCGCCGCGCTGCTGCACCGGCTGCGCTGGCGGGGCTGAGCCGTGGCCGAGCGCAAGGCCTTCCTGCTGCGCATGGATCCCGCGCTCTGGGAGGCGCTCGAGTCGCTCGCCCAGCGCGAGCTCCGCAGCGTCAACGCGCAGATCGAGTTCCTGCTGCGCGATGCGCTGAAGGCGCGCGGCGCCCTCCCCCGCGCCGACGCGTCGCCGCCGAAACGGCAGTAGCCGTCACCGTCATTCCCGCGGAAGCGGGAATCCAAAGCGTGGGTCCCCGCTTTCGCGGGGATGACCAAGGCGTGGGTTCCCGCTTTCGCGGGGATAACCAAGCACGCGGA
This sequence comes from Casimicrobiaceae bacterium, assembly GCA_044226535.1. Taxonomy (GTDB): domain Bacteria; phylum Pseudomonadota; class Gammaproteobacteria; order Burkholderiales; family Casimicrobiaceae; genus VBCG01. Next base: position 145,324 of record JBGAGT010000002.1, on the reverse strand, counting down.
TGACGGCGCTCAGCCGCCGTCGATCCCCTGGCGGATGGGCTCGCCGCGCGCCTCGCGCCAGGCGTTGGACACGGCGGCGTTGAGGAAGAAGTTGTCGAACAGGAAGCCGCGCCAGTCGTCGCCGCCGGTGAAGGACGCGCGCAGCGCCGCGACGTCGACGCGCTTCCTCACCTCGTCGAGCGGCACCCCTTCGCGCGCCAGCGGCACGACCTGCGCCACGATCGCGCGGAGCAGCCCCTGCACCGCGTCGACATAGGCGCGGTCGTGCTGCACCTCGCCGTGCCCTGGCACCAGCGTCGCGAAGTCCAGCGCCTTGAGCCGGTCGAGCACGCCGATCCAGGACGCCGGGTAGCTCGCCGAGGCGTAGGGCAGCGGCGCCACGACGATGTCGCCGCTCGCGACCACGCGCTGGCGCGGCGCGAACACCACGGCGTCGCCGTCGGTGTTGGCGAGGCCGAGGAACATCACCTCCAGCGGCACCTCGTCGTCCTCGAGCGTCAGCCGATCGGTGAAGGTGAGGCCCGCGGGCCAGGCCTCGAGCTGGCGATAGGCGGCGACCATGCTGTCGCCGGTCTCCACGTACTCGCGCCAGCCCGCGCGCATCGACGGCGAGGCCTTGGGCGACTGCGCATTGCGCCGCGCCGCCGCGACGGCACCGGCGTAGTCCTCGCCGTAGCGCTGGATGTAGGCCATCGGCTTGCCGGTCATGCTGGCGCGCGTCGCGGCCGTCGACACGATGGTCAGGCCCGGCCAGCGCGCGACGAAGGCGCCGGCGCCCAGGTTGTGGTCGCCGTGGTAGTGCGTATAGACGAGGGTGCGCACGGGCTTGGGCGAGATCGCCGCGATCGCCTCGACGATGTAACGCCCCGACACCGGCGCGCCGCCCGCGTCGACCACCACCAGCGCGTCCTTCTGCTCGAACACGATCGAATTGCCCTCGTAGGGCGCGTCGATCGACACCGGGCGCTCGATCAGCCAGACGTGGTCGGCGACCTTGTGCGTGACGCGCAGGAAGCCGTCGCGCGGCACGGGGTCGGGCTCGTCGGCGGCAGCGGGGAAGGCGCTGAGCACCGCGAGCCACGCGGCGATGGCGATGCGCACGCCGGTCGCGAGCCGCGTCGCGACGAAAGACCCGCGCGCCTTCATCGACGCCTCAGGCGAGCACGCGCCCGAGGAAGCGCCCGATCTCGGCCACCTCCTCCAGCGTCGCCGAGTGTTCCATCGGATAGCTGTGCCACTCGACGGTGTAGCCCGCCTGCTCCAGCGCCGCGCGCGAGCCCTGCGCCCAGGCGAGCTGCACGACAGGGTCGTACAGGCCGTGCGCCATGAAGATGGGGATGTCGCGATTCGCGGGCGAGGCCTCGGCGGCGAGCTGCGCCCCGCCGATCAGGTAGGTCGACAGCGCGACGATGCCCGCCAGCCTCGCGGGGTGCCGCAAGCCGGCATACAGCGCGATCGCCCCGCCCTGCGAAAAGCCCGCGAGCACGATGCGCCCCTCGGCGATGCCACGCGCCTTCTGCGCGTCGATCATGCCCTCGAGCAGGGCCTGCGAGGCGCGCACGCCGTCGAGGTCGGCGCGCTCGTTGAGGTTGGCCGCCTTGATGTCGTACCAGGCGCGCATGCGCATGCCGTTGTTGATGCTCACCGGCATCATCGGCGCGTGCGGGAACACGAAGCGGATCGCCGCGCCGGCGGGCAGCGGGAGCTGGCGCACGATGTCCGACCAGCCCCGCCCGTCGTCGCCCAGGCCGTGCAGCCAGATCACCGCGGCATCCGGCGAGGGGGCGGTTTCGATCTGGATGGGTGCGAGGGCTTCGGTCATGGCGGGCGGCATGGGCGCCGCGAGGGCGGCGAGGCATGGGATTTTACGCGGTGGCACCGCGCGGGTCCCCGCTTTCGCCGGGATGACGGCCTGGAGCGGAACCCTCGGCGCGGCAGGTTGACCAACGACCATGGCACGCAGCGCGGCGGCGGGGGCGGAGCGGGAGGGGCATCGGCGGCCGGGCCGTGCGGGTGCCTCAGCGCGTGACGCGACGACCGCCATCGAGGACTACGCGCTGATCGGCAACACGCGTACCGCCGCGCTGGTGAGCCGGCAGGGCTCGCTCGACTGGTGCTGCATGCCGCGCTTCGATTCCCCCGCGGCCTTCGCCGCGCTGCTCGGCGACCGCGACAACGGCCGCTGGCGCATCGCCCCGCGCGGCGAGCTCCGCCGCGTCGTACGCCGCTACGCCGACGATGCGCTGGTGCTCGAGACGGAGATGCACACGGCCGAGGGCACGGTGCGGCTCGTCGACTTCATGCCGCTCGACGAGGACCGCACCGACATCGTGCGCATCGTCGAGGGCGTGCGGGGCAGCGTGCCGATGGAGGTCGAGTTCACGCTGCGCTTCGGCTACGGCGCGGTGGTGCCCTGGGTGCGGCGCTTCGGCCACACGCTGGTCGCGATCGCCGGCCCCGATGCGGTGGAGCTGCGCACCCCGGTCGAGCTGCACGGCGAGGGCTACAGCACGCGCGGCCGGTTCACCGTGCATGCCGGCCAGCGCGTGCCCATGGTCATGACCTGGTCGCGCTCGCACCGGCCGCGTCCCACGCCGCTCGACGGCGAGGCCGCGCTCGAGGGCACGCTTTCCCGCTGGCGCGCGTTCTGCGCGCAGTGCAGCTATCGCGGCACCTATGAGCAAGCGGTGCGTTCCTCGCTGATGGTGCTGAAGGCGCTCACCTACGCGCCCACCGGCGGCATGGTCGCGGCGCCGACGACGTCGCTGCCGGAACGCATCGGCAGCGTGCGCAACTGGGACTACCGCTTCTGCTGGCTGCGCGACGCGACGTTCACGCTCTACGCGCTGTTGCTCGCCGGCTACCGCGACGAGGCGCGCGCGTGGCGGGAGTGGCTGCTGCGCGCGGCAGCCGGCCGCCCGCAGGACCTGTGCGTGCTGTACGGCGTCGCCGGCGAGCGCCTGTTCGGCGAGGCCGAGCTCGCGTGGCTACCGGGCTACGCGCGCTCGGCGCCGGTGCGCATCGGCAACGCCGCCGCCACGCAATTCCAGCTCGACATCTACGGCGAGGTGATCGACGCGCTCTACGTCGGTCGCGAAGCCGGGCTCGCGCAGTACGACGACGCCTGGGAGTTCGAGCGGGTGCTGCTCGATTTCGTCGAGGGCCACTGGCGCGACCCCGACCACGGCATCTGGGAGATGCGTGGCGCGCCGCAGCACTTCACGCACTCGAAGGTGATGGCGTGGGTGGCGATGGACCGTGCGATCCGCACCGCCGAGAAGTTCGGGCTGCCCGGCGCGGATGCGCGCTGGAAGGCGGCGCGCGCGCGCATCCACCGCGACGTCTGCGCGCACGGCTTCAACGCGACGCGCGGCACGTTCGTCCAGCACTACGGCTCCAGCGAACTCGACGCGTCGCTGCTGCTCATGCCGATCGTCGGCTTCCTGCCGCCGCACGACAAGCGCATACGCGCCACCGTCGATGCGATCGCGCGCGAGCTCGTGCGCGACGGCTTCGTGATGCGCTACCGCAAGCACCCCTCGCCGGACGGCCTGCCCGGCGGCGAGGGCGCGTTCCTGCCCTGCTCGTTCTGGCTCGCCGACGCGCTCTCGCTCACCGGCCGCAAGCGCGACGCCGAGCGGCTGTTCCGACGCCTCCTCAAGCTGCGCAACGACGTCGGACTCCTCGCCGAGGAGTACGACCCGGCCAACCGGATGATGCTCGGCAACTTCCCGCAGGCGCTGACGCACGTCGCGCTGGTCAACACCGCGCGCAACCTCACCGCCGCCAACGGCCCGGCGCAGCATCGCAGCCAGCACGCGACCAAGCGTCCGCCGCAGGGCAACAGCCGCGCCAGGCGGCCGCGCAAGCGCGCGCGCTGACGCGGCGCTCGCGCGCTGCCGGCGCGGCTCGTGCTACGCGCCGTAGTGCTCGCGAATGAAGGCGCGAGCGCCGGGTGTCATTGGGCCACCAGCTCCGCGGCGACAAGCCGGTCCTGGCTGCCAGCCTGCACGCCCAGATCGATGATCACCTCATCCAGTTCACCGGTGAAGCGGAATGGCGGGCGGTACTCCGGGCTCACTGCAGAAGGCTCGTTCTCCCCACACTGCACTGACAGCGCGCCAAGCCCGCGGGGGAGCGGTCCGCTCAGGGCGGCGTCCGCGACCACGGCCCCGTCGACGCACAATTGCGCCGTGGCGCCGCCGTCAGTCGGCGTCACACTGAACGTCAAGGTGTGGCGTCCGGGGGCGAGGGGAGCGTCGGCGGACAGCAACACATGATCGCCAGCGATGTTCACGTCGGCCATGAGCCGCCCGCCTTTGACAAAGACTGCGAAACCGTGGGCGCGACGCCCCTGGGCCAGGAGCACGCCTTCGGTCTGCGGACCGCAGACCGGGCGAGCGGTGACCGTGAAGGCGCGTCCGCTGAAGTCGGGACCCGCCACGAGATTGAGCAGTCGCGCGCCCGGTCGCAGGACGTAGTGACGCTTGTCCGTCCGTGGGTCCACGCCGGTGGCCCTGTTGGTCATCCGGTCGTCAAGAGGGAACACGCCGTACTGCTCGGCCTCCTGTTCCCACCGCGCGATCATTCGCGCCAATCGCTCGGGCTCGGCGGCAGCAAGATCGTTCGTCTCGGACGGATCTGCGGTCAGGTCGAACAGTTCCCACACGTCGTCGTCGTAGGGCGTGCCGGCCTCGTGCGCCACAACTGCTTTCCAGCCGTCGTCGTAGATGCCACGATTGCCGACCATCTCGAAGTACTGAGTCGTGCGCGAGGAAGGTGCGGAGGGATCGTCGAAGCTGTAGGCCATCGATCGCCCGTGTATCGGAAGCTGCGCCACGTCGTGGTAGACCGACGGGGCCTTGCTGCCGGCCAGCTCGAGCAGTGTCGGCGTGATGTCGATCGCGTGATGGAACTGGGCGCGTATTCCGCCTGCCTGGCGTTCTCGCGTCTTTGGCGTGCTGATGATCATCGGGACCCGCACGCCGCCGTTGTGGGTGTGCTTCTTGTAATAGCGGAATGGCGTGTTCCCCGCTTGCGCCCATCCGCTCGGATAGTGGTTGTGCGCCGCGGGCGTCCCGATGTCGTCGATCCGCTTCAAGGCCTTGCCGAGGGGATCCGGTGGCAGGCGAAGAAAGTAGCGATACTCGTTGAGGGTGCCCTCCGCTCCCCCCTCTCCGCTCGCGCCGTTGTCCGAGAGGACAACGATGACGGTGTCGCGGAGCACGTCCCGTTTGCCGAGGTAATCGACCAGCCGGCCGAGCTGCTCGTCGGTATGTGTCATGAACCCGGCGAAGACCTCCTGGAATCGGGCGCACAGCCGTTGTTGGTCCGCTGACAAGTCCTTCCACGCGCTGACGCCGGGGTTCGCGGGCGCCAACCGGGTGTGGGTCGGCAGAACGCCGAGTTCCTGCTGGCGTTGCAGGACCTTCTCCCGTTCCACGTCCCATCCCGCATCGAAGCGTCCCCGGTAGCGGTCGATGTGCTCGGGCGGGGCTTGGTGGGGCGCATGGCATGCCCCGAAGGCGAGGTAGAGCAGAAACGGATCGTCAGGGCGGGCCGTGATGTGATCGTCGAGGAATCGCGCGGATCGCTCCACGAGGTCGGCACTCAGGTGATAGTTCGGTCGGTCAGGGACCTCCACGTGCTGTCGATCCAGCCACAGTTCGGGAGAAAACTGGTCGTCCTCGCCCCACAGGAAGCCATAGAACCTGTCAAAGCCGCGATCGTTCGGCCACTGGTCGTAGGGGCCCGCGCTTGTCAGCCGATCCGGCGGCGCGAGATGCCACTTTCCTGCCGCGTACGTCCCATACCCGTCGCCACGCAGGATCTCGGCCACTGTCGCGGCGGCCGGGGTCACGCTGCCCCGATAGGCGGGGAAGCCGGTGTCGAAGGCAGCCAGGAAACCCATCCCGACAGAGTGATGATTGCGACCGGTGAGAAGGCAGGCTCGCGTGGGAGAGCACAGCGGCGTCACATGGAAGTTGGTATAGCGCAGTCCCCCCGTGGCCAAGGCGTCCATCGTCGGCGTCGCGATCGACGACCCGAAGCATCCCAACTGCGCGAATCCCACGTCGTCGAGGACGACCACGACGAGGTTGGGTCGTTTGGCGCGTGTCCGGTCGGGCCACCAGGGAGTGGACTCCTGAACTGTCCGCGCGACCCGTCCCGCGAACCTGGGTTCGGTGAGCGCAGAGCCATCAGAGTCTTGGGGTGCCATCGATTCTCCTCTTTCTGATTCGGATGTTCGGTGCCACGATTGCCGTCGTGACGCGTGAGGGATTGCGCCGGGGCCGGCGCCGTTCAGGCGTGGTGGAACGCTTCCCACAGCCGGCGCTTGTTCTCGAGGAACGCCGAGGAAACGCGACTTTCATCGGTGCGTGGCCGTGCAAGGCTGATGTCGACCTGCGCCGCGATGCGCCCCGGATGCGGTGACATGACGATGACCCGATCCGACAGGAATGTCGCCTCGTCAAGGTCATGCGTGACGAACACCACCGTCTTCCGGTAGGCCTGCCACACGCGCAGCACCTCCTCCTGCATCTGGTTCTTCGTCTGTGCATCCAGGGCGCCGAATGGCTCATCCATCAGCAGGACTCCGGGGTCGCGCGCCAAGGTCCTGGCGAGATCGACCCGTTTGCGCATTCCCCCGGACAGCTCCTTGGGATAGGCATTCTTGAAATTGCCGAGGCCGACGATCTCGCACCATTCGCTGGCGATCGATTCGCGTTCCTTCCTGGGCAACCGTGCCATGCGCAGTCCGTAGTCCACGTTCCTTCGCACGGTCAGCCACGGAAAGACGGCGTCTCCTTGGAAGACCATGCCGATCTCGGGACGCGGGCTCCGGATTACCTCGTCGCCCAACATGGCCGCCCCGGAACTGGGGACGAGCAGGCCGGACATGATCCTCAACAGTGTCGACTTGCCGCATCCGGACGAGCCGACGATGGATGTGAACGAGCCTTCCGCGATGTCGAGGTCGATCGAATCGAGCACCCGCAGATGTGGCGATCGGGGTCCACGACTGAACTCGTGTGTCACGCCGTGCACGGAGAGGGAGCCGCCCTTGCCCCGCACCTCGGTATTGGACAGTGGCGGATCAGACATTTTCCGACCACCGCGTCACGGCCTTGCCCGCGGCATGGAGGCTCCGGTCGAGGACGAACGCGACCACCCCGATCGTGATGATGCCGACGAAGACGACATCGGTCTGGAAGAAGTGCCCGGCGTTGCTGATCATGAAGCCGAGCCCTTCATTGGCGGCCACCAGTTCGGCGGCAACCAGGGCGAGCCAGCATGTCGTGAAGCTGACGCGAGCGCCGGCGACGATGTAGGGGACCGCCGCAGGCAGGGCGATCGTCGTGAACTGCTGCCGTCGATTTGCGCCCAGCATGCGCGCTGCATCGAAATAGATTTTCGGAATCTCGGCCATCCCAGCGCGGCAACTGACCACGCCCGTCTTGAACGCCGCCAGGATGATGATGAGGATTTTCGCGTCCTCGTCGATGCCGACCCAGAGGATGATCAACGGCAGATAGGCGAGCGCCGGGATGGGACGAATGGCGTCGATGAGCGGGTTGAGGACATAGCCGACCGGACGAAACCATCCGGCGAGCGTGCCCAGCACGATGGCGCCCGCCATGCCGATGGAATAGCCGATGACGACGCGCTTCAGGCTGGCCCAGAGGTTGACGAGAAGCCGGCCGCTCGTCGCTTCGCGCCAGAACGCCTGCATGACCTCGCCCGGCGTCGGCGTGAACGTGGGGTTCGCGGCCCGCACGGCCGCCCACCAGTAGATCCCGATGACGGCCAGGATCGTGATGACGCCGACGATGACGGCGGTCGACTTGTGTCTCGATGTGGATGTGGTCACTGAGCTCCCCGTGATCCGCGGTGCCTGCCGGAGGACGCGCCCTGACGGAACGCCACCCGTGGGTGAGATCGCGCCTCGTCAAGCGCTTGGCAGGAGTGACGAATCGACGAGATCGGCGAGGTCGGGGACCGAAGCGATGGCACCTGCGTCCTTGAGGAACTGCGCCTGGTTTCGCAGTGCGTCGATCAAGACCGGGCCGCCCATGAGCTCCCGGACCTGGGAGATGTTGTAAAAGGACTGGGTGGCCATGGTCTTGCCGATGGCTTTCGGGTCGACGGTCCCGCCGCCCCACTCGCTGATGCCCTGCGCCACGAGCTTGACCGCGTCGTCCCGGGTCTTCTCGTCCTGGCAAAAGGGGACCACCTTGCCGTGGTAAACCGCCAGGAGCGCCTTGAGTGCGTCGCGCTTCGACTCGATCGTGGCGGGAGTCGTGAGGAAGACGTTGACGACACGGAAAGCCTCGGTCGCATCGAAGTCGGAGCCGCGAAAGATGATCTTCGCGGACGGGTCCTTTTGCGCGACGATGTCGATCTGCGAAGTCTCCGGCACGCAAGCATCGACATGCTTGCCGACAAACGCGGTGACCGCGTCGGACGCTCCCAGATAGACCGGCTTGATGTCGTCGATGGCGAGACCGGCTTTGATGAGCGCCTTGCGCAGGAAGAAGTCGTATGTCGAGCCCCGCGCGAAGGCGACCTGCTTGCCTTTCAGGCCTGCCACGTCCGTGATCCCTGGCTGAGCGAAAAGTACGAAAGCACCCGACGTGTCATTGATCACGGAGATCACCTTGAGCTTGATGCCCCCGTGGGCCGCGGAATTGATGATGGGTGTCGTCCCGACAAAAGTGACGTCGACGCCGTTGCGGCCACCGAGCGATTGAAGCGCCTCGGCACCCTTTCCGGACGCGAACACCTGCGGGGTCAGCGTCAGGCCGCTCTGCGCGAACCAACCTTTCTGGCTGCCGACGGTCACCACGGCACTCGAAATGCTCGTGACCACCGAGGCCTTCAGTGTGAGGTTCTTCGCGCTGCCGCTGGGCGCCGGGTCATTCTTTCCGCAACCGGCGAGCATGGCGCCGGGCACCATTGCCGCAGTCGCGAGGAGGCCACTTCTGAGAACGAGTCGTCTGGTGAGGCGATTCCGTGCATCGTTCATGATGTCGGTCCTTCCGGCGTCAATGCCGTTCGGTTGGCCGAGGCGTTGGCCCTCGTCGCTCATCACGGGTCATGCAACGCGATCATGCAGGTCCAACGGCAATGGGACATGACCATGTGCTTGGGCGTGAATCGACTCGGGCCGGATGGCTTGTCTGAATATTGCTCATATGAGCGGTGACAAGCTCAAATGAAGCATAGGACTGCATCAGCACATCGTCAACAGGGATCGATTCGGAGACGGCGACACGGGGAAACCACCCGTCATCCCCGCGAACGTTCTCGTCATCCCCGCGAAAGCGGGGACCCATGGGTTCCCGCTTTCGCGGGAATGACGATGCGCATTCGCGGGAATGACGATGCGCTTTCGCGGGAATGACGATGCGGATCAGTCCAGGTTGACCTTCGCCGCCGCGGCGGCCTTCTTCCAGCGCTCGAGATCCTCGCGCATGAACGCGGCGAAAGCCGCCGGCCCCGCGGGCGCCGCCGGGTCGACGCCGATGTCGCGCAGCTTGGCGACAACGGCCGGGTCGGCGAGCACCTTCGAGATCTCGGCGTTGGCACGGGCGACGATCGCCGGCGGCGTCGCCGCGGGCATGGCGATGCCGAACCACGTCGACATGACGAGGTCCGGGTAGCCCAGCTCCTTCGCCGTGGGCACCTCGGGCAGGCGCGCGAAGCGCTGTGCGTCGAGCACCGCCAGCGCCTTCAACTTCCCCGCCTTGAGCTGCGGCTCGGCGAGGATCGCGCCGAGGCACATGAACTGCACCCGGCCGGTGAGGAGGTCGGCCACCGCGTCGGGCTGGCCCTTGTAGTTGATCATCTCCATGGCGATGCCCGTGTCCTTCTTGAAGGTCTCGGACGCGAGGTGCACCACTGTGCCGTAGGAGGAGCCCGCGTAGGACACCTGCCCCGCGTGCTGCTTCGCATAGGCGACGAACTCGGCCAGCGTGTTCACCGGCAGCGAGGCCGGCACGACGAACAGGAAGGGGCTGGTGCCGATGAACGACACCGGCGCGAAATCGCGCATCGGGTCGTAGCGCAGCGTCTTCGGCCGCACCGCCGGCTGGATGGTCGTCGGCGGGCTCGCGGCGAGCCAGGTGTAGCCGTCGGGCGCGGCCTTGGCCACCGCCTCGGTGGCGATGTTGCCGTCGGCGCCGGGCCGCGCCTCGACCACGATCGGCTGCCCGAGCGCCACCGAGACGCGGTCGACGACCATCCGCGACACCACGTCGAGCTGCCCGCCCGCCGGGAACGGCACGATCAGCTTGATGGGCTTCGACGGCCACGCGTCGTCGGCGCGCGCCGGCAGTGCCGGCAACGCCGCGGCCAGCGCGACGGCAAGTGCGGCGCCGAGCATTCCCACACCAACATTCCTGTCTTTCATGGAACCTCCTTCGTCATGGTCGTCCAGCCCGGCGTCGCCCCCGGGCGCATCCGTCAGCGCTGCATCAGCCCCCAGCGCATCACCGTGCGCCGCTCGAGCGGCACGAACAGCAGCCGGTCCATCGCCATCCACAGCAGCCCGATGACGATCATGCCCAGCACGATCACGTCGACGCGCTGCCATTGCACGGCGTCGATGGTCATGTAGCCCAGGCCGTTGCTGCCGGCGATCATCTCGGAGGCGACCAGCGCGCGCCATCCGTAGGCCACCGAGGTGCGCATGCCGAGCAGGATCTGCATGAACGCGCCGGGCAGCACGAGGTTGGTGATCAGCGAAAGCCCGTGCCCGCCGTGGCTGCGCACGGCGCGGTGCAGCGCCAGCGGTATCGTCTCCACGCCCAGCACGGTGTTGTAGAGCGTGGCGAAGAAAATGGTGTTGGCGATGACGAAGATCACCGAGCCGTTGCCGATGCCGAACCAGATGATGGTCAGCGGCACCCAGGCGATGCCCGCGATCGCCTGCAGGAACGACAGCACCGGCCGGACCATGTCGGCGACGTGGCGGTTCAGCGCGATGGCGAGCCCGAGCGGCACCGCGAGCGCCATGCCGATGACGAAGCCCGCGGCGAGCCGCGCGAGGCTCGCGCCGATGTTGGTGAAGAGCGTCCCGTCCAGCACCGACTCCCAGGCATAGGCCAGCACGGCCGACACCGGCGGCAGCTTGTAGGCCGGGTAGTCGGCGATGCGCGGGAGCGCCGTCCACAGCGCGAGGATCACCGCGAACGGGACGAGCCCCAGCCAGATCGCCTCGAGGCGCGAGTGCCGCGACGATGCCGGCACCGCGCCCGCGGGCGAAGCCGCTGCACCCGCGGGCGGTGCCCCCGCAGGGCCGGTAGGCAAGGCGCTCATCGGGTCCTCATGTGCGTTGCGAGGCGTCGACGGTGAGGCCCCAGCGCTGCACGGTGGCGCGCTCGAAGGGCCGCAGGTAGAACTGGTCGATGGCGAGCCAGAGGAGGCCCATCACGATCATGCCGACGATGGTGCGCGCGGTCTGCTGGGTCTGCGTGCCTTCGAAGATCAGGTAGCCCACGCCGGTCTTGGCGGCGATGATCTCGGCGAACACGAGGCCGCGGAAGGCGAAGCCCGCGGCCACGCGCAGCCCCGTGATCATGCCCGGGAGCGCCGAAGGCAGGATCACGTAGCGCAGCACGTCGACGCCGTTGCCTCCCAGCGAACGCACCGCGTTGGCGAGCACCTGCGGCGCCGTGCGCACCGCGAGCAGCGTGTTGTACAGCACCGGGAAGAACACCACGTAGACCAGCGCCAGCACGATGGTCTTGACGCCGTAGCCGAACCAGACCACGAAGATGGGGATCCACGCCACCTCGACCAGCGCGAACAGGAACTTGAACAGCGGCGACAGCGCAAGCGACACGCGGCGCGAAAGCCCGATGGCGATGCCGAACACGATGCCCAGCACGGTACCTGTGCCGACACCGGCCGCGTAGCGCGCGAGGCTGTCGGCGATGTACACCGGCAGCACGCCCTTCCTCACGAGGTCGACGAAGGCGACGACCACGTCCGAGGGCGCGGGGTAGAAGTACGCGCTCATGCCGACCAGCGGTACCGAAAGCTGCCAGGCCCCGAGCAGCAGCAGCACGCCGAACGTGCCCTTGGCGAAGCGCGCCGTGCGCAGGGACAGGCGGCGGCGACGCGGCGCGGCGGCGCCGGCGGTGGCCATGGACGAAGCGGCGGTCACGAGGGCTTCCAGCGCTCGATCGAGCGCACCCAGTAGCGCCGCGCGATGTCGCGCAGGTCGGCCGGCTCGACGTCCATCATGAACAGCGTGCGGTCCTTGACCCCCACCACGCGCCCGCGGTCCTGCATCACCTGCTGGTGGAAGCGCTCGGGCGCGAATTCCAGCGTGATGGCGTAGTTGCCGCGCGCCTCGCCGAGGGGCTCGAGCGCGGCGAGCTTGCGCGCCGCGCCCAAGTGGCCCGCGCCGACGTACAGCAGGACCAGCAGGACGACCACGGCGGTCGCGACCAGGGGGACGCGCGGCATCAGGCCCGCACCCGCTCCAGCAGGCGCTCGCGCAAGGCGGCGAAGGCCGGGTCGGCGTTCATCGCCTTCCAGGTGCGCTGCGCACGGGCGAAGGGGATGTCGACGATGTCGCGGATGCGCCCGGGCCCCGGCGACATGACCGCCACGCGGTCGCCGAGGAAAATCGCCTCCTCGACGCTGTGGGTGATGAAGAACACCGTCAGCGGCGAGCGCTCGGAGATGCGCACCAGCTCCTCCTGCAGCACCATGCGCGTCTGCGCGTCGACGGCCGCGAAGGGCTCGTCCATCAGCATCACCTCGGGCGAGTTGGCGAGCGTGCGCGCGACCGCGACGCGCTGGCGCATGCCGCCCGAGAGCTCGTGCGGGTACTTGTGCTCGACCCCGTGCAGGTTGGCGACCGCGAGGACACGGCGCGCGGTCTCGTAGCGCGCCTCGCGCGCGACGCCGCGCAGCTTGAGCCCCAGCGCGGTGTTGTCGAGGACGTTCATCCAGGGCAGCAGCGCGTATTCCTGGAACACCACGCCGCGCTCGGCGCCGGGGCCGGTGATCGGGCTGCCGTCCATGTCGAGCGTGCCCGCGGTGGGCCGCAGGAAGCCAGCGATGGCCGAGAGCAGCGTCGACTTGCCGCAGCCCGAGGGGCCGAGCACGCACAGGAACTCGCCCGACCGCACGTCGAGGTCGAGCGCCTCGACGGCGCGATGGCCGACACCCGTCTCGGCGTTGACGTAGTCGAGCACGAGGCCCGCGATGCGAATCTTCGCCGGGCTTTCGGCCATCGGCGCCCTCCTCCAGTAACGTGCCCGCGTCCGCCGACGTGGTGACGCCGCGCATTGACGCGACGCGCCCCGCTGCCGACGCGCGCTACAGCCCCAATGCCCGGTGCTCGGCCCCCTTGAGGTGCTCTTGCAGCGCGGCCGCCGCCTTGTCCGGATCACGCGCCTTCAGCGCCGCGATGACCTTGAGATGCTCCTCGAGGGCCATCGGCAGGTAGCGCGGCGAGCGGCCGTGGAGCCGGATCATGCGGATCTTGTCGAAATTCTGCTGGTGCGCGTTCATGGTGATGCGGTTGCCCATGGCCTCGACCATCTGGTTGTGCATGCCCCAGTCGACCTGCAGGGCCGCGTCGATCAGGCGTGGGTCGTCGTTGGCGCCGCCGTCGAGGCGCTCGAGGACGGCGGTGGTGTCGCGTTCCAGCGCGTCGATCGCCGCCTGCGGCGCCTCGGCGGCGAAGCGCCGCACCGCGGCGAGCTCGATGATGCTGCGGAAGTCGAAGGCCTCGTGGATCAGCGTGACGCCGATGTCGGCGATCTGGATGCCGCGCTGGGGGATGAGGCGCACGAGGCTCTCGGCCTCGAGGCGCTTCAGCGCCTCGCGCGTGGGCCCGAGCGGCACGTCCAGCAGCTCGCAGAGCTCCCCCTGCGAGACGAACTGGCCGGGCACGAGGTTGCGCTTGAAAAGCTGCGCCTTGAAGCGGTCGTAGGCGACCTCGCGCATCAGCGAGCGCGTGCGGGGCTTGCGGGTCGTCGAAGGGCGCATGGCGGTCGTGTCTCGCGGCGCGCGCCGGGCTTGCCAAGCCGCGCGCCCGGGCGTTAGGATACCGTTGAGATATTACTCATAGCCCACCGATTGGGCAACAGGAGGAGCGTCGTGAACCTTTCAAACGTCCTGCGGGTGCTGGGCGCGCTGCTGTGCGCCGGCCTTTTCGCCATCGCCCCGTCGCAAGCCGCGGCGGAACCCCTGCGCGTCGCCGTGACCACCGCGGCCGAGAACGCACCCTTCTTCTCGGCGGTCGAGAAGGGCCTCTTCGCCAAGCAGGGCATCGACGTCAAGGTCGAGATGATGCCGAGCGGCGTGGAGATCTCGAACGCGCTGGCGAGCGGCAGCGTCGATGTCGGCCTCTTCGGCACCTACCCCTTCCTCACCGCGGTGTCGCGCGGCGTGCCGCTGGTGCTGATCGGGCACACCTGGAACAACGCGCTCAACAACCCGCAGAGCGAGGTGATCTCGATGGTCGCGCGCTCGGACGCCGGCGTGCCCACCACGGACTTGACCAAGCTCAAGGGCAAGAAGGTCGGCGTCACGCGCGGCGCCGGCGGCGAGCCCTACATCGCCGGCATCCTGCAGCAGGTCGGCCTGACGGTGAACGACGTCACCCTGGTCAACACCGCACCCTCGAGCATGGCCACCGCGCTCGCCAACAAGGATGCGGACGTGATCGTCGCCTGGGAGCCCTGGCCGAGCGCCGCGCTCACCAAGGTGCCGGGCTCGTACAAGGTCCTCTACGGCGGCTGCAAGAGCTGCTACGACGCGGGCACGCTGGTCACGACGAAGGACGTGATCGCCAAGCGGCCCAAGGACCTCGCCGCCTTCGTCACGGCCTACGCGCAGGGCCAGGCCTGGACGCGCGCCAACCGTGAGGAAGCCGCCACGATTTCGACGCGCTGGATCCCGGGGCTCGACGCCGAGACGCTGACGCTGGCGCTGAAGGCCCTGCCACTCGACGTGCGCCTGTCGAAGAACACGGTGGACGGCTTCGGCACCTACTCGATCCCCCTGCTGCTGTCGCAGAAGCGCATTCCCGCGGCCTTCGATCCCAAGCCGGCGATCGACAACCAGTTCGTCGCCGCGGCGATGAAGGCCGACCCCGCGGCATTCGCCGACCTCAAGGAAATCCCCGCCGACAAGCGTCTGTGAAACGTCCCAACCTGCTGTTCCTGTTCTCCGACCAGCACGCGCGCCGCGTCGCCGGCTGCTACGGTGACGCGGTCGCGCAAACGCCCAACCTCGACCGGCTCGCGGCCGCGGGGGTGACCTTCGACGAGGCGTACTGCCCTTCCCCGCTGTGCGTGCCGAGCCGCATGGCGATGCTCACGGCGCGCCACCCCTGCGCGCAGGAGTGCTGGACCAACGACGATTACCTGCGCTCGGACGCGGCCACCTGGCTGCACGCGCTGGGCGCCGGCGGCTACCGGCCGGTGCTCGCCGGCCGGCTGCATTCGATGGGACCCGACCAGTTGCACGGCTACGCCGAGCGCACGGTGGGGGACCACAGCCCCAACTGGGGCGGCGTGCCGCGCCACGATCTCGGCGTGCTCAACCGCGCCAACGATCCCTGGCCCGAGAGCCTCGCCAACTCGGGCATCGGGCAGTCGGCCTACCAGGTCAAGGACGCCGATACCGCGCAAGCCGCCTGCGAGGCGCTGCGCGCACATGCCGCGGCACGCAAGGCGGGCAGCGACGAGCCCTTCTGCCTCACCGTGGGCTTCCTGCTGCCGCACCCGCCCTACGTCGCCTGGCGCGAGGACTACGAGCGCTTTGCAGGGCGCGTCCCGCCGCCGCGCCACGGCACGCCGCCCTCGCCCGAGCACCCCTGGGAGCACTGGTGGCGCAGCGACCGCAAGCTCGAGGACGTCGACCCCGTCGCGGTCGATCGCGCGCGCACCGCCTACTACGCGCTCACCTTCCGGCTCGACCACTTCGTCGGCCAGGTGCTCGACGCGCTCGAGGCGAGCGGCGAGGCGGACAACACGCTCGTCGTCTACACCACCGACCACGGCGACCAGCTCGGCGAGCGCGGGCTGTGGTGGAAGCACACGCTCTATGAGGATTCGATCCGCGTGCCGCTGCTGATGGCCTGGCCCGGGCGGCTCCCCGCCGGCGAGCGCCGCGCGCAGGTGTGCAACCTCATCGACGTCGCGGTGACCATGGTCGACGCCCTGGGCGCGCCTGCGCTGCCGCATGCCGACGGCAGGAGCCTCCTCGCCGTCGCGCGCGACGCGCAGGCGGCCTGGACCGACGAGACCTTCGCCGAGCACTGCACCGACACCGTGCCCGCCTGGACCGGCGGCCGCCGGGTGCAGCAGCGCATGGTCCGCCAGGGGCCGCACAAGCTCATCTACAGCCACGGCGACGCGCCGATGCTGTTCGACCTCGCGCGCGACCCCTGCGAACGCCACGACCTCGCGTCCGACCCCGCGCAGCGCGCGCTGCGCGAGCGGCTGCTGGCGCGGGTGCTCGACGGCTGGGACCCCGACGCCATCGCCGCGCGCATCGCCGCGCGCCGGCGCGAGAAGGACATCATCGACGCCTGGGCGCGCCATGTCGGTCCGCGCGACGCCTTCCGCTGGACATTGACGCCCGAGCTCAACCGCCTGGAGACGGGGGCGCAGTGAGCGTGGCGAACGAGTGGCGCGAAGCGACGCCCGGCGCGTCGCGGCGCGAAGGCCCCGGCTTCGCGCAATGGCCGCGCGTCGGCCTCGGCTGCGCGGCACTGGGTTCGCCTGCCATCGACGACGCGCAGGCCGCCGCCACGCTCGAGCGCGCCTGGGCGCGCGGCGTCCGCTTCTACGACGTCGCGCCCCTGTACGGCGGCGGCCTCGCCGAGGAGCGCCTCGGGCGCATGCTCCGCGGCAAGCCGCGCGGTGACTACGTCCTGTGCACCAAGACCGGCGTGACGCGTCCCCGCGGCCAGTTGCCGACGCCGCCGGGCTCGAGCGTCCCGCGCAGCGCCGATCGCTGGGACTACAGCCGCGCGGCGACGCGCGCCTCGGTGCGGCGAAGCTGTGCGCGGCTCGGCGTCGACCGCCTCGACGTCGTGCACCTGCACGACGCCGAGGACCACCTCGATGCCGCGCTGGAGGCCTTCGACGAGCTCGCCCTGCTCCGCGACGAGGGCGTGGTCGGCGGCATCGGCATCGGCTCGAACCTCGTCGCACCGGTGCGCGCGCTGCTCGGCGCGCGCCGCTTCGACGCGTTCCTCCTCGCCGGTTGCTACACGCTGCTCCAGCAGGACGGCGAAGCGCTGATCGGCGACGCGCAGCGCGAAGGGATCGCGGTGGTCGCGGGCGGCATCTTCAACTCCGGCATCCTCGCCGCGTGGCCGCCGACGGACCCGACCTTCGGCTACCGGCCCGCGGGGCGCGAGGCCCTCGCGCGCACCGCGCGCATCGCCGAGGCCTGCATGCGCCACGACGTGCCCCTCGGCACGGCGGCCCTCCAGTTCGTGCTCGCCAATCCGGCGATCACCACGGTGCTGCTCGGGCCCCGCAGCGTGGCCGAGCTCGACGCCAGCCTCGCGGCCGTCGAGCACGGGGTCCCGCCCGCGTTGTGGGCCGAGCTCGCCCGCCTGCGCACGAGCAAAGGCGGCGGCTAGCGATGCGCATCGACGCACACCTGCATTTCTGGCAGCCGGCCTGCTCCTTCGACAACCGGCCGATCGCCGACAATGCCTTCTATCGCCGCGACTTCCTGCCGCATGACGTCACCGGCGACCTCGCGGCGGCGCGCATCGATGCCGCGCTGCTGGTGCAGACGGCACCGCAGCCCGAGGAGACCGCGTGGCTGGTCGAGCTGGTGCGCCGCGACGCGCGGTTTCCCGGCGTGACCGGCTGGATCGACCTCGACGTGCCGGTCGCCGACCTCGCGCCGCTCACCGGCGAGCCGATCGTCGTCGGGCTGCGCGCCCAGCTCCGCCGCATCGCCGACGACCGCTTCGTCGCGCGGCCGCAGGTACAAGCCAACCTCGCGCGCGCCCTCGAGGCCGGCCTCGGCGTGACGCTCCTCGCCGAGCCCCGTCACTACGACATCCTGCCTGCGGTGCTCGACACCCTGCCGCCGGGCCCGATCACCTTCAACCACCTCGGCATGCCGACCCCGTCCACCGACCGCGCAACCTGGCGCCGCGCGCTGCAGCGCTTCGCGCGCCGCGAGGACAGCTACCTGCAATGCTCGGGGCTGCCCTTCCTGTTCGGCGAGGGCTGGCGCGCCGCCGACGTGCTGTCGCGGCTCGACGAGGCGCTCGACATCTTCGGCCCGCGCCGTTTGCTCTTCGCCAGCGACTGGCCGATGCTGTTGCCATTCGCGAGCTACGTCGAGTGGGCCGAGGCCGTCGAGGGCTTCCTCGCGCGCCGCAACCTGCCTGCGGACGACCGCGAGGCGATTTTCGGCGGCAACCTGCCGCGTGCCCTGCCGCGGCTGGCCGCCCGTCTTCTGCAACCCCCGGGAGCAACACCGTGAAACGATCCGAGATCAATGCCGCCATCGACAATGCCATGGCCGCGTTCGCACGCCACGACGTGCGCCTGCCCGAATGGGCGTACTGGCCGGCCGAGCGCTGGAAGAGCGCGGGCCCCGAGATGGGCCGCGTGACGCGCAACGCGCTGGGCTGGGCCTGCACCGACTTCGGCCAGGGCGACTTCCGCAACATCGGCATCACCATGTTCGACGTGCGCAACGGCACGCGCGAGTTCCCCGACGAAGGCACGCCCTACGGCGAGAAGATCTACTGCCTGTACCCGGGCCAGCGCCTGCCCTTCCACTTCCACTACAACAAGTGCGAGGACATCATCAGCTACCACGGCGGCACGCTGATGATCCAGCTCTACAACGCGAAGCC
This sequence comes from Casimicrobiaceae bacterium, assembly GCA_044226535.1. GTDB lineage: Bacteria > Pseudomonadota > Gammaproteobacteria > Burkholderiales > Casimicrobiaceae > VBCG01. Next base: position 126,453 of record JBGAGT010000002.1, on the reverse strand, counting down.
CGACAAGACCATGGACGAGGAGTCCGACGGCGTCGTGTACTGCGACGGCGTGCGCAAGACCTTCAAGGCGGGGCAGATCTTCGAGATCCCGCGCGGCGGCAGCCTCACCATCGTCCCCGGCCTCTTCCACCGTTTCTGGGCCAAGGAAGGCGACGGCGTGCTGGTCGGTGGCGAGATCTCCACCATCTCCGTACCCAAGACCGACAACCACTTCGGCGGCAACGCGCGGCGCTTCGTGCCCATCGACGAGGACGTTCCGCCGAATTACCTGCTCAACATCGACTACCCCAAGCTGCACGAGGTGGCCTGATGGCCGAGGATGTCGCCAGGCGCCTCGAGGGGCGCGTCGCAGTGGTCACCGGCGGCGCCTCGGGGATCGGTGCCGCGACCGGCGCGCGGTTCGCCGCCGAGGGCGCGCGCGTGGTCTTCGCCGACCTCGACGAGGCCGCGGCGAAGCGCCAGGCGGCGAGCGTGGGCAAAGGCGCGATCGGCGTGGGCGCCGACGTCGTCGACGAGGCCTCGGTCGCCGCGATGGCCGAGGCCGCGCGCCGCGCCTTCGGCCCCATCGACATCCTGGTCAACAGCGCGGGCATCATGCGCAAGGCCTGGGTCGCGGACATGGCGCGCGCGCTCTGGGACCAGGTGATCGCCGTCAACCTCACCGGCACCTTCCTCGCCAGCAAGGCCGTGCTCCCCGACATGATCGCGAAGCAACGCGGGCGCATCATCAACATCGCGTCGATCGCCGGCAAGGTCGGCGAGCCTACGGCCAGCGCCTACAGCGCGTCCAAGTTCGGCGTCATCGGCTTCACGCGCTCGCTGGCCATCGAGGTGGCGAAGCACGACGTGCTGGTCAACGCCATCTGCCCGGGGCCGATCGCCACGCCGCTCGGCGAGCAGGGCTGGCGCGAAGGCGCCGAGATCGAGGGCGTCGGCCTCGACCGCATCATGACGCGCGTCAATGGCCGCTCGCCGCTCGGGCGGCTGGGGACCGTCGAGCAGGTCGGGCGGATGGCCGCGTTCATCGCCTCCGACGACTGCGACTTCACCACCGGCTCGGCGTTCAACGTCGACGGCGGCATCATCATGACTTGAAGCACGGCGAGGCATCCACGATGCCTCGCGCAGAACATGGACGAAACTTCCGTCAAGGTGCCCTGCCTGATGGCGCAGCCCGGCCGCATCGCGGCCCCCCAGGTACCGGCCCGCTAGCCGCGCCGTGATCATTTCCCGCGCGTCGCCGGACCTCATCGGCCGTGGCCGCGGTCCGCGCGAGGCCGGTTCGAGGTTTGCGCTTTGCGACGCCCGCTGGCACAATCGATTGTGCAGACGAAGGGCCTGCCGCGCACCAAAGGCCCCGCTCACGATGAATCCAGGAGGCCGGTTTCAATGCCCCACGCAGTCCGTCCGCAGGGCCGGGATGGGACCGCTTCGCCCAAGGGTCGCGACCCCGTGAGCGAGACGGCAACCCGCGTGCCTGGCGCGAGCCCCGCGCGGCGCTTCCAGTGGCTGGCGAAAGTGGGCCTCGGCTCGCTGACCATCGCCGCGATCATCGGCGCCTACTGGATCTACACGCTGCAGCCGGGGGCCAACCAGACGCTCACGCCCCCGCCGCCGAAGGTGCTCGCCGCGCTGTGGACCGCGATCGCCGATGGATCCCTGTTCGTCAACATCGGCTGGAGCCTGTACCGCGTGGCCATCGGCTTCTCCGCCGGCGTGCTGCTGGCGATCCTGATGGGCTGCACCGCCGGCTGGTTCCGCTACGCCGGCTACGTGCTCAACCCCATCATCGAGGCGGTCCGCCCGATTCCCGCGCTCGCCTACATCCCGTTGATCATCGTCTGGGTCGGCATCGACGAGACCGCGCGGATCCTGATCATCGTCCTCGCCGCGTTCAAGCCGACGGTCGTCAACACGCGCCAGGGGATGCAGGAGGTGCCGAAGATCTACGTCGAGGCCGCGGAGTCGCTGGGCGCCTCGCGCATGACGACGTTCTGGCGGGTCGGGTTCCCCAACGCCATCCCCTACATCATGTCGGGGATGCGCAACGGCCTCGCGGCCGGCTTCCTGGCGCTGGTCGCCGCCGAGCTCATCGCCTCGTCGAACGGCCTGGGCTTCCTCATTTCCAACGCCGGCCAGAACCTGCAGATCGACGTGGTGCTGATGGGCATCGTGGTGATCGGCGTGGTCGCCACCATCCTCGACGCGCTGGCGGTGCGTGCGCAGGCGTACCTGACCCGCTGGAGCGAGGTGCGGCAATCATGAGCGCGGCCCCGTCCCCGCCCGCGGCGGCGTCCAGCGCCGCGTCCCCCGGCCGGATGGCGATCGACGTCAAGGGCGTCTGGCGCCAGTTCCAGCGCCTCGACGGCAGCGCGCCCTTCACCGCCCTCGAGGACATCAACCTCGACGTCGAGGCGGGCAAGTTCGTCGCCATCATCGGCGGCTCGGGCTGCGGCAAGTCGACGCTGTTGCGGATCATGGCGGGGCTGGTCCCGCCGTCGCGCGGCGTGGTCCTGCACGAAGGCAAGCCGGTGCAGGGCCCGCACTACTCGCGCGGCTTCGTGTTCCAGGCGGATGCCGTCTTCCCCTGGCTCACGGTGCGCAGGAACATCGAGTTCGGGCTGCAGTGCCGGGGCATCGCCGCCGGCCCGCGCAAGGAGACCGCCCACACCTGGGCGCGCGCCGTCGGTCTCGCCGATTTCATCGAGGCCTACCCCAAGGAGCTCTCGGGCGGGATGCGCAAGCGCGTGGACCTCGCGCGCGTCTACGCCAACGATCCCGACGTGCTGCTGATGGACGAGCCCTTCGGGGCGCTGGACGCGCAGACCAAGGAGCGCATGCAGGTCGAGCTGCTCGAGCTGTGGGACCGCTCGCGCAAGACGGTGCTGTTCGTCACCCACGACGTCGACGAAGCCGTGTTCCTCGCCGACGAGATCGTCGTCATGGCGGCCCGGCCGGGCCGCATCGCCGAGCGCATCACGGTGCCGCTCGCACGCCCGCGCGACGAGCACTCGCGCGTGAGCGACGCATTCGAACAGACGCGGCGGCGGTTGCGGGGGCTCCTCGAGCAGCTCGCGCTGCCAGCCCCGCCCACCCCATAACCGACGCGCACCGAGCGCGCAAACGCAGCCCACCCCAGGAGGCAACCATGTCGTCACGCCCGCAATCCCCACGATCCCTCGCGCGCCGCCGCGCGCTCGCCGGCACCTTCGTCGCGCTCCTCGCGCTCGCCTGCCCGCTCGTCCCCGCGGCGCAGGCCGCCGATACGGTGTCGTTCGGCGTGCTGCGCGCCCCCACCGGCGCGCTCGCCGTCGTCGCCAACGACAAGGGCTGGTTCGAGAAGGCCGGCGTCAAGGTCAAGACGATCAGCTTCGCCGAAGGTGGCGGGCCCGCCATCATCCAGGCGATGGGCGGCGGCGAGCCCGACATCGCGCTGCTCAACCTCGCCACCGCGGTGCTGGCGCTGAGCCAGAGCAGCTTCGACGTGCAGATCGTCGCGGTTCCCGACGACCCCGTCCTCGCGCTGCCGCTGCTGGCGCGGGCCGGCATCAACTCGGTCGCGGACCTGAAGGGCAAGTCGGTCTCGACGCCGCCCAACGGCGGGCAGTACTACCTGCTGTCGCAGATCCTCAAGGCCCACGGCATGGACTTCAAGGACATCGACTACAAGCCGATGCCCATCGGGCAGGCGCAGGCGGCCTTCGTGGCGGGACGCCTCGACGCCGTCATTCCCTCGGCCAACGGCATGGTGCTGATCCCCAAGGCGCTGCCCGGTGCCCACGTCATCGCCACCGGCCGGGACCTCGGCGGCGGCAAGGGCGAGCCCGTGGTGAACCCCGACGTGCTGGTGGCCACGCGCAAGGTGATCCAGGCGCACCCCGAGGCGGTGAAGGCGTTCATCAGGGCCTACCAGGGCACGGCGGTGTCCGCGCTGAAGGACCCGTCGACGCGCAAGCAGACCATCGAGGAAATCCAGAAGTACATGAAGAGCGTCGGCGCCGGCGTGCAGGAGCTCGAGGCCGCGACCCAGTCGACGGACGCCATCACGTTCTACAGCTACGACGAGGCGAAGAAGCTGATCGGCAGCGAGGCGTTCAGGAAGGCGGTGCAGGACCAGGGCGACTACTGGCACGGCGCCGGCGTGTTGAAGACCCGGCCGGACCTCTCCAAGGCCGTCAACAGCTCGCTGATGGATTGACCGGTCATCCCCGCGAAGGCGGGGACCCACGCCTTGGGTTCCCGCTTGCGCGGGAATGACGAATGCCGCGGGAATGACGAACGCCGCGGGAATGACCAACGCCGCGGGAATGACGAATGCCACGCATGCACATGAACACCGACGATCCTGCCCACGGCTGGCAAGGCCACATCGGCCGCACCCTCGCCGATTCCACGCCGTGGTGGCCGACGCGCCCCGCGGCGCCGGCCGGCGCGCCGGACGTCGTGGTGATCCTGCTCGACGACCTGGGCTTCTCCGACTTCGGCTGCTTCGGCGCGGAGATCCGCACGGCCGCCATCGACCGCATGGCGAAGCGCGGCCTGCGCTTCGCCAACTACACCACCGTGCCCATGTGCACGCCGGCGCGCGCCGCGCTCCTGACCGGCAAGAACCCCCACGCGGTCGGCTGCGGCTGGCTGACCTTCAACGATCCGGGCTTCCCGGGCTACCGCGCCGGCGAGATGACGCGCGACACGCCCACCCTCGCCGAGATCCTCAAGGCCAACGGCTACTCGACCTACATGGTCGGCAAGTGGCACAACACGCCCGACCACGCGACCACCTCGTCCTCGGATCGCTCGTCGTGGCCGCTCGGGCGCGGCTTCGAGCGCTTCTACGGCTTCCTGGGGGGCGAGACGCATTACTTCGCGCCCTCGCAGCTCGTCGAGGACAACACGCTGCTCGACCAGGACACCTACGGTCCCGGCTACTACTGCACCGACGACTGGACCGACAGGGCCATCGCGATGGTGAAGGAGCACGCCACCTCGTCGCCCGGCAAGCCCTACTTCCTGTATTTCGCGCACAACGCGCCGCACGCGCCGCTGCACGCCAAGCCCGGCGACCTCGCGCGCTACCGCGGCGCCTACGACGCGGGCTGGGACCGCGTGCGCGAGGCGCGGCTCGCGCGCCAGGTGCAGGAAGGGATCTTCGAGCGTGCCCCCGCCCTCGCCCCGCACAGCCCCGGTGTGCCGCGCTGGGACGACGTCGATCCCGCGCGCCGCGACCTCATGGCGCGCTACATGGAGCTCTACGCCGCCATCGTCGACAACATCGACCAGAACGTCGGGCGGCTGATGGACACGCTCGAGGCGCTGGGCCGCCTCGACAATACGCTGGTGCTGATTACCTCCGACAACGGCGCCAACGGCATCGGCGGCCCCGACGGTGCGGCCAACAACCTGTCCAAGCGCCTCACCCAGCGCGAGGACCCCGAGTGGGTGCGCGGCCTGTTCGAGGCCGGCGAGCTCGGCGGCTCGACCTCGTGGCCGACCTACCCGCTGGGCTGGACCGACGTGTCGGTGGCGCCGTACCGCATGTACAAGACCACCACCATGAACGGCGGGATCCGCGTGCCGCTGGTGATGCAATGGCCCGCGCGCTGGAGGGAAGGCGGCCGCGTCTCGCAGGAATGGATGCACGTGACCGACCTCGCACCCACCATCCTCGACCTCGTGGGCATCGAGCCGCCGGCCGAGCACGCGGGGTTCCGCACGCGAGCGCAGGACGGCGTCTCCTTCAAGGACACCCTCGATCGCGGCGCGCCCTCGCCGCGCGAGGCGCAGCACTTCGAGCTCTTCGGCAACCGCGGCTACATCGCCGGCGGCTGGAAGATCGTGTCGCTGCAGCCCCCGGGAACGGCGATCGACCTCGACAACTGGATGCTCTTCGACCTCGCGAGCGATCCCACCGAGACCCGCGACCTCGCGCGCGAGCATCCCGACCGGCTCGCCGCGCTCGTCGCCGCCTACGACCGCGAAGCCCTCGCCAACTACGCCTACCCGCTTGACAATCGCGGCGTGCGGCGCTCGCTCACGGTTCCCCCCTACCTCGAGCCCACGCTCGACCTGCCGCGCACGTTCCATCCGGGCACCGGCACCGCGCCCGTGGCCATGGTGGCGCCGATGGTGGCCGACCGCAGCTTCCGGCTCGCCTGCGAATTCGACTGGCAGCCCGGCGCGTCGGGCGTGATCTTCTCGCTGGGCGATCCGATCTTCGGCTTCGCCCTCTACGCGCGCGACGGTGGCGTGCACTTCCATTACCACGGCGCGCCCGGGCGCAGCGCGGAAGCGAGCGACCTGCCGGCCGCGCCGGGGCACAACGCATTCCTGCTCGACTTCGAGGCCACCGGCGCGCGAAAGGGCGCGGGCACGCTGCGCCTCGCCGGGCGCGAGGTCGCGACGCTCGACCTCACGCCGACCATCATCCTGGGCTTAAGCGCGGGCGAGGGCCTCGACGTGGGCTGCGACCGGCGCCTGCATGTCACCGACTACGGGGGCGAGGGCGCGTGCCGCTACACTGGCGCCGTGCACTTCGTGCGCATCGAGCCGGGTCCGCAGGCACCCGACAGCTACGCGAACCGGCCCGAGCGCCTGTCGCAGCGAGACTAGGAGGATTGGTTTGTCAGGCGTAAGCATTCGTGTTCGCGACGTGGTCAAGCGCTACGGGGCGACCACCGTCATATCCGGGCTGTCGCTGGAAATCGAGCGCGGCGAGTTCTTCACCCTCCTCGGTCCCTCGGGATGCGGCAAGACGACGCTGCTCCGCATGATCGCGGGGTTCAACACCATCGAGGCGGGCGACATCTATTTCGACGAGGCCCGGATCAACGACGTGGATCCCGCGAAACGCCACATCGGCATGGTGTTCCAGGACTACGCCTTGTTCCCGCACCTCACGGCGCAGGAAAACGTCGAGTTCGGACTCAAGAACCTGAAGGAGGAGCGTTCGAGCCGGACGAAGAAGGCACGCGAGTATCTCGACCTCGTGCAGATGGCGACCTGGGCCGGCCGCCGTCCCGACAACCTGTCCGGCGGCCAGCAACAGCGCGTCGCGCTGGCGCGTGCCCTGGTGACCTCCCCCGGCGTGCTCCTGATGGACGAGCCACTCTCCAACCTGGACGCGAAGCTGCGCGTCGAGATGCGCGAGGCCATCCGGGACATCCAGCGGAACGTGGGCATCACCACCGTCTACGTCACCCACGACCAGGAAGAGGCGATGGCCGTCTCGGATCGCATCGCGGTGATGAAGGACGGGGTGATCCAGCAGGTCGGGGCGCCCGAGACGCTGTACTCGCGGCCCGCCAACACCTTCGTGGCGAACTTCCTCGGGACGAACAACATCCTGCCCGGAACCCTCGTGGCGGACGGTGGCGAACCGGTGCTCACCGTGGCCGGCGTCGCCCTGCGGTTGCCGGCGTCGAGCATCGACGCGGAAGCCGGGCGCGACGTGCAGGTGTCGGTGCGTCCGGAGCACCTGCGCGTCGGCGCGCGGGACGGCAGCTGCATCCCGGCGGCGATCACTGGCAGGACCTTCCTCGGCCGGGACACCCACTACGCCGTCCGCCTCGCGGACGGCACCCCCGTCGAGCTGGTGCTGCGGTCCGACTTCCAGAACACCTTGAACGCGGGCTCGGAAGTGGGCCTGCACATCGACCTGCGCGCCGTCAACCTCTACACGCAAGACGGCAGGCGGAACCTGTCGCGCGGGCTGCCCGAAGCCGCAGGCGATGAGCGCTGAAGGTGCCTACCCGCGGAGGTGCAGGCGATGAGCGCTGAAGCCCTGCCCGCCCGCATCGCCCCGGCACGCTCGCGCAGATGGCCGACGCTCTGGCATTACATGTCGCTGGTGCTCCTGGCGCTGTTCGGCCTGTTCCTGGTGTACCCCCTGTGGGGGGTCCTGAGGAACGCGGTCTACGACGAATCCGGCGCGCTGTCGCTCGTCTACTTCGCCAAGTTCTTCGCCAATCCGTATTACTTCGGGACGATCCTCAACAGCCTCGTCGTCAGTGGCGCCACCACCGTGGCCTCGCTGATCATCGGCGTGCCGTTTTCGTATTTCTACACGTACTACAACCTTCGAGGTGCGCGGGCGCTGTTCATCGGCGCCGTCCTCTCGGTCATGTCGGCGCCCTTCATCGGCGCGTATGCGTGGATCCTCCTGCTCGGCCGCAACGGGCTGATCACCAACTTCGTCCAGTCGGTCTCGCCCTTCGAGGTGCCGAGCATCTACGGGTTCAGCGGAATCGTGCTCGTCCTGACCCTGAAGATGTTCCCGCTCATCTCCATCTTCATGAATGCGGCGTTCCGCAACATCGACTCGTCGCTGCTCGAGGCGGCCGCGCTCATGGGCAGCACGGGCCTCAAGCGCGTCGTCGACGTGATGCTGCGGCTGACGGTGCCCACGCTCCTCGCGGCGTCGCTCCTGGTGTTCATGCGCGCGTTCGCCGACTTCGGCACCCCGCTGCTGATCGGGCAGGGCTTCCGGACCTTCACCGTCGAGCTCTACAACCAGTACCTCGGCGAGATCGGCCAGAACCACAGCTTCGCCGCCGCGATCGGCATCGTCGGCCTGGTGGTCACCGGCGCGCTGTTCCTGCTGCAGAAATATGCCGCGGGCAAGTTCCGCTTCACGCTGCGCGCGAGCCGGCCGATCGCCAAGAAGAAGCCCCGCGGCATCGGCGGCGTGTTGATCTACGTCTACATGTACGGGCTGATCGCGCTGGCGCTGCTGCCGCAGATCTACATCCTCTACCTTTCCTTCAGGAACAACTCGCAGACGATCTTCAAGCCGGGGTTCTCGCTCGGCAGCTATCGCGCCGCCTGGGACCACCTGCTCGTCCGGGCCACCGTCAACACCCTCGAGTACGCCGCCATTTCCATGGCGATCATCATCGCGGTGTCGGTCGTCCTCTCCTACCTGGTCGTGCGCAGGCCCAACCTGCTGAACAACCTGCTCGACACGGTGTCGATGGTCCCCTACATCCTCCCGGGCGCCGTCATCGCCATCGGCCTGGTGATCGCCTTCAACGGGCCGCCGCTGGCGATCAGCGGGACCGCGGCCATCCTGATCATCGCCTATGTCGTCCGGCGCATGCCGTACACGATACGGTCCGCGAGCGCGACCCTGATGCAGATATCCCCGTCGCTCGAGGAGGCCGCCAGGAGCCTCGGGTCGAGCCGGCTCCATTCGTTCATCCATGTGACGGTACCGATGATGTCCCGCGGCATCCGCTCCGGCGCGGTCATCAGCTTCGTCATGGTCGTCATCGAGTTTTCTGCGGGTATCATCCTGTACAACAACAAGACCATAACCCTGACGATTGCCGCCTACGTGGCCATCAGCCGGGGCTCCTATGGCATGGCAGCGGCGTTCGCGTCCATCCTGAGCGTGCTGACGGCGCTCATACTCCTCGTCTACCTGGCCATCACCAAGGAAGAGGAAGTCTCGGTATAGGACCTGAACCAGCGGCACCGAGCCCGCCGGAACCCGGCGGGACGTTCACCTGAAACAACGGAGGAGGCAGCAATGCGTGGATTCAAGAAGGGCGGCATGAGGGCGGGAATCGCCGCGGCCATCGCGACGGCGGTGTTCGCCGTGTCGGGCAGCTTCGGCACGGCGTCGGCCGCCGACGACGCGGGAACGCACCTGGTCCTGTACTCGAGCATGACCGACAACGACCTCAACGTGTTGCGCGGCCTGCTGAAGAAGCAGTTCCCGGCGATCCAGATCGAGGTGGTCAACGGCAGCGCCGGGGAGCTCACCACCCGGATGAAGTCGGAGAAGGGCAACCCGCAGGGCGACATGATGTGGGGCGGCCTGGACGTCGCCGACGGCGACAAGCATTCCGACATCTTCGAGAAGTGGCTGTCGGTCAACGAGAACGTCGAGCGGCTGCCGGCGTACCGGTCGCCGAACGGGATGTACAGCGTCGATCACATCTCGACGGTCGCGTTCGCGGTCAACAAGGACCTCGAGAAGAAGCTCGGCGTCACCATCAACGGCTACAAGGACCTGCTGAACCCGAAGCTCAAGGGGCAGATCATCATGGCCGACCCGACGGGCTCCTCGTCGGCCTGGAACAACCTGAGCAACATCATGGCCGTGTACGGGAACGACTCGCCCGCGGCCTGGGAGTTCGTCGAAGGCCTGCTCAAGAACGGCCTCGTCATCTCCACCAACTCGTCCGCGGCGTTCAACAGCGTCGAGGACGGCGAGTACGCGGTCGGGCTCACCTACGAGGACGGCATCGCGGCCATCCTCAAGAACGGGGCGACGCACACGAGGCTGGTCTACCCGGCCGAGGGAACCAGCGCTTCCGCGTTCGGCACCGCGGTGGTCAAGGGTGCGCCGCACGAGAAGCTCGCCAAGAAGGTCATCGACTACATCATGAGCCCCGATGGCCAGGCTGCCTTCGCGCAGGGCAATGGCACCGTTCGCGTCACCACGTCGCGCCCGTACACGCTGAAGTGGCTGCCGGCAACCAGCGAGATCAAGTGGGTGGACCGCGACGTGAAGTGGCTCACCGCCAATCGGCCGAAGATCGTGGCCCACTGGACCCAGCTCTACACGAAGTACCACCGCTGAGCCGATCACCCGCTTGCAGAAAGCGGGTCCGGGGCCCGCTCCTGGAAAGCGGGCCCCGACCCTAGTATCATTCGCGCCTCGCTCGCGCCCGGGCCACAAGCCCGGGTTGCGGCCGCTCCGCCCGAAGCCTACGCTACGGGATGTCATCCCCGCGAAAGCGGGGATACCGTTTTCGCGGCGCACCGAAACCACAAGTTTCACGGAGTCCGACGATGTCCACCGCTTCTTCCGCCGTCGCGCTGCGCGACGTCTCCCTCGACGACAAGTACGCGCTCGACAAGGGCCGCGTCTACCTGACCGGCACGCAGGCGCTGGTGCGCCTGCTGATGCTGCAGCGGCAGCGCGACCAGGCCGCGGGCCTCAACACCGCCGGCTTCGTGTCGGGCTATCGCGGCTCGCCGCTCGGCGGCCTCGACCAGGCGCTGTGGAGCGCGGCGAAATTCCTCGAGCGCGCCAAGGTCAAGTTCCAGCCGGGACTCAACGAGGACCTCGCGGCCACCGCCATCTGGGGCTCGCAGCAGGTCAACCTCTTCCCCGGCGCCACCGTCGACGGCGTGTTCTCGATGTGGTACGGCAAGGGCCCCGGCGTCGACCGCTGCGGCGACGTGTTCAAGCACGCCAACTTCGCGGGCACCTCGAAGCATGGCGGCGTGCTGGTGCTGGCGGGCGACGACCACGCGGCCAAGTCGTCGACGCTGCCGCACCAGTCCGACCACCAGTTCTCCGCGGCGATGATCCCGGTGCTCTACCCCTCGTCGGTGCAGGAGATCCTCGACCTCGGCCTGCACGGCTGGGCGATGTCGCGCTACTCGGGCTGCTGGGTGGGCTTCAAATGCGTATCGGACACGGTGGAAAGCTCGGCGTCGGTGTACGTGGACCCTGCGCGCGTCGACATCGTCGTGCCCACCGACTTCCCGCTGCCCGAAGGTGGCGTATCCATCCGCTGGCCGGACGCATTCCTCGCCACCGAGGCGCGGATGCAGGACTACAAGATCTACGCGGCGCTGCATTACGCGCGGGTCAACCGGCTGAACCGCATCGTGATCGACAGCCCGAAGCCGCGGCTCGGCATCATCACCAGCGGCAAGAGCTACCTCGACGTGCGCCAGGCGCTCGACGACCTCGGCATCACCGAGGCCGACGCCGCCGACATCGGGCTGCGCGTGTTCAAGGTTGCGATGCCCTGGCCGCTCGAGCCCGAAGGCGTGCGCCAGTTCGCCGAAGGCCTCGAGGAGATCCTCGTGGTCGAGGAAAAGCGCCAGCTGGTCGAGTACCAGCTGAAGGAGCAGCTCTACAACTGGCGCGACGACGTGCGCCCGCGCGTGGTCGGCAAGTTCGACGAAAAGGGCGAATGGGTACGGCCGCACGGCGACTGGCTGCTGCCGGCCACTTCCGAGCTCACGCCAGCGATGATCGCGCGCGTGATCGCGCAGCGCATGGAGCGGCTCGAGCTCCATCCGCGCACCATCGAGAAGATCCGTGCGCGGGTGGAATGGATCAACCAGAAGGAAGCGGCACTCGCCAAGCCCAAGATCGCCATCGCCCGCGTGCCGTGGTTCTGCTCGGGCTGCCCGCACAACACCTCCACCAACGTCCCCGAAGGCAGCCGCGCCACCGCGGGCATCGGCTGCCACGTGATGACCATCTGGATGGACCGGCGCACGTCGACCTTCACGCACATGGGCGGCGAAGGCGTGCCGTGGATCGGCCAGGCGCCGTTCACCGAGACCCGGCACATCTTCGCCAACCTGGGTGACGGCACCTACTACCACTCGGGTGCGCTGGCGATCCGGGCCTCGGTCGCGGCCAAGGTCAACATCACCTACAAGATCCTCTACAACGACGCGGTGGCGATGACCGGCGGCCAGCCCGTCGACGGCCCGCTGTCGCCCGCCGACATCGCGCGCCAGGTCGCGGCCGAAGGCGTGTCGCGCATCGTCGTGGTCAGCGACGACCCGAAGAAGTACCCGGATGGTTACTTCGACTCGGCCATCGCCATCCGCCACCGCGACGACCTCGACGCCGTGCAGCGCGAGCTGCGCGACACCGAGGGTTGCACGGTGCTGCTGTACGACCAGACCTGCGCCGCCGAGAAGCGCCGCCGCCGCAAGCGCGGCAAGATGATCGACCCGCAAAAACGCGTGGTGATCAACGAGCTGGTCTGCGAAGGCTGCGGCGACTGCGGCGTCAAGTCGAACTGCGTGTCGGTCGCGCCGGTCGAGACCGAGTTCGGCCGCAAGCGCACCATCGACCAGTCGTCGTGCAACAAGGACTATTCCTGCGTCAACGGCTTCTGCCCCTCGTTCGTCACCGTCGAGGGCGGCACCCTGCGCAAGCCCGCGAAGGCCGATGCGGGCGAGTTCCCCGCGCTGCCCGAGCCCGCGATCCCCTCCACCGAGACGCCCTACGGCATCGTCGTCACCGGCATCGGCGGCACCGGCGTGGTCACCATCGGCGCGCTGCTGGGCATGGCCGCGCACCTCGAGGGCAAGGGCTGCTCGGTGCTCGACATGACGGGGCTCGCGCAGAAGAACGGCTCGGTGGTGTCGCACATCCGCATCGGCGACCGGCCCGAGGACATGTACGCCACGCGCATCGCCGCAGGCGAGGCGCGGGCCGTGCTCGCCTGCGACATCGTCACCGGCGTGGGCGACGAGCAGGTCGCCAAGATGCAGAAGGGCACGACGCGCGCGCTGGTCAACTCGGCGCTGATCATGCCCGCCGACTTCACGCGCAAGCCCGACCTCGTGTTCCCGCGCGGCTCGATGGAGCAGGAGATCCGCGACGCCGTCGGCCCCGGCGACGCCGAGTTCCTCGACGCGACGCGCCTCGCCACCGCGCTGATGGGCGATTCGATCGCCACCAACCCGTTCATGATGGGCTATGCGTACCAGCGCGGCATGATCCCGCTGCGCGAAGCCTCGGTCATGCGCGCGATCGAATTGAACGGCGCGGCGGTCGAAAGCAACAAGACGGCGTTCCGCTGGGGCCGGCTCGCCGCGGTCGATCCCGCGCGCGTCGAGTCCGCCGCCTTCCCCAGGCAGGCGAGGCCCGCCACGCAGGTGCTGTCGGCCTCGCTCGACGAGATGATCACGCGCCGCATCGCCTTCCTCACCGACTACCAGGACGAGCGCTACGCGAAGGCCTACGCCGCGCTGGTGACGCGCGTGCGCGAGGCCGAGGCCGCGCGCGTGCCGGGGTCGACGGCGCTCGCCGAGGCCGTGGCGCGCTACGACTTCAAGCTGCGCGCGATCAAGGACGAGTACGAGGTCGCGCGGCTCTATGCGCAGACCGACTTCCTCGACCGCGTGAAGGCGCAGTTCGAAGGCGACTACAAGCTCAACTTCCACCTCGCGCCGCCCTTGACCAACAAGCCCGACCCGCGCACCGGGCGCGTGAAGAAGTCGACCTACGGGCCGTGGATGATGAGCGCCTTCCGCGTGCTGGCGCGCTTCAAGGGCCTGCGCGGTACCGCGCTCGACGTGTTCGGCCGCACCGCCGAGCGCAGGATGGAGCGCCGGCTCCTCGCCGACTACGAGGCGCGCATCGACGAGCTCCTCGCGAAGCTCACGCCGGCCAACCACGCGCTGGCGGTGGACATCGCCTCGATCCCCGAGCACATCCGGGGCTACGGGCACGTGAAGGAGAAGTTCGTGGCCGAGGCGAAGGCGCGTGAAAGCGAGCTGGTCGCGCGCTTCCGCTCCCCGGCGTCCGCCGCCGCTTCGCCCTCCGCCGCCGAAAAGGTCGCCGCCTGACTGCCGAAGCGCCGTCGATCGAGCTGCGACCCGATGGCATCGTCGCCATCACGTTCCCGTCCAGCCCCGAACTCGACGTCGCTTCGTTGCGCAACCTCGCGGCACGGCGCAGGTCGCTCTCGCCCGGCCGCCATGCGGTGCTGCTGCGGATCCCCACCGACTGGCCCGCGCAGGCCGAAGGCGCCGCATTCAGCGTCGACCCCGGCGTGGTGCGCGAGACCATCGCCGTCGCGCTGGTCGGCGGATGGGCGATGCTCGCCCCGCTGACCGACCTCCACGTGATGCGGCACGCCGTACCCTACCCGATGCGCCATTTCACCAGCGAGGACGAGGCGATCGAATGGCTGCGGCTGCACGCCGCCGCCGACGGGGACGCCGACCGATCCTCAACGGAGAGACCCACATGAAACGCAGCACCGACCGCTTCCTCACCACCCACACGGGAAGCCTGCCGCGCCCCGACGACCTGGTGCGCAGCATGTTCGCCCGCGAGGAAGGCGTGCCGGTGTCGGCCGCGGCGCTCGACGCGCGCATTGCCGAAGCGGTCGCCGAGGTGGTGAAGCGGCAGGTCGACGCCGGCGTCGACGTGGTCGACGACGGCGAGATGAGCAAGCCCAGCTACGCGACCTACGTCAAGGACCGGCTGGCGGGCTTCGGCGGCGAGGGCAACACCTTCGTCTACCAGGACCTCGTCGATTTCCCCAGGCTCGCCAAGCGCGTGTTCGGCGACCCCGGCCGCTCGCGGCGCAAGACGCCCGCCTGCAACGGCCCGATCGGCGTGCGCGACCCGGCCGCCGCACGCAACGACATCGCGCACCTCACGGCGGCGCTGGCCGCCACGCCCTCCACCGACGCCTTCCTCACCGCGGCCTCGCCGGGCGTGGTGTCGTTGTTCTTCCGCAACGCGTACTACCCGACCGAGGAGGCCTACCTCGAGGCCATCGCCGAGGCGATGCGCCACGAGTACAAGGCGATCACCGACGCGGGCTTCGTGCTGCAGGTCGACTGCCCGGACCTCGGCATGGGCCGCCACATCCAGCACGCCGACCTCTCGCTGCCCGAGTGGCGCAAGAAGGCCGAGCTGCACGTCGAGGCGCTGAACCACGCGCTGCGCGACATCCCGCCCGGGCAGCTGCGCATGCACCTGTGCTGGGGCAACTACGAGGGGCCGCACCACTGCGACGTGCCGCTCGCCGACGTCATCGACATCGTGTTCAAGGCGCGGCCCAGCGCCATCGCGCTCGAAGCCGCCAACCCGCGCCACGCGCACGAGTGGCAGGTGTTCGAGACCGTGAAGCTGCCCGAGGGCAAGCTCCTCATCCCCGGCATCATCGAGTCCAAGTCCAACTTCGTCGAGCACCCCGAGCTCATCGCCCAGCGCATCGGCCGCTACGCGAGCCTCGTCGGCCGCGAGAACGTGATGGCCGGCAGCGACTGCGGCTACGGCACCTGGGTCGGCCAGTCGGCCGTCGATCCCGACGTGGTGTGGGCCAAGATGGCGGCCATGGCCGAAGGCGCGCGGATCGCCAGCCAGCGTTTCTGGCCCTGACCGGTCATCCCCGTACCCGTCATCCCCGCGAAAGCGGGGACCCAGCGCGTCATCCCCGCGCAAGCGGGGACCCAGCCCTGACCGCCACCCGCGGGTGTTCGGCGTAACATCCGGATTCCCGCCTGCGCGGGAATGACGTTCCGTGCGGGAATGACATTCCGCGCGGGAATGACGTCCCGCGCCGGGACGACGTCGTCGAGGTCAGCCAATGCCCACCTACCGCCTCAACGTCAACGGCAGCGACCGAAGCGCGACCACGCAGGACCCGGACGAGCCGCTGCTCTACGTGTTGCGCGACCTGGGCCTGCACGGGCCGAAGTTCGGCTGCGGCCTCGGGCAGTGCGGCGCCTGCACCGTGCTGCTCGACGGCACCGTGGTGCGAAGCTGCACGCTTCCCGTGTCGTCGGTGGGCACGCGCGTGGTCGTCACACTGGAGGGCCTGGGCTCGCCCACGGCTCCGCATCCGGTGCAGGCGGCGTTCATCGCCGAGCAGGCCGCGCAATGCGGCTATTGCAGCAACGGCATGGTGATGTCGAGCGTCGCGTTGCTCGCGAAGAATCCGAGGCCCAGCGAGGCCGAGGTGCGTGCGGCGCTCGAGGGCTGCCTCTGCCGCTGCGGCTCGCAGGTGCGCGTGTTGCGCGCGGTGATGCGCGCCTCGGGGCAGGTGCCGGCATGAACGTCTCGCGGCGCGACTTCCTCGCCACCGGCGGTGCGCTGGTGGTGTCGTTCGCGCTGCCCGCGGCGGCCGAGGCGCAGGCCCCCGCAGGCGCGGCGGGCGCACCCTCCCCCGGCGTCGCCACCCGCAGCCTCGATCCCTCGCGCGTCGATGCCTTCTTCGCCATCGCACGCGATGGCAGCATCACCTGCTACTGCGGCAAGGTGGACCTGGGCCAGGGTCTTCGCATCGCCATCCGCCAGATGGCGGCCGAGGAGCTCGACGTGCCGGTGGACCGCATCGCGCTGGTCGAGGGCGACACCGCGCGCACGCCCGACCAGGGACCCACCGCAGGCAGCACCGGCGTCATGCGCGGCGGCGTGCAGATCCGCCAGGCGGCCGCGACCGCACGGGCGGCGCTGCTCGGCATGGCCGCGGAGCAGTTGAAGCGCCCCGTCGCCGAGCTCATCGTGGTCGACGGCGTGGTGAAGCCGCGCGACGGCGGCACGGGCAGCGAAGGCATCGGCTACGGCGCGCTGGTGGGCGAACGCCTGATCGACGTCAAGCTCGATCCCAAGGCGCCCCTCAAGGACCCGCACGGCTACCGCGTCGTCGGCAAGCCGCTGCCGCGCCCCGACCTGCCCGCCAAGCTCACCGGGCGACACATCTACGTGCACGACATCGCCCTGCCCGGCATGCTGCACGGCCGCGCGCTGCGCCCACCTCGGCCGGGTGCCAAGCTGGTCGCGGTCGACGCGAAGTCCATCGCCGCCATCGAAGGCGTCGAGGTGTTGCGCAAGGGCAGCTTCGTCGGCGTGGTGGGCCCACGCGAATGGGATGTTGTGCGCGCGGCGCGCATGCTCGCCGTCACCTGGTCCGACGCGCCGGGCATCGCCGGCGCGGGCGACGTCGCAGCGTGGATGCGCGCAGGCCCCTTCTCCGCCGACGAGACGCTGGTGCAGAAGGGCGACGCGCGCGGCACGCTCGCCGCCGCCACGGCCAACGCCGCGCGCGTGCGCAGCGGCACCTGGTACTGGCCGATGCAGACGCATGGCTCGATCGGCCCTTCCTGCGCGGTGGCCGACGTGAGGCGTGACGGCGCGACCGTCTACACGGCCTCGCAGGCCACGCACAAGTACCGCCCGACCTTCGCCAGGTTCCTCGGCCTGCCCGTCGACGCGGTGGAGCTCGTCTATCGCGACGGCGCGGGCTGCTACGGCATGAACGGCCACGACGACGCGGCCGCCGACGCGGCGCTGCTGTCGCAGCTCGCCGGCCGGCCGGTGCGCGTGCAATGGTCGCGCGCCGACGAGCACGGCTGGGATCCCAAGGGCCCGCCGCAGCTCCTCGACATCCGCGCCGCCGTCGATGCCGAGGGCAACATCGCCGCGTGGCGCACCGAGATGTGGCTGCCGCGCGCCACCGCGGGGCTCCCCAACGTTCCGCTGCTCGCACCCGACGAGGCCGGCATCCTGCAGCCGCAGGGCCTGTCGACGGGCCTCATCACCCAGAACGGCGACCCGCCCTACGCCGCGCCGCATGTCGAGGTGGTGGTGCATTGGCTGAAGGACGCGCCGCTGCGGCCCTCGAACATCCGCGCCCCCGGCAAGATCGCCAACATCCTCGCCGTCGAGTCGATGACCGACGAGCTCGCGGAGGCCGCGGGCAGCGATCCGCTCGCCTTCCGCCAGCGCCACGTCAAGGACCCACGCGGCCTCGAGGTGATGCGCCGCTGCGCCGAGCGCTTCGGCTGGACGGCGCGCGCGACCGGCGCCACGCGTTCCTTCGACGGGCGGGGCAGCGGCTTCGCATACACCCACTACAAGCACAACGAGACGTACGTGGCGATGGCCATGGAGGTCGCGGTCGACCGTGCAAGCGGGGCCATCCGCGTCAGGCGCGTCGCCTGCGCGCACGATTGCGGCCTCGTCATCAACCCCGACGGCGTGCGCGCGCAGGTCGAGGGCAACATCCTGCAGACGCTGTCGCGCACGCTGTACGAGGACGTCGCCTACGACCGCGACGGCGTGACAAGCCTCGACTGGGCGAGCTATCCCATCCTGCGCTTTTCCAACGTGCCGTCGATCGTGGTCGACGTGATCGACAGGCCCACCGAGCCCCCGCTCGGTGCGGGCGAAGCCTCCGCCGTCTGCGTCGGCGCGGCGCTGGCCAATGCCGTGTACGACGCCGTCGGCGTGCGCCTGCGCACGGTGCCGTTCACCGCGGAACGCGTGAAGGCGGCGCTCGGCGCGCCCACCCGCGCGGCCTGATTCCCGCGCACCCGTCATCCCCGCTTGCGCGGGGATGACGGCTTGCACGGGGATGGCTACTTGCAGGGGGATGGCTGCTCTTAGAATGCCGTCATGCCTGACGACGCTGCGCCCAACCGCGCCACCAACGACCCGCGCCTCGCCGCGGCGCGGGCCTGGTTTGCGTCCCAGGGCCGCGCGCCCTTCGCCTTCCAGGAGGAGGTGTGGTCCGCGTATCTCGCCGGTGAATCGGGGCTGATCCACGCGCCCACGGGCATGGGCAAGACGCTGGCGGCGCTGATCGGCCCGCTGGTCGAGGGGCCGCGCGGTGGCACCGACGATCCGCCGCCGCTGACGCTCGTGTGGATCACGCCACTGCGCGCGCTGGCCGGTGACTCGACGCTCGCCATCACGCGCGCCGCCGGCGCGCTGCAGCCGTACTGGACGGTAGGCCTGCGCTCGGGCGACACGCCCGCGGCAACCCGCGCGCGCCAGGACCGCAAGCTCCCCACCGCGCTCGTCACCACGCCCGAGAGCCTGACGCTGCTGCTGTCGCGCGCCGACTGGCGCGAGCGCTTCGCGCACTTGCGCGCCGTGGTCGTCGACGAATGGCACGAGCTGATGGCGTCGAAACGCGGCGTGCAGGTCGAGTTGGCGCTGTCGCGGCTGCGCGGCCTCAACGACGTCCCGGGACGCGCAGCGCTACGCGCCTGGGGACTGTCGGCGACGCTCGCCAACCTCGAACAGGCGCTGGAGTGCCTCGTCGGCGTCGGCCCGAAGATGCCCACGCGCATCGTGCGCGGACTCGCCACCAAGCGCATCGAGATCGCCACCGCGCACCCGCCGACCATCGAGCGCTTCCCCTGGGCGGGGCACATCGGCACGCGCCTTTTGCCCGAGGTGGTGAAGGCGATCGAGCGCGCGAAGACCACGCTGGTGTTCACCAACGTGCGCTCGTCGGCGGAGATCTGGTACCAGGCGCTGCTAGAGGCGCGCCCCGACTGGGCGGGCAGCATCGCGCTGCACCACGGCTCGCTGGAACGCGACGTTCGCGAATGGGTCGAGGAC
Organism: Casimicrobiaceae bacterium; assembly: GCA_044226535.1. Taxonomy (GTDB): domain Bacteria; phylum Pseudomonadota; class Gammaproteobacteria; order Burkholderiales; family Casimicrobiaceae; genus VBCG01. The sequence goes on along the minus strand of JBGAGT010000002.1, from coordinate 106,592 downwards.
GCGATCCGCGACGCGCGGCTGCGTGCGGTGGTGTGCACCTCGAGCCTCGACCTGGGCGTCGATTTCGCGCCGGTCGACCAGGTGCTGCAGATCGGCTCGCCCAAGGGCGTGGCGCGGCTGCTGCAGCGCGCCGGCCGCAGCGGGCACCGGCCGGGCGAGGTGTCGAGGATCACCGTGCTGCCCACGCACGCCCTCGAGCTCGTCGAGGCCGCCGCCGCGCGCGAGGCCGCGGCCGCGCAGCGCGTCGAGCCGCGCACGCCCATCGAGGGCTCGCTGGACGTGCTGGTGCAGCACCTCGTCACCTGCGCGCTGGGGGGCGGCTTCAAGCCTGCCGAGCTCCTGGCCGAGCTCCGCGGCACGCACGCCTACCGCCACCTCACCGACTTCCAGTGGCAATGGGCGCTGGACTTCGTGGTGCACGGGGGCGCGAGCCTCAACGCCTACCCCGAGTACCGGCGAGTCGTCATCGGCGACGACGGCATCGCGCGCGTGCCCGACTGGCGCATCGCGATGCGCCACCGCCAGTCCATCGGCACCATCGTCGCCGACGCCAGCATCCACGTGCAGATGCGCAACGGCAAGCGGCTCGGCACCGTCGAGGAGTCGTTCATCGCCCACCTTCGTCCCGGCGACCGCTTCGTGTTCGCGGGCAAGGTGCTCGAGTTCGTCCGCGTGCGCGAGATGACGGCGTGGGTCAAGCCCGCACCGAAGAAGTCCGCCGTGATCACGCGCTGGATGGGCGCCAAGATGCCGCTGTCCACGCTGCTCGCCGAGCGCACGCGCAAGCTCATCGCCGACGCGGCCCTTGGCATCTACGCCTCGCCCGAGCTCGACCTCGTCCGCCCGCTGCTCGACCTCCAGGCGCGCTGGTCGGCGCTGCCCCGCGAGCGCGAGTGGCTCATCGAGCGCATCACGCTGCGCGACGGCCACTACCTCTTCTTCTACCCGATGGAAGGACGGCTCGCGCACCTCGGTCTCGCGACGCTCTTCGCCTACCGCCTCGGCCAGGTCACGCCGCGCACCTTCACCATCACCATCAACGACTACGGCTTCGGGCTGATGTCGCCATCGGCGATCGACTTCACGCACGCCGAGCTCGGCACGCTGCTCGCCGCCGACCACGTCGAGCGCGACATCCTCGCAGGGCTCAACGCCGCCGAGCTCGGTCGCCGCCAGTTCCGCGAAATCGCGCGCGTCGCGGGCCTCGTGTTCCAGGGCTTCCCGGGACAGGGGCGCAGCAACCGCCAGCTCCAGGCCTCGAGCGGCCTCCTCTACGACGTGTTCGCCGAGTACGACCCGGAGAACCTCCTGCTCGCGCAGGCCGTGCGCGAGGTGATGGAGCGCCACCTCGAGGCGCCGCGGCTCGAGGCCGCGCTGTCGCGGCTGCGCGCCAGCGTCGCGCTCATCCGCGATTCCCAGCGGCCGACGCCTTTCGCCTTCCCGCTGATGGTGGAGATCTTCCGCGAGTCGCTGTCCAACGAGGCGCTGGAGACGCGGGTGGCGCGAATGGTCGCGGAGCTGGAGAATGCCGCCAATGGCGACAGTGCCTCCGTTCGTTGAGCGACGCGGCGCGCGCGCCTGCGCGGCCGCGTTGTCGATCGCCTTCGCCGCAGGCGCGCAGGCGGGCGATGGATTGCCCGTCACGCTGCCCGGCCAATGGAGCGCGGTCTCGCAGGGCGACGCGCCGCAGGTCACGCTCTCGAACCGCTTCGCTTCGCTTTCGCAGGGCGGGCGGACACTGTCCGATGGCTTCGAGCTGCGCTTCGCGGCGCCGCCTGCCGATGGACCCGTGTCGGGACGCATGGACTGGCGCGGCATCCGCTGCGGCGCGCTCGACGAGCCCTTCCGGGGCACCTGGGACGGCGCCGAACTCGTCATCGAGACGCGGCTGCGGCCCGGCGTCAACGCGCAGCAGCAAGGCGGCGATTGCGGCGAAGGCGTGTTCCGCCTGACACTCGCCCGCAAGCCCTGGAGACGTGCGCTCGAAGGCGACGGAGCCCTCGACGGCCGCGTCATTGCAACGGTCACGGCCACACCCTGATGCCGACATCTTTCGATCTCACCGGCCGCATCGCGCTCGTCACCGGCGCCGCCCGCGGCCTCGGCACCGCCATCGCGCGGGGCCTCGCCGAAGCCGGCGCGACGGTGGTGTTCAACGGCCGCGACGCCGCGGCACTGGACGCGGCACGCGCCAGGCTTCCCGCCGGCTGCAAGACCGACCACGAGGTGTTCGACGTCACCTCGCAGGAGGCGATCGTCGCGGGCATCTTCGCCATCGAGGCGCGGCACGGTGCGCTCGACATCGTCGTCAACAACGCCGGCGTGCAAAAGCGCCACCCGCTCGGCGAGTTCCCCAAGGACGAGTGGGACGCGATCATCGCCACCAACCTCACCGCGCCCTTCCTCGTCTCGCAGGCCGCGGCCAAGGGCATGGCGGCGCGCGGCCGCGGCTCGATCATCAACCTCGCCTCGCTCACCTCCGAGCTCGCGCGCCCGAACATCATTCCCTACACCGCGTCGAAGGGCGGCGTGCGCCAGTTGACGCGCGGCCTCGCCGTCGAGCTCGCCGCCAAGGGCATCCGCGTCAACGCCATCGCGCCGGGCTATTTCAAGACCGAGATGAACACCGCCCTGACCTCGGATCCCGACTTCGTCGCCTGGGTGAACATGCGCACGCCCATGAAGCGCTGGGGCGAAGTCGACGAGCTCGCGGGCGTCGCGGTGTTCCTCGCCTCGGATGCGGCGAGCTACCTCACCGGGCAGACGATCTATGTCGATGGCGGGATGAGCGTCAACCTCTGACCCGTCATCCCCGCGAAAGCTGTCATCCCCGCGAAAGCTGTCATCCCCGCGAAAGCGGGGACCCATCGCCTTTGGCAACGGTATTGCGGCATCCGCGCAAACTCGCGTCGTGCATGTCGCCCGGCAAGACGTGCGCCGGCCATCGGGGCTCGGTCCTCGCGATACACCCGGCTCCGGGCCGAGCCCCGATGTCCGACGCGCCGGGCGACACGCACGCCACGAGCTTTGCGGCTCCCGCAGACGCGCCGCATAGCTGGCATGGCGAAGCTCATGCCCCGCCGGGAGCGCAATCGTGGCCGCCTGATGCAGATCGGCGCGGCGGACGTCGGGGGCTCGGGCCTGAGCCGGGGGCATCGCGAAGACCGAGCCCCCGATGGCCGTCGCACGCTTCGCCGATATGCGTCAGGCGTCCCCGCTTTCGCGGGGATGACGCGATTGCCAGATGCCGCCGTGACAGAAACAAGGGCATGGGTCCCCGCTTTCGCGGGGATGACGTAGCGTTCTACGCCCGCTGCGGCGGCCGGTCGATCAGCTTGTAGAACCACGCCAGGCCCTCGCGCGTGCCGTGCTCGGGCTGGTACTCGCAGCCCACGTAGCCCGGGTACTTGAGCTCGTCCAGCAGGCGGAAGAGGTACGAGTAGTTGATCTCGCCGATGTCGGGCTCGTGGCGCCCCGGCACGCCGGCGATCTGGATGTGGCCGATGTGCGGCAGGTAGCGGCGGATCTTCTCGGCGAGGTCGCCCTCGACGATCTGCGCGTGGTAGAGGTCCATCTGCACCTTGAGGTTGGGCAGCCCCACTTCCTCGCGGATGGCGTGCGCCTCGGCCTGCGTGGTGAGGAGGTAGTTGGGAATGTCGCGCGGGTTGAGCGGCTCGATGGTGATGGTCACGCCCTGCGATTGTGCTTCCTCGCAGGCGAAGCGCAGGTTGCGCAGGTAGTTTCGGCGGCGGCGCGCGCGCTCGGCGGCGTCGGCCGCGGGGTCGATCAAGCCCGCCATCACGTGGATGCGCGGGCACTCCAGCGCCTGCGCGTAGCGCAGCGCGGTGACGAGACCTGCGGCGAACTCGTGCTCGCGGCCGTCGAGCGAGGCGAGCCCACGCTCGCCGGCCTTCCAGTCGCCGGCAGGCGCGTTGATCAGCACGACCTCGAGCTTGTGCTCCTTGGCGGCGGCGACGATTTCCTTGACCTGGATGTCGTAGGCGAAGGGGAACTCCACCGCGCGAAAACCCGCCTGCGCAGCCTCGGCGAAGCGCTCGAGGAAAGGCAGCTCGGTGAACAGGAACCCCAGGTTCGCGGAGAATTTCGGCATCGGCTCGCGACGCGCACGACGCGTAGAATGACCGATGAGTTTGCGCCATCGCCTCGCCGCCTGCAACCGATGCATTCCGGAATTTCGAAACACGCCACCACGCTCTGTGGCGAGGCCGTGAACCTTTGTGCACTTCGCGCGCTGCACTGGCCGCGCGAGGGCACGCTGTTCGTCGCCGACGTGCATCTCGGCAAGGACGCGGTGTTCCGCGCGGGAGGAATTCCCCTGCCCGCCGGCGCGGCCGACACCGACCTCGCGCGTCTTGCCGCACTCGTCGAGGCCACCGGCGCCACGCGGCTCGTCGTGCTGGGCGACCTGATCCACGGTGCCAGCGGCCGCGTCGAGGCGCTGGACCGCGCGGTGCGCGCCTGGCGCGCGCGGCATGCCTCGCTCGCCATCACGCTGGTGCGCGGCAACCACGACGACCACGCCGGCGACCCGCCGCCCGCCTGGGGCATCGACTGCGTCGACGGGCCGCATGCGCTGCCGCCCTTCCTCGCCTGCCACGAACCCTCGCGGCCGCCGACGGGCTACGCGCTCTGCGGCCACCTCCACCCCGGCGTGGTGGTGGCGAGTGCCGCCGAGCCGGCGCTGCGGCTCCCCTGCTTCGTCATCGGCCCGCGCCGCGCCATCCTCCCCGCCTTCGGCCGCCTCACGGGGTTGATGACGGGGGTGGCGCAGCCGGATGACCGCGTGGTGGCCATCGCCGGCCGGGACCTGGTGGCGCTTCCCCACCCCGCCGTCATTCCCGCGCAAGCGGGAACCCATGGGTCCCCGCTTGCGCGGGGATGACGAGGGGTCCCCGCTTGCGCGGGGATGACAACAAAAAACCGCGCTGCAACACGGTCTTGCGGCGGGAATTGGCCCGGCGACGCGAGCGTCGAACGCGGCGCCGACCTGATAGCCCCCATGACGACAAGGGTTACGCTGCGCCGCAGCGTGAAAAATCAATGTCGTACGAGTGCAACGTCGGACAGTTTTCCCGGCCGGTGGATAACTCTGCGGACGGCGCCGGGAAAAACCCTGTGAAACCCCCGCTCCGGCTGCCAAGGCATTGATTTTGGCGGCCGCGCAACACCCCCCTCCTGTGGATGGTTTCACGCTTGCGCGCCGACCCCGACCCCACTATCCTTTGCGTCAGGGCTCGCTAACACCACTAGATATAGTAGATTCGGCCCCGTGGACAGGATCGGCCGGCCTTTTACGCCGTCGTCATCCGGCCGAGGGATTCGGCGGGCAGCGACGGAGGGCGGCGCGAGGGGACAACGCGAGCTTGGCGAACCCGGCGGGGGCGCAGGGGTGCGTTTTTTCACTCTGTCCGCCGCCTTTGAAACCCAGAACAAAGGGCCACGAGCCCAGGAGAACCACCCATGCAAACGGTCACGCCGGCAGCATCGCCATCCCCTTCCCAAACGCCGCCCCGAGAACTGGTGGTCGGTGAGCCCGGAAGCGCGGTGACGAGCGGCGTGGACCCGCGTCTCGCGCAGTACAAGATCATCCGGCGCAACGGCGCCGTGGTGGGCTTCGAGCCCGCCAAGATCACCGTGGCCATGACCAAGGCCTTCCTCGCCGTCAACGGCGGCCAGAGCGCCGCCAGCGCGCGCGTGCGCGAGCAGGTGACGCTCCTCACCGACACCGTGGTGAGCGCGCTGATGAAGCGCAAGCCCGAAGGCGGCGCCATCCACATCGAGGAAATCCAGGACCAGGTCGAGCTGGCGCTGATGCGCGGCGGCGAGCACGAAGCGGCGCGCGCCTACGTGCTGTACCGCGAGCGCCGCGCGCAGGAGCGCGCCGCCGAGAAGAAGGGCAAGGACGCGCGCGCGCAGGCCGAGCCGACCATCAACGTCGTCGACAACGGCACCACCAAGCCGCTGGACTTGGCACGCCTCACCGGGCTCATCGCCGAATCCTGCGCGGGGCTCCCCGCCGCCGAGCCCGAGCGCATCCTCAAGCTCACGCTCAAGGACCTGTACGACGGCGTGGCGATGGAGGAAGTGCGCAAGGCCGTGGTGCTGGCCGCGCGCGCGCTGATCGAGAAGGACCCCGCGTACTCGTACGTGACCGCGCGCCTCCTCCTCGACGCGCTGCGCTTCGAGGCGATGGGCGAGGAAGCGACGCAAGCCGACATGGCGCAGAAGTACGCCGAGTACTTCCCGCGCTTCGTCAAGCACGGCATCAAGATCGGCCTCCTCAACGAGGCGCTGTCGCAGTTCGACCTCGCCAAGCTCGGCGCCGCGCTCGACGCCGGCCGCGACATGAAGTTCGGCTACCTCGGCCTGCAGACGCTGTACGACCGCTACTTCCTGGTCGACCAGTACGTGGGCGGGCGCCGCTTCGAGCTGCCGCAGTGCTTCTTCATGCGCGTCGCCATGGGCCTCGCACTCAACGAGGTCAACCGCGAGGCGCGCGCCATCGAGTTCTACAACATCCTCTCGTCGTTCGACTTCATGTCGTCGACGCCGACGCTGTTCAACTCGGGCACGCACCGCTCGCAGCTCTCGTCCTGCTACCTCACCACGGTGAGCGACGACCTCGACGGCATCTACGAGGCCATCAAGGAGAACGCGCTCCTCTCCAAGTTCGCCGGTGGCCTCGGCAACGACTGGACCAACGTGCGCGCCATGGGCTCGCACATCAAGGGGACGAACGGCAAGAGCCAGGGTGTCGTGCCGTTCCTCAAGGTGGTGAACGACACGGCCGTGGCGGTGAACCAGTGCTTCGCGCCCGACACGGTGATCTACACCGCGCGCGGGCCGCTCCCCATCCGTGACGTGCGCGAAGGCGACCTCGTGCTCGGCTCGAGCGGCAGCTACCGCGAAGTGACCGACCGCATGGTCTACGAGCAGCGCGACCCGATGCTCGCCATCGACGTCAAGCACTCGCTCTCGCCCATCGAGGTGACCGACGGCCACCCCTTCTGGGCGATCCGCGGCGTGCCGATGGAGCAGTCGATCGAGCGCACGCTGCGCTGGCTCGAGTCGGGCAAGGTCAAGGCCGAGTGGGTCGACGCGGGCGCGCTTGCGCGCGGCGATTACGTCGGCATGGCGATCCCGCAGGAGACGGTGGCGGTCGACGGCATCGGCGAGGACGAGGCCCGGCTGTACGGCATCCTGCTGGGCGACGGGCACCTCTCGAAGGACGGCATGCAGTGGGGCGTGTCGGGCAACCCGCAGTGCGACGAGCACCTCGAGTTCGTGCGCGGCTACCTCGCGGCGCGCGGCATCCACTTCTGGGAGACCGGGCGCGGCGCGACCTACGCGCAAGTGCACTGGGCCTCCGGTGTCGGCGTGGTGCGTGACGCCACCACCGGCCGCATCGCCGGCGCCGGTGCGCCGACGCTGCCCTTCGCCTACGACGACCTCTACGACGGCCAGCACCGCAAGCGCATCGCCCCGCGCCTCGCCCACCTTCCTCGCCCGCAGGCGCGTGCGATGGTGCGCGGCTTGCTCGAAACCGACGGTGGTGTTTCGCGCGGCAAGGAGATCTACTTCACCACCACCTCGCAGCCGCTGGCCGAGGGCCTGCGCTACCAGATGCTGCGCATGGGCGTTCCCGTCGCGGGCCAGTACCGCGAGCGTGAGCAGAACCACGAGGGCACGCGCTCCGACGGTTCCAAGGCGACCTTCGACGGCATCACCAAGGCCTGGGACCTGCGCATCCCCGCGGTGCCGGAAGTCGCCGAGCTCGCGGGCCGCGACGCGACCGGCGCGCCGCGCGTCAAGGCGATCGCCAAGCGCCACTGGGTCACGCACGGCCACTACGTCTTTTCCCGCGTCAAGTCGGTGAAGCCCATCGCGGTGAAGCCGCTGGTGGTGGACCTCAAGGTCGACACCGACGAGTCGTACATGACCTCGGCGGGCCTCGCGCACAACGGCGGCAAGCGCAAGGGTGCCGTCTGCACCTACCTCGAGAGCTGGCACCTCGACATCGAGGAGTTCCTCGAGCTGCGCAAGAACACCGGCGACGACCGGCGCCGCACGCACGACATGAACACGGCGAACTGGATCCCCGACCTCTTCATGAAGCGCGTGATGGAAGGCGGCGACTGGACGCTCTTCTCCCCGGCCGACGTGCCCGACCTGCACGACAAGTGGGGCAGCAACTTCGAGAAGGCCTACGTCGCCTACGAGGACAAGGTTTCGCGCGGTGACTTGAAGCTCTTCAAGAAGATCCCCGCCGTGCAGCTTTGGCGGAAGATGCTGTCGATGCTGTTCGAGACCGGGCATCCCTGGATCACCTTCAAGGACGCCTGCAACGTGCGCTCGCCGCAGCAGCACGTGGGCACCGTGCACAGCTCGAACCTGTGCACCGAGATCACGCTCAACACCAGCGAGACCGAGATCGCCGTGTGCAACCTGGGCTCGGTGAACCTCCTCGCGCACATGGTGAAGGACGGTGACTCCTACGTCCTCGACCACGCCAAGTTGAAGCGCACGATCACCACCGCGATGCGCATGCTCGACAACGTGATCGACATCAACTATTACGCCGTCGCCAAGGCGCGCAACTCGAACCTGAAGCACCGCCCGGTGGGCCTCGGCATCATGGGCTTCCAGGACTGCCTGCACCTCCTGCGCATCCCCTACGCCTCGCGCGAGGCGCTCAAGTTCGCCGACAGCTCGATGGAGGCGGTGTGCTACCACGCCTACCTCGCCTCGACCGAGCTCGCCGAGGAGCGCGGCCGTTACTCGAGCTACAACGGCAGCCTGTGGTCGCGCGGCATCCTGCCGCAGGATTCGCTCAAGCTCCTGCGCGACGAGCGCGGCGGCTACGTCGAGGTGGACGAGAGCGCGAGCATGGACTGGGAAAGCCTGCGTGCCCGCATCAAGGAGCACGGCATGCGCAACAGCAACTGCGTCGCCATCGCGCCCACCGCCACCATCAGCAACATCATCGGCGTGGCGGCGTCGATCGAGCCCGAGTACCAGAACATTTACGTCAAGTCGAATCTCTCCGGCGAGTTCACGGTCATCAACGAGCAGCTCGTCGCCGACTTGAAGGAGCTCGACCTCTGGGACGACGTGATGGTGTCGGATCTCAAGTTCTTCGACGGCTCGCTCGCCAAGATCGACCGCGTGCCCGCCGAGCTTCGCACCCTGTACGCCACCGCCTTCGAGGTCGACTCGACCTGGATCGTCGAGGCCGGCGCGCGCCGCCAGAAGTGGATCGACCAGGCGCAGAGCCTCAACATCTACATGGCCGGCGCCTCGGGCAAGAAGCTCGACGAGACCTACAAGCTCGCCTGGGTGCGGGGGCTCAAGACCACCTATTACCTGCGCACGCTGGCGGCCACCTCGGCCGAGAAGTCGACCGGGCGTGGGGGCGAGTTGAATGCGGTGTCGGCGCACTCGGGCGGCGGCGTCGCCGCGAGCGGTGCGATTCCGACGCTGACGTCGGCGGTGGTAGTGGAAGCCGCGGCGGAACCCAAGTTCTGCGCCATCGACGACCCCACTTGCGAGGCATGTCAGTGACGACGACAAACGTCATTCCCGCGCAAGCGGGAAACCATGGGTCCCCGCTTGCGCGGGGATGACAACCTAACGGAGAACGAACTTAAGAACGGTACGCCGCAGTGACGGCAATGCCTGGCGACGCGAAAGCGATTCGCCAGCCCGCACCGCGAGCGAGGTTGAACCTGGAGCGCGAACCTGGACAGGAAAGTGGCACCAGCGCACGGGACGATCGTACCGACGGCAAGCCCCCGCAAGGGGGCGAGCCCTTGGCAGCACCGGAGGCGCGCGGGCGAACCGCGTCGCGCGCCAGCTTCCTTCCGGGCGGTTTCGTTCATCACCGTGAAAGGAGTGCCTCTTGGCCCGTTACGAGTCCGCACCCCGGCATGTCGTCGAAGCGATGTACCTCGGCGACTACAAGGTCTGGCTGGAGTTCAACGACGGCCGCAAGGGCGTGGTCGATCTCGTCGACGAACTGGTCGGCGAATCACTCGAGCCCCTGCGCAACCGAGAGTTGTTTTCCAAGTTCTACGTTGACTACGGGTTGGCTTCGATCGCCTGGATCGACGGACAGGACTTCGCACCCGAGTTCCTGTACGACAAATTGAGGTCGGTGCACTAGAAGAAACGACAACACATGGGGTCATCCCCGCGAAAGCGGGGACCCATGCCAGATCCCCCACCCCGTCATCCCCGCGAAAGCGGGGACCCATGCCGTGGATCCCCGCTTTCGCGGGGACGACATGAATGACGGGGAATGACGAACGAGAAAAAGGCTCACCACCCATGCTCAACTTCGACGACGACATCCCCGCAGCGGCCCTCCCCCGCATGGCGCCGATGAGCCCGGAAACCATCCGCGCCCAGGTCGCCGGCGGCATGCTGTCGCGCGAGCCCGTGCACGACCTCGACGTCGACCGCCAGGCGCCGCAGAGCACGGGACGCGTGCGCCTCGAGGACAAGCGCGTCATCAACGGCAGCGCCGACGTCAACCAGCTCGTGCCCTTCAAGTACAAGTGGGCCTGGGACAAGTACCTTGCCGGCTGCGCCAACCACTGGATGCCGCAAGAGATCAACATGCAGCGCGACATCGAGCTGTGGAAGAACCCCAACGGCCTCACCGAGGACGAGCGCCTGATCGTCAAGCGCAACCTGGGCTTCTTCGTCACCGCCGACTCGCTCGCCGCCAACAACATCGTGCTCGGCACCTACCGGCACATCACCGCCCCCGAGTGCCGCCAGTACCTGCTGCGCCAGGCCTTCGAGGAAGCGATTCACACCCACGCCTACCAGTACATCACCGAGAGCCTGGGCCTCGACGAAGGCGAGATCTTCAACGCGTACCACGAGATCAAGAGCATCCGCGACAAGGACGAGTTCCTGATCCCGTTCATCAACGTGCTGACCGACCCGAGCTTCAAGACCGGTACGCCCGAGACCGACCAGCAGCTCCTGAAGAGCCTGATCGTGTTCAGCTGCATCATGGAGGGCTTGTTCTTCTACGTGGGCTTCACGCAGATCCTGGCGATGGGCCGGCAGAACAAGATGACGGGCTCGAGCGAGCAGTACCAGTACATCCTGCGCGACGAGAGCATGCACTGCAACTTCGGCATCGACCTCGTCAACACCATCAAGCTCGAGAACCCGCACCTGTGGACCAACGAGTTCAAGGCCGAGATCGCCGAGCTGATGCGCAAGGGCGTGGAGCTCGAGTACCGCTACGCCGAGGACACGATGCCGCGCGGGGTGCTGGGCCTCAACGCGCCGATGTTCAAGGAGTACCTGCGGTTCATTGCCAACCGGCGGTGCCAGCAGATCGGGCTGGATCCGGTGTTCGAGAAGGCGGATAACCCGTTCCCCTGGATGGCGGAGATGATCGATCTCAAGAAGGAAAAGAACTTCTTTGAGACGAGAGTGATTGAGTATCAGACGGGTGGGGCGTTGAGCTGGGATTAGGGAGCTAGAAGGTAAAGACCAACGCGGAAGGGCGGCCAAGTGCCGCCCTTTGCTTTTCTACATCGACCAAATGCCAACGACTGTCGAGTTCTCCATGCCCTTAGCTGAGAAGGCCGCGCTAGCTACTGAAAGCGACGTCGAGCAAAAGTTTCTATTTCCTCTGCTGCAAAATGATCTCGGCTTCAGCAACGAAGAAATATTGACCAAGCAATACCTGGTCCCGAGCGATATAGATAAAGGGGCAGGAAAGAAGATTGGCTACTACCCTGACTACGCCATATATGTCGCAGGGGTCCCAATCTTGATTGTGGAAGCCAAGGATCCGGAAACTGGAAGCGCGGCAGGCTACCGTGAAGCACGCATGTATGCCGCAGAAGTGAACAAACGATTTCCGAGCGACTGCAATCCCGTTCGACAGATCCTCTCATCCGACGGTCGCACACTTATCTATGGACCGTGGGACAGTGAAGCTGAGGCAGTTTCGATAGATCTCGATGACTTGAAAGCTGGACGGTCGTCATTTGAGACTATGATCGCCACACTCGGTCGGCAATCTGCAAAGAAACACGCAGACATGATAAGGCACAAGCTTCTTCCGACCAACAAATTCCGCCCATTATCTCTGATTGGCGGCCCGAGCAAACAGAGCGAAACGCTTCCTTCGAACTCATTTTCCCGAGACCTCATTCCTCTGCTTCATCGCTATTTCGACCCTGAATCCGGAGCCAGCTCCGATGAGATCATTCGCCGCGCGTATGTCCCTTCCACAGAAGCGACAAGATATAACTCCGACCTAGATGCGCTGTTAAAAGATCGCCTACCTCGCCAAAAGGATGTGGAACCGCTGGAGACCACGCGGAAGCATGCCGGCGCGCTCGACGATGCACTCCGACGCACGATAAGCCACCGACGTGACAATCCCGATCCTTTGATCATATTGGTCGGTGGGGTTGGTTCAGGAAAATCGACGTTTCTACGCAGATACTTCTCGTATCTCGCCCCTCGGGAAGTACTAGATCGAAGCAAAATCGTCACAATCGATTTCAATCGCGCGAGTGATTCATTGGATCACGTCGAGAACTGGATATGTACAGAATTTGTGGCCGAACTCAAAGCTCAAGACGGAGACTCCTTTCTTGAATATGAAAACCTACGTCGCTACTTCGCTCCTGATCTAGCGCAGCTGGAACGAGGTCCCCTCCGACCGCTAAAGGATGCCGATCCCGCAGAATGCGCGCGTCGCATCTCTGCAAACTTGGAGGCGTGGTACAGCGACCCGCGGCGGCTGGCATCTGGCATTGGTCGGTACCTCGTGAAGGATTGCAGTCTTCCGTTGTTGGTCATTTTCGACAACGTAGACCGCCGGGATCGCGATCAGCAACTCAAGATTTTCCAAACTGTTCAGTGGTTTCGGCACTTCGTAACGTGCATGTCGATATTGACACTTCGCGATGAGACGTTTGACGCCTATCGCAATCAGCCGCCACTGGACGCGTTTCTGAAGCCATTTGCATTTCGGATCCATGCGCCACATTTCGTTAATGTGGTGAAAAAGCGTTTGGAATTGGCCATTGAGTACTTGACGCAGCACTCGGATAAGCGGATTCGGTATGAGCTCGACAGTGGAGTCCACATCGAGTATCCGGCTACAAGCTTGGGGCGGTATCTCTTTGCGATTTATCTCTCGCTCTTTAAGCCGAGCCGCAAGATTCGCCTGATTCTGGAGGCGCTCGCAGGACGCGACGTTCGTCGTGCGTTGGAAATGTTTGCCGATATCCTTACGTCAGGACACTTGGATGACAAACTCATAATTTCGATTACACAGGGAGCAAAGAAAGAGCTCTCTGAGCGACTGATAATTCGGGTGCTTATGAGAACAAGTCACCGCTACTACGCAAGTGCTCATGGATACACTGAAAATGTATTTGCGACTCCGGAGGGGAGTGCAAGTGCGAACAATTTTCTCCTGATTGAACTCTTAGAGTATTTGATTCGGCACAGAAAGTCGAAACTTTCATTTGCAATCGAGGGATATCACTACGTCCCCGACTTAATTCGAGAAGGGTCGCGGTTGGGCTATACCCAAGAAGATGTGCTTTGGGGGCTAGAAGTGTTACTTAACAAAGGGTTGATAGTCGCCGATCATCAGAGATCAAAAGGCATAAATCATGAAGACTACGTCCGCGTTACTGCATCTGGCTATTTCCACACGCGGTTCCTGCTGAGTCGAATTGAGTATTTTGCCAATGCACCAATTGACGCATTCCTTAGCGACGAGCCGATTGCGCGAGATATCTCAAGAAATCCGGACGATAGGCACCCAGCGACGCAGAAGCGATTGGATCTAGCAGAGCGCTACTTCGAGTACACCGCCGCTCAGTGCGCAGCCGTCTTTCCCGCCTATGAAGCGGCTGCGGCGCCGACGCTGGTTCGTGATTGCATCCGCCGGATTCGGGAACACGCTTTGACCGGCTACGACGGCGAAGGACATTCCGGCGGTGGGGACTTGTTTGATACCTAATCAATGGACGAAGGCGTGTTGTCGCTGTCACCTCACCATGAAACATGATTGTTTGTCGCGCGAACGAAATTGACGACGGCTTGTAACGGTGCTGACATCAGCTTTCGTCCCGAGTAGTAAAGATAAGGGCCGCTGAACTCGAGCGACCACCGTTTCAGCACCGGCCGTAACTCGCCATTGGTCAGACAGGGCCGAAGCCACTGCTCAAAGGGATACAAGAGTCAGGTCCCGGCGATAGCCGCATCAACCAGCAGGTCAGTCCCTCCACCCAAAAGCACAAGCAAAGGCCCAGCCGGATCAATACTCACCCGCGCGCCCTTCCGCTCAAGCTCCCACGCAGCCATCGTCCCGGTGGAGGCCGCCAGCGAAGGCAAGCATGCTTCAGCAGATCCCGCGGATGTAGCGGCGTCCCATGCTTCGTTAGATAGTCCTGCGGCGCCGCACAAGCAAACCGCTGCACGCTCGGCAATGGGCAGGGCAATGATTTCGTGCTTCAAACGCTCGTCATTGCGAATGCCCGCGCCGCATCTCGCGGCGAGCACGTCGACAAAGTTCTGGTCGACGATCACCTCCAGTCGGATGGCGGGTTACGCGGCCAGGAACGCGGGGACGATGCTGGCCAGGACAAGGCGCGCGACGCTGAAGGGCACGTTGAGTCGCAACGTGCCCACGATGCGGTCGCGCCGGCTTTTCACCACCTGCAACGCATCGTCCACTCCCGCGGGCGCGGTATTCAGGTGCGCCAGCAGACGCGCGCCCGCTTTGGTGAGCGCAATGCTGCACGTGGTCCGGTTGAGGGGCCCTGTACCCAGCGCGGCCTCCAGCCGTCGCACGCTTCGCTCAACGCCGACGCGCTGGTACCGCTAGCACTCGCGCCGTCGCGGAACGACGGGGCTTGGCGCAACTCTGATACAGGTGGCGCTGGGGTGGCTGCTGCTGCGCTCGCCCAATATCCTGCTGATTCCGGGTACATCGACGCGCATGCATTTGCGCGACAATCTGGCGGCGGGTCAGCTCAAGCTGCCGGCGGAGGTTGTGCGCGAGCTAGACGCTATTGCGATGCGCATCCCGGCGTGACTGCGTGTATCCGCGCGTCCTGGGTGGAACGCGCCACCTTCGCCTATCGAACGCCCGTCATACCAGCGCCGCCCGGAACAACGGCTTCCACGACAAGATGTGCTGCTCGATAAGCTTGCCGATGCCCTGGACGTCGCCCGCAACGCCCATCTCGATCATCTGGTAGTGCTCCTTCACGGAGAGCTTCTGCCGCTTGCGCCCTTCGGCGGAGTCGATCCCGTAGAGGCGCATGTCGTCCCGCAGCTTCATCACCATCCGCGTCATCAGCGGGTTCTGCGCGCGTTCCACCAACGCGCAGTGAAACGCCCGATCCGTATCCAGGTAGGCCGGCACGTTCCCCGACTCTACGGCCATTGCGACCGCATCCGCGAGCCGGGTGAGCTCCGCGGTGTCGGTGAGCCGCGCGCCGGCCACCGCCACCAATGCATGCCGTTCCAGCAGCACGCGCATGTCGAAGAGGTTCTCCATCGCCGCCACCGTCATCGGCTCGACGCGGAAGCCGCGGTTGCGCATCGGCGTGATGAGCCCGTCGCGGGCAAGGTCGAGCAGCGCCTCGCGGACCGGCGTCGTCGAGACGCCCAGGTCCGCGGATAGCGACGGCACCGACAGCACCGACCCCGGCTTGCTGCGGCCCGAAATGATGTCCGCGCGCACCCGCGTCACGACCTGCTCGCGCAGGTTGTTGGCAGGCTCGGTGGTCAGTTGGGTCATGGGCGGCTCCATTGTCATCAGGCGTCAACACCGCCACTTTACACGAAAAAGCTTGCAGTAGCGCGTGACACGTGACTATAATGTGTCACGCGCTACTTGGTGCCACGGCACTCGCCGGTGGCCAAGCGGCCCCCTCACTGAGGAACGAACGTGTCCGACGCGCCCTTCAAACGCTACCTGTGCCTCGGGTGCGGCTTTCTCTACGACGAGCAACTGGGTCTCCCCGAAGAAGGCATCCCGGCCGGCACGCGCTGGGCCGACGTCCCCGACGACTGGGCATGCCTCGACTGCGGCACGCCCAAGCACCGCTTCGAGATGGTCGAGATCCCCTACGCCGACCACCAGCCCAACCCCGCCAACGCGTTCTCGCGCGCAGGCTTCTGATCCGGAGACCCGTCATGCAAGGTTCCTTCGTCCTGCGCGCCGGCGAGCGCGGCTTCGGGCGCTACGACTCGGAAGGCGCGAAAACGGCGTCGTACATCGCGGGCCACCCCGACGCCCGGCTGACGCGCCATTCCAGCTTCAACTTCAACGATTACCAGGACGGCCGCGCGGGCTTCGGCACGATGCGCGTCTTCGGCGACGAAGTGTTCAGCGGCACGGGGTGCGGCTACAACATGCATCCCCACCACGACTTCGTGATCTGCGCGGTGGTGCTGCAAGGCGAGCTGACACACGCCAACACGGTCGGCTTCGTCGACCAGCTGCGTGCGGGCGACTATTACGTGTTCTCGGCGGGTTCGGGCGGCAAGCACAGCGAGCTCAACCTGCGCAGCGAGGCCATGAACGCCATCTACCTATGGTTCCTGCCCGACCGGCTGTACCTGCCGCCCAGCTACCACCGCAAGCATTTCGACGCGCAGGCCGGCCGCAACAAGCTCGTCACGCTGGTCGGCGACGCCGCCGATGCGCTGCCCATCCCGCAGGACGTGCGCGTATCTCGCTGGGTCTGCGATGGCCCGACCGACCAGGTGTACACGCCGATCTCGCCGCGGCATGGCGTGTACGGCTTCGTCATCGAAGGCGAGGCGCAATGGCACACCTCGCTGGCCGCCGACGCGACGCTCGGCCGGCGCGATTCCGCCGCGGCCTGGGGCGTCGACGCCATCCGCTGCAGCTCGGGCGCCGGCAAGACCGACATGCTGTTCGTCGAAACCATCATGTGATCAAGCGTGTGCGGAACGGGGTCCCCCAGCCCCACCGCACGCGCGCCCCCAATTCGGAGCCATGCCATGCCCATCATGACTGTCCATTACGTCGACGGCACATTGAGCGACGTCCAGAAGCAGGACCTCGCCACGCGCCTGACGGCGTTGATGATCCAGATGGAAGGCGGCGCCGGCACCGAAGGTGGTCATGCGTTCGCATGGGTCCTCTACAACCCGATGGCGCGCGGCAACTGGTGGGCAGGCGGGCGCACCGACGGCACGTACGTACACCCTCCGGGCTGCTTTCTCGTGGACGTGCGCATTCCGGAGGGCTACATGAACGCGCAGCACAAGACCGAGGTGCAGGCGGGCGTGAATGCCACGCTGATGGCGGTCACGGGCCAAGACCCGTCCGCGCCCGCCGCCGGCGGAAGTTGCCAGGTGGTGATCAGCGAGATCACGGAAGGCGACTGGGGCGCGGCCGGCAAGCCGATCAGCATCGCGAGCATCGCAGGGGCGGTGGGACTGTCCCGCACCAGCGAGCGATTCGCGTGGGTCAAGCATTACTTCGCCGCCAAGGCGCGGGCGTTCAAGGCCGCTGGCTATCCGAGCGATGTGGGTGGCCTGCTTCCGCCGAACGCTTGAGCGATGCGCCATCCTCGCAACCGGAGTCGACGATGAATCAAGCTCAGCGCACAGCCCTCGCTCCGCCGCCGCCGAAGCGCTTTTGCCATCTCGATCCGAGTTCGATCCAGGCGATCGCGTTCGACATGCAAGGGTCGCTGCTCGACTTCTATTCGACCATTGCCGATGTCGGTAACGGCTTCACGGCAATTCACGGCATCGACGTCGACTGGACTGCCGTGCTGACCCGATGGCGCGCGCTGTATCGCGACGAGCTGAACTCGATCATGTCCGGCACGACGCCTTGGAAGTCCACCGACGCCGTCTATCGCGGCACGCTCGACCAGCTGCTTGGCGACTCGACGTGGGGCTCTGCCCTGTCGAGCGAGGATCGCGACCAACTGACTGACGCGTGGTCGATGCTCGAGCCCTGGCCGGATACGCGACCGGGCCTGCTGCAACTCCACCCGATGTACACGTTGTCGACGCTATCGAACGGCTCGATGGCGTCGTTGATCAACGTCGTCAAGTGGCATGACCTGCCGTTCGATTGTGTCCTGACGGCGGAATTGGTCAACTCCTCGAAGCCGGATCCCAAGGTCTACGCGCTCGCCCAGAAATCGTTGGGTGCGCGTGCGGACGAAATCCTCATGGTCGCCTGTCACAAGTACGACCTGGCAGCCGCCAAGCAGTTCGGGTTCAGGGTGGCGTTCATTCCGCGGCCTCGCGAATTCGGACCGCGAGGCCAAGCCGACGTCGAGCCTGAAGCGTACTTCGACGCCATGGCGCCCAGCGTGGTCGAACTGGCCGACATGCTCGCTGGCCGCCCCGCGGACCCTCTCGCCTGCACCGCGGTGTGCCCCAAGGCCCCCTGATGGCGCCTGAAGCGATGACTGCGTGACAGTCCCGAGCAATCATTTCTTCCCTGCTGTACCACCCCCCTTCGAAAGGAAAGTCTCATGAACGTTCGCTCCTTCTTCACCGGCGTGGCCACCTCCGCCGCGCTCGTCGCCGTCGTCGCCTGCGCACAATCGGGCCCGGTGCCCGTCTACACTGGCCAGCCTCCACTCAACGTCGATCCCGCACGCCACGGCAACCTCGCACGTGCGCAGGAATTCACGCTCCAGGCCTACGAGGCGATGACCGCTGCGCAGCAGGCCAACGAGTACGATTTGGGCGGCCACGCGACCAATGCGAAGCAACTGCTGGTTCAGGCGTCCGAGGAAATGAAGGCCGCCGCCATTTCGTCCAATCGCAACGGTCACTGAGGCGCGAACACCGCCGGGGCCGGGCAGAACCGAACGGCCCGGTCTCGCTCTGTGCGAGGGGCCGTGTCCGCGGGTCTGGCATTCTCCCGCTTTCCCGTGCAATCGCACTGGTTGGCCCGAGTTGAAAAGCGCGGCCCGACCTGTGTATGTCATGGCCGGATATAAGTGGCAGCACAGCACTCGGGGATAAAACTTGCGGCCTTTGATCTGCCGCACGATAAAGGCACTGCTTTGGACATCGCGTTAATCGGCGAATGCCTCGTCTTTGCGGCCGTGCGTGAGCGCGCGGTTGCGCGCGACATGGGTTGGGCGGAGTGGACGGGACTCGAACCCGTCGTGCACTGGTTCGACTGCGACCATGATTCGCTGCTCAAGGAGCCGCACGTGCGCCGCATCGCGGAGGCGCTGGCAGCTTGCCTCAAGCGGCAGTGCGCGTCGCGCCGGCGAAACCATTCCGACAATCGCGGAGGCCAATAACGCGCCCGCCAAGGTCAGGCTCACAGAGCAATTCTGCCCGTTGCCACTAGACGTCGTTATAACACCCGCCGCACCATCCCGGTCGCGCCCCCACACTCGTTGCCCTAGGGGAAGAAGGGACGGATAGGTTACTGCGGTACGATTGCCTTATGTCACCACGGTCACTCCGATCGCTACGCTCGCTACGACGATTCGCCGCCCTCCTCCTCACCGCGAGCGCATTGCTCGACGGCGCCCTAGCAGCCGACGCCCTCGCTCCCTCGACCGCCACGCCTTCCGCGCAGGCCACCGCATCACGCGCGGTGATGACGGGCGAGCAGGTGGTGAAGATTCTCGACCAGACGGTGGAGTGGTTCCGCACGCTGGGCGCCCAGCAGCAAGCGGCAACCCAGCCGAGCGACCTCCTGATCCTCTATGCCAATCGACAGATCGCCGACCGGGTCGTCAGCCTGGCATTCGAGCTCGCCAGAGCCAACGCGGAGTTGCTGAGCAGCGAGGCGGACGTCGCGCGCAAGGCCTCGGCGGATCCGGCTTCCTCGCCCCAAGCGCTGCAGCGGGTGCAACAACACCTCGATGCGCGGCGTGCGGAGTTGCAGGCGGAAATCGCAGGCATGCAGCGGGAGCTCCAGGCGACGCCCAAAGCACAGGCCGCCGACAAGCAGGCGAAGGTCGCCGAGCTGCAAAGCGAGCTCGACCTCGTCAACGCGCGCCGCAATCTCCACGGCTCGATGGCGCAATTCACCTATCAAAGCGATGCGAGCGGCACGGGCGCGAGCGAACTGAAGGCGCACATCGATGCCATCGCCGCATCGATCCCCTCTGCGAGCGGCGGCACAGCGTCCACGGCAGCGTCGTCCGACGGCCCCTCTGCGCGGGGCGCGGCGCCCGGGGCCTCGAGCCTGCCGACAACGCGAAGCGACGACGGAACGGGCCGCCTCGGCCTCTGGGACCTTGCGTCGAACGTATTTCGGCTGCGGGACAAGCTGCACACCATCGATGCGGTGGATCGCCGCACGGCCGCCTTGCAGGACACGTTCAAGAAGATCCGCACACCGCCGGAGGAGCGGATCAAGGCGCTCACGGCCCGGGGCGATGCACTCGCGCTGCAGGCGGATGCGTCGACCGGCCAGGACCTGAAAGGCGTTCGCGACCAGATCGATACCGTCGCCTGGCTCTTCAAGCAAACGGCGTCGATTCTGGTCCCGCTGAGCCAGGAAGGCGTGCTGCTGGAACAGTATCGGCGCAACCTGGACGGCTGGCGCGACAACGCCAAGACCCAGTACGTCGATGCGCTGAAGTCGCTGGGCGTGCGCCTCGCGATATTGCTGGCGCTGCTGGCGACCGTGTTCTTGGCCACGGAAGCCTGGCGACGCGGCGTCCTTCGCTACGTGCACGAGCCGCACCGACGCTACCAGATGTTGCTGGTGCGCAGGATTGTCTTCTGGGCGCTGGTCGTGGCGATTCTCGGCTTCACGTTCGCCACCGACCTGGGATCGCTTGCAACCTTTGCCGGCCTGATCACGGCAGGCATCGCCGTCGCCATGCAGAGCGTGCTCGTCTCCATCGTCGGCTACTTCTTTCTGATCGGGAAGTACGGTATCCGGGTGGGGGACCGCGTGCAGATCGGCACCGTGACCGGCGAAGTCATCGACCTCGGCCTCGTGCGAATGCACTTGATGGAGCTCGCTGGGCAAGCCCCTCCGGGTCCCACCGGCCGCGTGGTCGCGTTCGCGAACTCGATCGTGTTCCAGGCCTCGACCGGCATCTTCAAGCAGATCCCCGGGGTCAACCTGGCGTGGCACGACATCACGCTCACGCTCCCTTCCAAAGCCGATGCCGCCGTGATCAAGGAAAAGCTTCTGAGCGCGGCCAATCGCGTGCTGGGCGCGTACAGCGAAGACATGGCCCGCCAGACCCGGGAGATCCAGAAGACGACGTCGTTGCGACCCGAGGCCGACGCGCGAGCGGAGGCGCAGGTTCACCTGCGCTTTTCCGCCACGGCCGTCGAGGCGCTCGTGCGCTACCCGGTGCAGCTGCAGCACGCCGCGGAAATCGACGAGCGCATGTCCCGCGAGCTCTTGGCGGTCATTCGGGATGTGGCGGAGTGAACAACCCACCAAGGCCAATGCCATGAAATCCAATTTTTGCCCGATGCCCTGGGTGTCGGCGCTCGGCCTCGTGACGGCGATCAGTGGGCCGGCGACCGCCGAGAAGCTCGAGGCCAGCCTGATTCCCGCCGGTGCGGTCTACGTTTGCGTCAGCGGAAGTGGAACGAATCGAACGATCCGGCCGATCGAGCTGCAGGAAAAGGTTGCCGACCTGTGCCGTCGTCATACGGAGATGGGCCCGTGTCAAAGTGCGCGCAACGCGTGCCGCAGCACGGGCGGCCGCGTCTACGCGTCCGACGGGGTTGAGATCACCCAGGCCGACGAAGCCGAATACGACAAGAAGGTGATGCGCACGCGGATCGGGCAATGACCTAGGACACCGGCTTCCGCCGGTCCGCCTTGGTCTGCCCATGCCGCACCTTGGCGTCGACGCGTCGCCGCTGGGACGCGCGCGTGGGACGCGTAGGTCGGCGCTGCGGCGCCACCGAAGCCGCCACATCGACGATCTCGTGCAGCCGCGCAAGCGCATCCTCGCGGTTCCGTTCCTGGCTGCGGTATCGCTGCGCCTTGATGATAACGACGCCTTCGCCCGAGATGCGCTGGTCGCGACTCTGCAGGAGGCGCTCCTTCACCTCGCTCGGCAACGACGACGCCCGCACGTCGAAGCGCAGGTGCAAGGCGGTCGACACCTTGTTGACGTTCTGCCCACCGGCGCCTTGGGCCTTGATCGCGGACCACTCGATGTCGTCGGGATCGATATCGATCATGGCGTCATTGTCGCGCATGACGGGGAAAACGCGCCTCCGGCCGCGCAGCCGGGCCTGCGCCGTCTCACATCATTCGAAGATTCCCGAATCCGGACACATTCACCACCGCCCTGCGCTCCACCCGCCGCGCGATCATCCGGCGCGCTTCCTCGGCCCTGCCCGCCTTGAGGTACGCGGCGACCAGCGTGTGATCGACGAGGTCCCGCTGCGCCCGGCTACCGCCGATGCGCACCGTCTGCGGCAGCGCCCGCTCGAGTAACGCGATCGCACCCTCCCAGTCGCTTCGCGCGAAGGCGCCGAACGCCTCGGCGAGCGTCACGACCACCTCGCCCGCCGGCTGCTTGCCGGCTGCCAAGCGCTCCCGCAGCTCGGTGACGAGCCGCTCGAGCCCGGCGGCATCACCGGTTGCGGCGCAGGCCACGGCACGGTGGACGTCGGCAAAGGCGACGCCAACCTGCGGAAACGATTCGCCCACGAACCGATGGACGTCGCACCACAGTTCCGGCCGTCGCGGTTGGCCGGCCAATTCCGATCGCCACAGGAAGGCGGGCGCATCGGTGGCCACGTTCAGCGGTGGCCCCCAGGCGCCGCCGGGATGGACGTCCGCGGCATAAATCTCCCATGCCCGCGCGAGCTCTCCGAGGTCGAGCGCGAGCAGCGTGGCGTGCCACGAGATATGGCAGTGGAGCACGCCTGCCTTGGCGTAGTCCGGCATCCAGCGCTCGAGGTAGCGCGAAGCTTCTTCCGGCTTGCCCTTTTCGTAGAGCACGTGCACGCGGAAGTGCGCACCGTTCGCATTGCGCGGATTGCCGGCGAGGCTCCGCTCGATCAGCTCCCACGCCTCGTCGATTCGTCCGCTCTCGCAGGCGTCGAACGCGAGCACCGCGAGGAACCACCAGTCGCTGCCGTAATGCGGGGCGAGTCCGCGCAACAGTTCGTAGAGTTCTTCCTCGCGCTGCGGGTGGCCCGAGAAGCCGACCAGGCCGAACACGCCTGTCGCGGGTGCCAGCGCCATCGCGTCGCGCGGGTACCGCGCCACATGGTCGCGCGTGGCGGCGAGCGCATCCGGGGCCCTGCCTTCGATGGCGAGCGCGATGGCGTTGACGTGGCTCTGCTCGCGCGCCGTCGCACGTGTCGCGCATTGGCGGGCCTTGGCCGCGGCGGCGCGTGCTTGCGGCACCTGCGCCACCAAGATCATCGCCCGGGCGTGGGCGATGTGTGCAAGCGCGAAATCCGGATCGATTTCGAGCGCGCGTGCAAGGTGCGCCTGAGCGCCGTCCACGGCGGAGAGAATGCAGTCCGCAGCCAAGACGTAGGCGTCGCGCGCAGCCTGCGACGACGTCGACAGCGGCAGCCCATAACGGTCTTCGAGCATGGCTCTGCGCCCTCCCTCGGTGAACAGGAAGGTGGCGGTGCCGGTGGGCGAGGTCACACCAGCCGCGAAGCCTCCGCACTCGTCGGCAAGCGCCCGTCGGGTGTAAAGCTGTTCACCGCCGCGGGCAATTCCCGCGTGAGCCGCGCCAGGAGCTCGTCGGTGGAAAGCCCCGTGTGCTCGGACAAGGTCTTGAGCACGTCGGGACCGAGCGCCTGCGCGAGCTGGCCGTGATTCATGTCCTGGTTCGGCCCGTGGCCGACCCACGAGTCCGCGGTCTCGCCGTGGCCGTTCTGGCGGAAATGGTCGACCAGCTCGCCGAGGCCCCCGCTCAGCCAGCTGCCGGCGCTCGCGCCACCGAGCAGGCCGCCCAGCTTGCCGAGCACGCCGGAGTCGGCGCCGGCGGCAGCTGCGCTTCCGGCACCTGCGCTACCAGCCGCGGTACCGGCACCGGCGCCCGGCGGCAGCGAGCCGCCCGCACCCTGCTTGCCGAGCATCTCCGAGATCTTGTCGCGATTCTGGTAGCCCGCCACGGCGAGCAGCCCCAGCAGCGCCACCAGGGATGGCATTCCACGATTGCTCATCGAGTTCTCCTTGTTGCAGTCCGATGAAAGTGCGGCCCGGTGAAGGCGCGGTCCGGCGAGGGCCGCGACACGCGTCGGCCGATCGTGCTCAGGTCTTGCGCTTGGCGATCAAGCCCCACACGAACAGCACGACGATCGCGCCGACGACGGCGCCGATCAGCCCTGCCCCCTCGCCCGGCGCATACCACCCCATCGCCTGCCCGAGGTAGCTCGCGACGAACGCGCCGACGATGCCGAGGATCGCCGTCATCACGAAACCGCTGGGCTCGTTCTTGTCGCCCGGCATGATGAACTTGGCGATGACGCCTGCGATGAACCCGATGATGATCGTCCAGATGATGCCCATGGGTGAGCTCCTTGGTGGGGGTGAGGATCCCCGCTTTCGCGGGGATGACAGTTCAGTCCGGGGATGAGTTCGGTCCGGGGATGAGTTCGGTCCGGGGATGAGTTCGGTCCGGGGATGAGTTCGGTCCGGGAATGACGGTTCGACGAGGACGGATTCGACGATGCAGGATACTACTTGACCGTATAGCCCTTGCCTTCGAGGCAGGCGCCGCGCGCCTTGGCCCACGACGCGTTGGCCGACGACTGCGCCTGCTGCTGGCCCGCGGCGGCTTGCTGCTGCTGGGCCTTGTTCTGCCGGCGGCTCTGCCCGCGGGCAGCGGCTGCCCCCGCCGCGGCACCGGCTCCCGCGTCGTCACCGACAATCTCGCCCACTACGGCACCGCGGGCAGCGCCGCGCACGCCGGCGCCGGGCGTGGTACCCGTCGCCGTGGTCTTGGGCGCCGGGGCCGCGGCCTGCTTGGGCGGGTTCGCGGGATCGTAGCCGGTCTGCCCGGTCGCCCATTTGCCGCATTCGGCTTCGTCCTTCTTCTGCTGCTCCGCGGATTGTCCTTTCGCGGGGTAAGCGTATTGCTGCGCGTTCACCGTCGACACCAGCATCCCGCCGGCGACCGCCAGCGTGAGCATCCAGCGCGTTGTTGCGTTCATGATCGACTCCCTATGGGTTTGCGGGACATCCGATGCGGCCCGCCTGCGCGACCTGACGACGGGAAACTATCACGATCATTCCTGCCCGTGAATGATCACCGGGGAGGCGCATTTGCGAAAGCCTGGGAAGGCCGTTCCATGCGCTAGACTCCGGGCTGCGAAATTGTCGTGGGGAACGACAGTGCTGTCGAACCGGGCGGAGACCTTGTCGGCGACGCAGGCCATCGCGTGACGCGCCTCGCCCACCTCGATCCTGCGAAGCGGGTTCCGGCCTTGCTTGCAAGGCTGCACCGCCTGCGCAACGCGTACACCGCGGAGTCCACGCGCGAGTTGCGCGTGCTGCTGCAGGAATTCGCGCATCTGCGCCTGCGCAAGCGGGCGCATCTCGCGCGGCTCCACGACGACCTTCTCTTCATCGCGGCCTTCCCCGCGTCACTCGCGGCACGTCGGCAGGCGCGCGGCATGCTGCGTGGCATGTCGCAGCGCATGGGCGAGCTCCCCCGCAAGGAGCGCAGGCTGGCCGACGACAGCGGCATCGCGGGCTCGACCACCCGGCACAGCTACCCCTTTCCCGTCGCGCGCCTGATCGCTCGTACGGAGGCTGCGGAGATCGACTGGGCGCAGGTCGAGGACGAGGCCTCGCTGGACGTTGTCGCCAGCCGGCGGCTCGCACCGGCGGCGCGCGAGTCGTTCGAGAGCGGCGAGTACGGCACGCGCGAGTTCGTGGCGTTGGCACGTCCGGCGACCGCGACCAGCGACTTTCGCTGGCTCACCGACGACCCGCGTGCGGCCGACGCCTGGGACGCGGCGGAGGTGCCCATCGCATGGAACCTCGGCGACTCGCGCCGGAGCGTCACCCGCAACGCGCTCGCGGTCGCAGTACCCGTCGTCCGTGCGGGGCTGCGACGGCCCGCGGGCGACACGGTCGCCGCCATCGAGGCGCCGCTGCCGGCCGTCGAACTCCTGTCGCGTCGCGACGCCTCACGCCTCGTCGACTGCGCACGTGCAGCGCTCGCGGTGCGATGCCGCGAAGTCGATGCGATCACCTGGCCCAACCTCGACGAGGTGTGGTGGTGCGACC
Source organism: Casimicrobiaceae bacterium (assembly GCA_044226535.1). GTDB lineage: Bacteria > Pseudomonadota > Gammaproteobacteria > Burkholderiales > Casimicrobiaceae > VBCG01. The sequence goes on along the minus strand of JBGAGT010000002.1, from coordinate 80,347 downwards.
TGGGCTGCGGTGTCGCGCTCGCCGTCATCGGGATCGCGCGCGAGCGTCGCCTGGGCCTGGAGACGAACACGGGGTACCTGCTGCTCGCCAACGGCATCCCCATCGGTTACGGAGGCGTCACGCCACTGTTCCGCCAGGCCAACACGGGCATCAACATCTTCGATCCGTTCCGGGGAAGCGAAGCAGCCTTTCTCTGGACGCAGATGCTGCGCGCGTTCCACACGCTCTACGGCAGCACGCGCATCGTCATCAATGCCTACCAGTTCGGCGCGGGCAATGCGGAGGCGATCCGCAGCGGCGCGTTCTGGTTCTACCATCGGCTTGGATTCCGGCCCTCGAACCCGGCGGTGGCGGCGCAAGCCGCACGCGAGGCCAGGCGCCTTGCCGCCGATCGTCGCTATCGCTCGGAAGCGCGCACGCTGCGCGCGCTCGCATCCTGCGACCTGCACCTCGACCTGTCGGGTTACGACCCGCAGGACTTCTTCGACGAATCGCTGATCGCGCGAGCCGGCGCGCGGGCGGCGCGCAGGCTCGCCCTCGATCCCGACGCGGCAGGCGCGTTGGCGCGCGAGCTCGGCATCGTCGACCTGGCGCACTGGAGCCCGCTCGAGCGCAATGGGTTCCAGGCGCTCGCCCCCATCTTCGAAGGCCTCGCGATCGCCGGCGACGCCGAACGCGACGCGCTGGCCGCCATGCTGCGCGCGAAGGCGCTGCCGCAGGAGCGCAGCTTCGCGATGCGATCGCTGCGGGCGCGCGGCGCGTTTCGCGCGCTGGCGGCGGCACTGGCTTCCCAATCTCGACGATGAAAGCCTAGCCGCCTCGCCGGCGATCCCGGCTTGTGCCTCGCGGGAGCCCTGCCCGCAGTTCGTCCGCGATGTCCAGGAATGCCTTGACCAAGCGCGCGCCGCGCCGCTCTTCCAGGCACACCACATGGGCGTGCGTGAACATCCTGGCATCGCTGATCCGGACCATGCGGATCGCGGGGTCCGCGACGTACTCGATCTCGGACACCACGCCGATGCCCACGCCCATGATCACGGCCTCGCGGATGGCCTCGCGGCTGCCGATCTCCATGAGGATGCGCGGCTTGACGCCGGCCTTCTTGAGCGCGTCGCCCAGCGCCTTGCGCGTCGTCGAGCCTTCCTCGCGCAGGATCATGGGTTCGCCCTCCAGCTCGTGGATGCGTATCGAGCTCCGCTTGGCGAATCGGTGGCTCACGTGGGTGAACACGACGATCGGGTGCCGGCTGTAGGGGACCGAGTGGAATCGCGGGTCCTCGGTGAGCTGCGCCAGCACCGCCACTTCGGTCCGGTAGTCGACGAGCGCGCGTAGCACCGACGCCGAGTTCCCGACCCGCACCGAGACGCCGATGTCGGGGAAGCGCTGGTTGAACCGCGCGAGCATCTTGGTCACGTGGAACGGGCCCACCGCGCCGACGTGCAAATGCCCCGACTTGAGCTCCCCCGAGTCCTTGAGCATCAATTGCGCGTCGCTCTCGAGCGCGAAGATCTTCTTCGAGGTCTGGTACAGCGTTTCACCGAGCAACGTCAGCTTCACCGTGTGCCCGTGGCGGTGGAAGAGCTGCACCCCATACGCGTCTTCGAGCAGGCGCACCTGCGTCGTGACCGTCGGCTGGCTGATGTGCAACAGCTTCGCGGCACCCGTGAAGCTGCCCGCGGCAGCGACCGCATGAAAGGACCTCAATTGCGTAAGGCGCATGGGAGCTGTGGAATTGGTGAATAGCTTTTCTGAATGGATTGATGCAAAAAAAAGTATTTGCTGAATAGTATCGACGCCAAGATACTGCGGTCAACCAAAAGCCGGGGTGCCGGCTGGAACGGGCCAGCGTTCGAGCCCGAGGGGGAAAGCAGCGGCATGTCGTTTCGCTATCACAACCCGGTCGCGATCACGTTCGGTGAAGACACCATCGACGAATTGCCCGGCATCCTCGGCGGGTCCCGCGCGGTGGTCGTGACGTTCCCTGAGGCCGAGTCGATCGGCCTGGTCGGGCGGGTGCGCGCGATCCTCGGCTCCGGCTTCGCGGGGATCGAGGCCGGGTCCCAGCCCAATCCCGACGTGAGCGTCCTCGCGCCGATGTACGAGCGCTTCTGGCGCGACTATGCCGCCTGCGAGGCGATCGTCGCGGTGGGCGGCGGGAGCACCATCGACACCGCCAAGGCATTGATGGTCGGGACCGCGAGCGGTCGGTTCGACGAGCTGCTCGCGTCGCTCGCGCAGGGCGCCCGCTTCACACCGCAGCGCACCAAATCGCTCATCGCCATTCCCACCACCGCAGGCACCGGCAGCGAGGTCACGCCGTGGGCCACCATCTGGGAACATGGCGCCAACAAGAAGCACTCGCTGCACCTGCCCGAGACCTGGCCCGCCCACGCCATCATCGACCCCGGGTTGATGCTGACGCTTCCCGCCGCGGTGACGTTGCACAGCGGCCTGGACGCGCTCTCCCACTCGCTGGAAGCGATCTGGAACCTCAATGCGAACCCGATCTCCGACAACTATGCCGTCGTGGCTGCTCGCGCGGTACTTTCGACGCTGCCGGCGCTGATGCGCTCGCCCGGCGACCGGTCGTTGCGCTCGGAGATGGCGCTGGCTGCGCTGAACGCCGGGCTGGCCTTCTCCAACACCAAGACCGCCCTCGCCCATTCGATTTCCTACGAGATGACGCTGCGCTTCGGGCTTCCCCACGGCATCGCGTGCTCGTTCACCTTGCCCATGGTGCTCGAGCGCGCGCTCGGCACGGACCCCGGGCGCGACGCCGTGCTCGCGCAGGTCTTCGACAACGACCTCGAGGGCGCGCCGCGCCGCCTCGCGGCCTTCCTCGCCGGGCTCGGAGTGCACACCGACTTCGCGGCCTACGGCGTGGACGACGCGGACTCGACCGCGATGGTCCGCCGCGCCCTCGACGGCGTGCGCGGCAAGAACTTCATCGGTACCCGGAGCTAGGCCATGGACGAACGACGAACGACGCTCGACCGCGTGACCGATGCCATCGACCAGCTCAGCATCTGGTCGGGCAAGACGGTCGCCTGGCTGATCTTCCCCATGTTCCTCGTCCTCGCATTCGAGGTCGTGATCCGCAAGGTGTACCAGCCGACGGTCTGGGCGACCGACATCGCGACCATCTGCTACGGCACCCACTTCTTCATCGCCGGCGCCTACACGCTCTACCTGCAGAAGCACATCCGCACGGACTTCATCTCGCAGGGCTGGTCGCTCAGGACGCAGGTGATCATGGACCTCGTCCAATACATCATCTTCTTCATCCCGGGGATGCTCATGTTCACCTGGCTGAGCTGGAACTTCGCAGCCGAGTCATGGGAGCTCCAGGAATCCATGCTGACCACCTGGCGGCCTCCCGCGTACTGGTTCAAGACAGTGATCCCCGTGAGCTCGGCACTGATCCTGATCCAGGGTTTCTCCGAGGTATTGAAATGCTTCAAGACCCTGCGCACCGGGATCGACTACCGCCACGTGGAGGCCCCCAGTGAGCTCACCTGACATGCCGCGGCGCGACCGGAGGCTCCCATGAGCCACGAGGTGCTGGGCCTGGTCCTGCTGGGGTTGCTGTTCGTCGTCATCCTCAGCGGGTTCCCGATCTCGTTCACGCTGATCTTCCTGGCGATGGTCTTCGGATACATCGGCATGGGCGATCGCGTGTTCTACCTCATGACCTACCAGGTCTGGGGCACGATGAACGACACCGTGCTCGGTGCCGTGGCCATGTTCACGTTCATGGGATACGTCCTCGAGAGTGCGGGGTTGATGAACCGCCTGTTCCGGGCCGTGCAGCTCCTGTGCGGGAGGATGAACGGCTCGCTCTACCTCGCGACCATCCTCACCGCCACGCTGTTCGCCGCGGCCACCGGCATCGTCGGCGCCTCGGTCACCATCATGGCGCTGATGGCGGCGCCGGTGATGCTCAAGGCGCGCTACGACACGTCGCTGTGCGCCGGGACGATCTGCGCGGGAGGCACGCTCGGCATCCTCATCCCGCCCAGCGTGATGCTGGTGGTCATGGGGCCGGTGCTGCAGGTGTCGGTCGCGCGCCTTTTCGCCGCGGCGCTGCTGCCCGGGCTGCTGCTCGCCGGGTTGTACGTCTGCTACACGATGTATCGCGTGTGGCGCAACCCGAAGCTCGGGCCCGCGCTGAGCGCGGAAGAGCTGGATGTCGGCCGCGCCTACCTCCTGCGCGAGCTGATGCTCGGCCTGATCCCGCCGCTCACGCTCATCCTCATGACGCTGGGGTCCATCACCACCGGATGGGCCACCCCCACCGAAGGTGCCGCGCTCGGTTGCGTGGGCGCCCTCATCGTCACGGCGGGGCACCGCAAGCTCACCTGGGCGGTGGTCAAGGACGCGACGTTCCGCACCGCCTACACCACGAGCATGGTGATGATCCTGCTCGCGGCCTCGACGTTCATGGGCTCGGTCTTTTCGGCGCTCGGCACGCCCCAGTACATCGCCGAGACCCTGCTCTCCTGGCACGTCCCGGGGCAATTGATGATCTTCGCGATCCTGGTCGTGTGCTTCATCCTCGGCTGGCCGCTGGAGTGGGTGCCGATCGTCGTCATCATCATCCCGATCTTCGTGCCGATCCTGCAGGCCATCCACGTCGACATGGTCTGGTTCAGCATCCTGGTCGCCGTGACGCTGCAGACCTGCTGGCTGTCCCCGCCCGTGGCCCTCTCGGCGTACTACCTCAAGGGCGTGATGCCCAAGTGGGAGCTGCTGGACATCTACAAGGGGATGCTTCCCTTCATGGCCCTGCAGTGGGTCGCCGTCGTGATCCTGTACTTCTTCCCAAAAATCGTCTTAGTGCTGCCGAATGCAATGTTCGGGGCCAACTAGGGAACGGAAACTCAACCCAGCAAAGCGGAGGTTCTATGAAGCGGAGAAACTTCCTGACCGGCGCGGGGCTCGCAGCGGGCGCTGCGACCGCCCCCATGATCGCGCGGGCCCAGCCCAAGGAGTTCCATTGGAAGCTGCAAAGCTCCAATCCGGCCGGTACGCCGAACATCGACCTTCTCAACAAGTTCTCGGACGACATCTTTCGCATGTCGTCGGGGCGCCTGAAGATCGATGTTCTGGCGAGCGGCGCCATCGTCAACCCCTTCGAGACCCTCGACGCAGTGAACAAGGGGGTCGTGGAAGCCGGGCAATGGTGGTCGGACTATGCCTTCGGCAAGAATCCGGCCGCGGGCCTGTTCGGCGCGCCGCTCGGGGGCTCCGGCAGCGGCCTCGACCAGATGGGGCAGCTCGCCTGGTACATGCACGGAGGTGGCCGCGCACTCTACGTCGAGCTGTACACCAAGGTCCTCAAGGCGGACGTCATGCCGTTCCTGTACGAATGCGACGGTCCGGAGACCTTGGGCTGGTTCCACAAGCCGATCCAGTCGGTGAACGAGCTGCTCAAGCTGCGCTACCGCATCTCGTCGGGGCTCGCCACCGACACCATCCGCGAAATGGGCGGGGTGCCGGTCAACATGCCCGGACAGGAACTGATCCCCGCCGCGCAGAAGGGCATCGTCGATGCCATCGAGTGGATCAATCCCTCCAATGACCTCAAGGTCGGGCTCTACGACGTCTTCAAGTACTACTCGCTGCAGGGCCTGCACCAGGCGATCGGGATCGCCGACGTGTTCTTCAACGGCGAGAAGTGGCGCTCGCTCCCGCCCGACCTGCAGGCGATGGTCGAGACCGCCGTCAACGCCTCGCTGATGAGGTCGCTGCTGTATTACATCGAGGCGAATTCCAGGGCGATCCAGGAGCTCACCGGGAAGCACGGCGTCACCATATTCCCGGCGCCGCAGGACTATGCGCCCGCCTTCATCAAGGCGGCGAGGACAGTGCTCAAGCGCTTCGAGGACAAGAACGAGTTCTTCCACAAGGTCCTCACCTCGCAGCGCGAATTCGCCAAGCTGGTCGTGCCCTACACGCGCGAGACGGCGAAGCTCTCGACGCTCATCTCCGGCGCGGCGGACGTCAAGACCTGATCGCCCCCCCCGGCGGGAGCGCATGCTCCTGCCGGGAACCCTCCGCCAGCGGCACGCGCGCGTGGTTCGGCGCGCAACACGCTCGACTTCCCGCGGCAATCCAACGCATACTCGCCGCCGCGGGGGGTCGGCAGCGGCCTTGTCGTCTACGTCGTTGCGTGAGGTCTGGTGCACGCCCCCTTGCTCGAAACTGCAGGCCTGACCAGGCATGCACACACCAACCAAGGGAGAGATGCACCGATGCGCAAGCTGATCTTGATCGCCGCCGTTCTTTTCGTGGCCATGGCCGGACCGGTACGGGCCGCGGGATGCCCGGGCGCTGCACCTTACGTGTTCAACGACGTCGACGCCAGTGATCCTTTCTGCGCGTACGTGACGTTCATGGCACAGCAAGGCATCACCGGGGGCTGCGTCACCATCGACTCGACCCACCGCCTCTATTGCCCCGTCGACGCCGTCACGCGCCTGCAGATGGCCGCCTTCATGGGTCGGCTGGCGACCGCCGTGGACAAGCAGTTCTTCGCGTCGATCCGCAGCGATGGCACGATCAATCGGGGCACCCACCTCACGTCGTCGCAACGCTTCAGCCCAGGCGCCTACGAGGTGATTTTCGACCGTGACATCCGCAGCTGCGGCTATTCGGCGACCGTGGGCGAGGGAGACATCGGAGGTGCGACCCCCGGGCAAATCGGTATCACGCGACGGTCCGGCAACAACAATGGCGTCTTTCTGCAGATCTACGACAAGACGGGTGTGCTGGCCGACAGGGACTTCTTCGTGACGGTCATCTGCTGAGAAGCGGCCGAAGGCGCCGCCCCTCGATCGCGCCGCGGCATCTCGATGTCCTCGAGGTGCCGCAGCGCTTCCTGCGATACCGTCATTTCCGCACAAGCCTTATCATGGCGGCTTGACACGAACCGATACCGCCGGATCCCGATGACTCCTCCGCCCGCCGCGACGCTTGCCCAAGCTGGCACCGCCGCCGCCGACGCAAGCGCCCTCCCCGCCACGTCCCCGAAGGCCAAGCCCGCCTTCGCCATCCTGGGTGCCCTCAGCACCTCGCACATGATCAACGACATGACGCAGTCGCTGATCCTGGCGATGTACCCGATCCTCAAGGGCGACTTTGCGCTGAGCTTTGCGCAGATCGGGCTCATCACGCTGACCTACCAGCTCACGGCCTCGCTGCTGCAGCCGTTGATCGGCCTCGCGACCGACCGCCGGCCGATGCCCTACTCGCTGCCCTTCGGCATGATGTCCACCCTCACCGGCATGCTGCTGCTCGCCTTCGCGCCGAGCTTCGGCATCGTGCTGCTGGCCGCGGCCTTCGTCGGCGTAGGCTCGTCCATCTTCCATCCCGAGTCGTCGCGCATCGCGCGGCTCGCCTCCGGCGGCCAGCATGGCTTCGCGCAGTCGGTGTTCCAGGTGGGGGGCAACGTGGGCACGGCCATCGGGCCGCTGCTCGCCGCCGCGGTGATCGTGCCCTTCGGCCAGCACAGCGTGGCCTGGTTCGGCCTGGGCGCCCTGCTCGGCATCGGGCTCCTCAGCCAGGTGAGCCGGTGGTATGCCACGCATCACGTCGCGGGCGGCGGCCGCAAGCGCGTGGCGGTCGTGGCACCCTACTCCAACCGCGTCGTCGTGGGCGCGGTGGCCGTGCTGCTGGTGCTGATCTTCTCCAAGTACTTCTACGTGGCGGGATTGAGCAGCTTCTACACCTTCTACCTGATCGAGCGCTTCGGCGTCTCGGTGCAAAGCGCGCAGCTCCACCTCTTCGTCTTCCTGCTGGCCTCGGCCGTCGGCACGGTGGCGGGAGGCCCGCTGGGTGATCGCATCGGCCGCAAGCCCGTGATCTGGTTTTCGATCCTCGGCGTGGCGCCGTTCGCGCTGCTCCTGCCGCACGCCGACCTCTTCTGGACCACCACCCTCACCGTCATCATCGGCCTGATCCTGTCGTCGGCCTTCTCGGCGATCCTGGTCTACGCGCAGGAATTGATCCCCGGCAAGGTGGGCATGGTGTCCGGCCTGTTCTTCGGCTTCGCCTTCGGCATGGGCGGGCTCGGCGCCGCGCTGCTGGGCATCCTCGCCGACCGCACCAGCATCGACTTCGTGTACCAGACCATCGCGTTCCTGCCGCTGCTGGGCATCGTCACGATGCTGTTGCCGAAGGAAGTGCGCACGCGCTGAGGAAGTGCGCACGCGCCAAGCTCAGCGCTTGAAGTCGCGAAACCCCGCCGCACGCACGAGGTCTGCCTTGACCTGCTCGCGACTGCGCTCGTAGACGATCTCGCGCCCCAGCGCCTTGCCGGCATAGGCGGTGCCGTTCGGCGTCGGCGTCAGGTCCACGCGGACGTTGTGCACGCCCTCTCCGATCACGACCGTGATCGTGTCGAGCCGCTTGTTGAAGACGACCACGTCGAGCGTCTGCCCTGTCGCGGTGACACGCACCTGGATCTTTTCGTCCACCATCGCAAGCCTCCCCGTTGCGGGCATCGGGACCCCGTGCTGGTCGCCGATGCCCTGCGCGGTGCAGACTATAAACGACGGTCGTCCGGCGAGGTAAGATTTCCCCCCTTTCGAAACTTCCGGGTCCGCGGGCTGACCAACGAGAACCATGCGCCTGCGAACGCTGTCGATCGCGGTTTGCCTCCCGGCCCTCGTATCGAGCGCGGCCCTTGCGCAGGTGAATGCAGGCGAACACCCGCTCGATCCCCACCTGCCCTTCAAGATGTCGTGGGTGGCAAGCTTCGACTACCCCTGGCGCATCGCCTTCCTGCCCGACGGACGCATGCTCGTCACCGAAAAGGTGGGCCGGCTCCAGCTCGTCACGCAGCGAGGCGAAAAGACCGAAGTCAAGGGCGTGCCGCCGGTGTTCTACCAGGGGCAGAACGGCATGCTGGGCGTCTTTCTCTCGCCCCGCTACGCCACCGACCATGGCATTTACCTCACCTACGTCGAACCGGGCGATTACGGCGGGGCCCTGGTGCTCGCCCGCGCGAGGCTCGCGCTGGACGGCGAGCATGCGGCGCTCGATGCGCTCGAGGTCCTGTGGCGCCAGCGGCCTTCCGGCAAAGGCGGACAGCCCGGCGGCCAGGTCGCCTTTTCACCGGACGGCAAGTACCTCTTCCTGACGGTGGGCGACAGGCAGCGCATGACGCCGGCCCAGGATCCCAGCCAGCCGGTGGGAAAAATCCTCAGGCTCACGCTGGACGGCAAGCCCGCGCCCGGCAATCCGATGGAGGGCAAGGTCGGTGCCGCGTCCATTCCCTTGATCGATCCTCCGCGCGACACCGAGGCGGCCAGGACCGCGCCGGTGGTCAGCACCTACACGTTCACCACACCCAACCTCACGCCGGCGGAAACCTGGACCATCGGCCACCGCACGCCCTACGGCCTCGCGTTCGCGCCGGATGGCCGGCTGTGGGAGCTCGAGCATGGCCCGCGCGGCGGCGACGAGTTGAACCTGATCGAGCCCGGCAAGAACTACGGCTGGCCGCTGGTGAACTACGGCCGCAACTACAACGGCGTGCCGATCCCGAGCCCCGACACGCGGCCCGACCTCGCCAAGCCCGTCGTCTATTGGGACCCCGTGATCGCGCCGGGCAACCTCATGTTCTACAAGGGCGACCTGTTCCCGGAATGGAAGGGAAACGCCCTGGTCGGCGGCCTGGTCAGCAACGTCGTCGACCGCATCACCTTCGACGGCAACGGCGGCGCGAAGGTGGTGCAGCGCTGGGACGTCGGCAAGCGCGTGCGCGACATCGAGGAAGGGCCCGACGGCTCGCTGTGGATGCTGGAAGACGCGAGGCCCGGCGACCTGTATCGGCTCACGCCGAGATAGCCGCGACGCGCGAGGCGCCGCGCCACCCCGTCATTCCCGCGGAAGCGGGAATCCGGTCGTATCCTCACGGGTCCCCGCTTTCGCGGGGATGACGGCTTGCTTCCCGCGATTGGTTAAACTGGCGGCTTCGCCCACCGTCCGTCACCCGACCCCGAATCGCGCCCCCATGAACACGCAACAGCTCGCCAAGATCCGCTCCGCCCAAGGCTTCATCGCCGCCCTCGACCAGTCCGGCGGCAGCACGCCCAAGGCCCTCTCGCTCTACGGCGTCAAGCCCGAGACCTACTCCGGGGACGCGCAGATGTTCGACCTCGTGCACGCCATGCGCTCGCGGATCGTGTCGAGCCCGTCGTTCAACGGCGACCGCATCCTCGGGGCGATCCTGTTCGAGCACACCATGGACCGCGACGTGCAGGGCCGCGGCACCGCCGACTACCTGTGGTCGGTGAAGCAGGTCGTGCCGTTCCTCAAGATCGACAAGGGCCTCGCCGACGAGGCGGACGGCGCGCAGATGATGAAGCCCAACCCGGGGCTCGGGGCGCTGCTCGAACGCGCCAAGGCCAAGGGCATCTTCGGCACCAAGATGCGCTCGGTGATCAAGAGCGCCAACCCCAAGGGGGTGCACGACGTCGTCGACCAGCAGTTCGCGGTGGCGAGAGAGATCCTGGCGGCGGGCCTCGTGCCCATCGTCGAGCCCGAGGTCGACATCCACGCCGCCGACAAGGCAGGCGCCGAGAAGCTCCTCAAGGCCGCGCTCGTCGAGCAGCTCGACAAGCTCGGGCCCGGCCAGCAGGTGATGTTGAAGCTCACGCTGCCGAGCGTCGACGACTTCTACGCCGACCTCGTGAAGCATCCGCACGTGCTGCGCGTGGTGGCGCTCTCGGGCGGGTATTCGCGCGACGACGCCAACGCGATGCTGGCGCGCAACCACGGCGTGACCGCGAGCTTCTCGCGCGCGCTGACCGAAGGCCTCACGGCGCAGCAGTCGCAGGCGGAGTTCGACAAGGCGCTCGACACCTCGATCGGCAGCATCTACAAGGCCTCGATCACCTGAGGCCGGCGGGCCCCGCGGTTCCGGCTCAGCGCAGCAGCAGCCGGCCGACCAGGGCCGCCACGGCGAGCGCCAGCAGCGCCGTGCTCGCCTGCCAGAAGCGCAGCGGATGCCGCTCGACCAGCGGCACCGCGCCCCTGCGGAAGAACGCGGGCCCCGGCGCCACGAGGTCGTGGGCGAGCTCGCTCACCGCCTCCTGGCGCCGCGCCGGGTCGGGGGCGAGCGCCTTTTGCAGCACGGCGTCGAGCCAGGCGGGCAGCTCGGGGCGCCGTTCGCGCAGCGCCACGTAACGCAGGCGCCGCAGGTCGGCGCGCGTGCGAAGCCGCGCCGCGTCCAGTCCGTAGGGCAATGTACCCGCCAGCATCTGGTAGGCGAGCACCGCCAGCGAGAACACCTCGGAGCGCGCGCTTCCGCCGCCGCCGACGAAGTACTCGGGCGCCGTGTACTGCAGCGTGCCGGCGATGGCCTGCGCCGGCCCCGCGCCGGCCATCTCGGCGAGCCCCGCCACCCAGGTCGAGGCGAAGTCGATGAGCCTCACGGTGCCGGCATCGTCGATCATCACGTTCTGCGGCCGCAGGTCCTGGTGGAGCATCTCCTTGCCGTGGAAGGCCGACAGGCCGGCGGCGACCTGCACCACGATGCGCCGCACCTCGTCGAGCGAGGGCCGCGGGTGGTCGGTCATCCACTGCGCCAGCGACTGGCCCTCGACGTACTCGGTCGCGACGTACAGGTGCTCGCGCGGGCGCGCAGCGGGCGCGGCGCGCAGCACATGCGGGCTGTCGAGCCGCCGCGCGACCCACTCCTCCAGCACGAAGCGGTCGAGGGCATCGGCGGACTGCGCGAGGTCCACGGAGGGCGTCTTGATCGCGAGCCGCGCGCCGCTGGCCTCGTCGACGGCGAGGTGCACGTGGCTGCGCGCGCTGGCGTGCAGCGTGCGCACGACGGTGAAGCCCTCGAAGCGCATGCCCGGGGCGAGCGGCGGCGGCAGCGCCAGTCCCTGGCGCGGCAGCGGGAGGCGGTCCCGGTCCGGCTCGGGCAGCGCATCGATGCGCAGCAGGAGCGCGGTGGCGTCGTCGCCGCTGCCGCGGGCGCGCGCCTCGGCGACCAGCGATCCCGCGGCGGCGGCCAAGTCGCCGTCCGCCTGCGCGAGCGCGGCCTGCACGGCCGGCGCATCGAGCGTCTCCCAGGCACCGTCGGTCGCCAGCAGGTACACGTCGCCGGCCTCGGCGTCGAGCCGGCGGTAGTCGATCTCGACGCTGGCGTTCACGCCCAGCGCGCGGCCGAGGAAGCGCTGCCCGGGTCCGGTGACGACGCGATGGTCGTCCGTCAGCGGCTCCAGCGCCTGCGGGTGCACGCGGTAGATGCGCGAGTCGCCGACGTGGAAGAGGTGCACCTCGCGGCCCTTGAGGACCAGCGCACTGAAGGTGCAGACGTAGCCCGCGTCCTTGTCGAAGCGCGCGTCGCTGCGCTGGTTCTGCGCGTGCAGCCAGGCGTTGCTGGCCGCGAGCACGCGCTCGGCCGAGCGCCTCACCGACCAGGTGTCCGAGGTGGCGTAGTAGTCCTCCAGGAAGCCGCGCACCGCGGCGGCGCTGGCCACGTGGCTGACGCGGCTCGAGCCGATGCCGTCGGCGATGGCCAGCGCGATGCCCTTGCGGCTGCGCTCGGCAGGCGCGGGGACGATCGCGCCGTGGAAGTCGCGGTTGCCGCCCTCCCCCCCGGCCTGCGAATGCTGGCCGAGGGTGACGCGCAGGGCGTCCATGCGAGGCTCAGGCAGCGGCCCGCCGCTGCACCGCCGCCACCGGTGCGTTGCGGCGCGTCGGGGCCGTGCGGTGGTGCGTGGCGTACAGCGTCGCGCCCACGAACGTGAGGCCGCCCACGATGTTGCCGATCACCGTCGGGATCTCGTTCCAGATGAAGTAGTCGAGCAGCGTGAAGTTGCCGCCGAGCATCAGCCCGCTGGGGAACAGGAACATGTTCACCACCGAGTGCTCGAAGCCCATGTAGAAGAACACCAGGATCGGCATCCACATGCCGATGACCTTGCCGGGTACCGTGGTGGACATCATCGCGGCGACCACGCCGGTCGACACCATCCAGTTGCACATCACCGCGCGGATGAACAGCGTCAGCATGCCCGCGGCGCCGTGCGCCGCGTAGCCGAGCGTGCGCGCCTCGCCGATGTGGCCGAGCTTCTGGCCCACCGCATCGGGCGGCACCGAAAACGCGAACGTCGAGATGATGGCCATGAACAGCGCCACTGTCAGCGCGCCGGCGAAGTTGCCGGCGAACACCAGCGCCCAGTTGCGGCCGACGCCGGCCCAGGTCGCGCCCGGACGCTTGTCGATGACGGCCAGCGGCACCAGCGTGAACACGCCGGTCAGCAGGTCGAAGCCCAGCAGGTAGAGCAGCACGAAGCCGACCGGGAACAGCACCGCGCCGGCCAGCGCGTTCCCCGTGTTGGCGGTGATGGTGACCGCGAACGCCGCGGCGAGCGTCAGGAGGGCGCCGGCCATGTAGGCGCGGATCAGCGTGTCGCGGGTGGACATGACGAGCTTGGATTCGCCGGCATCGACCATCTTGCTGACGAATTCGGCGGGAGCGAGGTAAGCCACGAGCATTCCTTTGCGTCGGATGTTTCGGTTGCGTGCCCGGTCCTCTCGTCGCGGGCCACGCGCATTTCGCCTCGAGCCGCCGTCAGCCCGCTGCCACGATCGATTCAGTCCTGCTGCAATGCGCCGGGCCGCGCGAAGGCCTGCTCCGGCAGCGACAACGCCGCCTCGGCCACGTCGACCATGCGGCGGTTCTGGTCCATCGACGTCTTCTGCAGCGCGCGGAACGCCGCCTCCTCGGTCATGCCGAGCCGCGCCATCAGCACGCCCTTGGCGCGCTCGATCACCTTGCGGTCCTGCAGCGCGCGCCGGGCGACCACCAGCTCGCCTTCCATCGCGGCCATGCGCGCCGACTGGGCGTGCACGAGGTCGAGCAGCGACGCGGCCTTGGCGCCGCCCGCCTGCACCGCCACGGGCACGCGCGCGGGATGGCTCGCCAGGTCGAAGAAGCGCTCCACCGCGTGCGAGTGCGCGGGCGGGTGCTCGCGCAGCCGGCGCAGCACGCCTTCGGAATCCTCGAGGTCGCGCTCGGCCTTGCGGATCTCGTCGCCGCAGGCCTCGCGCAGGCGCTCGACCAGCGCGAGCTCGAGCGCCCACAGCATGTCGATGCGGCCGGTGCAGACCTCGAACCAGGCGTCGCTCTGGCGCGGCTCGAGCGCTGCGCCCGGGCGCGCCGTGCACAGCGCGCGGCGCAGGCGCTCGAGCCGTGCAGTGTTGGCCGCGAGCTGCTCGGCCTGCCAGCGCTCGCGCAGCGGCGCGTCGACGAAGCGCGCGAACACCGCGAGGTTGCGTTCCTGCGCCTCGATCAGGTGCACGACGCGCTGCTGGTGGCCGGCCGTGCATTGCGTCGACGCGAACAGCAGCGCGCCCACCGCGCGTTCCTGCCCCGCCTCCTCCTTGCCCTGCACCAGGTGCACGAACGCCACCAGCAGGTTGGACACGCCGGGGAGCCGCGCGGCGTCGGCCATGTGCACGATGAGCTCGATGGGACCCGCGATGAACGTGCTGAACCCCGCCACGGCCTCGTGGGCGCTGAGCGCGCGGCGCTCGATGCGGCCGCGGAGCTCGCGCATCGCTTCCATGCCCAGCGTCACCCAGGCCATCAAGGCCAGCATGCGGGCGCCGGCGCCCTGCTCCGGCGCTTGCTGGGCGTCGAACAGCGCTCGCACGCGCGACTCGGCGGCGAGCGAGTCGGCCGCCATGGCGCGGCGCGTGTCGGCGAAGCGCAGGCCGCAGGAGGCGACGTAGATCGACGAGGCGCCGCGCTCGCGCTGCAGCGCGTGGATGAGCTCGCCCAGTGCTTTCGCAAGCTCCGCGCGCACGGCGAGCCGGCGCACGGCCTCGATCTCGCGCCGCCGCGCCTCGATCGCGAAGCGTGCCGCCGGCGATGGCAGGACCCCAGGCGATGGCGGCGATGGTGACGGATCCGTGCCCGGCCCATCCGCTCCCGTGCCCTGCGAAACCACCTTCAGGCTCTGCTGCCGGCGCATGGCGCCTCCCCGACCTGCAGCATCACCTGCCCCGCCTCGACGCGCGCCGGGAACCGGCGAGCGCAGCCCTTGTCGGGCGCAACGGCCTCGCCGTCGCCAAGGCCGATGGTCCAGCCGTGCAGCGGGCAGGCGACACGCTCGCCGAACACCATGCCCTGCGACAGCGGGCCGCCCTTGTGCGGGCAGCGGTCGAGCAGCGCGAACACGCGATCGTCGGCCGTGCGGAACACGGCGATGTCGCCGTGCCGCGCGCTGCGGAACACGCGCGCACCGAGCCGCGGGATGGCGTCCAGCGGCCCGACGGCGGTCCAGGTGTCGATCACGCTGTCCCCGTTCATGGCGCGAGGGGCGCGAACTCGCGCGCGCCGGCGCCGTCCCTGCGCTCGGCCCAGGGGTCCTTGCGATCCGCGACGGCGTCGAGGAGCCGCGCGTACAGCGCCTTGCGGCCTTCGGCGTCGTCGACGACCCGCGACTTCACGTACTCGAGGCCCACGCGCTTCACCCAGTGCACGGTACGGTCGAGATAGCGCGCCTCCTCCCGGTAGAGCTGCAGGAAGGCGCCGGCGTACTCGAGCACCTCGTCGTGGGTCCTGACCTTGCACAGGAGCTGCGCCACCTCGGTGCGGATGCCGCCGTTGCCGGCGACGTGGATCTCCCAGCCCGAGTCGACGCCGACGACGCCGACGTCCTTGATCCCCGCCTCGGCGCAATTGCGCGGGCAGCCCGACACGGCGAGCTTCACCTTGTGCGGCGTCCACATCCGGTCGAAGGCGTGCTCGAGGTCGATGCCCATGGTGGTCGAGTCCTGCACGCCGAAGCGGCACCACTCCGAGCCGACGCAGGTCTTCACCGTGCGCAGCGCCTTGGCGTAGGCGTAGCCCGAGGGCATGTCGAGGTCGGCCCAGACGCGCGGCAGGTCTTCCTTGCGCACGCCGAGGAGGTCGATGCGCTGGCCGCCGGTGACCTTCACCGTCTTGATGCGGTACTTGTCGGCGACGTCGGCGATGCGCCGCAGCTGGTCGGGCGAGGTCACGCCACCGTACATGCGCGGCACCACCGAGTACGTGCCGTCCTTCTGGATGTTGGCGTGCACCCGCTCGTTGACCATGCGCGACTGCGAATCGTCGACGGCCTCGTGCGGCCACGCGCACAGCAGGTAGTAGTTGAGCGCCGGCCGGCAGCTCGCGCAGCCGTCGCGGGTCTTCCAGCCGAGGAACTCCATCGCCTCGGGGATGGCGAGGAGCTTGTGGTCGCGGATCGCCGCGCGCACCTCCTCGTGCGTGTGGTCGGTGCAGGCGCATACCGGCTTGCGCGCGGCGTCGGCCGGCTGGTAGGCGCCGCCGAGCGAGGCGGCGAGGAGCTGCTCCACCAGCCCGGTGCACGATCCGCAAGAGCCCGACGCCTTGGTGTGCCGGCGCACCTCGTCGAGCGTGCCGAGCTTCTGCGTGGCGATCGCACGGGTGATCGTGCCCTTGCACACGCCGTTGCAGCCGCAGATCTCGGCGTCGTCGGGGAGGCTCGCGGCATTCGCCGCGCTCGCCGCGGCCGCACCGTCGCCCGGCGCGCAGCCGGCCTGCCCGAACAGCAGCCGGTGCCGCCACTCGGCGACGTCGCGGCCTTCGCGCAGCATCTGGAAGTACCAGCCGCCGTCGCTGGTGTCGCCCACCAGCACCCCGCCGACGATGCGGTCGTCCTTCAGCACCAGCTTCTTGTAGACACTGCCCTTGGCGTCGTGCAGCACGACCGTCTCGGTGCCGGGGCCGCCCATGTAGTCGCCGGCGGAAAACACGTCGACGCCGGTCACCTTGAGCTTGGTCGAGGTCACCGACCCGCGATAGCGGCCGAAGCCCAGCGCCGCGAGGTGGTTGGCGCAGACGCGCGCCTGCTCGAACAGGGGCGCGACGAGGCCGTAGGCGATGCCGCGGTGGGACACGCATTCGCCCACCGCGTAGACGCGCGGGTCGAAGGTCTGCATGGTGTCGTTGACCAGGATCCCGCGGTTGCACTGCAGGCCCGCGGATTCCGCGAGCGCGGTGTTGGGACGGATGCCCACGGCCATCACGACAAGCTCGGCCGGGATGGATTCGCCGTTGCCGAAGCGCACCGCCGACACGCGGCCCGCCTCGCCGGCGACGAGCTCGCGCGTCTCGTGTCGCAGGCGGAACCCGATGCCGCGTGCCGCGAGCGCCTCCTGCAGCAGCCCCGCCGCGACCTGGTCGAGCTGGCGCTCCATCAGCCAGTCGGCGAGGTGCACGACGGTGACGTCCATGCCGCGCCGCGCAAGGCCGTTGGCCGCTTCCAGCCCGAGGAGCCCGCCCCCGATCACCACCGCGTGCCGGTGCACCCTGGCCGCCTCGATCATCGCGTCGGTGTCCTCGATCGCGCGGTAGGCGAGCACGCCCGGCAGGTCGTGCCCGGGGATGGGCGGCACGAAAGGCGTCGACCCCGTGGCGATGAGCAGGCGGTCGTAGCGCACGACGGTGCCGTCGTCGGCGATCACCTGCCGGCGCGCGCGGTCGATCCTGACCACGGTGCGATTGAGATGCAGCCGAATGCCGTGGCCCGCGTACCAGTCGAGGTCGTTGAGCACGATGTCGTCGAAGCGCTTTTCGCCCGCGAGCACCGGCGAAAGCAGGATGCGGTTGTAATTGGGATGCGGCTCGGCGCCGAACACGGTCATGTCGTAGAGATCGGGGGCGATCTTCAGGAGCTCCTCGAGCGTGCGCACGCCCGCCATGCCGTTGCCCACGACCACCAGCCGCATGCGCTCGCGCACGCCGGTCTTCGGCTCGGTGCGGGGTTTCGCCTCGCCGCCGGGGACCGCGCCGCCCTGGATGTCGCCGTCCATGCTCATGCCACCCGCCGCAGCACGTCGACCGTGGCCGGCGCGTCGGCACGTCGCGGCGCCTCGCCTGCCGGTAGCGCGGTGGCGCAGCGCACCACCTCGCCGATCACGACCAGCGCCGGGCTGCCGATGCCGGCCGCACGCACCGAATCCACGACGGCGCCGAGCGAGGTCACGAGCGAACGCATGTCGGGCAAGGTGCCGTGCTGGATCACCGCGACGGGCGTGACGGCGGACAGCCCCGCGACGACGAGCCCGCGGACGATGTCGGCGAGCCGCGCGACGCCCATGTAGACGACGAGCGTGGTGCCCGTGCGCACCAGCGCGTCCCAGTCGTGCTCGCGCCCGTCCTGGCGATGGCCGGTGATGAAGGTCACGCCGGGCGCGTGGTCGCGATGCGTGACGGGGATGCCCAGCGCGGCGGGCACCGCGGTGCCGGCGGTGATGCCGGCGATCACCTCGACGTCGACGCCCGCGCGCCGCAGCGCTTCGCACTCCTCGCCGCCGCGGCCGAACACGAAGGGGTCGCCGCCCTTGACGCGCGCGACCGTGAGGCCGCGCCGCGCGAGCGCGATCATCTTCGCCTCGATGAAGCGCTGCGGCGTGGAAGCGCAACCCCCGCGCTTGCCCACCTCGACCACCTGCGCGCCGGGCTTGAGGTGCCCGAGCACCGCGGGGTCGACGAGCTGGTCCACCAGCGCGACCTCGGCCTCGCCGAGCGCGCGCACCGCCTTCAGCGTGAGGAGCTCGGCGTCGCCCGGGCCCGCACCGATCAGATAAACCTTGCCTTGCCGACTGGATCGCACACAACGCTCCCGGTTCGTCGAAGCCCTCGTCGCCGCTTCGGGCGCCACCGGGGGACATCGCGCGCAGCACGGTGATACGAAGTCCGCGCTGCCTGACGGCGGCCCGCCGGGCCGCATGGAGCACACGCCGTTGTGTGCGCTGAAGCATTCAACGGGGTCCCGCGCCGCGTCGTTGCAGCGCGGGCCCCGGCAATCATTTAGCAACCGCCATGCCAACGTTGTTGCACCGCATCATCACGACTGAAAATGTCGATTAATCCTTGGTTTGCGATGAATACCGCAAGTGGATTCGCGCTGCGGCGGCGGCGCCGGCAAGGCCTCGCCCGCACCGCTTCGGATCAGGGCGCGGGGATTCGCACCAGATGGTTGCGCGCGCCTCCGGATGGACTACGACAACGTCGGCATCCTTGGGACAGCAGAACGGAACGCCGTCCGGCTTCCGCGAAGCCGCGTCTCCCCTAGCCTGCGAGGAATGGTCGGCACCGTCGTCGCTCGGGCGGTGCCTTTGCCCGTCACGTGAGTGTGGAGGCTATCGTGGTCAGCAAACCTGCAGCGTTCGGCATCACCCTGGCAATCCTCGCGGCCTCGGGCTGCGCCACCTACCCCCCGGATCCCGCGCTCGACAACGCGCGCATGGCGGTGGACTCGGCGAGGCGCAATCCGCAGGTCGCCGTCTACGCGCCCGTGGAGTTCGACCAGGC
Source organism: Casimicrobiaceae bacterium (assembly GCA_044226535.1). Lineage (GTDB taxonomy): Bacteria > Pseudomonadota > Gammaproteobacteria > Burkholderiales > Casimicrobiaceae > VBCG01. The sequence continues at coordinate 60,993 of JBGAGT010000002.1, read as the reverse complement.
CGCCGCGGCGCTCCACCAGGCCGACGACCTCGCCGCCAAGGGCGGCTCGTATAACGACGTCCACCAGCTCGCGGTGCAGGCGCACCAGCGCGCCACCGCGGCACAGGACATGGCGAAGACGCGCAGCGAGCAGGCAGCCGTCGCGGCACAACGCGATGCCGCCGATGCGCGCATGCGAGCCGACATGACCCAGCAGCAGGCTGCAGCCGCGCAGGCTCAGGCGATGGACGCGCAGCGGCGTGCCGATGCAGCGCGGCGCTTGGCCGTCGGACCCTCCACCTACCCGTCCGCGGCGAACGACTACCGTCGCCGCCAGGGCGAGATGCTCTACGAGGCGCCCGTGTCGTCGGTGCGTGCCGTTGTCGGGCCGCCCGAGCAATACTGCTGGGTCGAACGCCAGGTCGTGGACACGGGTTCCCCCGGCGTCAACGTTCCGGGCGCCATCGTCGGCGGTGTGGTGGGCGGAATCCTCGGCCACCAGATCGGCAGCGGCCGCGGGCAGGACCTCGCCACCGGCCTGGGTGCCGTCGGCGGCGCCGTGGTCGGTGCCAACGTCGGCACCGGCCCGGGGTCGACGGTAACGCAGGACGTGCGGCGCTGTTCCGTCGTCCCTTCGACGCCGCGGCTCGACTATTGGGACGTGACCTACGACTTCGGCGGCTACCAGCACCGCGTGCAGACCACCAGCCCGCCGGGCGCCACCATCCTGGTCAACGCGCAGGGCGAGCCGCGGGTGTAGGCACCCGTCGCCGGCATCCCCGGTGCAACCGGGGTGCTATGGCGCCACGAAACCTCGTACGAGGCGGATCGTCGCCTGCGGATTCTCCTCCATGATCCAGTGGCCTGAATCCGGCACGACGCCCTCGGTGACGTTGTCGGCGGCTGCGCGCATGACGGTGGCCATCATCGGCCCGAAGGACTTCTCGCCGCCCAGCGCGAGCACCGGCATGTTCAGGCGGCCGCCCTTCGCCAGGAAGGCGCGGTTGTCGACCGCATCCTGGTCGAAGGCGGCGAACTGCGAGAACCCCGCGTGCATGTTTCCGGGCCTCGCGTACAGCGTGGCGTAGTGCTCGCGCGCAGCCTCGCTGAAGCGCGCGGGGTCGGCCGAGAACTCGTTCCAGAACCTGTCGAGGTAGATGCGCTCGCGGCCGGCCACGAGGCGCTCCATGTCGGGACCCCCGAAGCGGAAATGCCACAACAGGGGATTCTTGAGGATCTCTTCCCAAGGTCCGACCCCGGGCACGGGCGCGTCGATCAGCACCAGCTTGCGCAGGCGGTCGGGATGCTGGACCGCGAACTGGAACGCCACCATGTTGCCGATGTCGTGCGCGACGACGTCGGCCTGCCGGACGCCCAGCGTCGTCATGACGCCGGCGACGTCCCCGGCTTGCGTCTTCTTGTCGAAGCCCCCGAAAACCGGCTGCGACGACAATCCCATGCCGCGCAGGTCGGGCACGATCACCGTGTGGTCGCGCGCGAGGTCGCGGGCCAGCGGCGCCCACATGTCGCCGGTTTCGCCGTAGCCGTGCAACAGCACCACCGCGGGGCCCGACCCCCCATGGCGCACGTTGAGCGTGACACCGTTGGTGGTGATGGACGCCGTGGTGAAGCCCGTGAATGCGAAGTCCTGGGCAGCCGCGATGCCCGAAACCATCCCCAGCATCGATAGTGCAACCATGTAGCTCGCCCCTGTGCGCATGACCGTTCTTCCCTGAGCCGCGACACGGCGGCGACAACCCGGGAGTCTCGGCGGCGAGGGCTTGGCACGCTAGACCAAAACGTGCAGAATGATTTTCAACCAATAGTTGAAAATCCGAAGGGCATGGCAGCCGACCTCCTGCACCTGCACTCGTTCGCGAGTACCGCCGAGCACGGCAGCTTCTCGGCGGCCGCGCGCGTGCTGGGGTTGACGCCCGCGGCGGTCAGCAAGAACGTCGCGCGGCTCGAGGCCGAGCTGGGCGTGCGGCTCTTCCATCGCAGCACGCGCAGGCTGGCCCTCACCGAGGCAGGCGAGCGCTTCCTCGAGCGCGTCGGCGATCCCCTGCATGCGCTGGACGACGCGCTGTCGGGCACGCGCGGCGTCGATCGCGAGCCCGCGGGCACGCTCAAGGTGAGCATGGGCAACGCCTTCGGCCGCCGCTTCCTGCTGCCGCTGCTGGGGGATCTTCTTGCGGCGTATCCGCGAATCACGCCCGACTGGCAGTTCGACAACCGCCAGGTCGACATCGTCGGCGAAGGCTTCGATGCGGCGATCGGCGGCGGCTTCAACCTGGCGGCGGGACTCGTGGCGCGTACGCTCGGCCCAGTGCACCTCGTGGCGGTGGCCTCGCCCGCCTACATGCGCAAGCGCCCGATGCCTCGCGCCCCGGCCGACTTCGCGGCTTTCGACGGCATCATGCGGCGCTCCTCGCCCACCGGCCGCATGCGCCCCTGGACCCTGCGCTCGCGACGCGGGGCCGAGCAGCCCATACCCTGCCGCACCCGCGCGGTGATGAGCGATCCCGAAGCCATCGCCGAAGCTGCACGGCTCGGCCTCGGCGTGGCGCTTCTGCCCATGCCCTTCGCCTTCGAGCTCATCGCCCGCGGAGAGCTCCTGCGCCTGCTGCCGGGCTGGTACAGCGAGGCGGGTCCCCTGTCGCTGTATTACCCCAGCCGGCGCCTCCTCCCCGCGAAGACGCGCGCCTTTGCCGACTTCGTCGTCGAACGCTTCAAGGCCATGGATTTCGCGCGGCGGGTGGACGGGCGGTGAGGCACTTGATCACTGCCCGCCCGAAAGCCCGATGATCGACTGGAAGCCGCCCCAGAACATCCGCTTGCCGTCGAAGGGCATCTTCGAAGGATCCATCGCTTCCTTGAGCGCCGGGTCGTCCATCACCGCCTTGCCGATCCGGTCACGGTCCTCCTTGGTCCGATAGACGACCCACGACAGCGCGATCACCTCCCCTTCCTCGAGCTGCACGGCCTGGGGAAACGACGTGAGCTTGCCCGGCTGCGCGTCGTCGCTGATGGAATCGGATGTGTAGCGCCGTCAGGGCAGTACGACCGTCTTCCCCCCGTTCAGGAACACCCGGCCCTCGAGGTGCAGCCGCACGGCGCTGGCGAGCGTCTGGCATTCCACGTCGCGGCCGATGGCGGCGAGGGTGTCGGGCGACATCGCGTGGTTCACCGGCGTGACGCGCTGCTCGATGATCGGCCCCTCGTCGAGGTCGGAGGTGACGTAGTGCGCGGTGGCGCCGATGAGCTTGACGCCGCGTGCGTGCGCCTGGTGGTAGGGGCGCGCACCCTTGAAGCCCGGAAGGAACGAATGGTGGATGTTGATGGCGCGGCCCGCGAGCTCGGTGCACAGCGCGTCGCTCAGGATCTGCATGTAGCGCGCGAGCACCACGAGTTCCGCGCCGCTCGCCTGCACGAGGTCCAGGATCGCGCGCTCCTGCGCGTCGCGCGTCGCGGCGGTCACCGGGAGATGGTGGAACGCGATGCCGTGCGCCGCGACCAGCGGCCCGGCGTCGGGATGGTTCGAGGCCACCGCCACCAGTTCCATCGGCAGCGCGCCGATGCGGTGCCGGTACAGGAGGTCGTTGAGGCAATGGTCGTGCTTCGACACCAGCACCAGCACGCGCGGGTGGTCGGTGGCGAGGCGGAAGCGCGACGTCATGGCGAAGCGCGCGGCCACCGGCGCGAAGGCCGCGGATATCACGGCGGCGTCACCTGCCGCTGCATCACCGGTCGCTGCGTCGCTGGCTGCTGCATCGCCGGCCGCCGCGACCCCGCCGAGCTGCTCGAACAGCACGCGCATGAAGAACCGCCCGCTCACCTCGTCGCCGAACTGCGCCGACTCGAGGATGTTGCAGTCGCGCTCGGCGAGGAAGCTGCCCACGGCGCCGACGATGCCGGGCGTGTCGCGGCAGGACAGGGTCAGGACCATGTGCCGATGGGGGGGCGATGGCGGGCCGGGTGGCGGCGACTGCGGCGAAACCGACGTGCTCATGCGTGAGGGGGCGGTGAGGGAAAGGTCGAGAGCATACCCGGCGGGTGCAGCGCCCCGGCGATGCGTCGCGTTCCCCGCGCAATTTCGCCCCGTTCAAACCGGGCGGGCCCGCAGCCGATAAAATCGGCCGTCGGCGGAGTGCGAGCTTCGTTGCATCGATCCACGAAGACGCCCATGCCAAGCCCGCCATCCACGTTCCGCACCCGCTTTTTCACCATCTGTGCGGCCAACTACCTGGCGAACGCCATCGTCCTCGGACGCTCGATCGCGTCGGCGCATCCCGGTGCCCGCCTGACCGTTTTCCTGCTCGACGCGCTGCCCGCGGAGTGCGCGGGGCTCGAGCATCTCGACGTGGTCCCCGCCGCCGCCACGATGCCGGCCGCCGCGTGGCACCACTACCAGTGCTTCTACACCGTCATCGAGGTCGCGACCGGCATCAAGCCGCTGTGCTTCGAGTACCTGCTGGACCAAGGTTGCGACCTCGCGATCTACCTCGACGCCGACATCGAGGTCTTCGGCCGCTTCGACAAGGTCGTCGACGCGGCCCGCCGGGGCCACGAGATCGTCCTCACGCCGCATGTGCTGACGCCGCTGCCCGACGACGGTGCCCTGCCCGACGACCTCCGCATCATGCAGGCGGGCATCTACAACCTGGGCTTCGCGGCGTTCGCCAATGCACCGAGGGCGCGCGCCTTCCTCGCCTGGTGGGGCGCCAAGCTTCGCACCCAGGGCCTGGTCGACGTCGCCTCGGGGCTCTTCACCGACCAGAAGTGGGTGGACTACGCGCCGGCGCTGTGCGAGTCGACGTTCATCCTGCGCGACCCCGGCCACAATGTCGCGTACTGGAACCTCCACGAGCGCACGCTGCGTCGCCAAGGTGACGGCTGGCGCGTCGACTTCGCAGGCGACGGCGCGGGCGGCGAAGCGCCGCTCGTCTTCTACCATTTCAGCGGCTTCTCGCCGGCGGTGCGGACGTTGTCGAAGCACGAGACGCGCTTCGGCGGCAAGGCACCCGGCGATGCCAACGCGCTGCTCGAGCAGTACGGCCAGCGCCTCGTGGCGGCCGGCCACGACCTGCACTCCAAGCGCAAGGTGGCGGAGCCGCGCTTCGACAGCGGGCCCGCCTGGGACCCGGTCTGCCGCATGCTGTATCGCGACATCCTCGAGGCCAACCCCGGCTACGGCGACCCCTTGCAGGGCGACGACTTCTTCGACTTCGCGACGCGGCATGCGGCCGGCGATCACCTGCCGCGCTACCTGCGTGCGGTGCTGGCGCTGCGCCCCGACGTGGCGCGCGCCTACGACGACGGCCGCAACCGCGTCGGGCTCTCGCGCTGGCTGGCGAGCGACGGCGTGGCGCAGCTCGGTGCCGATCCCGCGCTGCTCGGGCGGCTGGGCTTCGCCGGCGACGTGCTGATCGACGCCGGCGTCGCACGCAACAGCCACGCCGATGCGGGCAACGTGCAGGCCGGTGCAGTTGCCGGCACGGCGCGCGAAGGCGTCAACGTCGTCGGCTACTTCCGCGCCCACCTCGGCGTGGGCGAGGCGGCGCGCAACATGGTCGCGGCGCTGCGGGCGGTGGGACTCGAGGTCGCGACGCACGACGTGTCGCGCCTCGCGCCCGGCATCCCCACCGGCGACTACGACGTCGGGGGCCGCGGCGCAACGGCGCGCCACGGCACCACCATCCTCGGCGTGAACGCCGACGAGACGCCACGCGTGCTCGCGAGCCTTCCCGCCGGGTTGCGCGCGACGCGCCTCGTCGGCCATTGGGCCTGGGAGACGCCGGACTTCCCGGAAGCCTGGTGCGACCGCTTCGCGCTGCTCGACGAGGTGTGGGCCGCGTCGAGCTTCGTTGCGGAAGCGCTGCGGGCCAAGGCCACGGTACCGGTGCTGGTCGTGCCCTATGCCGTGCAGGTGCCGCCGGTGGCGCCCGACAGGGCCTGGCTCGCGCGGCTCTGTGCCGATGTCGAGGCGGGCGAGTTCATCTTCACCTGCTTCTTCGACGTTGGCTCGATGGCGTACCGCAAGAACCCGCAGGGCGCGGTCGCCGCGTTCCTGAAGGCGTTCAGGCCCGAGGAGCCCGTGCGGCTCATCGTCAAGGTGCTGAACGGCGAGCGCGACCCTGCCCTCATCGCCTCGCTGGCCGCGCAGGCGCGCGGCCAGCGGATCACCCTCCTCGACGCGACGCTGGAATCGATGGACCGCTTCCGCCTGCTCGCATCGGCCGATGCATTCGTCTCGCTGCACCGCTCGGAAGGCTTCGGCCTGGTCATCGCCGAAGCCATGGCCTTGCGGCGCTCCGTGGTAGTCACGAACTGGAGCGGCAACGCCGACTTCACCACGCCGCAGAACGCCGCCATCGTCGCGCACCGTCCCGTCCGCAGCCTCGAGGCCCACGGTCCCTACGCCGCGGGCACGCTGTGGGCCGAGCCCGATCTCGACGACGCGGCGCGGCAAATGCGCCGGGTGTGGGAGGACGGCCCGTGGCGCGCGAGCCTCGGCGAGGCGGCCGCGCAGACCATCGCCACGCGTTTCTCGCCGGCCGTGGTCGGTGGCATCATCGAGGCGCGGCTCGAGCGGCTCGCGGCTTCGGCGCATCGACTCGCCGGCGCGCGCGCCGGGGCGGGCGCGCCGCTTGCGCCCGCGACCCCGCACATCGCAGCGAGCGTGGCTTTCAGGACCGTGGCAGCCGACATGATCCGCCGACCTGTCTTCTACCTCGCGCGCGTGCCGAGGGTGCCCGCGATGATCGCGCGCGACGGCTTCGGCAGCGTCCTCGACCGCCTCGCGCACAAGGCCAGGGACCGCGACGACAGCCAGCGTCGCAAGTCCTCGTTGCGCGCCATGATGCGGCGTTTCTGGTCGTTCCTTCGCGGCCCCCGGCACCTGTAGCGCGGATGCGGACGGCGATTTTCGTCCTCGGCATGCACCGCAGCGGCACCTCCGCGCTGACGCGCGTGCTGAGCCTGCTCGGCGCGGCCCTTCCGCGCAACCTCTACCCGGCCGGCCTCGGCAACGAGCGCGGGCACTGGGAGCCCGAGGCCGCGGTGCGCCTGCACGAGCGCATCCTCGCGGCGGCGGGGACCTCGTCCAACGAGCTCTGCGGCCCGCCCGACGCCTGGTTCGTCACCGCGGACGCCGAGGCGTTCCTCCCCTCGATGAAGGCCCTCGTGCGCGACGAGTTCGGCGACGCGCCGCTCGCAGTGCTCAAGGATCCGCGCAGCGCGCTGGTGTTCCCCTTGTGGCGGCGCGCGCTCGCCGAGCTCGGCATGCGCTGCCTTCCGGTGGTCGTTTCGCGCCATCCGCTGGAAGTCGCGCAATCGATGGCGAGCCGGCAGGCCGCCGCGCAGGCGCAAACCTGGTCACTCGATCGCGGGGGCCTGCTGTGGCTGCGCTACGTGCTCGCCGCGGAGCGCCACACGCGCGGCGCGGCGCCTCACGAGCCGATCCGCGGTGCCGCGCGTCGGCTCGTGCGTGACGATGCCGGTGACGGGACGCGCGCCTTCTGCCTGTACGGCGACCTGCTCGACGACTGGCGTGGGCTGGCGGAGCGGCTGTCGGGCGGGCTCGGCGTCACATGGTCCCGCTCGCCCGCCGACGCGGCGCCACAGGTCGAGCGATTCCTCGCGCCCGAGCTCCGCCATCACCACGAGCCGGATCGCCTGGAGGATCGCGGCGGCGTGTGGTCGGCGTGGATCGCGCCGGTGTACCGGGCGCTATGCGAGGCCAGCGCCGGGCACGCGCCCGATCCGGCGGTGTTCGACGCGGTCGGCCGCGCGTTCGAGGACGCCTGCGCGAGCGTCAGGCCCGGCGAGTTGCCGGCGGAGTTGCCGGCCGAGGGGCCGGCCGAGGGGCCGGCGCCGGGGCCCGGCGATCGCGCCATCGGCATGGCGGGCGACGGCCGCCTGCGCGTCGCGCTGGTGGTGACGCCCTTCCTGCAGGACGCGGAGCGCGCGCCGCACCTGCGCCGCTTCCTCGACCACGCGGCTGCCGAAGGCCTCGCCGTGACACCGGTCGGCCTCGATGCCGGCATCGGGGCCGACGCCTCGATCCAGCCACCCTTCCTGCGCGAAAGCCTCGCGGTCTATCGCGACCTGCGCGACCGTGCTTTCGATGCGATCGTTTATCCCGATCACGAGGGCGTCGGTTACGCCTCGATGGTCGCGAGGCGCGCGGGCCTCGCCTTCGCCGGCACGACGCTTTGCGTCGTCACCGTGGGCAGCGCGGCGGCGCAGCGCGAAGCGCGGGGCGAGTTCCCACGCAATCCCGTCACCCTCGCCACCGAGTTCATCGAGCAGCGCGCGACCGGATGGGCCGACGTCGCGGGAACCTGGGATGAGCTGCTCGCGGCGCTTTCGCGCCTCGACCGGTCGACGGCGGGAACCCCGGGCGGCGGCGACGACGATGCGAGCGCTCCCGACGTCACCATCGTCATCCCGCATTTCGAGCAGCCCGCGCTGCTCGAGCAGAACCTCGAGGCGCTGGCGCAACAGACGGACAAGGCCTTCCGCGTCATCGTCGTCGACGACGGCAGCCGCAGCGAGGCGACGGCGCGTGCCCTCGCCGGCCTCGAGGCGCGCCATGCAGGACTCGGCCTTCGCCTCATCCGGCAGGACAACCGCTACCTGGGTGCTACGCGCAATGCGGGCATCCGCGCCGCGCAGACGGAATTCGTCGTCCTGCTGGACGACGACAACGTCGCCTTCCCCGGCATGGTGAAGACCCTGCGGCGGGCCATCCGCCATTCGGGCGCCGACATCGTGACCTGCGGCATCCGCCACTTCCACGACGCCACCGGCCGCCCGCACGAAGGCATGGCCGCGCGCGGCGCCGACCACTTCTTCTCGGGCGGCCCGCTGCTGCTGGGCGCCATCCACAACTGCTTCGGCGACGCCTCGGGCATCTACCGCAGGACGCTGTTCGCGCGCATCGGCCATTTCCACGAGCAGCACGGCGTGTCGTTCGAGGACTGGCAATTGCACCTGCGCGCAGCGGCGGCGGGCCTGGAGCTCCTGAGCCTCCCCGAGCCGCTGGTGTGGTATCGCGTGCGGCCCGACAGCATGCTGCGCAGCACGCGGCGCTACGACAACGCGCGCGTGATCGCGTCGGTGGTCGACGGGATGCCTGCCGCGAAGCTCGCGCCGCTGACCGATTACCTGATGGGCTCCGAGGCCGAGCTGGTGCGGCTCCACGACGAGATCCTGCGGCTCGGCCACGCGAGCCGGCTTGCCGCGCAGGGCATGGACGCGGTGGTGGCGGCCAACGCCGCGTCGCTGCTCGAGACCCGCGACGTCGCCGTGAAGCACGCGAGCAACCTGGAGGCCATGCTCGCCGAGCGCGACCGCAGCATGCGGGACGCCGAGGCCTACGCGCGATCGCTCGAGGCCGCGCTGGCCGAGCTGCGTGCCTCGCACGAGGCGGCAAGCGCCTACGCCGCCGCGCTGGAGTGCTCGCGCGCCGAGATCGAGGCCTACGCCCGGTCGCTCGAGGCCGCGCTTCGCAAGGCGCGCGGCGAGGACGGCGGCGAACCAGGCGTATCGCCGTGAAGAATCGATCATCGAAGGAACCCCTCGCGGGTCGCGTGGAGCCCAGGCTGGGCGACGCCACGGCAGGCAGCGATGGCCCCGATGGCGATCGCGGCCCGGGCGAATCATCGCAGGTCCTTTCGCCGTCGCAGGAACGTCATTCCCGCGAAAGCGGGAATCCACAGGTTCGGAGGGATTCCCGCTTTCGCGGGAATGACGGTGGCGGTGACGGGCCCGCCCGGTTCTCGGGCCGCGACATCGTCGTCGCGCTGCTGCTCGCGGTCGTGGCCTTCGCCGTCTACAACGCCAACCTGCGGTCGATCGGCGCCGTCGACACCTACGCCTCGCGCTACCTGCCGTTCTCGATCTGGCGCTACCACAGCGTCACGCTCGACCCGGTCGCCACGCCGGTCGCGCAGGGACGCAAGCCGCGCACGGGCGAAGTCGATCCCGACACCGCGTGGTGGATCTACAAGGGCAAGCGCGGCGACCTCGTGTCGTTCTACCCGGTGACCCTGCCGGTGATCATCGCGCCGCTCTACTACCCCGCCGTCCGCTACGTGGCGGCTCGCGACTGGGACCCGGTGGTCCTCGACCAGGTCGCGCGGGTCATGGAGAAGCTCGTGGCCTCGTTCATCGCCGCCGCGGCGGTGGGCCTCCTGTACCTGCTGATGCGAAGGCGGTGCAACCCCGCCACCGCCATCGCGCTCGCGGCGACCTTCGCGCTCGGCACGACGATGTGGGTGGTGAGCAGCCAGGCGCTGTGGACGCATGGCCTTTCCGCGCTGCTGGTGATCGCCACCATGCTGCTGCTCACGGGTCCCTGCACGCCGGCGCGCGCGGTGGCCGCGGGTTTCCTGTGCGCGCTCATCCCCTGCGTGCGCCAGCCCGACGTGATCCTCGCGGCGGGCCTCGGCCTGTACGGCCTGTGGTGGGCACGGCCCCGCCTCGTCGTGCCCTATGTCGCGGGCGCGCTGCCCGTCCCGCTGCTGGTGCTCGCCTACAACCTGATGCTGGTCGGTTCCTACATCGGGGGCTACGGGCTCGTGCTGCCTTCGCGGACGGTCGAGTTCTTCGCCGACAACCCCGTGAGGGGCGTCGCGGGGCTGCTGTTCAGCCCCAGCCACGGCCTCTTCGTGTTCTCGCCCTTCCTGCTCTTCATCGTGATCGGCCTGCCGTGGATCCTGCGGGCGCGCGAGTTCCGCGGCTTCACGCTGATGGCGGGCGGTGCCGCGCTGTTGCAGCTCGCGCTCTACGGCTTCGGCGACTGGCGCCAGGGCGCGTCGTGGGGCCCGCGCTGGCTGACCGACATGCTGCCGATCCTGTTCTGGATGCTGCCGCCCGTGCTCGGCGCGCTGCCCAGGGCGGGCCGCGTGGTGTTCGGCATCGCCTGCGTGGCGGCGGTCGCCATCGAGGCCATCGGGGCGTTCTGGTACACGGGCGCATCCGACGCCGCGCTGTACGCCGTCCGCGGGCCCGGGACCATGCACGCGGCGTGGCAGCCGGCCAACGCGCCCTTCGTCGCCGAGCTCGCGCATCCGCGCGCAGCCGCCGACCTGCTGGTCCCGATGCGCGGCAACGTCGACGTGGTCGAGGTGCATGCCGGGTCCGGCGAGCCCGCGCGCCTTGAGGTGCAGGGCTGGACGCAGGCCGGCGTCCTCGCGCCTTCGTGGGTGTCGCTGCTGGTCGACGGGCACGCGGTGGGCGGCACCGGCAGCTTCTTCGAGCGCGCCGACGTCGCTCGCGCCACGGGCACGGCTGCGCCGAGCGGCTGGAAGATCAGCGCACCGATCGACGGCCTGGAACCGGGCCTGCACACCGTGTCGGTGATGGTGCAGCCGATGGCGGATGCACCGGGACGCCTCCTCAAGTCGCGCAGCTTCACCGTTGCGCCTTTTTCGGACACCCCGGCCCAGGAGGCCGCCCTCGCCGAGGCCGCGCGTCACGCGGCGCAGCGCCTCGCCGAGCGCCAGCAGGCGCAGGGCTACTGGCTCACCGCCTTCACCACGCGTGCGCTGTACGACCAGCCCGGCCGCGAAATGAACACCTTCCTCAACGCGGTGCTGCTCGACCTCCTCGACCCCGTGGTGGCGGCGGACGACGTGCTCGCGCCCGTCGCGCCGGGCGGCGTCGCGGGCATCTCGCAGGCCTCGGATGCCGCGGCCAGGCTCGCCGAGCCGGTACGCCGTGCGCGCGCCTTCCTCGCGGGCCAGGTCGAGGCGGACGGCCTCGTGCGTTACCACGGGCGGCCCGACGCCCCCACCATCGGCACGCTGGGCTGTGCCATCACGCCCGACGCCGACGACACCGCGCTGGTGTGGCGCGTGGCGCCGCCCGGGCGCCGCGACCTGCTGCCCGGCGCGCTGGCCACGCTTGAGCGCTTTCGCAGGCCCGACGGTCTGTACCGCACCTGGCTCGCGCCGCGCGACCATTACCAGTGCCTCGACCCCGGCAAGGACCCCAATCCCGCCGACATCGCCATCCAGGCCCACCTGCTGATGCTGTTCGCGCAGGCGGACCCGCCGAAGGCGCGGGCGCTGTGCGACGCGCTGCGCGCCCGCCTGAACGACGACGACATCTGGGTGTACTACCGAAGCGTGCCGACCCTCGTGCTGCTGCGCCTCGAGGACCTGCGCAAGGCGGGCTGCGCGCTGCGCCTTCCGCCTGCGCGGCTCGCCACCGCCATCCCGGGCCAGGGCACGTGGGTGAAGGCGGCCGGGCAGCTGCAGGCGCTCGTCGCCGGGGACCGCAGGGCCCTCGCGGACCGCGTGGCCGCGGGCATCGACACCTCGCGCCTGCTGCGTGAAATCGCCGCCGACGATTTCGCGATGCTCGCCCGCGACCCGCCGCTGCTCTACCACAACGACCTCTCGGCGACGGTGCGCCGGTACTATTGGTCGGAGGATTTCGGCTACGCGCTGTGGCTGAGGCTCTACCTCGAGCACGAAAGGATGAAATCGGAGGCGCGCTGAGCGCGCGGCCGCCACCGCGCCTTCGAATGGGACCATGCACGAATCCGTGACCCGGGACCCGCGCGCCGTGCGGGCGCGGCCCTGGCTGCCGCTCCTCGCCTGCATCCGCTTCGACGAGGTGATCGTCCTGCAGGGCGCGCCGATGCTGGGCGTGTGCTTCGCCCTCGGCGACCTCACGCCCCATGCGATGCTGAAGGTGGCGCTGTTCGCGGTCGCCAGCCTCTGCCTCGTCGCCCATGTGTTCGTGCTCAACGACTGGGCCGGCATCAACGGCGACCTGCGCGATCCCGACCGTTCGGCGCGCACCTTCCGCACCAAGGGCATCACGCGCGGCGAGGTGGGTGCCGCCGCGGCGGTGTTGCTCGCCGCCAGCCTCGCGCTGTTCGCCTGGCTCGGCACGCCGACGTTGCTGCTGGCGCTGGCGATCGCGGGCTCGAGTGCGCTCTATTCCGCACCCGCCGTCCACCTGAAGGGCATGCCGGTGCTGGGCACCGCGCTGCACCTCGTCGGCGGCACGCTGCACTTCCTGCTCGGCTACGCGCTGTTCGCCCCCCTCGACGCGCGCGGCGTCGCCATCGGCTGCTTCTTCGGGCTGGTGTTCGCCGCCGGGCACCTGATGCACGAGGCGCGCGACTTCGCCGGCGACCGCTTGAACGGCATCCGCACCAACGCCGTGGCCTTCGGCAAGGCGCGCTGCTTCGCCATGGGCGTCGCGCTGTTCGCAGCCGCCCACGTCCTGCTCGCCCTGCTCGCCTCGACCGGCGTGGTGCCGCGCATGCTGCTCGCGGCCGCTGCGTTGGGGGTCGTGCAGCTGGGTGCGTCGATCGCGGCCTGGCGCGCGGGGCTCGACCGCCGCAGCCTGGTCGCGCTGCAAGGGCGCTATCGGCTCGTCTATGCCGTGATCGGCGTGCTGATGGTGGTGGCGGTGCTGCGGTAGGGCGCATCCGCGCGATCACGCGCCTTGCGGAGTGGTACTGCGGCGTCCGCCGCGCCGTTGGAAACGCAGGCCACGAGCTTTGCGGCTCCCGCCGATACCTTTGCCGATGGGCCGCCCGTCGAGCAAGACCCGCGCGCGGGTCGGCGAAAGCCGCAATCGTGGCGGCCCGAGCACATCGGCGCGACGGACATTGCGGGATCGGGCCTGAGCAGGTTCATCGCGAAGACCGATCTCGCGATGGCCGTCGCACGATTCGCCGATGTGCGACAGGCTGCTGCGATTGCGCAGGTGGCGTCGTGCCGCTGCATGGGTCCCCGCTTTCGCGGGGATGACGTGGCGCGCGGGGATGACGTGGCGCGCGGGGATGACGTGGCGCGCGGGGATGACGTGGCGGGATGACGCCGCTCAGGCGAACCGGTACTTGAACACGTACCAGAGCGCCATCACGCCGTCGCGCCAGCCGATCTTCTTGCCTTCGCGGTAGGCGCGCCCGCGGTAGTGGATGCCGAGCTCGCGGATGCGCAAGCCGCGCTGGCGGGCGATCTGCGCGCTCATCTCGATCTCGATGCCGAAGCCGTCGGCGGTGAGCGCGAGCGAGCCCAGCACCTCGCGCGTCATCATCTTGTAGCAGGTCTCGACGTCGGAGAAGCCGCGGCGGTGGAAGGCGCTGAACAGCCGCGAGATCAGGCGGTTGGCGACGTAGTGGTGGGCGTAGAAGGTACGTGGCCGGTCGTCGTGGAACCGCGAGCCGTACACCACGTCGGCCACGCGCTGGACCGCGACCAGGTCGTACATGGGGACCCAGTCCTGCGGGTCGTACTCGAGGTCGGCATCCTGGATCACCACCACGTCGCCGGTGACCGCCGCGAAGCCGGTGCGAAGGCTCGCGCCCTTGCCGCGGTTGGCCTCGTGGAAGATGACCTTGACGACAAGCGCCGGGCTCGCGACCGTCGACCGTTCGGCGTCACCGTCGCCCGCCGACACGAGCTCGCCCTCGCCATCGAGCGCAAGGGCAGTCCCGCTGTGCTCGCCCAGGGGGAAATTGCGCTTCAGCCACTCGCGCGTGCCATCGGTGGAGCCGTCGTCGACGACGATGACTTCCTTGCCGACGCCCGGCAGCACGCCGCCCAGCGCCACGAGGACGCGGCCGAGCGTACCGACTTCATTGAAAACGGGAACGACGACGGAAAGCACCGCGCACCAGCACACCCTGACCTGCCGGAGTGTACGCGATGCTAGGTGCGGCGACCGATCCGGTAGAGGCCGAACAGCGCGAAGCTCGCCAGCGCGAGGCTTTGCAGCGCGATCAGCAGCGGCGACATCGCGGGGACCGGCACGCCTGCACCCACGTCGAGGGCGGGTGGCCCGTTGAACAGGATGTTGCCGGTGTTGCAGCCATCGACGCGCAGTCGCCACTGGTAGAGCACGGTGCCGACCGGGCGCTGGAGGCTGAAATCGAGTTGCATCACCTGGTTCGCGGGGATCGGGTAGCTGCCCTGGTTGGGCACCGCACCGGCGCTGAAATTGTCGAAGATGTTCCAGCCCGACAGGCCGTTGATCGAGATCGACGCGGCCTCGTTCATGTACACGAGGCTCGCCACGGTGACGACGGTGTTGACGGTGTAGCTGCCGCCGTCGAGGTTGGCGCGCTCGACGGTCATCGCGAAGTCGCCGGAGTTGCATCCCGTGGCATCGACGCTCAGGACCCGGAAGGTTTCCTGGCACCAGGCGGCGCCCGTCGCCAGCATCGACGTGCAGGCCAGGATGACAGCGAATCGGCGAATTCCCCTTGCGCGCATGCGAGCCTCCCCAGGGTCCGGCACCGCGCGATGCGGCCGTGGCGCCCGAAGCCGGCAGTCTAGGAACAATCCCGGGGATTTCCAATCGGCCCGGCGCATTTCGGGAAGCATTCCCGGCGCTCGCCGCGGCTGCGCCCGAGCTCGCGGCGTGCCGCGCGGGTCCCGCGTCAGTTCGTCGCCACGGCGTTGCGATCCCCGTCGCGCGCAGGGACGCCGCGATTGCCGGGGCCGTACAACTCCGCGTTCACATCCTGGAACGCGAGCATCGCGCCCATGCGGAGGTCGCGGCCACCTTCGAAGCCGCACTCGCCGTTGAACTCGCGCGGGTTGCGGAACGTGCCGAACACGATGTCCCACAGCGGCAGGTCGGCGAAGTTGTAGTAGTGCAGGCCGGTACGGTGGTGCACGCAATGCGATTCGGGCCGCTGGATGAAATAGCCGAGCCACTGCGGCGTGCGCAGGTTCCAGTGCTGGAAGAACGCGTAGAACGAGAAGAGCGAGCCGGTGATCGCCGCGGCCAGCGGGTCCAGCCCCAGGAGGATCACCGTCACGAACAGCGGGATCAGGGTGTAGGCCGCGCTCTCCAGCGGGTGGAAGACCAGCGCGCCGGGAATGTCGACGCGCCTGGGGCTATGGTGGATCTGGTGGAAACCCCTCCACATGAAGGCGAAGCGGTGCGCCGAGCGGTGCCACAGGTACACGCCGAGCTCGAGCACGACGAAGCCCACCAGCGCGCCACCCACGACGCCGAGCGAGGTGCCGTCGATCCAGCGGTGCTCCGCCATCCAGTCGAGCGGCAGCAGGAGCGGCAGCGCGTTGCCGATACCCATCGACAGCACCAGGAACCCGGCGCCGATCCATTGCCAGCCGCGGCGCGGCGGATACGCGCGCGCCGGGCGGATGCGCTCGACGGTCGCCATGACGAAGTACAGCGCGGGCGTGAGCAGCATGAACGAGATTTCCAGCGGACCCATCGGTGTTCCCCGGGCGAGTTGCGTTGAGCGCCACTGTAGTGATCGCGCCCTGTCGCGCCAAGTGCGGTATTGCCCAAAAGCGGTCCAAATGTGACATTACGGGCGGATCTCGTTTCGCACCGTTCGCCGCCCGACGCACGCCATGTCCGCTCCACGCAAGCCCGGGCGCAAGCCCGTGATCGCCCTCCTCGCCGCCGCCGAGTCGACGCCCTCGGTGCTCTACGGCCTGTACGACGTGCTCGCCTCGGCGGGAGCGGTGTATCCCGACATGGTGGTCGGCGCGCCGGGCGACGCGTTGCTCGACGTGCGCATCGTCGCCGCAAGCGCCGAGCCTTTCCGCTGCTTCGGCAACGTGCTGGTCGAGCCGCACGGCTCCGTCGCCGGCACGCCGCAGGTGGACGCCGTCGTGCTCTGCGACATGTACTCGCCCATCACCGTGCCTCCGCGCGGAAAATTTCCCCTCGAGATCGAGTGGCTGCGTCGCATGCATGCGCAAGGCGCGCTGATCGGCTCGGTGTGCTCGGGCTCGCTGGTGCTGGCCGAGGCGGGGCTGCTCGACGGGCTCCCCTGCGCCGGCCACTGGGCCTACCGCGACCTCTTTCGCAACGAATACCCGGAAGTCACCTACTGCGCCGAGTCGATCCTGAACCTCGACGGCGAGCCCCGCGGCGTGATCACGGCCGGCGGCGTCACGGCCTGGCAGGAGCTCGCGCTCTACCTCATCGCGCGTTACTGCGATCGCGAGCAGGCGCTGTACACCGCCAAGGTGTACCTGCTTTCGGGGCACGAGGATGGCCAGCTCCCCTTCAGCGCCGCGCGTCCGAGGCTGCAGGATGCCGACGGCGCGGTCCGCCTCTCGCAGACCTGGATCGCCGAGCACTTCGCCGACGCCAACCCCGTCGAGGGCATGGCGCGGCGCTCGGGCCTCGCCGCACGCACCTTCGCACGGCGCTTTCGCATCGCCACCGGCTATCCGCCGATGGACTACGTGCACGCGCTGCGCATCGACGAGGCCAAGCGGCTCATCGAGCGCAACGCCGCGCCGCTCGACGACATCGCGGCCGGGGTGGGCTACCAGGACCCCGGCTTCTTCCGGCGCCTCTTCAAGCGCGAGGTCGGGCTCACCCCCGCGGCGTACCGCAGGAAGTTCGCGGGCATCATCCCGTCGATTCCGCGCAAGCGGGAATCCCGCGGCGGGTCCCCGCTTTCGCGGGGATGACGGCCTTGGTCGCTCACAGGCTGCTGGCGACCAGCCGGTGGCCCTCTCCCAGCACGCGAATCGCGGCACGCTCCTCGTCGAGCGTCGCGGCGTGCACCACCACCGCCCAGCGTCCCAGGCGGCGCGCTTCGCGCACCGGCTCGATCACGGCCTCGTGATCGGGACGCAGCGTGGCGAGGCCGCCGGCGAGAAGGCCGATCACCGCGCCGAAGGCGGCGAGCACGAGGAAGCCGCCGACGGGCGCGCTCTCGATTGCCGGGTTGCCGATGGCCCGCAATAGCAGGTACATCGCCACGCCGGCCATCATCCCCAGCAGCCCCAGCGTCGTGTGGGTGCGCAGGAAGGTGTGCGTGATGCCCACGCCCTCGGGCTCGAGCCTTCGTCCCCACTCGGGATCGTCGGGCGCGACGACCTGCACCTGCTTCCCGGTGAGGTGCGCATCGTGGACCAGGTGCTCCGCCGCGTCCTGCGCGGCACTGGCGGTTCCGAAGGTGGCGGCGACCTTGTGCAGGTAGCGTTCGCCGAACAGCAGCTTGGCAGCGTTCATGGCGGACCTCGCGTCGGTATGGGCCTGGCGCCAGTCTGGGCCGCCACCCCCGGCGCGCCCATCAGCGCCCGCCGAATCGACCTGTAGGCGAAAGCCTTTCGAACGCGGCCGCTTGCTATGCTGCGCGGCGATCATGGCCCGCTCGACGCGCATCCCCCGCACCGATGGAGCACCCGACCCGCGCGGTGGAGGGCGTGCCACGTGAGCCGCGTCCTCGAGTGGCTGGCAGGCCTCGCGCTCGGCCGCTTCCGCGCTTTCTACGGGGCGATGGTGCTGGGCTTCGGCGGCATCGCGCTGCTCGCGGGCTGGAACGCGGGGCCGCAGAAATGGCTCGACCAGCGGCGCTTCGCGACGCTGACGGCGCAGGCGCCGGCGCGCATCGTCGAACGCTGGCTGGCCGTCGAGTTCGACCCCTCGCAGATCGGCAAGGCGCCGGACTGGCGTGCCTTCGCCAAGGCGTCGCCCTGCATCGTCGTCGAGTACGGCGGCGACTGGTCGCGGCCGCTGCGCCGCGCCTTCTGCGGCACGAAGCTCGATTTCCATGACCACTACCGCCTCGACGACCTGCGCGAAACCTCACCCGGCGTGCCGTTCAGCTGGGCGCGCGACGAGCGCGGCTTCGTCGCACCCGAGATCCGCGTGTCGGCGGCCGGCAAGCGCTATCTCGATACCCACGTCGCCGAGGTCGTCGCGCGGCCCCAGGACATTCCCGCCGGCGCCGAGCTCACGTCGTTGCGCGAGCACTACGATCGTCCCGTCGACTATGCGATTGCCGGCTGGGGCCGGGCCGAGCCCGCCTTCACCGTCGACTATGACCCGGCGCAGCCCGAGCTCGCCTGGCCCGCCGGGTTCGTCCACGACGACCGGCGCCGCGCGCCCGACGCGTTCAGTGGCGGCGTGGGTCTCCTCCTCGGCATCTTCATCTGGGTCGTAGGCTGGTCGCTGGTGATGGGGGGTGGCGAAGGCTCGCGCGCACGCGTCGCCATCATCAGCGCCGTGACGCTGCTCGCGCTGCCGTGGTGGGGCAACGCCCTGCCGCGCGTGTTGGCGGGCATGAACGCCCCGTTCGCCTCGATCATCGCCGACATGAGCGACACCGTGGGCGCACTCGACCGCCTCGAAGCGACGACGCCCGCCGAGGCCACGCTGGCCGGCGGCGCGCGCATCGTCTGGCACGCCGGCGACGACGTGTACGCGGCCACGGTCGCCTCGCTCCCCCTCAGGTTGCCCGATCCGCTACCCGCCGACGACGATGCCGCGCTGGACGCGCTGGCCGCCACCGTCGCACGCCACGTGGCTTCGCTCGATGCCGCCGGGCGCGCCGCGCTGTTCGCGCAGCTCTCGCAGGACAAGCGCGAGGGCCGTGCGCGGGCGGGCTTCCTGTTCACCCGCGCGGCGCGCGACGCGATGGTCGACGCGGGCGGCGATCCCGGCGTACGCCGCGAGGCGGAGCGCTTTCTCGACGCATGGGTCACGCAACCGGTCGAGGAACCCTGGCCGGCCGACCTGGCGTTCGCGACGCGCATCGCGCTGTTGCGCGAATTGATGGCGATTCCCGAGCCGCGTGACATCGGCGTGCGCGCGGGATGGGTCGTGGAGCGCGCGGAGGCCCGCAAGGCCGATCCGGCGCTCCATGCGAAAAGCGACGGCGACCGGCGGTGAGCCCGCCCGTCGCCGTCGCGTGACACGGGGACAATCGGCGTCAGCTGCGCACGCCCAGCGCCTTCATCGTCTCGCGGTCCAGCGTGCCGTTGGCGCCCAGGCCGTTGTCGGTCTGGAAGTTGCGCACGGCCTGCGCGGTCTGCGGGCCGAAGCGCCCGTCGACGTCCACGTTGTAGCCCTTGTCGTTCAGCGCGGTCTGCGCGCGCGTCACGTCGTCGTTGGACCAGCTCGCTCCGCTGTTGCCGTTGCTCGCGGTGTGAACCTTGCCGTTGGCGTCGGTGCCTTCGTGGCCCACCACCGCGCCGACGCCGGCGCCGACCACCGCGCCGATCGGACCGCCGACCACCGCACCCGCCACCGCGCCCGTGCCCGCGCCGATGGCCGTCGCCTTGTCCTTGCCGGTCATGTTGGTGGTGCTCGGCGAACTCGCCGTGCCCGTGGGCGTCGTCGACGTGGTGGTCGCACTGGTCTGTGTCTTGGAGTTGCTCGAATCGTCGGCGTAGGCCGCCGTGGTGCCCAGCGCCAGGGCCACCGCCCCGGCGAGCATTGCGCGCTTGATGTTCGTCATGTCGTGCCTCCGTGAGCCGGTGAAATCCGGTGAGAAGCACTTTACGAGAGCGGCGCGGGCCGCGATGTCGGGTACCGCAGGAGTCTGTTGCAAGCCCTCGCGAGATCGACCTGTCGGCGCGTCGCTGACGCGACCTTCACGCACGGCGCGCGATCCGTCGCCGTCCGCGCGAGCACCGACTAGCGCTCCTCCTCCCAGGCGAAGCCCTCGCGCGCGACCAGCGCACTCGACGCGGCCGGGCCCATGGTGCCGGCCGCGTAGGACAAGGGGCCGTTGCCGACGGCGTCGTCGCGTTGCCAGGCCTGCAGCACGGGCTCGACCCAGCGCCAGGCCTCCTCCTGCTCGTCGCTGCGCACGAAGAGGTTGCGCCGGCCGGCGATGGCGTCGAGCAGCAGGCGCTCGTACGCGCCCACGCGCATCTGCATGAAGGCCTTGTCGAAGTCGAGGTCGAGGAACACCGGCGACAGGGCCTCGGTCTGCGACGAGCCCTTGGCGGCGAGCAGGTGGAGCTCCAGCCCGTCCTCGGGCTGCAGCTTGATGACGAGCTTGTTGGGGCGCGCACTGCCCGGGAAGATGTTGTGCGGCGTGGGCCGGAACTCGACGATGATCTCGGCATTGCGCGTGGCGAGGCGCTTGCCGGTGCGCAGGTAGAACGGCACGCCGGCCCAGCGCCAGTTCTGCACCTCGGCGCGCAGCGCGACGAAGGTTTCGCAGCGGCTTCCCGGCGGCACGTTGGCCTCCTCGAGGTAGCCCGGCACCCGCGCGCCGTCGACGGTGCCCGCGCGATACTGGCCGCGCACCACGTCGCGGCGCGCGGAGGCCTCGTCGAAGGGCTTCAGCGCGTGCAGCACCTTGAGCTTCTCGGCGTGGATGTCGTCGGGGGTGAGCCGCGCCGGCGGCTCCATGGCGATCATGGTGAGGAGCTGCAGCGCATGGTTCTGGATCATGTCGCGCAAGGCACCCGTGCGGTCGTAGAAGTCGCCGCGCGTGCCGACGCCGATGGACTCGGCGATGGTGATCTGCACGTTGGCGATGCTCTCGCGCCGCCACAGGGGCTCGAACAACACGTTGCCGAAACGCAGCGCCGTCAGGTTCTGCACGGCGGGCTTGCCGAGGTAGTGGTCGATGCGCAAGGCGCGCGATTCGTCGAAGGCACCGCGCACCACGCGGTTGATGGCCTGCGCGCTGGCGAGGTCGTGGCCGAGCGGCTTCTCCAGCACCACGCGCACGCTGGGCCCGTTGAGGCCGCTGCGGCCGAGCTGCTCGCAGATCACCGGGAAGAGGTGTGGGGCCGTCGCGAGGTACATCACCACCGAGTCGGCGGGCGCGCTGCGCCCGTTGGCGGGAGAGGCGAGCCAGGCGCCGAGCCGCGCGTAGTCGGCGGTGTGGGAAAGGTCGAGTTGCAGGAAGTGCAGCAGCTTCGCAAAGGCCGCGAACTCGCCCTCGCCCGGGCGCTTGGCGTCGTCGACGCCCTGCAGCCGCTCGCGCAGCCACTGGCGATAGTCGTCGTCGGTATAGGGACTGCGGCCGATCGCGAGGATGCGGCCGTCGGGGGGCAGCGTGCCGTGACGGTGCGCCTGGAACAGCGCGGGCATGAGCTTGCGCCAGGCGAGGTCGCCGGTGCCGCCGAAGAGTACGAGGTCGAAGGACATGCGCTATTGTTTCATGGACCGATCCACTCCACCGGACAACGCATGACCATCCGCACGCTGAAGGTCCTGATGGTGCTCGCCGTGGGGCTGTGGGCGCTGCTGGTGGGCGTCGACAACCTGCTCGACTACAACGCCAACTGGCAGTTCGTGCGCCACGTGCTGTCGATGGACACGGTGTTCCCCGACAACCCGCTCAAGTACCGCGCCGTCACCGACAGCCGGGTCGAGGCCTTCGGCTACTGGGCGATCATCGCCACCGAGCTGCTGATCGGCGTGCTCTGCGTGGGAGGCGCCGCTCGCCTGTATCGCGCGCGTCGCGACATCCGTGCCTTCGACGCCGCCAAGTCGACGGCGGCCTGCGGCCTCGTGCTGCTGTTCCTGCTCTACTACGTCGGCTTCGTGATGATGGGCGGCGAGTGGTTCGGCATGTGGCAATCGCAGGTCTGGAACGGCCAGGCCAAGGCGGTCGAGTTCCTCACCTGCGCGATGCTGGTGCTGATCGTGCTGCTCCTGCCCGAGTCCGAGAACCATCGCTGACGCCGTCATTCCCGCGAAGATCCGTCTGTCATTCCCGCGAAAGCGGGAATCCACTTCCGGATCCCCGCTTTCGCGGGGATGACGAGAGCCGCGTCAATCGAGGCGGCCGCGCACTTCCACCGTGCGCAGGGGCAGCCGGCTGTAGGTCTCCTGCACGCCGCCTCGCGCGCGCAGCGTCTCGGTGAGCTCCACCAGCGCCTCCTGGTCGCGGCAGGCGACGCGTAGCAGGTAATCGAAGCGCCCGGTGACGAGCGTCGCCTCGAGCATGCCGGGCAACGTGGCGATGGCGTTCTCGAACGACTCGGCGGTCTGCCCCGGCGCGAGCTTCACCTCGATGATCGCCGTCAGCGCGAGGCCCAGCGCGCGAAGGTCGAGCTCGACGTCGTAGCCGCGGATCACGCCGGTCGCCTCGAGCCGCCGCACCCGCTCGGCCACGGCGTTGGGTGACAGGTGCACCGCCTCGCCCAGGTCCTTGAAGCTCAGGCGGGCGTTGTGGCGAAGCGCTTCGATGATTTCGCGGTCAGTCCGGTCCATTGCCGCATTTTACGCTGCATCTTTCGACTATCGCCAGCTATTTACGCAGCAAATGCGGCCCACGCTGCGCTATGCTCCGGCCCATGAAACTCCTCCATTTCTGGGGCTTCCACGCCCCGCTGCTCTTCGTGGCCATGACCCTGATCGCCGTCGCGGCGTTCGCCGCACCCGCCGACCCCGCCATCACCGCGCAGCAGCAGCGCGAGGTCGTCGAGGCCCTGGCCAAATCGCTGCGCAGCGCCTACGTGTTCCCCGACGTCGGCGAGCGCGTCGCCGCCGAGCTCGCGCAGCGCGCATCGTCGGGCGCCTACGCGGGCACGACCACCTCGGTCGCCTTCGCCAAGGCGCTCAACGACGACCTTCGCGCGCTGGGCAACGACGGGCACTTCCGCGTGCGCTACGCGCCGGGGTTCGTGCCCGAGCCCGACGAGGACCGCGCGCCCACGCGCGACGAGCTCGCGCGGATGCGCGACGAGGCCCGCCAGGAAGGCTTCGGCGTCGCGCGGGTGGAGCGCCTGCCCGGCAACGTCGGCTACCTCGACCTGCGCGGCTTCGGGCCCGCGGAAATCGTCGGCGAGGCCTACGCCTCGGCCGTCGCGCTGCTCGCCGGCACCGACGCGCTGATCCTCGACCTTCGCCGCAACGGCGGGGGCGACCCGGCCGCCGTGGCGCTGCTGATGAGCCATTTCTTCGCGGAAGGCGACCAGCGCCACGTCAACGACATCTACAACCGGCCGAAGAACAGCATGCGGCAGTACTGGACCTCGCCGGTCAATCCGCGTTACCTCAAGCCCGTTTACGTGCTGACCTCGTCGTACACCTTCTCCGGCGGCGAGGAATGCGCCTACGACTTCCAGACGCAGAAGCGCGCCACGCTGGTGGGCGAGACCACCGGTGGCGGCGCCAACCCGGGCGACATGGTCGCGCTCGCGCATGGCGTGGTCGCCTTCGTGCCGACGGGCCGCGCGGTGAACCCGGTCACCGGCACCAACTGGGAGCACGTCGGCGTGAAGCCCGACGTGGCCATGCCCGCGGTGAACGCCAAGCAGTACGCCTACGGCGAGATCCTGCGTGCCCAGCTCGCCAAGGCCACCGACGACGGGACGCGCGGCGCGTTGCAGAAGGTGCTCGCGCGCGTCGAGGCGGGCGACGCCAACGCGCCCGATTACGCCCCGGCGAAATAGCGCGCCAGGGCGACGTCGGCGCGCAGTCCGACATCGAATTCCGACAGCAAGTCGAGCGCGGCTCCTGCGGCGCTGCGCGCCGCCGTCATGCCTAATGGGATCTCGCAACGGCCGGCGCATCGACGCCGCCGACATCCCAACTTGCACCCTGACAGGAGGCACACCATGCAGCAAAGCGTGATTTCGTCCGACCGCGTCGAAGGCACCAGCGTCTACAACAACTCCGGCGAGAAGCTCGGCTCCATCGACGACCTGATGATCGACAAGGTGTCGGGCCGCGTGCAGTTCGCGGTGATGGAGTTCGGCGGCTTCCTCGGCATGGGCACCGACCGCTATCCCATCCCCTGGAACATGCTGAAGTACGACACCTCGCTGGACGGCTATCGCGTGCCGCTCGACAAGGACCGCCTCGAGGCGGCGCCGAAGTATCCCGAGGACAGCATCCCCGAGTACGACCTGACGTACACGGGGCGCGTCAACGACTACTACGGCATGCAGTAAGCCGGAGCCTCCCCGCATGCCGGCCCGCGGCATGCGGAAAATTCACCGTGCGGCGCCCCTCGACCGGTGCGCCGCGCGGGTTCACACTTCTCCCCCGCAGGACGGCTGGCCTTGCATTGCGCAAGGCGGCCACGACGCCGCGCCTACACGGGGAGAAAAGACATGGCTCGCAGGACCATCAACCGGCTGTTCCTGGTCCTCGGGGCCGCATTCGCCGCATGGACCGCCCCGGCGACGGCAAGCCTCGACGATGGCCTGCGCGCGCTCCAGCAGCGCGACTACCCGCGCGCCATCAAGGAGCTGCGGCCGCTCGCCGAAGCCGGCGACCTCGAGGCGCAGTACCGCATCGGGCGCATGTACGAGTTCGGCGCCGGTTATCCGAAGGACGTCGCGCAGGCGGTGGCCTGGTATCGCAAGGCCGCCGACAAGGGCTACATCGATGCCATGCAGGAGCTGGGCGTGCTGTACGCGACCGGCGATGGCGTGCCGCGCGACGACGCGCAGTCGGCGCAGTGGTTCCGCAAGGCGGCCGAGGCGGGCAATCCCACGGCGCAGTACAACCTCGGCCTGCTCTACGCCAAGGGCAGCGGCGTCAAGCAGGACAACGCGCAGGCGATCGCCTGGTGGCGCAAGTCCGCGATGCAGGGCATGCGTGCCGCGCAGTTCAAGCTGGGCGTGGCCTATGAGAACGGCGAGGGCGTGGCGCGCGATCCCGCGCTTGCCTACGCGAGCTATGCCATCGCGGCGCAGGGCGGCAACGCGGACTATGCCGCCGCACGCGATGCAGCCGGGAAGGCGCTTGCGGCGGGCCAGCGCGCGCAGGCACAGGCCGCCGCGGACGCCTGGCGGGCAGGCGACGCGATGCCGACCACGCTGGCAGGCGTCGCCGCGCCGCTGGCCCCGAAGGCCGCCGTCGCAGGCACGACGGGAAGCAACGCGCCGCCTGCAGCCCGTCCTGCGGCGAACCGCTGCAGTGCCACCGGCAGCATGGAAGGCGAGAAGTTCACGCTGACGAATTGCGCGGTGTCGCTGATGCAGGACGCACACAGCGTCGCCATCTGGTTCAACGAGGACCCGATCACGCCCGCGGAGGTCGACGATTTCGCGCTGTCGTCGAACGCCAGCGACAGCAAGGCGGGCCGCAGGCGCACGCTGCTCGTCGCCATGTTCTGCCCGGGCGGCGGCGCCGTCGCGGCAGCGCCGGCGAAGCTTCGCAGCCTGGACCTCAACACCAGCCACGCGCGCTCGGCGCTGGCGGGCATCCAGACCGTGGTCGAGGCGCCGAAGGAACTCAAGGTGGAGAAGCTGGCGGGCAACGCAGAGCCCGGTGCGCCGCTGTCGGGGCGCATCACCGGCGCGCACGGCAAGACCACGTTCACGCTCGATTTCGACGTGACGCTTCCGGCTCGCGACGCCGCGGCCGGCCTGTCCTGCAAGTAGCGTCGCGACGCCTCAGGGCCGCTGTTGCGGACGGTCGGCCTGCTCGCGGCGCCAGCGCGCCGGCGGCGCGCCGAACTCGCGGCGGAAGGCGCGGCTGAATGCCGTGTCGGTCTGGTAGCCCACGTCCTCGGCGATGCGCGTGAGCGGTGCATCGCTGCGCACCAGCAGGTTGGCGGCGAGCAGCATGCGCCATTGCGTCAGGTACTGCATGGGCGCGATCCCCACCAGATGCTGGAAGCGCTCCGCGAGCACCGAGCGCGAGACGTTCGCGGCCTGGGCCAGCGATTCCACGGTCCACGGCTGCGCGGGACGCGCGTGCAGCGCATTGAGCGCCACGCCGACCACGCGGTCGCCCAGGCCCGCCAGCCAGCCGGTGCGGCCCTCGCCGTGGTCGTTGATGTACAGGCGCAGCACCTCGATGAACAGGACCTCGGCGAGCTTGGCGAGCACACCCGCGCCGCCGGGCTTGGGCAGGCTCGCCTCGCAGAGCGCGTAACGCAGCGAGGCCTCGAGCCACGCGCCCGCGTTGGAGCCGCGCACGCTGACGTGCAGCACGCGCGGCATGCCGGCGAGCAGCATGCGCGCGAGTCGCTCGTCGCAGGCCATGTAGCCGCAGACCAGGCGCGTCACCGTGCCGCCGCCGCCGAACACCAGCCTGCGCGGCCGCTTCGCCAGGACCTCGCTGAGTGGCTGGCCATGCGCCGGCGGGACCCCGGGTGCCGAGCACATGCGGTGGGCGTCGCCGGTCGGGAACATCACCACGTCGCCGGCGATGAGCCGCAGGGGCGCCTCGCCCTCGAGCTCGACGTAGCACTGCCCCTCGGTGATCACATGGTAGATGACGACGCGCTCGGCGCCGGGCTCGAGCAGCGGCGCCGCGGTCGCCGCCTCCGGCGACTGGTAGCACCACGGCGCGGTGAACCTGCCGTCGATGAACACCGCGCCCACCAGGCGCACCACGCGCAGGGTTTCCGAAAGCGCATCCATCGCCGGCGTAGGCATGGCGGCATTGTCGCAAGCGCGCCCCGCGAGCTCAAGGCGGCGCGAGGTCCGGCAGCCACCGCGCGCCGGCGATCCGGACGCCCGGTAAGGTTTTCCGGACGCGCGGGCAAGCGCGGCGCGGCCGGCGCGGCGCGCGAGACGCTCGGGCAATGTTGAAAGACGCGCAGTCAGGACGACGCGGCGCGAATCGCCCAAAGTCGCGGCTCGCCATCGCGGCATCTTCTTGCCGCGTGCGAGACACCTCAACGATCCAGGAGCAAGGCATGAATGCAGTGGCAGATCTCGCGGCCCTCAAGGGCCGCCAGCAGGTCGCGTGGTCGAGCGGCGACTTTTCGATCATCGGCGTCACCCTCGACATCGTCGGCGAAGAGCTCGCCGAGGCGCTCGACATCCGTCATGACGAGGACGTCCTCGACGTCGCCGCGGGCAACGGCAACGCGACGCTCGCCGCCGCGCACCGCGGGGCGCGCGTGGTCTCGACCGACTTCGTGCCGGCGCTGCTCGCCAACGGCGCCGAGCGCGCCAAGGCCGAGCGCCTCGACATCCGCTTCGAGGTCGCCGACGCGGAGGCCCTGCCTTTCGACGACGCGAGCTTCGACGTCGTCATGTCGACCTACGGCGCGATGTTCGCGCCCGACCAGGCCAGGGTAGCCGCCGAGATGGCGCGCGTGTGCCGCCCCGGCGGCCGTATCGGGCTCGCCAACTGGACGCCGGACGGCCTGATCGGCCAGCTCTTCAAGGTCATCGGCAAGCACCTGCCGCCGCCGGCCGGCGCGCAGTCGCCCGCGCTCTGGGGCACGCGCGCGCACCTCGAGAAGCTCTTCGAAGGCAGCGCCGCCGACATCCGCATCACCGAGCGCGACTACGTCTTCCGCTACCGCTCGGCAGCGCACTTCGTCGACGTGTTCCGCACCTGGTACGGCCCGATGCTGAAGGCCTTCGCCGCGCTGCCGGGCGAGCAGTCGGCGGAGCTCGCGCGCGACATCACCGCGCTGCTGGAGCGCTTCAACCGCGGCGGCAAGTCGTCGCTGGTGGCGCCCGGCCGCTACCTCGAGGTGGTGGTCGTCCGGCGCTGACCTGCGCCCGCGAAGTCAGGCCGCCGGCGCGCCACAGCGCCGGTTGGCCGGCAGCGCGACGTCGATCTTCTTCGGCGGCGCGAGCTCGAGCGCCGCCATGATGCCGACGAACTCGGCCTCGGTCCGGCCGCCCCCGAGCCGCGGGTTGCGCGCGCGCTCCTGGGCGATGGTCGACACGCGGCGCTGCTGGTAGTCGTGCGCGGGATAGACGCGCGTGTCGTCGGGCAGCACGAAGAGCTTCCGCGTCACCGAGCGATACAGTGTCGGCGCGTCGCCGCTCTGGAAATCGGTGCGTCCGCAGCCGTCGATCAGCAGCGCGTCGCCGGTGAACACGCAGCCCGCGCCTTCCGGTTGCGCGAGGTAGTAGCAATGGTGGCTGTCGGTGTGCCCCGGCGTGAACAACGGCTGGAGCTCGACGCCCGCCGCGCGGAACGGCACGCCCTCGACGATGCCGATGTCGGTGCAGGGCAATGCGTCGAGCGCGGGATTGGCGATGCGCGAGCCCGTGAGGTCGCGCAACCTGCAGGCCGAAGTGATGTGGTCGGCGTGCACGTGGGTGTCCAGCGTGGCGACGAGCGCGAGGCCGAGCTCGCGCAGCACCTCGAGGTCGCGTTCCACGGTTTCCATCACCGGGTCGATCAGCAGCGCCTCGCGCGTCCGCTCGTCGGCGAGCAGGTAGGTGTAGGTCGACGACGCGGGCTCGAAGAGCTGGCGGAAGATCATTGCGGTAGCATACCGTCGCCGGGCGGAAGCGGTGCAGGTTCCCCGCAGGTTCCTGTTCCACGCTCCCGCTTCTCGCGCCTCCCTCCGCCGCCCGTCGACATGACGATCGACTTCGCCAACGTCCATCCCCTCGCCGCACTCGCCGGCGGCGCGCTGATCGGCGCCGCCTCCGTCGTCCTGGCGCTCGCGCTCGGCCGCATCGCCGGCGTCAGCGGCATCGTCGGCGGACTGCTGTCGCCCACGCCCGCGGCGCCGCCGGCGCCCCGCGGCGACGTCGCCTGGCGCCTGGCCTTTGTCGCGGGCCTCGTGGCGGCACCGCTCGCCTGGTCGCGGTTCGCGCCCATGCCCGCGCTCCATCTTTCCCCGAGCCTCGCGCTCCTGGCCGTCGCCGGCCTGTGCGTCGGGGTCGGCACGCGCTATGCAGGCGGCTGCACCAGCGGCCACGGCGTCTGCGGGCTTTCGCGGCGCTCGCCGCGCTCGCTGGTCGCCACGCTGTCGTTCATGGCCGCCGGCTTCGCGACCGTCTACGTCCTGCGGCACCACCTGGCATGACGTCGCTCGCCGCCTTCGCCGCGGGCCTGGTGTTCGGCATCGGCCTCATCCTCGGCGGCATGGCCGATCCCGCCGTGGTGCAGGGCTTCCTCGACCTCGCGGGGCCGTGGAACCCCGCGCTGGCGCTGGTGATGGCGGGCGCGCTGGCGGTGGGCCTCCCGGGCTTCGCGCTGCTGCGGCGCCGCCGGCAAAGCCTCCTCGGCACGCCGATGCAGCTCCCGGGCATTCGCACCATCGACGCACGGCTGTGCGGTGGCGCGGCGCTGTTCGGCGTCGGCTGGGGCCTCGCCGGCATCTGCCCCGGCCCCGCGTTCGTCGCCCTCGGCGCCGGCTACGTCGGCGCCGCGGTGTTCGTGGTGGCGATGCTCGCGGGCATGCTGCTGTTCGCGTGGCGCGAAGGGCGGCAGCGCGGGCGCCTGCCCGCGCCGGCGCCTGAAGTGTGATGCGGGCCAGCGGACCCCCGGCCCCGGCCACCGGCACGTTTCCCCACTCGGCCGCGCGCACCGCCGCATTCACCGTCCTCGCGCTGTTCGCCTTCGCCGGCAATTCGCTGCTCTGCAGGCTCGCGCTCAAGGCGAGCGCGATCGATCCCGCGAGCTTCACCTCCATCCGCATCGCCTCCGGGGCGATCGTGCTCTGCCTGATCGTGGCGATGCGCACGCGGCGCCTCGCCACGGCCGGCACCTGGACGGGCGCCTGGGCCCTCGCGGCCTATGCGCTGGCCTTCTCCTTCGCCTACGTCGACCTGAGCGCCGCGACCGGCGCCCTGCTGCTGTTCGGCAGCGTGCAGGCGACGATGATCGGCTACGGTGCCTCGCGCGGCGAGCGACTCCGGGGCTGGCGGCTCGCGGGCTACCTCGTTTCGCTGGCGGGGCTCGTCGGCTTGCTGCTGCCCGGCCTCGAAGCGCCGCCGCTCGCAGGCGCCGCGCTGATGATCGTCGCGGGCATCGCCTGGGGCGTGTACACGCTGCTGGGCCGCGGGCGCGGCGACCCGCTCGCCGTCAACGCGGGCCATTTCCAGCGCGCGATGCTGCCCGTGCTGGTGATGTCCGCGCTGGGCGCGTCGTCCGCGCACATCGACCGCCACGGCGCGCTGCTGGCCGTGCTGTCGGGCGCGCTCACCTCGGGCGTGGGCTATGCGATCTGGTATGCGGCGCTGCCGCGGCTCGGCGTGACGCGCGCCGCGGTCGCGCAGCTCTGCGTGCCGGTGATCGCAGCGCTGGGCGCCGTCGCGTGGCTCGACGAGGCGCTGACGCTGCGGCTCGTCGCCTGTGCGCTGCCCATCCTCGGCGGCATCGCGCTGGTGATGCTGCTGCCGGCCGGGGACTCGGGGCGAACCGCGCGGTGAGCGTGGGTGGCACCGGCATGCGCCAGGCGACGACGACCATCGTCGTCGACACGCGCGGCCAGGGCCTCGTCGACGTGACGCGGCCCATCGCCGCATGGGTGGCCGGGCAGTCGATGCACGAGGGCCTGCTGACGGTGTTCTGCCAGCACACCTCGGCTTCGCTGCTGGTGCAGGAGAACGCCTCGCCCGAGGTCCGGCGCGACCTGGAGGACTACTTCGCGCGCATCGCGCCGGAAGGTGCCGGCTACCGGCATGACGACGAGGGGCCCGACGACATGCCGGCGCACCTGCGCAGCGCGCTCACCGGCGTGCAGCTCTCGATCCCGCTGATCGGCGGATCGCTGGCGCTCGGGACCTGGCAGGCGCTCTACCTCTTCGAGCACCGGCGGCGCGGGCAGCGCCGCAGGCTCGCGCTGCACCTCCTCGGCGCCTAGCCCCGCTTCAGCCCAGCGAGCCCGCGAGGCCGCGCAGCACCTCGCGCGGATGGCCCTCGATCATCGCGCCGTGCGAGACCAGGATGCGCTCCAGGTCGCCGCGTGCCGCCCAGTCCTCGAGCTGCCGCCGCAGCGCATCCTTGTCGTCGACGAGGGTCATGCGCATGATCCGCGGCACCTGCGGCTCCTCGCCCGAGAAGCCCGCCGCGCGCAACAGCAGACCCTTCACGCCGTGCTCGTCCGGCATGTTGGCCACCACGTCGTTCAGCACCAGCGTCGTGCCGTCGTCGCCCTGGACCTCCAGCGCGAATTCGCGGTCGTGCGTGCCAGCGACGTTCACGCAACGGACTCGCGCGTCACCGAAATCGGGCGCGGTGGTGTTGACGTGCACGGCGTCCTCGATCTGCGCCGCGGCGCCGGCCGGTGCGCAGACCACGATCGCCGGGTAGCGCCGCTTCCACGCCGCCGCATCCAGCCGGTGGTGCGCACCGGGCACCACCAGGAACGCCGGATCGCCCAGCGACTCGACTTGCCGCATGCCCGGCTCGTCGAGCGAGATGGCGCTGTAGACGACGAGCCGCCCGTCGCCGAGCGTGACGAGCGTCATGCGGCGCAGGAAATCGGTGAGCGGCATGCGGACCATGCCGACCACGGTCCAGACATCGTTGGCGCACTGGATGAGCGGGCCGTGCGGCTGCACCACCCAGTCGGCCTGCGGCCCGGGCGGGTTTGCGGAATGGGTGTCCATGCTTGCCTCCTCGCGTCGATGTCTCGTTCGAGGCTAGCGCTTCCGTCGCGCGCGCGCGGTCGGCAGGCGGCAACTCCGCCTGTAGGAAGGGCCCGACAGCCGGGCGACGCCTCAGATGCCCACGCGGAACCGCGCCAGCGTGCGGCCGTTGCCGTCGCGCAGCTCGAGCGCCTTGCCGTCGATGTCGAGCGTCCGCGCCGCCATTAGCATGCCCTCGAAGGCCGGCGCGATGGAGCCCGGTGGGCAGGCCTGTGGGGGGATCACCATGTCCGTGACGCGCAGCGCGTTGCCGACGACCTGTGCACGCGCGCGGAATGTCGTGCAGCCGTTGAACCCTCCCACGCCGGCCCCGCGGAAGATGAGGTAAGGACGCCCGCCCTCCGTCCGCCATCGCTGCGTCCCCAGCTCCACCAGGTCCCAGCGCGTTGCTTCGAGCGGCGCTCCCAGGGGATTGAGCACGCCCGCCAGCGCGTAGCCGGCGGCATTCAGCGTTTCGCGGCCCCGCCAGCCCACCGCACCCGTGGCCACGCCGAGCGCGAAGGCCGCCAGGACCGCCAGCACCGGCAGGCGACGCCGCGGCGCAGCCTCGCGCGAGGCGCGTGCGACGGCGCGCTCGAAGGTCGTCGGCTTGCGGATCGGCGGCTGCTCCATGCGTCCCCCTTGGCGGGCGGCGCAGGCGGCGAGGTGCCTGCGCATGCCCGTCTTCAACGCCGCATCGCGGCGGACGGGGTTGGAGGACGCTTCCCGCCGTCATTCCCGCGCAAGCGGGAACCCATCGGCGTGCCTGCCGCTATGGACGCGCAGCGGGCGGAAGCTGCGCCTTCCACGCCGCGAGCTGCGCGGCGACCGCCGGCGTGTCGCGCATCTGCGGCTCGGAGTGACGCATCTCTGCGCGACGCGCGTCGGCCGCCGGCGGGCTCGCACCGGCACCGGCACCCACCGCCGCGGCCTGCGCCTTGGCGTCCTCGGCGATGTCGCGGTCCTCCCATCCGCGCACGATGCGGGCCGCGCGCGCGAAGGCGTCCTCGAAGGACGAGGCGGCCGGGAGCGCATCCTTGAAGAACGCGCGGCCGAAATAGGTGAAGTCGTTGTCGTCGGCGCAGCCGAACGAGGTGCGGTCGCGGCGCGCGGCCGTGATCACCAGCGTTCCGTCGTCGGCCAGTGCGTCGACGAATCCCCCCGAATAACACGCCGACACCACGATCACCTTGTAGCGGATGCCGGTGGCGCGGACGAGTTCGCCCAGCCGCGCGGCGCCGAGGCCGGGCAACCGCGCGCCGTCGACGTCGAGCGAGAGCTCGTGGTCGGACGAGCCGTGACTGGTGAGGAACAGGAACAGGATGTCCTGCGACTTGTCCATGCGCGCGGCGACCGCACCGAGGGCAGCCTCGACGCTGGTCTGCGTGGCCATCGGCGTGGATTGCACGGTATTGCGGCTGTTCACCAGCGCCAGCGAGCGCCCGCGCGTGCCATAGCTCCGATCGAAGACGTCGCGCACGTAGTCGACCTCGCGATGGAACACTTCCTGGCTGCCCGCGCCGGCGACGCCGATGAAATAGAGGTCGATGCGCGCAGGGTCCTGCGGCAGCAGCGCGGCGATCGACGCGTCGAGCAGCTCGCGCTGGCGATACAGGGCCGCCTCGAGGTTGCGCTGCGCGCGCTCGCGCGCCGCGGGATCGTCGAGCCGGCCACCGTGCCAAGTGCCCGACTCGCGCGTGACGCCGGCGCGCGTGGGCTGCGCGCGGGTGAGCGTGCCCTTGCCTTCGTAGAGTCCCTCGGCGAAGCCGCCGGTGTAGACGTCGCCGTTGGCGAGGGTCAGCTTGCCCTCGCCCTCGGGCAGCCAGTTGCGCGTCGCGCCCTCGTACACCGATCCGTCGCGGGCGACGATGCGCGCCTTCCCCACCAGGAGGCCGTCGGCGAAACCACCTTCGTAGCGCGTGCCGTCGCCATCGGTCGCGACGCCCTCGCCCTGCGCCTTCCAGTCGCGGAACCGGCCGGTGATGGCGAGCCCGTCGGGCCTGCGATAGCTGCCCTGGCCGGTGAAGGCGCCCTTGAGGAAGTCGCCCTCGAACACTTCGCCGCCCGGCGTCTCGTAGCGGCCCCTGCCCTGCATCACGCCGCCTTCCCAGCCGCCGGCGTAGCGCGTGCCGCGCTGGTCGAGCTCGCCCTGCCCGTCGAACTCGTTGTCGCGGAAGTGGCCGCGATAGGTGTAGCCGGGCGTGACCAGCACGCCCTCCCCGCTCATGCGCCCCTGGTGGAACTCGCCGACGTATTCCCAGCCGGGTTGCGCGAGGTAGCGGCCACGGCCCTCGTAGAGGCCCCGCGCGAAGCCGCCGTCGTAGCGCGCGCCGTTGTCCCATTCGACACGGCCCGCGCCCTGCCGCAGCCCGTCGACCAGCGGGCCGTAGTAACGGCCACCGTCGGGGGTGACGGCATCGGGTGCCGCGCCGTGCGCGGCGGGAACATCCGCGGCAGCACTGCCCGTGACGCGAGGGCCGGCCGCGATGCCGGCGGCAGGCGGGTCATTGCCCGCGCCTCGAGCCGCCGCGCAGGCGCACAGCGCGGCGAGGGCGAGCGCGAAGGCCGCCAGCCGGCGCGGCGCGAGGTCCGGGCGCCTCAATGCGGCTTGTGCGTCGACCAGTCGCGCAGCGCCTGCAGGGTGTTGGCGACGTGCTTGCCTGGGTCGAGCGAGCTGTAGGCGTAGATCACGTGCCCGTCGGGCGCGATGACGTAGGAGATGCGGTTGGCGTGCTTCGGCGAGCGTGCCAGCACCGCGTCGTAGGACTTCATGATCGACTGGTCGGCGTCGGCGGCGACCGCGAACTTGCTGCGGCATTCGCTCACCGAGAAGCGCTTCAGGGTATCGATGTCGTCGTGCGACACGCCGATGATGGTCGCGCCGAGCGCGTGGTAGTCGTCGCTGGCGTCGGCGAAGTCGTGCGCCTCGAGCGTGCAGCCGGTGGTGAAGGCGGCCGGGTAGAAATACAGCACCACCGGGCCCCTCTTCAGCGCGTCGGCCATCGAGAAGGCGAACACCTCGCCTCCCATCGACGCCTGCGCCTTGAAATCGGGCGCGGCGTCGCCGGGCCCGAGTGCGGCGCCCGCGGGGACCGCGAGGCCCAGCAGGGCCGCGAATGCCGCGAGGGCCAGCGTCGGCACTTTGCGCATGACGATCATCTCCGGTGGTGGTACAGCGTTGGATCCGCGCCGGCGAGAAGGTTCCGTGGCGGCCGCCCGCCTTCGCGCCGGTGCGGCAGGCTCACACCTTGCCGATGAAATCGCGCTTGCCGAGCTCCACGCCATTGTGGCGCAGGATGTCGTAAGCGGTGGCGACGTGGAAGTAGAAGTTGGGGATGGCGCGGCCGAGCAGGAAGGTCATGCCGTCGTAGGTCGTGTCGTTGCCGCCCACCTTCACCACCAGCGACTTGCCCTCGCTGCCGTCGATCTGCTGCGCGGTGAATCCCTCGAGGAAGGCGACCGTCTTCGCCACGCGCGCCTTGAGGTCCGCCAGCGTCTTCTCGTTGTCGTCGAACGCGGGGATGGGCACGCCGGCAAGCCGCGCCGCGACGCCCTTGGCGGCGTCGCAGGCGATCTGCACCTGCGAGGTCAGCGGCAGCATGTCGGGAAAGAGTCGCGCGTTGGGCAGCGTCGCGGGATCGATCTTCTTCGCCGTGGCGTAGGCCTCGGCCTTGTCGAGGATGGCGGCGAGGTTGCCGAGCGTGTGGATGAAGCGCGGGATGCTCACCTGGTACATCGAGATCGTCATGGGTTGCCCGGAGGTTGGATTGTGGGGAAAGGATTGGGTCCCCGCCTTCGCGGGGATGGCATCAGGCACGACGCCGGGCACCGAGTTTACCCGCGCCCGCGGCGCTTGCGGTCGGCGCGCCGCGCCGCCGCGCTACCCGGGGCCGCCGCGTCGTCCGCATCTTCGGCCCCGCCCGGCATCGCGCGCAGGAAGCGGTCGGGCGCGACGTCGATGACGATCGACGCCACGACGTACACGACCACGAACAGCGCCGGCGCCCAGCGCCCCGCCAGCTGGCCGACGCCGAGGTAGACCACGGCGAGCACCGCCACCCAGCGCAGGAAGACCAGTGCGAACTGGCGCTTGAGGCGCAGCGAGTCGCGCGTCGCGCCCTGCGCCAGCGCGTGGCGCATGCCCCACCAGGTCCATAGCGCGAGCGCCGCCTGGATCGCGACGCCGATCCAGAACGAGCGGTCGCGCAGCGTGCCGGCGATCGTGCCGAACGATCCGTTGGCCATGAAGATCAGCGGGATCCCCAGCGGCACGGCCACGAAGGCGGCGATGAACAGGCCCGCGGCGAGGCTGCTCGCGTCGGCCTGCAGGCCCGCGCCCGCGCCCGGTTCCTCGGCGACGAACGTGCGCCCCACCAGCGCGCACAGCAGCGCGATCGCCAGCATGGTGTCGACGAAATACAGCGCCAGCACGTTGAAGGCCGGCCATCCGAAGGCCACGATGCCGACCACCGGCACGATGTTGCGCGCGACGCTCTGCGCGAGCAGCAGTGGCGACAGTCGCGCGCCGTTTTCCGCCATGGCGGGTCCCTCCCTGCCCGCACTCTAGCGCAGCGCCGGCGGCCCGGGGGTGCCGTCCAATCTCATCGCGAGCGACCCAGCAGCGACTCGAGGCTCGCCAGCGTGTCGGCCTCGTCCACCGGCTTGTCCTTGCGCCAGCGCAGCATGCGCGGGAAGCGCACTGCGATGCCCGACTTGTGGCGTGTCGAGCGTTGGATGCCCTCGAAGCCGAGCTCGAACACCTGCGTCGGCGTGACGCTGCGCACCGGCCCGAACTTCTCGACGGTGGTGCGGCGCACGATCGCGTCGACCTCGGCGATCTCCTCGTCCGTGAGCCCCGAATAGGCCTTGGCGAAAGGGATGAGCTCGCGCGCCTCGTTCCACACTGCGAAGGTATAGTCGGTGTAGAGGCTCGCACGCCGGCCATGGCCGCGCTGGGCGTAAACCAGCACCGCATCGACACTCATCGGGTCGATCTTCCACTTCCACCACAGGCCGTCGCTGCGCGTGCGCCCGACGCCGTAGCGCGCGTCGCGGTGCTTGAGCATCAACCCCTCCACGCCGCGCCCGCGCGACTCGGCGCGCAGCGCCGCGTAGCCGGCCCAGTCGGCGGCCTCGACGCGAGGCGAGAGCTCCAGCCGCGGATGCCCGGCCCGCGCGACCAGCGCCTCGAGGCGCACGCGGCGCTCGTCCTGGCTTCGCCCGCGCAGGTCCTCGCCGTCCTCCTCGAGGAGGTCGTAGGCGACGAAGGCGACCGGCATCGACGCGAGGAACTTCGGCGTGAGGCTCTTGCGGCCGATGCGGGTCTGCAATTCGGCGAAGGGTTGAACGCGACCTTCGCGCCACACCACGATCTCGCCGTCGAGCACGACACTGCGCGCGGCCGCCAGCAAGGCGAGCCCCAGCGCATGGAGCTCGGGGAAGCGCTCGGTGACGAGCTCCTCGCCGCGCGACCAGATCCACGCCTCGCCTTCGCGCGCGACGAGCTGCGCGCGGATGCCGTCCCATTTCCATTCGGCGCGCCAGTCGGCGGGGTCGCCCAGGCTGGCGACGTCGTCGACGAGCTGCTGCGCAAGGAAGAACGGGTATGGATGGCCGGGATTGCCGAGCGCTGCGTCGGCGGGCGCCACCAGCGCGCGGAATGCTTCGGCGTCGTGATGCGCATCGATTTGCGTGTAGCCGACCAGCCGCTGCGCGACGAGCTTGCCGTCGAGGCCCGCATGCGTCGCCAGCGCGCGCGTGACGAGGAGCTTCGAAACACCCACGCGAAAGCCGCCCCCCACGAGCTTCAGCATCAGGAACCGGCCGTTCCAGTCGAGCTCGTCCCAGCATTCGAAGAGGCGCTCGCGGATCGCCTCGGGCGCCTGGCCGCGCAATGCGGCGAGGCGGTCCACCCACTGCGCGAGTCCGCGTTCGACGCGATGCGCGGGCGGGGGCAGCACGTGCGCCACCGTCTCGGCGAAGTCGCCGACCGCGTCGTAGCACTCGTCGAACAGCCACTCCGGCAGGCCCGAGAACGCAACGGCGCATTCGCGCATCAGCCGCGAGGGCACGGCCAGCCGCGGCCGCCCGCCCGCCAGGAAATAGGTCGCCCAGGCCGCATCCTCGGCCGGCGCGACGGCGTAGTAGCGCGCCAGCGCGGCGAGCTTGGCGGCGGTCGAGGTCGTGGCGTCGAGCTCGACGTAGAGCTGCGCGAAGGCCTTCACGCCGGGCCTTCCGCGTCGCCGGCCACCGTCCCCGGGTCTTCGGCGGGCGATTCGGCGGTCCCCGGCGCGGCCGATTCGACGGCCGCCGGCGCGGCCGCCCCGGACTCCGCGGCATCCTCGTCGTACTCGGTGTCGAAGGACGAGGCGTCGAGCCCTTGCCCGGCCAGCCAGCGCACCATCGGGGCCACGCTGCCGTGGGTGACGATGACGCGGGCCGCGCCGGTGGCGGCGATGGCGGCCTGCAACCCCGGCCAGTCGGCGTGGTCGGAGAGCACGAAACCGCGGTCGAGTGCACGCCGCCTGCGCGCGCCGCGCAGCCGCATCCAGCCCGAGGCGAAGGCATCGGAGTAGTCGCCGAAACGCTTGAGCCAGGGCGAGCCCGCCGCCGAAGGCGGTGCGAGCACCAGCGCGCGCCGCAACGCGGCCGCCTCGACTTCGTCCACCCGCAGCGTGGGCGGCAGCGCCACCCCGCTCGCGCGGTACGCGGCGTTCAGCGACTCGACGGCGCCATGGCAGACGATCGGTCCCACGCCCGTGGCGCCCGCTTCCGCGAGGCCCGCCAGGATGCGCTGCGACTTGCCGAAGGCGTAGGCATGCACGAGGCTCGCGCGACCGGCTTCGGCGTTGTCGCGCCACCAGGCGGCGATCTCGGCGAAGATCGCCCCCGCATCGTTCCAGCGGTAGATGGGCAGCCCGAAGGTCGACTCGGTGACGAAGGTGTCGCAGGCGAGCGGCTCGAAGGGCGTGCAGCTCGGATCGCGCTCGAGCTTGTAATCACCCGACACGACCCAGGTCTCGCCGCGCACCTCGACGCGCACCTGCGCCGAGCCCAGCACGTGGCCCGCCGGGTGAAGCGACACGCGCGCGTCACCAATCGTCCGCGCTTCGCCATAGCCGAGCGTGTCGAGCGCGATATCGCCCAGGCGCGCGCGCAGCACAGTCTCGCCCTCGCGGGAGGCGAGGTAGTGCGCGCTACCGCTGCGCGCATGGTCGGCGTGCGCGTGGGTGATGACGGCGCGCGCCACCGGCCGCCAGGGATCGATGTGGAAATCACCCGCGGGGCAGTAAAGGCCTTCGGGCCGGCTGACGACGAGGTCGGGCATGGCGCGCACATCAGAACATGACGCCGCGCGCCGCGTTGATCAAGGCGGCAACGGCCCCGGTGTCACGCCCGCGGTCGCCGCGGCGAAAGCCGCGGCCGCGACAGCCGCGGCCATGCGCGATACCCGCGGCAGCCGTGCGTGCCGCGCAGGCGGGTCGCCGGCCCTCACTGGACCTCGGTCGCGAAGAAGCGCCGGCCGAAGCCCTTGGCGCGCATCGGAGTGTTCGGGTCGTAGAGGCTGCCGGCGCAGGCCTCGGGGCCGGTGTCGTCGGTGAGAACGCCGATGCCGGTCTGGTGCGGGTGCCATCTCGAAAGCGCGGAGCAGCGCCTCAG
Organism: Casimicrobiaceae bacterium; assembly: GCA_044226535.1. Lineage (GTDB taxonomy): Bacteria > Pseudomonadota > Gammaproteobacteria > Burkholderiales > Casimicrobiaceae > VBCG01. The sequence goes on along the minus strand of JBGAGT010000002.1, from coordinate 21,391 downwards.
CCGATGAAGCGTTCGGGGTCGAATGTCGTGGTGTGCGTCGCGACGTAGACCTCGCGCAGGAAGAACGCGAGGCCGAAGATCAGCAGCACGACGGCGAGCACGAACAGCGCGCCCGCCGCGAGGCGCATGTTCTTGTCGAAGTACTCGCCCATGAACAGCACCGCGATCACCACGCAGACCACCAGCGCGGCGGCCGTGCTGAAGTTGATCGACCAGCTGCACAGGCGCCGGCGCCATTCGAGGATCTCGAGCTCGCGCAGCACCACGCTGCGCCCGGCGGTGTCGAGCCCGCGCCAGCGGCCCTCGAAGCTGCGCGCGCGATCGATGACGCGCGCGAGGCGCGTCGCCATCACGTTGAGGAGGCCCGCGATGCCGGTGAGCAGGAACACGGGCGCGATCGCCAGCTGGATCGCGTGGGCGATCTCTCCATCGGAAGGTCCCAGCATTCCCCCGTCCATGCCGTCACTTGCAGTTGAAAGGCAACAGCGCCACCGGCACGTCGGTGTGGTCGTCGCCCAGCACCGTCATGCCCCCCGGCACCGGCGCCCCCGCGCAGACCCACGCCACCGGCACCACCTGCGCGTCCAGCACCACCGCGGGGCGGAGCGTGAGCACCTTGCCGCTGATCGCGCGATGGGCGTTGTTGCCGAACGTCACGTCGATCGCCCCGTTCACGATGCCGACCGACTTCACGTAATTGTTGACGATCTTGGCGGCCGGCGGCAAGCCTGCCGTGGCGTTGTCGGGCGGCAGCGCGTGCGTCGCGGTCCAGGCCTGCGACACCGCGTTGCGCGCGAGGTCGGCGAGCGGCATCGCATCGACGATCTGCCGGCGCACGATGCCGTTGGTCATGCCGGGTATCGCCATGGCCGCGATGATCGCCACCACCGCCATCGCAATCGCGACCTCGAGCAGCGTGAAGCCCCGCGCCGCACGCACCCTGTGTCGTCCCTGCCGACCGGCGCGCATGCGCGGAACCGCCCGCTACAGCGGGACCCCGATGCGTCCCACGCCCGGCAGCTTGAGCGCCGGGTGGCGGAGGTCGATGCCCGCGACGAGGCCGAGGACATTGAGCTCGATGCCCTCGTCGAGCCCGACGATCGCTCCCACGAGGCCCCACAGCGAGAGCTGCAGGCCCGTGTGGCTGGGCGAGGCGCCGATCGCACGGTCGAGCGGCAGGTAGTCCTTGCCGATGGCATTGGCCGGCATCGCGAGGCGAAGCTCGGGGATCTCGCGGCCGATCCAAGCTACGAAGGTGTTGCTGTTCGGCCCCGGCCACGCCGTGTAGCGGTCTGCCCAGGGATAGGACTTCACGGCGCCGGGAAGCTTCGCGATCACCGCCTCGGCTTCGGCGCCGCGCAGGTCGCGCAGCAGCGCCGGCGCTGCGCCGAACCAGCGCGCATCGGGCGCGTCGACGGTCGACACGGCGATCGCCTCGCCGCCGCGCATCGAGCGCCAGCCGATGACCTCGTAGCGCGTGTAGGCGTCGGCGCCCGCGGGCTTGGCGGCGACCCAGGTATGCACGGCGAAGGCGCCGCGCCAGCCCACGGTGTGCGCCGCATAGACCTGCACCACGGCCTCGTGGTGGTCGACGGCCGCGGGCGCGTAGCCCATCGGCGCGCGCGATGCCGTGCGCCAGTCGCGGCCGACGGTGGTATCGCCCACGCCGATGGCCAGCAACGGGCCGCTGACGAGGATGGCGGCGAGGCTCAGCGCGGCGATGCGCAGCAGGCTGGTCGAGGCGGCGGGGTCGGGCATGGGAACAGCATGGTGGTTGAGCCGCAGCTTTGCAAGGCCGGCGCGGCCGCCGCACGCCGTCATCCAGCACCGTCATCCCCGCGCAAGCGGGGATGACGGCGTGCGGCCGCCGCGTCCCGCTCAGCGGGGCGCGAGCCCGAATGCCTCGGCCAGCAAGGCGTAGGACCGCAGCCGCGCCTCAGGATCGAAGGTCCAGCACACGATCACGAGCTCGTCGAGGGCGAGGCGATCGGCCTCGGTGCGCAGCCGCCCGGCGACCTGCTCCGCGCGTCCCGCGAAGGCCCGTGCACGCAGCCCCTCGACGCGCGCCCGGTCGTCGGGGCCGTAGGAAGCCTCGGCCTTCGCCGCCTCCTCGGGCGAGACCAGCGGGTTGCGGATGCCGCGCTCGAAGCCCACGCGCCAGTGCTCGCGGGTCTTGAGGAGCCGCGCCGCCTCGTCGTCGCTGTCGGCGGCGAGCGCGAAAATGCATGCCGTAGCGCGCGGTTCGGGCCAGCGCGCGCTCGGCCGGTAGCGCCGGCGGTAGAGGTCGAGCGCCTCCTCGACGCCACGCCCGTCGCTGAAGAAATAGGCATAGGCATACGGCAGCCCGAGGTGCGCCGCGAGCTCGGCGCCGTAGTTCGAGCTGCCGAGGATCCACAGCTCCGGCGAGGTCGCCCCGCGCGGGTGCGCGACGATGTCGCCGAAGGGATGGCCGTCGTCGAGCGGCGCGCCCGACACCCAGCTCGCGAGGTCGAGCACCTGGCGCGGGAACTGCGCCGCCATGCCGTCGTCGGCGGGGTTCAAGGCCTGCGCGGTGCGCTGGTCGGAGCCAGGTGCGCGGCCGACGCCGAGGTCGATGCGGCCGGGCGCGATCGCCTCGAGCACGCGGAACTGCTCGGCGACCTTGAGCGCCGAGTAATGCGGCAGCATCACCCCCGCGCTGCCCACGCGGATGCGCGAGGTGGTGGCGGCGATCGCGGCCATCAGCACCTCGGGCGCGGTGCCGACGATGCTGCGGCTGTTGTGGTGCTCCGACACCCAGTAGCGGTGGTAACCCAGGCGGTCGCAGTGCACGGCGAGCGAGAGCGACTCGCGGATGGCCTCGTCCTCGCCGCGCCCGGCGGCGTGCGTCGACTGGTCGAGCACCGAGAGCTTCATGCGTTCACGCGCGGCGGGATGTCCATCGCCTCAACGATACCCGGCGGCCTGCAACTCGAAAAGCTCGGCGTAACGCCCGCCCTCGTTGACGAGCTCCTCGTGGGTGCCGATCGCCTCGACCCGGCCGTTCGCCAGCACGACGATGCGGTCGGCGATGCGCACGCTGGAGAAGCGGTGCGAGATCAGCACCGCGGTCTTGCCCTCGGAGAGCTCGCGGAAGCGCTGGAACACCTCGAACTCGGCGCGCGCGTCGAGCGCCGCCGTGGGCTCGTCGAGGATCAGGAACCCGGCGTCGCGCATGTAGGCGCGCGCGATGGCGATCTTCTGCCACTCCCCGCCCGAGAGGTCGACGCCACCCTTGAAGCGCTTGCCCAGCATCTGGTCGTAGCCCTTGGGCAGCCGCTCGATGACGCCGTCCGCCAGGCTCCGCCGCGCGGCCTCCTCGATGCGCGCATGGTCGAAGCGTGCGTCGATGCGCCCCACCGCGATGTTCTCGCCGGCGGTGAGGTGATAGCGCACGAAGTCCTGGAAGATCACGCCGACGTGGCTGCGCAGCACGTCGAGGTCGTAGTCGCGCAGGTCGCGGCCGTCGAGCAGGATGCGGCCCTCGTCGGGGTCGTAGAGCCGCGCGAGGAGCTTGACCAGCGTGGTCTTGCCCGCGCCGTTCTCGCCGACCAGCGCCAGCACCTCGCCCGCACGCAGCGTGAAATCGAGGTGCCTCACCGCCCAGCGCTCGGCCCCGGGGTAGCGGAAGCCCACGTCCTCGAAGCGGAAGCCCTCGCGGATGGGCGAGGGGAATGGCACGGGGTGCGCCGGCGAGCGGATCTCGGGCTCGATGCCGAAGAACGCGAAGAGGTCGTCGAGGTACAGCGCCTGCCCCGCCACGCTGGAAAAGCCCGACAGCAGGCCCTCGAGCAGCTGGCGCAACCGCCGGAACGAGCCCGCGAGGAACGTGAGGTCGCCGATGGAAAAATCACCGTGCAGCGTGCGCGCGATGATGTAGGCGTAGGCGGCGTAGTAGCCCACCGTGCCGATGGCGGTGAGCGTGCCGCCCAGCGACGCGCGGCGGATGGCGAGCGCGCGATTGGCGGCGTAGAAGCCCTCGGCGAGCGTGCGGTAGCGCTCGATCAGGAAGGCGTTGAGGCCGAAGATCTTCACTTCCTTGGCGGTCTCGACCGAGGCGCCCGTCTGGCGGATGTAGTCGAGCTCGCGGCGCTCCGGCGTGCGCGCGTAGTTGAGCGTGTAGCTGCGCGCGTTGAAATAGGCCTCGCCGAGGAAGGCCGGGACGAGCGCCACCGCCAGCAGCACGATCAGCCAGGGCGCGAACACCGCGAGGCCGGCGGCGAAGCTCGCGATGGTGACGAGGTCCTGTGCCTGGCCGAAGAGCTCGCTCATCAGCGTCATGCGACCGGCCGCCTGGCGGCGCGCGCGCTCGAGGCCGTCCTGCATGTCGGAATCCTCGAAGTCCTCGAGGTCGAGCGTGGCCGCGTGCGCCATCAGCCGCAGGCTGGTCTCGTTGGAAAAGCGCTCGGACAGGAGCGAATCGATCAGCGCCACCGCACGGCCCAGCACGTCGGACGCGATGGCGAGTGCGAACTCGGCGCCCACCAGCAACGCGAGGTGGCGCAGCACCGGGTCGGGCGGCCAGGCGTACCAGGGCCCGGAAAGCGCCTCGCCCGCCCCGTGTGCGCCGACGAGGCGCACGACCTCGTCGATGATGAGCTTGCCGACGTACAGCGTGGCGATGGGCAGGAGTGCGCGCGTGAGGCGCAGCACCGCGGTGGCGACCACCAGCAGCGGGCTCGTGCGCCACACCATGCGCAGGAAGGGCGGCAGGTTGCGCAGCGCGCCGACGCGCTCGCGCCAGGAGCGCGCACCGGGCAGCGGCGTGCGATCGAAAGGCGAGGCATGCGGCGTCTTGGCCATGCCGCATTTTGCGCGAAGTGCAAGGAACGCCGTTGCCGGGTCGCTAGAATCCGCGGGAGGTGCACGCGACTCCCTTTTCCAGCACGCTCGACGTCGTCGTCCTCGCCGCGGGGCGCGGGCTGCGCCTCGGTGCGCTCAATGGCCACCGCCCCAAGGCCTTGCTCGCGCTCGGCGGCGAGACGCTGCTCGCGCACGCCGTCGCCTTCGCGGCACGCTTCTCGCCGCGGCGCATCGTCGTCGTCACGGGCTTCGGCCGCGCCGAGGTCGATGCCGAGGCGGGCCGCATCGCCCACCCCGCCGTCGCCATCGCGCACAACCCGCAGTTCGACGGCGGCAACCTCGCCTCGCTGCGCGCCGCCCTGCCCTTGCTCGGCGCCGCCGGCGGGATCCTCGTCGCCAACGTCGACCACGTGTTCGAATCCTCGGCGCCCGCGGCGATCGCGCGCGGCTTCGGCAGCGGCGTCACCGCCTGCTGCGAGTTCGCGCGTGCCGTCGCCGCGGACGAGATGAAGGTCGTGGTCGACGCCGGCCGCCTGGTGTCGATCTCCAAGTCGCTGGCGGCCTACGACGGGGCCTACATCGGGCTGACCCACGTCGGCGCCGCTTCGCGCGGCGCATGGCTCGAGGCCATCGCCGAGGCCGCGCGCAGGCGCGGCGAGCGCGCGGTGGCCGAGGACGTGCTCCAGGTGCTCGCCAAGGTGGGTGCGGCGCGCACGCATGCGCTCGACGGCGTGGCGTGGAGCGAGATCGACACGCCCGAGGACCACGCGCGCGCCAGCGCGCTGTTCGCCCGGGTACGCGTGGCGTGACGCCGGCGCCGATGCTGGCGCGCCCGGCGCTGGCCGTCGCCTTCTTTCCCCATCACGTCGAGCACCTCGCGCCCGTCTGCGGGATGCTGGGCGTGCCGATGCTGGCCTGCGACAGCCCCGGCCAGCGCGCGGCGCTGCTGTCGTACCCGGCGCTTTCCACCGACCTCATCGGTGGGTTGCGCATGCCCGAGGGCGTCGAGCGCGTGGTGGCGCGCATCGACGAACTCGGCCCCGACGTGGTGCTGTACTCGGACCTCGTCGCCCGCGACGCGCTGCGCCGCTACTTCCGCGGCCGGCGCAAGGTCCCGCGCATCGTGCACGTGCCACACGGCTTCTCGGAGAAGCGCCAGCCGTGGGCGCGCGGCATCGCCACGCAGGACGTCGCGCTGATGATCGGCCGCCATGCCATCGACCAGCTCGCGAGCTTCGGCGTCGAGCGCTGCGAGGCGACGCTGGTGGTCTCGGGCAACCTGCGCCGCGCCTGGTTCGACGCCCACGCTGCGTTCTTCGCCGGCGCGAGGCGCTCCTGGGGCCTGCGCGAGGACCCTCGACGCACCGTGCTCTACGCGCCGACCTGGGACGACGCGATCGGGTCGAGCTCGTTCTTCGGCGCCGTCGCCGCGCTGGTCGCGGCGCTGCCGCGCGACACGCGGCTGGTCGTCAAGCTGCATCCCCACCTCGAGCGCGACGCGCAGGCGGTAACCGCCCTGCTCGCGCCGTACGCCGGGCGCGACGACGTCGTGGTGCTGCGCGGCTGCCCGCTGGTCCACCCGGTGCTGGAGCTCGCCGACGTCTACCTCGGCGACATGTCGGCGATGGCCTACGACTTCCTCGCCTGGGGACGCCCGATGTTCTTCCTCAACGCGCTCGAAGGCACGGCGCACGATCCGCGCGGCGCGCGGCTGTGGGGCTGCGGGACAGCCATCGCGCCCTCCGACTTCGCGCGAAGCTTCGACATCGTCGCGCGCGGGCTCGAGGACGACGCGGCGCGACATGCCGAGGCGCGGCGCGCGCTCGACGCCTACACCCACGCACCGCCCCTCGACGCGCCCGCGCTGGCGGCGGCGATCGACGCCGCGACGGCCGGCGCGCCGCCTGCATGGATGCGCGGCCGAGGGTAGATCCCCGGAGGCGATGTCGCGGCAGGGCCGGTCCGGCGCGGCCGGCGCCTGTGGTACGGCTCAGCGCGCCGCGTGGACCCGCCACACGATGTTGCCGACGTCGTCGGCGACCAGCAGCGCGCCGCTTGGGTCGATCGCCACGCCCACCGGCCGGCCGCGCGCCCGGCCTTCCGCATCGAGGAAGCCCGTGACGACGTCGAGCGGCATGCCCGAGGGCCTGCCATCGGCGAAGGGCACGAAGATCACGCGGTAGCCGCTCGGCGGGTCGCGGTTCCAGGAGCCGTGCTGGCCGACGAACATGCCGCCGCTGAAGCGTGGCGGCAGCGACGTCCCGCCCGACCACGCGAGGCCCAGCGACGCGGTGTGCGGTCCGAGCGCGTAGTCGGGCACGATGGCGCCCGCCACGAGCTCGGGGCGCGACGGCCACCCGGAAACCGCGGGACGCGTGTCGAGGTGGCTGCCGAAGTAGCTGTAGGGCCAGCCGTAGAAGCCGCCGTCGCGCACGCTCGTCATGTAGTCGGGCACGAGGTCGCCGCCGAGCTCGTCGCGCTCGTTCACCGCGGTCCACAACGCGCCCGTGCGCGGCTCGAAGGCCATGCCGTTGGGATTGCGCAGGCCCGCGGCGAAGAGCCGCTTCTGCCCCGTCGCGACGTCGATCGCCCAGATCGCCGCGCGGCCCTCCTCGGCCTCGACGCCGCGCTCGCCGACGTTGCTGTTCGACCCGACCGTCGCGTACAGCGTGCGCCCGTCGGGGCTGGCGATCAGGCTCTTGGTCCAGTGGTGGTTGATGGTGCCGCCGGGCAGGCCGGTGACGCGCTCCGGCGCAGCGACAGCGCGCGTGTCGCCGTCGCGATACGGGATGCGCACCACGGCGTCGGTGTCGGCGATGTACAGGTAGCCGCCGGCGAGCGCCATGCCGAAAGGCGAGTGCAGGCCGTCGACGAACACCGTGCGCAGCGTCGCCCTGCCGTCGGCCGCGGCCCCGCGCAGCAGCGTGATGCGGTCCGCCGAGGGCGTGGCGGCGCCCGCGCGCTTGAAGAAGAGGCGCATGAAATAGCCGCGCAGGCCACCGGTGTCGTCGGGCTTGGGCGGCGCGTTGGTCTCCGCGACCAGCACATCGCCGTTGGGCAGCACGAACAGCCAGCGCGGGTGCGCGAGCCCGGTGGCGAGCGCGTCGATCGCGAGCCCGGGCGCCACCGTCGGCTTCACGCCCTCGGGCCAGCCGGTGGCCCTGGCGACCTTGATGGTGGGGATCAGCGCGTGCTCGGGCTCGGGCAGCGCCGGCGACGGCCCCGTGCCGTCGGCGACCTCGAGCCGCGCGGTGCCGGCGCAGGCCGCGAGGAACGCGCAGCCCAGCATGGCCACCAGCGTCGCCCCACGCGCGCCCCGGGGCACCGAGGGAAGGAACGCGCGAGCGGCGCAAGGCGGCGAATCGTCCATCGGAATGTAAACAGTGCGACGCCGGCATCCATTCCCCGCCATTCGCGGGTATCGTGGCAGCGCCGTTCCCCCCACAGGAGGCATCATGCGCATCCGCCAGACCCTGTTGTCGCTCGCCACCGTCGCGGCGTTCGCGGCGGTTTCCGCGTCGGCCACCGGCGCCCACGCCCAGACCATGAACCTGACACTCACCGGCGCCGAGGAAGTGCCGCCGGTGGCCAGCACCGCAGGCGGCACGGCCACGGTGACGGTGAATCCCGATCACACGCTCACCGCCAAGGTCGTCACGCAAGGCCTCGCCCCCACCGCCTCGCACATCCACGAGGGCGCCAAGGGGGCCAACGGACCGGTGATCGTGCCCTTCACCAAGACCGGCGACAACAGCTTCGAGTCTTCCCCCGGCGCGAAGCTCAGCGACGCGCAGTACGAAAGCTTCAAGGCCGGCAAGCTCTACGTGAACGTGCACAGCGCCGCCCACCCCGGCGGCGAGATCCGTGCACAGATGACGCCCTGAGCCGTTGCGCCGGGCGCGGCCGGCGGCGGCGCGCGAAGGGCCGCCCGTCGCCGGTCGTCAGCGTTCGTGCGCGTCGATCACGTCCAGCGCGGCGAGCAGCATCGCGGCGCGCGGGAACGGCTCGGCGTTGACGAGGAAGAGGTAGGCGAAGCCCGGAAACGGGATGGCGATGCGGAAGTGGTCCGCGTCGACCACGCCCAGCAGCGCGACGCCATCCGGGAGCTGGTCGCGCAGCGCGACCATGCCGTCGTTTGCGCCGCGCAGCTGGGCGAGCCGCGCGTGCGTGGCCAGCAGCAGCGGCGACAGTGTCGCAAGCTCGGGCAGTCCCGACAACGCGTAGACCGGCACCGCCGGGCCGGCGCGCGCATCGGCGCGTGCCCCCGGACGTGCAATTTCGGCAGCGGTGGGCACGACGGCATGCGCGTCCCACCACGCGCGGCGCGCCGCGGGTGCGAGGTCGGCCATCGGGTCGCCGTCGCCGCGTTCGCAGCGCCCGAAGGGAAACGACTTGAGTGTCGCGGCATACACCCCGCGCAGGTCGTCGGCGAGCGGGCTGCCGAGCAGCGCGCCGGCGATGGACAGCACGGCGCGGGTCCTGCGCGCGATGTCCGGCCTTTGCGCCAGCATCTCGAGGATGTCGACGGGCCCTTTGGAATGCCCCACCAGCACCAGCGTGCGACCGTCGTCGGGCAAGGCGTCGATGGCCGCCGCGATCTGCCGCGCGTTGGCGGCGATGCCGCTGCGGCTCCCCACCTCGACCAGGCTCACCGCGAAGCCTTCCGCGCGCGCCGCCTGCATCATGTCGTCGAAGGTGTGCACGCCGGGAAAGCAGCGCGCGAGGAAGCCCGGAACGAACACCAGGCGGTAGCGCGCGGCCTCCGCGGGCGCGGGGCGCGGGGCCTCGCCCTCGCCGGCGTAGCGCCGCAATGTCGCGGTGCAATCCGCGCCGCCGGCCGCGAGCCTCGCGCAATACGCCTGGCGGAACGCGCCGCGCAGGTCGGGGGCCGCATGCAGGCCGTCGGGCAATGCCGGGACCGCGGCGGCCGCAAGCAGGCCGTCGGGCAATGCCGGAACCGCGGCGGCCGCAAGCAGGGCCGCGAGCACGACACGGGGCACGGCGGCGACGGCACGCATCCGCGGGGCCCGCGCCGGCTGCGGCATCAATGGGCCGGGTTGGGAAAGCGCAGCTGCACGTCGGCGATGTCGGCGAGCGTTGCCGCGTCGAGCGTCACGCCCGCCGCGGCGATGTCCTCGTCGAGCTGCGCGAGCGTGGTGGCGCCGAGGATGGTCGAGCCCACCATCCAGCGCTCCTTCACCCAGCCCAGCGCGAGTTCGACCAGGCTCAAGCCGTGGCGCTCCGCGACAGCGGCGTAGGCGTCGATCGCCTCGTGCACCAGGGGCTTGCGGAAGCGCACCGCGAAGTTGTCGAACAGCGTGAACCGGGACCGGGGCGGCTTCGCGCCGCCGCGGTACTTGCCCGACAGCGTGCCGCCGGCGAGCGGGCTGTAGGCGAGCAGCGACATGCGCTCGCGGTACAGCGCCTCGGCGAGGTCGCCGTCAGGACTGCGGGAGACGAGGCTGTAGCTGTTCTGCACGGTGGCCGGGCCCGGCACGCCGAGCTCGCGCGCGACGCGCGAGAACTCCGCGACACCCCAGGCCGTCTCGTTCGACAGGCCGTAGTAGCGGATGCGGCCCGCGTCGATCATCGCGGCCATGCCCTCGACCTGCTCGCGCACCGACGGGCCCTCGCGCTCCTTCGAAGGGTCGAACTCGGTTGCGCCGAAGGCCGCCACGTTGCGCTGCGGCCAGTGGATCTGGTAGAGGTCGATGGTGTCGATGCGCAGGCGCTCGAGGCTCGTCTCGACCGCCTCGGCGATGGTCTCGCGCGTGACGTCGGTCCGGCCGCCGCGGATCCAGTCGCGGCGGCCCGGGCCCGCGATCTTGGTCGCGACCACCAGCGAGTCGCGCGGCTGGCGCTCGAGCCAGCGGCCGACGATGGCCTCGGTGCGGCCCTGCGTCCTGGCGTTGGGCGGGACCGGGTACATCTCGGCGGTATCGATGAAGTTGATGCCGGCCGCCACCGCGCGATCGAGCTGCGCGTGCGACTCGCCTTCGTCGTTCTGCTCGCCGAAAGTCATGGTGCCGAGGCAGAACTCCGAAACCTCGAGGTCGGTGCCGGGGAGCGTGCGTCGCTTCATCGTGGTGGGCGCGGTCGATGGAAAGCGTGATTATCGCCGAGCGCGCGCTGTGGCACACTCTCGCGCGTCCCAACTGCCTTGCATCCCCGCGCAAGCCTCCCCATGAAGATCACCCTCGTCGGTTCGCGCTGGTTCGGCGCCGAAGTCCTGAAGCGGCTGCTCGCCGAGCCCGTCGAGATCGCGCGCGTGGTGGTGCCCGCGGCGGACGACCGCCTGGCGACGGCCGCGCGCGAAGCGGGCCTCGAGGTGCACGTGCTCGCCGACCCGCATGTCGTCGAGGCCGATGCCATCGCGCCCGGGACCGACCTCATCGTGTCCGCGCACAATCACGCGCGCGTCTCCGCCGCGGCGCTCGCGCGCGCCCGGCTCGGCGGCATCGGCTACCACCCTTCGCTCCTGCCGCGGCACCGCGGCATCGCCGCCATCGAGTGGACGGTGAAATGCGCCGACCCGATTGCCGGCGGGTCGATCTACCACCTCGCCGAGCGCATGGACGCCGGCGCCATCGCCGCGCAGGACTGGGTGTTCGTCAAGCCCGGCGAAACGGCGCGCGAGCTCTGGGAGCGCGCGCTCGCGCCGCTCGGGCTGCGCCTGACGGTCGAGGTGGTGCGCCACGCGGCACGCGAAGGGAAGCTCCCGGCGAAGGTCCAGGACGAGGCGTTCGCCACGCAGGCACCGCGCATCGACGCATGAGTCCGCCGGCAGAAACGCGGCCGGTGCAAGAGAATCGAGGGTCGACGCCTTGCCAACCCGGCACGGCGCGCCCGTTCGCGAGGGGATCGACATGCACGTCCTGAAACCAATCCGAGCTGCCGCGTTCCTGGCGGCTCTGCCCTTCGCCGTGCCCGCGCTCGCGGCCGAGGTCGCCGTCACCAGCACCGCCGACAGCGGCGCGGGCAGCCTGCGCGCGGCGCTGGCCGCCGCGGGGCCCGCCGACACCGTGGTCTTCGCGCTGCCGCTGCCCGCCACCATCACCCTCGCATCGGAGCTCACCATCGCGCAGTCGGCCGCGATCCAGGGTCCAGGTGCCGACCAGTTGACGATCAGCGGCGGTGCGTCGCGCCTCTTCCACCTCGACGGGTCCGGCAAGACGGTCTCCATCAGCGGCGTCGCCCTCACCGGCGGCAACGCTTCGGGCAACGGCGGGGCGATCCTCAACGACGGGGGCAACCTCACGCTCGAGGGCGTGGCCATCGAGGGCAACACGGCCTCGGGGACCGGCGGCGCGATCTACAACAACTTCAACGGCAGCGGCAACGAGCTGCACGTCCTCGACAGCACGATCTCCGGCAACCATGCCAACAAGTCGGGGGCGATCGACTTCATCGGCTACCAGCTGGTGATCGTCAACAGCACGATCGCCAACAACGTGGCGAGCGATTCGGGCGGCGCGATGAACCTGCTCTTCGCCGAGGCCTACGTGCGCAACTCGACCATCGCGGGCAACTCGGCGAACTTCGTCGGCGGCATCAACAGCCAGGGCTCCTCGCTGACCTTCGAAAGCACGATCGTCGCCGGCAACACCGACTCGAGCGGCGTCAACGACCTCAACCGGACCGGCAGCCCTTCCACCGTGAATGCCGACCACGCGCTGTTCTCGGAAGCCTTCGTCCCCGCCGACAACGTGATCAACGGCAGCAACGTGGCGACGCTGGTGGGCGTCTCGCCGATGCTGTCGGCGCTCGCGGACAACGGCGGATCCACCGACACGATGCGGCCGCTGCCCGGGAGCCCCGTGATCGGTGCCGGCTCGAATTCGCTCGCGCTCGCAACCGACCAGCGCGGCGCTCCCTTTGCGCGCGACGCGGGCGGGGCCGTCGACATCGGCGCGATCCAGTCCGCGCTGCCGCTGCCGCCGTATACGCCCCCCACACCCGTCCCGTCGCTCGGCGCCGCGGCGCTCGGCCTGCTCGCGGGGCTGCTCGCGCTCGCCGCCGCGGCCCGCCTGCGGCGGGCCTGAGGCCGCCACCGGGCAACGAGGCGCGCGGTCGCAGCGCCGCGCGCCGCCGACCCTCAGCGGCCCGAGCGGGCGCGCAATCCGGCCAGCTCGCGCTCCAGCGCGCGCAGGCGCTGCTCGAAGCGCAGCACCACCGCCACCGCGTGCAGGTCGTCCAGCGCGAACTCGCGCTGCAGGCCGCGCGCACGCCGCGCCGCCTCGAGCGCCCAGGCGCTGAAGGTCCACTGTGGGGCGCGCGGGTCGTCGGGCGTGAGCGCGCCGCACTCGACCAGCACCGTCACCTCGCCCTCGTCGAACCCGGTGATGCTCACGACCTGGGCGAACGAATAGCGCGTGCCCTCGTCGGGGAACAGCGCGTCGACGATGTCGCGTGCCATCAGTGGCCTCCCTTGAACTGCGGGCGCGGGTCGAAATTCGCGTCCTTCGCGAGCTCGGCGTACAGCGCGCGCTCGCGCTCGCCGATGACCGTCGGCATCACGATCTGCAGCACGGCGTAGAGGTCGCCTGCCGAGCCGCTGTCGCGCGCCATGCCGCGTCCCTTGAGGCGCAGCTTCTGCCCCGCCTGCGCGCCCGGCGGCACCTTGAGCTCGACCGTGCCCGCGGGGGTGGGCACCTTGACCGCCGCGCCGAGCGCGGCTTCCCAGGGCGCGAGCGGCAGGTCGACGTGGATGTCCCTGTCCTCGACGCGGTACAACGGGTGATCGTCGACGCGGATGTCGAGGTAGAGGTCCCCGGGCGGCCCGCCACGATGGCCCTCGCCGCCCTTGCCCGGCACGCGCAGGCGCTGGCCGTCGGTGACGCCGCGCGGGATGCGGATCTTCACCGGCCGCGACACGCGGCGCAGCGTGCCGTCGTCGCCGAGCTCGGTGCCGCCGAGGTCGAGCTCCATCTCGGTGCCGCGGAATGCCGCGTCGAACGGTATGCGGATGGCAGCCTCGAAGTCGCGTCCCGGGATGGGACCTCCCCGCGCGCCACCTCGCGCGCCGCCCGCGCCGCGGCCGCCGGCTTGCGCGCGGCCGAAATGCTCGAAGAGGTCGGCGAGATCGATGTCCTCGAAATGCATGCCGCCGCCGTCGCCGGGCCCGCCGAAGCCGTGCCCCGGACCGCCGCCCTGCCCTTCGAAACCCGGCCCCCAGCCCGGTGGCGGGCTGAACTCCTCGCCGGGACGATGCTGGCCGAGCTGGTCGTAGGCCGCGCGCGTCCCGGCGTCCCTCAGCGTCTCGTAGGCCTCGCCGATCTCCTTGAAGCGCTCCTCGGCATCCTTCTCGGCGGAGACGTCGGGGTGGTACTTGCGCGCGAGCTTGCGGTAAGCGGCCTTGATGGCCGCCTCGTCGGCGTCGCGGGGCACGCCCAGCGTGGCGTAGTAGTCCTTGTATTTCATCGATGGATGCGTCGGCGGCGTGCGCGGCGGTGCCCGGCCGGCGCGGGCAGGCGTGCAGCATATGCGGCCTGGGGCGTCGAACTCAATGCCACCCCGCGACCGCGTCGCGCGCGGCCTCGTTGGCGGGTCGCGCGACGAGGCCCGCCTGTCCCACCGTCACCGTGAACGTCGCGCCGTCGCGCATGGGCAGGTAGACGGCGCTGCCGTAGCGCGCGTCGACCCAGGGCAGGCGGCTGCCGGCCACGCGCACGAGGCTCCAGACGTCGACCGCATCGGCGTCGTGCAGGCGGTGCACGGTGCGCGGCTGCGTCCGCTCGTCGTCGACGTCGCGGTAGCGGCCCGACAGGCGCTCCAGCCGGTACACGGTGTCGAAGCCCAGGAGGTTGGCGAAGGGCATCCACTTGATCACGCGCGCGTCGACCTGCCATTCGTCGCCCGAGAGCCGCAGGGTTTCGTGGCGTCCGTCGGCGAAGGCGACGTCGACGTCGTAGCTGCGCTCGGCGACGCGGGTGAACGCGAGGTCGGCGGCGTGGGACTCGTGGGTGAGCCGCGTCCAGCTCAGGAGCGCGAGCCCGGCGACGACCACGATCACCGTGCAGAGCACGCAGCACAGGGAGAGCAGCGCGCAGCAGCCCGAGGCCAGCGGGCGCCCGCGCCGGCCGGCGGTCCGCGCCAGCGCGAATAGCGCCAGCGCGAGCAGCGCGGGAACGAGGACGGCGATGGCGAATAGCGTCATGTCCGGCAGGCGAGGGAACCCGTGGCGCCCACGGCGAGGGTCGGCGGGCCCCCGCATTTTCGCATCCGCGGGGAGCGGATTCCCGCGTGCGCGGGAATGACGGGAGCAAGCGGGAATGACGGGGGCAAGCGGGAACGACGGCGGCGAGCGGGAATGACGGCGCCCGGCCCGAGCGACGGCGACCGGCACAAGTTGTGCTTACGTCCGGGTCGGTCCCGGTGCGCCGGGCGTATGGTACGGCTTCACGCCGGGCGGCCCCTTCGCAGGGAGCGCCGCGGCACGGAGCCTTCAAGTCCTTCACATCGCTGGAGATTTCGCCTTGATTCGCGCAAAGTCCCGGTCCGCGTTCGTCGCAGCGCTGGCCTTCGTCCTCTGTACCGGCGCGAGCGCCCAGGCCCCCGACCTCGTCTTTTGCGTCACCGAAGGCGTCACCTACCAGGCCACCCCCAAGGAAGTCCGCGACAAGTTCGAGCCCATCGCCGATGCGCTGGCGCGTGGCATCAAGCGCAGCGTGCGCGTCCAGCTCATCCCCTCGTACAACGACCTGCGCACCGCCCTCAAGGCGCAGCAGTGCGACCTGTCGTTCATCCACCCCGCGCACGTCGCGTTCGAGGCGATCCGCGCGGGCAACTACAAGGCGTCGGCGTGGACGCAGGGATACCTCGAGTACTCGGTGCGAATCCTCGGTCCCGCCAACGGCACGCTCAAGAGCTTCGCCGACATGAAGGGGCATTCGCTGGTCACGCCGGAGAAGGACTCGATCACCTGGGCGATGGTCAACGCCATGCTGCGCAGCGACAAGCTCGGCCCCGCGGACGTGAAGGTGATGAACACGCGCTACCAGGACGCCGTGCCCTTCTACATCGAGAAGAGCTTCGCGGAATACGGCGCCACGGCGGCCAACGCGGTGGTCAAGCAGTGGACCGACGCCGGCGGCAAGGTGTTCGCCAAGTCGCAGGGCGTGCCCATCAAGCAGATCATCGTGTCCAACAAGGTCGGGCCCGCCGACCAGGAGCGCGTCCGCGACATCCTGCTCGGGCTGGCGCAGAACGAGGCTGGCCTCAAGGTGCTGGCGCCGAGCGGCTACAAGGGCTTCGTCGCGCCCAACCCCGAGGTCGAGAAGACCTCGATGGCCTGGCTCGGGATCTGAGCGCAACCCGGTCGTTCCCGCGCAGGCGGGACGAGCGGTCCTAGCGCAGCGCGCGCGACTCGATCTTCTTCCAGTCGAGCGTCAGCGTGTTCACGCTGCGCTCGCTCGCGCCGGCGTCCAGCGAGAACGGCGGCACCACCACCTTGAACGACCCGTCGGCCGCGCGGCTGACGTCGACCACGAGCTCGATGCGCAGCGTCGAAAGCCGCATGCAGGGCTGGCCCGCGGCGCTGCGCACGAAACCGTCGATCACCGCGTTGGCGGTGCGCGCGATGGGTGCCTGCGAGGGCGGCGCCGCGTCGATGTCGACCACCGGTGCGTCGCCCGCGACCGCGAGCGCCAACGTGACCGCCTCGCTGTGCTTGCGCGCGGCCTCGGCCGACGCGGCCGGCGTGATCGCCGCCGGCCCGATGGGCACCGCGACGAGCTTGAGCGACGCGCCCGCCTCGACCTGCGCCACGCGCGACATCGCCAGTGTCACCGTGCCGTCGCGCAGGTCGACCTCGCGCGGCCCCGTGCCCTCGCAGCCCAGGCCATGGCCCCTGAGGTGCCAATGGACCTCACGGAGCTGGCCGCGCAGGTCGTCGAGGAAGGCGTCGAGCGGCATGCCCACCTCGGCCGGCGGCGGTGCCATGGTCTGGCAGCCTCCGACCAGCAACGCCATCGCCGCGAAGAGCCGCGGGCGCGAGGCGCGGTGCGTGCGATTCACGCGCGCCCCCTGCGCGAGCCGCTGGCGTCGGCGCGGCGCTGCTCGGCGGCGCAGGAGGCGATCTCGTCGACCAGCGCGCGCATGTGCCCGTCGGCGATCGGCTCGCGCAGCGTGACGCGCCGCGCGCGCGCACCGTCGTCGATGGCGATGGTGTAGCAGCGCGCGTCGCGCGCCGCCCCGGCCCTGTTGCCCTGCTGCGGAACCTCGAAGAAACGCGCGCGCTCGACCAGCGCGGCCAGCGCGCGGCCGCGTGCCGGCGGCAGCGTCGCCGCGTCGATGGTCACGGGCTTGCGCAGGGCCGGGAACGCGGCGAGGCCTCCGTCGGCGGCGAACTCGATCTTCATGAGGCTCCGTTCAGGTCGCGGCGACCGGCACGGCCACCGCGCGCCATGCCGCGATCACCGCCTTGCGCACCGCCGCACCGTAGAGGCGATCGGCATTGGCGACGCTGCGCTCGGCGAAGTGCGCGAAGGTCGCGGTCGCGCCCAGGTTGCGGTCGCGCAGCGTCTCGTACCAGACGTGGCCGGCCTCGTCCCAGGCGTTGCCGCCGATCGCCGTCGCCGCGAGGTAGAACGCGTGGTTGGGGATGCCCGAGTTGGTGTGCACACCGCCGTTGTCGGCGGCAGTGTGGACGTAATCCTTCATGGTGGCGGGCTGGTCGTCCTTGCCCAGCACCGGGTCGTCGAAGGCCGTGCCGGGCGCCTTCATCGAGCGCAGCGCGACGCCGTGGACCCTGGCGGTGAAGAGGCCCTCGCCGATCAGCCAGTCGGCGTCGCGTGCCTTCTGCCGGCGCGTGTACTGCTTGACCAGCGAGCCGAATACGTCGGACAGCGACTCGTTGAGCGCGCCCGACTCCCCGACGTAGACGAGGTTGGCCTCGCTGCCGGTGACGCCGTGCGCGAGCTCGTGGCCGATCACGTCGAGCGAGCGCGTGAAGCCGTTGAAGAGCTCGCCGTCGCCGTCGCCGAACACCATCTGCCGGCCATCCCAGAAGGCGTTGTCGTACTTGCGCCCGTAGTGCACGCTGGCGTCGAGGTGCAGTCCCGCGCCGTCGATGGAGTTGCGCTGGAACACGTCGCGGAAGAGGTCGAAGGTCGCACCCAGGCCGTCGTAGGCCTCGTTGCAGGCGGCGTCGCGCGACTTCGCGGCACCCTCCGCGCGCAGGAGCTTGCCCGGCAGGGCGGTGCGATGCCGCGCGTCGTAGATCGCGCGGTGCACGGCGGGGGGCTGGCCGAGCAGCGCGACGCGCGGGACGCCGCGCTCCATCAGTTGCGCGGTGGCGCGCCGCAGGCGCGAGGTGGCGTCGGTGGCGAGCGTGCCGAGTGCGGCCTCGCGCTGCGCAGGGCTGCCGGCGAGGGCGATGTGCCGCAGCATCGCGGGCGGGACGATGGCGCATCGGCAGGCCCGCCGATGCGGCGGCCCTGCGCATTCGCGGCCCTGCGGCGCTCGACCCATCGCGGCCCCCTCCCTTCGGCGGCGTGGCGCTATGATGCGCCGGAACCAAATGCCGCGCGAGCCTGCCCAAGCCGCCATGCATCCCGACTTCCGCTCCCACGCCCGCCGACCTGCATCGCGGCGCGCGATCACCGTGGTTCTCGCCTGCGCCGCATGGGCCGGCGCCGCCGGTTTCTCCACGGTTGCGGCAGCCGCGACGGCCTCCCAGCAATGGATCCCCGCGCCCTCGCAGCCCGGTCCGGCACCCGCCACCGCCGGCCCCGGCCAGGGTCCCGCCGCCGCGGCCTCTCCGCAAGACGACGCGACGCCGCCGGCGTCCGAGCAATGGGTGGAGCAGCAGACCGCGCGCGTGCGCGCCGAAGTCGAGGCGCGCGTGGGGCGCGGCGAGATGAATCCCGACGAGGCCGAGCGCCTGATCGGCTGGCGTCACTGGCAATTCCAGCAGCAGGCGGCAGGGCTCGCCCCGGCCTCGCAGATTCCCGGGCCGCCGCGCGTGGTCCAGCACCGGGTGGCGGCCGCGCCACCGCTGATCGCCGCCCCGGTGGTCCCCGCCCCGATGCTCGTGGGCCCGCCCGTCGCGCCGGCCGTCGGCATCGGCATCGGTGGCTGCATCGGGGGCGGCGGCCACAACGGCGCGTTCAGCCTCTGCTTCTAGCAGCCAGGTTATCGCCCGCGGCCCTCGCGCGCTGGCCTTCGAGTCTTGGCGTTTGCGCGCCGGTCGGCGCGTCGGACGGCCGTGCAAATCGCCCGGCGGGCTTCAGCCGGGCGGACGCGGCAACGGGATCGTGCCCGGCGGGTCGGCCGGGTTGGGCGCGCGATCGGCGCACTTGAGGGTGTTCGCCCAGTAGGCGTTGCCCGCGCCGAAGAATTCCCCGAGCTTCGCTTCGACCTCCGCGCCCGCGCGGCCCGCCGCGCGCATGTCCTTCAGCCCCTGGCAGTTCGCCGCGGGCTCGCTGGTCGTCGGCACGCGGGCATGCGCGCATTCGTGGAAGAACAGGAAATCGCGCACCACCGGCGGCAGCGCCGCGAGCCTGGCCTCGTTCCAGGCGATGACATAGCCGCTCCCCTGCGGCAGCGTCAGCCCGGTGCGGTCGCGCATGATGGGATCGTCGGCCGGCGCGGCGTACTCGCGCACCACCGCGCCCTTCGCCGTGCATTGCACCGAGGTCCCGTCCGACAGCTTGAACGCCTGGGCGGGTGCGAACGGCAGCAGCGCGAGCACCGCAACAGTCAAAACGCCTCGACCATTCCGCGGCGTGGCAGGCGATCGGAGGCAGCGGCGCGGGCGCACAGGCATCGGTCCATGGTACCAGCCCGCCGCTCGTCGCGGCAGCCGAACATTCGCGGCAACCGCCGGGCAGCCTGCCATTGACGAGCGCTCGCGCAGCGCTGTAGCGTCAAACGTGAAGACCGGCCGACGACCGACGGCGGCCGGGCGGCACGCGCGCCACGGGGAGGGGCGCCTCGCGCCATGACCGACAAGCCGCACGTGCTGCCCCTGCTGCTCGGCCTGTGCGACCGGCTCGACGCGGCCTACATCGAGGCCGTGGGGCCTTTCGGCCAGCTCGTCGTCAGCGAATCCCGCGCGGCGTGGCTCGCCGCCGGTCCCCACCTCCGCACCCGCGACATCTACGACTACGCCGTGCTGCTGGCGCGCGAGATCGAGGAACCCGAGGCGCGCGCGCAGTTCATCGCCGCGGCGCGCGCGCTCATCGGCACCATCTGAAGGAGCTCCGATGTTCAGGAACACGTCGCTCACCACCCAGTTCGCGCTGGTCTTCCTGCTGGCCCTGCTGCTGATGGGCGCGGCCTCGTGGCTGGTCCTCGACCGCGTCTACCAGTCGCAGTTGAAGAGCCAGGCCGAGACCGTCGCCGACAACGTCGACGCCTTCGGCAACTGGGTCGCGCAGTACGGCCGCGTATGGGTGCGCGACAACGACCAGAGCTACCTCGGGCACGCGCGCCTCTACCAGACCGACAACCCCGACGAGGTGCCCCCGCAGCTCAAGAGCGTCGACTACTACTCCAAGAACCCCGCGCTGGCGCAGCGCGAGTACTCGGAGGTGGTCGAGCACTCGGCGTCGCCGGCCAAGTTCCGCATGACCTCGCACAACGTGATGAACCCGGGCAACAAGCCCGACGACTTCGAGCAGCGCGCGCTCTCCGCCATCCGCGAGCAGCACCTCTCCGAGTACCACGAGCTCACGCCCGGCGGCTACCGCTACGCGCGCGCGCTGGTGCACAAGGCCTCGTGCATCGCCTGCCACGGCTCGCCGGCCGCCGCGCCGCTCGACGTCAAGACGCGCTACGGCACGGAGCACGGCTTCGGCTTCAAGGAAGGCGACGTCGCCGGCATCATCAGCGTGCGGCTTCCCACGCAGTCGTTCTCCGACGTGGCGCTGAGCGTGGTCGGCGTGTGGCCGCTCTTGATGATCCTCGCCGGCTTCCTCGTGGCGATGCTCTACATGCGCTTCGCCGTGGTGTCGCGGGTGCGCGCCATCACCGCCGCGACGCGGCAGATCTCGCTCGGCAAGGAGGCGGACCTCGGCAGCGCGGGGCTCGATCCCAAGAGCCGCAACGAGCTCGACCAGCTGACGATCGCCACCGAGCGCCTTCGCGTGTCCATCAACATGGCCATCCAGCGCCTGCGCAAGGGCGCCCCCAAGCCGCCGGGCTGATCGCGCCACCGCCGTCATCCCCGCGAAAGCGGGGATCCAGCCGTGCCGCAACGGTATTGCGCGACCCGCGCAAACATGCGTCGCACATGTCCCTCGGCGAAGCCTGCGGCGGCCACCGGGGAATCGGTTTTCGCGATGACCCCGGCTCAAGCCCGATTCCCCGGCGTCCGCCGCGCCGAGGACCACGCACGACGCAAGCTTTGCGGCTCCCGCAGATACCTGTGCTCATGGGCTGCACGTGGTTGCGCAGCGTTGGGGATGACCGCAGCGGCTGGCGCGTCGAAGACGGCGATGTGCGGCCGACCGGCAACTGAGCAATCCGGCAACCAATCTTCGGCGATCAAGACCCGCGTGCGAGTCGGCGGGAGGTGCAATCGTGGACGCCTGGTGCAGATCGGCGCGGCGGACGTCGGGGGATCGGG
>JBGAGT010000024.1:0-47615 GCA_044226535.1 Casimicrobiaceae bacterium | reverse complement strand
GCCGGCCTGGTTCGTGTAGCCGACGGTCAGCCCCCACGTCGTGCCCGACGTGAACGCGCTGGCGCACTCGATCCAGATCGACGTGTTCGTGAAGTCCGTACCGCCAGGCATGCGGCCCGCGAACGACGGCTGGCTCGCGAGGTTCGTCGTGCCGGCGTTGTAGGCATACGCCCCCGCCTTGAACACGAGGTCGTAGATCGTGATCCAGCACGCCACCGTCGAGTAAAAGTCCACCGCGGCGAGGTAGCCGGTGTTGCCGCCGCCGAACGCATTGAGGTTCGGCGTGCCGGCGGTCGCCGTCGTCGGCACGACGCCCGCGCTCGTGCTGGTGCCGGCCAGCGTGCCCGCGCCCGGGTTCCCGGCGACGTCGAACACCGAGAACGGGATCGCGGCCACGCTGGTGCGCGTGGCCGTCTTGCCGATGGTGACCCGCTGGCGTGCGGCCGCGATCAGCGCGTCGAAGCTGGTGATGCTCACGGCGCGCTACTTCGCCTTGCGCTTCGCCTTGGCGGGCGCGGCCGGCTCGGGCGCGAGGTCGGGCTCGGCGCCGGGGATCGCTTCCAGCTGATCCTCGGTCATGTAGACGCCATGCCGGTGGCCGTGCTCGCACGTCCGCTCGACGAGGTACTGAACTTCGCCGCCCTCGATGTCGACCTTGATATCGGTGACGGTGCCCTCGACGGGCGCCTGGACGACTTGGCGCACCTTCGCGCCCTTCTTGAACTTGAGTGCCATGGTGGCCTCCCGTTACATCGAGATGGAGTACGACACGCTGACCGTGTCGCCGTTGGAGACGACCTTGTCGCCGCCGTTGAAAAGGCCAGCGGAGAGCAGCGTTCCCGACGTGTTGTCGATGGTCGACACCGCGCCCGAGCCGAGCACGATGAAGCAGCCCTTGATCGTGCCGCTGCCGGTGATCGCGAACGACAGCGCCGAGGACAACGCCTTCGCGCCGCCGCTCGCGCTCGACCACGCGCAGGTCTTGCGCGGCGAGGTGTACGTCGGGGCGTTCGTGCCGCCGGCTTCCGTCCAGCCCGCGTGGGAGGCCATCGTGTCGGCCGCGTTGACCGCCGAGTAGCTGACCGACGAGATCAGGCCCATGTACGGCCCGGTGACCGTGTAGGCCGAGCCCGCGAGCACGGTGTCCCAGGCGAGGTTCTTCCCCGCCGTGCAGACGACGTTCTCGATCTCGTCGCGCCACTTGAGGCGCCCGAACTTGTCGCGGCACTCGACGATGTAGCGGCCCTCGGCCTTCGCGCCTTCGGCCTGGCTCGCCGCCTTGACGAGCGAGGCGCCGGCCGCTTCCCGGCCCTGCCCGCGCTCGCCGCTGTTCCCGTTGTGGTTCATGGTGGTCCTTTCGTTAGGCGCGGATCGACCAGAAGTCGTCCGAGAGCTCTTTGCTGGTGACGTACTCGTAGGGCAAGGTGAAGTAGCCGGCGTCGCCCCACTTCGGGCCCCAGCTGTTGCGCACGATCACGCGCGCGGAGGTGTCGTCGTAGCCGACGGCAAGCACGGCATGGCCGCCGAGCAGCCGCTCGGTCAGCTTCGGCATGGGCACCACGCCGGTGGCGGCGACCTCGTCCGACTCAAAGGACTCGTAGACCGAGAAGCCGAACACCACCGGGTACTCGTCCGCGAGCGAGGTGCGCAGCGCGCGCAGGCCGGTGACCCGCTGGTACTCGGTGATCTTTCGGCGCGAGGCGTCGGTGTAGGCGCGCGCCGTGGGCTTCATGGCGAACTTCGAGACCGTGTAGCGCCACAGCGACTCGGCGGGCACGCCCACCTTTGCGCAGGCCTTCACCCCGTCGCGGATCTCGGCGCCGGCGTCCACCTTGACCGTGCCCTCGATCACGCGCTCCTGGTAGTAGATGAACAGGCGCGATGGGACGATCGGCATCGCGGTGATCTTCGGGCCGTCCTTCGCGATGTAGCCGAGCGCGCCGGCGATCGCGTGAGCCGTGCAGCTGCCGAGCGAGCCCTGGTCCTGCACCGGCATGCAGCGGTCGCGCAGGTCGACGCGCTTCGGCAGCGCGCGGAAGACCGACGCGGCCTTCGCGACGTGGTCGCGGGCGTCGGGCTTGTCCGGGCGCCAGCCGTAGGTGCGTCGTGCCATCAGCTGGACGCCGCGTCGCACGCGAGCTTGGCCGCGCCGCCGCTGGACGCGCGCACGTTGAGATACCAGACCTCGCCCAGAGCCGCGCGCAGCGCGGATGCCTGGAAGCCGACGGTGGTTGCGCTCGGGACGCCGGTGAGCGTCGCCTGCGCGGTGCGGTCGGCGATCTGCGCCTCGGGCAGCGCTGGCGCGGTGGGCCGCGACGAGGGCTTTTCGCCGCGCAGGCTTCCCGGCGTGCGGGAGACCCACACGTCGAGCGGGCCGCCGTCGCCGGCTGGGTCGGCGTAGTGGTAGACCGCCACCCGATAGCTGACCTCGGCGCGCGGCACCGCGAACTCGATGCAGCCGACGACGCCCGCCGCAAGGTTGATGTTCGCGATGAGCATGCCGTCCCACTTCGACACGGTGAGCAGCTTCACGAGCTTCGAGCCGTCGCTGGCGATCGCCGGGAAGGCGCCGGTCGCGCCGGTCGCTCCCGTGGCGCCCGTGGCGCCGGTGCTGCCGGCCGGGCCGGTCGGGCCCGCTGGCGCGGAACCGCCAAGCTGCGCGAGCAGCGAGGCCGCCTGGGTCTCGTCGAGGTCGAGGGTTACGCGAACGGTCATGGATGCCTCACTTCGCGCAGGCGCGAAGCATCGCGTCGAGCTTGTCCGCGTAGGCGTCGAGGTGTCGCACCTCGAGCTTTGCCCCTGCGGCCAGCTGCGCGATGTCGCCGTCCTTGCGCATCACGGTTGCGGGTTTCTTCGGGATGTCGGCCTCGCGCACGCATGGCGTGGGCACGGCGACGTTGGCCTTGACGGTCTCGTGGGAGACCTGGACCTCGGGCGGCGTCGTCGCGCACGCGGCGAGCGCGAGCACGGCCAGCACGGCAGCGCGCGTCATGGACTTCGCTCCTCGGCGAGGCTGCGCAGGATCGACAGCGCCTCGGGCGCCTGCTCGCACAGCATGGTCACGGGCTGCGGCGCGGCGTCGATGCGCGCCTGGAGCGCCTTGTTGTCGGCGGCGAGGCGCGCGGCGCGCGCGTCGGATGCGGCGGCGGCCTTCTGCGAGGCGGCGATCTTCTTGTCGGATTCGGCGCGCAGCTTGTCGATCGAGTCGCTGGCCTCGTTCAGCGCCGTAGCAAGCCGGTCGCTGTCGGCCACTGCGGCTTTGCGGAGAGCTTCCTTGGCCTTGGCGTCGGCGAGCGCGGCGTCAAGCTGCGGCTGCAGCTTCGCCTCGGCCGCGGCGTAGCCGAGGTGGTGGACCCAGCCCGTGTAGACGGCCCCCGCGACGACGACGACCGCCACCACGATCGCCCAGGCGATGTAGGGGGCGGCCGTTTCGCCGGCGCGCTTGGCAAGCAGTGCAATGAGCCAGGACATGCGCCTCGCCTTGAAGGGACGCGCAATGGTCGCGGCGCGGCGCCGCGGGCATAACCCTGAATCCGTTCCGACTCAAGCCGTCACGGCGAGGCTGACGCTGATGTCCTTGGTCGCGGTCGCGCCACCGTTGCCGGTGTCGGTGACGGTGCAGCGGAGCGTGCCGCTGCGGCTCTGATAGCCGCCGTTGGTGGTCTGGACGTGCACGGTGGCCGAGGTCGCGGTGGTGACCGTGATTCCAGCGCCGCCCGAGATCATCGACCACGAGTAGGTGAACGGGCCGACGCCGCCCGAGACGCTCGCGGTCGACGTGCCGCCCGCCTTCGTCGTCGGTGCGTCCACCGAAGGGATGCCCGATAGCGTGGTGCTGATGTCCGACGCGCTCACCGTGGCGCTGGCCGCGCTGGTGGTCACGCTGTTCGACGACGCGCTTTCCGGCCCGAAGCCGTTGGTGTTCTGCGCCTTCACCTTGAAGGTGTAGGTGGTGCCCGGCGACAGGCCGGTCATGTTGACGGTGCCGCTGCCGGCGCCGCTCTTGGTGCCGGTCGCACCACCAGGCGAAGCGGTCGCGGTGTAGCCGCTGATCGCCGCGCCGCCGTTGCTGCCCGGGGCCGTGAACGGCACGTTGGCGGTGGTCGTCCCGGTCGCGCTCGCAGTGCCGATGGTGGGCGCCCCTGGCACGCCGGAAGGTGTCGCCGACGACCCGCTCGAGTCGCTGCCGAAGCCGTTCGGGTTGTGGGCGCGCACCACCACCGTGTAGCTCGTGCCGTTGGTGAGGCCCGAGATGGTGATCGAGCCGCCGCTCGACGAGAACCGCGTGCCCTTGGCGCCGCCTGGCGAAGCCTCGGCCTCGTAGTAGTCGATGGTCGCGCCGCCGTTGCTGGGCGTGGAGCACGTCACCGTGATCGAGCCGTCGCCCGCCACGATGCTGGTGATGCTCGGCGTGCCCGGCGTGGTCGACGACGCGCCCGTGGTGACCGACGAGCTCGCCGCCGAGTCGGCGCCGGTGCCCTGGGCGTTGGTCGCCTTGACCTTGACCGTGTAGCTCGTGGTCGCGGCGAGGCCGGTGATGGTGATGCTGCCGCCGCTCGCCCCGCTCTTGGTCCCGGTGAAGCTGCCAGGCGTGGTGGTCGCCGTGTACCCGGTGATCGCCGAGCCCCCGTTAAACGCGGGCGCCGTGAACGTGACGGTGATCGTGGTCCCGCTGGCGCTGATCCCGGTGATGGTGGGCGCGTCTGGGACGGTGAGCCCGTTGCCGACGACGCGCGCGACCATCAGCGGACCCCGACGACGACGACGTCCGAGCCGTCGCGGCACATGAGCGTGACCAGGTTGCGCCCGCTCGCGCGCAGCGAGACGGCAGGGCCGCCGATGAGGTTGACGCCCGAGAACAGCGAGGTGGCGATGCCGCCGTTCGTGATGTCGAAGGTCATGTAGCCGACCACGCCGTTCGGCAGGTTGGTGTGGGTGAAGACGGCCGCCGCGTTGGTCACCGTCGCGGTGACGAGCCCGCCCGCCGACCAGTCGACCGACGTCGAGGCCGCGATGCTGCCCTTGGCCTGGATCGCCTCGCGCTCGATGGTGCAGCTGACCGAGCCGCCGGTGATCGCCACCGCGCCGGCGGCCTGCGTCGACATGGTGCCGAGCCCGTGGACGGCGGCGCCGGTGCCCGCGACGTGCGCAAGGTAGGCGGTGCGCAGCGCCTTGAGCTTGCCGGCCCACTCCCACATCCAGGACAGCATCGACGAGTTGGCGCCCGCGGTCTGGTTGCCGTTCCCGTCGTAGGTGGTGGTCTCGGTGGCGATCGTGTCGTAGCTGCCGCCGCTGTTGCTCGAGTACGCCCACACGATCTGCGTGACGTAGCCGCCGGTGTAGGTGATCGACGCGCGCAGCCGCTCGGTGCCGTTCGACCACAGGCGGATGGCCGGCTCCTCGGCGGTGCCGCCCGAGACGGAGAGCGTCCAGCCGGGGATGCGCCCGACGAGGATGCCGTCGCGCAGCGCCAGCATGTTGGCCTTCGCGGACGTCGCGAAGGCGGTGCCGGTCTGCGAGCTCGTCGGGTTGGCGGGGTCGAATTGGGTGTAGGCCATCTCAGGCTCCGGTGAATTCCCACGTCGCCTGCGCAGAGACCTGCGCGCCGGCGCCGTTGAAGATGTAGAGGTCGAACCCGTCGAGCGGGCGCCACGTCGGCCCGTTGGTCAGCGTGCCGTTCTTCGCGTTGCTGGTGCTGTCGGTGGCGGTCGTGCCGGTGTTGTCGTCGAGCTTCCACAGGCCGACGAGATTCGCGGTGCTCGCGCTGATGTTGACGTTGTAGTTGCCGGCGACCTCGACGTCCGAGAGCTGCTTGTTCCACAGGCGAACCTCGTCCATCTTCCCGTTCAGGAACCACGCGAAGGAACCGCTGTTGTAGATCGCGCCTAGCAGCAGCGGCACCGCGGCCGTGCGCATGCGGACGTACCCGCCGCCGCTCAGGGCTTGGGTAGGCGTGTCCTTCACGCCGTTGATGTAGAGCGCGCACCCGCTCGGGGCGCCATTTCCGCTGTAGGTGAACGCGATGTGCGTCCACAGGCGGATCGGGATCGGCACCGACGAGATCACCTGGAAGAAGACGCCGGTGGTCGTGTCCATGATCGACACGATCACGCGGCCATCGGTCAGCGTGTACATCACCCACTCGCCCGCCGCCGACGGGTTCGAGAGGTTCGCCTTGCAAACGAGGCCGTAATTGCTCCACGCCTCGAAGTACACCGAGCACTGCACCGAGAACGGCAGGTCGGAGGTGCTCCCGTTGTTGAACGAGTGCACCGAATTCACGCCCATCGTGACGTAGTCGTTCACGCCATCGAAGCGCAGCGTCTTGCCGTCCGGCATGCCGCGGCCGCCGGAGACCTCGACCTTGTCGTAAGACCACGTCGCGGCGCTGGTGCCGATGATGCCGGCCTTGATCGAGCGGGCGACCAGGTAATTGCGCGACAGCGAGATCGTCGTCGGGCCGCTGGCGTTCGTGGTCACCGGCGCGGGCGCTTGCTCCCCGCGCGCGACGAGGTTCGCGCGGATGGTGCCGAGCGACGAGACGATCATGGCGCCGGTCGTCAGGATGCGCATGCGGACGTAGCGCGCCGCGCCGCGGTAGACCGTGCCGTTGGTGCGCGACCATTGCCAGCGCGTCGACGTGCCGCCGCTGGTGTACGTTCCGTTGCCCGTGCTGTTGCTGCCATCGAACTTGACCAGGGGGATGGTGGTCCCGGTCACGCCGCTGCCGACGATCCACCGACCGTTCGCAGCGGTGTTGCCGGCGACGCTCGCCACGACGATCTCGTCGCCCGCCAGGTAGGTGTTCGTGCAGGTGAGCACGATGGGCGTCGCGTTCGAGGCGCCGGTGACCGTCAGCGGCGAGTCGCCGCCGGTCGAGTTGACGTCGATCGCGACCTGCGCGGTGCCGCCCACGTCGGTGTAGACCGGGGTCACCGCCCAGTCGCCGGTCAGCACCGAGCCCACGTCGTAGGTCTCGGTCACGATGACCGAGGTGCCCGCGGTGTGATAGGTGAGCAGCGGGTTGGTGTACGTCGACATCGCCGACGGGAACAGCGCCGCCCAGGTCTGCGCGAAGTCCGTCTGCCACGGCCCGCTGCCGGTCATGTTGAACAGCAGCGGGGAGGCGAAGGCGTACTCGGCCGCCACGAAGGCGTTGGCGTCGCTCGTCACGCTGATCGTGCAGCGCACGTCGTTGACCGACTCCTGGCCGTAGGGGTACTCGTCGGTGTGGATCGAGTCGCGGCCCTTCACCGCCACGTCCCAGACGCCCGTCGGGATGACGCGCGTGGTGTAGCGGATGCTCGGCGCGGGCACGCGCTCGAGCAGCTGCATCGACGCCCAGGGCGTGCCGACCGGCCCCCAGCGGTACTCGATGAGCTCGAGGTCGCGGTCGGTCGGCGGGTCGATGGTGAAGCGGCACTCGCCGCCGATCTCGTAGCCGGTGATCGACTTCGCGTCCGTCGGCACCGCGAGCTTGCCGTTGGTCAGCACCGAGGCCATGCCCGCGTCGCCCGTCGCGCCGGTGAGCGACACGATCTGCACCAGCAGCGTGTAGGTGACGTTCTCTTTGAGCGGCGAGGAGGTGAACGTCTGCTGGGTGGCTGGCACCAGCAGGGGCCCGATCACCACGTCGGGGCCGTCCATGACGGTGACCGCGTAGTTGGCGACGTACGGGTAGGCCGCCGTCATGTCGTCCCAGCTGCCGACGAGGCGCGAGTACCACCGGCCGGTCTCGACCTGGTAGATGTCCTCGGCCACCGCCGTGCCGGTCACCGCCGGCGGCGCGCCGATGCTGGGCTTGTCCGTGTCCGGGTTCGTGGGACCGATGGCGACGACGTCGGCGTAGACCGCCGCGTCGTATTCCTTGAGCCGCAGCGCGTACCGCCCGGGCGAGCTCGGCGGGCACGCCTGCACGCGGAATGGCTTCGCCGCGAAGCCGCCGCCGTCGGTCAGCGAGACGATGTCGCCCACCTGCACGCGCATCGCCTCGTCGACGGCGGTGAGCGACACGCCGAGGTCGCTTGTGATGTACTCGTTGAGGCGGCGCATCGCCTCGCGGCGCGCCTGGCCGGCGGTGTGGCAGCCGGGCATGCTGACGCGCTCCTCGTCGTAGCGCGTCGCGCTATCGGCCCCGGCCTCGGTCCACTCCTGCTCTTTCCACGGCGTCGTGGTGGTGTCGGTCCAGGCGACGGTCACCACGGTCGGCGTCTGCCGCAGCGAGGACTGCGAGATGGCGATCGAGTCGGTGAGGTAGTTGGCCGAGCCCACCGCGTTGGTGAGCGAGTAGACGACGCTGCCGGCCTGGTCGGCCACGAGCCGCGCCACGCCGCCCTCGCGCACCACCCAGCAGCGCGCGTAGGCGCGCAGCCAATCCTCGACGTCCTGCACGTCCTGCGCGGTGTCGATGACCGTGTGGGTCTCGCAGCGCGCGAGGCCGCCGACCGCGACGTCGCAGGCGTTGAAGGCGGCGGCCGAGCCCTGCCAGTCGACGGTCTCGCCGCGGCCATAGGTCGCGTTCGACAGGAAGTCGGCCAGCACCAGCGCGCTGTTCGCCGAGTAGACCCACGTCGACGGCGTGGCGAGCCGCTGCGAGCCGCTGCCGCCGTTGGTGCTGTCGAGCCGCGGGTCGTAGAGCTTGAGGCCGCGGAAGGTGATGGCGATGTTGCCGAGGCTGATCGACTTGCCCTGGGCCAGCTTGAGGTGGCCCCAGGCGATCCCCGGCAGGGTGTCGGCGTAGGTTTTGCCCTTCACCGCCCATGCGTTGGCGAGCGCCGTGTCGACGCCCTGCCCCGGCGCGCCGAGGTAGCCGGTGAACGTCGCGCCGTCGGGCAGCGCCTCGTCGCCCATCTCCACCTTGACGATCGCGTCGATGCCGGTGAGCCCGCCGTCCGCGATGACGTGGGGCAGGAACAGCGAGCCCGCGCTCACCACGGGCTTGAGCAGCATGGCGCCCACGCGGTTGAGGCCGTAGGCGAAACGCAGGGGCTGGTTGAGCGCGCAGACCTGCAGCTGCTGGTCGTTGATGTTGCGCTGGCGCTTGAGCGTTTCGCGCGCGACCGTGCCGGTCGAGCTCTGCCCGCCCTTGAGTACGACGGTCGGGATGACCGTCCAGCTGCCGTCGGGCATGGTCAGATCCCGGCCACCAGCCGCACGGTGTAGGAGCGGCGCGAGGCGCTCACCCACTTGCGCTTGATCGCGCCCTTGCCAAAGCGCACCTGGTAGACGTTCCCGTCGAGCGGCCAGGTGAAGTCGATCAGCGCGCCGGCGTTGAGAGAGTAGAAGGCTTCGAGCGTGGCCGCCTGGTCGAGGCTAAGCAGCGGGTGGACGATGATGAAGTCGCGGCGATCGTCATGGAGCTTGCGCACGCGCGCGTAGCCGTCGCCGGTCACGTCCTCCTCGCGGCCGTCGCGCAGATCCTCGTCAGAGGCCTTGTCCATCGGCAGGTCGGGGTAGACTGGGTTCGCCATTGCTTAGACCTCCAGGGTGAAGCGGTCGGTGCCCCACTTCACGACCTCACCCGGCGTGCCGGTGTAGTTGACGCCGATGCCGGGGCCGATGCGCTGGCGCGGGGTCGTGCCGCGCACGCTCTTGGAGCGCGCGAGCGTGATCGACAGGGTGCCGTTCTGGTAGGCGCCGCCGTCGCAGTAGCCGACGAATACCGGCATGGGGTCGCTGCCCGCGAGCGCGTCGCGGAAGGCCGCCCAGCACGAGCTCGCGCGGTCGCGGATGCCGTTCGCCAGGAACAGCGTGCGGAAGGCGCCGTCCGGGTCGGCGATGGTGTAGCGCGACGGGATGCCCTGGTCGTCGAAGCCGTCGACCTTGAGCCCGGCGCCGAACCATGTGCTACCGTTCCAGGCGAAGGTGCCGAACGTCGACACGCGCGTCACGCCGCCATCGCCCCAATCGATCTGCACGATGTAAAGCGGGCTCGTGCTGTCGCGCTCGGAAGCCGCGCGGGTGGCATCGGTGAGCGTGCGCATGGCCTACTGCCCCACAGGCGATAGCGCCTGGCTGACCGTCACCTGGATGTTCGACAGCGCCGCGCGCATGTCCGAAGCGGCCTGCGTCATGGTGTTCGCCGCGTCGCTCATCGTGGCCGCTGCGTCGCCTTGCTTGTCCCCGGCGTCGCTCATCTTCCCGGCCGCCTTGTCGAGCGCGTCCTGCACCGCGCCGAAGGGGCCCGCCGCATCGTTCCCCAGCTGGTCCGCGATCTTGTTCAGCTGGTCCTGGACCGCCTGGTCGAGGTCGTCGAGGTGCGACAGGAACTCGGGCTTGTGCGCCAGCTGCTCCTCGGGCGAGAGCAGCTGGAAGGCCTGGGTGAAGTAGTCGTTGATCTTCGAGGCCCACGATTGGATCGCGGCCGGGTCGTTGCTCTTGCCGATCTGCGCAAAGAGGTCGTCCGCTCGCTGCTGGTAGAAGTCGTACAGCCCCTGCTTGTCGAGCCCCGCGGTCTGGATGGTCTCGCGCGTGCCCTGGAACATCTCGTGGATCGCGGCCGCAGCCTGGCGCGTGGCCACGATCATCGCGATGACGTTCTGGCGGTAAGTCGCGGTCGCCGTGGCAAGGTCCGCCGTCGACTGCGCGCTGCCGTCGTAGGCAGCGGCCAGGTCGAGCACCTTCTGGCGCTGCTGCTCGAGCACCTCGGTCGCGCTCATCTGCGACTGCTCCCACGCCTTCTGGGCGTCCTCGGCCACATTCCCGCTGATCGCGTCGTGGATCGTGAGCAGGCTGTTGGCGAAGGCCGTCACCTCGTCGGCCGTGCCGCTGAAGCCGTCGACCAGCCGCGCCAGCGCCGGGTCCAGCTGGTCGAACGCCACCGAGATCACCTGCTTCATGACCTGGGCGCCGTAGGTCTTGATGAAGTCCTCGGTGGTGTACTCGCCCTCGGCGCCCGCGAAGTGCGTGGCCTGCAGCGTCTTGGCCGCCGCGGCGATCTGCTCGGGCGACAGGCGCGTGGCAATCGCGTTGAGCGTGCCCTGGATCTGCTGGTTGAAGACCTGCGCGGCCTGGCCGCTGAACTGCTGCGTGCCAGCGTCGAGGAACCCCAGGTTGCCGAAGGACGAGGCGGTGTAGGCGTTGTCCTCGAAGCCGCCCGTCCCCGCGCTGATCCCGAACTGGCCTTTGACCTTGCTCGGATCCTTCTTGAACAGCGAGCCCGCCAGCGCGAGCGCCACGCCGAGGTAGGGCAGCGCGGTGCCGAGCGTCCCCATGAGGCCTGCGCCGCCGGTGCCGGCCAGCATCGAGCCCCATTCGGCGTCCGTGGCCGCGCTGGTGAGCCCGCCCGCGCCACCGAACAGCGAGCCGAAGCCGCCACTGCCGCCGCCGCCGCCGAACACCGCCGACAGCCCCGCGGTCAGCGGCGACGATCCCTGGAAGATGCCGCCACCGCCGCCGCTCACGTCGGCGAAGATCGACACGATGTAGCGCTGCACCTTCATCTCGTACAGCGCCCGGACCACCGTGCTCTTGAGCGTGTCGACCATGCCGTGCATCGCCTTCGACCACCCGCCCTCCAGGTTCTCGATGAACTGGTAGGCCGTGTCGTCCACCGCGTGCCAGGCGTTCTGCAGGTCGCCCGTGCGGTCGGCTGCGCGCTGCACGGCGGCGGCGCCCTCGCCGGCGGCGTGGACGTAGTCTTCCTCGGTCTCGACGAGCTTCTGGAGCTCCGCTTGCCGCGCCGCGATGATCGCTGGGCTCTCGTGCTTGTCCTGCAGGTCAGCGATCTGCCGCTCGAGCTCGAGGATCTTGTCGTCGATCTCGCGGCGCGCGTCGCGCTCGGCGCGGATGCGCGCTTGCGTCTGGGCGTCTTGGCCGGCAAGCTCGACCTCGAGGCGAAGGTCCGCCAAGCGCTCCTCGTGCGAGCGCTGGTAGTCGGCGAGCTCGCGGCCGATCTGCTTGTAGGCGTCCAGCACCTTGAGCTCGGCCGCGGCCTCGGCATTCGCGGCGGCGGTGGCGATGTCGCCGGTCTTCTTCTGCGCAAGGCCGAGTTGCACCACGGCGGCATACAGCTGGTCGTAGATGCCCGCTAGCTTCTGCTGCTTCTGCACGAGCTCGTCAGCGGTGGTCGCGGGCAGCGCCTGGGCCTGCTGGTAAGCCGCGGCGAGCCGGTCAATGGTCGCCTGCGTGTGGGCGATGTCCTCGTCGTTCGCGGCCTGCTGCAACGTCTCGCGCTGGCGGATGTACGTCTGCTCGCTCACCAGCGCCTGCTGGTGCTGGAAGTCGAGGAGCCCGAGTTGCCGCGTGACCTCGTCCTGCGCGATCGAAAAGAGCGCGTCGGATTGCGCCTTTTGCTGGGCGAGCGCCTGGTCGATGTTGCCGAACAGCGTGGCCAGCGACACCTGCCCACGCTTCGCGAGCGCCTGCAGAGCGAGCGTGCGATCGCGCTCGACGCCGGCGATCAGGTCGTTGACGGTCGCGGTGTACTTCTGGGCGCCCGCCGCGTCAGCAGACTGCATCTGCTTCCAGATGGCGTCGATGATGCGACGCTGCTGATCTGCACGGGCGTTGACCCCACCCGCGGTAGCCGACTGATTGACGTAGGTCTGGAGGCTCGCTTTGGCGTCCTCAAAGGCCTCCTTGCCGCCGAACTTTGCCGGCCCGCTCGCGCCCTTGATGGCACCCGCGACAGCTTGGCCCGTCCGCTGGGCGTGCTTTTCGGTATCGCTCAGGATGGCGTTCAGGATGCCGAACTGCCCGAACGCGAAGGCGGTGGCAGCGCCCCATCTGGTCTTCCAGTCGGTCGACGCGTCGCTGAGCTTGTTCACGCGATCCGCGGTGTCGCGCAGCATCGCGGCGGCCGTGGTGCCGATGCCCGACTTGTCGATGCCCTGCTGGATCGAGTTGAACAGCTGGGTGAAGGCGCCGCCGATGGTGGGG
The DNA here is from genome assembly GCA_044226535.1 of Casimicrobiaceae bacterium. Classification (GTDB taxonomy): domain Bacteria; phylum Pseudomonadota; class Gammaproteobacteria; order Burkholderiales; family Casimicrobiaceae; genus VBCG01. The sequence goes on along the minus strand of JBGAGT010000024.1, from coordinate 34,736 downwards.
GGAATCTTGGCCGCCCCCTGCTTGAGCTTCTCGAACTGCGACAGCAGCGCCTCGGTCAGCTGCTGGCCGCTGAGCTCGCCGTCCTGCGCCATGCGCTTGAGCTCCTGGGTGGTCTTGCCCAGGCCCTCTGCCAGCGCGCGCGCCAGGTCGTCGTTCTGGCGCAGCATGGACGTGAGCTCGCGGCCACCCTGCACGCCCAGCGTGAGCGCCGTGGCGAACTGCTCGGCCATGTGCCGGGCTTCGTCCTCGCCCTGCCCCGCCGACTTCGCTGCGAACGCCAGCGACTGCACCACCTTCGTCGCCGTTGCCGCATCGCCACCGAGCCCGCGGATCGCCTGGGCCACTTCCGCGAAGCCGTGGCCCAGCTTGGTGTAGCTGTACTGGAGGTCGTTGGCGGTGGAGAGCAGCGCGCTCTGGGCGGCGTGCAGCTGTTCCGCTGACTCAACCGCGTCGCCCATGCGGGCGTTCAGCACTGTGGTCTCGTCGCTGATCTCGGCGAAGCGCCGTGCGAGCTCGATGGTGCCGCCCAGCGTGGCGAATTCGAGGAGCCGCGCCTTCATGGCGCCGACGTACTCCTCGGCGAGCCTCGCAGCCTCGCCGACCTCCTTGACCGCCTTCTCAGTCTGCTTGAAGCCGGCGGCGGCGCTGCCCGCGTCGGCGCTGATCTTGATGCCGTACTGGATCGTGTCGGCCATGCCCCTATTCCTCCGCGGCGCGCTGCTCGCTCATCGCCTTGAGAGCAGCGCCTTCCATCAACCGCAGGCCAACGAAGACCCTGTCGCGGCGCGCGCGCGGCACGTTCATCAACCCCAGCACCGCCGGCACCGCGGCATAGTCGAGGCCGATGCGTGCCGAGCCACCGAGCCCCCCGGCGTACCGCCACTGCGTCTGCAGCGCCATCCACACGTCGACCGTCTCCTCGTTGTCAGCGTGCACATCGAAGTCGGGCGCCTTTGCGCGCTCGTCCTCGAGCATTTGCTCGACGACCTCCTCGGGGAAGCCGCCGAGCCGCAGCTGTTCGGCGAGGTGCTCGTCATCGCGCTGCGGTCCCCTCGCCCAGGCCTCCGCAGCCTCGATCAGTTTTTTGCGCGCGCCTTCGGCAGCAGCGCGTAGTAGGCGGCGAGCACGGGGCCGGGGTAGATCACGTCGAGCAGTTGGCCGAGCGTCTCGTCGTTGAACGGGACTTCCTCGTTTTCCTCGCCCACCACGCCGCGCCAGCCGACGACGATCTCGCGGACCATGAGGCGGTCGTCTTTCGCGATCGCCGCGGCGTTAGACACGTCCGCCAGCTGCTCGGGGGTGAGGCGCTTGAAGCGCAGGTCGACCTTGTGGATGACGGTGCCGCCGCCCTCGCGCGGCATCTGGACGTCTACGGTGCCCCAGAACTCGGGCGACTGCGCAAGCTTGAACATGGGAACTCCTCCTGGTTGATTGGATCGGTGGCCGGCGGTTGCTGCCGGGGTGCTGCGGGTGATGGGGTAGGAGGGAGTCGCCGCGCGCCCTCCCATCAGCGACGCGCGGCGTGGCCTGCTGGTGCTGCGATCAGCTGAACGTCAGCGTGAGCTCGTCGTTGCCGGCGTTCGGGTTGAACACGAGGTCGTACTTGCCCGCGAGCGTGTTCTCGTAGGTGTCCTCGGCGTGGCTCGACAGCTGCATCTTCGGCGCGTCGACCTTGGCGATGTTGCCCGCCGTCGTGCCGTGGGTCAGCTGGAAGACCACGTTGGTCGAGTTGCGCACCAGCGTGAAGTAATCCTTGGTCGCGATCGTCACCGCCTCGAGCGTGATCGAGCCCTTCGGCTTGCGGTCGGTCACCGACAGCGTCTCGTTGTTCATCCAGATCGCGTGCGAGACCTCGTTGGCGACGTCGAGCGAGAACGCCGCGCACTTCGCGGCGAAACTGTCGACGGTGAGCGTGCCGGTCCACAGCGGGATCGACGCCACCGGCCGCTGGAACGCCGAGAAGTCGGACGAGCCCGGGATCGCCGCATCGGTCACCGCGGCGTACTTGCCGGTGAAGGTGAACTTGATCTTGGGGATCTTCTTCGCCGCCATGTCGAGCGCCCACGTGCCCGCGGCGCCGAGGAACTTGTAGAGCACCCCGTCGCGATAGGCGTAGATCGTGAGGTACTCGAAGGCCGACGAGATCGGGTTGTAGACCGCCTTGACCGAGGCAGTGAGCGTCTCGGCCATCGCGCAGCCGCGCAGCAGCACGCCGAACTTCGGCGCGGTGCCCGCCGCGCCCGAGCCGGCGAACTCGACCGAGAACGACAGCTGGCCCTCCTCCATCACGGGGATCGCGTCGCTGTTGCCGTAGTACGGCCGCATGAGGTTCCGCGACTCGCTGTCGACCTTGAGCGGCGTGACCTGCAGATCGGTGACCAGCATCGAGTCCGTGGCCGCCGTCGGCGCCGCATCGGTGAACTGCGTGGTCTCTTTCTTGGCGAGGATCAGGTACTTCTTCGGGGAGGCCATGCGGTTACTCCTGGTGGGTCTTCGTGGGCGGCGCCACGCGCGTCAGCGTGCCGTCCGCGTTGCGGGTGTAGGTGCCACCTTCCTGCGGGTGCAGGTAGTCCATCTGCGGCTCGCCTTCGTCGTGCTTGGGCGGTTCCGGCGCGGCCTTGCGTGCCTTGGCGGTCATGTCACGCGCTCCTGATGGTGTAGGCGGTGCGGTAGGTGTCTCGCCACCACAGCACTGCGTTGTCGAACTGCTCGAGGTCGCCGCCCACGTACTCACAGCCGAACTCGCCGCCGACGGGCGCCCAGCCCAGCAATGCGTTGAGCGTCGCCGAGCGCAGCGGGCGGATGGTGTCGGTCGCGGCCGCTCCCTCGTCGTCGCGCAGGTTCCGCGCGGCGATGAGCACGTGGAACTGATCGACGACCTGCTGCTCGACGGCCTGGTTCATGTAGGGCGACTCGCCGCCGCTGGCAGGGCCAGGGACCGCGAACGCCGCCGGGGTCGTGGTCAGGCCATCCAAGGCGCGCGCGAGCTCCGCAGCGCCAGCCACGAGCTTGAACGCCGGCACCTGGCCCCGGATCCGCGTGACCACCGACGACAGGTCGAGAAAGGCGTTCACGCCGTCACCGTCTTGCCGTCGGGCGCATAGGCGCGTTCGAGGATGCCGCGGATGCCTTCCTTGTCCTCGGCGTTGATGCCGAAGAAGGGGCGCGCGGCAATCGTCACGGAACCCTTGCGCCGCTTGAACGTGATCGTTCCACCCTTCTGGTGGATCGCCGCCCACGAATAGGCGACGCCGATGACCACGGATTTGCCCTGCACCTCGTAGTTGATCGTGTTCATCAGGTGCATGCTGGTCTTGCGCAGCGGCACGCCGGTCCCGTGATCCCGCTTGACGGCCTTCCACTTCGCTCCGTCGGGGCCCTTGCCGTCGACGAAGCGCAGCCGGGTCGATTCCTTGATCAGCGCGCCGATGGGCGTGAGGTAGGTCGCAGGGTTGTCCGTCGCCTTGCGCGCCTTGGCGAGCCAGCCCTTGATGTCCTTGTCCGCGATGTTGATGTACTTGCCCATCACATCGTCGCCAGGAAGTCGTCGGTGAACACGCGGTCGCTCGTCACCACCGCGATCGCGCTGCCGTTCTGGGGCGCCTGCACGCCATCCGCGCCAGGCAGGCCCGCGATGCCCTTCGCAACGTCCTTGAGTTGCGCCATCGCCGCGTCGAAGTTGGCAGTGACCGCGCTGTCCGGGCCGGCGCGGTCCTTCCACAGGAACTTCCGCGCGATGTCGCACGCCCACTTGCGCACCATCGTCGGCACCGGCGAGAGCGGCGTGGCATAGCGCGCCGACAGGTACGAGTCGATGAGGCTCGACGCCTCGTCGCACGCCTTGGTGATCTCGGCGCCGTCCGGGTAGGCGGCCGACTGCTCGTCCGTCAGCTGCGCGAGCTCGACCGTTCCGAAACGCTCGGCGAGGTCGGTCTGCGCACAGTAGGACAATGGGCCACCTTTCGGGTGCTACGGGTTGGGCTACTTCGAGGCCTTGGCCTGGCGCGCCTTGCGCGGCTTCGGCGCGGGCTTGTCGGGCTTCGACGTGGTCGCCTTCGAGCCCCTCGCCAGCACGGCTCCGCACGCCAGGAGCGGCTCCGCGTGCTTGTCGTCGAGCTCGATCTCCGAGCCGGTGACGTATGGCACGTTGTCGTGCGTGACGTGGGTCTGCGTGATGTACGTCTTCATGGTCGGACCTCGCGGCGCGCGGCGCGGTGCGGCCGCCGCGCGCCTCATTGGGCGCCGCCGGTTAGGCGACTGCGTTCTGGAAGAAGTACCCGAGGTCGCCGGCGGTGATGAGCTCCACCACCGACTCGCCCACGCGCACGCGTTGGCCGCCATTGAGGCCGATGTCCCTGTCCTCGAAATTGCCAGCGACGCGTGTGCCGAATTGGCCGGTGAAGCCGAACGTGGTGCCGCGCGAGGCGTCGGCCAGGTTGTCGCGGTAGATCAGCGAGCAGTGCTTGCCCCAGGCGCGGCCCAGCGTGGCGGTTTGCCCCTTCTTGGCGGTGTTCACCAGCGCCTGACCGATGACGATCTCCTCGAGGTCCAGCACCTTCGCCAAGTCGCTCATGGCCGCGACGCCGGCGCCCTGGAGGGTCTTGTAGACCGCTTGCAGAACCTTGGGGTGCATCGACAGTTGCGTGGCGACCTGGCTGCCGATCACCATGATGTTGGCGCGCATCGTCATTCCGTCGAGCGCCGTGAGGATCGCCTTCACCGGGTCCGAGTTGGTGAAGTCGGACCACTGCGTGGTGCCCGACAGCGTGGTGCGGTTCGACGTCGCGTACTGGTTGTTGTCGAACACCAGCGACGCAGCGCGGATTTCGCGGTCGAGCTCGATGAGGTTCGACACGAACATCGTGGCGCGCGCCAGCGGGTCGTAGCCCGGCACGTTCGCCGCGTTGTCGATGTCGGCCTGCGGCACCGAGTCGTCGAGGCCACGGTCGATCGTCGAAGCCGTCGCGTCCGTGGACGAGGTCTCGACGCGGTTGGGCGGCGAGAGGCGGCCCACGGTCGTGTCGGGGACCGTGAAGCCGTCCGCGAGCGGGTAGAAGCGGTACTTGAAGTCGCCGGCAGAGACCTGGACGCGCGGCAGGACTTGGTCGGCGATCATCTTGCGATTGCGATATTCGATCGCGATCGCCGTGTACACCGGGTTGGGAGTGAAGGGCGCTTGGCGCATGATCGTCTAGTCCTGTGAGGTCGGGGTGTTGGTGCTGCGCGGTGGCGGCCCGCTATCAGCCTTGGAACGTGCCCGGATCGATCAGCACGGTCACGAGATCGCCACTGGCGCACGTCTCGAGCGCGATGCCGATGATTCCGTTGTTGGTGCCCGCCGAGGGCGCGGCCGCGACCGCCTGGCCCGTGCCGTCCGAGGTCACGCGACCGCCGCGGTTGATGACGCCGCCCGCCTTCACTTCGTAGACGCCGGCCGTCACCACGTCGACGATCTGGCCCGACAGCGCCGTGACGGTCTGCGCCGAAACGCCCACCGGCTGGTCGGTCGCAGCGGTCGCCTTGATGACCGTCTGGTCGGCCGCGCCGATCTTCACGATGCGGTTCGGGGGGATGTCCTCGCCGGCCTTGAGGGCGGTGTGGACGGGGTTGCGGATGCTCATGGCGGGTCCTTTCGGGGCCTGGATGCTGCGGTTAGGCGGCCTGGCGCGTGACGTACGTCACGGCATCGGCGATCGAGACCTCGACGCCGACCTTGGCCTGCTCGGCGATGTGCGTGCGCGCCGCCGCGCGGATCGCGTCGACGGTCTTCGGCGCCTCGCCGCTGCCCTGCGTTGCGTGCTCACGCGTGAGCGACGGGTCGAGCGCCGGCTTGGAGGCCTTGAACACCTCGGCGACCGCGGCGAACTGCTCGTCGGTCATGCCGAGGTAGGGCGCGGCCTGCTCGTCCTTGAACTTGCCGGCGCCGTCGCGGGCCTCGAACAGCGCCTTGACCGCGGCGAGGCGCGTGGCCTTCTGCTGCGCGGCAAAGCGCGCCTCGAGCTCGGCGACCTTGTCGGTCAGCGCCTTGGTGTCGGTGGCGTACTTGGTGTTGAGCTCGGCGACGATGCGCTCGTGTTCCTGCTGGTCCATTTCGTTGTCCTCTTGGGTGGGGCGACGCGCGCCGCCGATCGAAAAGACGTTGGCATCGGTCTTGTGGTCCGCCCCGAGCGCGACGAACGAGACCTCGCGCACGCGGTTGTCGCGGAACACGGTGAGCGGGCCCTCGAAGCTCTGGCCGTTCAGCTGCACCTTCGCGCCTGCCTTCACCTGCTCGATGCGGCCGGGCCAGATGCCAACGCTCATCTGCCAGGGCATGCCCTGGTCGGCGAAGGTGGCGATCTTCTTGGCGTTGTCGTCCAGGTTGGCGAACAGGTCGCCGGCGATCTCGATCGACGTGCCGAGCTCGGCCTTGCGGATGACGCCCACCGGCTCGTAGTGACCGAACAGCGCTGGCGCCGGGGTCTCGAGCTTGGTGGTGGCGAGGTCGAACGCGACGCGGTCGAAGAATGGGTGGTCTGTGACCACGCCGCCGCTGTACGCGGTGCCGGAAAACTTGCGCGGGGTGTCGGCTTCGGCCGCTGCCGCGGCAAACGTGGCAGCGAAGGCGAACGCTACGGGGTTGAGGCGCTTGTCCATGCGGGGCGGAGTATTTCGCCCGCGCCGGTGCGCTGATAACCCTGAATCCGTTCCGCTAGTCGTCGTCCGGGCCGCGGTCGATGAACTCGCGGACTGCGGCGCTGATGCTGGGGCCGAGCGCCTGGCCGCGGCTGGCGAGGTGGTCCTCCAGCGCGCCGCGCGCATCATCGGGACGCGACCCGAACCCGGGGTCGGGCTGCACGTCGGGTGCGTCCTGCTGGGTGTCATAGCCGCGCGCACGGGCCTGTTCCGGCGTCAGCGAGACCTGCGAGCAGCGGCAGTTGTAACCGCACGGCGGCGTCCACCGCTTCCAGATGGGATCATCGAGCGGAGCGATGTGGCCGCTCATGGCAGCGTGCGCGGGTCGCGTGCGCGAGTCATTGATCGCCGAGTACATGAGGTACGGACGATCGTCGCGGTTCTCCTCGAATTGTCGCCAGTGCCCGGCCGAGTAGGCGGTCTGGACGTTCGTCCGATAGACCGTCTCGAGGTGCGCCGGCGTCAGCCCCCAGGAGCGTGCCTCCACGCTGCGCTTCCACTCCTCGAGCCCAATCCCCTTCGCCATCGCGTTGGCGAGGGAGTCGCGCACCTGCTCGATCTGGCCGATGCCGGCGGTGCCGGAAACCGTCCACGCAGCCGCGCGCGCCTCGGCCTGAAGCTCACCGTAGTACTCCTCGGGCAGCAGGATGCCGCGCGCCTCGGTGGCCTTGATCGCCTCGTCGAACGGCAGCTGGAACGACAGCGCGAAGGTCGGCCGCGCCACGCGCTACGCCTTGGCGTGAACGTAGCCCATGATGTCGGCGGCGAACAGCGCGCGCTCGACCACCTTGCGGAAGTCCGCCGGGTTCGCGTCCGCGAGTAGCGCGCCGAGCTTCTGCATGAGGTCTTGCGGCGATGCGGCCGACTTGATGGCGTCGGCGATGAGCCGCGACTCGATCACCTCGGGCAGGCCGCCGCGCTCGAGCAGCCGCTCGACCTGGTCCTCGATGACCTGCTGCTTGGCTGTGAATCGCGGCCTGCCGGCGGCGGCGCGCGCGGGCTTGGGCTTCTCGTCCGGCTTGGCCTTGTCCGGTTTGGTCGCGACGTCGCCGTCCTCGTCATCCGGGTTGCCTTGCTGCATGGCGTCGATCGCCTCCTGGGGGTCGGGGATCTCGATGTCCTCGGGCTCGTAGTCGTAGGCGCGCAGCAGGTAGTCCTCGGTGAAGCGCACGATGCCCGCGTTGGCGAGCGCCACGTCGCGCTCGGCGCGCTCGGCCTGCAGGCCCTTCCCGTCCTCCATGCAGAAGCGCGGCGGCTGGCCGGGGAAGGCGTTCAGCGTCCACAGCACATCGACCATGCGCTGCACCACCGGGACGACCATGCGCACGTCGGCGTCTCGGCGGTCCTTGCGCACCTCGTTGTGCACCTGGCCGAGCGCGAAGCTGCCCGACTTGCCGCTCGCGCCGCCGGCGTCGGTGGTGAGCGTCTGCCCGAGGATGAGCTTCTGGATGCGCGCGCAGCATGCCCGGTCGAAGCCCTCGAACTGGGTGCCACCGCTGGTCTGTTCGGCGATGACGATGTCGTCGCCCGCGCCGATCGCCACCGCCGCATCCTGGACCGCTTTGGCGAGCGCGTCGGCCGTGGCCTTGGCGTCGCCGGCGGTCTTACCGATCAGCAACGGCGTGCCGAAGCGCTCCAGCCACTTCGCCCAGAAGCGCCAGCCCTGCGTGCGGAACTGCCACGGCCACCAGACCCGGGAATACAGCGCCGAGCCGTAGGGGTTGCGGTACGTCTGGTTGCGCGCGGTGAGGAAGAACTTGCGCGGGTCGACTTCCTCGCCCAGCGGGCGCTCGCGGGAGCGGTACAGCACCGTGCCATCGAGCCGCGGAATGAACCACTCGAACGGCTTCTCGGTGATCTGCTGCCACGTCACCCGCGCGCGCTCGGGCGACGTCATGTAGACCGCCTCCTGCACCGAGTAGCCGAAAAACAGCGCCTGCTCGCTGGCGCGCGCGATGCCCTCGATGCGCCGCTCGAGCTCGGACCAGAGCCACTGCACCGGCTCCGGGAACTCCTCGCGCTTGCCGCCCGGCTGCTGGCCGTTGGCCGCCACCGGCTCCAGGCGCCACGGCACGGCCAGCAGCGCCTCGATGCGCGTGTCGGTGGCGGCTGTCACCTCGTCGTCGGACTCGACCGCGCGCAGCATCTCGCGGCGGATGCCTGCCTTGCGCAGCACCTCGTCTGGGTCGGCCACCGTCGTGAACATCGACAGGAACTGGTCGACCGCCTTCTCGCTGAATAGCGACGTCGACGGCGCGGCCGCCTTGAAGTTGTGGCGCGCCTGCGGGCGCATGCGCTGGGTGGTTTTCATGGTGGTCCTAGCCGTTGGACGAGGCGACCGACACCGAGGTGGCGGGCAGCATGAGGAAGGCGGTCGACGTCGCGTCGACGCAGTCGTCGTGGTCGTCGTCGGGCGTGCCGGTGAAGGCGAGAAGCTCGTCCTGGTAGAAGCCGGGGAGCTCGGGATCTAGGCGCACCATGCCGCGCTCGAAGCGCACCGCCATCGGCATGAAGGCGGTCACCTTGTCCTTGTCGCGGCGCACGCCGCGCACCGGCAGCTTCGTCGTGCGCAGGAGCTCCTGCACCACTGCCGCCTGGAACTGGTTGTCCTCGATGCCGATCGCCACGGGTTTGAAGGTGTCGGCCATCGCCTTGATGTTCTCGATGATCGCGTTGAACGCCGCCCGGAACCGCCGCACCCCGAGGATGTAGACCCACCCGGTCTTCGGGTCGCGGCACATGGCCACGATGACCGTCCAGTCGGCGGTGGTCTTCGTGCTGATCGCCAGATCGACGCCGAGCACGATAGGCCATGGGAATGTGGGCCGTCCCCCCTGAATCCATTCCGGCTTGAGGATCCCGCCGCCGGCGTCGACGTACTCGGCCAGGTACTCCTGGCGGAACACGAGCGACGGGGTCTCGCGCTCGGCCGCAGCGATCTCGGCCGGGTCGATGTAGGGGTTTTCACTGGTCGGCGCGTGGAAGAAGGCGCTGTCGTCGGGCGCCCGCTCGCGCAGGTAGTCCTCGATCTTGCGAAAGTCGTTGCGGCCCTTGGGGGTGCTGGCGAACAGCGCCCCGCCCTGGTAGTCGGTCAGCGTCGGGCGGATGGCCTCGTGCCACTTCTGGAACAGCTTCCGCGCGATCGCCGCCTCGTCGATCACCACCTTGCTGTACTTGCGGCCGCGCGCGGGGTCGTCCTTCTCCAGCGACCAGAACTCGATGCGCCCGCCACCGAGGACTTCGAGCCGGTGGTACTGCTCGTTGATGCGCACGATCGCGGGGCGCAGCAAGTGCTTTGCGTCGGCCCAGGCGTCGATCAGGTACTTGTTCGTTGGCGCGAACCACGCCACCGGCATCCCATGAAGGGCGCCGCGGCGGTCGCCGGCATCCGTGGCGAGGTAGTCGACGCCGAACGAGGTCTTCCCCCAGCGGCGCCCCATTCGGGCGTGGTTGAACCGCTTGAGGCCCGCCAGCACGCGCTGCTGGCCGGGGTGCGGCGCGCGGAGGGTGACGACGTACTCGTCGGTCACATGCCACCGGGCGGCGTGCGCTCGTAGCGCACCGTGATGCGCGCCTGGGCGTCGCCGGCGGTCACCGGCACGTTCAGGCTTTCATCGCCCGCCTGCTCGCCCAGCGCGACCTTCCCGACCAGCTGCGCCACCCGCATGGCGTCCGCGACGCGCTTCGCCTCGAGCGCATCGACCTCGCCCTTCCCCGCGCGCTTCACCATCTTGGCGAACTTGTCGGCCAGCGCCGCCAGCACCCGGTTGGCCTGGTCGAGGCACCGGGAATCGAACTCCGCACCGGCGGTGGCGAGCAGCTGGATGCGCTTCTCGTCCCGTTCCTGTGCCACCTTTGCCGCGAGATTGTCCTTGGCTGTGGTCCAACCTTCGCGCGCCGCGCGGGTGCGGATGGTCTTGGCCGCGAAGCCGTGTTTCTTGGCGAGCTCGGCGTAGGTGGGGAATTTGCGCTCGCCCTTGCTCTCGACGCCCTCGACGTACTGGCGCTTGATCTCTCCCCAATCGCGCTTGGCCACGGCTACGCCTCCTCGACGCGGGCGCGGTGCCGTGCCTTCATGAGGCGGACGGCGCGGATGGTCACCCCGAACCGGCGCGTCACCTCCGCGACCGAGACCCCGGCGTGGAGCGCGGCGACGACCTGCGCTGCGCGCGCGGCGTCGAGCATCCGGTGGCACACCGGGACGTCGAGCACGTCGCCGCCGAATCGCTCGGCCAGGCGCTTGGCGAGCGGCATGCCGAGGAACGCGGCGAGCGGGTGCTCCTCGGTGAGGTTGTCGGGCTTGGGGATGTAGAGCTCGGCGCCCGGGTAGACGTGCACCAGCGACAGCGCGGCCGAGCGCCCGATGGCGTCGATGATCGGCTCCATCGCCTCGGGCAGGTCGTACAGCGGGCGGCCCTTCACTCGAAGCCTCCGATCTTGTCGAGGTAGGCCTCGAGCTCGGCGGGGTCCACCCCGTCGATGAGCTCGGTGAGTGCGGCGCGCACCGCCTTGTCGTAGAAGACCGCGAACTCGACCTGGTCCATCTCGTCGTAGCGGATCGAGCGGGGGACGAAGACGATCTCGCCGTCGCGGGTGACGTGCTCGCGGTAGTGGCCGCAGAGCAGTTTGAGCTCGGTCTCGACCGCCTCGCGGGTGCGCAGCCGGTGGTGGTTCTCCGCGATCACCTCGACCATCGCCCAGAATTTCCGGTGGTGGAGCCCGTTGCGCGGCTTGCGGATGACCACCGGCAGGAGGTCGCCCACCTTCACCTTGCGCAGGGCTTCCTCGTCGCCCGGCGTGGCCGGGGCGATGGCGTACCGCTTCTTGACCAGGTCGATGCGCATCGTCAGATCTCGCGGACGTGGTGGCGCGCAGCGCTGACGAGGTCTTCGTCTTCCCACCCCCTGGCGTTGAGCCACGTGGCCGGGTGCTGCAGGTAGCGTCCGCCATCGCGGGTCACGTTCTCGCTGCTGCGGTAGCGGTTCGCAGCCTCGACGATGCGATCCACGAGGACGCGGTCGGGTGCGATCTTGGCCCACACCTTCTCGGCTGCGCCCTTGGACTTTTTCCTCGGGTATGCAGACCAGAATCGCTCGAATCCCTCGCCCAGCGCGGAGCGCGAGAGGGGTTGATGTTCTCTCCTCTCCCTTCCCTTCACTTCTATGCCATCGGTTTTCGATGGCACCGCCAATGGCGCCGCTATAGCACCGCCATCGGTTTTCGATGGCACCGCCAATGGCGCCGCTATAGCACCGCCATCGGTTTTCGATGGCACCGCCATTTCCCCGGCGATGGCAGTGCCATTGGCAGGGGATGCAGTGGGGTCTTGGCCTGGCGCGACAGGGCGATTCGCCCACCGTTTTTCCGCGCCTGCTCGCCCACTGGTGGATTTCTGGTGCCGCTTCGACACTGCCTCGATGGCTTTCTCGGCGACGACGGGGTGGTACAGGCGGCCATCGGAGCACAGCACCCACCCATGCAGCGCGCCATCGCGAACAGCGCGCCACGCCTCGACAGCACGGCCGAAGCCCGCCAAGCTGGCAAGCACGCGGTCGTCGTTCGGAAGCGAAGCGGCCGGCATCTGATGCCATGACGCGCACCAGAGCAGCAGCGCGCACCAGCACTCCTCCGCGCTGCGCGTGGCGGCGAGGTCCGAGTCTCGGAGGCGCACTACGTCGAGCGGCATGTACGGGAATCCCCGAAGGTCACAATCGGCTGGCGTAAGCGGCACCGGTCTCGTTTCATGGTCTTGCTGCACGTGTTCACCTCGCGCGTTGCCCTCGCGCATCACCCTCGATCGGTCGCCAGCGGCAGCGCGGGAGGTATCCGCGCGTTTCGGGGGCTACCCTAGCCGCCAGCGATTCATGCGCTCGCGAGATCGCGAGCATCGGCCACCGGCTGCACGAACTTCACGTACAGCCGGTTGGTGCCGTCCTTGGTGCCGCGGAACTGGAAGCACTCCTTGTCGTACCAGAGCGCGATGGAGCCCTCCCAATCGCCGTTGCGATTTTTCTGCCAGAACCACCTGGCGTCGGGCTCGTCGGCGCGCTCCTCGGCCTTCGGGCCGTCCTCCTTGCCCTTGTTCCGCCAAAGCGAGGTGACGGTGTCGGCGAGGTCGGCGATCGCGCCGGTGCCCTTGATGTCCATCTTGTCGATCACCCGCGACTCGGACTCGGTCTTGCGCGAGTGCGTGACCAGGAACACGGTGCTGTCGGTCTCGTTCTTGAAGTCGCACAGCGCCTCGACGAAGCGCTTCTGCCCGTTGTAGTCGTCCTCGTCGAGCCCGCACTTGGCGAGCGAGTCGATCACGAAAACGGTGATCCCGTAGCGCGCGCGAGCGTAGCGGAAGACGTCGAGCAGGTACTCGGATTTGACCGTGCCGACCGCGTCGAACAGCCACAGCTGGCCGCGCCAGTAGTCCTGCACCTGGTCGATGAACGGCTGCGAGGGCTCGCGGTGGCGCGTGGCCTGGATCGTCATCGCCTTGAGCAGCTTGGGCGCCTTCACCTCCATCGAGGCGATACAGGCCTTGCCGCCCTGGGCGAGGATCGACAGCACGATCTGCGACGTGAGCTTGGTCTTGCCGTGGCCGTTGATGCCGTTCACGAGCACGAGCTCGGCCTCGTGGAAGCGGGCGATGTTGTCGGCCTTGTCGAATGGCGTGGCCCATCCGCGTCGCCCGCCCTCGGGAGGAAAGAACTCTGCCATGACCGCCGCGCGGTATTCGGAGGCGTCGCGCAATTCCTTCGGGTCGAGCGATGCGGCGGCGTCGATGACGTCGCGAAAGCACGCCGCGTCGAGGCCTTTCTCCAGGCACTCGTTCGCGTCCTTGAACGGCGTGGTGACGATGCGGCAGCGCGCGCGCCCGAGGCGCTCCACGGCCGCCTGCGCGCCAGCGCGCCCGGCGTCGTCGGCGTCGAAGGCGAGGTAGATCTTGTCGAACACCGCGAGGCGGTCCCACTCGTTCTCGACCCATTGCAGGTTGCCGGCGCCCGACCACACCGAGAGGGCCGGAAAGCCCATCTGGTGCCACGTCATCGCGTCGATCTCACCCTCGCAGATCACCACCTCGCGCGCGGTGTCGGGCACCGCCTGCCAGCCGAACAGGCACGGCTCCGCGTCCTTCTCCTGGCGCACCACCTTCTTGCCGTTGGGCCGCTCGAGCTTCAGGTACTTGAAGTTGATCGGATCGCCGCCACGCAGGAAGGGAAAGATGATCTCGTCGTCCGCCTCGTTCGCAGCCACGCGGTACGCCGCGATGGTGGCGTCGGTGAGCCCGCGGCCGTGCAGGTAGGTGAGCACGGCGCCCTTGGGGCGCGTCGCCTTGGGCTTCTCCGGGCGGCGGTAGGGCTGGGGCCGCGCGGTGTTGAACTTGGGCGCGTCGGCGATGCCGAGGTGCGTGCGGGCCTGTTTCAGGGCCTCGGCGATCGACACGTGGCGCGTCGCCGCCCACAGGTCGATGAGGTCGCCGCCCTGCCCGGTCGCGAAGTCCTTCCAGCGCCCCGCGCGCTCGCCCGACAGCGACACCTTGAGCGATTTCCCCTCGGTGCCGTCGACGTCGCCCGCGACGAGCTCGCGGCCCTCGCGCCTGGCGCGGGGCAGCAGCATGGTCGCGACGGACTCGGCGTCGCGCGCGAGGCGGTCGGCGATTTCAGACGCGGTGATCATTGCGGAAGTCGGTCTCGTACTTGTTGCCCTTGCCGTGGTTGCAGTCGTCGCACAGCACCTGCAGGTTCGACGGCGTGAGGGCCAGGTGGGGATAGCGCTTGCGCGGCTTGATGTGGTCGACGTTGATGCGCACGCCGTCCTTGGCCGTGCGGCCGCAGCATTCGCAACGCGCGCCGCGGCGCTGGAGCACGTCCATGCGCAGCCGGCGCCACTCGAAGGACCGCAAGAACTCGTCGCTGCCGCGGGACACGATCGCCCCGACGTCGACCTTGAACAGCTCCACGCCGATGCGCTGCGCCATGAGCACGGTCACGCCCGCGGTCGCGCCGAGCTCCTGCGCCATGAGCTCATAGATGGCCGCGTCCTTGGCGCCGGGATTCTCGGCGCGGTAGATGTCCAGCACGAAGTCGAGGTACTCCGCAGGCGTCATGCCGGCCTAAGCCCCCACAGCGCGGTGATGTGCCACACGGCGTCGCAGGCGTTGCGGTAGGTGGCGACGATCTCCTCGCCAGCGCGCAGGAGGTCGAGCTCGTGCTCGGTGGCCTCGCGCGAGAACGAGACCAGTTGCAGCGCGCGAGCAGCCCGCGGCGCTGGCGCCCCGCCTCGCAGTGCGGCGGCCCTCTCGTTCCAGTACGCGCGCATGCAGGGCTTGCACCAGCTGCGGTTGGTCTTCGAGCGCGACCAGTGCTCGTCGGTGTCGGGCTTCTCGACGCGGCACCGCTTGCACAGGCGCAGCGCGGCGGTCACGCATCGACTTCCGCAATGCCGGCGTGCAGGACGGCGAGCGCGTCGGCCTCGTTGTCGTCCTCGACCTTGAAGCCGCGGCGCTCGGCCTCGGCGATCATGGCGGCCTTGTTCGCGTTGCCCTTGCCGGTCCAGACCTTCTTGATCTGCCCCACGCCGATGCCCTGGTACGGGATCGCGTGCTGCTCGCAGTAGGCCATGAGGATCGCGGTGAAGCCGCCGTAGAGGTGCGCCGCGGCGACGCCCGCCTTGCCGTGGTTGTGGACCTCCTCGAAGTAGACGGCGTCCACCGGGGCCGCGCCGAGCATGTCGGCCAGCCACTTGCGGAAGTGCACGAAGCGGATGCCGGCGCCGCTGAACCGCGTGCTCGGGAAGCGCGCGACGTCGTGCGTGATCGCGCCGTCGGCGTTGCGCATGGCCCAGCCGAGGTTGGTGCCGATGTCGAGGGCGAGCAGCGACTTCACCGCACCGCCAGCCAGACGAAGAAGCATACCCACGCCAGCACCGCGCAGAAGCCCATGAAGATGACGCGCGGGCCCTTGAGCGGGTCGGGCGGCACGAGGTCGGGCGAGACGCTGGCGGGCTCGGCGGGCGTGACGAACTTGCGGCCGACCGCGGCGCTGCGCCACGGCTCCTCGAGCGTGCCGGTAAAGGTGCGGGCTCTCATCGTGTTCCTTCCAGGCGGGCGAGCGCTTCGGTCGCGCGCCGTAGCTCGGCGGCGGCGTTGCGCACGGTGTCGATCAAGCGGTCGCGCTCGATCTCGGGATCGGCGGGCGCGCTGGGCTGGTAGCCGGTGGCCTCGTCCAGCCAGTGCTTCGCCTCGTGGTAGTCGGCCTCGCGCGCCATGCGCAGGAGGTGGATGACCTGCTCGGGGTCGAGCTTCTCGGCGCGCGCGGGGTTCAGGCAGTCGAGCAGCAGCTTCCGCGCGTCGTCCGGGTTCTTCGACGTCCACAGGCGCGCCGCGACCGCCTTCGGCCCGCCGCAGCGGTCTACGATCGCCCGCAGCGCGTCATAGACGGATTCGAGGAAAAGCTGGCCCGTGGCCGGCGTTTCGGAACGATTCGGAAGGGGCATGCGGTACGGTGTCGCCATGCCCTCACCCATGCACGCCGACCGGGGATTGGTCCCTCAGCACCAGCACCTTGCGCAGGTCGCGCATGGCGTCCTCGGGCGTGCCGAACACGTCCGGGCGCAGGTCGTACCGGGTGACCAGGTAGTTGGTGGCCTCCTCGACGGGGGCGCAGTGGTGTGCCGGCAGCTTGAAGTTGCGGTCCCGCTCGGCGGTGGTCTTCCACTTCGCGATCAGCTGCGGGGACACTCCAGTGGCGCGCGCGATGCGGGCGCCGCCGAGCATCTTCCACGCCGTGACGAACGGATGTTCGGTGGGCTGGCTCATGGTTTGCGAATGTAAACCATGCCGCGCGCAAACGTCAAGCGAACCACGGGCGGCGAGGCGCCTGCCTTTACGCTCGCTACCCTCTGGCCTCACAATCAACCAATGGTTACTACGACGCTGGCCGACCGCCTCCGCTTCCTGCTGTACGACCGCCGGAAGCAGAAGGTCGCGCTAGCGGCGGCGGCCGAGGTGTCGCGCCAGGCGGTCTACGACTGGCTCAAGGGCGGCGACATGGAGCCGGGGAGGTATCCCCTCGTGGCCGCGTTTTTCGACGTCACGCCGGCCCAGCTTCGCGGCGAGGATCCCATCCCGGGGCTCGACACGCCCCCGGTGCGGCGTCTCATGCCCCTCGAGCAGACGCCCGACCTTCCCGAAGGCTTCGTGGCGCGAAGGCTCGCGCTCCAGGAGAACGAGGGGCTGTTCCGAGAGGTGGCCACAGAAGGCCGTCGGCTCAATCTGTCACTCGACACTCCCGAGGCCGCGCCGCCGCGCGAAGGCGTCCCGGTCATCGCCGATGTCCAGGCTGGCCCCGACGGCTTCTTCGGCGATCGTGGGCTCCCAGCGGGCGCGGGCGACGGGCGCATCCTGTTCGCCACGAAGGACGAGAACGCCTACGCGCTGCGCGTCCGTGGCGACTCCATGCGGCCACGCATCCGCAGCGGGGAATTCGTCATCGTCGAGCCCAACCGGACGGTCCGCCCGGGCGATGACGTCGTGATCGTGATGCACGACGGCCGCCGCGCGGTGAAGCAATACCTCTACGATCGGGGCGACGACATGATGTTTCGGTCGATCAACGAGACCTTCGGGGACATGACGGTGCCCAAAGCCGAGATCCGCGCGGTGCACTTCGTGGGTGGTATCGTGCCGCGAGCCAGCATGGCAGTGATCGGGGAGGCGGATTGATGAAGGCGATCGCGATGGCAGTGGCGGCGGCTCTGGCGGGCAGCGCCTGGGGCGCGCCGCCGCTCGAGGTGAAGGGCGTGCGAATCGGCATGACACCGACCGAGGCGAAGGCGGCGCTTCCGTTGCTCGATTGCAAGCCGGAAGCCTGCATGGCCTTCCCCTTCGATGTCGAAGCGGCGCTGGTGAGGTGCTCCAAGCAGCGCCCAGTCGAGGCCATCGACGCGTGCAATGCGGAGGCGCGGGCGCCTTGGGCCTTCGGCCCGACAACGGCGAAGGCGTTCTGGTTTCCCATCAAGGACGGCAAGATCGCCGCGGCGACGGTAAATGTCCCAGAGGCTTGGGTGAAGGACGTCGTGGTGGCGCTCACCGAGAAGTACGGCCCGCCCACGAGCGCGGCCGATAGCAACGTGCAGAATCGGGCCGGCGCCACCTTCACCACCCGCACGACGACCTGGCGGCTGCCCGACGGGGTGATCGTTGCCGAGCAGCGCGGCGTCGACATCGAAACCGGCAAGGTGATGATGGCTCCCGAGGCCTTCATCGAGGCCGAGGCCCGCGAGCGCGCCGCGAGGAACAAGGCCAGCGCCTCGAAGCTTTAGCGCCTCCCCTGCCGTGAAAGGCCCGGACGCCATGCCGGGCTATTTTTTTGCCCGGAGGGGTTGACAACACGCCAACCCATACTTTACCTTCCGTAAACCGTCGCTTTCGACGGAGCTTGACGGAGGTAAAGCACATGGACGGTTCGAGCAGGGCCGAGGCAGTCCAGCCCGGGGTGATGGCGCCGGGCCGCATGTCGGTCATCACGCACCTGTATGGCGAGCGCGTCGCCGGCGTGCTCCGCACGGGCGACACCTGGCGCGTGATCCTCGACGGGCGCATCGGCGACGACACCTATCGCTCGCGCACCGAGGCGGTACGGGCGCTTGCGCGGCGCGTGCTCCCGGCCGCCGACTTCGCCCCCGACAGCGCCACGCACCTGCTCATGGCAGCAGCGAGCGCCGTGGGCGCGCTCGAGACGATCTACCGCGCGGGCGGCATCGCCGAGGTGCACACCGCGCAGGCGGTGAAGGCGATCCACCGCTACGAGGACGCGGTGCTGGCGCTCTACCCGACGCGCGGCGAGGCCGCGCTGTGACCACCCTCTACCGCGGCGGCGAGCGCGCCGACCCCGCCTCGCCGCTTTACGACCCCACCCCGCTGCACGAGCGCGACGACGACCCCGAGCCGTGCTGGTGGGAGACCGAGGACGACGAGGACGACGACCTCGTGGGCGACGCAGCGTGAGCACCGAGCGCCTCATCCGGCTGGCCGAGGTGCGCTCGCGCACGGGCCTGTCCGGCACCCGAATCTACGAGGAGATCAAGGCCAAGCGCTTCCCGGCCCAGGTCTCCATTGGCCCCAACAGCGTGGCGTGGCGCGAGTCCGAGGTGGATGCCTGGATCGCCGCGCGCATCGCCGCGCGCGACGCAAGGAGCGCAGCATGAACACCGAGAACGTACCAACGACCGTCGTCGAGTATTCGAAGATCGACGCGGCGATCGCCACCCTGCGCGAGCGTTTCGCCGGGAAGGTCTACGACGTCCAGACGTCCGAGGGCATGAAGGAAGCCCGCGCGGCGCGCAACGAGGTGAAGGGCTACCGGGTCGAGATCGAGCACACCCGGAAGGCGATCAAGGAACCGGCGCTGCGGCGCTGCCAGGACATCGACAACGAGGCGCGGCGGATCACGCGGGCGCTGGCGGACATCGAGGACCCGATCGCGGCGCAGATCAAGGCCGAGGAGGACCGGGTCGAGCGCGAGCGGGCCGACGCCGAGCGCCGCGAGCGCGAGCGGGTCGACGGCATCCGCCGCATGGTGGCGACGATCCGCGAGCGGCCGATGGCGGTGGCGAAGATGGCCAAGGCCACCGACATGCTGACGGCGCGGGAGAACCTCGCCAGGTACCCGATCACGGTCGAGACGTTCGCGGAGCTCGCGGCGGATGCCGAGGCGGCGCGCGCGGCGGCGCTGGCCGAGATCGACCAGCTGTACGACGCCCAGGTGCGGCGCGAGATGGAGGCCAAGGCGCTGGCCGAGGAGCGCGAGGCGATCGCGCGCGAGAGGGCCGATAACGAGGCGCGGGAGGCCGAAGCGCGCAAGGTCCGCGAGGCCGAGGAAGCGCGCATCGCCGAGGCGCGCGCGAAGCTGCAGCGCGAGCAGGACGAGGCCGCGGCGCGCGAGCGCCGGAAGGCCGCCGACGAGGAGGCCGAGCGCCAGCGCAAGGAACGCGAGCGGGTCGAGGCCGAGCAGGCCGCCGAGCGCGCGGCCGAGGAGAAGGCCAAGGCCGGGGAGCGCGAGGCCGAGCAGCGCCGCTTCGAGGCCGCGCAGGCGCGGATGGCCGACCTGCTGACCGAGCACGGCGACGCGATGCGCGACTTCACCGACGCCGCGCACGAGTACCGGGTGGCCGAGGACGCGGTCGAGCGCAGCGAGGCGTTGATCGCGCTGTGCGAGCTCTACGCCGCGGCGCTGGGCGAGCGCAGGACCGCCCTCCGGGTGGTCGGGGAGGCCGCGTGATGCGCTTCATTCGCCGCCTCGCCGCGCGCCGCCGCCTGGCCGACGCCGCGCACCGCCTCGAGCAGCACTACCGCTACATGGCGCGCGCGGCCAAGACCGAGGCCGAGTTGATCGACGATCGCAACCTCGCGCACCGCGAGCTTTTCGACCTCGACCACGACGGGCTGCTGGCCCGCTCGTCGCCGCAGGTCTACGACACAAGGGGGCGCAATGCTCGCCGCTGACCAGATCGAAGCGCGCCGCCACGGCATCGGCGGCTCGGACGTGGCCGCCGTATTCGGCGTGTCGCCGTGGAAGACGCCGCTGCAGCTGTACCGCGAGAAGCGCGGCGAGGAGAAGCCCGCCGACATCGGCGACGAGGAGGCGGTGCGCTGGGGGAACCTGCTCGAGGACGTGGTCGCGGAGGAATACGCGCGCCGCGCGGGCGTGAAGGTTCAGCGCATGAACGGGCTGCTCAAGTCGGCCAAGCACCCGTGGATGCTGGCGAACATCGACCGGGCGGTCATCCTGCCCGACGCGCCCTCGCTGGTGCGCGAGAACGGCGGGCTGCTCAACACGCGAAAGATCCTCGAGGTCAAGACCGCGGGCATCCGCGCCGCCGACGAGTGGGGCGAGCCCGGCACCGACCAGGTGCCGAAGCACTACCTGCTGCAAGGCGCCCACTACCTCGCCGTCACCGGCGCCGAGGTCTGCGATTTCGCGGTGCTGATCGGCGGCCAGGACTTCCGCGTCTACACGCTCGAGCGCGACCCCGAGCTCGTCGACATGATCGTCGACGGCACGCGCGACTTCTGGCGCCGCGTGGAGACCGGGCAGGAGCCCGAGCCGGTGAACGCCGAGGACGTGCGCATCCGCTACCGCAAGGACGCGGGGATCTCGCTCGAGGCCACGCCGCAGATCGCCGCCACCTGCGACAACCTGCGCGACGCCAAGGCCGCGCTCAAGGCCGCCGAGGACCTCGTCGACGAGCTCACCGGCGCGGTGCAGGGCTACATGCAGGATGCGGCCACGCTGACCTGGCGCGGCACGCCGCTGGCGACGTGGAAGACCTCCAAGCCGCGGCAGGTGTTCGACCGCGCGCGCTTCGACGCGGCGCACCCGGGCGTCTACGAGCAATTCATGCGCGACGGCACGGCCTCGCGCCCCTTCCTCCTCAAGAAAGGCTGACCCACATGGTCCCGAACGATATGTCCGACATTGAAGGCCGCGAGCTCACCGCAGCCGAGAGCGACGGCAGCGTCGTCGCGCTGCTGAACAAGGGCGAGGTCGACATGCAGATCACGACCGCCCACCGCTTCCCGCGCAGCGTGAAGGGCTTCCGCGACGAGGTGATGGCGATGTCGACGTTGAGCGAGTCGGTCGCCGAGGAATGCACCTACGCGCTGCCGCGCGACGGCAAGACGATCATCGGGCCGAGCGCGCGTTTCGGCGAGATCGTGGCCAGCGCGTGGGGCAATAGCCACGTCGGCGCGCGCATCGTCGACGACGCCGGCGACTTCGTCACGGCGCAGGCGGTGTTCTGGGACCTGCAGCGGAATTACCGGATCACCTACGAGGTGCGCCGCCGCATCGTCGACAAGAAGGGCCGCCGGTTCTCGGCGGACATGATCGGCGTCACCGGCAACGCGGCCTGCTCGATCGCGCTGCGCAACGCCATCCTCAAGGGCGTGCCCAAGGCCTTCTGGTCCGACCTCTGGGAGAAGTCCCGGCAGGTCGCCATCGGCGACGTTTCGACGCTGGCGAACCGTCGCGCCAAGGCGGTGGAACGCTTCCAGGCGTTCGGCATCACCGAGGCGCAGATCTGCGCGAAGCTCGGCAAGCCGTCGATGGACGACGTCACGCCCGACGACCTCGGCGTGCTGCTCGGGCTGCTGACCGCCATCAAGGACGGCGACGTCACGCCCGAGGCCGCGTTCGCGGTCGCGGGCGAGGAGCAGGTCGCCACCAGCGGCGCGCAGGCCGCGAAGGACGCGATCCGCGCGGCCACCGGCAAAGCTGCGCCGAAGGCCGAATCCGGGGCTGCCAGCGCGTCGAAGCCCGAAGGCGGGGCCGACGCCTCGACCAAGCCCGCCGAAGCGCCCAGCGGCCCGAAACAGGCAGACGCCGACCCCTTCGCGCCGCGCGAGCCCGGCCAGGAAGGCTGACCCGTTGCCGTCCCCGGTGCGTCTGTGATCACACGCCACCCAGCGATGGGGCGCCTGTGACCACAGATGCGCCGGTCTTTCCCACCACCAGGAGGTAGCTCGCAATGACCAACCCCACCACCGCCGAGCGCGAGGAAGCCGTCGAGCTCTCGGGCCGGTTCCTGCATGGCGAATTGACCACGCTCGTGGTCGACGAATTCAAAAGGATGATCGTCGGCTGGGACGCCATGACCCAGCAGATGCAGGACGAGAAGATCAGCCGCACCGGCAAGCGCATCGCCGAGATCACGAAGGAAACGGTCAACATCCTCGCCGGCATGGGCCGCCCCACGGTGCTCGGCGAGGTCGACTCCGCGACGTTCAAGGGCGGCGTGAAGGTCGTGGTGAAGCTGTCGAAGCTCCAGCGCGACCGGCACTACATCGCCGACGCGCAGGGCCAGGCCGTGCTGCTCGTGCTGCCGGCCTACGACGAGATCCTGAACGGCGACATGCCGAAGGGCCGGCCCGACCAGGCGAGCCTCGAAGGCATGGAGACCGAAGGCAAGGGCGCGCCCGGCCCCGCCGAGGACCCGGACGACGAGGACGAGTAGCCATGCACGGCTTCCCGTATCCGGCGGATTTGCGCGGCTGGACCTTCGGCAGGCTCGGCGTGGTCGCCTTCCACGCGCCCGGCTCGCATGGCGTCTCGCCGACCTGGTTGTGCGCCTGCGTGTGCGGCGCCGAGCACGTCGTCTCGCGCACGTCGCTGGTGGGCGGGCTGACGCGCTCGTGCGGGTGCCTGCGCCGCGAGAAATCGCGCGAGCGCTACATCGCCAACATGCGGCGCGCGCACCAGCGGCGATCGGCGCGCGTGGCGGCCGGCGCCCAGGACGACGCCTTCCGCGCGCCCGAAGGCCCGGTCAGCCCGCACGCCAACAAGCCCGCGCCGACATGGCACGGCGTGCAGCCCGCGCTGCGCTCGCTGGCCGACTGCCTGGGCATGCGCCCAACGTTCACGCCGCCGCTCGTCGGGCGCGTGCACGTCCTACACGACGACGACGACATGGAGATCGCAGCGTGATCCGCATCCTTGCCCCCTCGCTCCTCGCGCTCGCGCTGTCCGCCTGCCACAGCGGCGGCGGCTCGCCGAGCCCTTCCCCCACGCCCACGCCGCAGCCGGTGCCCACGCGCACCGCCGCCGTGCTGTGGGGCTACTTCGGCGCCGTCGAGAATCCCCGCGATATGACCCGCGCGCCGGCCGCCGGGCAGGCGTCCAGCGTGCAGGAGACCGCCCCGCACTCCACGCTGGTGATGACCGGCTCGTGGGGGAACCCGTACACGCCCGCCGGCCGCCAGGCGCTCGCCGAGCTCGCGATCAAGCACATGCAGCAGGCCAAGGCCGCGGGCGTCGACCGCTTCGTGCTGTGGATCGACTACATCCTGTTCGGCGGCGGCACCGCCTACCGCGGGAAGGACGCGGCGATGCCCGAGGTGGAGGCATTGCTCGCCCGCTGCGACGCCGAGGGCCTGCTCGACGACCTCGCCGCGCTGTATGTGCTCGACGAGCCGAACGTCAACGTCATGGCGGGATTCGACGACGCATGCCGCGACCTGCGGGCGCTCCTGAATCGCTCCGGGCCGCTGTCGCGCATCAGCCTGTTCAGCATCTACGGCCCGCTGCGCCTCGGCGCCCCCGGCATTGCCCTCCTCGATTGGGTCGGCCTCGACGACTACGACCGCGGCGTCGGCGTGCTCGACGACATCGACCGCCAGCTGCGGCCGATGCTGCGCGGCGGCCAGCGCATCGTCATCGTCCCCGGCGGCACCTCCCCCTGGTGCCAGGACCCCGGCCCGTTCATCGAGTACGCCGCGGCGCACGACGACGTGGTGCTGGTGATGCCCTTCACCTGGTTCAGCAGCCCGGGCGGCGCGGGCATCGGCGACAACGTCACGCGCGCGGCGTACATCGCCGCGGGCACGGCGCTGCGCGCGGGGAGGGACGCATGACCGTCAAGGAATACAACGTCGGGCCCGGCGAGCGCGTCGCGATGTACGACGGCGCCGAATTGGCGCGGGGCTTCATGCCCTCGATCCGCGCGCTGGCCGAGGGCTCGATCTACAAGGACTTCTGGTGGGATGGGTTCCTGGCGGCGCTCGCCGGCATGGTCAGCGCGTCGGTCGGCAACGAGCGCGCCGCGCAGCTGCTCACCGAGGCGGCCGAGCGCGCGCGGCGTTCCGGGCCTGTCGCGGGGGCCTTGCAATGACCGCCGCCCGCGCCGAAGGGGGTGGACGGTGAGCGGCCAAGACTGGAGCGACACCGCCGGCACGCACTGCGGCGCATGCGGCGGCATCTATCCAATGCATTACAGCGGCTGCTCGCGATTGAGCAAGCCATCAAGCGAACTGGTGTTCCCCGGCATGATGACAGCGGGCCTCACCAAGCGCGAATACTTCGCGGCGATGGCACCGTCAGAAATCCCCGAGTGGTTCCTGTGGACAGGAACTAATTTTCAGCCCGACCTTACACGCGTACACGGATGTAGCCAGCAAGAACGCTCACAGGAGCACCAGCGGCAGGCCAAGGAAGCCAAGTATTTCGCGTGGCGCGCGTACTACGCCGACGGGGTCATCGCCGCCCTCAACGCAGGAGCCAAGCCATGAAGCTAGCGCCCAATCCTCATAAAGCCAAAGCGAGCGCGGGGTCGTCACACATCGAAGATGCGTGGTGGTACGACAACCGAAACAGCATCGACGTGTTGGTGCAGATCACCGAAGGCTTCACGGTCGGCGTTCGAATTAATCGTTCGGCGCTCCTTGCGTACATCGAACGGAGCAAGCCATGACCGCCGCCACGCCGCCGAACATTCCCGCCGCTATCTGGCGCGAGAACCACATGCGCGATCCGATCTTCCGCGCGATTTACGACGCCTCGATGGCTGTCGAGAAGTGCGGCGGGTCGGTGGAACTTACCGCCGCAGTAACCGCCGTTGGAGCAATTCGCGAGCACGCCGCCCGCATCCTCGACGAGCTTGATGCCGCAGCCCCGAAGGACACTTGCGCTTGCAGCGAACCGCTCACCAACTCAATCGGTCGGTGCTCGCGCTGCCAAAAACTTGTCCTCGCCCCCACCGAAACCCCGCTTCGCGCAGCCGAGGGCGCGGGGCTGGCGGATCGACTGGATGCGGAGGCCCGCTTGTTGGATTCTGGGTTGACGGGAGGCGAAACCGCAGAGCTATTGACCGAAGCCGCAGACGCCCTGCGCGCCGCGCCCGCGCGTAGCCGCCCGCTCCCTCTCTTAGTCGACAACGAGGCGTTGAAGCGCCAGATCGAGTCGGACCCCGACGACGAGCCCTCGGCCGGCGGTTATCCGAAGTGCGGGACGTGCGGCGGCCTCCTGTTTCCTGACGGTGAATGCCCATCTGGTCCGCACGCCGCGCCCGCGCGGGAGGAGGCGGCTCTGCGCGCGCTGCTTCAGGCGCCAGTATGCTACGTCGGCAACGAGATTCGCATCATTTGCGAGTCGCACGGAGACGCGATCCGCATGATGCGCGAGGCGCGCGTCGCCATCGCCGCGAGCGGGGGCGCAGAGTGAGCGAGCGCGGCGCCGTCGATTTCGACGCCTGCTGGCGCGATGTCTATCGCCGCTGCCTGTGCGGGAAGTGCGCGCGATGCGGGAATTCCAAGCATACCGGCATCCACGGCCCCGCTCTTGGGCAACCGCCGGGTTCGAAACCATGGGGACATGAATTCGTGCCCAAGGTCAAGCGCCCCGCCGCTGGCGATGCTGGCGGGGGTGCGGGGTGAGCGAGCTAGTGATCGATCAGTTTGCCGGCGGCGGGGGCGCGAGCAGCGGCATCGAGGCCGCGCTCGGCCGGCCCTGCGACTACGCCATCAACCACGACGCCGAGGCCATCGCTATGCACCGGGCGAACCATCCTGCTACGCGGCACCTCTGCGAGAGCGTGTGGGCGGTCGACCCCGCCAGGCTGGCGCGCGGGCGGCAGGTCGGGCTCGGATGGTTCAGCCCGGACTGCACCTTCCACAGCAAGGCGCGCGGCGGCAAGCCCTTCCGTGACCGCGACACCGCGCGGCGCCGTCGTGGGCTGGCGTGGCTCGTCACCCGATGGGCCAAGACGCCCGCCGCGCCGCGCGTCATCATGCTGGAGAACGTCGAGGAATTCGCCGACTGGGGGCCGCTGCTGCCCGACGGGAAGATCGACCCGGCGAAGCGCGGGCTCACCTTCCGGCGCTGGCACCGCGAGCTCGAAAACCTCGGCTACGCGATCGACATGCGCGAGCTTCGCGCCTGCGACTACGGCGCGCCGACGACACGCAAGCGCCTGTTCATCATCATGCGCCGCGACGGCCGGGAGATCGTCTTTCCCGAGGCCACGCACGGCGGCGCGCTGTGGCAGCGGCCCTACCGCACGGCGGCCGAGTGCATCGACTGGTCGATCCCGTGCCCGTCGATCTTCGAGCGCAGCCGCCCGCTTGCCGAGGCGACCATGCGGCGCATCGCCCGCGGCGTCATGCGCTACGTCGTCAACGATCCCGAGCCCTTCATCGTCAACATGCGGGGCACGAGCGAGGCGCACGTCGCGGCCTCGGCGCATGCCCTTGGCGACCCGCTCGGCACGATCAGCGCCGGCGGCACGCACCACGCGCTGGTGACGCCCTTCATCACCGAGCACGCCAACGCCTCGAATCAGCGCAACATGCCGGCGGACGAGCCGCTGCGGACGATCTGCGCGAACGTCAAGGGCGGCCACTTCGCCCTGGTGGCGCCGACCATCATCAACACCCGCAACGGCGAGCGCGAGGGGCAGGCGCCGCGGGTGCGCGACATCCGCGACCCGTACCCCACGGTGACGGCCGCGGGCTCGCAGGGCGGGCTCGTCGCGGCCTTCCTCGCGCGCCACTACGGCGGCCACGAGAATGACGGCTCGGGGCTCCGGTTCCCGATGCACACGATCACGACCCGCGACCACCACGCGATGGTCGCCGCCTTCCTCGTCGCCTACTACGGCAACGACAAGGACGGCCAGAGCATCCGCGACCCGCTGCGCACGATCACCACCAAGGACCGGCTTGGCCTCGTCACCGTCCGCGGCGAGCAGTACCGCATCGTCGACATCGGCATGCGCATGCTCGCGCCCCACGAGCTCTACGCCGCGCAGGGCTTCCGGGCCGACTACCGGATCGACAGCGGTATCGGCGAGGACGGCAGCATCGTCCCGCTCACCAAGACGGCGCAGGTGCGCATGTGCGGCAACAGCG
The DNA here is from genome assembly GCA_044226535.1 of Casimicrobiaceae bacterium. Lineage (GTDB taxonomy): Bacteria > Pseudomonadota > Gammaproteobacteria > Burkholderiales > Casimicrobiaceae > VBCG01. The sequence continues at coordinate 7,390 of JBGAGT010000024.1, read as the reverse complement.
TTGCCCCGCCGGTCGCCGAGGCGCTGGTGCGCGCGAACGTGGTCGAGCAGGAACTGGAGCGTGCCGCATGACCACCACCCTGCGCCGCGCTGCGGTCGAGGTGCCGATCTACCACTCGGTCATCCCCAGCTACGGCGCCACCTGGCGCGACCATGCCCGCCCGATCATCGCGAAGGTGATCGCGCGCGTCGGCCGCGACGACGTGAAGGCGCTGCGCCGCGCGCTGCGCGAGGCCTACCCGTTCGGCGAGCGCCGGTACTGGCCGTACAAGGTGTGGTGCGACGAGGTGCGGCGGCAGCGCGGGACGTTCGGGCCGCGCAATGATCGCCACACGCGCCCGCTGCCGCTCGACGCTGGCCGGGCATAGAATCGCGCCATGAGCACGCCCACCGACGACGACCGCATCACCGTCGCCATGTTCGACCCGCAGCCGGTTCTACGGGATGGCGACGTGCTCACCTTTGACGGTGACACCTACCAGGTGCACCGCGACAGCAGGCTCATCGCGACCGGCAAGGTCAATGCCGAGCCTCGCGCGCTGCCGGATGGCTGGCCGTTCAGCTATAGCATGCCTGAGCCATGAAGGTCGTCATCAATGTCTGCTACGGCGGCTTCGGTCTAAGCCAAACTGCGCTCGAAAAGTTGATCGAGTGGGGCGTCCCGCGCCAGCCGTACATCAAGCCCACACGCGGGGCTGACGGCTATTACATCCCCGAGCCTGCGAACGATGGCGAGGTGATCTTCGACCGCTCGCTGCCCGGCGACGGGTCGCGGGATTCCTTTCTGGGCGAGCGGCTACGGGCGCCTTGGATGAAGACGAATAGGACACACCCGCTGCTTGTCCGCGTGGTGGAGGAGCTTGGCAAATCGGCCAGCGATCCATTTGCGAAGCTTGAGATCGTCGAAGTGCCCGACGGCGTCGAGTGGACAATCCTCAACCGCAATGGCTGGGAGCAGGTCGTTGAAGCGGCGTCGCATAGGCCGTTCGGCTGATTGACGCGCCGGGATGTCGAGCCGATGCTGGCCTCGCGGCCGGCGCGCCCTCCCCCAACCGGCGCTACCTTCGGGGCCGGCCGCTCCTACGCCCTCAACGTCACCACCTCGGCGCCGTCCCGCGCAAGGAAGATCTGCCCCTCATACCAGCGGATCAGCACCGCGCGCCGCTTGAGCCGCTTGGCGCGGTCGTAGGCGGACTGCACATCGTCGCCGACCTTGTGATCCAGCTGCGACTCGACCGCGTCGTCGTCCTTCCCGGCGTCGGCTGACCAGGTCTTGAAGACCGTCCGCCACGAGTGCGGGTTGTGGCGATCCCGCAGGCCGAGCTTCTCGCGGTAGAACTTCTCCACCGCCTCGTGGGTGATCGGCTTGTCCGCGTTCAGCGCCCGCGCGACGTAGCGCACGCCGTCGCCGTCGTCCTTCCGCCACGCGCGAAGCATGGCGAGCATGCGGGGGCCGAGCGGGACGACGTGGTCGCCGCGCTCCTCGGTCTTCGTCTTCATCCCCGGGCGCGGGATGGTCCACAGGCCCGCCTCGAGGTCGAACTGGTCCCAGGTGGCGCGCATCACGACGCCGATGCGCTGGACGGTCAGCATGCAGATCCAGTGGACGCGGCGCACGCCGCGGAAGCACTCGGCCTGGTCGGCGGCGCGAATGATCGCGCCCACGCCGTCGCGGTCGACCACCGACGGGTAGTGGCGCCCCTTCTGTTTCGTGCGCTCGGGGCGCGGCAGCGGGTTCGCGCGGATCACCCCGCCGCGCACCGCATGGTCGAAGATCGCCAGTAGCCGCTGCTCGACCTTGCGCGCCATCGCCGGCGCCGCGCGGTCGGCCGCCGCGATGATCGGCGTGGTCATGGTGGCGTCGATCTCGGCCATCGGCAGCTTGAGCAGCGGCTTGAGGTGCCGCTCGATCGAGGCCTTCACCTCCTCGGCATAGTCGGGGGTCCACTGCATCTTGCGCCCGCGCGCCTCGCGCCACTGCTCGGCCACGCCGCCGAAGGTGTTCGCGGTCGTCGTGGCGGCCGCATTCCGGGCCCGCTGGGCGCGCTGGACCGCGGTGACGTGCCTACCCTCCCGCGCGGCCGTGCGCGCGCTCTCCGCTGCAACGCGGGCCTCTGCGAGCGACATCCCCGCGAGCCTGCCGAGCGTCGCGGTCTGGCGCTTGCCGTCGTGCCGGTACACGAACTGCCAGGCGCTCGCGCCCGACGGCGGAACGTACAGCTGCAAGCCCTCGCCGTCGTACAGGTAGAACGCGCGCTCGCGCGGCTTGGCGCGGCGGATGGCAAGATCGGATAGGCGATTTTTCACAAGGGCGCCGCGCAATTCCTTGGGGCCAGCGGGCAGAAAGCTTGCCCTTGGGGCCACCGTTGGGGCCAATCATACCTTGAGCGGCCCGAATGCCCCCGGATGCCCTCGCACGAGGTTTCACAGGGAACCGAACGTGAAAACGGCCCGAAATGGGCCGTTTCACTCTTGCCTCTGGTGGAGGTGGGCGGAATCGCACTCGCGTCCAGAAGGGTCGCGGATTCCGAGGGTTACGCGCGGCGGCGCGCGCGCGGGCGCGGCGGTTGGGGCCTGCCTTGGGGCCAGTCGATAACGACACCCCCTTGCGGGGGCGCCGGCTCCCGCCTCGGTGGAGGTCAGCGCGGTGCGCAGCCGATCGGGACGCTGCCGGGTGTTACATGCCGCCACCACCCGGCTGGGCGGCGCGCCGCGGAAGCACGTCGAACGCGGCGCTGCTGACGACGGTCAGTTGAGCTTGTGCGGCGGGCGCTTCACGCGCTCGACGATGGTGGTGCGGGGGTTCGCCCTGGCGTACTCGAGCGTGACGAAATGCCCGGTCTCCGCGTCGCGCGCTCGCTCGTAGAAGCGCGGGTCGGGCTTGTGGGTGCCGCGCATGCGTGCCTTGGTCATGGCTGGTCCTCCGGCGGTGGTTCGGCGCGCCCGCGCACTGGCCGCACCACGGGGCGCGGCGCCGGGGCTGGCGTGGGCTGCTGCGGTTGAAGGGGCTGGGGCTGGGGCGGCGGGGTGCGCGCGTCGCCCATGAGGTAGAAGCCGACGGCGCCGACCACGACGCCGAAGCCCGTGGCGTTGGCGCCCTCGGCGACGCCGATCGCCTGGATGATCGCGGCGCGGTCGGCAGCGTCGGGCGCGTGCAGCAGCGCGAGGCCGCCCAGCGCGAGCACGCCGACGGCGACCACCGACCAGACGACCATCGCCCAATACAGCGCCAGGTAGCCAACGTTGATCGAGCCGTTGCCGTCGTCGATCGCCTGCCGGAAGACGGTGCGCGGCGCGGTCAAGGACGGACCCCGTAGTCGCCGAAATTCCAGATCCGCTGCTCGGCGTCGCGCCGGCGCACAAGGCCGTGGCTGATCTGGCCGCCCGAGTAGATCCAGCGCGTCATCTGCGTGGCGATCGCGTCGGCGCTGGTCTGGCACGCGCGGCGCAGGCCCGGCGCCTTGGGGCTGTCGAGCTTGTCCCACCCGACGTTCAACAGGAAGGCCTCGAGCGCGTCGAACTGCTGCTGGGTGAGCGGCACCGCGACCTTGCGCGCGATGGCCGCGCCGCACGCCGCGACGTCCTCCACCAGCCACGCTGCAGCCTGGTCCTCGTCGCAGGTGTCGCCCTCGCGCACGCCGTGCGTGTGGCCCCAGCCGAGCGTGTACACCCCGCCGCCATCGTCATAGGCGACCAGCGCCGGGCGGCCGCCGAGCTCGGGGCCCTGCTCCCACCACCGCAGGAACTCGAACAGCTGCGCGCTCGTGTCCATCAACGCCGGAACCACTCGAGGAAGCCGGCGATCGCGCCGCCGATGCCGCCCAGGACCGCCGTGATCCATAGCACCACGCGCGCGTTGACCTTGGCGGCGCCGAAGAACTCGGCGAGCTCCTTGACGCTGGCGTTGGTGTCGGCGGTGATCTTCGTGTTCGCGTCGATCTTCGTGCCGATCTCGCCGAAGCGGCGCTCCACCGCGGGGCGCCAATCCTCGAGGCTGCGGAGCCGCTGGTTGAACTGTTCCATGTCGTCCACCTCGCTATCTCCCCGTGGTCACGCTGCTGCGGCCGTCACCGGCAACATCGCCGCGATCTCGATCTGCTGGCCGTCGCTGCCGGTGACGCGGCACAGCAGCCGGTAGTTGGAGCCCTCAAGGCCGCCGCTGATCAGCACCAGCACGAGCTTCCCGGTCACGAGGTTGCCGCCGATGACCAGCGCGGCCGCGCCGGTGTCGGGCCCGTCGAGCAGCGTGGCGGTGATGGACGGCGAGCCGATCGTCACGCCCTCGGGCACCTCTGCGGTGAAGTCGAAGGTGATGGTGCGGGCTTCGGTGGGCGTCTTGCCCTTCTCGAACGGGAACATGGCTGGCCCCTCAATGGACGGTGAACTTGCGCGGCGATGCGGCGGTGAACTCGCGGCCCACCGCGCGCGCGGCGAAGGTGCGGCCCGAGCCGGTGGCGATGAACTGGACGTCGACGCGCAGCGCGGCGTTGGGCTCGATCACGGTGGCGGTGTCCAGCGCGGCGACGGTCTCGTTGACCAGCGCCAGGAACGCCGTGTGCGCGGCCGGCGTGTCGGCGGCGAGCGCGGTCTCCAGCACGGCCGAGGCCCAGGCGACAGCCGCGGCGATCAGGTCGGTGGCGCTGGCGGTGCCTTCGGCGATGCTGCCCTGCGTGACCATCACGGCGGCGGCGCTGTCGATGGCCGTGGCGGCCTCGGCGACGGTCGCCGGCGCGGTGCGCGAGGCGCTGGCCGTATCGGTCGCGCTGGCGCTTTCGGTGGTCGACGCCGCGGTCAAGCCGCCCGTCGTCGAGGTGTCGCTCGCGCTGCCCGCCTCGGAGACGCTCGTGCCCATGCTCGCGGTCGCCGCGGGCGCGTCAGCAGCCGATGCGGCCTCGCTGGCGCTCGCGCTGGTGGCCTTCGTGGCGCTCGGGCTGTCCGCTGCGCTGGCGGCCTCGGTGGCGGCCGCAGCCGCCGCCATGCTCGCGCTCGGCGCATCGGCGGCGCTGGCGCTCTCCGAGGCGCTGACGCTGTACGATGCCGCCCCTGCGCTGGCCGTGTCGGCTGCGCTCGCGGCCTCGCTCGCGCTGGCCGCGGTCGCCATCGTCGCGGCAGGCGCGTCCGCGGCGCTGGCCGCCTCGCTCGCGCTCACGCTGTACGTCGCAGCGCCCGCGCTCGCGGTATCCGCAGCCGAGGCCGCCTCACTCACCGCGGCGGCGGTCGCCATCGCAGCCGACGGCGCATCGGCGCCGCTCGCGGCCTCCGAGACGCTGCCAGGCGAGGCCTTGGCCGCGATGGGCGCATCCGCTGCCGACGCCGACTCGCTGGCGGCCGCCGCGAAGCCCTGGGCGGCGCTGGCGCTGTCCGTGCCGGTGCCCGCCTCCGCAGTGCTCGCCGCGGTCGCCTTGGCGCCCGAGCTCGCGTCGGCGGCGCTGGCCGCTTCGCTCGCCGATGCCGGGAGTGCGGCGGTGGCGCTCGGCGCATCGCTCGCGCTGGCCGACTCCGAAGCGGAGGCCGATTGCATCGAGGCATTCGGGTCCGCGTAGCCCATCAGCAGCGCCGCGCCGATCGGGGCGAAATTGCGCGAGCGCATGCCGCCAGCGATGCGCGGCACGGCGCCGTACTGCGCGCGCCTCGGGTAGCGCCGCTCGAGCGCGATGCGCGGCACGTTGATGCCGCCCGTGGCCGAGCAGGCCTCGGCGCCTTGCGCGTACTCGGCCGCGGCGCCTCCGAAAGCCAGGCCTCCGTCGGGCGCGTCGCTCGCGGTGGTGGACTCGTCGACCGAGTCGCTATATGTCGAGCCCCCGCCGGTGTCCTTGAAGAACGCGACCAGCGTCGCCCATTCTGTCGGCGTGACTGTCGGCGTGCCCCAATTCACCGACGGCGTCAGCGTCGAGCTAGGCGTGGCCGTGTCGACCGAGCCCGCCATTTCGGCGTTCCCGTCCTGCTTGAGCAGTTGGTTCGCCCACGTCAGCGAGTTGCCCGCGATGGGCTGGACGCCGCCGTTGGTGCTGCCCACGTCGTCAGCGAACACGGCGACCAGCAGGCCGGTTGCCTGCGCGATGGACCCCGCGCCCGCAACAGTGGGGGCGCTCTGGTTGCCGCCGCCGGCGGAGAATGAATTCGCCCCGGTCGATCCGGTGTCAAGCGCCCCCGACGCTGGCAGCCCCGACACCTCCATCGCGATGATCCAACCGTAGGCGTTTGCTGCGCCGTTCGGCGTTCCATGTCGGCAGACGATGTTGTGCGTGCCACTGCTGACGTTCTCGCAGTACCAGAGGTGCGCGCCAGTCGCATCCGCCGGACCTGTCGGCTCCGTGCCAGCAAATGCGGCCTGCGTGTACACCGTGCCGTCGTTGACGCTCGCAAGCGCAACGCCGCCGCCGCTCGCGCCCCATGTGATCGCCGCGACGATGATCGCGTTGCCGGCAGTGACGCCGTTCAGCGTGACGGTCGCGTTGAGGCTGGCGCCGCCCCAGTTGCCCTGGGCGGTCTGGACGACAACGGCGCCCATATGGAGCCCGCGCTACTTCACGCGCAGCGCCTGGGCAGGCACTCCGCTGATACGCAGATTCTTGGGCGGCTGCGGGACGCCCCGCGTGGACATGACGGAAATGGCCGCGCTCGGGTCGCTCACGCCGTCGGCGTTCTTCCCGCGCATGGTGATGGTGTAGGTGCCCGCGGCGAGCTTGCGCGGGACCGAGCAGTACACCGCGCCGGCGGGGCCGGCCACCGGCGCCTCGTCGGCGTCCACGCCGTTGATCACCAGCACGCAGGACGTCGGCTGCACGTCGTCCGCAGCGTAGGGGTCGGAGACGAAGGTGCAGGCGGTCGTGACGCAGTTGGTCTTGTAGCTCTGCGCAGCGGAAGGGAGCGCGACGAGCGCGAGCAGGAACGCGAGGAAGTAGCGCATGGCGGTCACCCGTTGACGATGTCGAGGAAACAGCTGAAGACGCCGGTCGACGTGGAATCGGCCTGCACCACCGGGATGAGCGCCGAGTCCGCAAAGAGCTCGACCAGCCCGGTCTTGTCGGGGCCGTGCGTGTCGCCGCCGTTGGCGGTGTTCACGCGGCCGGACCAGATCTGGCGGAGCACCAGCACGTTCACCGTGCCGCCGCTCGCGTTGCCGGTGGTCGTGACCACGCTCTCGATCTTCGAGACGCCGCTGTCGCCGGCCTGCATCGGCATCTGCGTCATGCGCCCGATGATCTGCGTGGCGCCTGGCGTCACAAGGCCCGTGCTGCGGCCGGTCGTGCCGGCCTGGTTCGTGTAGCCGACGGTCAGCCCCCACGTCGTGCCCGACGTGAACGCGCTGGCGCACTCGATCCAGATCGACGTGTTCGTGAAGTCCGTACCGCCAGGCATGCGGCCCGCGAACGACGGCTGGCTCGCGA
>JBGAGT010000023.1:0-51130 GCA_044226535.1 Casimicrobiaceae bacterium | reverse complement strand
GCCCGGCGGGCGCCACGCCCGGCGCGCGCTCGCGCGGCGCCGCGGGGCGGGAAGCCGGCCTGGCGGCGGAGGATTTCGCCGCCCGGTGGCTCGGGCGCCGGGGCCTCCTGATGGTGGCGCGCAACGTCAGGAGCCGCGTGGGCGAGATCGACCTCGTCATGCGCGAGGGCGAGGTGCTGGTGTTCGTCGAGGTGCGCATGCGCCGCTCGCAGGCCTTCGGCGGCGCGGCGGCGAGCATCGACGCGGCCAAGCGCATCCGCCTGCTGCGCGCGGCGCGCCTCTATGTCGCGCGGCTCTCGCCCGTGCCGCCCTGCCGCTTCGACGCCGTGCTGCTCGACCGGCTCGACGACGGCGCCGTCGAATGGCAGCGCAACGTCATCGAGGACGCGGCCTAGCGCCGGCGGTCGTCGCCGATGGACCCCGTCAAGCGCATCCGCAGCCAGTTCGGCGCCAGCGCCGAGCTCGCGCAGGCCTGCGCCGACGCGATCGCCGCGCCACTGGCGCGCGCCTGCAACCTGATGACCGAGAGCCTCTTCGCCGACGGCCGAATCGTCGCCTGCGGCGACGGCATCGCCGCGCCGCTCGCTGGCCGGCTGGTCGCCGCGCTGGTCGCGGGCTATGCGCGCGAACGCCCGGAGCTCCCCGCCGTCGCGCTCGCCGCCGACCCGGCGGTCGCCGCCGCGCTGCTCGACGGCCAGCCCGCCGAGCAGGCCTACGGACGCGCGGTCCGCGCGCTGGGCGCGCGCGGCGACGTGCTGTTCGCGGTCAGCGCCTCGGCGCATGCGCCGGCCGTGCTGGCAGCCGTGGCGGCCGCGCGCGACCGCGACCTGCGCGTGGTCGCGCTCACCGGCGAGGGCGCGCAGCGCTTCGCCGAACTGCTGGGCGAAGGCGATGTCCACGTCAAGGTGCCCGCGGCGCACCCGGCACGCGTGGCCGAGATGCAGTTGATCGCCCTGCATTGCCTTTGCGACGCGATCGACCATACGCTACTCGGCGACGACGGCTGAGCCGCATTCCAGACCAACCTTTCGAAAGCCTGCCCATGACCCTCGAACGACGCACCCCATGGATCGCCCTCCTTCTCGCCGCAGCGCCACTGTGGGCCCTGCAGGGCTGCGCGCCCGTGATCGTCGCCGGCGCAGCGGCGGGCACGGCGCTCGTCGCCACCGACAAGCGCAGCGCCGGCGCGATCGTCGACGACGAGGCGATCGAGCAGAAGGCCGTCGCCAGCACCAACGAGAAGTGGGGCGACCACATCCACCTCAACGTGACGAGCTTCAACGGCATCGTGCTGCTCACCGGCGAGGCGCCCGACCGGCCGACCTACGACGCGATCGCGGCCATGGTGAAGGCCATCCCCAAGGTACGCAGCGTGCAGAACGAGATGGTCATCGCGCCCAACACGCCGATGTCGTCGCGCACCAACGACACCTACATCACCTCCAAGGTCAAGACGCGCTTCGTCGAGGCCAACAAGTTCCCCACCAGCCAGGTGAAGGTGGTGACCGAGCGGCAGGTCGTCTACCTGATGGGCCTCGTCACGCGGCAGGTCGCCGACGACGCGGCGGCCATCGCCGCGGCGACCACCGACGTGGTGCGCGTGGTCAAGGTGTTCGAGTACATCAACGGATGATGCGCACGGCGGCCCGGAAGATCGCCGCGCCCGGCGACGCGCGCGTGCGCGCCGCCGCGCTGGCACGGCCGCTGGTGTTCACCAACGGCGTGTTCGACATCCTGCACCGCGGCCACGTCGCCTGCCTCGAGGCGGCGCGCGCGCAAGGTGGCTCGCTGGTCGTGGGTGTCAACACCGACGCCTCGGTGCGACGCCTCGGCAAGGGCTCGGCGCGGCCCTACAACGCCCTCGACGACCGCCTCGCGGTGCTGGCGGGCCTCGAGAGCGTCGACCTCGTGGTTCCCTTCGACGAGGACACGCCCCTCGCGCTGATCCTCGCGCTGCGCCCCGACGTGCTGGTCAAGGGCGGCGACTACGACGCAGGCAGCGCCGTCGGCGCAGCCGAGGTCGCGGGCTGGGGCGGCCGCTTCGTCGCCATACCCTTCGAGCACGCGCGCTCCACCACCTCGCTGGTCGAGCGCATCCGCGCAGGCTGAGCGCGGCGGGACGGCGCAGGGCCCCGGGCAGGCTCGCCGTGCCCCTTATAATGCCGGGATGGATACCCAGACCGCCCGCGAGGTCGATGCCCGCGGCCTCAACTGCCCGCTGCCCATCCTTCGCACCAAGAAGGCGCTCAACGACATGCAGAGCGGCGAGCTGATCCGCGTGCTCGCCACCGATCCGGCGAGCGTGCGCGACTTCGAGGCCTTTTCGCGGCAGACCGGCAACACGCTGGTCGAGCACGGCGAGAAGGACGGCGCGTTCTGGTTCCTGATGCGGCGCCGCTAGGCGCGCAACGCCACACGCGGTCGCCGCGGGCATGATGGGCGTCGCGCGGCTGCTCTTCCCCGACTATGCGCTGATCGCGGCCGGCGCCGTTCTGCGCAGGCTCGACGCCTTCCCGCCGGCGTTCTGGGCGGGCCTCGAGCGCCTCGTCTACTACCTGCTGTTTCCCGCGCTGCTGGTGCGCTCGCTGGCCGGCGCGCCGCTGTTCGCCAGGGGCGCATGGACCCTGGTGGCCGTCGTCGTCGCCGCCACGCTGCTCGCCATGGCGCTGGCGCTGCCCGCGCGTCGCCTCTTCGGCCTCGCGCAGCCCGCGTTCGCTGCGAGCTTCCAGTGCGCCTTCCGCTTCAACACCTACGTCGTGCTCGCCGTCGCCTCGCGCCTCGGCGGCGCCGAATCGCTGGCGCTGGCGAGCCTGCTGGTGGGCGTGCTGGTGCCGATCGTCAATGTCGCCGCGGTGGCGATGCTGGCGCACGGCCGCGACACGCCCTTCCTGCGCGAGCTGGTGCGCAACCCGCTGCTGCTCGCCTGCGCCGCCGGCATCGCGCTCAATGCCGCGGGCATCGCGCTGCCCGGCTGGATCGACGCCTTGCTCGCCGAGCTCGCGCACGCCGCCGTGCCGCTGGGCCTCATCGCCGTCGGCGCCGCGCTGCACCTCGCGCGCGACACCCTCCCGGCGGGCGCGACGCTGTGGTTCCATGCGATCAAGCTCGGCGCGCTGCCCGCGCTGGCATGGCTGCTGTGCCGGCACTACGGGCTCGACGTGCAGGAGACCGCGGTGGCGGTGCTGTTCTGCGCAGTGCCCACCGCCTCGTCGACCTACATCCTCGCCACCCAGATGGGCGGCGACGGCCGCGCCGCGGCCTGGCTCATCACCAGCGGCACGCTGGCGGCCGGCGTGACCTTGCCGCTGTGGATCGCGCTCGTGACCTGAACAACCGGGGCGCGCAACGCGCTCTGTCTTCCCCTCGTGCCGTCATCCCCGCGCAAGCGGGGACCCACGCTCTGGATCCCCGCTTGCGCGGGGATGACGGTGCGGCGCCTCAGCGCCGGTATCGGTTGAGGAAGTCGGCGACGATGCCGTTCTGCGAGCGCTGGATCGCGGCGTCGAGGTCGTGATCCGCGGGATCGTACTGCTTGGCCTTGCGGAACGCCGCGATCGCATCCTGGTGATAGCCCTGCGCCTGCCAGGCCTGCCCGAGGCAACGATAGGCGTCCGCGTTGGCGAGGTCGAGGTCGGCCCAGGTGCGGCAGAGCTCGGCCGCGCGCCGCCAGTTGCCCGCGCGCAGCATGCGCGGACCCTCGACCTTCAGCACCGCGACCTTGGCGCGCCGCTCGGCGAACTGCGCGGCGAGGTCCGGGTCGACGGGGTCGCCGGGCAGCGGGACCGGGCTGGTGATCGGCGTGCCGCCGTTGCCATTGCCACTGCCGTTGCCATTCCCGTTGGGCAAGGTGATCGGCACGCTGCCGTTGACCGGCACGCTTCCCCGCGTCGCAGTTCCTGGCGGCGAGAGGGAGGACGGCAGGTTGGCGCGCGCGACCTGCGGCGCGTCGCCGGCCGGCTTCGGCGCCGACAACCCGCCGATCAGGCCGCCGCCGCCGGCGAAGTTGGACAGCGCCTCGGGCGAGGGCAGCGCATCGGTGATCGTGGCGCGCGCCCAGACGATCGAGTCCGCCATCGGCTGGTGCCAGGCCACGCCGTACAGCCACAGCATCGCGGCCAGCCCGCACACGCCGGTGAAGGCGTTGATGATGCCGGGCGGCCCGTGCGTGACGAGGCAGTCCTGCGCGAAGTCCCAGTCGGTCTCCTGGTTCTGCGCGAGCTTCTCGTAGGCCACCGCGATCAGGATCGGCGCGAGCAGCGGGAAGCCGCAGGCGACACCCTCCCACCACACGCGGGACGCGCGCTTCAACCCGCGCTCGAAATGCGCGCGCGCGTCGCGGCGCGCATAGGCGTCGGAGATCGAGAACTGCAGGTACACGCCGAACAGCCATTTGCCCGGCGTGGTGCCGAGCGATGCGATCAGCAGGCCCTCGATGGGAATCCAGGTCAGGGTGATCAGCGTCGGCGCGATCAGCGGGTGGCCGACCCACCACGCGATGTCCTCCGGCACGAGCCCCGCCCCGCGCAGCTCGGAGAGCAGCAGCGCCAGCACCAGCCCCCACAGCGCGTAGTCGAAGAGGCGCGCAGCGAGGCGGTGCCAGGCGCGCGGCTCGCTGGTGCGCCCGGACTTGGCGCGCTCGAGCTCGGCCATGCGCAGCTGGAAGATCCAGCTCGCGTCCTCCTGCGGATGATCGGTGCCGAGGAACACGCTGCGCTCGCGGCGCCAGTTGAGGATCGCGAGGTCGGTCTGCGGCGTCAGCGAGGGCGCGGGCGGTGCGCTGCGCCTTCGCAGGTAGGCGATGCCGTGCACGAGGCCGTACACCAGCGTCAGCGCAATCAGCGCGAGCGTCAGCCACACCAGCACCTGCTTGGCCACCAGCACGGTGTCGGCCGGCGTGACCGACACGATCGCCGCGGCGATGAAGGTCGCGAACAGCAGGCACAGCAGGATGGTGAGGATCGGCGAGCGGCCGAACGACGCGACGCGCTCGGTGAGCCCCGGGTGGTGCAACATCGACTCGGGCGCGGGATCGTCGGCGTCGAGGCCCGTCTCCAGCGGGTCCTCCATCGCCTCGGCGAGCTTGTCGACGGCTTCGGCCCCGACGTCGGTCTGCTCGCCCTCCACCGCCACGGCGTTGGACACGACGTGCGCGATCCTCTGCTCGGTGGTCCCCGCCGACACCGCGAGCTCGTTGTCGTAGCGCTTGCGGCGCTCGCTGTCGGAGAGGATGCGGCTCGCGTGGTTGATGAAGCGCAGCGCCTCCTCGACATTGCCCTGGCCGTCGCGCGTCTTCGCGTAGTACTTGCGGATCAGGCCGCGCAACGACGCGCGGACCTCCTCGTCCGAGGCGGCCTGCGGGATGCCCAATGCTTCGTACAGCGTGGCCTTCATCGATGCGGGGCGCTAGGTTCCGTGACGCCGATTATGCCAATGGAATGAAAGCCCCAGAAGGCGGCGAGGCCGGCTCGTACCCGGGAACGCTCCCCGGGGCCATCCGGACGGTCATTCGGAACGCTCGATGCAAATATCATGCCTCGGCGGGAGTCGTCTTCCGGTCCGCTTTCGCGGCCCGCCACCCAAATGAAAAGGGCGGCCGGAGCCGCCCTTCTTCACCTGTCGCGGGCGGCACGCCTGACGCACCGCGCGACCTGACGACGCAGCGCCGTCACTCGCCCTTGTGCGTGTTGTCGCGCACGGCGAGCTTCTCGCGGATGCGCGCCGACTTGCCCGAGCGGCCGCGCAGGTAGTAGAGCTTGGCGCGACGCACGTCGCCCTTGCGCTTCACCTCGACCGAAGCGATCAGCGGCGAGTAGGTCTGGAAGGTGCGCTCGACGCCCTCGCCGCTGGAGATCTTGCGGACCGTGAACGACGAATTGATGCCGCGGTTGCGACGTGCGATGACCACGCCCTCGTAGGCCTGCACGCGCTTGCGCTCGCCTTCGACGACGTTGACGTTGACGATCACCGTGTCGCCGGGGGCGAACTCGGGGACGGTCTTGTTGAGCCGGGCGAGTTCCTCGCGCTCCAGCGTTTCGATGATGTTCATGCTCTGCCTTTCCCTGCCTTGTGGTGAGTTGCGGGAGCGGGAGGTCGGCCGGGCATTGCCCCTGGTCGACACCGGTCCCTCGTTCTATTCGGCGCGCCGCCCGGAGGCGGGTGCGCCGTCCTGCCCTTCGGTGCCGCGCGGGCGCGACGCCGGATCCAGCCATTCTGCCACGCTGCGCCGCTCGGCCGGGGTGAGGCTCGCCCCCGCGAGGAGGTCGGGCCTGCGCTCGGCCGTGCGCCGGAGCGCCTCGGCGCGCCGCCAGCGCGCGATCGCCGCGTGGTCGCCCGACAGCAGCACCTCGGGCACCTTCATGCCCTCGTACACCTCGGGCCGCGTGTAATGCGGCGTGTCCAGCAATCCCTCGACGAACGACTCCTGCTCCGGCGACGCGCTGTCGTTCATCGCGCCGGGCAGCTGCCGCACCACGGCGTCGATCAGCATCAGCGCCGGCAGCTCGCCGCCCGAGACCACGAAATCGCCGATGGCGATCTCCTCGTCCACCTCGCGCGCGACCACGCGCTCGTCGATGCCTTCGTACCGTCCCGCCAGCAGCACGTAGCCCGCCTCGCGGTCCGCCGCGAGCTCGGCCACGCGCGCATGCGCCAGCGGCCTGCCCGCCGGGGTGAAATGAATCACCCGCGACGCCCGGCAACCCGCGGCGGCCTGCGCCTCGCGCGAGCGCGCGATCGCCGCCACCAGTGGTCCGGGCATCATCACCATCCCGGGCCCGCCACCGTAGGGCCGGTCGTCGACCGTGCGGTGCGGGTCCTGCGCGAAATCGCGCGGGTTCACCGTGCCGAGCTGCCACAGCCCCCGTTGCAGCGCGCGCCCGGTGATGCCGTGGCGCGAGGCGTCCTGCACGAGCTCGGGAAACAGCGTCACGACATCGAAGCGCATCGCGTTCCCCTGCTCCCCGGCACCGCCGGGCCTTCAGTAATCGATGCCCCAGTCGACGACGATGGTGCGTGCATCGCGGTCGACGCCGTCGACCAGCGCCGCCACGTACGGGATGAGGCGGGTCCTGCCGTCGCCGCTGCGCACCCGCAGCACCGGGTGCGCGCCGAACTCGTCCACCGCCACCACCTCGCCGAGCGCCGCGCCTTCGCGGTTGACCACAGCGAGGCCGACCAGGTCGGCGACGTACATCTCGTCTTCCGCCAGCGGCGCGAGCGCTTCGCGCGGGACCAGCACCTCGGTGCCGCGCAGCGCCATCGCCGCCTCGCGATCCGCGACGCCCTCGAGCATCGCGACCACCGCATCGCCTTGCAGGCGCACCTCGCGCGCCGCATGCGCCCTGGGTTCCGAGCCGTCCTTGCGCAGGAACCAGACGGGCTGCCCGACCAGCGTATCCGGCGCTTCGGACAGCGGCGTGACCTTGACCGCGCCGCGCACCCCGAACGCGCCCAGCACCCGCCCGAGCACCAGCATCCCGCCGGGCGTGCCGGCGGGTGCGCGCGTGTCGTTCAGGCGGTGGCGGCGGCCTTCGCCGCGGGCGGCTTCTTGACCAGCATCGCGACGGTGTCGGAAAGCTTGGCGCCGCGTTCCTGCCAGAAGGCGATGCGGTCGCGCGAGAGGCGCAGCCCTTCCTCGCCTTCGCCGGCGATCGGGTTGTAGAAGCCGACGCGCTCGATGAAGCGGCCGTCGCGCCGAACGCGCGAATCCGCGACGACGACGTTGTAGAAGGGGCGCTTCTTCGCGCCGCCGCGTGCAAGTCGGATCACGACCATGATTTAATGATTCCGGTGGAACGAGGAAAAGACGTTGATTCTACTACGAAAAACATCGATGTCGCAAGCAGGGGGGCTTCCCGGTCCATCCTCGGCCCGGGACTCGAATCCTTGCCGATTCAAGGGCTTGCAAGGCGGCATTTGCCCCGCGCGGCCTTCCTCGCCGCGGCCCGAAGGCTCCTGAAGCACGCGCCGACCCGACCATGACCCCGGCACCCGCCCTGCCCAAGGCCCGCATCGAGGCCATCACCGACGGCATCTTCGCGGTGTCCATGACGCTGCTGGTGCTCGACCTGAAGCTCCCCGAGCACGTCGACCAGGCGACCGACGTGTGGGGCAGCGTGCTGCGCCTCATCCCGCAGTTCGACGACTACGTGATCAGCTTCCTGGTGCTGTGCGTGTTCTGGCTCGCCCACCTGCGCCTGCTGGCGCGCATGACGCGCGTCGACATGCCCTTCGTATGGACCAATCTCGCGTTCCTGCTGTTCACCACCTTCGTCCCCATGCTGACGGCCTTCGCCGGGCACAATCCCGGGTTGCCGAGGCCCGCGGTGCTGTACGGCCTCAACGTGATGGCGATCCTGACCTGCGAGATGCTGATGTGGCGCCGCGCGCTGCCGCGGCTCACCGAGCTCGATGCGCAGTCGGCGCTCGATACCTGGCACCTCGCGCGGCGGCGCTTCGTGCTCGCCTATGCCATCGTGTGGCTCGGCATGCTCCTCGCGCTGCTCGAGATCAGGCTCGGCTGGCGCTCGGCCTACGCCTCGTACGTGTACCTGCTGCTGCTCGCCGCCGGCATCCTGCATCCCGCGCTGCCCAAGCGACGCTTCGCCTGGCTGCACGGCAAGGACGACCCGCGCTGACGCCCCCGCCACGTCATCCCCGCGAAAGCGGGGACCCATGACGTAGGGCCGGGAACCATGGGTCCCCGCTTTCGCGGGGATGACGCTTGCGCGGGGATGACGGTGGCGGGAGAGGCTAGCGGACGCCGGGGATGAGCCCGCGCAGGCCGCGCATCATCTTCTGCGCGTTGCCGCCCTTGCCCATCACCTTCATGACCTTCTGCGTCTGCTCGAACTGCTTGAGGAGCTGGTTCACTTCCTGGACCGATACACCGGCGCCCGCCGCGATGCGGCGCTTGCGCGAGGCCTTGAGGAGCTCCGGCTTCGCGCGCTCGCCGGGCGTCATCGAGTCGATGATGCCCTCGATGCGCCCGATCCTGCGCTCGTCGACCTGGCTCGACTGCGCGGCGCGCGCGAGCTCGGCCGGCAGCTTGTCGAGCATCGCCGACAAGCCGCCCATCTTGCGCATCTGGCCGATCTGCGCGCGGTAGTCGGCGAGGTCGAAGCCCTTGCCGGCGCGCAGCTTCTTGGCGATCTTCTGCGCCTCGCCGACGTCGACGTTCCGCTGCGCTTCCTCGATCAGCGACAGCACGTCGCCCATGCCGAGGATGCGCGAGGCCATGCGCTCGGGATGGAAGGGCTCGAGGCCGTCGAGCTTCTCCGACACCCCCGCGAACTTAATCGGCACGCCGGTCACCTGCCGCACCGACAGCGCCGCGCCGCCGCGCGAGTCGCCGTCGAGCTTGGTGAGCACCACGCCGGTGAGCGGCAGCGCCTCGCGGAAGGCGCGCGCGGTGTTGACGGCGTCCTGCCCCTGCATGGCGTCGACGACGAACAGCGTCTCGATCGGCTTCACCGCGGCCTCGAGCGCGGCGATCTCCTTCATCATCGCCTCGTCGATCGCCAGCCGGCCGGCGGTGTCGAGGATCAGCACGTCGTGGTAGTGGCGCTTGGCGTGGTCGAGCGCGCCTTGCGCGATGGCCACGGGGTCCTGCCCCGCCGAGGAGGGGAAGAAGTCCACGCCGACCTGCTGCGCGAGCAGCTCGAGCTGCTCGATGGCCGCGGGCCGGTAGACGTCGGCGCTCGCCACCAGAACCTTCTTCTTCATCGACTCGCGCAGCAGGCGCGCGAGCTTGCCCGCGGTGGTGGTCTTGCCGGCGCCCTGCAGGCCGGCGAGCAGGACCACCGCCGGCGGCTGGGTGGCGAAGTCGAGGCCCGCCGCGGCACCGCCGATCAACTCGGTCAGCTCGCGGTGCACCACGCCGATCAGCGCCTGGCCGGGCGTCAGGGAGCCGACCACCTCCTCGCCCACGGCCTTCTCGCGCACGCGGGCGACGAAGTCGCGCACCACCGGCAGCGCGACGTCGGCCTCGAGCAGCGCGAGGCGCACCTCGCGCAGCGCGTCCTGGATGTTGGCGTCGGTGAGGCGGGCCTCGCCGCGCAGCGTCTTGACGACGCGGGAAAGCCTTTCGGTGAGGTTCTCGAGCATGCGGGTCGATCCGGGATGGGGGGAAGCCGCGCAATGCGACGCGCGCGTTCCGCTACACTGGGCACGCCATGGGCGGCGCGACGATTCTACTGCATCCCCTCGCGGCGATCCTGTACGCGATCGCGGCGTTCCTCGCCTATCCAAGGGGTGCGCGCGCGGCCGCCTCCACGCGCGGCGTGGGCGCGCTGGTCGCGCTCGGCCTCGCCGTCCAGGCCTTCGCGCTCGGCAGCGCCATCGTCAAGCCCGACGGCCTCGACCTCTCCATCGGCAACGCCCTGGCGCTGGTCGCCGGGCTCGCGGTGCTGGTCGCCTGGGGCAGCGGGCTGATGCGCGCGCTGCCCGCCGTCGGTGCCGTGGTGTTGCCCGTCGCAGCGGCCATGGCGCTGCTGCCGGCCATCGCGCCGGGCATGCACCGCCTTCCCTACAGCCACGCCAGCGCCGCGGCGCTGCACATCAGCGTGGCGCTGCTCGCCTACGCCATCATGATCGTCGCGGCGGCCGAGGCGCTGGTGCTGACCGGCATCGAGCGCCGCCTGCACCGCGGCGCCCCCGACCCGGGCAGCGCGTCGCCGCCGCCGCTGCTCACGCTCGAGCGCTGGCTGTTCCTGCTGATCGGCCTGGGCTACGTGCTGCTCACGGTGACGCTGGCGAGCGGCATCTTCTGGTCCGAGGAGCTCTTCGGCACGCCCGCGCGCTTCAACCACAAGAACGTTTTCGCCGTCGCGGCCTGGCTTTCCTACACCGTGCTGCTGGCCGGGCGCTGGCGCAGCGGCTGGCGCGGGCGCCGCGCGCTGAAGTGGATCCTCGCCAGCACCGTGCTGCTGCTCCTCGCCTACGCAGGCAGCAAGTTCGTCATGGAAGTCCTGCTGCACCGCTAGCGTGGAAGACATCCCCCTTTCCACGCTGGTCGTCGCGCTGGCGGTGCTGCTGGTCGTCTCGGGGCTGTTCTCGCTCGCCGAGACGGCGATGATGGCGGCCAACCGCGTGCGCCTGCGCCACCGCGCGCACCGCGGCTCGAAGGGGGCGCGGCGCGCGCTGGCGCTGCTCGCGCAGACCGACAAGCTGCTCGGCGTGCTGCTGCTCGGCAACAACCTCATCAACGCGGCCTCGGCTACGCTCACCGCCGTGCTGACCTCGCGGCTCTTCGGCGAGGGCAAGTGGGCGCTGGCGCTCGGCACGCTGGCGATCACCTTCCTGATCCTGGTGTTCTCGGAGATCACGCCCAAGGTCATCGGCGCCGCGCACGCCGACCTGATCGCGCCGCCGGCGTCGCTGGTGCTGGGACCGCTGCTGCGCATCACCTACCCGGTGGTGTGGTTCGTGAACCTCTTCGTGCAGGGCCTGCTCAAGCTGCTGCGCATCCGCACGACGGACGAGGGCGAGGCGCGGCTCACCCAGGAGGAGGTGCGCTCGCTGGTGCTCGAAGGCCAGTACTTCCGCGGCAAGCACCGCGCGCTGATCGCCAACCTCTTCGACCTCGAGAAGATCACCGTCGACGACGTGATGACGCCGCGCAACCACATCCACGGCATCGACCTCGCCGCCAAGCCGAGCCTCTTGCGCCAGCAGCTCGCGACCTCGTACCACTCGCGCGTGCCGGCCTACCGGGAGACGCTCGACGACATCGTCGGCATCCTGCCGTTGAAGCAGGTGGTGTCGCTGCAGCAGGGCGAGGACCTCGACGCCGAGCAGCTGACGCCGCTCCTGCGCCCCGCCTACTTCGTGCCGGCCGGCACGCCGCTCCTGCAGCAGCTCTCGCAGTTCCAGAGCGACCGCCAGCGCCTCGCGCTGATCGTCGACGAGTACGGCGAGCTCCTCGGCCTCGTCACCATCGAGGACATCATCGAGGAGATCATCGGCGAGTTCACGACGGCGGCGCCCGGGGCCGGCGACAGCTGGCGGCGCGAGGGGGATGGGAGCGTCATCGTCGACGGCGTGGTGCCACTGCGGCTGCTCAACCGGCGGCTCGGCACGCAATTCCCGCTCGACGGCCCGAAGACCCTCAACGGCCTGATCGTCGGCCACCTGGGCGATATCCCCGACGCGGGGGTCGTGACCGAAATTGCCGGCCAGCGGATGGAAATCCTGCAAACCGAAGACCGTGCCGTAAAAGTCGTACGCCTGGCCGCCCCCGTCGGAAAGCCGATTTTTCCTTTACAAACAGGGGGTGGCAGGGCATCATCGTCCGCGTGAGGCTTTATGCCGTTGGAATGGGGCGCCGTCCCCGGGCCCGCGGCATGGCGATTGCTTGAAATCGCCCTTGCCCCCGAATCCGGTGGAGATTGGGCCCCAAACCGACGATGGCCACGCACGCCACAACCCGTAACATCAGCGGCCTCGCGCGCGCCCTGGCGTCGTCCGGCGTCATGTCGGAATACGACGCCGAGAACCTCCAGCTGCAGGCCCAGCAGGCCGGCATCACCTTCGTCGAGCAGCTCCTCACCACCAAGCGCATCAGCGCGCAGCAGCTCGCCACCTTCGGCTCGCGCGCGTTCGGCGTGCCGCTGCTCGACCTCGCGGCCTTCGACATCGACCACCTGCAGAAGGAATTCTTCGACGCGAAGATGAGCCAGACGCGCCGCGTGCTGCCGCTGCACAAGCGCGGCAACCGGCTGTTCGTCGCCATCTCCGACCCCGCCAACCTGCAGGCGCTGGAGGAAGTCCGCTTCAAGACCAACCTGGTCGTCGACCCGGTGGTGGTCGAGGACGACAAGCTCACGCAGGTCATCGCCAAGCTCCTGGAATCCACCGGCCAGACGCTGCGCGACATGTCGACCGGGCTCGAGGACATCGAGGTCGCGGTCACCGACGGCAGCCCCGGCAGCTCCGACGAGGAATCCTCCGACGTCGAGGACGCGCCCGTCGTCAAGTACATCCAGAAGATCCTGCTCGACGCCATTGCCGCGGGCGCCTCCGACGTCCACTTCGAGCCCTACGAGCGCTACTACCGCATCCGCTACCGCATCGACGGCATCCTCTCCGAGGTGGCGCAGCCGCCGCTCGCCATCAAGGACAAGACCGCGTCGCGCATCAAGGTCATCAGCAGGCTCGACATCTCGGAAAAGCGCGTGCCGCAGGACGGGCGGATGAAGCTCGTGCTGTCCAAGACCAAGACCATCGACTTCCGCGTGTCGTCGATGCCCACGCTGTTCGGCGAGAAGATCGTGCTGCGGATCCTCGACTCCTCGGGCATCAAGCTCGGCATCGAGGCGCTGGGCTACGAGCCCGACCAGCAGGCCGCACTGCTCAACGCCATCAAGCGTCCCTACGGCATGATCCTCGTCACCGGGCCGACGGGCTCGGGCAAGACGGTGTCGCTCTACACCTGCCTCAACATCCTCAACCAGCCGGGCATCAACATCTCGACGGCCGAGGACCCCGCGGAAATCATGCTGCCGGGCGTCAACCAGGTGAACGTCAACGACAAGGCGGGCATGACCTTCGCGGTGGCACTGAGGGCGTTCCTGCGGCAGGACCCGGACATCGTGATGGTCGGCGAAATCCGCGACCTCGAGACCGCCGACATCGCCATCAAGGCCGCGCAGACCGGCCACCTCGTGCTGTCCACGCTGCACACCAACGACGCGCCGACCACGCTGACGCGGCTGTCGAACATGGGCGTCGCGCCCTTCAACATCGCCTCCTCGGTGATCCTGATCACCGCGCAGCGCCTCGCGCGCAAGCTGTGCACGCACTGCAAGAAGCCCGAGGACATCCCGCCCGAGGCGCTCTTGCGCGCCGGGTTCAAGGAAGAGGACCTCGACGGCTCGTGGCAGGCCTACGGCCCGGTGGGCTGCGACAACTGCAAGGACTCGGGCTACAAGGGCCGCGTGGGCATCTACGAGGTGATGACCATCAGCGACGAGATGCGCCAGCTCATCATGCGCAACGGCTCGGCGCTCGACATCGCCGCGCTGGCGCAGTCCGAGGGCATCCGCAACCTCCGCCAGTCGGGCCTGCTCAAGGTGAAGGCCGGGCTCACCTCCCTCGAGGAAATCGAGGCGGTCACCAACGAATAGCGCGACGGCAACGCACGGGGAACTGACGATGGCAACGACCGCAACGGCACTCGCACGCAAGGGCGTCAAGGAATTCACCTTCCTGTGGGAGGGCATGGACCGCAACAACCGGCAGGTCCGCGGCGAGATGCGCGCGGCCTCCGAGACGGTGGTCACGACCAACCTGCGCCGCCAGGGCGTGCGCGTCACCAAGATCAAGCGCCAGACCTTCCGCGGGGGCCGCAAGGTCACCGACAAGGACATGACGTTCTTCACCCGGCAGATGGCGACGATGCTGCGCTCGGGCGTGCCGCTGCTGCAGTCGTTCGAGATCATCGCGCGCGGCCACAGCAACCCGCGCTTCTCGCGGCTGATGATGGACATCAAGAACAAGGTCGAGGCGGGCTCGTCGCTTTCGGCGGCGTTCCGCGAGCACCCCGCCTACTTCGACAACCTGTACTGCAACCTGGTCTCCGCGGGCGAGACGGCGGGCATCCTCGAGGGCATCCTCGACCGCCTCGCGACGTACAAGGAGAAGATCCTCGCCATCAAGAGCAAGATCAAGAAGGCGCTGTTCTACCCCGCGGCGGTGATCACCGTCGCCGTGGTGGTGACCTGCGTGATCATGATCTGGGTGATCCCCGCGTTCAAGCAGGTGTTCACGAGCTTCGGCGCCGACCTGCCCGCGCCGACGCTGATCGTCATGGCGATCTCGGACTTCTTCGTCACCTACTGGTGGGCGATGTTCATCATCGTCGCCGGGTCGATCGCCGGCATCATCTTCCTGTTCAAGCGGTCGGCGGCGTTCCGCATGGGCTTCGACCGGCTGATCCTCAAGGTGCCCATCATCGGGCCGATCGTCGAGAAGGCGACCATCGCGCGCTGGACGCGCACGCTGTCGACGATGTTCGCCGCCGGCGTGCCGCTGGTCGAGTCGCTCGACGCGGTCGGCGGCGCCTCGGGCAACGCGCTGTACGCCGCGGGCACCAAGAAGATCCAGACCGACGTGTCGACGGGTACCAGCCTCACCAACGCCATGATGAACACCAAGCTCTTCCCCAACATGGTGCTGCAGATGACGCAGATCGGCGAGGAATCGGGCGCGCTCGACGGCATGCTGGGCAAGATCGCCGACTTCTACGAGCGCGAGGTCGACGACGCGGTCGACGCGCTGTCGAGCCTCCTGGAGCCCATCATCATCGTGTTCCTCGGCGTGGTCATCGGCGGCCTGGTCGTCGCCATGTACCTGCCGATCTTCAAGCTGGGCGCGGTGATCTGATGGCGCGCGGGAGGACGCCACAGCGGCGTTCTCCCGGTCGCGGTCCCGCCCGCGGAGCACGCGGCGGCGACCCCATGCGCGGCACGCGCGTCCCGTACCGGCTTCGCCTGCAACGCCGACATCCCTGACCTCCTCGAGGCCCGGCCCCGATGCCCCTGCTCCCGACCGACCCCCTCGCCGCCACCGTCCTCGCCGCCGTCGTCGGCCTGTGCGTGGGCAGCTTCCTCAACGTCGTGATCCACCGCCTGCCGAAGATGCTGGAGCGCGAGTGGGCCGCGAACTGCGCCGACCTGCGCGGCGAGGAGCCCGCCCCCGCGGAACCCTACAACCTCTGGCGCCCCCGCTCGGCCTGCCCGGCCTGCGGCCACGCCATCGGCGCGCTGGAGAACGTCCCGGTCGTGTCGTGGCTGGCGCTGCGCGGCCGCTGCAGCGCCTGCAAGGCGCCGATCTCCTCGCGCTACCCGCTGGTCGAGATCGCCGGCGGCGCGCTCGCCGCGCTGGCGATCTGGCATTTCGGGCCCAACGCCAAGGGCGTCGCCGCTGCGATCCTGCTGTGGACGCTGCTGGCATTGGCGCTGATCGACGCCGACACCAAGCTCCTCCCGGACGACCTGACGTTGCCGCTGCTGTGGGCGGGGCTGGTCGCCAACCTGCAGGGGCTGTTCGTGCCGCTCGCCGAGGCCGTGATCGGCGCGATCGCCGGCTACCTCGTGTTGTGGACCGTGTACTGGCTGTTCAAGCTGATCCGCGGCAAGGAAGGCATGGGCTACGGCGACTTCAAGCTGCTGGCCGCGCTCGGCGCCTGGCTGGGATGGAAGATGCTCCCGCCGATCATCCTGCTGTCGTCGGTCGCCGGCGCGGTCATCGGCATCGTGCTGATCGTGTTCCGCGGGCGGGACTCCCAGCTCACGCTGCCCTTCGGGCCCTACCTCGCCGCCGGTGGCGCCATCGCCCTGTTCGCCGGGCCGGCGCTGCTCAAGCTCTGGCTGCACTAGCCACGCCCGCCTCACGGGACAGATGGCCACGCGCGTCTACGGCCTGACGGGGGGCATCGGCAGCGGCAAGACCGCGGTGGCCGACGCGTTCCGCGCGCTGGGCGTGGACGTGGTCGACGCCGACGAGGTGGTCCACGCGCTGTCGGCCCCCGGCAACGACGGCTTCCGCGCGCTGGTCGCCGCGCATGGCGAGGCGTTGCTCGGCCCCGACGGACGCCTCGACCGCGCGCGCATGCGCGAGCGCGCCTTCGCCGACCCCGCCTTCCGCGCCTCGCTCGAGACGATCCTCCACCCGCTGGTGGCGCGCCACATCGACGCGGCCATCGCGCGCTGGACGGGACCCTATGGGCTGGTGGTCGCGCCGCTGCTCTTCGAGCGCGGCAACCTCCTCGACCGGGTCGAGGGCGTGATCGTCGTCGACCTGCCCGAGGAGGAGCAGGTCAGGCGCACCATGCGGCGCAGCGGGCTCGCCGAGCATGAGGTGCGCGCCATCATGGCCGCCCAGCTGCCGCGCGCCAAGCGGCTCGCGCGCGCCGACGCGGTGATCGACAACAGCGGCCCTCAGGACGCGCTCGCGGGCATCGTCGCCGAGCTCGACCGCCGCCTGGGCGCACCCGCCGGCGCCGAAACGGGCCGCGCTTGCGGCACAATGGCGCGACCCGACGGTCGCCGCCCATGATCCGCTACGAACATCCCCTCAACGAGCGCATCCGCACGCTGATGCGCCTCGAGGACCTCTATGGCCGCGCGCGCTTCTTCGCGGGCGCCGACGACCCGCGCGAGCACCACGCCGCGCTCGCCGCGATGTTCGAGATCACCGAGGTCGCCGGCCGCGCCGACCTCAAGACCGACATCCTGCAGGAGCTCGAGCGGCAGCGGCAGATCCTCACGCCGCTGCGCGACAACCCGCAGATCGAGGCGCACGCGCTCAACGTGCTGCTCGAGGAGATCGAGAACGTCGGCGGGCGGCTCCACGCGCAGGCCGGCAAGGTCGGCCAGCACATGCGCGACAACGAGTGGCTGATGGCCATCAAGCAGCGTAGCGTGATCCCCGGCGGCGTCTGCGAGTTCGACCTTCCCGCCTACCACTACTGGCTGCACCGCGACGCCGCCTCGCGCCGCCGCGACCTCGCCGAATGGCTCGCGCCCTTCGAGCCGCTCGGCGCCGGGCTGTCGATCATCCTGCGCCTGCTGCGCGAGCACGGCCGCATCAGCCATCACGTCGCGCACCGCGGCGTGTTCCAGCTGATGCTCACCACCCACAAGATCGCGCAGCTCTTGCGACTCTCGGTGTCGCGCGACATGGCCTGCGTGCCGGAGATCAGCGCCAACAAGTACGCGCTCAACGTGCGCTTCCTGTCGGTGGAGGGCGCGAACCGCGGCGCGGTCTGCGACCGCGACGTCGAGTTCGACATGATGTTCTGCAACCTCTGAGCTTGCCCGTCGTCCGGGGGGAAACAATGGCTTGTCTACGTTCGATCGCCGTCGCGGGCCTGCTATCGCTCAACTTCTTCGCGCCTTCCGCAAACGCTCAGGAATTCGGGCCCGACCATGTGGTGATCCCATTCGCTTACGCCAACGCGCCTATCGGATTCCTTGCGCCCATCTACACTTGCTACTCTCAGGACCCCCGCAGTGTCATCGGAAGCGCGGCGTTCCAGCAGATCGGAACAGTCGTGACGCTGACGGTTCATGTGGTGCCAACGTCTTGCTTTTCCGCGGGTGACGCGCCGGTCGAGAAGGCGGTACGTTTCACCATGGCGCCCCTCCCCAAGGGCAGCTATACACTTCACTATCGGCGTTTCGAAGGGGCAACGAACGACGAGCTCAGTGATGACGAGGTCGTCGCGTTCGATGTAGCCGAAGGCGCGGCGTCAATCCCTGCGCTGACAGGGCTTTCATTGTTGCTCCTGGCCGGCATGCTGCTTTGCGTCGGTTGTCGACTCCAGCACGCCGCTCGCAGCTAGCGATCACCGCCGCGAGCCGCAGGGCCAAGAACCACGGCGTCCTCGTCCACCGCGATCGCTCCTGCATCCACCTTGCGTTCCGAGGACCGCTTTCCCGTGCTCTCCCGATCCGACAAACAACAGCTCGACGAGCTGGGCTACCTCGTCCTCCCGGGCTTCATCCCGCCGCCGATGCTCGACGCGCTGCGCGACCGCGTCGAGGCGCTGTGGACCGAGGAAGGCGACGACGCCGGGTCCGAGTTCCGCCCCGAGCCTGGCACCCGGCGGCTCGCCAACCTGGTGGACAAGGGCGCCCTCTTCGCGGAGCTCGTGTCGATGCCGAAGCTCCTCGAATGCATCGAGCACGTGATCGGTCAGGGTTTCAAGCTCAGCAGCCTCAATGCCCGCTCGACCAATCCGCACAACGGCGAATCCCAGCCCTGGCACGCCGATGCCGGCGCCATCGCCGACGAACGCGGCTACTGGGTGTGCAATTCGGTGTGGATGCTCGACGATTTCACGGTGGAGAACGGCGCCACGCGGATGGTGCCGCGTTCGCACACCTGGCGGCGGCTGCCCGAGCCCGGCAACGCGGGCACGCGGCCGGACGAGGTGCTGGTCACCGGCAAGGCCGGGACCGTGGTGATCATGAACACGCACATGTGGCACGGCGGGACGGCCAACCGCACCGATCGCTGCCGGCGCGCGCTGCACGCCTTCTACACGCGCGACGACAAGCCGCAGCAGCAGTACCAGAAGGGGATGCTGCGCGAGGAAACGGTGGCGAGGCTCACGCCCCTGCAACGGCGCGTGCTGGCGATCGACGATCCCGAGAACGACCGGCTCAGCAGCGCGACGACGCGGATGAGCGGGTTCCTGAAGTAAGGCGAAGCGGCCTTCGATCAAGCGCGGTCGAGCTTCGCGAAGAGCGCCTTCGCGTCGAACCTCAGGCGCACCGCGGGATTGGGCAACGGGTCCTTGCAGGCGATCGGCAGCGACGTGCCGTCGGCCTTCATCAGGCCCACCGTGCGCGCACTCGCGCAGGCCGCGCGCGCAGCCGCCGCGGCGTCGCCGTCCTTGTCGTCGAAGCGCACGCCCGCGAAGCCTACGATCCTGAACGCGTGGTCCAGCGTCTTGCATCCTTCGGAGTTCAGGACGTCGATATAGGTTTCGCCGGTGTTGAAGGAATAGTTGCCGTTGCAGTCCTGGCCCATGATCGAGCGGAAGGCCTGGCCCGCCATCTGCGCGCGCGCGGCCGCGCCCGGCGGCCGCGTGTCGATCGACCCGATCCCGAGCGCGGTCGCCTTCTCCACCAGGAGCGCACCGAAGGCCGCTTCGCCGTCCAGCAGGGCCGGGATGGTGCGCGGCTCGCAGGCGAGGTCGCCACCACAATCCAGCCATCGCGCCGGCGAGGCGCCATTGTCGTCGTGCGCCGCACGGTAGTACCGCATTAGCGCGGCTTCGGGTGAGCCCGGGCCGGTACGCGAGGCGAGCGCAAGGGCGTGGATCGCGAAGCCGCAGGCGTACGGTATCTGGCCCACACCGCGCTCGGCAATCGCGTTCCAGCGCCTGTCTCGCACCAGATAGAGGCAGCGGTTGAAGGCATCGGCGAGGTCGCCGGCGCTTTCCTCGGCGGTCTTCCAGCCCAGGCGGTAAAGCGTGATCCACGCCAGGAAGTCGGCGCCGCCTTCGGCGATCCAGGAATGGCGCTCGTCACCCATGGCAGGGTTCTGCAGCACGTGGGCGAACTCGTGGGCGACGAGGCGGCGCAGGTAGTTGCGCATGGCGTCGTCCTCGCGAACGTCGGCGTGGTTCTTGAACCCGATGCGCATCATCGTCCGGTTGGCGACGTCGGCCTTGACGCGCTTCGCGCCGCCGTCCTCGCGATTGCTCACCACCACCGAAGGCACGTCGACCTCGATGCCGTCGGCGATGTCGCGATAGCGTGCATCGACCGCGCGCGACGCGGCCTCGATGGTGGCGTGGATCGACGGCGGGACGCCGGGCGCGTAGACGGTGACGGGCCCGTCGGTGGCCGGCAGCGGCCGCTCCGAGAGGTAGACCGAAGCATGCGAAGCGTTGCCCGGGCCCTTGCCCTCGGCGACGTACACCGGGCCGCGGCGCTTGCCGTCGAAGACCACCTCGCCCCCCGGCGCGGCGAAGCGCCAGGTCACCGGCCCGCAAGCCTCCGTCGGCGCGAAGAGCGCGGTGTGCACGTAGATTCCGAGCGTGTCGATGGGATACGCCGGCGGGTACACGCGGTCGTGGATCTCGTCGCTCGCGGGCACGCGGAACGAGACGTCGCGGCAGGCGCCGTGGGCGTGGATCGTGTTGCCGATGAGCGACCTGCAGCCGTCCTCGGCCTTCCAGCTCGCCCGCAGATGGCGCGCGACGTCCTTGTCGAGCGGCGTGACCAGCGGCAGCTCGGTGCACCGCGCCGGCACGCGATAGGTCACCTCGAGGGTGTCGAGGTCGCGCAGCGCGATGCCGACGGTGACACCGTCGCGGGTGCCGTCGCCCGCGGCGCGCGCGCCGCCGGCGAGGGCCAGCGCCGCCAGCAGGACCGCCGCCGCGCGCCTCGCCGGGATCGCGCCCGTGACGGCGCCTCGGCGCCCGGCCATTGCATGATCGCGCATGATTGGCGCAGGATTGTACGCATGGCACAGACCCGCGTCACACGCTGCCCCCAGTGCGGGAAGCCCGTCGAATGGACGCCCGAGGCCAGGTTCCGGCCCTTCTGCTCTGCGCGCTGCAAGGAAATCGACCTCGGCGCCTGGGCCTCCGAGTCCTACCGCATCCCCGTGGTCGAGCAGGACGACGACGAGGACTCGCCGACCCCGCGCCAGCGCGACGACGACTGACGCGGCCGCACTTCGCGCGACGATCCAGCGGCGCGGCAGGCGCGGGGCTCTGGTCGCGCAGCACGATGCCGCACCCGATGTCCGTGGCGCGGTTTCGCTACGGCGCGGGCCAGGCCGCCCGGCGCATGGCCACGCCCTGCGCGCCGATTGCGATCATCGCCTCGAGGTCGGAAGGCGCGAGCCCGCCGAGCGCGAACACCGGGAGGGTCGCGCCCTCGACGAGCCGTGCGAATCCCACGTCGCCGAGCGGCATCGCGTCCGGATGCGTGGGCGTCGCGCGAACGGGACCGGCGACGACGAAGTCGAGGCCGAGGCGGCCCGCCTGCGCGATCTCTTCGCGCGTGTGGCACGACGCCACGACCATCATCCCCTCGGGGCGCGACGTCGCCGACGCCAGCACGTCGGCGCGCCAATGCACGCCTGCGAAGCCCAGCGCGCGTGCGCGCGCGGCGTCGCCGTGCCACAACAGCTTGGTACCGTATCGAGCGCCCAGGGGAAGTAGCCGCTTCGCAAGCGCCTCGCGGCGCGCGACCGCCCAGCCCGGCTCGCGCAGCACCGCGAGCCGCAGGCCGCCTGCGAACGCGGTTTCGGCGCGCGCGAGGAACCCCTCCTCGCCCAGGTCCTCGGCGCAGCTGATTCCATAGCGGGCCGGCAGCCGGAGGGCCGCCAGCACGCGGGTATTGGCGGGCAGCAGCGGCGCGACGTCGATCGCATCGGGCGCCTGCCACGCGAAGGCCTGGCCGTCGTGGCCCACCGGCTCGCCGGCCCAGTCCCATACGCGAAAGAAATGCAGCTCGACGTCGGCGTGCGCGTATTCGTAGCGCTGCAGCAACCACGACGACGCACGCGTCACCTCGAGCCCCAGCTCCTCGCGCAGCTCGCGGTCGAGCGCCGCGCGTGGCGACTCGCCAGGCTCGAGCTTCCCTCCGGGGAACTCCCAGTAGCCCGCGTAAACCTTGCCCTCGGGCCGTTGCGCAAGCAGGACACGTCCGTCACGACGGACGATCACGGCCGCCGCAACCCGCGTGATGGGCCGGATGCTCACGCGCGATTCGACGCGCGTCCCGGATGCGATCCCGCGTGGTGCTTCGCGAACTGCCAGGCCACCCGCCCGCTGCGCGACCCGCGACCCAGCGCGAACTGCAGCGCCTCGCGCTCCACCGTCGCACGGTCGCGATCGGCGACATCCACCCCGAGCTCCCCGAGCCACTCGTGCACGGCTGCGAGGTAGTCCTCCTGCTGGAACGGGTAGAACGACAGCCACAGGCCGAAGCGCTCGGACAGGGAGATCTTCTCCTCGACCGATTCGCCGGGATGCACCTCGTCGCCGACGTGGCGCGTCTCGAGGTTCTCGCTCATGTACTCGGGCATGAGGTGCCGGCGGTTGGAGGTCGCGTAGATCACGATGTTCTCGGCCGCCCCGGCGATCGATCCGTCGAGCGCCACCTTGAGGGCCTTGTAGCCCTCCTCGCCGACGTCGAACGTGAGGTCGTCGCAGAAGATCACGAAGCGATGCGGGTCGCGCTCGATGCGCTCGACGATGTCGGCCAGGTCCGCGAGGTCGGCCTTGTCGACCTCGATGAGCCGCAACCCCTTGGAGGCGTAGCGCGCCAGCATGGCCTTGACCAGCGAGGACTTGCCGGTGCCGCGCGAGCCGGTGAGCAGTACGTTGTTCGACGGACGCCCCGCGACGAACTGCCGCGTGTTCTGGTCGAGTCGCTTCTTCTGCTCGTCGATCGACACGAGGTGGTCGATCGCCACGACGTGCGGGTGCGCGACCGGCTGCAGCACGCCGACGTTGTTGCGGCGCCGCCAGCGCGCGGCGGTGATGGTCTTCCAGTCGGGATCGGGCGCAACGGGAGGCAGGAGCTGCTCGACGCGCGCCAGCACGCCCTCGGCGCGTGCGACCAGGGCCGCGAGGTCGACGCCGGCCGCGGGCCGCGACTTCGACGACGGCACGCTCACGACCGGTAGTCCGCGTTGATCGACACGTAGTCGTGCGAGAAGTCGCAGGTCCATACGGTCGCACGCGCGGTGCCGCGGCCGAGGTCGACGCGCACGGTGATCTCGGCCTCCTTCATCACGCGCTGCCCGTCCTCCTCGCGATAGGCGGGCGAGCGGCCGCCGCGGTCCACCACCAGCACGTCGTCGAGCCAGAAGGACACCGTGGCGGGATCGAGCGACGCGGGCGCGGCGTTGCCGATGGCGCAGACGATGCGCCCCAGGTTGGGGTCGGAGGCGAAGAACGCGGTCTTGACCAGCGGCGAGTGCGCGATGGCGAATGCCACCTTGCGGCATTCGTCGACGCCGGCGCCGCCCTCGACGCGGATGGCGATGAACTTGGTTGCGCCCTCGCCGTCGCGCACGATGGCCTGCGCGAGCTCCACCGCGACGCCTTCGACGGCGCCGCGCAGCAGGTCGAGGCGCGGGTCCTCGAGCGACTCGATCGGCCGGATGCGCGCCTTGCCGGTCGCCGCGAGCACCAGGCTGTCGTTGGTCGACGTGTCGCCGTCGACGGTGGCGCCGTTGAACGACACGTCGGCCACTTCGCGCAGGAGCTTCTGCAGCACGTCGGCGGCGACGGGTGCATCGGTGGCCATGAACGACAGCATGGTCGCCATGTCGGGGTGGATCATGCCGGCGCCCTTGGCGATGCCGGTGACCGTGCACGGCACGCCGTCGATGGTGACGCGGCGCGACGCGCCCTTGGGCACGGTGTCCGTGGTCATGATGGCGCGCGCGGCCTCGAGCCAATGGCCCGCGGCGAGCGCGGCATGCGCGGCGGGCAGCGCAGCGACCAGGCGCTCGACGGGCAGCGGCTCCATGATCACGCCGGTGGAATACGGCACGACCGAGTCGGCGCGCGCGCCGATCAGGCTCGCGACCTCGGCGCAGGTGAGCCGCGCGTCGTCGAGGCCGGGCTCGCCGGTCCCCGCGTTGGCGTTGCCCGCATTGACGACCAGCGCGCGGAAGTCGCCCCCGCCGCCGTGCTGGCGCGCGAGGTGCTCGCGCGCGACGAGCACCGGCGCCGCGCAGAAGCGGTTCTGCGTGAACACACCGGCCGCCCTGGTGCCGGGGTCGCAGACCACCAGCAGCACGTCGTCGCGCTGCCAGTTCTTGATGCGCCCTTCGGCGGTGCCGAGCCTCACGCCGGGAACGGGGAGAAGCGATTGCGCGGTCGGGGGCGAATAGTTGACGGGCATCGAGCCTTGTCCTCCTGGGTGGAATTGTCGCATGCAGCGGCACGGCGCGAGCTGCGTGGTACTGTAGCTCGGCCCCCGGGGCCTTCGCGCATGCACATCGTCCCCATCATCCTCTCCGGCGGCGCCGGGACGCGGCTGTGGCCGATGTCGCGCGAGACGCTGCCCAAGCCCTTCCTCGCGCTACCCGGCGGAGGCACGCTGCTCGAAGGCGCGGTGCGTCGCGCGCTCGAGCTGCCGGGCGACGCCCCGCTGCTCACCATCGCCAACCGCGAGCATTACTTCGCCACGCGCGACGCCTACGCGGGCATCGACTTCGGCGCACGCGAGGCCGCGTACATGCTCGAGCCCTCGGCGCGCAACACCGCCGGTGCCGTGGCGCTGGGCGTGCAATGGGCGATCGAGCGCCGCGGCCCCGATGCCGTCATGCTGGTGATCCCGGCCGATCACCTGGTGCGCGACGCCGCGGCGTTCGCCGAAGGCGCGGCGCGCGCCGCCGCCATCGCGCACGACGGCGCGCTGGTCACCTTTGGCGTGCCGCCGACGCGCCCGGAGACCGGCTTTGGCTACATCGAGTGCGGCGCCGCGCTCGACGCGCAGGAGCCGCAGGCCTTCGCCGTCGCGCGCTTCGTCGAAAAGCCCCCGCTCGCCGACGCGCAGCGCTACTTGGCCGGTGGCCGCCACCTCTGGAACACCGGCTTCTTCTGCATGCGCGCCGACGCGGCGATCGCGGCGTTCGAGGCCTCGGCCCCCGACGTGCTCGAGGCGGCGCGCGATGCATGGAACGCGCACCGCGAGCCCGGCGACGGCACCATCGAGTTCGACGCCGCCGCGTTCGAGCGCATCCCGGCAATCTCCTTCGACTACGCGGTGATGGAAAAGGCGCGCAACGCCGTCGTCGTGCGCGCGCCCTTCGACTGGAGCGACATCGGCTCCTGGCAGGCGCTCGCCGAGCTCATGCCCGCCGATGCCGACGGCAACCGCGCGCTCGGCGAGCACGTCGCCGTGCACAGCCGCGACACCTACGTGCACGCCACCGGGCGGCTGGTGGCGACGGTCGGCGTGGACAATCTGGTCGTGGTCGAGACGCCCGACGCCGTCCTGGTGGCCGATCGCGACAGCGTCCAGCGGGTGCGCGAGGTGGTCGGGGCGCTCAAGCAGCGCGGCAGCGCGATCTGGCAAAGCCACCAGACGGTGCAACGGCCCTGGGGGCGGTTCACCGTGCTGCACGAGGCGCCTGGTTTCAAGGTGAAGCGCATCGACGTCAAGGCCGGCGCCGCACTGTCGCTGCAACGCCACCGGCAGCGGCGCGAGCACTGGGTGGTGGTCGCCGGCGTCGCCGAGGTCACCGTCGGCGAGCGGCAGTTCTCGCTCGGCCCCGGGGAATCGACCGACATCGCCACGATGGCCATCCACCGTATCGTCAATCGTGGCGACATGCCGCTGTCGCTGATCGAGGTGCAGCTCGGGGATTACCTCGGCGAGGACGACATCGAGCGGTTCGACGACCGCTACGGTCGCGCCTAGTCGTCCACGCCCGCCCGCGCGGCCGCAGCCGCGACACGGCTGGTGACGAAGATGCCCGTCAGGATGAGCCCGATGCCGAGCACGTGGAAGGGTTCGAGTCGCTCGCCCAGGAAGAGCCATGCCAGCACCACGCCGAACACCGGCATCAGGTGCATGAAGAGGCCCGCGACGTTCGCGCCGACCTCGCGCACGCCGCGGTTCCAGAAAATGTAGGCGATCACCGAGGAGAAGAGTCCCAGCGCCAGGATCGCCAGCGCGTTGCCGGCGGTCCAGTGCATGGGCCTGCCGAGCAGCGTCTCGCCGATGTAGAGCGGCAGCACGCAGAGGTCGCCGATCACCGCGATGACGAACAGGAACGCCACCGCGTCGATGCCCTCCGGGCGACGGCGCAGCAGGATCGAGTACACCGACCACATCGCCATCGAGATGATGATCCACAGGTCGCCGATGTTGAGCGTGAGGTGCAGGAACGTCCCGAGCGAGCCGTGCGACAGGATCGCCATCACCCCGGCGAGCGAGACGCAGACGCCGAGGATCTGCAGTGGCGAGAGCCGCTCGCGCAGGAAGATCCACGAGAACGCCACGATCATCACGGGGATGAAGGAATTGAGGATGACGCCGTTGGTCGCGGTCGTGTAGTTGAGGCCCAGGTAGGCGAGCGCGTTGTGCGTGCCCACGCCGACCGCGCCGAGCAACAGCAGCATCCTGGCGTTGGCGCGTATCACCGGCCAGTCGCGGCGTATGCGCGGCAGCGCGAACGGGGCGAGGATCAGCACCGCGGCGAGCCAGCGGAAGAACGTCAGCGCCATGGGCGGGATCTCGCCCGCCAGTGCGCGCCCGAGGATCCAGTTCGACGCCCAGATCAGCGGCGTCGCGGTCAGGAGCACGTAGGGGGAGACGTGCCAGCGCGATGCGGGCATGCGGGAAGGTCCGCCGGGGAAAGGTCTTCGATTATCGCATCGGTGCGTGCCATGCCCGCTGCCGCCGCCTGTGGCACCATCGGCGCATGCGCAACGTCGAGCTCGTCTCCGGCGCCCGCCAGCCGGTGCTCGGCATGGGCACCTGGCACATGGGCGAGCGCGCCCGCGAGCGCGTGCGCGAGGTCGCCGCGTTGCGCCACGGGCTCGAGCGCGGCCTCACGCTCATCGACACCGCCGAGATGTACGGCGAGGGCGGTGCGGAGGAAATCGTCGGCGAGGCCATCGCGGGCCGCCGCGACGAGGTGTTCCTGGTCAGCAAGGTCTACCCGCACAACGCCAGCCGCAAGGGCGTGCGGGAGGCCTGCGCGCGCAGCCTCGCGAGGCTTCGCACCGACCGCATCGACCTCTATCTCCTCCACTGGCGCGGCCGGATCCCGCTCGCCGAGACCGTCGAGGGCTTCGAGGCGCTGCGCGCGGCGGGGACGATCCGCGATTGGGGCGTCTCGAACCTCGATGCCGGCGAGGTCCGCGAGATCGGGGCGTTGCCCGCGGGGCGCCAGTGCGCGGCGAACCAGGTGCTGTACCACCTCGACTGCCGCGGCATCGAGTGGGACTTGTTGCCGGACTGCCAACGCCGCGGCATCGCCGTCATGGCCTACTCGCCCTTCGACGAAGGGCGCTTGCTGCGTGACCGCAGGCTGGCGTCGATTGCGAAGCGCGCCGGCGCGAGCCCGGCGCAACTCGCGCTGGCGTGGCTGCTCGCCCAGCCCGGCGTCGTCGCCATTCCCAAGGCGAGCGATCCTGCGCACATCGACGACAACCTCGGCGCCCTCGACCTCGTGCTGGGCGACGAACTGCGCGCCGAGCTCGACCGCGCGTTCCCGGCGCCGACGCGTGCAACGCCCCTGCGGATGATCTGAGCTCCGCGGCCCGCGCAGCGCGGTGTCCGGGACGTTGCGGCCGCGGCGCTACGGCGCGAGCCCGAAGGGCTCATCGATGGCGTAGAGCCAGCGGCCGTCGGGTTGCCGGCGCGCCACCTCCGCGGGCCGGCCCTGCACGGTCGCCGCCTTGCCGTCCGGCCCCGTCATCGACAGCGACCATTGGCCCGTCACCAGCGCGAGGTCGCCGGCGTGTGCGACCAGCCGCGACGACAGCGTGATGGTCGGCTTCATCGCCAGGAACGCCGCGAGCGAGGCGCGGATCGCCTCGGTCCCGGTCACGGTCCTGCCGGGTGTCGGTGTCAGCGACGCGCCGGGCTCGTACAGCGCGACGAGCGCATCGAGGTCGCCACGGTTGAGCGCCTCGGCGAACAGGCGCCCGAGGTCTTCGGGTCGGCTTGCGTTCATGGCATGGGCTCCTGGCGCGTGCGGGATGCACGCTCCCGCGGCAGCCACCATGGTGCGCCTCCTTCCCCGCACCGGGCGCGACCGCTAAACTCGGATGCATGGGGAGGCCCGTCCGGAAACATCCGCGGGGTACGGACGCCATGCCCGCGCCGTTGCGCAAGGCGCTCGACCAGGCGCACCGCGGTGAATACCGCGCCATGCAGATGCTGGCGGCGGCAGAGGCCAAGGCGCGCTCGGCCGGTGATGGCGCCACCGCGACGCTCGCCGCCGCGGCGTCGCTGCTCGCCGGCCAATCGCTCGGCCACTACCGGCGCTTCGAGGAATGCCTCGCGGCCCTCGCCGGCCTGCGCGCCGGGGATGCGGCCTTCGGCGCACCCGCCCAGGACCTCCTCGCGCACGCAGGCCTGCTCGCGGGCCTGCTGATGCTCGCGCCGCGCGACCCCGATGCCGACAGGACCGTCGAGCGCATCGTGCGACTGCTGGAGCTGGACGTCGACGTCAACCTCAAGTTCGCGGCGGGACGGGTCGTGCTGTTCTACAGCGATCCGCGCGAGTTGCGCGTGCTGGGTCACCACGTCGACGCGCTGCTCGAGCCGCTGGTCGACGATCCAGCGCTCACGTCCTTCAGGCTCGGCCGCTGGCTGATCTTCAAGCTGCGCACCGCCGCGCACGCCAAGGACCGGTCGTTGTACGCGCACACGTTGCGCCAGGCGCAGGCATTGGCCGCTCGCACCGGCGAGCCCGGCGTGGTCGTGCAACTCGCGCTGTCGGAGGTCGATGAAGCCCTGCCCCTGCGCGACGCCGCGCGCCTCGAGCGCGCGCGCGCGAGCCTCGCGGCGGCGGTACGTCCCGGGGACCTGGGATCGATGCGCGCGCTCGACTGGGTCGATGGGCGCATCGCCTTGTCGCGGGGCGAGGGCGACCGCGCGCTGTTCCACGCGCTACGCGCGCGCAGGTATGGCGAGGAAGCAGGCTTGCCGAAGCCGGTGCAAGGCGTGCAGGTCGCGCTCGAGGCGCAGGCGCGAGCCATGACGCGCGATTTCGACGGCGCGCGCCGGGTGTTCCGCGAGGCCGCGTCGATGGTCGCGGTGCTGCACGCCGAGGAGATGCGCGACATGCTGCGCATGGTCGACGCCTGGGAGGCGGTCCTCGCACGGCGCGACGACGCGACGGCATTGCTGCGCGAGGCCTTTGCCGCGTCGCGCGCCCGCCAGTTCTACGACAGCTTCGACGGCAACCCCAGGCTCGGCGCAACGCTCTGCGCACTGGCGCTGGAGCGCGAGGTCGAGCCCGAGTTCGTCTCGCGCATCATCGCCCTCAACCACTACGCGCCGCCGCCCGAGGCCGGGCGCCGCTGGCCGTGGCCGGTGGTGGTCGAATGCCTCGGCGGCTTCGCCATCCGTGCGCGCGGCGAACCCGTGGCCACGCGCGGCAAGGCGCAGAAGAAGCCCCTCGATCTCGCCCGGCTCCTCGCCTCGGCGAACGGGCGCAACCTCGACAAGCGCCGCATCGTCGACCTCCTGTGGCCCGATGCCGAGGCCGGCGACGCGACGGCCGCCCTCGACATGACGCTGACGCGCCTGCGCAAGCTGTTGCGCGACCCGGCGGCGATCGTCACCGAGGATGCGAGGATCGGCTTCAACCGTGAGCGCGTGTTCGTCGACGCATGGGCATTCGACCGCGCGGTCGACGACTTGCGCACAGCCCTCTCGGCCGGTGACGACGCCGCGACGGCCGAGCACGTCGAGACCCTGCTCTCGCTCTATCGTGGCGATTTCCTCGAAGGCGGGGAGCTGCCCGCCTGGGCGCTCGCCGCGCACGAGCGGGCACGCAGCCGCTTCCTGCGCTCGCTCTGCGATGTCGCGCGGCACTGGCAGGCGCGTGGGCGCCAGGACGATTCGGCCGCCCTCTGCGAGCGCGGGCTCGAAGTCGACGCGCGGGCCGAGGAGCTGTGGCGCGAGCTGATTCGCAGCCACATCGCACTCGGGCGCCCGGCCGCCGCGCTGCTGGCGTATCGCCGCTGCAGCGAGTTCCTCGCCGGGGAGCTCGGCGTCCCACCCTCGGCCGAGACCGAAGCGCTGTACCGCTCCCTGCCACAGTCCGGCCCTTCGGCCAGCCATGCCGTCTTGCCCGGCGCAGCGCGCACCGGCACGCGCGCCAGGACCCGCATCAGGGGCCGCCCGATCCGTTAGCGATCGGTTAGCCCGCCCTTCGATACTCGCCGTCGAACGCGCGACACGCGCGAGGGACCGGCCGCGCCGGTGCCTCGGCGGCCGCGCGGCTTCGCGGCTTCGCGGCCATCGACAGGGAGACAACACCATGCATCGCATCGTCCATACGCTGGCCCTGGCCGCGTCGTTCGCCGTCTCGGTCGCGGGTGCCGCCACCATCACCGTCGACAGCGACAGCGAGACGCCGGTGACCGGCAAGTGCACGCTGTCCGAGGCCGTGTTCGCCGCCAACACCAACGTCGCGACCGGCACCTGTGTCGCCGGGGACCCGGGCGCCGACGCGATCGTGTTCGCGCCGGGTGTCGGGACCATCACCTTCACCCAGCCGCTGGCGGCGACGACGGACGCGCTGAAAGTCACCGAAGCCCTGACCATCGACGGCACGGCGAACGGCGGCGTGGTCATCCAGCGCGATACGGGTGCCGCCACGGCGTTCCGCCTGATCGAGGTGGTCAACGCCTCGGCGCCACTGCTGCAAGCCCCGGCGCTCGTCCTGTACGGGGTGGAAATGCGCCACGGCCAGACCGCCGCCGGCAATGCGGCGGGTTCGGGTGGCTGCCTCCTCACGCGCGGCGCACTGACGCTCCAGGATTCGGCGTTCACCGACTGTCACACCCAGGGGACCAGCGCCAACGGCGGCGCCGTGGCGCAGCTCCAGTTCGGAACGGTCGAAGTCTTGCGCGGGCTGTTCAAGGGCAACACCGCCGCCGAAGGCAACGGCGGGGGGCTGTACAGCGAAAGCGAGGCGCTCACGCTCCGCGACAGCACGTTCACGGACAATGTTGCCGGCAACGGCGGCATCGGCAACCCCGGCGGCAATGGCGGCTTCGGCGGCGGTCTCGCCGCCGGCGAGGCGCTCGTCGGCCGCCCCGCCACCATCGAGGGCAGCACCTTCTCCGGGAACCACGCCGCCAACAGCGGTGGCGGATCGTGGGTCGCCGCACCGGCCGTGCTGCGCAACACGACGATCTCGGGCAATCGGTCCGATTTCGGCAGCGGCGCAGGGTTGCTCCTGAGCGGCAGCGGCGCCGATCCCATGCCAGGGCGCACGGCGCTGGTCACGCTGCAGAACGCCACGGTCGCCAACAACAGCTCGGGCGAAAGCTCGGGGCTCACCGGCGGCGCCTACGCGGGTGGCCTGTACTACGACGGCAACCCGGGCCCCGCGTCGAGCAAGACCGGCCTCGAGATCGACAGCACGCTGTTCGCAGGCAACACCGCGATGTTCAACAACAGCATCACCCATCGCGACCTCGGAGCCCAGAATTCCACGACGCCGATCGGCAGCCACAACCTGTCGCGCGCGATCGGCGTCGGCGGCAGCAACTACCAGGTCGACATGGGGGGCGGCGACCTCGCCACTTGCGACCCGTTGCTGGGCGCGCTGGGCGACAACGGCGGCCCGACCCTCACGCACGCACTGCTCGCAGGCTCCTGCGCGCTCGACGCCGGCAGCAATCCCGACGGACTCGCCACCGACCAGCGAGGTGCGGGGTTCCCGCGCGTCGTCGGCAGCGCGCCCGACATCGGGGCCTGGGAGGGCCAGGGCGACGACGGCGGCGGCACCACGACGAGCCTCGCCATCACGCCGGCGAGCCTCGCCTTCGGCGACGTCATCGTCGGCAACACCAGCGCGTCGAAGCTCTATACCTTGACCAACACCGGCACCGGGCTTCTCACGTTCGCGAGCTTCGAGCTCGACGGCGTGGCCTTTTCCAGCGTCGCGGCCGAGTCCAGCTGCGGATCCACGCTGGCCGCCGGCGCGTCCTGCGTGGTGAGCTTCCGCTTTTCCCCCACCGCGCTCGGCGCGTACAGCGGCAGCTTCATCGTGGCCAGCAACGCGCCGACCGTCACGGTGACCATGTCCGGCACCGGCGTGAATGGCATTCCGCCGCGCGGGCCCGCCGATCCCCCGATGCCGGTGCCCGCGCTCGGCGGCCTCGGGCTGCTCCTGCTGGCGGCGTCGGTGGCCGTCGCCGGGATGCTGGCGCGGCGCCGCTATCGGTAGTTGCAAGGGCCAGGGCGCCGGCGGACACGCTACGGGAGGTTGCGCGAAGAGGTCTCGCTGCGGGGGCCGCGGGGTGTGCGCGCGGCGCGCTACACCGGCTTCCCTTCCGCCACCGCACCCTCGCTCGCCACCGGCTCGAGGAGTTTCCGCGCCTGCGCCTGCAGGCCGAGGTAGGCCTCCTTCCACGTCCCTTCGCGCGGCGTCACGTGGACGAACTTTCCCAAGGCCCATTCGAGCGCGGCGACGCGCGCGTTCGCCGTTTCGAGCGCCTCGACCGCCTCGGCATAGTCCCAGGCACTGACGAGCTCGATCTTGCGGTTCTGGCAGATGCCGACGCAATTCGCCGGTGCCTCGAGGCGCCCGCAACCGATGCACTGCCAGACCTGCACCGTTTCCGGGGTCGAGAAATCCCGGGTTTCGTGAACGGTCACAACCCTGTCCTCCGTGGAAAAAAGCGGCGCCTGCCGCGGCACCGACCCGCCGCGTCAGCGCGCGAGCCGGGTGAGCGCGCGCCCCTTGTGCATCGCGACGTGGTCGGTGCGGTCGCTCTTGATCTCGTACTGCGGGTCGGCTTCGCTCGCATGATGCGTGTAGCCCTTGTAATCGACGTCCGCCGTGTGCACGCGGATGATGGTCCCGCTCACCCGCCCGGCCTCGGAGTTCCAGCTCACGTGGTCGCCCACCTCGAATCGCCTGGCCATCTTCGCTCCCGCCGATCGCCCGCGCCGCGATCTTCTCCGCAGGCGTCGTCAGCCGATCGATCGCTCAGCCTCCCACGCACGTCGACGCACGGCGAGCGCGCATCGCCACACCAGCCAGCATACCCCCGCGCAGGCTGCCGCCCAGCATAGCGCCGCCGCGACGAGGAGGCCGGCGGCGTGCCCGGGGACCGCGACCGCCGCCACGCGCAGCAGTGTCGCGCAGCCCACCAGCGTCGTCGCGGTCGCGGGCATCCATTGCCGCGCGGGGGCCCGCCGCGCCTTGAGCAGCAGGGTGTTGGCCATCACGTTGAGCGTGAGCGTCCCGAGCGCCCCCACGGTGACGAGGTGGAGCGCGGCGGTGCGCCAGCTTCCCGCGGGCGCGCCCGCCAGCGCAAGCAGTCCCAGCGCGAGCCAGGCATAGCCGGCCCCCAGGCAGAGGAGGTCGGGGCGCCCGCGGCAGGCCCACAGGCGCCAGCGCAGGAGCCGGACCAGCGCCAGCGCTCCGGCCGCCGCGCAGGCGAGCCGCGACGCGACGTCGCCACCCGGCACCACGGCGGACACGATGGCGATCGCCATCGTCACGAGGAGCGCGGCCTCGATCGCAGGCTGCACGCGGACCGCCAGCACCTTGTTCTGCTGGTGGAACTCCCCTGCGGCGATGGCCGAGATGAAACGGCCACCCATGAACAGCATCAGCGCGCCAAGCAGCAGGACGAGTGCGGTCGCAAGCATCCTCGGCGACGCGACGCCCGCCGCGGCGAGCGCCCCGTCGAAGGCGATCGCGCCGACGCACAGCGCGGTGAGGATCACCGGCAGCGCGCGGTTGCGCAGCTTCTTCGCGGCCCAGAAGAGCCGCGGCGCGACGTGCATCGCCAGTGCGGCGACGAAGGCCGCGTCGAGGACGAGCGCGAGGCGGCCGGGCAACGCGACGAACGCAAGGCGCGCGGCGAGCCAGGTCCCGAACAGCAGGAACGCGCGCAGCGGACGCATCGGCGCGAGCTGGTTGCCCGCGACCGCCGCGAGCGCGTACCCGAGGAGCATCTCGTGTGCGTGCCCGTAGGGCGTTGCCAGCGCGGCCGGCCCGCCGGCAACGCCCACCATGGCCAGCACGGACCACGGGAGGACGATGGCGCCATGCAGCGTCGCCGCGGGAAAGAACAGCATGTTCGGCGCGACCCGCGTACGCGGTGGCGCGCTGCCGACGGGAGGCGCGGCGTGCGGGGGTTCGTCGCGAAGGCCGCGTGCCATGGCGCTTCCAATGTAGCGCAGTCCGCGGCGGGCTCGCCGCCAGGTGGCGCATCGCTGCGAACGCAGGGTGCGGCGCGTATAATCGAACGCTGTCCACGACGCCCGCAATCCCGATGTCGAAGCCCCGCGTCGCCGTAGCGGCCGACGCAGGCTCGAAAGCCGGTTCGGCGTCCCCGGCGCCCCCTTCCCCACCGTCGCCGGTCGCTGCCGCCGCGGTTCCGCCGGCACGCTTCCCCGCAACGCTGCCGAGCCTCGTCCAGTCGCCGCCCGAGCCGGGCGAGCGTGTCGCGCTCGCGCCCCTCGCGGGCTCGGCCGATGCCATCGCCATCGCCGAACTCGCCACGCTCGCGCGCGACGCGAAGCGCTGCGTGGCGGTGGTGGCGAGCGACGCGCAGGCCGCGCAGCGTCTCGCCGACGAGATCGCCTGGTGCGCGCCCGACCTCGCGATCGCCGCGTTCCCCGACTGGGAGACGCTGCCCTACGACCATTTCTCGCCGCACCCGGACCTCGTGTCCGAGCGGCTCGAGACGCTCTATCGCCTGTCGCACGGCGGCTGCGACGTGGTGGTGGTCGCGGCGAGCACCGCGCTGTACCGGCTGCCGCCGGCCTCGTACCTTGCCGCCCGCACCTTCTTCCTGAAGCAGGGCGAGACGCTCGACGCCGACGCATTGCGCGCGCAACTCGCGCTCGCCGGCTACCAGAACGTCACGCAGGTCGTGGCACCCGGCGAGTTCAGCGTGCGCGGCGGCCTGATCGACCTCTTCCCCACGGGCTCGCCGCTGCCCTACCGCATCGACCTCTTCGGCGACGACATCGAGTCGATCAAGACCTTCGACGTCGACTCGCAGCGCACGCTCTACCCGATGCGCGAGGTGCGCATGCTGCCCGCGCGCGAGGTGCCGCTCGACGAGGAAGGCCGCACGCGCTTCCGCACGCGCTTCCGCGAGGTGTTCGAGGGCGACCCCTCCAAGACCGGCGTGTACAAGGACGTGTCCAACGGCGTGGCGCCGGGCGGCATCGAGTACTGGCTGCCGCTGTTCTTCGACCAGACGGCGGCCTTCGTCGACTACCTGCCGCGCGATGCGGTGGTGGTGCAGCACGGCGACGTCATGCAGGCCGTGACGGGCTTTTGGCAGGACACCGAGTCGCGCTACCGCCTGCTGCGCGGCGAACGCGCGCGCCCCTTGATGCCGCCGACCGAGCTCTTCCTGCCGGTCGACGCGTTCTTCGCTGCGCTGAAGCCCTTCGCCCGCATGGAGATGCGCGGTGCCGCCGCCGTCGATGCCGCCAACGAGCGCGCGCCCACGCGGACCCTGCCCGCCATCGGCGTCGATCGCCGCGCGGCCGATCCGCTGGCCGCGCTCAAGGCCTGGCTCGCGCGCCACGAGGGCCGCGTGGCCATCCTCGCCGACAGCCCGGGCCGCCGCGAGACCATGCAGCAGTTCTTCGCCGAGTATGGGCTCAAGCCCGCGGTGGTCGAGGGCTTCGCGCCGTTCGCCGAGGGCGCAGGCGGGCGCCTCGCGCTGATGGCATCTCCGCTGCATGCGGGCTTCGCCTGGCCCGAGGCGGGCATTGCGCTGGTCACCGAGGCCGAGCTCTACGCCGGCACGGTCCGCCGCAGCAAGCGCGACACCACGCGGCGCTCCAACGTCGACGCCATGGTGCGCGACCTCTCCGAGGTCCGCATCGGCGACCCGGTGGTCCACGAGCAGCACGGCATCGGCCGCTACCTCGGGCTCACCACCCTCGACCTCGGCGACGGCAACAACGAGTACCTCGAGCTCCTCTACGCCAACGATGCCAAGCTCTACGTGCCGGTTTCGAGCCTGCACCTCATCTCGCGCTACGCCGGCGCCTCGCCCGAGTCGGCGCCGCTGCACGAGCTCGGCAGCGGGCAGTGGGAGAAGGCCAAGCGACGCGCCGCGCAGAAGGCGCACGACACCGCCGCCGAGCTCCTCAATATCTACGCCCAGCGCGCCGCGCGCCAGGGCCGCAAGTTCGGCCTGAAGCAGCACGACTACGAGGCCTTCTGCGAGGGCTTCGCCTTCGAGGAGACCGCCGACCAGCAGGCGGCGATCGACGCCGTGGTCACCGACCTCGTCTCGGCGAGGCCCATGGACCGGCTGGTCTGCGGCGACGTGGGCTTCGGCAAGACCGAGGTCGCGTTGCGCGCCGCCTACGTGGCGCTGGCCGACGGCGCGCAGGTCGCGCTGCTGGTGCCCACCACGCTGCTCGCCGAGCAGCACTACAAGCTCTTCAGCGAGCGCTTCGCCGACTGGCCGGTGAAGCTCGCCGAGCTCTCGCGCTTCCGCACGGCGAAGGAGGTGAAGGCCGCGCTGG
Organism: Casimicrobiaceae bacterium; assembly: GCA_044226535.1. Classification (GTDB taxonomy): domain Bacteria; phylum Pseudomonadota; class Gammaproteobacteria; order Burkholderiales; family Casimicrobiaceae; genus VBCG01. The sequence continues at coordinate 14,426 of JBGAGT010000023.1, read as the reverse complement.
CGGGGCTTGCCGCCGGCTCGATCGACCTCGTCATCGGCACGCACAAGCTGCTGCAATCCGACGTCAAGTTCAGGAACCTGGGGCTCGTGATCATCGACGAGGAGCACCGTTTCGGCGTGCGCCAGAAGGAACAGTTGAAGCGGCTGCGCGCCGAGGTCGACGTGCTGACGCTGACCGCCACGCCGATCCCGCGCACGCTCGCCATGTCGCTGGAAGGCATCCGCGACTTCTCGGTGATCGCCACCGCGCCGCAGAAGCGCCTCGCCATCAAGACCTTCGTCGCGCCGCAGTCGGCGGGCGTGGTGCGCGAAGCCGCGCTGCGCGAGCTGAAGCGCGGCGGGCAGATCTACTACCTGCACAACGACATCGACACCATCGGCGGCACCGCCGAACGGCTCGCCAAGCTCCTGCCGGAGGCGCGCATCGCCGTGGCGCACGGGCAGATGGCCGAGCGCGAGCTCGAGCACGTGATGCGCGACTTCTACGCCCAGCGCGTCAACCTGCTCCTGTGCTCGACCATCATCGAGACCGGCATCGACGTGCCCACCGCCAACACCATCATCATCGAGCGCGCCGACCGCTTCGGCCTCGCGCAGCTCCACCAGCTGCGCGGCCGCGTGGGACGCTCGCACCACCAGGCCTATGCCTACCTCTTGACGCCGCCGCCCGACGCACTGTCGGCGCAGGCCGCGCGGCGGCTCGAGGCGATCCAGATGATGGAGGACCTGGGCTCGGGCTTCTACCTCGCCATGCACGACCTCGAGATCCGCGGCGCGGGCGAGGTGCTGGGCGAGGACCAGTCGGGCGAGATGGCCGAGGTGGGCTTCCAGCTCTACAACGACATGCTGAAGACCGCCGTGTCGGCGCTGAAGGCCGGGCGCGAGCCCAACCTCGCCGAGCCGCTCGGCGTGACCACCGAGATCAACCTGCACGTGCCGGCGCTGCTGCCCGAGACCTATTGCAGCGACGTGCACGAGCGCCTCGTCCTCTACAAGCGCTTCGCCAGCGCCGAGGACGGCGCCGCGATCGACGCGCTGCAGGAGGAGCTGATCGACCGCTTCGGCCCGCTGCCCGAGCAGGGCACGGCGCTGGTGGCCGTGCACCGGCTGAGGCTCGCCGCGCGCGAGCGCGGCGTGCTGAAGATCGACGCGGGGCCCGAGCGCAGCACCGTGCAGTTCGTCAAGCAGCCGCCCTTCGACCCCGGCGCGCTGATCCTGATGATGCAGCGTGACGGGCGCATGCGCTTCGCCGGGCAGGACAGGCTGCGCATCGACCGCGCCGCACCCTCGCTCGAGGACCGCATCGCGCTCCTCACCGCGCTGCTCGGGAAGCTCGCATGAGCGCCGGGCAGCTTCGGCGCGGCCCGCCCTGCCGGCGATGAGCACCGGTCGCGTGGCGCCGCGCCTGCCGCCGTCGATGCGCGTGTTCGTGCGCGACTGGCTGTCGTCCAACAACGTGCTGCTGAAGGGCGCCGACGGGCATGTGCTGGTCGACACCGGCTACGCGACGCACGCCCCGCTGACCCTCGCGCTCCTGGCATCGGCGGAGGGACTGGGCGGGGAGCCGCTGTCGCTGATCGTCAACACCCACGGCCACAGCGACCATGTCGGCGGCAACGCCGCGCTGGTGGCGCGTTACGGCTGTCCCATCGCCTTCCCCGCCGCCGAGGCCGATCACGTCGATCGCTGGGACGAGAAGGCGCTGCTCTACGGCTACGCCGGGCAGCTGGCGCCGCGCTTCGCCATCGACCGGCGCATCGAGCCGGGCTCGACGCAGGCCTGGGGCGGCCTCGAGTGGCGCGCGCTGTCGACGCCGGGCCACGACATGGGCGCGCTGGTGTTCTTCAACCCGGAGCACCGCATCCTGCTCTCCGGCGACGCGCTGTGGGAGGACGGCTTCGGCTTCGTGATGCCGCGCGCACTGGAGCCCGCCGCGATGCCGGCGGCACGCGCCGCGCTCGACCTCATCGCGGCGCTGGACGCCGCCGTCGTCGTCCCCGGCCACGGCGAGCCCTTCGATGGCGTGGGGGCGGCGCTCGAGCGCGCCTACGGCCGGCTCGCGCGCTTCGAGGCGGACGACCGGCGCGCGGCGCTGCACGCCCTCAAGGTGATGCTGGCCTTCCACCTGCTCGAGTACCGCGCGATCGCGCTCGACGCCCTGCCCGCCTACCTCGACCGTACCGGCTTCTACCGCGACGTGAACGCCGCCACCCTGGAACTTTCTCCCGGCGAGCTCGCTCGGACGCTGGTGGACGGGCTCGTGCGCGCGGGCGTCGCCCGTGCAGAATCGGGGGTCCTCCGCAGCCAGTCGCATTGAGGAACCCCGTCGCCAAGCAACGGACGTGCAGCACGTATCGGCATTACCCTGATCCATACCCTGAACGGAGCGCTCGAATGCATATCGGAAGGAAGGCAGCCGCCCTCGCGGGCGCCGCGGTGCTGGCGACCATGGTCGCCGGCGTCGCCGTGTCGCAGACCTCGACCGCGGACCGCTCGATCCGCTACCGCCAGGGTGTGCTGCGCGCCATGGACTGGCACTTCGGCACGCTCGTGTCGATGACCAAGGGCGAGCGGCCCTACGACAAGGCCGTCGCGACGCGCGCCGCGACCTTCGTCGAGCAGCTTTCGCACATGCCCTGGGACGGATTCGGCCCGGGCACCGAGTCCGGGGCGCCCACCAAGGCCAAGCCGGAAATCTGGCTCGACACCGACAAGTTCAAGCAGCTCGCCGAGGCCCTGCAGTCGAAGACGCCCAAGCTCGCGGCCGCCGCGCAGTCGGGCGACGCCGCGCAGCTCGGCCCCGCGGTCAAGGAAGTCGAGGACGCCTGCCGCGACTGTCACCGGCAGTTCCGCGCGCGCTGACGCGATCCGTCATCCCCGTGCCGCCTGCACCAGCAGCGCGATGCCCGCGACCAGCAGCGTCGCGTCCATCGCGCGGTGGAAGTGGTGCAGCGCCATGCGCTTCACGATCGCCTTGGCGAGGAAGGTCCCCGCCATGACGGCCGCGCCGATCACCAGGCCGTCGACGATGGCGTCGCGCGGCAATGCGCCCAGCGTGCGAAAGGTCGTCGCCTTGGTGAGCATGAGGAGCAGCGACGCGGCCGCCTCGGTCGCGAGGAGCGGCCCCTTGGCCAGCCCGTAGGAGGTGAACGCGGGGATGCTCAAGGGCCCCGTCGACAGCACGATGCCCGTGAGGTAGCCGATCGCGGCACCCGCGAGCGCGAGCTGCCACAGCGGCATCCGGTAGCTCGCGCGGGCGAGGCGGTGCCGCAACGGGATCATCGCCAGGAAGAAGGCGCCGAGCGCGAGGTTCACGATCGTGGCCGGCAGCGCGACCAGCGTCGCCGCGCCGAGCGCCGCCGCGGGAACGCCCGGCAGCGAGTACGCCGCGCAGGCGCGCCAGTCGATGTCGCGCCACCACGCGGCCATCTTGCCGAGGTTCGACATCACCGCCGCCACCGCCATCACCGGTACCGCGTGCTTGGGGCCATAGGACGCCACCAGCACCGGCAGCAGGATGATCGACGCGCCCGATCCCACCACGCCCGACAGCGTCCCCGCCGCCAGGCCGACGGCCAGCACGAAGAGGTGCGTCACCAGGATGCCGCGGTACGCGTCATGAGCGCGTCATGAGCGCGTCGTCAGCGCGTCGCCACGTACGCGACGAGCGCGGCGCAGGCTGCGAACAGCACCAGGCCCGCCACCACCGAGGCGCGCGCGTGCGCCGCATCGGCGCGACCCGGCGGCAGCCGCTTGTCGCCGTCCAGCATCGGCCGCACGAGGTTGTCGCGCCACAGCGCGTAATGCGCGGCCACGGCGGCGACGTGCAGCACCACCAGTCCCGCGATCACCCACCACAGCCGCCGGTGGATCCAGGACAGCCGTTCCGACAGGTCCTCGCTCACGCGCGACGACAGCGGCCCCGCGTACGACGAGTCCCCGCTGGTGAAGAGCCCGAGCAGGCATTGCGCCAACAGCGCCGCGAGCAGCGCCAGTACCATCAGCGCGCCCATCGGGTTGTGCGTCGCGTAGGCCCGATGCGCGTCGCGCATGCCGCGGAGGTAGCCGAGCACCGTGCCGGGTCCCCGCACGAAGCTCCCGAAACGCGCGTTGCGGCTGCCGATGAATCCCCAGCCGATGCGGAACAGCACCAGCGTGAGCATGCTGCAGCCCGCGAGGATGTGCCATTTCAGCCAGTCGTAGTTGGCGATACCGGTGGCGACGAGCACCACCAGCAGCAGCACCATCGCCCAGTGCACGAGGCGCACGGCGAGGTCCCATACGGCGACCGGCTCGTCCGCGACGCTTTCGACCGGCTTCCTTGCATCCATGTCCGCAGTCCTCCGGGATGGTGAGTGGCTACGCGACCACCGGCCCGCGTTCCGCCCGCGGGCCGGCGGGCTTCTCTATCGGTTCAGCAGCGATTCCCAGTCTTCGGGAACGCTGCCGGTGGGACCCGGCACGGGCTGGTCGGGCGGGTGCGACTCGGGGGCTGCGAGCCGCGGGCCCCGGACCTCGGCGTTCGCCTCGTAGCTCCAGAACCACGTTTCACCGGGCTCGAAACTCCGGATGACGGGATGCCCGGTGGCGTGGAAGTGCCGCGTCGCATGCTGGTTGGGCGAGCTGTCGCAGCATCCGATGTGCCCGCATTGGGCACAGCGCCGCAGGTGCAGCCACCAGTTGCCCGCGGCCAGGCATTCGACACAGCCGGTGCCGGAGGGTCGCACCGAAGGATCGATTCCACGCATGGGCTGCGTCATGAACGGAAGCTGCACGGCAGGGCCTGGCTGACCATGAACACCCTCCCTAACCGGCATGCCCGAGCTGCGCGGCGAAGGTGCGCACGCCGCGCAACAGCATCTCGACCGCGAGCGCGGTCAGCACCAGGCCCATCAGTCGCTCCAGCGCGATCATGGCGCGCTCGCCGAGCAGCTTCTGCAGCGGCTGCGCCAGCGCCAGCACGATCGTCGTCACCGCCATGGCGAGGGTGAGGGCCAACGCCGACTCGCCGAGGTGCCCGGGATCGCGCGAGGCGAGCAGCATCACCGTGGCGATCGCCGACGGGCCGGCGATCATCGGGATGGCCAGCGGCACGAGCATCGGCTCGCCCTCGACATGGGCCTCGCCGAACAACCCATCGCCGCGCGGGAACACCATGCGCAGCGCGATCAGGAACAGGATCACGCCGCCGGCGATGGTCAGCGACTCGTCGGAAAGCTGCAGCAGCGCGAGGATCATGCGGCCGCCGAACAGGAAGGCCAGCAGGATCACGTAGGCGAACAGGCATTCGCGGACGATGATGAAGCGCCAGCGCTCGGCCCTGACGCGCGACAGCGTCGCCACCACCAGGGGAACGTTGCCGAAGGGATCGACGACCAGCAGCAGCAGGAGCGCCGACGAGAGCAGGCCACCGGTCATGGGCGCGATTCTACGGGCAAAAGCCGTTGGGGTTGTAGGCGGGGCCGAAGGGCGTGCCGATGGAGGCGAGCGACATGCAGGGTGTCGTGTCGAGCGCAGCGCCGCCGAAACGGAAGATCGACGGCGGCTTCGTCGCATTCAACACCCGGGCGACGCGCTGCTCCGCAGTGCGAGGCGGCTCATGGCCGCCGTCGTGTTCGCCTTCGCCTTCCACGAACAGCTGGTACGTCGGCCCGTCGGGCACCCGCAGCATGGCATCCGCATCGCGGTCCAGTGCGAAGCTGCGTTGCCCCGGTGTCAGCACGACCGCACCGCGTGGCGCGTCGGGCGCGTAGGGCACGCGCGTGGCTTCGGGCTGCATCGCGGGCGCCGTGGCATTCGCCCGCACGGTGTACGGCGCCATCGTCCAGGCAGGCGGCGACGGCGGGAGCCCGGCTTGCGCGTGTGCCAGGACGCAGGGCAGCACGATGAGCCACGCCGCCGTGCGGCGCCTCGCGCGCACGTCAACGCCCGCGCACCGCGCCCTCGCGGCGCGGGTCGGCACCGCCGACCCAGCCGTCCGGCGTGCGCACCAGCGCGGCGAGGCCGCTGGTCTGCGGCCCGACCCGCACCGCGTAGCCCATGGCGCGCAGCTTGGGCGCGAGCGGCGCGACATCGCTGTCCTGCTCGAGCTCGACCGGGCCGTTGCGGCTGCCGAAGTTGCCGAGCGACACGGCGGCCTGCGGGTCGAGGCGCCAGTCGATCACGCCGATGACGGCCTTGGCCACGTAGTTGGCGATCATCGACCCGCCGGGCGACCCCGTCAGCATGAACACGCGACCCTGGCGGTCGTAGACGACCGTCGGTGCCATGGTCGAGCGCGGGCGCTTGCCCGCCTCGACGCGGTTGGCGACGTCGTGGCCCTGCGCGTCGCGCGGCAGGAAGGAAAAGTCGGTGAGCTGGTTGTTGAGCAGGAAGCCGCCCTCGGTCATCAACCGGCTGCCGAACTGGTCCTCGATGGTCGAGGTCATGGTCGCCGCGTTGCCCTGCGCATCCACCGCGATGAGCTGCGTGGTCGAAGGGAATTCGGGTGCGCCGGCGTCGCGGCCCGCCGTCGCGAACGCCCCGCGCGCAGGCGGCGTGCCCGGCTCGACCACGCCGGGCACGACGTCGCTGCGGATGGCCGCGCCGCGTGCCGCGAGGTAATCCGGGTCGAGCAGGCCGCGCGGCACGTCGACGAAGGCCGGGTCGGCGACGAAGGCGTTGCGATCGGCATAGGCGAGGCGCTCGGCGAAGCTCGCGAGGTGCACGGACCAGAACGACGCGGGCCCCGTCGCCGCGAGGTCGAAGCGCTCGAGCATGGCGAGCGTCTGCAACAGCGCGATGCCGCCCGACGACGGCGGCGGCGCGCTGCACACGCGATACGCGCGATAGCCGCCGCAGACCGGCTCGCGGCGCAGCGCGCGGTAGGCGGCGAGGTCGTCGGGCGCGAGGTCGCCCGGGTTCGCCGCGAAGCCGTTGGCCGTGGCGACGATGTCCTGCGCGAGCGCGCCGCGGTAGAAAGCGTCGGCGCCGCCCGACGCGAGCGTGCGCAGCGTGCGCGCGTACGCGGGGTTGCGCAGCAGGTGCCCGGCGGCCCAGGGCTTGCCTTCCGCGTCGAGGAAATAGGCGCGCGCGCGTCCCTGCACGAAATGGCGCTCCGAGGCGATCAGGGTCGCGAGGCGCGGTGACACCGCGAACCCCGACTCGGCGAGCGCGATCGCGGGGTCGAACGACGCCTTCCACGATCGGCGGCCGAAGTCGCGGTGCGCGATCTCGAGCATGCGCACCACGCCCGGGACGCCGACCGAGCGTCCGCCCACGACCGCGGCATGGAAGGCGAGCGGCTTCCCTTTCGCATCGAGGAAGCGGTCGGGACGCGCCGCGCGCGGCGCCGTCTCGCGGCCGTCGTAGGCGCGCAAGCGGTTGCGCCGGCCGTCGTGCACCAGCAGGAACGCGCCCCCGCCGAGCCCCGAGGACTGCGGCTCGACAAGCCCCAGCACCCATTGCATCGCGAGGATGGCGTCGACCGCGCTGCCGCCCTTTGCCAGCACCGCGTAACCCGCCTCGGCGGCGAGGGGATGGGCGGCGATGGCTGCGAAGTGCCGCGCGTGGACGGCAGCGCGTTCGACGCGGCCGGAAGCCACCTCGGGCGGCGCCTCCGGCAACGCGATCGTCGCGATGGGCATGCCGGCCATCGCGCCGGGCGCGTCGGCGGCCACGGGGAATGCGAGGGACGCGAGGACCAGCGACAGCGCGACGAGGACGGCCGGCTTGGTCGCGGTCATGGCGCGCAACTTACAGCGAGCGCGCGGGGCCGGCAAGCGTGTTCGGTCACCAAGCAGGCCTTCATGTAGATGATGGAAAAGCGCTTCGACGCGATGGAGGGCTTGCCGCCCGTTGTCGGTGTCGTTCCTACAGCGGGCCGCGCCCTCAACCGATGGCGCGAGGCGGCGGTCCCTTCGAGAATGTCGACGTTGGCTGGCGCGAGCCGCCTGGCCGTCCATGGTGCCTCCATGATCCGCCTCCGCTACACCATCGACCTCGACTACGAGGCCGCAGGACCCGCCGATTTCACGCTCGCCATCGCCGCCGCGCGAACGCCGCAGCAGCAGGTTCGCGAGGAATCGCTCGACGTCGCACGCGCCGACGCGCTGGCCTGGTCGACCGACCCCTTCACCGGGACGCGGCTGGTGCGCTTCCGCACATCGGCGCCGGCCGTGCACGTCGCCTACGCCGCCACCGTCGACATCGACGCGCGATTCGCCGTCCCGCGCGACATCGCGGCACGCGAGCTCTTCGACATCCCGCCCGACGTGCTTCCCTACCTCGCCGCCAGCCGCTACTGCCCTTCCGACCGGCTGGTGGAGTTCGCGCATGTCGAGTTCGGCCGCGTCGAGCCGGGCTACGCCCGCGCCGAGGCCATCGCGCGCTGGGTGCATCGCCACGTGCGCTTCGTCCCCGGTGCCTCGACCACCGCGACCACCGCGCTCGACACGCTGACCGACCGCCGCGGCGTGTGCCGCGACTTCGCCCACCTCGCCATCGCGCTGTGCCGTGCGATCAACATTCCCGCGCGCTTCGTCACCGGCGTGGATTACGGCGCGGACCCCGCGCTCGGCCCCTGCGACTTCCATGCCTACGCCGAGGCCTGGGTCGGCGACCGCTGGTGGATGTTCGACGCGACCGGGATCTCGCCCTCGACGGGGCTGGTGCGCATCGGCACCGGGCGCGACGCCGCCGACGCGGCGTTCGCGACGCTCTACGGCGCGGTGCGCACCCACGCGCCGCGCGTCAGCGTGAGCGCGCTGGAGGATGCCGCCGCGGGCATCGTGCTGCCGCAGCGACTGGACCTGGCGGTCTCGACCGCCGCGGGCAGCGCGCCCGGCGCGCGGCCGCAGCCGCCCGCCACGTCCTTCACGCAGCCGCCGGGACCTTCACGCGCATTGCCGATGCCGCTTCCGCTGCCGCCCGCTGGCCGCTCTCCACTGCGCCATTGAGGAAGCCCTGCCAGTCGGCCGAGGTGTGCTCGCCGGCGAAATGCACGCGCCCCTCGGGCCGGTGGAGCACGCCGTTGAACGCCATGTACTGCCCCGGCTTGAACAGCGCGTACGAGCCGCGCGTCCAGGGGTAGCGCTCCCAGGCGTTGCGGATCGCGCGGCCGTTGAACTGCGCCGCGATCCCCGGCAACGCCGCGTCGAGCGCCGCCAGCGCGTCGCGGACGCGCTCGTCGAGCTCGCCTTCGCCCGCGCGCGAGGCGGTGGATCCTCCCGAGAAACAATTGATGACGCCCCCCGCGCCGGGCTGCGCGCGCGTCGCCTCCCAGCTCGTCTGGTAGGCGGTGTCGACCCGGGTCTCGCCCGAGGATTTCATCGGCAGCCAGGCGCGCGAGCCGAATTGCAGCTGCAGCTTGCAGTTGCGCCCCATGCCGAGCTCGCGGATGGCGCGGAGCTTGCGCGGCGAGAAGCCCGCGTGGGCGAGGTCGACCTCGCGCAGCGTGGTGAAGGGCAGCGCGAGCACCACGCGATCGGCGATCACGTCGCGCAGCGCCTGGCCCTGGGCCAGGGTGACGCGCAGGCGCCCGTCGCCGCGTCGCGCCAGCGCCACCAGCGCCGACGAAGTGTGGATGCGCGCGCCGAGCGGCTCGGCGAGGCGCGTCACCAGCTGGTCGTTGCCGCCGCGCACATGCCAGCGCTGGTCGGAATCCTCGTAGGGCGAGAAACGGTCGCGCGGCGAGGCCTTGAGCAGAAGGACGACCGTCGCGGCACTGATCTCGTAGAGGTCGCCGCCGAGCTCCTCGATGTAGGCATTTCCCAGGAGCCGTCCCAGGCGCGAGGCCATCCCGCCCGGCACGCGACGCTCGATCCAGTCCGTGGCACTCATCTGGTCGAGCGCGACCTGCGCCGGTGTGTGCCGGTAGAAGGTGGGAAGCTCGCCCAGCGCCCTGGCGTCGCGATCGAGCGCGGGGAGGAGGCCGGCGAAGTCGCGGTCGATGTCGGCTCGCGGATAGACACCGTCTGCGAAGCGCACCACCACGTCGGCATCGCCGCCCTCCGCCGCCGCGAGGTCGTCGAGCTCGAGGCCGAGTCGCGCGGCGAGCGCGCGGATCTCCTTGTGCTCGCTGTCGATGAGCTCGCCGCCGCGCTCGGCGACCTGGCCGTCGGCGAACACGCGGCGCTCCGAGAGGCAGCGCCCGCCGAGCCGCGGCGAGGCCTCGTGGACCTCGACGGCGACGCCGGCGCGCGCCAGCGCATCGGCGGCGCACAGCCCCGCGAGGCCCGCGCCGACGACCACCACGCGCCGCGCCGAGGCAGGCACCGGGACGCGCGACGGTGCCGCGAACGCGGCGCGCGGCAGCGACGCGCCCGCGGCCAGGGCGAGCGACGCGCCGAGCAGGCGGCGGCGCGTGTCGTCGGCGTCGCCGCGATGACCGCCCGACACCGCGGCATCGGCGTGGTCGCGCGAATCCACGCGTCGGGCACGTACCCGGCGTGCCGTGTGCTGCAACAGGCGCAGCAGCGATCCCCTGGCCATCGTTCCCTCCGCGAAGGCGCGCGGCCGGCGCGGGCGCCGGCGCGCCGCCCGCCCGCGGCCGCGTCAGCCGCCGTACTTCTTGATCAGCGTCATCGCATCCTTGAGCAGGGCCTCGCCGTTCGCGCCCTTGGCGTTGATCGAGGTGATCCACTCCTTGTTGACGCCGTCGGCGATCTTGACCCAGCGGTCGTACTCGGCGGCCGACAGCACGGTGAACACCCCGCCCGCGTCGGCTGCGAGCTTCTTGGCGGGCGCCGACGTGCCGTCGAACACCTTGCCGATCTGCTTCGACCACTCGAGGCCGGTGTTGGCGTCGATCACCTTGCGGAGGTCGGCGGGCAGCCCGTCGTACTTGGCTTCGTTCATCGCGATCAGGAAGATCGAGTTGGACATGCGCGGCCAGCCTTCGGCGGTGTCCGTATGGAACTTGGCGATCTCGTGCAGCTTGATCGGCGGCACGCCTTCCCACGGCACCATGGCGCCGTCGATCACGCCCTTGGAGATCGACTCGGGTACCTGCGGCAGCGGCATCTGCACCGGCGTCGCGCCGAGCGCGGTGAGGAATTGCGTGCCGATGCGGGTCGGCCCGCGCACCTTGAGGCCCTTCAGGTCCTCGAGGGTGTTGACCTGCTTCTTCGCGAAGTGCAGCAGCGAGCCGTCGTGCAGGTGCAGCGCCAGGATCTTCACGCCCTTGAACTCGTCGAGCGCGTTCTTCTGCACGTACTCGTAGAAGGCCGGGCTACCGGATTCGCTGTTGCGCGCGATGAACGGCAGCTCGAACACCTCGGACTTGTTGAAGCGGCCCGCCTGGTAGGTCGGCAGCGTCCAGACGATGTCGGCGACGCCGTCCTTGGCCTGGTCGAAGAGCTGCGGCGGCGTGCCGCCGAGCTGCATCGACGGGTAGATCTGGCATTTGATCCTGCCGCCGGACTCCTGGCCGAGCTTGGCGCACCAAGGCTCGAACACCAGCTTCTGGATCGTCGCCTGCGACGGCAGGAAGTGATGGATGCGCAGCACGACGTCCTGCGCCATCGCGGGACCGGAGCCCAGCGCGAACGTCGTCGCCAGCGCTGCCAGCAGCTTTGCGGGGTGCTTCATGGTGACCTCCTCCTTTTGGTTGCTTCTACCCGAACGTACGAACCAGCACCAGCGAAATCGACGGCACGAACAGCAGCAGCGTGATGCGCACGAAATCCGACGCCAGGAACGGCACGACGCCCTTGAAGGTCTCGGTGAGCGGCACGTCCCCGGCGAGGCGGTTGATGATGTAGACGTTCATCCCCACCGGCGGGTGCACCAGCCCGATCTCGACCACCATCAGCGCGAGGATGCCGAACCAGATCGACTTCTCCTGTTGCGAGAGGCCCCAGAAGTCGAGCCCCATGATCATGGGGTAGAAGATCGGGATGGTCAGCAGGATCATCGCCAGCGAATCCATCACGCAGCCGAGGAAGATGTAGACCAGCAGGATCGTCACCATGACCAGCAGCGGCGAGAAGCCGCTCGCCTGTACCCAGTTGGCGAGCTCGGCGGGCATCTGCGACAGCGCGAGCGTGGTGTTGAGCATGTCGGCGCCGAGGAGCACCAGGAAGATCATCGCGGTGGCCTGCGCGGTGCCGAGCGCGCTGTCGACGAGTCCCTTGCCGCGCATGCCGCCGCTCGTCACCGCGAGCAGCCCGCAGGCCGCGGCGCCGATCGCGGCGGCCTCGGTCGGATTCGCCCATCCGCCGTAGATGCCGACGATCACCACCAGGAACACCGCGACCACCGGCAGCACCTCGAACAGGTTGCGCAGCCTGGCGCCCCAGGGAACGACGGGGCCCGCGGGGCCGGCCCCGGGATTCAGCCCGACGATGATGCGGATGACCAGCATGTAGCCCAGCATGGCGATGATGCCGGGCAGCACCGCGGCCATGAAGAGCTTGCCGATCGACTCCTGGGTGAGGATGGCATAGATCACCAGCGGCACCGACGGCGGGATCATGATGCCGAGCGTCCCCCCCGCCGCGAGCGCACCGGTGGAGAGCGCGCCCGAGTAGCCGAAGCGGCGGAGCTCCGGGAGGGCGACCTGCCCCATGGTCGCCGCCGTGGCCAGCGAGCTGCCGCAGATCGCGCCGAAGCCCGCGCAGGCACCGACCGCGGCGATGGCGAGCCCTCCCTTGCGATGCCCCACGAAGGCGCTGACGCAGCGGAACAGCGCCCGCGACAGCCCGCCGTGGGTCGCGAACTGGCCCATCAGCAGGAACAGCGGGATGACCACCAGGTCGTAGTTGGAGAGCCGCGCGTAGGCGATGTTCTTCAGCGAGGCGAGCAGGCCCGGCATGCTGCCGGTGAGGTAGACGTAGCCGGCAGCGCCGACGGTGAACATCGCGATGCCGATCGGCACGCGCACCACCATCAGCGCGAGCATCACGCCGAAGATCAGGAACCCGAGCGTGGTGCCGCTCATGCGGACGATTCCTGGACCACGCCCTGCCCGGTGCCGCGTTGCAGCCGCGAGGGCGGCAGGCGCCTTGCGCGGAGGTGCCGCCACGCCATGTAGAGGCCCGCGACGGCGAGCAGCGCGAAACCGGGGACCATCAGCGCCTGCGCGATCCACACCGGCCAGGCGAGGATGGTCGAGGTCTCGCCGGCGTCCTTGACGGTGAGCGCGCCGGCGGCGGTGCGCCAGGCCAGCAGCAGCCCGAACAGGCCGATCAGCAGCGAGCCGAAGGCGTCGAGCGCGTGCACCACCCGGGGCGGCAGGTTGTGCGTGAAGAAATCGACCTTGACGTCGCCGTTGTTGAGGTGGCACCAGGCGAAGAAGCACGACGAGGCGAACGCCGCGCACATCTGCAGCATCTCCACGTCGCCGGGCACCGGCGCCGACGCCAGCTTGCGGCCGACGATGGAGACGATCGACATCGCCACCAGCGCGACGAACACCAGGCCGCCGACGATCGCGAGGAGCTTGCTCGCCGCGATCAGCGCGCGGCCGAAGGGTCCGGGCGCAGGCAGCGGCAGGTTCACCGGCTCCAGGGTCCGTGGCTTGCTTTTCATCGTCCGCGATCCTCCCCTCGGTTCGCGCGGGTCAGGCGCAACGCGCGCGAATGTCCTCGGGCGCCGCCACCGCCTCGATGCGCGACGCGTCCTGCGGGTGGCGGCGCGCGAACACGCGGATGGCGCGTCCTTCCACCAGCACCGTGTCGTCGCGGCGCAGCACGTGCGTCATCACGAAGCTCTTGCCGCGCCATTCCTCGATCGCCGTCTCCACGGCGATGCTGTCCCCATAGGCGGCGGGGCGCAGGAAGCGCGCGCTGATGTCGACCAGCGGCGTGCCGAGGATCCCGGTGGCGGCCTCGAGCTCGCGCCAGGGCGGCACGCCGGCCGCGCGGAAATAGTGCAGCGAGGCCGCGTCCATCCAGCGGAAGAAGTTCGGGAAGAACACGATGCCCGCGGGGTCGCAATCGCCCCACTCGACGACGAAGCGCGACACATGGCGAAGCGTCACCGGCGGGCCTCGCGTGCCGGCGGGCGCCGCACCCAGCGCACGGGTTGCGCGATCACGGGCCGCGCCGCGGCGCCCTCGGCGACCAGAGCCTGGTCGAGCGCCACGCCGCCCTCGTCGGCCAGCGCGGCCTCGCGCGCGCGGCGTATCGCCGCGGCCTGCTGCGCGGGCGCCGACGGCACGAGCGCGCGACGCTCGACGAGCTCGCCGAGGATGTGCGCGAGGTTGCGCTTGCCGCGCATGTTGGTCTCGCCATAGCCCTTGACGAGGCGCCCGCACAGCGCGACCTCGTGCCCGACCGCCCAGCCGGCGCGCGCGCCCTGCTCGACCGCGTCGGTCCAGCGCTCGATCATCGCCTGCTCGTCGGCATAACGCCGGCCGCGGCGGCGCAGGCCGCGCGCGCCTGCGAGCATGCGCAGCAGCGCGAAGCCGGCAACCGAGTCGGTGCGCAGCTTGAGCGCGAAGGCCAG
>JBGAGT010000001.1:0-372905 GCA_044226535.1 Casimicrobiaceae bacterium | reverse complement strand
GACGAATACTGCACCTGCCTCCCCAGGATCCCCCCCGCCGCGTTGATCTCCTTCACCGCCAGCTTCGCACCGTTGTCGAACATCGTCCCCGACGTCGCGCCCGTCCCCGACAACTCCACCAGACCCGCGATCTTGATCGGTTGCGCCATCGCCAACGGCGCGGCCGCGAACGCGATTGCGCACGCAATCGCCTTGATGCTGTTCTTCATGTCGACTCCTCCGAGAGGTCCCCTGTCCGACGTCAGGGGGGATTGGGGGGATATCGCCGGGCCCCGTCTCGCGCGGGTTCATGGCTGTCGGCGCCCTACGGCACGGAGATTAGGCGCGGGGAGCCTGCGCGGTCAAGTGCGATTATCGAAACAAAGGGCGATTATCGCCCCACTGAAGCCGGCTGCCGGAGCTCCGCTACGCCGCCGGGACTTGGGGGCGTCACGCCGCAGGGGCGGCCGGGCGGCCGAAGGGAAGCCCGCGACGCGGCAGCTGGGCCATCACCCAGCGCACCGAGGCGTTGGCGCGCGCCACGACGGTGTCGAGCGGCATCTGCACGTAGTCGTCGTTGAAGACCTCGAACGAGTAGTCGCCGGCGTAGCCGTTCTCGTCGAGCCTGCGCACCAGCGCCGAGATCTCGGCGCTGTGCACGCCCTCGCCCGGGTAGACGCGGAAATGGCGCGCGGTCTCGCGGCGGTCGTCGGGCGTGGGCGTCTCGCTCCACATGAAGTCGGAGAGCTGCACGAAGAAGATGCGCGCGGGGTCGATGTCGTCGAGGGCGTCGACCGGCGTGCCGGTGGCGAGCAGGTGGTAGGAGTCGATCGCCACGCCGAGGTTGTAGCGGTCGGCGCGCTCGACCACGTCCCAGGCGTCGCCGACGTCGTGGATGAAGCGCCCCCACGACAACGCCTCGAAGGCGATGTCGATGCCGAAGGGCACGGCGAGCATGGCGAGCTTGGCGAGGTCGGCGGCGATGCGGTCGCGGTCGCCCCCGGCGTGCGCCGAGGTGCTCGAGCAGGCGAGCAGGACCTTCGAGCCCAGCGCCTTGCACATCCCCAGCATCGACTTGGCGATGTCGACCTTGTAGTCGTGCAGGTGGCCCGACAGGCCTTCGAAGTCGCGCAGCACCTGGAAGCCCGTGACGCGCAGGCCGCTCGCACGCACCGCGGCGACGGCCGCCGCCTCGCCGTCGGGATGGCCGACGATATCGCGCGCCGACAGCATGACCTGCGTGAAGCCGCCCTCGCGAATGGCGCGGAGCTTGGCCTCCAGCGGTCCCGCCAGGGTGATGGTGTCCATGCCGAAGCGCGCGGCGTTCATGCGCCACCCCCGGCGCCGCACGGCCGCGCGTCCCCGCTCACCGCGGCCCCCCGCTCTTGACGAGCTCGAAGGTGACCGAGCCCAGGTACACCTGGGTCAGCGCGCCCTTGTCGCTGGGCTGGATGGGCGCGCGGTCGACGAACACCACGCCCCGCTCGCCGAGGAGCCGCGTCGCCGCCGGGATGTCGGGCGCGCCGATGCCCACGCGCAGGAGCTGCTCGTCCCAGGCGATGTCCTCGGAGCCCGGCGGCGGCTCGATGAGCTGCAGGTAGAAGCCACCGCGCGGGCTCTCGAGCAGCGTGCCCTTGGGCAGGATGCCGAAGTACTGTCCCCCCGGCAGCGTGCGGAAGCCGAACAGCTGCTCGTAGAAATCGACCCAGTCGCGGCTGCGGTCGACCTGCACGCTCTGCACGATGCCGAACCAGTGCATGCCGGCCAGCGCCGGGGGGTCCTGGGGGACGCCCGCGAGCTTCACGAAGTCGACGTCGTAGATGGAGAAGTCGCGGTAGCGGTCGACGAAGTACACGAGGCTGTCGCCCACGCCGTGGATCCCGGGGATGTTGAGCTCCATCGCCGAGGCGCGCGTGGGCATGCCCCAGGCGCCGAGCCCGACCGCGCGGCGGAACGCGAAGTCGGCGTCGCGCACGCGCAGCGCGAGGGCGGAGATGGCCGGGCGCGCGCCCGGCGCGTTCATGCCGGGCAGCGCCTCGGGATGGGCGTTGACGATGACGTTCATCGGGCCCTGGCGGTAGAGCATCACCTCGCGCGAGCGGTGCCGCCCCACCAGCGCGAAGCCCATCATCTGCAGCACGGCGCCGAGCGCCTGCGGCTGGGAGGTCGCGTACTCGACGAACTCGACGCCGTCCACGCCGATGGGGTTGTTGGGCTCGGGGTTCGGTTCGCGCACGGTGCTCATGGTCGGTTCCCGCCGGGATGTCTCGGTCCGGCTTCAGTGGTCGAACGGCAGGCCGACGTAATTCTCCGCCAGCGAGGCCTGCGCGGCCGGCGATCCCGCGACATAGGCGAGCTCGGCCTGCTGCAGGCGATGTTGCCACGGCGTCGCGTCGGGGAACACGTGCAGCAGCGAGGTCATGAACCACGAGAAGCGCTGCGCCTTCCACACCCGCGCCAGCGCGGTGGCGGAATACGCGTCGAGCGCGCCGTCTCCCTCGCCCCGGTAATGCGAGGCCAGCGCGGCGGCGAGCACGCGCACGTCGGCCACCGCGAGGTTGAGGCCCTTGGCGCCCGTCGGCGGAACGATGTGCGCGGCGTCGCCGGCGAGGAACAGCCGCCCGAAGCGCATGGGCTCGCAGACGAAGCTGCGCATGCCGACCACGTTCTTCTGGATGACCGGCCCCTCGATGGGCCGCCAGCCGTCGCGCGTGGCGAGCCGCGCGCGGAACTCCTGCCAGATGCGCGCGTCGTCCCAGTGCCCGACGTCCTCGCGCGGGTCGCACTGGAAGTACAGGCGCTGCAGCGTCGGCGAGCGCGTGCTGACCAGGGCGAAGCCGCGCGGGTGGTGGGTGTAGATGAGCTCCTGCGACGAGGGCGGCGCCTCGGCGAGGATTCCGAACCAGCCGAAGGGGTAGCTGCGCGAGTACTCGGTGCGCGCGGCCTCGGGAACGCCCGGCCGGCACACGCCGTGGAAGCCGTCGCAACCGGCGATGAAGTCGCAGTCGAGGACCTGCGCCTTCCCGCCGGCGACGAAGGCGATCGACGGCTTGGCGCCGTCGAAGCCGCGCGGCGTGACGCCCGAGGCCGAGAACACGATGTCGCCACCGTCGGCGAGCCGCGCCGCGACCAGGTCCTTGATCACCTCGTGCTGGGCGTACACGGTGATGGAGCGCCCGCCCGAGCGGCCGGTGAGGTCGATGCGGTGGCCCTGCCCGTCGAAGCGGAGCTCGATGCCGTGGTGGAGGAAGCCCTCGCGCGCGAGCCGCGCGCCGAGCCCCACCTCGGTGAGGAGGTCGACCGTGCCCTGCTCGAGCACGCCGGCGCGGATGGTCTGCTCGATGGCCTCGCGCGAGCGCGATTCGATCACCACCGATGCGATGCCCTCGCGGTGCAGCAGGTGGGAGAGCAGGAGACCCGCGGGGCCCGCGCCGACGATGCCGATCTGCGTGCGCATGCGGGCATTGTGCCGCAATTCGCGGCGGTTTCCGATTACCGGAAAATCGTGCGAATATCGGCCATGGGACGCAGCTCCACCCCCGCCCCACCCGACGCGGCGCCGCCGCCTCGAGGGCGCGCATCGGCCGCGCGGGCCGCGGCCGCCCCGGGCGCGCCCGCCGGCGAAGGCCAGCCCACCATCGCGCAGGGCATCGGCCGCTACGCCGGCAATCCCGATTTCATGGCCACGCTGGCGCGCGGCCTCGCGGTGATCCGCGCCTTCGCGCAGCAGCGGCGCGCGCTCACCATCGCGCAGATCTCGATGAAGACCGGCATCCCGCGCGCCGCCGTGCGCCGTTGCCTGTACACGCTCTCCGAGCTCGGCTACGTGGCCTGCGCCGACGGGCGCAACTTCACGCTGCGCCCGCACATCTTGGCGCTGGGGCATGCGTACCTGACGTCGAGCCCGCTCGCATCGTCGGCGCAGCCCATCCTCGACCATGTCAGCGACACCGTGCACGAGTCCTGCTCGATGTCGATCCTCGACGGCGACGAGATCCTGTACCTCGCGCGCTCGCGCACCTCGTCGCGCATCATGTCCATCGACCTCACCGTGGGGAGCCGCCTCCCTGCGTACTGCACGTCGATGGGACGCGTGCAGCTCGCAGGCCTCGGCGCCGCCGAGCTCGACGCCTACTTCGCGCGCGTCGAGATCGTCCCCTATACCGACCGCACGCTGACCTCGCGCGCCAGGCTCAAGGCGCTGGTCGAGTCGCTGCGCGGCAAGCCCTTCGCGATCGTCGACCAGGAGCTCGAGATCGGCCTGCGCTCGATCGGCGTGCCGGTGCGCGACGCCCGAGGGCGCGTGGTCGCCGCGATCAACATCAGCGTGCAGGCGACGCGCATGTCGATCGCCGACATGCAGGCGACGCTGGTGCCGCCGCTGGGCGCCGCGGCGCACGAGCTCGGCCTGCTGGTCGCCTGAGCGCCCGAGGGCATATCCGACGGTAGAATGCCCGCGGGGGCGCCCCCGGCGTGCGAAATCGTTCGTGCACAGCGGGTGCAACGCTTACGGAGTCCATTGATGCGCAATGTCCTCGCCACCGCCGCGCTGGCGCTCGCCGTCGTCGTCTCGCCGGGCGCGGCCGCCGACGATGCCTGGTTCACGGCCGCGGGCGGCACGGGCCAGGGCCTCAACCGCCTGCAGCTCGGCGTCCACTGGAAGCCGGGCTGCTGCGACTGGTTCGGCGCCATCCGCGCCGAGCCACGCTGGCAGGTCGACGTGGGCTACCTCAACAGCCGCGGCTCGCAGTCGGTGAACGACGTCGCCTGGGACGCGAGCCTCCTCGGGATCCTGCACTGGAAGCTCGCCGCCGAGTCGCGCTGGGACCCCTTCGTCGAGCTCGGGCTGGGCGGCATCGTGCAGACGCGCCGCTCGGTCGGCGACCGCGACATGGGGGGCGCGCTCAACTTCCACGAACGGCTGTCGACCGGCTTCGTGCTCGACGAGGCGAAGCGCTTCCAGCTCGCGGCCTTCGCCGAGCACCGCTCCAACGCCGACATCAAGAAGCCCAACCAGGGGCTCACGACCTACGGGCTCGAGCTGCGCGTCGCGCTGCCCTGACCGTCGTCATCCCCGCGCCGGCCCACTGTCATTCTCGCGCCGGCCCACTGTCATCCTCGCGCCGGCCCACTGTCATCCTCGCGCCGGCCCACTGTCATCCCCGCGAAAGCGGGGATCCCTCGCTGGACGCTGGATACCAACAAAAAGCCCGACCGAAGCCGGGCTTTTTGCTTGTCGCGGATCCCCGCTTTCGCGGGGATGACGCGCGAGGCGTTACATGTCCATGTCGCCCATGCCGCCCATGCCGCCGCCGGGGCCACCCATCGGCTTCTCGTCCTTCGGCAGCTCGGCGACCATCGCGTCGGTCGTGAGCATCAGCGACGCGACCGAGGCCGCGTTCTGCAGCGCGAAGCGCGTGACCTTGGTCGGGTCCAGCACGCCCATCTCGACCATGTCGCCGTACTCGCCCGTGGCCGCGTTGAAGCCGTAGTTGCCCTTGCCTTCGACGACCTTGTTGATGACCACCGAGGGCTCGTCACCGGCGTTCTGCACGATCATCCGCAGCGGCTCCTCGACCGCACGCAGCACGATCTTGATGCCGGCGTCCTGGTCGGGGTTGGCGCCCTTCAAGCCCTTGACGTTGGCACGTGCACGCAGGTACGCCACGCCGCCGCCCGGGACGATGCCTTCCTCGACGGCCGCGCGCGTGGCGTGCAGCGCGTCCTCGACGCGGGCCTTCTTTTCCTTCATCTCGACTTCGGTCGCGGCACCCACCTTGATCACCGCCACGCCGCCGGCGAGCTTGGCCACGCGTTCCTGCAGCTTTTCCTTGTCGTAGTCCGAGGTCGCCTCGTCGATCTGCGTGCGGATGTTCTTCACGCGAGCCTCGATCGACGCCTTTTCGCCGGCGCCGTCGATGATGGTCGTGTCTTCCTTGGCGACTTCGACGCGCTTGGCACGGCCCAGGTCCTTGACCGTGGCGTTCTCGAGCTTGAGGCCGAGTTCCTCGGCGATCACCGTGCCGTTGGTCAGGATCGCGATGTCCTCGAGCATCGCCTTGCGGCGATCACCGAAGCCCGGCGCCTTGACCGCGACGGTCTTGAGGATGCCGCGGATGTTGTTCACCACCAGCGTGGCGAGCGCCTCGCCGTCGACGTCCTCGGCGATGATCAGCAGCGGCTTGCCGGCCTTGGCGACGGCTTCGAGCACGGGCAGCAGGTCGCGGATGTTCGAGACCTTCTTGTCGTGCAGGAGGATGTACGGGTCTTCCAGCACCGCGGTCTGCTTCTCGGGCTGGTTGATGAAGTACGGCGAGATGTAGCCGCGGTCGAACTGCATGCCCTCGACGAGGTCGAGCTCGTTCTCGAGGCCCTTGCCGTCCTCGACGGTGATCACGCCTTCCTTGCCGACCTTGTCCATCGCCTCGGCGATGGTCTTGCCGATCGACTCGTCGGCGTTGGCCGAGATCGAGCCGACCTGCGCGATTTCCTTCGACGTCGAGCAGGGCTTGCTGATCTTCTTGAGCTCGTCGATGACCGCGACCACGGCCTTGTCGATGCCGCGCTTCAAGTCCATCGGGTTCATGCCGGCGGCGACGTACTTCATGCCTTCGGTCACGATCGATTGCGCGAGCACGGTGGCCGTCGTCGTGCCGTCACCGGCGACGTCGGAGGTCTTGGACGCGACTTCCTTGACCATCTGCGCGCCCATGTTCTCGAACTTGTCCTTGAGCTCGATTTCCTTCGCGACCGACACACCGTCCTTGGTGATGGTCGGGGCGCCGAAGCTGCGCTCGAGCACGACGTTGCGGCCCTTGGGGCCGAGCGTCACCTTGACGGCGTTGGCGAGCACGTTCACGCCATTCACCATCTTGTTGCGTACGTTCTCGCCGAAGCGGACGTCCTTGGCTGCCATATTCGTTTCTCCTGGATTCTTCTAGAGGGCCGCGCCGGTCAGGCGACGATGCCGATGATGTCGTCTTCCCGCATGTGCAGCAGGTCGGCGCCGTCCATCTTGAATTCCTGGCCCGAGTACTTGCCGAACAGGACCTTGTCGCCGGCCTTCACGCCCATGGGCTGGAGCTTGCCGTTGTCGTCCGTCTTGCCGGGACCGACCGCAACCACCTCCCCCATCGAGGGCTTTTCCGCGGCGGTGTCGGGGATGACGATGCCGCCGGCCGATTTACGCTCTTCTTCGAGCCGCTTGACGATCACGCGGTCGTGCAGAGGTTTGAGTTTCATGTGAGTACTCACTCCTGTTGGTTGGCTTGTAATGGGCCGGGGGCGGCCCGTCCTGCGAATGGGATCCGGGAACGATGGGCGCAGGAGGCGGGTTTCGGCCCGCCCGCCGAGCGCGCTGTTAGCACTCACCGGATACGAGTGCTAATAATAGGTCGTCTGGCGATGAACATCAACCCGTCGGGACGACTTTTTCTCGCCGGCCCCTGCTTCGCCCGCGGCGGCCCTGCCGGGTTGATGCGCGCACCGCGGATCGCTAAGCTCGCGGCTCCGCGCGCCGGCCGCCCCGTCGACGCTCCGCCGCCCCATCCCGAGTTCGCTCCCGCCCCATCGCCGATGCTTCGCCCCGCCACCCTGCTTGCGCTGCTGCTGGCCCTCGTGACGGGCGGCTGCGCCACGCGCCCCGTGAACCCGCCGATCGCCGACGCGCGGCCCACGCCGCTCGCCGCCGCCCGGCGCATCATCGTGTTCGTGGTCAATTCACTGTCGTCGCCGCCCACGCGCTGGGACGAGTCCGAGTCGGCGCCAGGGCCGATCGACATCATGATGAAGGCCGCCGGCACGCCGATCGACCAGTATTCCTACGAGGCGGTCGAGCTCCTGAAGGACACCGCCGCAGGGTGGCGCGTCGCCCGCGAGCTCCGCGCCTCCGCGGCCATGAAGGCCAACACCGACCCGGCGGTGGCGAAGCTGGTGCGCGCGCCCGAGGCCGAGATCTACGCCATCGACGTCTCGTTCGCCGCGCTGCAGGACAAGGCCGAGTTCGATTACCTGAACGCGCTGCCGACCAGCTTCACGCTGCCGCCGGAGGCGGTGGATCGCCTGCGCGCCGCGGCCGGCGAGATCATCCGCGCGTCGCCGGAATTCAAGCGGCTTCTCCGCGACGCCGGGGCGGCGCTGGTGCCCGCCGCGCCGCCTAGAAGCCCACCCGGTCGCCTCCCTTGAGCTGCAGCATGGCCCGCGCCTCGGCAGGCGAAGCGACCTCGAGCGAGAGTTCGCCCAGGATGCGGGCGATCTTCTCCACCTGCTCGGCGTTGGACTTCGCCATCCGCCCGCGGCCGAGGTAGAGGCTGTCCTCGAGCCCCACGCGCGTGTGCGCGCCCATCTGCGCGCCGACGGTCAGCAGGCCCATCTGGTGGCGCCCCGCCGCCAGCACCGACCAGTGGTAGTCGTCGCCGAAGAGCTTCTCGGCGATCCTGCGCATGTGCACCAGGTTCTCGGTATCGGCACCGATGCCGCCGAGGATGCCGAAGATGGTCTGCACGAAGAACGGCGGCTTGACGAGCTTGCGGTCGACGAGGTGGGCGAGGTTGTAGAGGTGCCCGACGTCGTAGCACTCGAACTCGAAGCGCGTGCCGCAGCCCTCGCCGAGCTCGCGCAGCGTGAACTCCATGTCCTTGAAGGTGTTGCGGAAGATGAAGTCGCGGCTCGCCTCGAGGTATTGGGGCTCCCACGGGAACTTGAACTCGGGATAGCGCGCGAGCATCGGGTAGAGCCCGAAGTTCATCGAGCCCATGTTGAACGACGCCATCTCGGGCTTGGCGGCGAGCGGGGCCTCGAGCCGCTGCTGCACCGTCATGTTGTGGCCGCCGCCGGTGGTGATGTTGATGATCGCGTCGCAGCCATCGCGGATCACCGGCAGGAACTGCATGAACACCTTGGGATCGGGCGTGGGCTTGCCGTCGACGGGATCGCGTGCGTGGAGGTGCAGGATCGCAGCACCCGCCTTCGCCGCGGCGATGCCCTGCTCGGCGATCTGGGCGGGCGTGATCGGCAAGGCATCCGACATCGTCGGCGTGTGGATCGAGCCGGTGACGGCGCAGGTGATGATCACTTTCGACCTGGGGGCTGCCATGGTTCCTCCTTGTTCAGCGCGCCGACGCGAGCTGGGTGGCATCCCATCCGCCGCCGACCGCCTTGACCAGCGCAACATTGGCCTGCCACTGGCGGCCGCGCAGCACGACCGCGGTGCGCTCGTTGTCGAACAGCGTGGCCTGCGCGGTGACGACGTTGACGAAGCCGACGATGCCGGCCTTGTACTGGTTGGTGGTGAGCTCGAGCGAGCGGCGCGCGGCGGCCACGGCCTCGGCCTGGATCCTCGCCATGTCGTCGAGGTAGGCGAGCGTGGCGAGATTGTCCTCGACCTCCTGGAAGCCGGTGAGCACCGTGGAGCGGTAGGCGGCGATCGACTCGTCGTAGGCCGCCAGCGTCGCGTCGCGCTGCGCCTTGCGCAGGCCCGCGTCGAACAGCGGCTGCGCGAGGTTCGCGCCGATGGCCCACGCGAGGTTCGAGCCCGACAGCAGGTTGTTGAACGAGGTGTTGGCGTAGCCGCCGCTCGCCGACAGCGAAAGCGCGGGGAAGAAGGCCGCCGTCGCCACGCCGATCTCGGCGTTGGCGGCGGCCATGCGGCGCTCGGCCGCCGCGATGTCGGGCCGGCGCTCGAGGAGCTCCGAAGGCAGCACGCCGGGGATGGCCGGCGGCGCGGTCAAGTCGTCGGCGACGGCGAGCGAGAAGCTCGCGGGTGGGCGCCCCATCAGCACGGCGATGGCGTGCTCGAACTGCGCGCGCGTGACGTGGTTGTCGACGGCCTGCGCCTGCGCGCCCTTGAGCTGCGTCTCGGCCTGCACCACGTCGGCGCGCGCCACCACCCCCGCCTGGTAGCGGTTGGTGGTCAGCGTCAGCGTCTGCTGGTAGGCCTCGACGGTGCGGTCGAGCAGGCGCTGGCCCGAGTCGACCACGCGCAGCGAGAAGTACGCCGAGGCGAGCGACGCGGTGATGGACAACCGCGCGGACTCGAGGTCGGCGGCGCTGGCCGTGCGGCTCGCCTCGCTCGCCTCGACGCCACGGCGCACGCGCCCCCACAGGTCGACTTCCCACGACGCGTCGATGGTGGCGCCGACCGCGTTGTTGGTGCCCGACTGCGGGCCGCGCGAGCGGCCCGCGCTCGCGCCAAGCCCCACGGAGGGCAGGAGCCCCGAGCGCGCCTGGGCGAGCAGCGCATCGGCCTCGCGATAGCGCGCCGCGGCGGCGACCACGTCCTGGTTGTTCTGCATGGCTTCGCGCTCGAGCTCGTCGAGCTTGGGATCGCCGTAGATCGTCCACCAGGCGTGCAGCGGCAGGTGGTCGGAGGGCGTGGCGAGCTTCCAGCCGCCGCCCTCCTTCCAGGTGTCGGCCGCGGGCGCCGGGGCGTCCGGGCGCACGTAATCGGGGCCGACGGTGCACCCGGCAAGCGCTGCCGCGAGGATCGCGAGCACCGCGAGCGATGCGCACGGGCCCGCGATGCGGCCGGCGCCGGCGCGACGGCCCATGGTGCGCCTCATGGCGATGCCTCCACGGCGACGCCGCACGCCGGCGCCGCGCCCTTGCGCGAGAAACGCGACAGGCACCACAGGCGCAGCCGGTCGAGGTAGAGGTAGACGACGGGCGTCGTGTACAGCGTGAGCAGTTGCGAGAGCATGAGGCCACCGACGATGGAAATGCCGAGGGGCTGGCGAAGCTCGGCGCCTTCGCCGAAGCCGATCGCCAGCGGAAGTGCGCCGAGCAGCGCCGCGAGCGTGGTCATCATGATCGGGCGGAAGCGCCGCAGGCAGGCCTCGAAGATCGCCTCCCGCGGCGGCAGCCCGCGCTCGCGCTCCACCGAAATCGCGTAGTCGACCATCATGATCGCGTTCTTCTTGACGATGCCGATGAGCAGGATCACGCCGATCAGCGCGATCAGGCTGAACTCGATGCGGAACACGATCAGCGCGAGCAGTGCACCGACGCCCGCCGAGGGCAGCGTCGACAGGATGGTCAGCGGGTGCACGTAGCTCTCGTAGAGGATGCCCAGCACGATGTACACGGTGACGAGCGCGGCGAGGATCAGCCAGGGCTGGCTGGCGAGCCCCTGCTGGAAGGCGCGCGCCGTCCCGGCAAAGCCGCCGTGCACGCTATTGGGCACGCCGAGCTTGGCGATCGCGTCGTCGATCGCGGCCTGCGCCTGCGACAGCGACACGCCTTCGGGCAGGCTGAAGGCGATGGTCGACGCGGCGAACTGCCCCTGGTGGTTGACCGCCAGCGGCGTGTTGGTGGGGCCGAAGCGCGCGAACGACATCAGCGGCACGGCCTTGCCCTCGGACGAGTACACATAGACGTCCTTCAGCGCCTCGGGGCTCTGCCAGTACTGCGGCGCGACCTCCATCACCACCTTGTACTGGTTGAGGGGGTTGTAGATGGTCGACACCTGGCGCTGGCCGAAGGCGTCGTTGAGCACGGTGTCGATGTCCCTGGGCGAGAGCCCGAGCCGCGCGGCGGCGTCGCGGTCGATGGTGAGCGTGGTCTGCACGCCCTTGTCCTGCGCGTCGGTGTTGACGTCGACGAGCTCGGGGAGCTGCGACAGCGCGTAGCGGATGCGCGGCTCCCACAGTCGCAGCTCGGCCAGGTCGTCGGCCTGCAGCGTGTACTGGTAGGAGGCCTGCGCGGAGCGGCCGCCGACGCGGATGTCCTGCGCCGGCACGAGGAAAAGGCTCGCGCCCGCCACGCCCGCGGTCTGCTGGCGCAGCCGCGCCGCCACGCGGTCGGCGCTGACGCCGCGCTGCTTGAGCGGCTTCAGGGTGACGAACATGAAGCCGCCGTTGCGCCGGCCGCCGCCGGTGAAGGCGACGACGTTCTCCACCGCGGGGTCGGTCCTCACGATGTCCAGGAACTGCGTCATCTTGACCTGCATCGACTGGAACGACGAGCCCTGGTCGGCCTCGATGAAGCCCATCATGCGGCCGTTGTCCTGCTGCGGGAAGAAGCCCTTGGGGATGGCGACGTACAGCCAGACGTTCAGCGCGATGGTGAGCGCGAGCACGACCATGGTGACGACGCCGTGGCGCAGCACCACCGCCAGCGAGTCGCGGTAGGCCTCGGTGAGGCCGTCGAAGGCGCGCGCGAACGCTTTCGACCAGCGCGGCTCGGCGCGCGGCGGGCGCGCCTTGAGGATGCGCGCGCACATCATCGGCGTGGTGGTCAGCGACACCAGCAGCGACACGCCGATGGCCGCCGACAGCGTCACCGCGAACTCGCGGAACAGGCGCCCGACGATGCCGCCCATCATCAGGATGGGAATGAACACGGCGCAGAGGGAGATGCTCATCGACACCACGGTGAAGCCGACCTCGCGCGCGCCGGCCAGCGCCGCGTTCCACGGCTTCATGCCCTCCTCGATGTGCCGCGACACGTTCTCGAGCACCACGATCGCGTCGTCGACTACGAAGCCCGTGGCGACGGTCAGCGCCATCAGCGTCAGGTTGTTGAGCGAGAAGCCCGCGAGGTACATGACGCCGAAGGTGCCGAGCAGCGATACCGGCACCGCGATCGAGGGGATCAGCGCCGCGCGCACGTTGCGCAGGAAGGCGAACACCACGACGATCACCAGCCCGATGGCGATCACCAGCGCGCGCTCGACCTCGTGCAGCGAGGCGCGGATGGTGGTGGTCTGGTCCATCACCACCTTGACGTCGATGGCGCTGGGGATCGCGGCCTGCAGCGACGGGAGGATCTCGCGCACGCGGTCGATGGTCTCGATGATGTTGGCACCCGGCTGGCGGCTGATGATCAGCAGCACCGAGGGCTCGCCGTTGGCCGAGCCGGCGTTGCGCAGGTCCTCGACCGAGTCGACGACCTCGGCGATGTCGCGGATGCGCACCGCCGCGCCGTCCTGCCAGCGGATGACCAGCGGCGCGTACTCGGCGGCCTTGCGCGCCTGGTCGTTGGCACCGACCTGCCAGCGCAGGTCGCCGTCCTCGACGGCGCCCTTCGGCCGGTTGGCGTTGGTCGCGGTGATGGTCGTGCGCACCTGCTCGAGGCTGATGCCGTACTGGTTGAGCGCATGCGGGTTGATCTCGACGCGCACGGCAGGCAGCGACGCGCCGCCGACCTGCACCTGGCCGACGCCGTCGATCTGCGCGACCTTCTGCGCCAGGATCGTCGATGCGGCGTCGTACATCTGGCCGCGCGTCAGCGTCTTGGACGTGAGCGCGAGGATCATGATCGGCGCGTCGGCGGGATTGACCTTGCGGTAGGTCGGGTTGCCGCGCAGCCCCGTGGGCAGCATCGAGCGCGAAGCGTTGATCGCCGCCTGCACGTCGCGCGCCGCGCCGTCGATGTCGCGCGCGAGGTCGAACTGCAGGATGATGTTGGTGGAGCCCTGCGACGACGACGAGGTCATCTCGGTCACGCCGGCGATGCGCCCGAGCGCGCGCTCGAGCGGCGTCGCCACCGTCGCGGCCATGGTCTCGGGGGAGGCGCCGGCCATCTGCGCGCTCACCGAGATGGTCGGGAAGTCGACCTGCGGCAGCGGCGCGACCGGCAAGAGGCCGAACGACATCGCGCCCGCCAGCGCGATGCCCAGCGTGAGGAGCGTGGTCGCCACCGGCCGCTCGATGAACGGCCGCGACAGGTTGAAGCCCGTCGCCTGTAGCACCCCGCGCAGCGCGTTCACGGCGCCTCGCCCTCCAGCGCCCGGTCATCCCCGCGCAAGCGGGGACCCACCGGCCCACCGCCCCCATGGCCCCCCCTGCGCGCGTCGGCCGCCTCGCGGCGCCTGCGCCAGGACTGCGCGAGGCCGTCGAACCACAGGTACACCACCGGCGTGGTGAACAGCGTCAGCGCCTGGCTGACGATCAGCCCGCCCACCATGACGAGCCCCAGCGGATGGCGGAGCTCGGAGCCGACGCCGGTGCCGAGCATCAGCGGCAGCGCGCCCAGCAGCGCCGACATGGTCGTCATCATGATCGGCCGGAAGCGCAAGAGGCAGGCCTCGCGGATGGCCTCGCGCGGCGTGCGGCCCTCGTTGCGCTCGGCCTCGAGCGCGAAGTCGATCATCATGATCGCGTTCTTCTTGACGATGCCGATCAGGAGGATGATGCCGATCACCGCGATGATGCCGAGGTCGTTGCCGGTGAGCAGCAACGCGAGCAGCGCGCCCAGGCCCGCCGAAGGCAGCGTCGACAGGATGGTCACCGGGTGGATGTAGCTCTCGTAGAGCACGCCCAGCACGATGTACATGGTGACGATGGCGGCGAGGATCAGCAGCAGCGTGTTGTCGAGCGAGGCCTGGAAGGCGAGCGCCGCGCCCTGGAAGCGCGTGGTGATCGACGCCGGCATGCCGAGCGCGGCCTCGGCATCGCGCACCGCAGCCACCGCCTCGCCGAGCGATGCGCCCGGCGCGAGGTTGAACGACACCGTCGCCGCGGGGAACTGGCCCAGGTGGTTGATGGCGAGCGGCGCACTGCGCTCCTCGACGCGGGCGATGCTCGACAGCGGCACCTGCGAGCCCCCCTGGGCGGGCACGTAGATGTCGTTCAGGGTGGCGGGGCCGCGCTGCATCGACGGGTCGATCTCCAGCACCACGCGGTACTGGTTGGCCTGCGTGAAGATGGTGGAGATGAGCCGCTGGCCGAAGGCGTTGTACAGCGCGGCATCGACGATGGCCGGCGTGATGCCGAGGCGGCCGGCGGCATCGCGGTCGATCACCACATAGGCCTGCAGGCCCCGGTCCTGGATGTCGCTGACGACACCCGACAGGCGGTTCGAGGCGCCGAGCTTCTCCACCAGCTTCGGCGTCCAGGTGTACAGCGCGTCCTGGTCGGCCGATTCGAGCGTGAACTGGTACTGGGTGCGGCTGACGCGGTCCTCGATGGTCAGGTCCTGCACCGGCTGCATGAACACGCCGATGCCCGCGACGTCCTGGGCGCGCTGGGCGAGGCGCCGCATGATGACGCCGATGTCGCGGTCGCGCTGCGACTTGGGCTTCAAGTTGATCAGCATCCGGCCGCTGTTGAGCGTGGTGTTCTGGCCGTCGATGCCGATGTAGGACGAGAGGCTCGCCACCGCGGGGTCGGCGAGCAGCGCCTTGGCCAGCGCCTGCTGCCGCTCGGCCATGGCGGCGAACGACACCGTCTGCGGCGCCTCGGTGATGGCCTGGATCACGCCGGTGTCCTGCTCGGGGAAGAAGCCCTTGGGCACGACCACGTACAGGATGCCGGTGAGCGCCAGCGTGCCGACCGCGACGGCGAGCGTGGCGCGCTGGCGGTCCAGCACCCAGTCGAGCATGCGCGCGTAGCGCGCGATCACGCGGTCGAACCACTCTCCGGTCTTGCGGTACAGCCGCCCCTGCTGCTCGGGCGGCGTGTGGCGCAAGAGCCGCGCCGCCATCATCGGCGTCAGCGTCAGCGAGATCACCGCCGAGATGAGGATCGCCACCGCCAGCGTGATCGCGAACTCGCGGAACAGGCGCCCGACCACCTCGCGCATGAACAGGAGCGGGATCAGCACCGCGATCAGCGAGATGGTCAGCGAGATGATGGTGAAGCCGATCTCGCCTGCACCCTTCAACGCCGCGTTCATCGGCGTCTCGCCCGCCTCGAGGTGGCGCGCGATGTTCTCGATCATCACGATGGCGTCGTCGACCACGAAGCCCGTGGCGATGGTCAGCGCCATCAGCGTCAGGTTGTTGATCGAGAAGCCGGCGAGCAGCATCACCCCGAAGGTGCCCACCAGCGACAGCGGCACGGCGATGGACGGGATGATGGTGGCGGACCAGCTGCGCAGGAACACGAAGATCACCGCCACCACCAGCGAGACGGCGAACGCGAGCTCGATCTGCACGTCGTGCACCGAGGCGCGGATGGTCGTGGTGCGGTCGGTGAGGAGCTCCACGTCGACGTCGGCGGGCAGCGAGGCCTTGAGCGTGGGCAAGAGCGCCTTCACCGAGTCGGCCACCGAGATCACGTTGGCCCCCGGCTGGCGCTGGATGTTGAGGATCACCGCGGGGTGGTCGTTGGCCCAGGCGTGCAGCCAGGCGTTCTCGGGCCCGTCGACGACCTGCGCCACGTCGCGCACGCGCACCGGCGCGTTGTTGCGGTAGGCGACGATCAGGTTGCGGTACTCGTCGGCGCTCTTCAGCTGGTCGTTGGCGTCGATGGTCGACGCGCGCGACGGCCCGTCGAAGCTGCCCTTGGCCTGGTTGACGTTGGCGTTGGCGATGGCGGTACGCAGGTCCTCCATCGACAGGCCTTGCGCGGCCAGCGCGCGCGGGTTGGCCTGCACGCGCACGGCGGGCCGCTGGCCGCCGCCGATGCTGACGAGGCCCACGCCGGGGAGCTGCGAGATCTTCTGCGCGACGCGCGTGTCGATCAGGTCCTCGAGCTTGGGCAGCGGCAGCGTCGCCGAGGTGATGCCGAGGGTGAGGATCGGCGCGTCGGCCGGGTTCACCTTGCTGTAGATCGGCGGCTGCGGAAGGTCGGTCGGAAGGAGGTTGCCCGCGGCGTTGATCGCCGCCTGCACTTCCTGCTCGGCGGTGTCGAGCGACACGTCGAGGCTGAACTGCAGCGTGATCACCGACGCGCCGCCCGAGCTCGCCGACGACATCTGGTTCAACCCCGGCATCTGGCCGAACTGGCGCTCGAGCGGCGCCGTCACCGACGAGGTCATCACGTCGGGGCTGGCGCCCGGGTAGAGCGTGACGACCTGGATCGTCGGATAGTCGACCTCGGGCAGCGCCGAGATCGGCAGCATGCGGTAGGCCACGATGCCCGCGAGGAACAGCGCGACCATCAGGAGCGAGGTCGCGACCGGCCGCAGGATGAACAGGCGCGACGGATTCATGCGTCGATCCCCCGCCCGTCAGCGGGGTGGCGGCCCCGCCGGTGGCCCGCCCGCCCCGGCACCCGCGCGTCGCGCGCGCGGCGCGCCCGTCGGCGTCACCGTCGTGTCGCGCGTCACCGTCTCGACCTTCTGGCCTTCGCGCAGCCTGTCGACGCCGTCGACCACCACCACGTCGCCCGCCTTGACGCCGTTGCGCAACACCGTCGACTCGCCGTCGGAGGGGCCCGTCTGCACCACGCGCAAGGCCACCACGCTGTCGGCGCCGACGACGTAGACGAACGTGCCCTGCGTGCCGCGCTGGACCGCCGCGGTCGGCACGACCACGGCGTCCTTCAGCGTGTCGACGCGCATGCGCACGTTGACGAACTGGTTGGGGAAGAGCGACTGGTCCTCGTTCGCGAACTCGGCCTTGAGCTTCACCGTGCCGGTGGCCGTGTCGATGGCGTTGTCGACCGTGATGAGCCGCCCGGTCGCGAGCTTGGTCGCCTGGTCGCGCGAGCGTGCGTCGACCGGCATCGCCTCGCCCGAGCGCATGCGCCGCATCACCGCCGGCAGGTTGGTCTCGGGCAGCGAGAACACCACGTCGATGGGCGTGAGCTGCATGAGCAGCACCAGGCCATTGGCGTCGGAGGCGTGGATCATGTTGCCGACGTCGACCTGGCGCAGCCCGAGCCGCCCCGGGATCGGCGCGGTGATGCGGGTGTAGGAGAGCTGGAGCTGCGCCGCGTCGACCTGCGCCTGGTCGGCGGCGATGGTCGCCTCGTACTGGCGCACCAGCGATTCCTGCGTGTCGACCTGCTGACGGGCGATCGAATCCTGCGCGAGCAGCGTGCGGTAGCGCTCGAGGTCGGTCTTAGCGTTCGCCAGCAGCGCCCTGTCCTTGGCGGCGGTAGCGTTGGCCTGCGCGAGCTGCACCTCGAAGCTGCGCGGGTCGACCTGGGCGAGGAGCTGCCCGGCCTTGACCATGTCGCCTTCCTTGAACAGCACCTGCGCGAGTTGGCCGTCGACGCGCGAGCGCACCGTCACCGACGCGCGCGGCGTGACGGTGCCGAGCGCGTCGAGGTAGACGTCGAAATCGCGCGACTGCGCGGTGGCGACCGCAACCGGTGCGGGCTTGGCGTTGGGATCGTTGCGGCGCATGACCTGGGGCCCGGCCGCGGGGTCGGGCGCACGCGCCTTCCAGATCGCGAAGGCGCCGGCGACCAGCGCCAGCACGACGGCCAGCGCGATGGCGAGGCGCCAGCGGCGTGGCCGCGCGGGCGTGGCGCCACGCGCACCGTCCGCCGCACCCTTGCGGGCGTCGGCGTGGCGCAGGTCCTCGGGAGCGGGTTCTCGCGGATCGTCGGGCACGGACATGACCTTGTTCTTCTTCCGGGAAGGCCCCGGCGTCCCTAGAGAGCGCCGGGGAGGCGAATGGTTCGTGGAGATCCGGTGAAGATGCCACGGCTGGCCACCGGGCTTTGCAACCAACTGTAACGGCCGGCGGTGGCGGTTGGCCGACCAGCCGTCACCCCCGCGCGATCCGTCATCCCCGCGAAACAAGCCCCCGATTGTCTCTATCGGGGGGGAGGGGGGGGCCCACCGCCCGCACCGTCCGTCAGCCCCCGGCCGCACCTCGTAGGCTCGACCTGTCGCGCACCCTCGCGCGGGGCTAGCGTGTCGGGGCGGCAAACCCCTTTCTCCTGGGCCAACGGTCGTCCCGACGATGTTACGCCCCGCCCACATCGGCCACCTTGCACTGCTGCGCTCGCTGATCCGCGACGCCGCGCGCGACGGCGCCTTCGACCCCTCGCTGGCCTGGAACTCCCCGGCGTCCGAGCGCTTCTTCGCCGAGCTTCGGCAGGCGCTGAAGACCGGCTATTTCGTGATCACCAACGAGCGCACCGGCAGCGTGTCCACGGTGGCGGTCCCCGGCTACGTGTACTGGGCGGACGACGATGCGGGCGCCGAGCCGGTCGGCTTCGGGATGTTCCGCGAGCTCAACGGTGCCTACGAGCTGTGGCTCGCCGGCCTCGACACCACGTTGCGCGGCAAGGGCCACGGCAAGGCGATGCTGGGCGCGCTGTTCGCCACCCCCACCGGGCGCAAGACGCGCTACATCCGCGTGCGGCGCTCGGCGCGCCACGCCGTCGCGATCACCCACCTGCTCGAGGAGCACGGCTTCACGTCGACGCGCGACAGCGACACCGAGACCTGGTTCGTGCGCGCCAGCGTGCACGCGCCGGTGCGTCCCGGCAAGCCGCGCGCCAGCGCGACCTCCGCCACGGTGGACACCGAGGGCCTCGCCCGGCCGCGTTAGCGGCGCTAGCGCAGCACCGCCGCCTCGCGCGCGAGCACCACCGTCACGCCCTGCTCGACCTCGCCGCCGCCGGCGAGCCAGCCGTCGATGCCGCCGGCGAGCGGACGCACGCGCGTGAACCCCTTGCTGCGCAAGATCTGCGCGGCCCGTCGCGCCGAGGCCTCGTTCGGGCAAGCGCAATAGAAGACGATGTCGCGGTCGTGCGGGAAGGACTCGACCGCGCGCGCGATGGCGTCGAGGTCCATCAGCCGCGCCCCGCGGATGTGCGGACGCGAGCGGTGCACCAGCGTCGTACCCACGTCGACCACCACGGGCTGCGGGTCCTCGGCGAGGGCCGCGGCGAGCTCGTGCGCCTCGATGCGCGCCATGTCGACGAGGCGTGCGAGCCGCCAGCGCGTCCAGGCCTTCCAGCCGACGTACAGCGCCAGCGCGACCAGCGCAACGGCGGCCGCCAGCGCAGCATTCGACGCGATCCAGGCGAGCAGCATGCCCACCTGCCCTGCGAACAGCCAGCCCGCGCAGAGGGCGGCGCCCGCCCAGAGCACCGCGCTCGCCGTGGTAGCCGCGAGGTAGCGCGGAAGCGGCATCTTCAGCGCACCGGCGATGGGCGGCCCGACGATCGAGAAGCCCGGCACGAACTTGGACACGACCAGCGAGTAGAAGCCCCAGCGCTCGAAGATGCCCTCGGTCTCGCGCACGCAGGTGTCGGGCGACAGCGAGATGCGGCACAGGAGGCGCAGCACGCGATAGCCGTAGCGGCGGCCCGCCGCGTACCAGACGAGGTCGGCGACGACCGAGGCGAGCACCGCGGCGGCGAGCGTCACCGGCAGCGACAGCCGGCCGCCCGCGGCGAGCGCCCCCGCGACGATCATGGTCGGGACGGACGGGACGGGCAGCCCGAGCTGCTGCAGGAAGACGTTGCCGCCGACGAAGGCGGCACCGTAGTGCACGAGGCTTGCGAGCAGCGATTCCATGGCAGGGCATAATCGACGATGGTGGCGATCCCCGCGGGTTGCAAGAGGCCCACGGGCGCTGCCGACGGGCCGTGACCCGCCCGGTAGCCGCCTCGCAAGGACGCGCCATGGACGACGCACCCCCACTGCCACCGATACGCGGCCTCGCGGCCGGACGGGGCGCCGAGTGGTGGCGCGTGGGCTGGCACATGTTCAAGGGGGCACCCGGCACGTGGATCGCGATCTGCGTCGCCTTCGTGCTGATCCCCTTCGCCCTGCAGGCCGCGGGCGCGATCGCCCAGGCCGCATCGACCTTCCTCGCACCCATCCTCTCCGCCGGCGTCTTCATCGCCGCGCGCGCGCAGGACGACGGCGCGGGGCCCCGCTTCGAGCAGCTTTTCGCGGGCTTCGGCGCGCCGTACCTGAAGCCGCTCGCCGTGCTCGGCGTCACCAACGTGGTGCTGAGCTATGTCCTGCTGGCGCTGGTGGCCGCGGCGGTCACCGCGCTGGTCGGCCCGGCGGGGCTCGAGGCCTTCAACGCGACCGATACGCTCGACCTGAGCTCGATCGACCTCACCGTCCTGGTGCTGACCGTGCTGGTGGCCACGCCCTTCCTGCTGGTCGGCGGCTTCCTCATCCTCATGGCGTTCTGGTATGCCCCCGGGCTGGTGATCGCCAACGGCGTCGGGCCGCTGGCGGCGCTGGGCCTGTCGTTCCGCGCGAGCCTGCGCAACTTCGGCGCCGCGCTGGTCTACAGCCTGCTCGGCCTCGTTTACACCATCCTCGCGTCGCTGCCCCTCGGCCTCGGCTGGTTCGTGCTGGGGCCGGTGATGGCGGGGTCGTGGTACGCGATGTGGCGCGACGTGTTCGGCGACGGCGCCCGCGAGCCGTGACCAGCGCGCTCGCGGACGCGCGGGACGCGCGACCGACGACGCCCGCCGGACGATGATCCCCGCCTGGCAGCGCGACCTCTTCAAGCTCGGCGACGTGCGCTTCCGCGCCGTGGTCGCGCTGCGCGTGGCGACGGTCGCGGGCCTGCCGGTCGCGGCCGGCGCCGCGCTCGGCCGGTTCGACGCGGGCGTGGTGGCATCGTTCTGCGCCATGCTCGCCACGCTCTGCGATTTCGGCGACGCGCGGCGCGAGCGCCTCGCCAGCATGGCCGTGGGCGGCGCTGCGATGGTCGCGGGTGGCGCGGCCGGCGCGCTGGACAGCGGCCACGGTTACCTGAGCGAGGCGGTCGTGCTGGTCGCCGCGGCGGTGGTCGGCCTCGCCGCGGGTACGCGCCCGGCGATCAGCACCATCGCGCGGTTCTTCGCCATCGCCGTGCTGGTGGGCGACCTGGCGTCGATGCCGATCGCCGCGCTCTACGCCGCGGTGGGCGGGATCGCCGTCGCGCTGGTGGTGCCCGCGCTGATCTGGTGGTGCTGGCCCGAGCTCCGCGCGCACAACGCTTGCGACTGGCACCAGGCGATCTCGCGCGCCTTCGCGTTCGACCGGCCCGACCCGCGCTTCGCGGCCGCGCTGGTGATCGGAACAGCCATCGCGCTGTTCGCCGCGGACGAGCTGCGTCTCGCGCGCCCCTACTGGGCCGCGGCGACCTTCCTGATGGTGATGCGGCGCGAAGGCACCGAGAGCCTGCGGCTGACGCTGCATTACGCGCTCGGAACAGTGGCGGGACTCGTGCTCGCCGCCGTGCTCGCGCATGCGCTGCACAACGTCTACGCGCTCGCCGCGACGGGCGTGGCCTTCGCGGCCGTCACGCGTGTCGCGCTCGCGGGAAATCCCGCACTCGGCTTCACGACCTTCACGGTCTTCCTGCTGCTGATGCTCGACGCCGCGCTGCCCCAGCAGGGCCCCACGCTGGCGCTATGGACCGCGCGGCTCTACGACGTCGCGGTGGGCTGTGCGCTGGCGGTCGTTGCGACGCTGGCGGCCAGGCGGTAGCGCGCCGTCATCCCCCCGCCCTGTCATCCCCGCGAAAGCGGGGACCCATGCCTTGCCGTTGCGGTACGGCGTCATCTGCGCAATCGCAGCAGCCTGTCGCACATCGGCAAGCGGCGACGGCCCTCGGTGGACCGGGCTTCGCGATGACCCCGCTCAGCGCCGCTCCCCCGACGTCCGTCGCGCCGATGCGCTCGGGCCGCCACGATTGCGGCTCCCGCCAACTCCCGCGCGGGTCTTGCTCGCGTAGATCGCGGCGATCGCGCCGTCATCCTCCCGCCACCGTCATCCCCGCGAAAGCGGGGACCCAGCCTTCAGCGCGGCACGGCACATCCACGCAACGCCGCGCAATCCCGGGCAGCCCACCGGCAACGGTATCGCCGGAAGCCGCAAAGCTTGCGTCGTCGCCTCCATCGGCGCGGCGGACGCCGGGGCTCGGCCCGGCGCCGGGGTCATCGCGAGGACCGAGCCCCGGTGGCCGTCGCACGTTTTGCCGATGGAGGCGACGACGCATGTTTGCGCGGATCGACGCAATAGCGTGACGCAAGACGCATGTTTGCGCGGATCGACGCAATACCGTTGCGGTACGGCTGGGTCCCCGCTTTCGCGGGGATGACGGGGCGCGTCACGGCCCTCGCGTATAGGTCGCCGCGTTCGCATACACCCACTGCACCAGCGCGTCGAGCGCGTCGCGCGCATCCGCCGCGTGCGGGTCGTTGACGATGGCGGCGACGATCCAGCGCCTGCCCTGCGCGTCGATCACGTAGCCTGCCAGCGACCGCACGCCTTCCAGCGAACCGGTCTTGAGCAGCGCCTGGCCGGCCACGCTGCCGTTCTGGAAGCGGCGCTCGACGGTGCCGTCCATGGCGGCGACGGCGAGCGAGCTCGCGAACTCGTCGCGGGTGGGGCTCGCGTCGGCTGCGGCGAGGAGCCTGGCCAGCGAGGCCGCGGAGATCCGGTCCTCGCGTGAAAGCCCCGAGCCGTTGTGGATGGCGAGCTCGGGCATGGCGAGCTTCTGCGACGCCAGCCAGCGCTTGACCACCTTCGCGGCCTTGTCGAAGGTCGCGGGCAGCGGCATGCGCGCCGCCGCGAGGGCGAGGAACAGCTGGCTCGCCATCACGTTGTTGGAGAGCTTGTTGACGTCGCGGACGATGTCGTAGAGCGGCGGCGACTCGAGCACGGCGAAGGGCGCGGCACCCGCCGGCGCCTTGCCTTCGCGCAGCGCGCCG
Source organism: Casimicrobiaceae bacterium (assembly GCA_044226535.1). GTDB lineage: Bacteria > Pseudomonadota > Gammaproteobacteria > Burkholderiales > Casimicrobiaceae > VBCG01. The sequence continues at coordinate 349,632 of JBGAGT010000001.1, read as the reverse complement.
GTGAAATGGCCGCCCGCGGCGTTGAATCCCCAGGTGAAGATGCCGTGCACGTAGTGCGGGTGGTCGAGCAGCGCGACATACCACTCGCGCGCGCCGCAATCCTGCGCATAGTGCCCACGGAACTGCGCCGCGGCGGCGTTGCGCCGGTCGAGGAACGCGGCACCGAGCGCCCCACGCCAGTCGGCGCAGGCCGCGGTGGTATCGAGCGTGGCCTGGTTGCCGAGCGCCACGCTGGGCATCGAAGGCTCCATGGCGATGTCCACGGCGCCACCGTCGGCGGAGGGCGCGAACGCGAATTTCACCGACTTGAAGTTGACCAGCAGCGCGTCGGGCCCGACGTTGTAGGGCTTCAAGGGCTCGCCATCGAAGGCGGCGGGATCGTGCGGCGGCAAGCTGAAGTCGCTGCGGTCGAGCACGAGGTCGCCGCGGATGGTGTCGAGGCCGTGCGCGCGCAGCTCGCCCATCAGCGCCTGCCATTGCTCGATGGTGATCTTGGGATCGCCGTGGCCCTTGAGCACGAGGTCGCCCTCGAGCGTGCCGCCCTCGAGCCTGCCGCGCAGGAAGGCCTCGGTGCGGAAGCGGTGGTCGGGGCCCAGCACTTCCAGCGCGGCGAGCGTGGTGACGAGCTTCATCACCGAGGCCGGCGTGCGCGCGCGATCTGGGTTGTGCACGACCAGCGGGCGCGAGGCGCCCGCGCGCTGCACCACCACCGAGACGCTGGCGAGGGGTACGCGGGCGTCGAGGAAGGCGCGCGCCACGGGCCGCGGCAGCGCGGCCGCTGCAGGCGCTGCCGCGGCGGCCAGGACGAGCGAGGACGCCAGCGCAACGGCAGAAGCGGCCCGCGCGATGCCGCTCATGCGCGCGCCGCGATGCCGGTGGCGACGTCGACCAGCATGGCGAAGGACGCGTCGTCGATGGAATAGGGCGGCATGAAGTACACGGTCTCGCCGATCGGACGCAGCAGCACGCCGTGCGAAAGCGCCTCGGCGAAGCACCAGCGCGCGAAGCCCGCGCGCGCGCCGTCGACCTCGAACGCGACGATCATGCCACGCTGCCGCAAGCCGCGCACCCGCGGCTGCGCGGCCAGCGGCGCGAGCATCGCCTGCCAGCGCGCGGCCTTGGCGCGGTTGGCCTCGATCACGCCGTCGTGCTCGAAGATGTCCAGCACGGCCAGCGCCGCGGCGCAGGCCGCGGCGCTGCCGCTGTAGGAATGCGAGTGCAGGAAGCCGCGCGCGGTGTCGTCGTCGTAGAAGGCCTCGAAGATGGCGTCGCGCGACAGCACCACCGACAGCGGCAGCGTGCCCCCGGTGATGCCCTTGGACAGGCACAGGAGGTCGGGCGAGACGCCGGCCGCCTCGCAGGCGAACAGCGTGCCGGTGCGCCCGAAGCCCGTCATGATCTCGTCGGCGATGAGGTGGACGCCGTGCCGGCTGCAGGCCTCGCGCGCGCCGGCGAGGTAGGCCGCGTCGTACATGCGCATGCCCGCCGCGCCCTGCACCAGCGGCTCGAGGATCAGCGCGGCGGTGTCGGCGGCATGCGCGGCGAGGTGGCGCTCCAGCGCCCCCAGCGCGCGCGCCGTCGCGGCGGCGGGCGACTCGCCGTCGCGCGGCACCGGTGATTCGACGCGCGACTGCGCGACGAGCAGCGGCGCATAGGCGTCGCGGAACAGGGCGACGTCGGTGACCGACAGCGCGCCCAGCGTCTCGCCGTGGTAGCTCCCCTCGAGGTGGACGATGCGGCGCTTGGCCGGGCGGCCGGTGTTGCGCCAGGCGTGCACGCTCATCTTGATGGCGATCTCGACCGCCGAGGCGCCGTCGCTCGCGAAGAAGAGGTGGCCGAGTCCCGGCGGGGCGAGGGCCGCGAGGCGCTCGGCGAGCCGCACCGCGGGCTCGTGGGTGAATCCCGCCAGCATCACGTGGTCGAGCGTCGCGAGCTGCGCCGTGATGGCGGCGACGATGCGCGGCTCGCCGTGGCCGAACAGGTTCACCCACCACGACGAGACCGCGTCGAGCAGGCGCCGCCCCTCGTGGTCGACGAGCCACACACCCTCGGCGCGCGCGATCGGCACGAGCGGCAGCGTCTCGTGCTGCTTCATCTGCGTGCAGGGGTGCCATACGGCCGCGCGGCTCCGCGCGAGCCAGGCGGCGTTGCCGCCGGTGCTCACGGCCGTCCCAGCAGAACGTAGAAGGTCGAGTCGCCCGTCGACGCGCGGCCGTACGCGAAATACAGGGGGCCGATGTAGGTGTCGAGGCCGAGGAACAGCGAGCCCGCGTAGATCAGGTTGCCGAAGGAAACGTCGCGGCGGTCGGACCAGGCATTGCCCGCCTCGAACGACGCGCCGGCATACACGCCGCGGCCGATCAGCGACAGCGAGCCCACGCGCTGGGTGTAGACCAGGCGGCCGAAGCCCAGGTAGCGCCCGGTGAGCTGGTCGTTGCGCAGGCCCGAGAGGTCGAGGAAGCCGCCGAGCTGGTAGCCCTCGGTGAGCGCCAGGTCGTATTGCGAATTCCAGGCGAAGCGCCCCGCGAGGCTGAGCGTTGCCTTGTTGGTGATCGCGACGGGAAGCTGCGCCTCGGCGCGCACGCGTTGCACGTCGGCGGTCGCCCCGTCGCTGGTCTGCCTGCCCGCGAACGCATCGACCATGGCCGATGCGCCGGTGGTCGGGAACCACGGGTCGTCGAGGCGATCGTAGCGCGCCAGCACGGCGAGCCCCTGCTCGTGCGAGCGCACCGTCCCGAAGATCGGCAGGCCGATCTCGAGGTCGGCGCGGTAGCGCGCGTAACGGTAGCCCGCCCGGACCTCTCCGAAGTTGCCGAGCGAGAGGCCGGCGTCGACGCCCACGGGCTCGTAGAGCAGGCTGTAGGTGGCGATGCGCTGCGAGTCGAGGAAGAGGTCCTGGGGCGAGCGCTTGGCCTTTCCGTAGGCCGAGACGAACAGCGGCGACGCGGGACCGAGCGGCTGGTAGAGCTCCACGCCGATGCTCCGCTCGGTGCCGAGCACCGCGTTCGCCTCGAACTGCGCCCCCCAGCTGTTGAGCCAGGTGCGCTTCACCCCGCCGATCAGGTTGAGCGTCGCATCCCCCTGCAGGTCGCTGCTGAAGTTGAGGCCGAGCCGCAGGTAGGTGGGACCGAGGGCGTTCTCGCTGACGTCGAGCTGCAAGCCGGTGCGGCCCTCGCGGTCGACCAGGCGGTAGCTGATGCGGTCGAAGTCACCGGTGCCGTACAGGGTCTCGAGGTCGCGGCTCAGCGCCGCCGCATCGAAGGGCTTGCCCTCGGTGTTGGCGAGCGCATCGCGGATGGTCGCGGGGTTGACGACCTTGGTGCCTGTGACGTCGATGAATTGCACGGGCCCGGTGCTGGCGTTGGCGAGATTGCGGTGGCGTGCGGCGAGGTAGCTCGCGTACTGGCTCTCGCCGAGCGAATAGCGCGCGAGCTTGCCCGCCTCGGCGCGCGCGGCCTTCTCGCCGAGCGCGATCAGCTGGTCGGCCTTCTGGAAATCCAGGAACGTGAGGTCACCCAGGTCCGGCGCGATCAGCACGTCGCCCGAGCCGAGCAGCGCGAGCTGCTCGCGCACGTTCTGCTCGGTGAGGATGTTGAGCGACTGCGAGGCGAAGCCCACGATGGAGCGGAGCTGGTCGCGCGTGGCCAGCGGCGTGCCGATGTTGACGGCGATCACCACGTCGACGCCCATCGCGCGCACCACGTCGACCGGGAGGTTGTTGACCAGCCCGCCGTCGCCGTAGACGCGGTCGCCGAGCTCCATCGGCGCGAACAGCCCCGGCACCGACATGCTGGCGCGGATCGCCTGGTACAGCGGGCCCGAGCGGAACACCACCTGCCGGCCGGTCACCATGTCGGTGGCGACCGCGCGGAAGGGGATGGGCAGCTCGTCGAAGGAGCCCAGGTGGTCGTCGCGCTGCGTCATGCGGTGCAGCCAGAGCTCGAGGTTGGCCCCGGCGATCGCGCCCTTGAAGACCTCGATGCCGTCCTTGTCGATGCCGAGCTGGATGGGCAGCGAGTAGCGCGCCTCGTAGGTCTTGTGGCGCAGCGTCAGGTCGGCGCGCGGCGGGGAGTCCGAGAACATCGACGGCCAGTCGATCTTCTTGACCTCGGTGGCCAGTGCCTGGGAGTCGTAGCCCGCCGCGTACAGGCCGCCGACGATCGAGCCCATGCTGGTCGCCGCGATGGTGTCGACGGGGATGCGCATCTCCTCCAGCACCTTGAGCACGCCGATGTGGGTGATGCCGCGCGCGCCGCCGCCCGACAGTACGAGGCCGATGCGCGGCCGGCCGATCGACGCGGGTTGCGCGGTCGGCACGGTCTGCGCGAATGCCAGCGCCGCGTGCAGCGAAAGCGCCAGCGCGGCCGCCGCGGCGACTGTGGTCCTAGCGCGCACGGATCTTCATGCGCTCGACGGCCGAGACCAGCTCGCGCGCGATGCCGGGCTCGCGTGCCGAGTGCCCGGCGTCGGGAACGACGACGTACTCGGCCTCGGGCCAGGCGCGCGACAGCGCTTCCGCGGTCACGGGCGGGCACACGACGTCGTAGCGTCCCTGCACGATGATCGCGGGCAGATGGCGTATCCGTTGCAGGTTGTCGACGAGCTCGCCTTCGGCGAGGAAGGCGCGGTTGACGAAGTAATGCGCCTCGAGCCGCGCGATGGCCAGCGAGGCCTTGGCGCTGGCGGACTCGGCGGCGAGCGGGATGAGCGACGAGCAGGCGGTTTCGTAGCCGTCCCAGGCGCGCGCCGCCGGCAGGTGCACCTCGGGATCGTCCGAGGTCAGGCGGCGGTGGTAGGCGTCGAGGAGGTCGTCGCGCTCGTCCTCGGGGATGTAGGCCTCGAAGGCGCCCCAGGCCTCGGGGAAGAAATGCCGGGCGCCGTGCATGAACCAGCCGATTTCCGCGAGGCTGCCCAGGAAGATGCCGCGCAGCACCAGGCCGCTGACCCGCGCCGGGTGCGCCTCGGCGTAGGCGAGCGAAAGCGTGGAGCCCCAGGAGCCCCCGAACAGTGTCCAGCGTTCGACGCCGAGCGCGGCGCGCAGCCGTTCCATGTCGGCGACGAGGTGCCAGGTGGTGTTGTCGGTGACGTCGGCATAGGGCGTCGAGCGCCCCGCGCCGCGCTGGTCGAAGAGCACGATGCGCCAGTGCGCCGGGTCGAAGTAGCGGCGGTGGTGCGGGAGCACGCCGCCCCCGGGCCCGCCGTGCACGAAGACCACCGGCACACCCTGCGGGTTGCCGCATTGCTCCCAGTACAGCGTATGACGCGCATCGACGGGCAGGCGGCCCGTGGCAAAGGGCTCGAGGGACGGCCACAGGTGCTCGTCCCGCGAGGATTGGCGCGTCGCGTCGTTCATGGCCGGTCGAAGGCGTCAGACAACGCGAAGCATAAACAATTCGCGCGCGCCCTTCGCCTGAACTTCGTCATCCCCGCTTTCGCGGGGATGACCAGCGCAGGGATGACCAGCGCGGGGATGACCGTCAGCGCTTGCGCGCGGCGACGACCTTCTGCTTTTGCGTGCCCAGGCCGTCGATGCCCAGCGTCACCACGTCGCCCACCGACAGGAACGTCGGCGGCTTCATGCCGAGCCCCACGCCGGGCGGGGTGCCGGTGGTGATGACGTCCCCCGGCAGCAGCGTCAGGTAGTTGGACAGGTCGGAGACGAGTTTCGCCACGCCGAAGATCATGGTGCTGGTGTTGCCGGTCTGGCGGCGCTCGCCGTTGACGTCGAGCCACATGCCGAGGTTCTGCACGTCCTTGATCTCGTCGCGGGTGACCATCCACGGCCCCGTCGGGCCGAAGCTGTCGTAGCTCTTGCCCTTGCCCCACTGGGTGCCGCTGCGCTTCATCTGGAACATGCGCTCGGAGACGTCGTTGATCAGGCAATAGCCGGCGACGTAGCGCATCGCGTCCTTCTCGGCGACATGCCGCGCCTTGCTGCCGATGACGATGCCGAGCTCGATCTCCCAGTCGAGTTGCGTCGAGCCCGGCGGCATGATGGTGTTGTCGTTGGGGCCGCACATCGAGGTCTCGGCCTTGAAGAACAGCACCGGGTGGTCGGGTATGGGGTTTCCCGACTCCTTGGCGTGGTCGACGTAGTTGAGGCCGATGGCGAGGAACTTGGGTGGCGTGGCCACGCAGGCGCCGAGGCGCGGCTTGCCCTTCACCAGCGGCAACTTCTTCGGGTCGAGCTTGCGCAGCTTGGCCAGCGACGCGGGGGCGAGCGCCTCCCCGTCGATGTCCTTGACCTTCTTGGAAAGGTCGCGGAGCTTCCCTTCGGCGTCGATCATGCCGGGTTTCTCGCGGCCGAGCGGGCCGTAGCGGACGAGCTTCATCGGTGTCTCCTCGTGGTGTGGGTCGCGCGCGAGGCGCGGATTCGTGGCAGCGCGCGGCGGTGCCGCATCAGATGGTCATTCCGCCGTCGACGGAGAATACCTGCCCCGAGGCGAAAAGCGACTCGTCGGAGGCGAGGTAGACGACGATGGGCGCGATCTCCTCGGCCTTGGCGAGCCGCCCCATGGGTTGGCGCGCGATGAAGGCCTTGCGAGCCTCGACGGGGTCGGCGAAGGCGTTGATGCGCCCGGCGAGCGAGGGCGTATCCACCGTGCCGGGTGCGATGGCGTTGCAGCGCACGCCCTTCTGCACGAAATCGGCCGCGACCGACTTGGTGAGGCCCACCACCGCCGCCTTGCTGGTGCCGTAGATGAAGCGGTTGGGAAGGCCCTTGAGCGAGCCGCATACCGAGGCCATGTTGATGATCGACGCGGGCCTCCCGTCGCGCTCGAAGCGCGACAGCATCGCCGGCAGCGCGGCGCGGATGGCGACGTACATCGCGCGCACGTTGAGGTTGACGCTGAAGTCCCAGTCCTTGGGCGCGCAGTCGAGGATCGTGCCGTGGTGCACGTGGCCCGCGCAGTTGAACATGGCGTCGAGCGCGGGCAGGCCGCCCAGGTATCGCTTCACCGCGTCGTCGTCGAGCACGTCGAGGCGCTGCGCGACGACATTGCCCACGCCCTTGTACGCACCTTCGAGCAGCGCGGCGTCGACGTCGGTGGCGTGCACCGTCGCGCCCTCGCGCGCCATCGCCTCGACCGCCGCCCGGCCGATGCCCTGGCCCGCCGCGGTCACGAACACCGTCTTGCCTTCGAGTCGTCCTGCCATGGCCTGCCTTCGTTCGGGAGCCCGCGCGGCCTTCGCGGCGCTAGCGGAGCTTCGGGCTGATCGAGCGCGCGGGATCGGCCCAGTTGTTGTTGGGGATGTGCGGGAACCAGCCGGGTCGGCCGGGGTCGCGGTCGTAGGGATAGCCGCCGAGCTCGCGGTACAGCGCGTGGTAGCGCGCGAGCTTGTCGCGGTCGAGCTTCACCCCGAGCCCCGGCGCGTCGGGCACGCGGATCGCACCCTTTTCGTAGCGCATCAGCCCGCCCTCGATGACGTCGTCGACGAGGTGGTGGTAGTGCGCGTCGGCGGCGTAGCCGAGGTTCGGCACCACGGCGCCCATGTGCAGCATGGTGGCGAGCTGGATGCCGAGCTCGCCCGAGCTGTGCACCGCGACGCCGAGGCCCATGGTCTCGCACACGCCGGCGGCCTTGATGCAGGGCCGGATCCCGCCCCAGAACGTCGTGTCCAGCAGCACCACGTCGACGCCGCCGGCGCGGATGTTGGCGGCGAGCTGCTCGAAGTTCACCACCACGGTGTTGGTGGCGATGGGCAGCGGCACGAACTCCTTGAGACGCGCGAGCTGGGGGATGCCCCACACCGGGTCCTCGAAGTAGTCGTTGCGGATGTCGAGGATGTGCTGGCCGAAGTGGATGGCGTCGGCCAGCGACAGCGCGCTGTTGGGGTCGTAGCGGAAACGCTCGCCCGGTGCCGCCGCGGCGATGGCGCGGTAGCAGGCGAGCTCGTGCGCGGGCGGGTAGACGCCACCCTTCAGCTTGTGCGAGGTGAAGCCGTGCTTCGCCTTCAACTCGCGCAGGTTGGCGACCAGCTGCTCGGGCGTGCGCACCTCGCCCTTGCCCGTCTCCGGGTCGGCGTAGCGGAAGAACAGGTAGCTCGCGAACTCGACCGCGTCGCGGAGCTTGCCGCCCAGCAGCGCATGCACGGGAACGCCGAGCTTCTGCCCCATGATGTCGAGGCAGGCGAACTCGATCGCGGCGTGCAGCTGCGTGCGGTTGTTGTACAGGCTCGCGGTCGGGTTGCAGATCGCGAGCCGCATCGACTCGAGCGCGAACACGTCGTGGCCGCGCAGGTAGGCGAGCAGGCCCTCGAAGGCGCGCGTCGCGTCCTCGCCGCCGCCGCCCATCTCGCCGAGCCCCAGGTAGCCGTCGTCGGTCTCGACCTCGACGATGGTGCGCACGAAGCGGCCCCAGTGCGCGCCGTTGCTGTGCAAAAGCGGTGCCTCGAGCGGCACGGTCACGGGAGTCGCGCGGATCGAGGCGATGCGGGTCATGACCCGCCGATTGTACGCGGGTTCATGTCCAGTGGTATTACCACTTGACCAGTTGATGGCCATTGATTAGCCTCCCACGACGTTTTCGTGGAGGGGCGGCCGCGCCGCCATCCCATGCCGCTGTCGAGCGTCGAGCCGCGCCGCCTGTACCGCCAGATCGCCGACCAGTTGCGGGCGTCGATCCAGCGCGGCGAATTCCTGCCGGGCTCGCGGCTGCCGCCCGAGCGCGACCTCGCGCGCCAGCTCGGCGTGTCGCGCCCGTCGGTGCGCGAGGCGTTGATCGCGCTCGAGGTCGAGGGCCTGGTCGACGTACGCATCGGCTCGGGCATTTACGTGCGTGCGCAGGGCGGTCCCGCGGCGCATGGCGCGGCAGCCGCGGGGTCGAACGGGCAGCGCGCCCCGCCACGCGGCTCCCCCGGCGCCAACGGGCATGCACACGGCGCGCAAGGTGGCGGGCAGGGTGACGCGGCGGCGGGTCCATTCGAGCTCTTGCGCGCACGCCACCTGATCGAAAGCGAGTGCGCCGCGCTCGCCGCGAAGCACGCGAAGCGTGCGCAGGTCGACGCGATCGCCGCCGCGCTCGACGAGATGCAGGCCGAGATGGACGCGGGTGCGATGCCGCTGGCCGCGGACCGGCTGTTCCACCTGCGGATCGCGGAGGCGACCGGCAACGGGGCCCTGGTCTACGTGGTGCGCCTCGTGTGGGAGGAACGCACGGGGCCCCTGTACCAGCAGCTCGAGCACCACTACGACTCGCCCAGGCTGTGGAACACGGCCATGGCGGAGCACCGCCGCGTGATCGACGCGATCGCGGTGCACGATCCTGCCGCGGCGAGGGCGGCGATGCAACGCCACCTCGACCAGGCCTACAAGCGCTTCAGCAAGGGCTGGAACGCACGCAACTGAACCCGGCGCGCGGCCCCCAGGGCGCGCACCGTGCAAGGAGGACGTCATGCTGGCATGCCGGATCCACGCCAAGGAAGACCTGAGGCTCGAGCCGATGGCCGACACGCTCCCGGGGGCTGGCGAGGTGCGGGTGAAGCTCGGCGCCGGCGGCATCTGCGGCTCCGACCTGCACTACTACTTCGAGGGGCGCAACGGCAATTTCGTGATCCGCGAGCCGCTGATCCCCGGGCACGAGGCCTCGGGCGTGGTCGAGGCGGTCGGCGCGGGGGTCACGCGCGTCAAGCCGGGCGACCGCGTCGCGCTCTCGCCTTCGCACGCCTGCGGGCGCTGCGACTACTGCCGCGAGGGACGCGAGCAGCTCTGCACGTTTATGCGCTTCCTCGGCAGTGCGAGCCTCTATCCGCACGTGCAGGGGATGTTCCAGGAATCGTTCGTGATGGGCGAGCGCCAGTGCTATCCCGTGGCGACCGACGTCTCGCTGGGCGAGCTCGCGTTCGCCGAGCCGCTGGCGGTGGCGCTGCACGCCGTGCGGCGCGCCGGCGACCTCGTCGGCAAGCGCGTGCTGATCACCGGCGCGGGGACCATCGGCTGCCTGACCGTCATCGCCGCGCGCCTCGCCGGCGCGCTGTCGGTCACGGTCAGCGACATCCTCGACCGGCCGCTCTCCAAGGCGCGCGAGGTGGGCGCCGACGAGGCGCTGCGTGCCGACCGCGACGCGCAGGCGCTCGCGAGCCCGCGCTTCGACGTCGCGCTCGAGGTCTCGGGCAGCTTCGCGGCGCTCAAGTCCTGCATCGCCAGCGCGCGCAAGGGCGCGCGAATCGTGCAGGTCGGCACGCTGCCGCACGAGGCGCTGCCATTGGTCGTGAACGACATCATGGCGCGCGAGCTCGACCTCGCGGGTGCCTTCCGCTGGGGCATCGAGTTCGACTGGGCCGTCGACTACATCGCCTCGCGGCGCGTCGACGTGCGGCCGCTGCTCTCGGGCCAGTTCGCGCTGTCGGACGCCGTGGCCGCCTTCCGTGCCGCGGCCGACAAGAACCACAACACCAAGGTGCAGGTGGTCGCGGCCTGACGCCGGCCGCCGCGCGAAGGCGCGGCCGCGCGAGACGCGCTACGATCGCACCTGAAAGGCCGCGGGACCGTCCCGCGGGGAACACACCATGCTCACACGCGCTTCGCTGACCATACGCCTCCACCCCGCCGACGACGTCGTCATCGCGCGCTCGCAGCTCGTCGGCGGCACGCGCCTCCTCGACGAGGACGTCACGGTCTCGGGGCTCGTCCCGCCCGGCCACAAGGTCGCGACGCGGGCCATCCCCAAGGGCAGCCCCGTCAAGCGCTACAACCAGGTGATCGGCTTCGCCAGCCGCGACATCGCGCCCGGCGAGCACGTGCACCTCAACAACCTCGCGATGGGCACGTTCGACCGCGACTACGCGTTCGGCGCCGACGTGCATCCCACGCAGTACGCCAGCCCGTCGGCGACCTTCCAGGGCATCGTGCGCCCGGACGGGCGCGTCGCCACGCGCAACTACATCGGGATACTCTCGACGGTGAACTGCTCGGCAACGGTGGCCCGCGGCATCGCCGACCACTTCTCGCGCGAGCGCCTCGCGGCCTGGCCCAACGTCGACGGCGTGGTGGCGCTGACCCACGGCTCGGGCTGCGGCATGGACACGCAGGGCGAGGGCATGCAGATCCTGCGGCGCACGCTGGGCGGCTATGCGCGCCACGCCAACTTCGCCGGCGTGCTGATGATCGGGCTGGGCTGCGAGGCCAACCAGATCTCGTCGCTGATGGGCGCCGAGGGGCTCGAGGAAGGGCCGCTGCTGCGTACCTTCAGCATCCAGGACACCGGCGGCACGGCGAAGACCATCCGCCACGGCATCGCGCTGGTCGAAGGCATGCTGCCGCATGCCAACGAGGTCTCGCGCAGCACGGTGCCGGCCTCGCACATCACCATCGGCCTGCAGTGCGGCGGCTCCGACGGCTACTCGGGCATCACCGCCAATCCCGCGCTGGGCGCCGCGGTGGACATCCTGGTGCGCAACGGCGGCACGGCGATCCTCTCCGAGACCCCCGAGATCTACGGCGCCGAGCACCTGCTCACGCGGCGCGCCGTGTCGCGCGCGGTGGGGGAGAAGCTGGTCGGACGCATCAAGTGGTGGGAGGCCTACACCGAGCGCGAGAAGGGGGAGATGAACAACAACCCCTCGCCCGGCAACAAGGCGGGCGGCCTCACCACCATCCTCGAGAAGTCGCTGGGCGCGGTGGCCAAGGGCGGCACCACCAACCTGGTCGACGTCTACGAGTACGCCGAGCCGGTGACCTCGAAGGGCTTCGTCTACATGGACACGCCGGGCTACGACCCGGTGTCGGCGACGGGGCAGGTGGCAGGCGGCGCCAACCTCATCTGCTTCACCACCGGCCGCGGCTCGGCCTACGGCTGCGCGCCCGCACCCTCGCTCAAGCTCGCCACCAACACCCAGCTATGGGTGCGCCAGGAAGAGGACATCGACCTCAACTGCGGCGTGATCGCCGACGGCGAGGCCGGCATGGACGAGGTCGCGCAGAAGCTCTTCCAGCTGATCCTCGACACCTGCTCGGGCACGCGCACCAAGAGCGAGCAGCACGGCTACGGCCAGAACGAGTTCATCCCCTGGTACCTCGGTGCGGTGATGTAGCCGCCGGGATCGCCGTGCAACGGCGGGCACGCGTTCGACGCGGTCACTCGGGGTCGGTCGGGTCGTTGAACAGCGCGGACAGCCCGATGCTGCCGTGCCCATACTGCGGGAAGCCGGGCGTCGACCGGTCGCCGGGGTTGAGGTTCGACGCAGTGTCGTCGGGCGGGAACAGCACCAGCGATCCCAGGAACTCGAGCACGTCGGACTGCTGCGTCTCGAACAGCCGTGCGAACTGGTCGCGCGCGCGCTGCGCCTCGCCTCCATGGCGCAGGATGACCTCGTTGAGGTTGATGCTGCGCCCGTCGTGGCCGTAGGGCGACGTCGACGCGACGCCCCACAGCGGCGTGGTCATGAACTCGCGCCTGATCGACCCGTCGTAGTTGCGCTCGTAGAAGCCGGCGCCGACGTCGTGCCGCTTGAAGTCGGTGTAGATGCCCCTGACGGTGAACGAGGCCTGCCGGGGCTGCTTCAACGCGGGCAGGCCGCTGCCGTCGTCGCGGGCATCGAACAACGCAGTCGCCGTCGCGAAGAGGTTGTTGAAATGGCCGCGGGACGGGTCGTAGGCGGTCTCGACGTCGGCCACGCGGCGGTCGCGGCGGATGGTGAGGTCGGGCACGTGGCAGCCCGTGCAGCCGATCCGCTCGAAAAGGTGGCGCCCGCGCGCCACCGCGTAGCTCGGCTTGTAGGTCGCTGGCTTGAAGTAGTTGAGGAGGTAGAACTCGAGGTAGTCGACGAGGCTGCGCGGCACCTCGTTGGCGATGCCATCCTCGTCGGGGTCCTCGTCGGCGCGTGTCGCCGGCGGCTTTTCCAGCGCGTCGAGGCTGCCGTCGAGCACCATGCCGGCGGGCGTGACCATGCGCCCCCCCGCCTGCGCGGCGGCGAGCTCGGGATCGACCGCCTGCATGCCCATCTCGTCGTTGAGCGCGCCGACGATGAACTCGCGGATGGAGATCTTGCCGCCGTGCGCGAAGAACGGCCGCACGCGCAAGTCGGGGTCGACACCCTGCACGCCGCCGGCGTCGACGCTGCCGTCCGGGTTCGCCGTCAGCGTGCCGTAGCGGATGCCCTTGCTCGACAGCGCGACCTTGACCGGCCTGTGCGTGGCGTGCGCCGCGGTGATCCCCTGGGCGCGCTCGCCGCGCAGGTCGGCGGTGATCTCGTCGGCCAGCATCTCCTTGATGCCGAGCCCGAAGAGGTGCGGCGCGTCGCGGCTGTCGGGACGCGTGGCGACGTCCCCGCCCGCGCCGCCCGAGCCGCGCGGGCGCCCATGGCAGGATGCGCAGCTGTCCGACATCCCCGCGCCGATCGCCAGCACGGTTCCGACGTCGCCCTTGCCGGTATCGGTCAGCGATCCCTGGCCCTCGAACGCGGCGAACTTGCGCTGGAACAGCTGGCGTCCGCGGCGGATGGCGCGGAAGGGATCGCGCGCGATGATGAAGGCGGAGGAGCCCTGCGTCATGACGTCGCCCCGATCGGCGCCGATCTCGGCCTCCAGCGACTTGGCGATGCCCTCGTTGGCGAGGTTGGGCGCCTTGGTGCGGTCGACCATCTGCGCCGTGGCCGGCGCGCAGGCGGCGAGGCCCGCCACGAATGCGATCGCCGCGGACATCGGAACCGGCTGCCTTGTCATCGTCTTCTCCCCGGACACTCGCCGGGGCGCGCGGGCGCGTGCCGGCCGGCCGCCGCGCCGCCGGGTTGGGCGACGCTTGCGCGGTTTGGGTCCTTCTTCCGGTACCACGCAGTCCGGCGGCAAGACCGGACATGGCAGGCCCGTCGTTCGTCAGGACGGGCGCACGCGGGTCCCCGCGCTTGCGGCGAGATCGCGCGCCTTGCAGGTGTCGGGGTGGTCCTCGCCGAGCGTCGCCGCGAGCACGGAGGCGGCCTCGCCGAGCAGGCCGGCGGCATGGGCGCCGTCTCCCGCGGCGAGCTGCAGGCGGCCCTGCAGCAGCAGCGCGAGGCCGGCGTGGCTCGACGGCGCGCCGGTGCCCTGCAGCGCCCGCGCCGAGGCCAGCGCTGCGCCGGCGTCGCGCAGGGCCGCCGCGCGATCCCCGCGCGCCATGGCGAGCTCGGCACGCAGCCGCAGCGCGCGCGCCGCGCTCGGCGTGTGCATGCCGCGATGCCGGAAGAAGTCGATCACCGGCGTCAGCGCGGCCTCCGCGTCGTCGAGCTGCCCTTGGGCGATCGCCAGCGCGCCACGGCAAACGGCGTGGTTGATCGACACGAAGCCGCCCGCCGGCTGCGCGAGCAAGGCCTCGGCCTCGGCGCCGAGGAGGGCATCGGCGGCGTCGAGCTCGCCGCGCGCGATGTGGATGTTGGCGATCACCAGGCAAGCGCCCAGCCTGAAGGCCTGGTTGCCCGCCTGCTCGGCGACCCGCAGCGTGCGCAGCGCCTCCTCGCGCGCGGGGTCGAGGCGCGCCAGCAGCAGCAGCGCATAGGCGCGGTTGTAGGTGGCGTACGGCGGCGGGGAGCGGTCGGGTGCGCGGCGCAGCCCCGTCTCGATCGCCTGCTCGAACAGCGAGAGCGCGCGCAGCGACTCGCCGCGCGCGTTGCACAGGAGGCCCCAGTTGTTGATCACCGCCGCTGCCATGGGCGAATCGCCACGCCCGAGGTCGCGCAGCAGCGACACCACCTCGGCGAACTGCCGGTCGGCTTCGTCGACGCGTCCCTCGAGCTGCAGGGCGCAGGCGATGTCGGCGAGGATGGTCACTTCGTAGGAGGGCAGGCGATGACCCGAATCGCGCAGCCGGTCGCGCGCCGCCTGCGCGTGGGCCAGCGCCGCGCGGCCGTCCTGCCGGTCGCGGGCGATCTGCGACAGGTATTGCTCGCAGACCGCGGCAACCTGCGGCTCGAGCGAAGCGTGCCCACGCCAGCGCTCGAGCATCTGCCCGGCGATCTCGTCGTTGCCCTGCTGGTGGAGGACCAGCGCGAGCTCGGCCTCGAGGCGCGCGACGATGGTCGCGTCGGCGTCGGGTCCCAGCAGCGCGATCGCGTCGCGCAGCCGCGGCTCGGCGCCCGCGGGATCGCCGAGGTTGACGTAGAAGCCGGCGACGAGGTTGAGGACGATGGCCTGCTGCTCGGGCTCGCGGCGCATCGAGGCGAGCGCCAGCGCTTCCCCGCGCGCGAGCAGCTCCGCGAGGGTGATGCGCTCGTCGGCGGCGGCGAGCTCGGTGATCATGATCTGCAGGAAGTCCACCACGCCCTCGCTGCGCTGCGACAGCGCGACCGCGCGGTCGCGCTCGCGCTGCGCCTGGCGCGCCTCGTCGCGTGCGCGCGCGGCCTCGCGGCGTGCGATGCCCGCCTGCCACAGCGCGACGCCCGCGCCGATCCCGAGCGCCAGCATGACCGCAGCCACCGGTTCCGCGCCACCGACGGCCGCGAGCACGACCAGCGCGGCGACGATCGCCGGCAGCCGGTGGCGGCGCAGCAGGCGCGAGGCGCGGTAGGCGAGGCTGTCGGGCCGCGCCAGCACGGGCATGCCCGCGAGGTGGCGCGCGACATCGTCGGCGAAGGCGTCGACGGTGGGGTAGCGCATCGACGCGTCGGGCTTGAGCGCCTTGGCGAGGATGGTGTCGAGGTCGCCGCGCAGCAGTCGCGCGCGCTCCGGCCCGGCCACGCTCGATGCCATCGGCGTGCGCATCGACGAGACCGCCGCGGCGAGGCCTGCGGGCGAGCGGGCGTCGAGGCGGTAGGGACGCGCGCCGGCGAGCAGTTCGAACAGCACGATCCCCAGCGAGTAGATGTCGACCGCGACGGTCACGGGCTCGCCGCGCACCAGCTCGGGCGCGGCGTAATCGGGCGTGAAGGCGCGGCCCGCGACCTCGGTGAGCTCGCGCGCCGGGGCCGGGTCGCCCGCGCCCTGCACGAGCTTCGCGATGCCGAAGTCGAGGAGGCGCACCTGGCCGTCGCCGGTGACGAGGATGTTCGAGGGCTTGAGGTCGCGGTGGACCACCAGCCGCGCGTGGGCATAGGCGACGGCGCGCGCCACCTGGAGGAAGATCGCGAGGCGCTCGGGCACGCCGAGGCCCTGGCCGTCGCAATAGGCGTCCACCGCGCGTCCCTCGACGTACTCGAGCGCGAGGTAGGGCCGCCCCTGCGCGTCGATGCCCGCGTCGTAGAGGCGGGCGATGTTGGGGTGCTCGAGGCCGGCGAGGATGTCGCGCTCGCGCGCCATGCGCGCATCGAGGCCGGCGGTGTCCCAGCCGATGCGCGGCAGCTTGAGGGCGACACGGCGCTTCAAGGCGCCGTCGATGCGGTCGGCGAGCCAGACATCGCCCATGCCGCCCTTGCCGATCGCGCGCAGCAGGCGATAGGGGCCCACGCTCGCACCGGCGGCCGGCTGGCCCGCGTCGGCGGGCCGTGCGGCGAGGCCCAGCGCCTGCAGCCGCACCGGCTCGCGCATGAAGCTGTCGCGTGCGCCACCCCCGCCGCTGTCGTCGGCGAGCATCCGCTCCAGCGTCTCGTGCCAGGCCGCTTCGGCGGGCGGCAGGCGCTCGAGCCACGCCGCCCGCTCCGCCGGCGGCAGCGACAGCGCCTCGTCGAGCAGCGCCGAGAAGCGCGACCAGTCGGTCTCGGGGACGATCAGCTTCGCATCCATCCGCGGTACGGGGGTTCGCGGCGTCAGCGACGCAACATGGCGGCGAGCACCAGGCGCGCCTTTTCCCAGTCGCGGCGCACGGTGCGCGCCGAAAGGCCGAGCGCGCCCGCGACGTCCTCCTCGCCGAGGCCGGCGAAGTAGCGCATCTCGACGACCTTGACGAGGCGTGGCTCGACCTTGGCGAGCGCCTCGAGCGCCTCGTGGACGGCGAGGATCTCGTCCTCGCCGGGTCCCGGCGCTGCGGCGATGCCGGTGGAGAGGGTGATGCGCGCCAGGTCCCCGCCGCGCCGCTCCGCGGCGCGGCTGCGCACGAAGTCGACGACCACCGAGCGCAGCGTCGTGGCCGCGTAGGCGAGGAAATGCTCGCGGTCGTTCACCGCCACGCGGCCGGCCTTGCGGAACCGCAGGTAGGCCTCGTTCACCAGCGCACCGGTGTCGAGCAGCGTCTGGTGGCCGCTCGCCGCGAGGCGCGCGCGTGCCAGCCGGCGCAGCTCGTCGTACAGGAGCTCGAACAACGCGTCGATCGCGCCCGGGTCGTCGGCCCGCGCGCGACCGAGCAAGGTGGTGACGTCGCCCAAGGGCGTGCCCTGTTCCCGGTCGGAGACGGGCCATTCTAGGCGCGCTCCCCGATGCCGTGCACCTTTGCGGGGCAGCGCCCCCGGCGAGCGGTCATCGCCGTCGATTGACACCCGGCGGGGCGGCCCGTAGGCTCCGACCGATCCGCGCAAGATGGTCATGCCGAAGGAGCATGCCGCGGCGCGGGCACAACCGCCAAAGTTCCCAGGAGGAGGCAGACCATGAAGGCATGGAAAGGCATCGGCCTTGCGCTCGTCGCAAGCGTCGCGCTGGTGGCGTCGGGCACGGCGCTCGCGCAGGAGAAGCTGGTCGTGTGGTGGGTGAAGGGCTTTTACAAATCCGAGGACGACGCGCTGTACGAGGCCATCAAGAAGTACGAGGCCAAGAGCGGGATCAAGGTCGAGCTCTCGCAATACGCGGTGCAGGACGGCATTCCCAAGACGGTGGCCGCGCTCGACGCCGGCACGCCGCCCGACGTCGCCTACATCGACGTGTTCGACTTCCAGGTCACCGGCAAGTGGGCCTTCGAGGGCAAGCTCGAGGACATCTCGGACGTGATGACCCCGATCAAGGACAAGTTCCTGCCGAACACGCTCGAGACCACGTACCTGTACAACTCCAAGTCCAACAAGTACGCGTACTACGCCTTCCCGCTCAAGCAGCAGACGATGCACATCCAGTACTGGAAGGACATGCTGAAGGAAGGCGGCCTGTCGGAGGCCGACATCCCGGCGACCTGGAAGGAGTACTGGAACTTCTGGTGCGACAAGGCGCAGCCCGCCTATCGCAAGGCCTCGGGCAAGCGCGCGTTCGGCATCGGCCAGCCGATGGGCGTCGACTCGTCGGACTCGTACTTCTCGTTCCTGACCTTCATGGACGGCTACAACGTCAAGCTGGTCGACGACAAGGGCAAGGTGCTGGTCGACGACCCGAAGGTCCGCGCGGGGCTCGTCAACGCCGTGCGTGACTACGCCGCCCCCTACGGCAAGGGCTGCGTGCCGCCGTCGGCGACGTCGTGGAAGGACCCCGACAACAACGTCGCCTTCCACAACAAGACGATCCTGATGACGCACAACGCGACCATCTCGATCGCCGCCAAGTGGTTCGACGACATGAACAACGCGTCGCTGTCGCAGGCCGAGCGCGACCAGGCCAAGAAGAACTACTTCGAGAACATCGCGACGGCCGGCTTCCCCAAGAAGCCCGACGGCTCGACGTTCACCTACCGCGCCGCGGTCAAGACGGGTGTGGTGTTCTCCGAGGCCAAGAACAAGAAGCGCGCACGCGAGTTCGTCGCGTTCATGATGGAGGACGAGAACCTCACGCCCTACGTCGAGGGCTCGCTCGGCCGCTGGTACCCGGTGACCAAGTCCGGTGCGGCGCGCCTGTCGTTCTGGCTCGCCGACCCGCATCGCGCGTCGGTACAGCGCCAGTTCGCGGCGGGCACGGTGCCGTTCGAGTTCACCAAGAACTGGAAGTTCACCATCCTCAACAACGAGAACGTGTGGGCCAAGGCGGTGAATCGCGTGGCGAGCGAGAAGTGGACGCCGGAGAAGGCGGCCGACGAGATGATCGCGCGCATCAAGGAAGTCACCAAGTAGCAGGCAAGGCCGCGGACCGTGCGGCGGCTTGCCCGCCGCGCGGCTCCGCGCCAGCCGTCCATCCCGATGTCGACCCTCGCCCTGCCGCAGACGCAGCCCGTTCCCGCGGGGCCGGTGCGCGGGCGCGGCTCGGCCTGGCGTCGCTGGGGCGCGCTGATGCTCGCGCCCTACGTCCTGCTGTTCCTGGTGTTCGTGCTCTACCCGGTGAGCTACGGGCTGTGGCTGGCGCGCCACCCGCAGAGCTACGTCGCGCTCGCCGACGACCCGGTGTTCTTCGGCTCGGTCGTCAACACGCTGATCTTCCTGATCGTCGCGATCAACCTCAAGATGGCGGTCGCGCTGTTCCTGTCGGGCTTCTTCGTCACCGCGCGGCCGTGGATCAAGTGGCTGTCGGTGCTGTTCATCCTGCCCTGGGCGGTACCCTCGATCCCCACCATCCTGTCGATCCGCTTCATGCTCAACCCCGAGTGGGGCGTGATCAACCAGATCATCTTCAAGCTCACCGCCGAGGACGGCCCCAACTGGCTCAACGACCGCTGGCTCGCGCTGTCGATGGCGATGCTCACGCACATCTGGAAGAGCCTGCCGTTCTGGACGATGATCCTGATCGCGGCGCGGCTCGCCATCCCGCAGGAGCTCTACGAGGCCTCGAGCGTCGACGGCGCGACGCGCTGGCAGAAGTTCCGCTTCGTCACCTGGCCGTCGGTGGCGACGCTGTACCTCACGTCCACCATCCTGTCGATGATCTGGACGCTGGGCGACTTCAACAGCGTCTACCTGCTCACCGGCGGCGGGCCCGCCGACCTGACGCACATCCTCGCCACGCTCGGCATCCGCTACCTGCGCCTCGACCAGGTCGACCTCGCGATGGCGACCATCGTCTGCGCGCTGCCGCTGGTGCTGCCGCTGGTGTACTTCATGATGAAGCGGCTCTCGAGATGAAGGCGCGCGGGCGATGAAGGGCGCGCGCCGCTGGCTCGACGAGGCGCGGCTGTGGCTGATCGGCATCCCCGTGCTGATCTGGACGCTGACGCCGATCTACCACATGGCGCTGTTCGCGTTCTCGACCAAGAACGAGGCGTTCAACGGCAACCTGTTCCCCGAGCACCCGACGTTCAAGAACTTCGTCACGGTGGCGACGCAGGACCATTATTTCCTCAACCACTTCTGGGGGCAATTCCTCAATTCCACGCTGATCGCCGCGGCGGTGGGAGCGTTGACGCTGGTCATCGCCACGTTCGCGGCGTTCTCGATCTCGAGGCTCAAGGCGCGCGGCGGGCGCGCGGTGCTGAACCTGGCGCTGTTCACCTACTTCATCCCCGCGGCGTTCCTCGCGGTGCCGATGTACAAGGCCATGGGCCTGTACGGGCTCCTCAACCACCAGTCGGCGCTGATCCTGGCGATGGTGACCATCGCCGCGCCCTACGCGATCTGGGTGCTGAAGCAGGCCTCCGACAAGCTGCCCTTCGAGCTCGACGAGGCGGCGCGCATCGACGGCGCCTCGCCGTTGCAGCTCTTCCGCCTGGTGTACCTGCCGCTGATCGCGCCCTCGCTGGTCGCGGTGGGCACCTACGCCGTGCTGCTGGCGTGGAACGAGTACCTGTACGCGTTCCTGCTCCTGTCCAACGACAAGGACATCACGCTGCCGGTGGCGCTCGGCCACTTCCTCTCGGCCGACGACTCGCCCTGGGAGCTCCTGATGACGGCGGGGCTGCTGTACTCGCTGCCTCCCGCGGCGATGTACTACGCGTTCAGGCGCTACATGGTGTCCGGCTTGACCGCGGGAGCGGTCAAGACGTGACCACGCCCTTGCGCAGCAGGAAGTTGCCGTAGCGGCGCGTGTCGCCGACCTGGACGATGGCGAAGGCGGTGCGCGCGGCGTCGTAGAACGCGAAGCGCTCGAGGCCCTGCATGTCGCGCGCGTGCGCCGCGCGGCTCTCGACGATTTGCCGGACCTCGAGGTGCACCTCGGGCCACTCCTGCGGCGCGCCGACCACCTCCATGCGGCGGATCGCGCCGGGCAGGGACTTGTCGATCGGCAGCACCGAGAGTATCGCGTCGGCGGCGCGGCCCATCGTCGTCCCCGGCAGGCGTACCAGCTTGCCGGTGGTCGTGGAGCGCGCGATCCGCTCGGCGGGGTGTAGCGCGTCGACGAGCGCGAGCTCGTCCCCGTGGCCCATCGAGGCGAGGATCCACAGCAGGTCCGGGGTGAGGAGCGGGTCAAGTCCGTTGAGCATCGGGTGGTTCGCTTTCTCTGTCTCGAAGGTGGGGGAGTGGCGCCTTCAGCACCGTGGCATCGGCGCATCGCCACGGACGAGATGGCTGGCGGCGAGTGCGCTCCACAGGCCGCGTGGCAGGGGCGCGGCGAGGGCCGCGACGTTCCGCTCGATCTCCGCAGGCGCGACCGCGCCGAGCACCAGGCTCGATACCGCATCGTGCGCGAGCGGAAAGTGCAGTGCCGCGGTGGGCAAGGATACCCCGTATCCCCGGCAGATACCGGCGATGCCGCGGGCGCGCTCGAGCACGTCAGGCGGGGCGTCGCGATAGTCGTACTTGGCGCCGGGCACGGGGCCCGTGGCGAGTATGCCGGAGTTGAATACGCCGCCCAGCATGACGCCGATGCCCTTCGCGGCGGCCAGTGGCAGGAAGTCGTCGAGCGCGCCCTGCTCGAGCAGGGTGTAGCGCCCGGCGACGAGCATGCAGTCGAAGTCGCCGGCGCGCGCGAAGCGCGCCGCCATGGCCGCCTCGTTGACCCCCACGCCGATCGCGCGGACCACGCCCGCGCGCTTGAGCTCGACAAGGGCGGGGTATGCACCGTCCATGGCCTCGGCAAACCGCTCGTCGACCGCCGCGGCACCATGCGTATGGACGTCGACGTCATGGATCAGCGCGATATCGATGCGGTGCGTGCCGAGTCGCAGCAGCGACTGGTCGATCGAGCGCAGCGCGCCGTCGCGCGAGTAGTCGATGATCGCGCGATGGGGAAATCCCCCGGCATAGCCCGACATGGCGCCGCCCGGCTCGCGCGGCGCCATGTAGCGCCCCACCTTCGTCGACAGCACCACGGAATCCCGCCCGACCTCGCGGAGCATGCCGCCCAGGCGGTGCTCCGCGAGACCGTGGCCGTACAGGGGCGCGACATCGAACAGCGTAACGCCCGCTGCGCAGGCGGCGCGGAACGTCGCCCTCGCGACCCGCTCGTCGATTCGCCCGTAGAGCTCGCCGAGCGGGGCGCAGCCGAAGCCGATGACGGATACGTCGATTCCGCTCCTGCCCAGCCGGCGCAGCGCGAGCGGACGCCCGTTGCCCGCCGCGGCTGCCGCGTCAGCCATTGATGCCGGACATGGTCATGCCCTCGATGATGAAGCGCTGCGCGATCAGGAAGACGACGAACAGCGGGAGGATCGCCATGGTCGCCGCGGCCATCACCACCGACACGCTCGCTGCGCCCATGAGCCCCTGCATCGCGACGATGCCGGCGGGAAGCGTCATGTTCTCCCAGCTCTTGATGAGGACGAACGGCGCGATGAAGTTGTTCCAGCTCGTGGTGAAGGTGATGATGCCGAGCGCTGCCAGCGGAGGGCCGAGCTGCGGCACCGTGATGCGCCAGAACATCGTCCAGTAGCTCGCCCCGTCGACGAGCGCGGCTTCCTCGAGCTCGCGCGGCTGGCCGAGCATGAACTGGCGCATCATGTACACGCCGAACGACGCCGCGATGGCAGGAAAGATCAGCGCGTAGGGCGTGTCGAGCAGGCCGATCTTCGCGAACCCGAAGTACAGCGGGATCAGTACCAGCGCGGGGGGCACCATGAGCCCGCCCAGCATCATCGCGAACAGCTGCCGCGAGCCCCGGAAGCGGAGGCGCGCAAACGCGAACGCGGCCATCGACGAGGTGAGCAGCACGCCGGCCGTCGCGCCGGCGGCCACGACGAAGCTGTTGAAGTACATGCGCAGGAAGGGAATGCCCGAGCCGAGGGCCTCGCGATACGCGTCGAGGGTCCAGACCTCGGGGATGATGCTGGGTGGCAGCCGGTAGGCCTCGCCGGCGGGGCGCAGCGACGTGCCCGCCATCCACAGGAACGGCAGCAGCATCACGATGCCCCCGACGGCCAGCAGCGCCACGACCGCGTGGTTGCGCCAGTGCAGGACGCGCGACGCCGACAGCAGCCGCGCGGCGACGGAGTCGTCCGCGGTCATCGGCGCCGCCCCGCGCTGCGCAGCGCGCGGCGGCCGCCGAGGCGCGTCTGCGCGAGCGTCACCGCGACGATCCCCGCCATCAGCAGGAAGGCGGCCGCCGAGCCCGCGCCGACGTCCTGCGCGCCGAACGTCTGCTCGTACATGTACAGGACCATGCTCATCGTCGCGTCGCCGGGACCCCCGAGGGTGAGGATGCGGATCGAGTCGAACACCTGCAGGCCGGTGATCGTCGCGTAGGTGACGCAGAACAGCACGACGGGCGCGATCATCGGCAGCTTGATGCTCCAGAACATCCGCCAGAAGCCCGCACCGTCGAGCTTCGCCACCTCGATCAGCGGCCTGGGGATGCTCTGCAGCGCCGCGAGCATGATGATCATGAAGAAGCCGACGTGCTTCCACACGTCCATGCCGACGATCGACACCATCGCCAGGCGCTGGTCGGTGAGCCAGCCGAGCGGGGCGATCCCGACCCGGCCCAGGTAGTAGTTGAGGATGCCGAGGTCGGTCGAGTAGATGAGCTTCCACACCAGCGACACCAGCGCCGTCGCGACCAGCACGGGGAGGAAGTACGCGAGTCGCACGAAGTACAGCACGGCGGCCGGCATCTTGCGGTCGATCAGCACCGCGAGGAGAAGCCCGAGGCCGACGTTGCCGGTGACCGCCAGCAGGATGAACAGGAACGTGTTGGCGAAGCTCCTCCAGAAGCGGCCGTCGGTCAGCACGAACTGGAAGTTCTCGAGACCCACGAACGCGATGTCCCAGGTGAAGCGGTCGACGTGCGTGAGGCTGAAAGCCAGCGTCGCCACTGCCGGCACGAACAGGAACAGCGTGTAGAAGACCAGCCCGGGCGCGAGGAAGCAGTACGCCGACAGCTGCTGCGAGTAGAACGGGTTGCGCATCGACTCGTCGCTCCCTCGTGCCGGGCCCGCGCGTCAGCGGATCCGCGACATGGCGCGGTCGAGCTCGGCATCGAGCGCCGCGATGGTCGCGTCGATCTCGATGTTGCCGTTGAGGTAGGCGTCGACGTGGCGCATCACGATGTCCTCGACCTGCGCGAAGTTGGGTGGCGCGATCAACGGCACGCCGCGCGCGGCGGACGAGTAGAAGAGCTGGGCGTTGCGCGGCGTCGCGGCGAAAGGCCCCGTGGTCGCGGCCGAGCGGCGTGCAGGCGTGCCGCGCATGTTCGCCGCCATCTCCATCTCGTACTCGCGGCTGGACAGCTCGCGCACGAGCTCCCAGGCGAGCGCGGGCTCCTTCGAGGCGCGCGAGACCCCGACGCCGAGCACGCCCATGATCCGCGTGTCGGCGCGCTTGTGCGGGTAGGTCTGCACGTCCCAGTCCTTGAGCTTCGCCTTGATGAGCGCGGGAACCTGCGAGTGCGAGCTCGAGAACATGGCGACGTTGCCGGCGATGAAGGCGCTGTCGCCGGCGTCGTTGCGCACGAATGCCGGCGCGACCTTGTGCTCGGCGATCAGGCTCCGCAGGAACACCAGCGATTCCTTGAATTTCGGATCGCGGACGTTGCTCTTGCTGCCGTCCGGCGTGAGGCGGTCGGTGCCGTTGGTCAGGAACCACGGCATCAGGTAGAAGTGCTTGCCGGGGATGAAGTAGGCGTACTGCGTGGTGCGCCCGCTGGCATCGCGCTTGGTGAGCTTCTTCGCCGCGGCGAGGAACTCGTCCCAGGTCCAGTCCTCGCGGGGCGGCGCGACGCCGGCTTCGTCGAACATCGCCTTGTTGTAGAAGCACACCGACGTGTTCCATTCGGTGGGCAGCAGGATCACCTTGCCTCGGTACTTGAGCCCGTTGAGGAGGTTGGGCTCCATGTCGCCCATGATCTCCTTGCGGACCTCCGGGTCCTGGTCGAGGAGGACGTTGATGTCGAGCAGCAGGTCGCGGCTTCCGATCGTCGCCACACCCTCGGTCGGCATGGTGATGATGTCGGGCGTCTGCCCGCTGCCGGCCAGGTTCATCAACTGGTTGATGTATTCACCCCATGGGTTGGTGGTGACGAACTGCGGCTTCACCTCGACCGACGGGAACCGCTTGTTGAACCGCTCGATCGCCGTCTTCATGAGCTTCACGTCCGAGTCGCTCGCGGGCCGCATCACGGTGATCGTCGCGCGCTTGTCGGTGGCCGGTGCGGCCTGTGCGGGTCCCGCCGTGACCAGCGTGGCGGCGATGAGCTTGTTGAATGTCCGTCTGTCCATGTTGCCTCCTTGGGTTGAACGGGCCCGCGCCGCGTGGGCGGACCTCGTTGGCGCAGTGCGTCAGTGGCCGCCTCCCGGCAGGCCATGGCACGGTCTCGCCAGTGGCGAGCCTGCGAGCGCGTCCATCACGGCGTTCGCGAAGACCGGGTGGAAAGCGGGGGCCGCGGCGAGCAGCGGGTTGCCCGCCGTGGCGCCCTCGCCCGCGAAGAAGTCGCTGGTGATGCCGCCGGCCTCGCGCACCAGCACGAGCCCCGCGGCGACGTCCCATGGATTGAGGTGCAGCTCGAGGTACCCGTCGCTGCTTCCTTCCGCCACCTGTGCGAGCGCCAGCGCGGCGGAACCGCTCCAGCGCGCCAGCATGCCGCCGTCGAGCAGCGCCTCGAGCGTGCGCAGGTAGTCGGCGCGCGGCGAGCGCGGGCTGTAGCCGAGCTCCACGTAGGCGCGTTCGGGCAGGTCGCAGGCGCTGGCGGCGATGGATTGCGCATTGCGGAATGCGCCGCCGCCAAGCCGCGCGGTGTAGAGCGTGTCGGTCATGGGCACGTGGATCGCGCCGGCGGCGGGAACGCCTCCGTCGAGAAAGCCGATCGAGACCGCGAACCCGGGATGCCGGTGCGCGAAGTTGGCGGTGCCGTCGATCGGGTCGACGACCCATGTCCGCGCGGACCCCACCCCGCCGAGCTCCTCGCCGACGATGGCGTCGCCCGGGAAAAGCGCGGCGAGGCGCGCCCGGATGAATCGCTCGACGCGCGCGTCGGCCGCGGTCACGTAGTCCTGCCGCGACTTCAGGGTCGCCGCCAGTCCCGATTCGAAGAGCCCGCGCGCGAGCAGGCCCGCTTCGCGTGCAACGGCCGCTGCCGCGGCGAGGCGGAGCTCGAGCCCGGTTGCGTCCACTCGCAGCTCCTCCATGCCTTCCCCCTCGCCAGTCGAAACGTTTCGGCAAGGGTAATGGATGCGGCAAAGCGGCGCAAGGCCCCGGCTGCGCGAAGGGCAACGTCCTGCCGGGGCGCGCGGCGTTGCCCATGTGTCTGGTCTGGCGCAAAACGTTTTGCTAGGATGGCTGCCTCCAATCTCTCGGGGCATCCGGTGTCGGGCATACGCGAGGTCGCCAAGCGCGCGGGCGTTTCGATCGCCACGGTTTCCACCGTCCTGAACGCGTCGGGACCCGTCAGCGCCAAGGCACGCGACAAGGTCCTCGCGGCGGTCGCCGCAGTGGGCTACGCGCCCAATGGCATCGCGCAAAGCCTGCGCCAGGGGCGCAGCCGCCTCATCGGCCTCGTGGTTTCCGAGATCGCCAACCCGTTCTTCGCGAGCCTCACGCGCGAGATCAGCTTCGCCGCGCAAAAGGGCGGCTACAGCGTGATCGTCTGCGATACCGACGAGGACGTCGCCCGCGAAGCGGCGATGCTGGACGTGCTGCGCGCGCAGCGGGTGGCTGGCGTCATCCTGGCACCCGCGGGCATCGGCGACGCCTACCGCACGGCGCTCGAGGCCCGCATGCGATCGCCGTTCGTCGTCATCGATCGAAGGCTCGCCCATTCCGGGCGCGACTTCGTGGGGCTCGACAACCTCGCCGCCGGTCGCCTCGTCACCGAATACCTGCTGCGGCTCGGGCACCGGCGCATCGCGTTCGTGGCGGGGCGCAGCGGTGTGTCGACAGCCGATGACCGCTACGCAGGCTACCTCGGGGCGTACCGTGCGGCCGGCCTCGAGCCCGACCTCGCGCTGGAGGTGCGCGGCGACTTTCGCGGCGAGATCGCCTGCGACGCCGTGCAGCCGCTCCTGACGCGCGCCGACCGCCCGACGGCCATCATCGCCGCCAACAACCTGATGGCGCTCGGCACGCTGCAGGCTGCGCACGACCTCGGCTTCCGGTGCCCGGATGACCTGTCCGTGGCCGGGATCGACGATTTTCCCTGGAGCGGCGCCATGCGCCCGCGCCTCACCACGGTCGCCCAGCCCGTCGACCGCATCGGCGCGACGGCCGTCGAGCGGCTGCTCGCCCGCGTCTCCGGCGACGAAGCCGGCGCGGGCTGCAACATCGAATTGCCGCCGCGGCTGCTAATCCGCGACTCCTGCGCGCGGGTCGAGGTATCCTAGCGACCGCGACACTCGCCGACCATTACACAAAACCACGGCGCGGAGGGCTTTGGAGGAGAAAGGGCCAGCCGTGCATTGATCAACCTGACAGCGGCGCATTCGATCATGGCATCGGTCACCTTCAGCGGCATCGAAAAGAGCTTCGGCAGCACCAAGGTCATCCACGGCATCGGCTTCGACATCTCCGACGGCGAGTTCCTCGTGCTGGTCGGCCCCTCGGGCTGCGGCAAGTCCACGCTGCTGCGCATGCTCGCCGGCCTCGAGGAGATCAGCGGCGGCACCATCGCCATCGACGGCCGCGTGGTCAACGACGTCGACGCCAAGGACCGCGACATCGCGATGGTGTTCCAGAGCTACGCGCTCTACCCGCACATGACGGTGCGCGACAACATGGGCTTCAGCCTGAAGCTCCGCAAGTCGGAGCCCTCGATGATCGCCGAGCGCGTCTCGAAGGCGGCGAAGATCCTCAACCTCGAGCCCTACCTCGCGCGCTTCCCGAGGGAGCTGTCGGGCGGCCAGCGCCAGCGCGTCGCCATGGGCCGCGCGATCGTGCGCGACCCCAAGGTGTTCCTGTTCGACGAGCCCCTGTCCAACCTCGACGCCAAGCTGCGCGTGGCGATGCGCGCCGAGATCAAGGCGCTTCACCAGCGGCTCAAGACCACGACCGTGTACGTCACGCACGACCAGATCGAGGCGATGACCATGGCGGACCGCATCGTCGTCATGCACGACGGCGTGGTCGAGCAGATCGGCACGCCGCTCGAGCTCTACGACCGGCCCGACAACCTGTTCGTCGCGCAGTTCATCGGCTCGCCGTCGATGAACGTCGTCGAGGGCACGTTGAAGCGCGGCGGCGGCTCGACCTACGTCGAGGCTGCCGGCGGGGTGCGCTGGCCGGCCGCCACGGCGGCCGGCAGCGACGCGCAGTCGGTCGCCTACGGCATCCGCCCCGAGCACCTCGGGCTCGCCGACGCGGGCACGCCGGGCGCGGTGCCCGCCACGGTGACGGTCGTCGAGCCGACCGGCGCCGAGACCGAGCTCCTGGTGCACGCCGGCGAGGCCGACCTCGTGCTGGTCACGCATGGCCGCACCTCGGCGAAGCCGGGCGACCGCGTCGGCCTCGTGCCCGACCTCTCGCTGGTCCATCTCTTCGACAAGGCGAGCGGAAAGCGCCTGGTGGCGTGACGCGCGGGGTCGAGCGG
Source organism: Casimicrobiaceae bacterium (assembly GCA_044226535.1). GTDB lineage: Bacteria > Pseudomonadota > Gammaproteobacteria > Burkholderiales > Casimicrobiaceae > VBCG01. The sequence goes on along the minus strand of JBGAGT010000001.1, from coordinate 321,125 downwards.
CGCGGCTGATACGGAGATCCCATGGCGAAGAAATCCCCTGCCGCAGGCAGGCGGCAGGGAAGCAAGGCGGTGGAGTCCCCTCGCAAGCTCCGCTCGACCGAATGGTTCGGGCGCCACGACCGCGACGCGCTGGTCCACCGCTCGTGGATGAAGAACCAGGGGTTCCCGCACGACCTCTTCGACGGCCGTCCTGTGATCGGCATCTGCAACACCTGGAGCGAGGTCACGCCCTGCAACGCGCATTTCCGCGAGCTCGCCGAGCACGTCAAGGCCGGCGTGCTCGAGGCGGGCGGCTTCCCCCTCGAGTTCCCGGTGATGAGCCTCGGCGAGCCGGTGATGCGCCCGACCACCATGCTGTTCCGCAACCAGGTGGCAATGGACGTCGAGGAATCGATCCGCGCCAACCCCTTCGACGGGGTGGTGCTGATGATGGGCTGCGACAAGACCACGCCGGCGCTGCTGATGGGCGCCGCGTCCTGCGACCTGCCGACCATCGGCATCTCGGGCGGGCCGATGCTCAACGGCAAGTTCCGCGGCCACGACATCGGCTCGGGCACCCACGTGTGGAAGTTCACCGAGGCGCTCAAGACCGGCGAGATGACCCTCGACGACCTCACCGAGGCGGAAGCCTGCATGTCGCGCAGCGCGGGGCACTGCATGACCATGGGCACGGCCTCGACCATGGCGTCGATGGTCGAGTCGCTGGGCATGGCGCTGCCCACCAACGCCGCCATCCCCGCGGTCGACTCGCGGCGCAAGGTGCTCTGCCGCATGACGGGGCGGCGCATCGTCGAGATGGTGAAGGAGGACCTTCGCATGTCGAAGATCCTCACGCGCAACGCCTTCGAGAACGCCATCATGGTCAACGGCGCGATCGGCGGCTCGACCAATGCCGTGGTGCACCTCCTCGCCATCGCCGGGCGCGTGGGTGTCGACGTCACCCTCGACGACTGGGACCGGCTGGGACGCGACATCCCCTGCCTCGTCGACCTGATGCCCTCGGGCCGCTTCCTGATGGAGGACTTCTACTACGCGGGCGGCCTTCCCGTGGTGATCCGCGAGATCGGCAAGTACATCCACAAGAAGGCGCTGACGGTGAACGGCCGCGCGATCTGGGACAACTGCAAGGACGCGGTCAACTACAACACCGAGGTGGTTACCCCGCTCGACGAGCCCTTCAAGCCGCACGGGGGGATCGCCGTCGTCAAGGGCAACCTCGCGCCCGATGGCGCGGTGCTCAAGCCCTCGGCGGCGACGCCCGAGCTCATGAAGCACACCGGCCGCGCGGTGGTGTTCGAGACCATCGAGGACCTGCACGCGCGCATCGACGACCCGAAGCTCGACGTGCGTGCCGACGACATCCTGGTGCTGAAGAACTGCGGGCCCAAGGGCTACCCGGGCTTCCCCGAGGTGGGCAATTTCGCGCTGCCGGCCAAGCTCCTCAAGAAGGGCGTGACCGACATGGTGCGCATCTCCGACGCGCGCATGTCGGGCACGGCGTACGGCACCGTGGTGCTGCACACATCGCCCGAGGCCGCCACCGGCGGGCCGCTGGCGCTGGTGCAATCGGGCGACACCATCACCCTCGACGTCGGCAAGCGCAAGCTCGAGCTCCACGTCAGCGCAGCCGAACTGAAACGCCGCCGCGCGGCGTGGAAGCCGCAGCCGCTGCATTCGCAGCGGGGCTGGGTGAAGCTCTACTGCGAGACCGTGCAGCAGGCCGACAAGGGTGCCGACCTCGACTTCCTGGTCGGCGGCTCCGGCGCCAAGGTCGCACGCGAGTCGCACTGACGCCCCGTCAGATTCCGCCGGTGTCGCGCCTACACCGCTATCGGACGCGCTGAAGTCCCCATTCCGCTGCACAAGCGCGTAGCATCTGCGTTGGCACGGCACCCGTCCGCGGGCGCCGAACGCCCTGCAAGCCCGTTACAACCACTGCGGAGGTCGTACATGGAACCACAAGGACTGATCATCTGGCTGATCATCGGTGCGGTGGCAGGCTGGATCGCCGGCCTGATCATGAAGGGCCGTGGCTTCGGCGTCATCGGCAACATCATCGTCGGCATCATCGGTGCCTTCATCGGGGGATGGCTGCTCGGCACGATGGGCATCTTCGCGCCCGGCGTGGTGGGGACCATCGTCACCGCGGTGATCGGCGCCGTCGTCCTGCTGTTCATCGTCGGCCTGATCAAGAAAACCTGACGCGAAGGCTGCGGCGGGCGCTCAGCCCGCCGCGATGCGCTTCTGCATGAAGCGCGACAGCACGTCGGGACGGTACTCGCCGAACGGCCCGCAGTCGCGGTAGCCCGAGGCCTCGTAGAGCGTCAGCGCCTCGGGCTGCGCAATCCCCGTCTCCAGCCGTACCACCGTCAGGCCCTCGGCGCGAGCGATGTCCTCGAGCGTGGCAAGGATGCGCATCCCGACCTGCTGGCCCCGCGAGTGCGGCTCGACATACATGCGCTTCAGCTCGCCGTAGCCGTCGCGCACGCGCAGCGCGCCGCAGCCTATCGCCGCGCCCTCGCGCCGCGCGACGACGAAGCGGACGTCGTCGGCCGCCAGCGCGTCGATGTCGATGAAGTGGTTGCTCTCGGCGGGATAGAGCGCGCTCTGGTAGGCGTCGAGGTCGCGGATCAGCGCGATCACCTCGGGCGAGCGCGGGCTCTCGGGCGCGATGCTGATGTCAGAACTTGCCATAGCGGTCGTAAGCCTCGACCGGGTCCATGCCGCCCACCAGCGCGCGGCGCATCTCGCTCTCGGTCGCGACCACTTCCTCGGTGCGCGTGACGACCTCCGCGGCGATCGACGCCGGGACGACCACCACGCCGTCGCGGTCGGCGATCACGTAGTCCCCGGTCGAGATGCTGACGCCGCCGATGTCGATCGGCGCGCCGTAGGCGTCGGGGATCCAGCGCCCGACGATGTCCGCGGGCGTGGCGAAGCTGCACCACACCGGGAAGCCCTGCGCGAGGGTGAGTTCGGTGTCGCGCGCGCCGCCGTCGACGACGTAGCCCAGCACGCCGCGCGCCGCCAGTGTCTGCGCCGACAGCTCGCCCATCAGCGCCACCTCGTGGTTGTGGGGCTGGCACACCACGACGTGGCCCGAGGGGGCCTTCGACAGCAGCGTGCACCAACCGCGCAGCGTGGCGTCGCGGGTCTGCGACCGGTCGATGTGCCCCGACACCGTCCAGGCGGGCCCGGCGATGCGATGCGCGGGATCGAGCGGCTTGATCGCCGGCGGCAGCACGATGTGCTCGTGCCCCATGGCGCGCAGCACGTCGTGCACGGCGCCCGAGTAGCAGCGCGCGAGCCGCGCGGCCAGGGAATTCGCGTTCATCGAAGCGTCATCGAAAGTCAATCCTGCGAGTGTGCACCGCGCCCTGCGCCCTTCGCAAGCCGCGGCGCGGCCCGCCGCGGCCCACGGCCCCGGGGTCTGCGTGGCGCGCTAGAACAGCTCGCGCTGCGCCGAGGCCGGGCGCGGCGGCTCGAACCGCGAGCAGTCGAGCGGCTCCGCGCGGTGCTCGCCCAGCCCCGCGCGGGCCTTGGCCACCGCGAAGCGGCGCCGGATGAGCTCGGCGAAAATGCCTTCGCCGCGCATGCGCGAGCCGAAACGCGGGTCGTTGTCGCGGCCGCCGCGGATGTCGCGGATCACGCTCATCACGTGCGCGGCACGCAGCGGGTGGTGCGCCTCGAGCCAGGCGCGGAACAGCGGCGCCACCTCGAGGGGCAGCCGTACCAGCGTGTAGCCCGCGCTGGTCGCGCCGGCCTCCGCGGCGGCGGCGACGATCGCCTCGAGGTCGCGGTCGGAGAGCTGCGGGATGATGGGCGCGACCATGACGCCCACCGGCACGCCGGCGCTCGCCAGCGTGCGGATCGCCTCCAGCCGGCGGTGCGGCGCCGCGGCGCGCGGCTCCATGGCGCGGGCCAGCGCCTTGTCGAGCGTGGTCACCGACACGTAGACGCGTGCCATGTTGGCCTTGGCCATCGGCGCGATGATGTCGAGGTCGCGCTCGACCAGCGCCGACTTGGTGACGATGGTGAACGGGTGCCGGCAGCGCGCGAGGACCTCGAGCACCGAGCGCGTCACCTTCCATTCGCGCTCGATGGGCTGGTAGGGGTCGGTGTTGGTGCCGAGCGCGATGGGGTCGCAGGCATAGCCGCGCGCGGCGAGCTCGCCCTCGAGCAGCGCCGCCGCGTTGGGCTTGGCGAACAGCCGCGTCTCGAAGTCGAGCCCGGGTGAGAGGTCGTGGTAGGCGTGGGTGGGCCGGGCGTAGCAGTAGATGCAGCCGTGCTCGCAGCCCTGGTAGGGGTTGATCGACTGGTTGAAGGGAATGTCGGGCGAGCGGTTGCGCGCGATGATGGTCCGCGCGGGCTGGATGGACACGATGGTCTTGCGCGGGGCCGGGGCGTCGTCCTCCTCGCCTTCGACGGGTGCGTGCGCCCAGCCGTCGTCGGCCGCTTCGCGGGTGTCGTGGCGGTAGCGGTTGGCCGGGTCGAAGGTGGCGCCCCGGCCACGCTCGGGCGGGGAAGGGCTCGAAGGCATCGTCGGAGGGCCGTGCATCGAACGATCGTTCGACAGGGTACCATGCGCTGCGACCCTTCGCCCACGATCCTTCCCGGCACGGACCCGCCCATGAGCAAGCCCCGCACCCCCGGCTTCGACACGCTCTCGCTGCACGCAGGGGCGAGCCCCGACCCGACGACCGGCGCGCGCGCGACGCCGATCTACCAGACCTCGTCGTTCGTGTTCGCCGACAGCGACCACGCGGCCTCGCTGTTCAACATGGAGCGCGCCGGGCACGTCTACTCGCGGCTTTCCAACCCGACCTGCGCGGTGCTCGAGGAGCGCGTCGCGGCGCTGGAGGGCGGCGTGGGCGCCATCGCCACGTCGAGCGGACAGGCTGCGCTGTTCCTCGCCATCGCCACGCTGATGGGCGCCGGGGGCCACGTGGTCGCCTCGCGCGCCCTCTACGGCGGCTCGCACAACCTGCTCGACTACACGCTGCCGCGCTTCGGCATCGACACCACGTTCGTCGATCCCCGCGACCTCGACGCCTGGCGCGCCGCCATCCGCCCGTCGACGCGGCTGCTGTTCGGCGAGACGCTCGGAAACCCGCGGCTCGACGTGCTCGACGTGCCGCGCGTCGCCGCGCTGGCGCACGAGCACCACCTGCCGCTGATGGTCGACTCGACGTTCACCACGCCCTGGCTGATGCGGCCCTTCGACCTGGGTGCGGACCTCGTGATGCATTCGGCGACCAAGTTCCTGTCGGGCCACGGCGTGGTGATCGGCGGCGTGCTGGTTGACGGCGGGCGCTTCGACTGGCAGGCCGCCGCCCCGCGATTCCCCACGCTGACGGAGCCTTACGCGGGCTTCCACCAGATGAACTTCGTCGAGGAATCGACCACTTCGGCGTTCCTGCTGCGCGCGCGGCGCGAGGGGGGGCGCGACTTCGGCGCCTGCATGGCGCCCTTCACCGCGTTCCAGATCCTGCAGGGCATCGAGACGCTGCCGCTGCGCATGGAGCGGCACGTGGCCAACACGCGCGCGGTGATCGCCTTCCTGCGCGAGCATCCCTTCGTGCGCGGCGTCGGATATCCCGAGCTTCCCGACCATCCCGACCACGCGCTCGCGGCGCGGCTCCTGCCGCGCGGCTGCGGCGCGGTGTTCAGCTTCGACATCGCCGGCACGCGCGCGCAGGGACGGCGCTTCATCGAGTCGCTGAAGCTCTTCTCGCACCTCGCCAACGTCGGCGACGCCAAGTCGCTGGTGATCCATCCGGCGTCGACCACGCATTTCCGCATGAGCGACGAGGACCTTGCGCGCGCCGGCGTTGGCGAGGGCATGATCCGCCTGTCCATCGGCCTCGAGGACCCCGAGGACCTGGTGGACGACCTCTCGCGCGCGCTGTACGCCGCGCAGAAGGCCTGAGGCCATGGACATCCACCTCGGCGATCGGCAGGTGTTTGCCTACAGCGGCTCGCGCGCCCTCGTGCCGGGGCAGCCCTCGATGGTCTTCGTCCACGGCGCCGCGCACGACCACAGCGTGTGGTCGTTGCAGTCGCGCTACTTCGCGTGGCACGGCTTCAACGTGCTCGCCGTCGACCTGCCCGGGCACGGGCGATCGCCCGGCGCGCCGCTCGCGTCGATCGCTGCGATCGCCGATTTCCTGGCCGAGGTGGTCGACGTGGTCGGGGTCGGGCCCGCGACGCTGGTCGGGCACTCGATGGGCGCGCTGGCGGCGCTGGATTGCGCCGCGCGCCACGCCGGCAAGGTGGCGCGCATCGCGCTGCTCGGCCCCGCGGTGCCGATGGCGGTCAGCGACGAGCTCATCGCCGCAGCGCGCGACGACGCCGAGCTCGCCTACGCCATGATCAACGCCTGGTCGTTCGCGCCCGCCCACGCCCTCGGGCGCAACCCTTCGCCGGGCATGGCGATGACCGGCGCATCGCTGCGACTGATGCAGCGCTCGGGGCCCGGCGTGCTGCACACCGACCTCGTGGCCTGCAACCGCTACGCGGAAGGCCTCGCGGCCGCGGCACGCGTGCGCTGCCCGGCATTGCTCGTCATCGGCGCGCGCGACCAGATGGCGCCGCCAAAAGGCACGCCGCCGCTCGTCGCCGCGCTCCCCGGTGCCACCGTCGTCACGCTGCCCGACACCGGCCACGCGCTGATGGCCGAGGCGCCCGACGCCGTGCTGGACGCGCTGAAGCGCTTCGTGGCGGCGGACATGAAATGAGCGCGCAGCACCGCCCCGGGTGCTCGTCCCCTTCGGCCGAGGCGAGCGCCGCCCGCTTCGGGAGGACCGTCTCCTGACCCCGCGCTTCTACGTCGGGCCCGTCGCTGCGTTGCCGGAGCCCGCGCGCGCCGAAGGCACGGTGGTGGCGCTCCCCGCCGCTGCCGCGCACCACGCGACGCGCGTGCTGCGTCTCGGCCAGGGCGACGAGGTCGTGCTGTTCGACGGCGGCGGCGGCGAATACCTCGCGCGCCTCGGCGCGCCGGGCAAGCGCGGCGTCGACGCGATCCTGCAGCGCTACGACGCCGTCGAGCGCGAGGCGCCGGGCGCCGTGACGCTGGTCCTTTCGCTGATCGCCGCCGACGCCATGGACAACGCGCTGCGCAAGGCCGTCGAGCTCGGCGTCGCGCGCATCGAGCCGGTGATCGCGGCGCGCAGCCAGCACCCCGGCGCATCGCGGCTTGCGCAGCGCCTCGCGCATTGGCGCCAGGTGGCGATCGGCGCCTGCGAGCAATGCGGGCGCAATCGCGTGCCGGAGGTCGCGGCGCCCCTTCCGCTGTCGCAGTGGATGGCGCGCGCCGGCGACGCCGACATCATGCTGGTTCCGGGGGCCGCGAGCCCCCTCGCCGCCGCGCTGTCGGAGGCACCCGCGCGTGCGCTGCTGGTGGGTCCCGAGGGCGGCTTCGACGATGGCGAGCTCGACGCCGCGTCGCGCGCGGGGCTGCGCTTCGCGCGCCTCGGCGCGTCGATCCTGCGCGCCGACACCGCGGTGGTGGCGGCGCTCGCGCTGGCCCTGACGCTGGGCGGCTAGGGCGTCGGCGCCGCGGGGGGCGGCGCGGCGGCGGGTTGCAGGGCGGGCTGCGCTGCGGTCTCGCCGGCGATCAGGATCGCGCAACGCACACGGTCCATCAGCAGCGCATCGACTCGCCCGCGCCACCAGCGCGCCGCGAACTTCTTGCTGCGGCGGTGGCCGATCACCAGCAGGTCCACGCCCAGCGATTCGATCAGCCGCGCGAGCACGTCCACGGGCTCGCCGTCGAGGAGGTGGGTGGTGACGTGGAAGCCGCGCTCGCGCAGCGACGCGGCGGCCTCGTCGAGGTCGCGCTGCACGTCGTCGCGCTCGGACTCGAGCAGCGGCTCGGGCACGAACTCGCCGGGCAGCACGAACGCCGAAGGGTCGTGTATCACGCAGGCGACGTGCACCTCGCGGCCCGCGACGGGCGTCAGGTGGGTACATTCGTCGATGGCGAGGCGGCTCGCGTCGGAACCGTCGTAGGCGACCAGGATGCGTTGGTACATGGCGTTTATCCTCCGGGCTTTCTCAGCGACCACGCCGGCACGACGGCGACGGCGAACGCGGCGGCGACGATCACGAAGCATTCGTGGAACGCACGCTCGGGCGCCGCTGCCCCGAGCGTCGCCAGCCGCTGCTCGAGGTAGACCGCAAGCAGGTTGACGCCGGCGGCGCCGCCCAATTGTCGCAAAAAATTGACCGCCGACGAGGCATAGGCGAGCTCGCTGCCCGCGAGGCCCTGCACGGCGCCGACGTTGAGCGCCGGGATGAGCAGCCCCAGGCCCACGCGGCCCAGCGCGAGCCAGGCGACGAAGGTCCAGAACGAGGTCGCCGCGCCCGTCCACGCGAAGGCGAGGCTGCCCGCCGCGAACAGCAGGAGCCCCGCGATCATCACCCAGCGCGACTCGACGCGGTCGGTGGCGCGGCCGCCCACGGCGATCGCCCCGGCCAGCACGAGGCCGGGGATGAACATCAGGCTGCCCGCGCTCGCCGCGCTGTAGCCGGCGATGTCCTGCACGAACACGGGGATGAGGTAGGTCGTGCCGAAGAGCCCCGCGCCGTAGGCGAGGGCCACCAGTGCCGCGGCGCGGAACGCGGGGTGGCGGAACAGGCCGAAGGCCAGCAGCGGATTGCGCGCCCGGAGCTCCCAGGCGATGAAGCCCGTCCATGCGGCGATGGCGAGCGCCGCGGCGACGAGGAGGTCGGGCGAGGTCCAGCCATGGCGCCTGCCGATCGGCGGCACGTTGAGCGCGATGGCGAGCCCCGCGCAGAGCAGCACGAAGCCCTCGGCGTCGAAGGGCTTGCCCGCCTCGGCGGGGCGGTCGACCAGCGTGCGGCGTGCCATCAGCATGCCGGCGATGCAGAAGGGCAGCGACAGCGCGAAGATCCACCGCCAGCCGAACGCCGTCACCAGCGCGCCGCCGATGGCCGGCCCGATGGCCGGCGCGAGCACGATGCCGAAGCCGTAGATGCCCATCGCGCGGCCGCGCTCGGCGAGCGGGTAGACGCGGAACAGCACGACCATCGCAAGTGGCTGCAGCACGCCGGCCGCGGCGCCCTGCAGGATGCGCGCGACGATCAGCGACTCGATGTTCCAGGCGAGCCCCCCCAGCACCGAGCCCGCGAGGAACAGCGCCAGCGTGGCCATGTAGGTGCTGCGCTCGCCGAAGCGCTCGATCGCCCAGGCGGTCAGCAGCATGGTCGCGGTGGTCGCCGCGAGGAAGCCGGTGGCGATCCATTGCACCACGTCGTGGCCCACGCGCATCTCGGCGATCAGCGCCGGGAAGGCGACGTTGACGATGGTCGACGACAGCAGCGTCGACATCGTCCCCACCATCAGCGTGGCGACGACGAGGGTGCGCGAACGGGTGCTCGGGGACGTGGAAGGGCGCATGCGGGTCGCGGGGCGTGGCCCGCCGGCCCGATGTTACTGCGCGTGCGTGGCCGTGCCGAGCCTGCCGAACTCCACCGGCGACTTGACGTAGAACAGCGCGAGGTCCTCGCCCTCGAGCCGCGCGAACAGCCGGTCGGCGCCTTCGGGTGTCGCCACCATCACCACCGCCAGCGGCTGGTCGGCGAGCTCGAAGAAGCGCGCCATGTGCACGCGGTGGTCGGGGCCGGTGCCGGCGCTCGCGGCCAGCACCGTCGCGCCGGGAAGTCCGAGCTCGGCGGCGAGCGACAGCAGCCATTCGGCCAGCGGCTTGCCGGCGTGGTGGCGGTCCTGCTGCGTGTAGAAGGTGATCTCGAAGCCGTTCATGCGATGCTCCCGGTCATTGCGCGAGCCATGCGACGGTGGCGATGCCGGCGATGGTCATCAGCAGCGATCCGATGACGTGCACGGCGATGGCGCCCCCCGCCATCGCGTAGTCGCCGCGCTGCAGCAGCGTGACCACCTCGGCCGAGAACGTCGAGAAGGTCGACAGCCCCCCGCAGAAGCCGGTGATCAGCAAAAGGCGCCACTCCGGCGCGAGCTGCGGCGAGCGCGCGAAGACCGCGATGGCGACGCCGACGATGTAGCCCGCGATCAGGTTCGCGGCCAGCGTGCCCGGCGGGATCGAGGGGAAGCTCGCATTGAGCCGCAGGCCCAGCACCCACCGGAAGAGGCCCCCGGCGACCGAGCCGATGGCGATTGCGACGATTGGTTTCCACACTGCCTTGTCCTCGTGAAGGCTTCGCCGGGGACAGGCGCAAATGCCTACGCCAGCCGGTCCGGCCGTTCGTAGGCATCATCAGCCGCGAACGCGGCGGTTAAGGGAGGAATGCCATCTCCGAGCCGCGACTATACCGCAGCGCCCGCGGCCCGTCGCGGCGCGCGCGGCCCAAGGCCCCGCTGCCCGCACATCGCCAGCGCCGCGTCGGCGAGCGCATCCCAGGGGTTGCCGGTGGGCAGGCCCTCGGGCACGAGACCTTTCGCCAGCGCGTCGAGCGGGGCGAGGCGCGCCATCAGCGCGCCGATGTCGGCCGGCGCGAGGCGCTTGACCGCGCGCTCCAGCGCCGACTGGCGCCGCCCCCACACGCGCACGGTCTTCACCGCCGAGGCGGCACCCATGCCCTGGCGCATCGCCTCATGCACGGCGGCGAGTGCGTGCACGTCCTCGCCGAGCTGCCAGACGATCAGCGTGAGCGCCTCGCCCTCGCGCGCCAGCGCGTCGAGGATGCGAAGGCTCCGCGCCGCGTCGCCGGCGAGCCAGGCCTCGGAGAGCGCGAAGACGTCGAAGCGCGCGACGTCGGCGACCGCCGCCTCGACCGCGTCGTGGTCGAGCGCGCCCTCGGGCAGGAGCAGCGCGAGCTTGTCGATCTCCTGGCGCGCGGCGAGCAGGTTGCCTTCGCAGAGCTCGGCGAGGAACTCGAGCGTCGCCGGCGAGGCGCTCTGGCCGCGGCGCGCGAGGCGCGCGGCGATCCAGCGCGGCAGTGCCTCGCGTTCCACCGGCGAGACCGCCACCACCATGGCGTCGCGGGTGAGCGCGGTGAACCATGCCGAGGATTGCGCGGCGCGGTCGAGCCGCGGCAGCGTCACCAGCAGCAGGTTGTCGGGGTTCGGGTCCGCCGCGTAGGCCTCGAGCGCCGCGGCCCCTTCGACGCCCGGCTTGCCGGAGGGAATGCGCAGGTCGACGAGGCGCTTGCCGCCGAAGAGGCCGAGGCTCGCGTTGGCGGCGGACAGCTCACCCCACTTGAAGTGCTGTTCGGCGACGAGCGCGATGCGCTCGTCGAAGCCTTCGCGCCGCGCGGCCGCGCGCACCGCGTCGGCGGCCTCGAGCGCCAGCAGCGGCTCGTCGCCGTGGATCACGACCAGCGGCGCGAGCGGACCGGCGAGCCTGCGCTCGAGGTCCTCGGGGCGCAGCGTGGCCACCGTCAGCCGGGCTTGCGTGCCACCTGCAGGCGGCGGACGATCTGGTGCACCGATTCGGTCTGCATCTCCTGCAGCAACCGGCCCTCCTGGATCTGCCGCGCGAGGCGCTCGGTGTCGTCGTAGAGGTAGGTGCGGCGCACGACGATCTCGTCGGCGGGCAGCCACACGTTGCCGTCGTTGTCGCGCAGCGCGATCTGCACGCGCTTGGTGAGCGCGAACTCGCGCGCGCGGCCGCCGGGCGACAGCGACAGCACGTCCTTGTCGTCGATGACCAGCGGGATGTCGAGGATCACCTGCGCCTTGGCGGGGTCCTCGACCACGCGTGCACTGCCCGACGAGGCCAGGAGGTGCTTCAACTCCCCCGCGAAGCCGGGCGCGCCGGGCGCGTTCACGAAGATCGTCTCGAAGTGGTACGTCGCCTGGCCGCGCACGTGGAAGCCGCAGCCGGCGAGCATCGCCGCGCAGCCGAGGCCGCCGGCGCCGGCGAGGCTCGACAGGAACCGGCGCCTAGACGACCACATTGACGAGCCTCCCGGGCACCACGACCACCTTGCGGATGGCCGCGCCGCTGGCGTGGCGCGCCACCTCGGGCGAGGCGCGCGCAGCGGCCTCCACCGCCGCGGCGTCGGCGGACGCGGGCACGACGAGCTTGCCGCGCAGCTTGCCGTTGACCTGCAGCACGAGCTCGAGCTCGTCCTGCGCCAGCGCCGCCGGGTCGACCGCGGGCCATTGCGCGTCGAGGAGGTCGCCGTGCTCGGCCGCGTACCCGAGGTCGTTCCACAGCGTCCAGGTGACGTGCGGTGCGACCGGGTACAGCGTGCGCAACAGGATCGACAGCCCCTCGCGGCGCAGCGCTGCCGCGCCGGCCGCGGTTGCGGGCACCGACTCCAGCGTGTTCAGCATCTTCATGGTCGCGGACACGACCGTGTTGTACTTGAGGCGCTCGTAATCGTCGGTCGCCTGGCGGAGGTTGAGGTGGATGTCGCGGCGCGCCGCCTTGACCACGGCATCGGCATTGCCCGGGCCGGCTGCGGCGCCGGCGGCAGGCTGCGCATCGGCGAGCGCGAAGGTCCAGAGGCGCTTGAGGAAGCGGTTGCCGCCCTCGGCACCGGCATCCGACCACACCGCGGTGTCCTGCGGCGAACCCGCGAACATCACGAACAGCCGCGCCGTATCGGCACCGTAGCGGTCCATGACCGCTTGCGGGTCGACGCCGTTGCGCTCCGTCTTGCCCATCTTGCTCACACCGCCATACTCGACGGTCGTGCCATCCGCCAGGTGGCCGCCGACGATGCGGCCGTCCGCGTCGGTGTCGACCGAGACCTCCTCGGGCGGGTGATAGTCGATGCCGCCGCGCGCGTTGTGCGTCAGCCAGACGTGGTTGAGGAGCATGCCTTGCGTGAAAAGGCGCGTGAACGGCTCGTCGATCGCGACGAGGCCCATGTCGCGCATCACCTTGGTCCAGAAGCGCGCATACAGCAGGTGCAGGATCGCATGCTCGATGCCGCCGATGTACTGGTCCATGGGCATCCAGTAGTCGTTGCGGCCGTCGACCATGGCGGGCTTGCCTCCGGCGCCGGCGCCCGGGCAGGTGTAGCGCATGTAGTACCAGGACGAGTCGACGAACGTATCCATCGTGTCGGTCTCGCGTTGCGCGGGCTTGCCGCAGCGCGGGCAGGGCACGTCGAGGAAATCGTGGCGCTTCCGGAGCGGGTTGCCGCTGCCATCCGGCACGCAGTCCTCGGGCAGCACGACGGGCAGGTCCTCGTCCGGCACCGGCACCGCACCGCATCCGGGACAATGGATGATCGGGATCGGCGTGCCCCAGTAGCGCTGGCGCGAGATGCCCCAGTCGCGCAGGCGATACGTCGTGCGCTTCTCGCCGGCGCCCTTGGCGGCCAGCGCGTCGGCCACCGCGTCGACGGCTGCCTGGTAGCCGAGCCCGTTGTACGCACCCGAGTTGACGAGCGTGCCGCGCGCCTTGTCCTCGTACCAAGGCAGCCAATGGTCGTAGTCGTAGGCCTGGCCGTCGACGTCGACGACCGGCAGGATGCGCAGGCCGTACTTCTTCGCGAACGCGAAGTCGCGCTCGTCGTGCGCCGGCACGCCCATCACCGCGCCGTCGCCGTAGCTCATCAGCACGTAGTTGCCGACCCACACCTCGACCTCGGCACCCGTCAGCGGATGGACGACATAGAGGCCGGTGGGGATGCCTTCCTTTTCCATCGTCGCCACGTCGGCCTCGATGACGCTGCCCTGCTTCGCGGCGTCGACGAAGTCGCGCACGTGCGGCGAGCGTTGCGCGGCGACCGCGGCGAGCGGATGCTCCGGCGCCACCGCGCAGAACGTGACACCCATGATCGTGTCCGCGCGGGTCGTGAACACCCACAGCTTGCCGTCGTCGACGAGGCGGCCGTCGTCGTCGCGGATGTCGTGCAGGAACGCGAAGCGCACGCCGACGCTCTTGCCGATCCAGTTGGACTGCATCGTCTTCACGCGCTCGGGCCAGCCGGGCATCCTGTCGAGCCAGGCGAGGAGCTCCTCGGCGTATTGCGTGATCCGCAGGTAGTACATGGGGATCTCGCGCTTCTCGACGGGCGCGCCGGAGCGCCAGCCACGGCCGTCGATCACCTGCTCGTTCGCCAGCACCGTCTGGTCGGCCGGATCCCAGTTGACGACGCCGGTATGGCGGTAGGCGATGCCTTGCTCGAGCATCCGCAGGAACAGCCACTGGTTCCACCGGTAGTAATCTGGATCGCAGGTCGCCAGTTCGCGCGACCAGTCGATCGCGAGCCCCATCGCCTGCAGCTGCTGCTTCATGTGCGCGATGTTCGCGTAGGTCCACTTCGCCGGCGCTTCCCCGCTCTTCATCGCGGCGTTCTCGGCGGGAAGGCCGAACGCGTCCCAGCCCATCGGCATCAGCACGTTGTAGCCGCGCATCCGCAGGTGCCGGTACATGACGTCGTTGATGGTGTAGTTGCGCACGTGCCCCATGTGCAGCTTGCCCGAGGGGTAGGGCAGCATGGACACGCAGTAGTACTTCGGCCGGCCGGCGCGCTCGGTCGCGCGGTAGGCATCTGCCGCGGTCCAGCTGCGCTGCGCGGCTTCTTCGATTTCGCGGGGCGCGAAGGGTTTCATGGGGGGCCTGGTCGGTCCGTCGCCGCGGGCGCCGCACCGTCCGTGCGGGCGCCCGCCGGCGCGATGCGGGAAGAGATCGCGAATTATACCGGCCGCGCCCTGCGTAGAATCGTCGCTCGCGCGGCGCAGGCCGCATGAGGGAAGGCGACGATGACGGGTCGGGCCACGGGTTCGGCGATGCGCGGCGCCGGGTTGCGGGCCCGGTTGCCGCGCGCCATGCGCGTCGCCTGCGCGGCGGCTTGCGCCTGCGCGGGGGTCGCGGCAATCGCGGCCGACGCCGACGTCGCGCGCTTTCCGCGGCAGGTCATCACGCTGGTGACGGCGGCGCCGCCGGGCGGCGGCATCGACCTCGCCGCGCGGGCCATCGGCCAGCGCCTCGAGCAGGTGCTTCCCGGCACCGTGGTGATCGAGCCGCGCGTGGGCGCGGATTCGCGCGTCGCCAACGGCGTGGTGGCGGCGGCGCAGCCCGACGGCCACACGCTGCTGGTGACGACGACCACCACCACGATCGACATCGTCTTCAATCCATCGGTGCGCCCCAACGTCCTGCAGGACCTGGTGCCGGTGACGCCGATCGCGCGCACCGACGTCGTGCTGGTCGTGGGCAGCACGCAGCCGGTCGACAGCGTCGCGTCGCTCGTCGCCTATGCGCGCGCACACCCGGGCGTGCTCAACTTCGCCACGCCGGGCCCGCGCTCGTCGCTGCGGCTGGTGGGGGAGCTCTTCAAGCTGCACGCCGGCGTCGACATCGTCCACGTCCCGTACAAGGACGCGTCGCAGCAGGCGACGGCGCTGCTCGTGGGCGAGGTGCAGATGGCCTTCGCCTCGCTGCCCGGCATGCTGCCCTACATCAAGGCGGGCAGGATGCGCGCGCTCGGCGTCGCCGGCCCGCACCGCTCGCCGTTCCTGCCCGAGGTGCCGACCATGAAGGAAGCCGGCTTCGGCGGCGTGGAAGGCTTCGTCTGGTACGGCATGTTCGCCCGGGCCGCGACACCGTCCGCGCTGGTCGAGCGCATCGCCGACGCGGTGCGCGAGGGCGCCTCGAGCGCCGCCTACCGACGGACGCTCGAAGCGAGCGGCGCGGAGCCCTTCGTGCTCGCGCCGCGGGCCTTCCGCGCGCTGGTCGAGGCCGACGTCGCCAAGTGGGCCTCGATCATCCGCGACGCGCGCGTCGCCGTCGAACGCTGAGGCTCCGCGCGCCGATTCATTGGTAAGATTCGCGACAGACGCGGCGCGATCCAGGTGGACGACGACCGGCGCGGATCAACGGGGACAGCATGGTTGCAGGGGGCCGGCGATGGGCAGCGGGAGCGGCGATCCTTGCGCTGCTCCTCGCCGCGCGCGCAGGCGCCGCCGACGCGCCGGCCGAGGCCTGGCCCGGGCGCGCCATCACGCTGATCGGGTCTTCAGCGCCCGGGGGACACATCGAGGTCTCGGCGCGGATGCTCGGCGCGCGGCTCGCCGAGCAGCTTGGCCGCGCCGTCGTGGTCGAGACGCGCGCCGGCGCCGACGGTCGCATCGCCGCGCAGGCCGTGGCCTCGGCCTCGCCCGACGGCCACACGCTGCTCGTGACGCCGACGTCGACGGCGATCGACATCGCCTTCGATCCCGACGTGCGGCCCAACGTGCTGCGCGACCTCGCGCCCGTCGCGCCGTTGCTGCGCACCGACTCGGTGCTGATCGTCCACCCCAAGCTCCCGGTCGACAGCGTCGCGGCGCTGGTCTCCCACGCGCGGGCGCACCCGGGAGCGCTCAATTTCTCCACGCCGGGGGCGCGCTCGTCGCCGAGGCTCGTCACCGAGCTCTTCAAGCTGCGCACCGGCATCGACATCGTGCATGTCCCGTACAAGGGCGCCGTGCCGCAGATCGCCAGCGTGATCAGCGGCGACACCCAGCTCTCCTTCGCGCCGCTGCCCGCGGCGCTGCCCCACATACGCGCCGGCAAGGTGCGCGCGCTGGGCGTCGCGAGCCCCGCGCGCACGGCGCTGCTGCCCGAGGTGCCGACCATGAAGGAGGCCGGCGTCGAGGGGGTCGAGGGCTCGATCTGGTATGCGGTGTTCGCGCCGGCCGCGACGCCGGCGGCCATCGTCGACCGGCTGTCGGCCGCGATCGCCAAGGTCGCCGCGGAGCCCGGCTATCGCGAGGCGATGGCCGCGCACGGCGCGGAGGTCCTCGCCATGCCGCCGCGCGAGCTGCGCGCCATGCTCGAGGCGGAAGTGGTCAAGTGGCGCGCCGTGATCGTCGCGGCGAACGTCAAGGTCGACCAGTGAGCGACACGCTGGCGGGACGGCTCGCGCACTGGGCGCAACGGATGCCCGGCGAGCTCGCGATCGGCCACGGCGCCACGCGCCTGACCTGGCGCGCGCTCGACGATCGCGCGGGCGCCATCGCCGCGGGCATCGCCGCACGCCTCGGCGCAGGGGGCGGCCGCGTCGCGCTGCTGCTCGACGACCGCGCCGCCATCGTCACCGCGCTGCTCGCGGTGTTGCGCAGCGGCCATGCCTGCGTCGTGCTCGACCCGGACGACCCCGCTGCGCGGCTTCGCTTCATCGCGTCGGACGCCGCGCCCGCGCTGGTCGTCACCGACGCGAAGCTCCGCGCACGCGCGGAGGCGTTCGCGCCGGCGGGCTGCGTGGTTGCCGGCGCCGACGAGCTCGGCGCGGCCGGGACCCTCGCCGCCGCGCCGCCGCGCGTCGATCCCGCGTCGCTGGCCACGATCACCTACACCTCCGGCTCGACCGGCCAGCCGAAGGGCGTCTGCCATTCGCACGCCACGCAGATGCGCCCGGCCGACGCGTTCGCGCGCAGGCTCGGCCTCGGGCCCGGCGATCGGATGTCGAGCCTGTATTCGCTGGCGTTCGCGGCGGGGCAGGCAAGCCTCGTGCGCGCCATCGCCAGTGGCGCGACGACCTGCTGCTACGACCTGAAGCGCGAGGGCATCGGCGGGCTCGCCGACTGGCTCGATCGCGAGCAGGTCAGCGTGCTGCAGATCTACGCGTCCATGCTGCGCGACCTGTCGGCGCTGGTCGGGCCCGCGCGGGTCTTCGGCCACCTGCGCCTGTTGCAGCTGAGCGGCGACACGACCTTCGCCGAGGACCTCGAGCGCGCCAGCGCGCACACCGCGCCGCACTGCCGCATGCTGCACCAGCTCGCCTCGACCGAGCTCAACCCGATCTGCCAGAACCTGATCGCGCACGGAACGCGGTTGCCGCAGGGTGCCGTGCTGCCGGTGGGGCGCGCCTTCGAGGGCGTGCGCCTCGAGGTCCGTCGCGACGACGGGTCGCCGGCCGCCGTGGGCGAGGCGGGGCAGGTCCTGGCCTTCGCGCGCCAGGTGAGCCCCGGTTACTGGCGGCGGCCCGAGCTCGACGCCAAGGCGTTCATCCCCGATCCGCTCGACCCCGGGGGCCGCGGCTACCGGACCGGCGACCTCGGGTCGCTCGACGCCGAAGGCGTGCTGCACCTCGTCGGCCGCAGCGGATCGCGCGTCAAGGTGCGCGGGCACACCGTCGACCTCGCCGAGGTCGACGCCGGGCTGGTCGCCTGGCCGGCGGCCGCGCGCGCCGCGATCATGGCCGAGCCCGATCCCGCCGACGCGACGCAGGTGCGGCTCGTCGCCTACGTCGCGGTGCGCGAAGGCGCGCGGCGCGACGCGCGCGGCTTCAAGGCCTTCATCGCCTCGCGGCTTCCCCGCCACATGATGCCCGCCGAGGTGCGCTTCCTCGCGGCGCTGCCCTGCACGCCTTCGGGCAAGGTCGACCGCAATCGCCTGGCGGCCGAGCCGGTGCTGCCGGCGGATGCGCCGCTCTACGTGCCGCCGCGCGACGCGACCGAGGCAGCGGTGGCGCACATGTTCGCCGAGCTGCTGAAGCTCGAGCGCGCCGGCCGCGACGACGACTTCTTCCTGGCGGGAGGGGACTCGCTGGTGGCGGCCGACCTGCAGGCGAGGATCAAGGACGCGTTCGGGGTCCGGCTGGCCGGATTCCACGAGGACGCGACGGTCGCGGGCATCGCCGCCTCCATTCACGCCACGCTCGCGGAGGCCGTGGGCTCGTGATGGACCTCGCCGCGCGAGCCTGTCGTGCCGCGACGTCGCTCGCCACCGCCGCGCTCGCGACCGCTGTGCTCGCCACCGCGGCGCTCACCGCGACGGCGGCCGGTGCCGCCGGGCCGCCGATCACGCTGACGGTCGCGGCCGTCCCGGGCGGCGCGGTCGACCATGTCGCGCGCCTGCTCGGGCGCCAGCTCGAGGCCGACTTCGGCCGCCCCGTCGTGGTCGAGAACCGCGCGGGCGGCGGGTCGCGCATCGCCGCCGACGCCGTGGCCAAGGCCGCGCCCGACGGCAATGCGCTGCTGGTGACCACCGGCACCTCGGCCATCGACGTGGCGTTCTATCCCGACGTGCATCCCAACATCCTCACCGACTTCGTGCCGGTGGCCCGCCTCGCAACGGGAACGTTGGTGTTCGTCGTGCGCGTTTCGTCGCAGCTGCGCACCGCGCAGGACATCGTGGCGCGCGCGCGGGCGGCGCCCGGCGCGCTGAGCTACGGGACGGTGAACGTGCAGTCGACGCAGTTCCTGGTCGGTGAGCTCTTCAAGCTCGGCACGCAGACGCAGATGACGCAGATCCCCTACAAGGCCGAGGCCGCGATCATGGCCGCGATCGCGGCGGGCGACCTCGACTTCGGCATCGTCGGCATCGGCACCGCGATGCCCATGATCCAGGCCGGGATGGTGCGGCCGATCGCGGTGGCCGGCGACAGCCGCGCCGCCGTGCTGCCCGAGGTGCCCACGCTCGCCGAGTCCGGGGTGCGCATCGTCACGCTCGGCCAGTGGTACGGCCTGCTGGCGCCGGCGGGCACGCCGGCGCCGGTGGTCGACGCGCTGGCGCGCTCGGCCGCACGTGCCGGCGAGTCGCCGGAGTATCGGCGCAGCCTCGAGGCGATCGGCCTCGAGGTCGGCTCTGGCACGCCCGCGCAATTCGCGAGCTTCCTGCAGTCCGAAGTGGTGAAGATCCGCGATATCATCGCCGCAGCCCACCTGCGCACGCCGTGAAGTGCCGCCCGCACGCCGCGCGGGCCCCGGCGTCGCGCGCACCCGGAGCTCGAACATGCACGCCATGACCGGCACGGCCCCTTCCGCCGCGCCTTCGCCGAACGCGGTCGAGACGCTCGCGACGAGGTTGTCGCGCTGGGCCGCCGAGAAACCCGGCCAGCTCGCGATCATCGACGGCGACCTGCGCGTCACCTGGCGCGAGCTCGACCAGCGGGCGTCGGCCATCGCGTCGCTCGTCGCCGAGCGCGTCGTGCAGCCCCCGGCCCGCGTGGCGGTGCTGTTGCGCGACCGCGCCGCGATCGTCGCCGCCTGCCTCGGCGTGACGCGCAGCGGCAACGTGCTGGTCGTGCTCGATCCCTCGGACCCGGACGAGCGGCTGCGCTTCGTCGCCGGCGATTGCGAAGCAGCGCTGCTGGTCAGCGAGACCTCGCTGATGGATCGTGCGCGAAGCCTCGTACCGCAGGGCTGCGCGGTGGCCGACGCCGCTGCCGGTGCCGCGCCGCGGGGCTTCCCGCCGGCGGGCGCGAACCCGACCTGGTCGCTCGCGTACACGTCGGGCTCGACCGGCGTGGCCAAGGGCGTGATCAGGATGCACGCGAGCTACATCCATTTCGTCGATGCGTTCGGGCGCTCGATGGGACTCGTCGACAGCGACCGTCTCTCCAACCTGCACTCGCCGTCCTTCGGCGCGGGGCAGGCCGCCATGGCGCGGTCCGTGGGGCTCGGCCTCACGCTGTGCTGCTACGACATCAACCGCGAGGGCATCGAAGGCCTCGGCGACTGGCTCGACCGCGAGCGCGTCACGGTCCTGCAGGTCATGCCCGCGGCGCTGCGCGAGCTGTCGCAGCGCGTCGGGCCCAAGCGCGTCTTTCCCCACCTCCGGCTGGTGCAGATCGGCAGCGACACGACCTTCGCCGGGGACTTCGCCCTGATGCGCCAGCACACGCTGCCGCACTGCCGCTTCCTGCACCAGCTCTCGGCGACCGAGGCGAGCGTGGTCGCGCAGCACCTGTTCGCCCACGACGCCGTGCCGGAGGGCGTTTCGGTGCCGATCGGTCGCCCGTTCGAGGGCATCCGCATCGAGCTGTGGCGCGAGGACGGCACGCCGGTGCCCGCGGGCGAGGTGGGCGAGATCGTGGCGTTCGGGCGGGACGTGAGCCCCGGCTACTGGAAGCGGCCGGAGCTCGATGCCGCGGCCTTCGTGCCCGATCCGCAGGATCCGCTGGGACGCGGTTATCGGATGCGCGACCTCGGGCGTTTCGACGAGCAGGGACTGCTGCATTTCGTCGGCCGCACCGGGACGCGCATCAAGATCCGCGGCCATTCGGTCGACCTGGCCGAGGTCGACGCGGCGCTGGTCGCCTGGCCCGACGCCGTGCGCGCGGCCGCCGCCGCCGAGCCCGATCCCGAGGACGCGACGCAGATGCGCCTCGTCGCCTATGTCGAGGTGCGCGAGGGTGCGCGCCGCGACCCGCGCGCGCTGATGGCGTTCCTGGGCGAGAAGCTGCCGCGGCCGATGCTGCCTTCGGAGCTGCGCTTCCTCGCCGAGCTGCCGCGCACCGGCTCGGGCAAGATCGACCGCAAGCGCATGGCGGCCGAGCCCGTGCTTGCGCCGGATGCGGCGGCGTACGTGGCGCCGCGCGACGCGACCGAGGCGGCGGTGGCGCACATGTTCGTGGAGCTCTTGAAGCTCGAGCGTGCGGGGCGCGACGACGATTTCTTCCTGGCGGGCGGCGACTCGATGCTGGCGGGTGAGCTGCAGACGCGCATCAAGGACGCCTTCGGCGTGCGGCTCACGGGCTTCCACGACGAGGCCACGGTGGCGGGCATCGCGACGTCCATTCGCGACGCGCTGGCGGGCTCGGGCCCGCGCGGGCGTGAAATGCCGATGCTCGTCCCCTTGTGGCAGGCCGGCAAGGCCATCCCGCTGTTCATGGTGCACGGACGCCAGGGACAGGCGTTCGTCAGCCCCCATTTCATGAAGGCGCTCGGCGACGACCAGCCGGTGTGGGCGTTCCAGGCGCGCGGCCTCGACGGCCGCTCGGCGCCGCACGCCTCGGTCGACGAAATGGCGCGCGACTACGCGGCCGAGATCCGCAGGGTGCGGCCGCAGGGGCCCTATTTCCTCGGTGGCCTGTGCGTCGGCTGCTACGTGGTGGCGGCGGTGGCGCAGAACCTCAAGGCGGCCGGCGAGGCGGTGCTCCCGCTGCTGCTGCTCGACCCGCCCAACCGGGTGAGCGGACGGACCGCCGCGCACGCCGACCCCGAGCACATCCGCGCCAAGATGCAAAAGCGCCGCAGCGAAGGGCGCCTCGGCGCGCAGGTCGACGACCCCGGGTACGTGGAGGTGGCGATCCAGACGGCCGCGGCGTTCAACGACGCGGTCTCGCGCTACATGCCCAGGCCCTACGACGGACCGGCGTACGTGCTGTCGAGCAGGCACCGCATGCAGATGGGCGACCCATTCGAGCTGCGACGCTATTTCACCGGGCGCGTCAAGCGCTACGAAGTGGGCAACTCGCACAACGATGCGCTCGACGCGCGCAACCCGCAGTTCGCCGCCACGCTCAAGCGCTGCATCGAGCTCATCCTGTCGTCGGCGCCGGTATCCGTGTGATGCGCCGGGCGCTGGCGGTCGTGCTGCTGGCGGCGCTCGTGGCGCCCGTGCACACATCTGCCGCGGAGCGCGCCGTCACGCTCGTGGTGTCGACACCCGCGGGCGCCGGCGTCGACCGGATCGCGCGCCTTTTCGCGGAGCGGCTGGCGCCGCTGCTCGACCGTCCCGTCGTGGTCGAGAACCGGCCCGGTGCCGCGGGCAGGCTCGCCACCGAGCATGTCGCCAAGGCGACGGCCGACGGCAGCGTGCTGCTGGTCACCACGGGCTCGTCGGTGATCGACCTCGCGTTCCATCCGGGGATGCGGCCGAACGCCGTGGACGACCTCGCTGCGGTGTCGCCGCTGGTGATCGACCAGCCGGTGCTGGTGGTGCCCGCGGCCTCGCCGATCACCGACCTCGAGGCGCTGGTCGCGCGGGCGCGCGCGGCGCCCGACGGCGTCAGCTTCGCCGCGGTGGGCCCGCTCTCGACCATGCGCGTGGTGGGGGAGCTGTTCAAACAGCGCACGGGGACCGCGCTCCTCGCGGTGCCTTATCGCGGCGAGGCCGACGCCTTGCGCGCGCTGCTGGCGCGCGACGTCGACCTGGGCGTGATCTCGATGTCCTCGGCGCAGCCACTGCTCGAGGCGGGCACGCTGCGCGCACTCGGCGTGGCGAGCGACCGACGCTCGCCGCAGCTGCCCGCCGTGCCGACGCTCGCCGAAGCGGGCATCGCGGGCGTCGGCGCGGACATCTGGTACGGGCTGTTCGCCCCCGCCGGGACACCGGTCCCGGTGGTGGCGGCGCTGGCGCAGGCCGCCGCGCAGATCGCGGCGCAGCCCGAGTACCGTCGCGCGATCGAATCCGGGGGCTTGCGGGCCGTGTCGTCGACACCCGGTGCATTCCTGGCGAGCCTGCGTGCCGAGCTCGAGCGCTACCGCGATCTCGCCGCGACGTCGAAGCTGAAGCTCGACTGATGGCTGCGACCCGCTCGCCGGATGCCGCTGCCGTTGCCGTCGTCGCTCACGCTGGCGCCAACGACGCCGCTGCTGCCGCCGACGCCGATGCAGTGCACGACACCGTCGCACGCCGCCTCGCGGCGTTTGCGCAGGCCGACCCCGACGGCGTCGCCATCCGCGCGGCCTCGGGCAGCACCTCGTGGCATGCGCTCGATCTCGACGCCAGCGCCATCGCCTCGGCGATCGCCGACGCGGCCGGCGGCCGGCGCGGCAACGTCTGCCTGCTGCTGGACGACCGCGCGAGCGCGGTCAAGGGCATCCTCGGCGTCGCGCGCCAGGGCTCGGCCTACGTCCCCTTCGACGCCGACGAGCCCGAGGAGCGCCTGCGCTTCATGCTCGCCGACTGCGAGCCCTCGGGTGTGCTCGCCGCCGGACCGACCCTCGACCGCGCGCGGCGTCTCGCGCCCGCCGGATGCGCGGTGATCGACCTCGACCAAGCGCTGCGCTGCGCGCCGCGCCCGCTTGCGCCGGTGCGTGTCGACGAGGTCGCGCAGGTCTACTACACCTCGGGCTCCACCGGGGCTCCCAAGGGCGTGCGCCAGACGCACGCCAACCAGCTCCATTTCGCCGACACCTACCGGCGCCGCGTGGGGGTCGGCCCCGGCGACCGCCAATCGCTGCTGTACTCGATCGGCTATGCAGCGGCGCTGGGCGACGTGTATCGCGCCATGGCGCTGGGCGCGACGCTGTGCGTGCGCGACCTCAAGCGTGAAGGCGTGGCGGGGCTCGCCGACTGGATCGACCGCGAGGCGGTCACGCTGCTGCACAGCTTCCCGATGGTGTTCCGCGAGATGGCGAAGCGCATCGCGCACGATCGCCGCTTTGCGTCGCTGCGCGTGCTGCAGCTCGACGGCGAGCCTGCCTACGCGGGCGATTTCGTGCTCTACCGGTCGCACACCACCGATCGCTGCGCGTTCGTGACGCAGCTCTCGGCGACCGAGATCACGCTGATCGCGCAGAATCGCCTGGACCACGGCAGCGAGGTCGCCGACGGCGCGCCGATCCCGGTCGGCACGCCGTCGGAAGGGGTGCGCGTCGAGGTGGTGCGCGCCGACGGTTCGCCCGCCGCGGCCGGCGAGACCGGCGCCCTGCTGGTGCACAGCCGCCATGTCAGCCCAGGCTACTGGAGGCGGCCCGAGCTCGATGCGCGCGCGTTCGCGCCGGATCCGCTCGACCCCCTGGGCAGGACCTACCGCTCGGGCGACCTCGGCCGTTTCGACGCGCAAGGCCGGCTGCACGTGGTCGGCCGCGAGGGCACGCGGGTCAAGATCCGCGCCCACACCGTGGAGCTCGCCGAGGTCGAGGCCGCGCTGGCCGGCTTCGAGGGGCTCGTCGCCGTTGCGGTCACTGCGGAGGCCGATCCCGACGATCCTGCCGCGAAGCGGCTGGTCGCGTGGATCGAGGCACGCGACGATGTGCCGCGCGATCCGGTGGCCGTGCGGCGTTACCTGGCGAGGCGCCTGCCGCTGCACATGCTGCCCCCCACGATGCGCTTCGTCGCCGAGCTGCCGCGCACCTCGAGCGGCAAGGTCGACCGCCTGCGGCTCGGCGAGGCCATGCAGCTCGCGCCGCAGGCGCGTGGCTTCGAGGCCCCGCGCGACGCGGTCGAGGCGGCGGTCGCCCACCTTTTCGTGCAGATGCTCGGCGTCGATCGTGCCGGGCGCGACGAGGACTTCTTCCTCGCGGGCGGCGATTCGATGATGGCCGCCGACCTGCAGCTGCGCGTGATCGAGGCGTTCGGCGTGCGCATCCCGAGCTTCCACCGCGATGCGACGGTGGCGGACATCGCTGCGCAGATCCGCGCACTGCGCGAGTTCGCCGAGTAGACGCACGCGACCCGCGGGGACTGAAGCCCGCGGCGGCCCCGGAAGCGAGGCGCCGGCACGGAACGCCGGCGCCGCGAACCGATCGAAGGGGGGAGGCCGTGTCCGGGTGGCAGGGGCCGCGCGGAATGGAATGGCACAATCCTAGGTTCTCCCCCCATGGCGACGACAAACGAATCCCCTGCAGCCGGCACGCGTGCGCGCGCCACGGTGTGGCTGGCCTTGCTGTGCGCGACCCTGGTGTCGGGAGCGTCCGCGGCACCGGTGAGGACGGGCCACGTCGAGGCCGAGCTCGTCGCCGCGTCGACGGCGTTCGTCCCGGGCAGCGAGAACCTGGTTGCGCTCAAGCTCACGCTCGAGCCCGGCTGGCACACCTACTGGCGCAACCCGGGCGACTCCGGGCTGCCGACGACGCTCGAGTGGAAGCTTCCGCAAGGCGTGCAGGCGGGACCGATCGAATGGCTGCCGCCCCGGCCGCTGCCGGTGGGCCCTCTCACCAATTACGGCTACGAAGGCGTCGCGTTCCACCTCGTCACGCTGACGAGCGCAGCGGGTGCCACGCTGGGCAGCGAGGTCACGCTGGCGGCGCGTGCCGACTGGCTGGTGTGCCGCGAGACCTGCATTCCCGAAGGCGCCGACCTGTCGCTGACCTTGCCGGTGGCGGCCAGCGCCTCTCCCGACCCGCGCCATGGCGCGACGCTCGAGCGCGCGCGCGCGGGCCTGCCGCGGCCGCTCGACGCGGCGTGGAAGGCCGCGGCGAGCGGCGAAGGGCAGAACGTCGTGCTGACGCTCGTCCCGCCGGCCGGCACGTCGGATCCGGGCAGGCTACGCTTCTATCCCGACGACCCCGGGCGCATCGAGCCTTCGGGGGCGCAAGTCCTGGCGCGCCAGGGCGACGCCTTGTCGCTCGCGCTGCCCGTCGCCTACCTGCTCGAGCCCGGCTTCATGCGCCTGACGGGCCTGGTCGTGGCCGACAAGCCGGTGTTCGACGGGCGTGGCGCGGCCACCGTCGACCTGGCGCTGACGGGCGGCGTGGTCGCGGGGCCGAAGCCTGCGATCGATGTCGCCGCAGCACCGGCGGTCGCGGCGGGCAGCCCGGCAACACCCGCCCGCGCGGCGCCGGACGCGCAGGGGGCGCCGTCGGGGGCGCGCGGCACGTCGATGACACTCGCGCTCGCCGCGCTGTTCGCCTTCCTCGGCGGCGCGATCCTCAACCTGATGCCCTGCGTGTTCCCGATCCTGTCGATCAAGGTGCTGGGCTTCGCCGAACGTCACGACGATCGCGGCCAGATGCGGCGCGAGGGGTTGGCCTTCGCCGGTGGCGTCGTCCTCACCTTCGTCGCGCTCGCGCTGATGCTCGTGGCGGCGCGCGCTGCGGGAGCGGAGCTCGGCTGGGGCTTCCAGCTGCAGTCACCCGCGGTGGTGACGGCGCTGGCGCTGCTGTTCTTCGCGCTGGCTCTCAACCTGAGCGGCGTGTTCGAGTTCGGCCAGGTGTTGCCGGCGGGGCTGCGCGGGTGGTCGAGCGCCAACCGCACGGTCGATGCCTTCGGCGCGGGGATCCTCGCGGTGGTCGTGGCCTCGCCCTGCACGGCGCCCTTCATGGGTGCCGCGCTGGGCTTCGCGCTGTCGCAGTCCATCGCCGCGACGCTGGCGATCTTCGTGGCGCTGGGCATCGGCATGGCGCTTCCCTACCTGCTGCTCGCGTGGTTCCCCGCCTGGCAGCGTGCCCTGCCGCGGCCCGGCGCGTGGATGCTGCGGCTGAAGCAGCTGCTCGCCTTCCCGCTGTACGCCACCGTGGCCTGGCTCGCCTGGGTGCTGGGTGCGCAGCTCGACAACGACGCGGTGCTGCGCCTCGCGCTGGTGCTGGTGGCGATGGGCTTCGCGTTGTGGGCCTTCGGCGTGCGCAAGGCCGGCGCGGGCCGCGGCTTCTCGATCGCCGCGGTCATCGGCGCGATCGCGGCCGTGGCGGTGGCAGTTCCGCTGCTGGTGCACGAGCGCGTCGACGCGACGGCGGCCGCGCCCGCGACGGCCGAGGGGCGCTGGATGCCGTGGAGCGAGGCGGGGGCGCGCGAGGCCGTCGCCGGCGGTCGCCCGGTGTTCGTCGACTTCACCGCGGCCTGGTGCGTCACCTGCCAGGTGAACAAGCGCACCACGCTGGCGCGCGCCGATGTCGATCGCGCGTTCGACAAGGCCAATGTGCAGACGCTGCGCGCGGACTGGACGCGCCGCGACGCCCGCATCGGCGCGGCGCTGGCCGCGCTGGGCCGCAACGGCGTGCCGGTGTACGTGCTTTACCGTCCCGGCAAGGAACCTTTGCTGCTCCCCGAGATTCTCACGCCTGCGGTGGTGCTCGACGCGCTCGCCACGCTCTAGCATCGCCCGTTGTCATCCCCGCGAAAGCGGGGATCCACACGGGAATTCCTCCCGTAACCCTGCCCGCGAAGGGAGTCCGAACATGAGCATCCGTTCCGCAACGATCGAAGCGCCGGCCGCCGGGCTTCAGACGATCGCCGCGCTGCCGCGCGGCGCCCGTACGCTTGCGCTGGCATCGGCCGTCGTGGCGCTTGCACTGGCGGCGCCCGCCGTGCAGGCGCAGCGCGCCGGGTCCGCGGCACCCGATTTCACGCTCGCCGACGCTTCGGGCAAGACCGTCAAGCTCGCCGACTTCCGCGGCAAGTACGTGGTGCTCGAGTGGACCAACCCCGATTGCCCGTTCGTGCAGTCGCACTACGACGGCAAGTCGATGCAGCAGCTGCAGAAGACCTGGGGCGACAAGGGCGTGGTGTGGCTGTCGATCAACTCCACCCGCCAATCGCACCCCGAGTTCAAGACCGGCACGCAGATGACCGCGTGGATGGGCGAGCGCGGCGCGGCGCAGAAGGCCGTGCTGATCGACGCGAGCAGCGCCACCGGCCGCGCCTACGCCGCGCGCACCACGCCGCAGATGTTCGTCATCGATCCCGCGGGCAAGGTCGTCTACGACGGCGCGATCGACGACCACCGCTCGGCGCGCGCCTCGTCGCACAGCCCCACCGACAACTTCGTGCAGGCCGCGCTTACGGAGGCGATGGCCGGCCAGCCCGTCAAGGTCGCGAGCACCCAGCCCTACGGCTGCTCGGTCAAGTACTGAGGCGGCGGCGCCTTCAGGACGCGGGCTTCGCCGCTGGCGGCACGCGCGCGGGGGGTGACGCCAGCGGCGGGCCACCCGTCGCGTCCAGCAGCGCGGCGGTGTCGGCAAGCCGCGCGCCCTCGGCTTCCAGCATGGCCAGCGCGGCCTCGAGGCGTCGGCGCTCGCTGTCGATGCGCTCGAGGTCGCTCACCCCACCCAGGGCATGGCGTTCGCGCGTGATCGACGCCACGCGCGCGGCGGCGGTGTCCTGGCGTGCGCGCGCGGCCACCAGCGCGGCGTCGGCCTCCAATGCGCGCAGCGCATCGGCGACCTGCTGCAGCGCCGCCAGCACGCGCTCGCGGTGCTCGGCGCGCGCGGCGTCGTAGGCGTCGATGGCGGCGCGCCGGTCGGCGTGCAGCTCGTCCCAGCGCAGCAGCGGCTGCGCGAGGTTGAAGGCGATGCTCCACAGGTTGAGGTTGTGCGCGAGGTCGTCGAACGACGTGCGCGCCGACGACGCGCTTCCGGACAGCATGAACTTCGGGTAGAGGTTGGCCGTGGCCACGCCGACCTCGGCGCTCGCGCGCTGCAGCAGCGCCTCGCTGGCGCGCAGGTCCGGCCGCTGCGCGATCGCGTCGGCGGGCAGCGCCAGCGGCAGCTCGGGCGGCAGGCGGAACTCCACGAGCGTGAAGGGCGCGTCGGCGCGCTGCGCGGGCTCGCGCCCCGCGAGCACGGCGAGGCGGTGCGCGGTCCGCGCGAGCTCCGCCTCGAGCGGCGGCAGCCGCGCCTCGACCTCGGCGAGCAGGGCCTCGTCGGCGGCGACGTCCACGGCGGCGACCGCGCCCAGCGCATAGCGCTTGCGCGTGATGCCGGCATGCGCCGCCTGCGCGGCGGCGATGTCGCGAACCGTGGCGATCGAGCCCGCGACCACGGCCTGGCGCAGTGCGGTGGCGACGACATTGGCGGCGAGCGTCCGCTGCGCCGCCTCGAGCTCGTAGCGCGCGTAGTCGACGTCGGCCGCGAGCGCCTCGAGGCCGCGGCGCGTGCCGCCGAAGACGTCGAAGTCGTAGGACACGTCGACGCCCACGTCGTAGATCGTGAAGGGCCCCGGGTTCGGCGCCTGCGGGAAGCCCATCACCGCGGGATCGATGCGCTGGCGCTCGATGCCGGCGCGCAAGGTCGCGCTCGGCCACCACGCGGCGGCTTCGCCCGCGCGCCCGAGCTCGGCCGCGCGGGCGAGGCGCGCCCTGGCCGCGTCGAGCGTCGGCGACGCGGCGAGCGCCTCGGCGATCAGCGCGTCGAGCCGGGGGTTCGCGAACACCGCCCACCAGTCGGCGCGCAGCGCGTCCGCGTCGACGAAGCGCTGCACGCCGGCGAAGCCCCGGTCCCCGGCGCCCGGCGTCCCGATCGAGGCGGGCTGCACGCCCGCCACGTAGCGCGTCGAGGCGGGCGGGTCGGGGCGCCGGTAGTCGGGACCCACGGTGCACGCCGCGACGAGCAGCGCCAGCGCGCCGGGGAGCATCGCCCTCGCCAGTCGGGGCATCCGTCGCGCACCCATCAGTCGAGCGTGCGCCGGTAGAACGCCAGCGCGACGACCATGACCACGACGGTGAACGCGAGCATCGGCCAGATGTCGGGCCACAGGTCGTTCCAGCCGTTGCCCTTGAGCAGGATGCCGCGCGTCAGGCGGTTGAAGTGCGTCAGCGGCAGCACGCTGCCGATCGCCTGCGCCCAGCGCGGCATGCCCATGAAGGGGAACATGAAGCCCGAGAGCAGGATGTTGGGCAGGAAGTAGAAGAACGTGAGCTGCACGGCCTGCAACTGGTTGCGCGCCAGCGACGAGATGGTGATCCCGACCGTCAGGTTCGCGGCGACGAACAGCAGCGCGACCAGGTACAGCGAGCCGACGCTGCCCTCGACCGGCACGTGGAAGATCGCCCAAGCCGCCGCCAGGATGATGGTCACCTGCACGAGGCCGATGGCGATGTACGGGACGATCTTGCCGCTCATCACCTCGAGCGGCCGCGTCGGCATCGCCAGCAGGTTCTCCATGGTGCCGCGCTCGCGCTCGCGGGTGATGGCGAGGCCGGTCATCATCACCATGGTCATGGTCAGGATCACCCCCATAAGCCCAGGCACGATGTTGTACTGCGTGATGCCCTCGGGGTTGTAAAGCCGGTGCACGTCGATGGAGAAGGGCGGCGCGCCGGGCGCCAGCGCGGCCAGCGGGCCGGTCAGGTCCTTGGCGACGACGCTGTCGACGATGCCCTGCGCCGAGGCCAGCGCCATCGACGTCGCCATCGGGTCGGTGGCGTCGGCCTCGATCAGCAGCGACGGGCGCGCGCCGCGCGCCAGGTCGCGCGCGAAGCCCGGGGGAATGGTCACCACGAACTGCACGTCGCCGCGCGCCAGCGCATGGCGCGCGGCGTCCTCGTCGTCGACGCCCTCGACGATGCGGAAGTAGCGCGAGTTCTGCAGCGCGGCCGCCACCGAGCGCGAGAACTCGCTGTGGTCGGAGACGATCAGCGCGGTCGGCAGGTCGCGCGGGTCGGTGTTGATGGCGAAGCCGAACAGCGTGAGCTGGACGATGGGGATCACCACCATCATGGCGAAGGTCACGCGGTCGCGGCGGAGCTGCAGGAATTCCTTGCGCACCATCGCCCACCAGCGCCGCGCCGAGAAACCCGACGTCATGGCCGCGCCCCGCTGCCCGGGTCCGTCGGCGGCGCATCGTCGCGCGGTCGCACGCCGCCGCCGCCTGCGCCGCCGCTCGCGCGCCCCTCGTGCGACATCAGGTGGATGAACACGTCCTCGAGGCTCGTGTCGATGCGCCGCACCGTCGCGTCCTTCCCGGCCGTCGCCTCGCGCAGCGAGCGCTCGAGCGTGGCGACGTCGGTGCCGCTGGCGTGCAGCGCGTTGCCGAACGACGCCGTCTCCTCGACGCCGGGCAGCGTGGCGAGCGTGGCCGCGAGCCCCGACGCGCCAGGTCCCGTGACCTCGAAGGTTGCCACCGCCTGCGAGGCGATGATCTCGGCCGCGCTGCCCGTGGCGAGCAGGCGCCCGTCGGCGATGTAGGCGAGTTTGTGGCAGCGCTCGGCCTCGTCCATGTAGTGCGTGCTGACCAGCACCGAGATGCCCGCCTCGGCGAGGGCGTGCAGCTCGTCCCAGAACTCGCGGCGCGCGTGCGGATCGACGCCCGCGGTCGGCTCGTCGAGCAGCAGCAGCGCGGGTCTGTGCAGCATGCAGGCGGCCAGCGCGAGCCGCTGCTTCCAGCCGCCCGAGAGCTGGCCTGCGAGCTGGCGCTCGCGGCCGCGCAAGCCGAGGCGCGCCAGCGTGCCGTCGACCGCGGCGCGCGCGTCGGGCATCTCGAACACGCGCGCGGTGAAGTCGAGGTTCTCGCGGATGGTCAGGTCTTCCCAGAACGAGAAGCGCTGGGTCATGTAGCCGATGTGCCGCTTGATGGCGTCGGACTCGCGGAGGATGTCGTAGCCGAGGCAGGTCCCGCTGCCGCCGTCGGGCGTGAGGAGCCCGCACATCATGCGGATGGTGGTGGTCTTGCCGCTGCCGTTGGGCCCCAGGAAGCCGAAGATCTCGCCGCGCCCCACCGTGAGCGAGATGCCCTTGACGACCTCGCGCTCGCCGAACCGCTTGACGAGGTCGCGCACGTCGATCGCGGGCACCTCGCCGCCGCCCGCCGCGGGCGGGCGAGGCGCGGGACCGCCGGTGGCGCGCGCGGCCGGCTGCGGCATCACGGCAGCGTGACGACGACGGGCTGGCCCGGGTGCAGCGAGGCCGCGATCGCGGCCTCGGGCCGCGCCTCGACCATGTAGACCAGCTTGGCGCGCGTGTCGTTGCTGTAGATGATGGGGGGCGTGAACTCGGCGCGGCTCGCGACGAAGCTCACCTCCGCGGCGATGGGCGCCGCGCAGCCGTCGCAGCGCGCACTGATGCGCTGGCCGAGCCGGATCGCGCCGATGCGCGGCTCGGGCACGAAGAAGCGCAGCTTGACGTTCTCCGGCGGCAGGAGCTTCACCACCGGCAGGCCGGCCGCGACGAACTCGCCCGGCTGGAACAGCGTGTCCTCGACGCGCGCGGCGCGCGGCGCGACGACGCGCGTCTGCCGCTCGCGCCAGGCGGCCTGGTCCACCACCGCCTGCGCCGCCGCGACCTGCGCCGCCTGCGCCTTGATCTGCTCGTCGCGGTTGGGCAGCGTCGCCACCGTCAGCTCGTTCTCGAGGGCGCGCACGCGCGCGAGGTCGGCGTCGTGCGCCGCGCGGCTGTCGTCGACCTGCGCCCGCGCGATGCCGCCGATGGCGTACTGCGCCTCGTCGCGGGCGAGCTGCAGCGACGACTTGCGCTCCGCCGCCTGGGCTCCGGCGAGCTCCGCGCGGCTGACGTTCACCTCGGGCACGCGCTTGCCCGCCTTGATGTCGGCGAGCGTCGCCTGCGCGGCCTTGAGCTGCGCCTCGGCCTGCGCGCGCTGCGCGGTCTCGTTGTCCGACTCGAGCGCGAAGAGCGCCGCACCGGCCGCCACGCTGTCGCCGCGCCGGACCGCCAGCGAGGCGAGGCGGCCCGCGACGCTCGCGCCGGCGTACACGTACTCGCCCTCGACATAGCCCTGGAAGCCGCCGTCGCCGCGGTCGCTGCACGCGACCAGCAGCAGCGCGAGGAAGGCGGGGAGGGCGGCGCGCGCGATGCTGGGCTTCATCGGTGGATCTCGCGAGATGCGTGCAGCGCCGCCGGCGGCGTGCACGCGGAGCCCGATCGTACAATGGCGGCATGGCGCTTCATACCTGGCTCGCGTTCTTCGCCGCGTCGTGGCTGATCAGCCTGTCGCCGGGCGCGGGCGCCGTGTCGTGCATGACCTCCGGGATCCGCTATGGCTTCCGGCGCGCGTCCTGGAACATCCTCGGGCTGCAGCTCGGCGTGCAGTTCGTGCTGGTGGTGGTCGCGCTCGGCCTGGGCGCGATCCTCGCCGCATCGGAAATCGCCTTCACCACCGTCAAATGGATCGGCGCGCTCTACCTCGTCTGGCTGGGCATCCAGCAATGGCGCGCGCCGCTCGGCGCGCCGCTGGGTGCGGAGCAGGGCGCGCCGCAGGGTGCGCCGCAGGGTGCGCCGTCATCCCCGCGAAAGCGGGGATCCACCATGCGTCCGCCGGACGGCAGCCCGGACGCCGGCGGCGGCTCGCCGCGCGAGCTCGTGCTGCGCGGGTTCCTGGTCAACGCCACCAATCCCAAGGGCATCCTGTTCATGCTGGCGGTGATGCCGCAGTTCATCGACCCCGCGCGGCCGCAGGCGATCCAGTTCGCGATCTGCGCCGCGACCCTGGCGTTCACCGACACCGTGGTGATGGCGGGCTACACCGCGCTCGCCGCGCGTGTGCTGGGGCTGCTGCGCGGCGAGCGTCCGCGGCGGCTGCTCAACCGCGCCTTCGGCTCGATGTTCGTGGTGGCGGGCGGCCTGCTGCTGACGGTGCGGCGCGCCGCGGCCTGAAACGTCGCGGCCCCGGGGATCGCCCCGCGGATCAGGGAATCGCCCCGCGGAACGCGACGCCCACGGCGACGAACAGCACCGAGACCACCGTCACCAGCACCACGCGGCGCGCCAGCGCCGGCAGGGTGCGCGCGTCGAGGCGCGGGATGAGGCGCAATCGCGCATCGAGCGCCGCGGCGACGGTCACCGCGAGCAGCACCAGCTTGAGGCCGACCAGCGTCGAGGCGCGGTCGCCGAACGCCAGCCAGTCGCGCGGGTCGGGCACGAAGTCCTTCGCCATCCACAGCCCGGTCGCGACCTGCACGAGCAGTGCCGGCATGCCGACGCGCTCGAACGCCGACTCGAAGGCGAGCAGGATGCGCGGGTCGCGCGCCGCCAGCGCGCGCGGGAGCACCGCCAGCGCGAGGACGAGATGGCCGCCGGTCCACACCGTCGCGCCCAGGACGTGCAGCAACAGGACGTAGCCGTGCATCGTGGTGTCCCGCGCGTCAGTCGCCGAACGCCGCTTCCATCTCGGCGCGGAAGCGCACGGCCTCGTCGTCCGCATCGAGCGCGACGTCGTCGCGGGTGATGAGCGCCCCGGCGGCGACCGGGCGCAGCAGCTTCACGCGGTGGGCGAGCCCGAGCGGCAGCCCGCGCAGGGCGCGCGAGACGCCGGCCGGCAGCAGCTTCCCGTAGACGGTGAAGCCGCCTTCGCCGTCGAGCATTTCGCCCGCGCGCAACTCGCGCTTGGCGGTGGCGACGACGTCGCCCTGCCACGCCGTCGCGCAGCCGGTGGGCTCGCCGCGCAGGCCCACCGAGGCGACCGAGATGCCGAGCTCGAGCCCGATGGCATGCGAGGGCTTGTACATCGCGCTGTAGCGGCCCGAAGGATCGACGGGGAAGCCGTACTCGCGGAACGAGCGGCGCACGTAGTCGTCGCTGGCCGCGTCGCCCGCGCGGAAGGTCACGTACACGCCCCAGCGCAAGTCGCGGAACACGGGCCGCCCGTCGCGCTCCAGCGACGAGATCACCTCGACCTGGCCCACGTGCTCGAGCTGCCCGCCTTCGTCCCGCGGGCGCAGCACGCGCGGCAGGTCGTCGACGCCGCAGGGCGGGAAGGCGAGGCCTTCGCGCGCGGGCGAGAGCCCCGTCGCGTTGGCGACCGCCGCCATCTCGATGGCGCTCTTGGTGCCGTCGAGGAAGGAGTTGAACATCTGCGCGTTGAAGTCGCCCGCAGCCACCATCTCCGGCGTGAAGCCGTAATGGGGCCACACGGTGCCGGGTGTCGAGGCGTGGTACTCGGGCAGGTACTTGGTGCCCTTGCCGGCCGCGACGACCTCGAATCCCGCGGCGCGGCACCAGTCGACCTGCTCGCAGATCAGCGCGGGCTGGTCGCCGTAGGCCAGCGAATAGACGATGCCGGCCTCGCGCGCGCGTCGCGCCAGCAGCGGGCCCGCGAGCGCGTCGGCCTCGACGTTGACCATGACGACGTGCTTGCCCTGCGCGCAACAGGCCATCACGTGGCGGATGCCGGCGGCCGGGCTGCCCGTGGCGTCGATGACGATCTCGACCTCCGGCGCGGCGATCATCGCCAGGGCGTCGTCGACGATGGCCGTGCCGGCGCCGCGGCCCGCCTCGGCGATGGAGCGCGCGGCGAAGGCCTCGGCGGGCCAGCCGACGCGCGCCAGCGAGGCGCGCGCCCGCGCCGGCGACAGGTCGGCGATGGCCACGATGTGGATGCCGGGCGTGTGCCGCGCCTGCGCGAGGTACATCGAGCCGAACTTGCCGGCGCCGATCAGGGCCACGCGCAGCGGCTTGCCGAGCTTTGCGCGCTCCTGGAGCTTTCGATGGAGGTTCATGAGGGGGCCCCGACGTGCAATGCGAGCCAGGTGCCGATGGGGACGAACACCAGCGACAGCAGGTTGCCGATCATCACGATCGAGGCGACCTTGGCAGGCTCCTGGTTGAACTGCTCGGCGACCATGAAGTTCAGCACCGCGGGGGGCAGGCAGCCGAACAGGAACAAGAGGCCCGCCTGCGTGGCGTCGAGGTGCAGCAGCGGCACGAGGATCGCGGCCATGGCGAGGCCCGCGATGGCGCAGGTGGCGCCGCCGACGATGCCGAGCTTCCAGTCGCCGCGCTCGAACTCGGTCAGCCGCACGCCCAGCGAGATCAGCATCACCGGCACCAGCGACTCGCCGACGAGCTTGATCGACACGCCGAGCCAGTCCGGCAGCGCGGGGCGCCACAGCGCGAAGGCGAAGCCGGCGAAGGTCGCGATCACCATCGGCGTGCGCAAGAGCTTGCCGACGTTGGCGTGGCGGTCGATCATCCACACGCCGACGGTGAAGTGCAGCAGGTTGGAGATGGTGAACAGCGCCACCATCGACGGGAAGCCCGCGGCGCCGAAGGCCAGCGCCGCCAGCGGCAGGCCCATGTTGCCGCAGTTGTTGAACATCATCGGCGGCAGGAAGGTGCGGAGCTCGATGCGCATCAGGCGCGCCACCGGCCAGGCGAGCACCCCCGACCCCAGCACCACGCCGACGCTCGCCAGCATCAGCCGCCCGCTTTCGCGGATGTCGTACTCCGGCGAGGACAGCGCCGAGAAGATCAGCGCGGGGCCCAGCACCTGCATCGACAGGCGGTTCACCACCTGCATGTCGGGGCGCGTGATGCGGCCCCAGGCATAGCCGACGCCGGCGACGAAGAACACCGGCAGGATGATGCCGGCGAGCCGCTCGATCACGGGTGTGGTCCCCCCGAAGCGGGCTTCGCCCGCCTCCCCCAGAGGGGGCGCGCGGCTCGGGGCGGCCCTTCGCCGCGGTCTCCCCCCGCAGCGCGCTGCGCGCGGCTCACAGGATATAGCGCGAGAGGTTGTCGTCGCCGGCGATGCCGGCGAGCCGCGCATCGACGTAGGCGGCGTCGATCTCGATGGTCTGGCGGTCGTAGCGCGTGGCGTTGAACGACACCTCGTCGAGCAGGCGCTCCATCACCGTGTGCAGGCGCCGCGCGCCGATGTTCTCCTGGCGTTCGTTGACGCCGTGCGCGATCTCGGCGATGCGGCGGATGCCGTCGTCGCCGAACGCCACGTCGACGTTCTCGGTGCGCAGCAGCGCCGCGTACTGACGCGTGAGGCAGGCGTCGGTCGCGGTGAGGATCTGCTCGAAGTCGGCGACCGACAGCGAGTCGAGCTCGACGCGGATGGGCAGGCGGCCCTGCAGCTCGGGGATGAGGTCCGAGGGCTTGGAGAGATGGAACGCGCCCGAGGCGATGAACAGCATGTGGTCGGTGCGCACCGTCCCGTACTTGGTGGTCACGGAGGTCCCCTCGACGAGGGGCAGGAGGTCGCGCTGCACGCCCTGGCGCGACACGTCGGCGCCGCTCGCCTCGCCGCGCGCGACGATCTTGTCGACCTCGTCGATGAACACGATGCCGTTCTGCTCGGCGTTGGCGACTGCGCGCGCCTTGATCTCCTCGTCGTTGACGAGCTTGGCGGCCTCCTCGTCGGTCAGCGCCCGGCGCGCCTCGGCGATCTTCATCTTGCGCATCCGGCGTCGCCCTCCGCCGAGCTGCTGGAACATGCCCTGCAGCTGCGAGGTCAGGTCCTCCATGCCGGGCGGCGCCATGATGTCCATCTGCTGCGGCAGCGCCGCCACCTCGACCTCGATCTCGCGGTCGTCGAGCGTGCCCTCGCGCAGCATCTTGCGGAATTTCTGCCGCGTGCCCTTGTCGGTGGGCTCCATGTCGTGGATGCTCACCTCGCGCGTCGGCGGCAGCAGCGCGTCGAGGATGCGTTCCTCGGCGGCGTCGGCGGCGCGGTCGCGTACGCCGCGCATCGCGGCCTCGCGCGTTTCCTTGATGGCGACTTCCACGAGGTCGCGCACGATGGTGTCGACGTCGCGGCCCACGTAGCCCACCTCGGTGAACTTGGTGGCCTCGACCTTGACGAAGGGCGCGTCGGCCAGCCGCGCGAGGCGCCGCGCGATCTCGGTCTTGCCCACGCCCGTCGGCCCGATCATCAGGATGTTCTTGGGGGTGATCTCCTGGCGCAGCGGCTCGGGCACCTGCTGGCGGCGCCAGCGGTTGCGCAGCGCGATGGCGACGGCGCGCTTGGCGGCCTTCTGCCCGACGATGTGCTTGTCGAGCTCGGAGACGATCTCCTCAGGGGTCATGGTGGACATGGCGAAAGGTTATCATCCCGGCATGTCCACATCCGACGTGATCCGGCGCGCGGGCATCGTCGCCGCCTGCCTGTTGCTCGGCGCCTGCGCCGCGGGCGAGAAGATCAAGGAATCGGCGGTCGGCGAGGGCGGCGGCGTGCAGGCCGTGCTCACCGCGGCGCGGGGCGGCACGGGCCGCGCCGACGTGCGCTTCGTCGACCGCGGCAACGGCGTCTACATGCTGGCCTTCGTCACCGCGCTGCCGCCCGGCCCCTACCGCATCGCCGTCCACGAGAAGGGCAACTGCTCGTCGCCGAACTTCTTCTCGGCGGGGCCGGCGTGGGCGCCCCCCGGCCACACGCGCGCGCCCAAGGACCTCGTCCCGGTGTTCTACCTCAACAGCGATGGCGACAGCTCGCTCTCCGAGCAGATCCCGGGCCTCCACGCCGCCGACCTGATGGGCCGCTCGGTGGTGCTGCACATGGGAAGGACCGTCGACGATTTCGAGCCGGGCGTCTCCAACAACGGCATGCTGTGCGGCGTCATCGGCCCGCTGCGCTCGTTCCTCGAATAGGCCTGGAGAAACCGCGATGGCAATGCTCGAAGGCCGCAAGCTCCTGATCACCGGCGTGCTGTCCAGCCGCTCGATCGCCTATGGCGTGGCGAAGGCCTGCGCGCGCGAAGGCGCGAGCGTCGGCTTCACCTACGTCAACGACGACCTCAAGGACCGCGTGGCGAAGATCGCCGGCGAGTTCGGCAGCGTGC
Organism: Casimicrobiaceae bacterium; assembly: GCA_044226535.1. GTDB lineage: Bacteria > Pseudomonadota > Gammaproteobacteria > Burkholderiales > Casimicrobiaceae > VBCG01. The sequence goes on along the minus strand of JBGAGT010000001.1, from coordinate 282,614 downwards.
CGCTGTGGAAATGCGACGTGTCGCGCGACGAGGACATCGACGCGCTGTTCGCCGCGATCGGCCGCGAATGGGGCGCGCTCGACGGCATGCTGCACTCCATCGCCTTCGCGCCGCGCGAGGCGCTGGCGGGCGACTACCTCGGCGGCCTTTCGCGCGCGGCCTTCGCCACCGCGCACGACATCTCGAGCTACAGCCTCGCCGCGCTCGCCAAGGGCGCGCGGCCGCTGATGCAGGGGCGCAACGCCTCGATCGTCACGCTCACCTACCTCGGCGCCGAGCGTGCCGTTGCCAACTACAACGTCATGGGGCTCGCCAAGGCGAGCCTCGAGGCGAACGTCCGCTACCTCGCGAGCTGCCTCGGGCCCGAGGGCACGCGCGTCAACGCGCTGTCGGCGGGGCCGATCAAGACGCTCGCCGCGGCGGGCATCGGCGGCTTCGGCAAGATCCTCGCCTTCGTCGAGAAGAACGCGCCGCTGCGCCGCAACGTCACCATCGACGAGGTCGGCAACGTCGCGGCGTTCTACCTGTCGGGCCTATCGAGCGCCGTCACCGGCGAGGTGACCTACGTGGATTGCGGGTTCTCGACGGTCGCCGCCGGGCTGGACGAGTAGCCGCCGCCCTTCCACGAGGCCGCAGGTACCGCGAGGCCGCATGGCGACCGCCCCGGGCACCCGCCGCCACGACGCGGTGATCGTCGGCGCGGGCCACAACGGCCTCGTCTGCGCCGCCTACCTCGCGGCGGCCGGCCTGTCGGTGTGCATGCTCGAGCGCCGCGGCGTGGTCGGCGGCGCCGCGGTCACCGAGGAGTTCCACCCAGGCTTCCGCAATTCCACGGCGAGCTACACGGTGAGCCTGCTCGATCCCGCGGTGATCCGCGACTTGAGGCTCGCCTCGCACGGCCTTTCCATCGTCGAGCGTCCCTTCGCCAACTTCCTGCCGCTCGAGGGGAACGACGCGCTGCGCGTGGGCGGCGGCCTCGAGGCGACGCAGCGCGAGGTCGCGCGCTTCTCGGCGCGCGACGCCGCGGCCTTGCCCGCGTACTACGCGATGCTCGACCGCGTCGCCGACGTGCTGCGCGAGCTGTTGCACGTCACCCCCCCGAACGTGGGCGGCGGCCTTCCCGCGCTGCTCGACGGATGGAAGGTGGCGAAGCGCTTCCGCCGGCTCGACCTCGCGGGACAGCGCGACGTGCTCGACCTCTTCACCAGGAGCGCGGGCGAGATCCTCGACCGCTGGTTCGAGTCGGCACCCATCAAGGCCGCCTTCGGCTTCGATTCGGTGGTCGGCAACTTCGCGAGCCCGTACACGCCCGGGTCGGCCTACGTGCTGCTGCACCACGTGTTCGGCGAGGTCAACGGCAAGCGCGGAAGCTGGGGCCACGCGAGGGGCGGCATGGGCGCGATCACACAGGCGATGGCGGCCGAGTGCCGCGCGCGCGGCGTCGACATCCGCCTCGACGCGCCGGTGCGCCGCGTGGTGGTCGAGGGCGGCCGCGCGGCCGGCGTGGAGCTCCAGGGCGGGGAGGTGGTCGAAGGAAGCATCGTCGTCGCCAACGTCAACCCCAAGCTCCTGTTCGGCACGCTGGTCGACGCGGCCAGCGTCGACGCCGATTTCCGCGCGCGCATGGAGGCCTACCGCTGCGGCTCGGGGACGTTGCGCATGAACGTCGCGCTGTCCGAGCTCCCCGACTTCCGCGCCGCGCCCGGGACCCGTGCCCAACCGCACCACGGCGCGGGCATCGTCATCGCCCCTTCGCTCGGCTACATGGACCGCGCGCACGCCGACGCGCGCGCCGAGGGCGTGTCGCGGGCGCCGATCGTCGAGCTTCTCATCCCCTCGGTCGTCGACGATTCGCTCGCGCCGCCGGGTGCGCAGGTCGCGAGCCTCTTCTGCCAGCACGTGAGCCCGCAGTTCCCGCAGGTGACGGGCCGCAGCTTCGACGAGGCGCGCGAGGACCTCGCCGACCGCATGATCGACACCGTCGACGCGGTCGCGCCCAACTTCCGCCGCAGCGTGCTGGGGCGCATGACGCTGACGCCGCTCGACCTCGAGCGCCGCTTCGGGCTCGTGGGCGGCGACATCTTCCATGGTGCGCTGGGCCTCGACCAGCTCTTTTCCGCGCGGCCGGTGCTGGGCAACGCCGACTACCGCATGCCCATCGCGGGGCTGTACCTCTGCGGCTCGGGTGCGCATCCCGGCGGCGGCGTCACCGGCATCCCCGGACGCAACGCCGCGCGCGAGGTGCTGCGCGACCGCCGCCGGCGCGGCGGCCGCGCCGCGAAGCGCCCGCGCGGCGCGGCGGCTGGCTGAGCGCGGTCGACACGATGCGCAACCTCGCCGACGACCTCGCCGACACGGCGCGCCGCTGGCCCGGCGAGCCCGCGGTTGCGGCGGGCACGCGCACGCTGCACGACTACGCCACGCTCGACGCGCGCGTCGACGCGCTCGCCGCCGCCTGGCGCGCGCAGGGGCTCGCACCGGGCGACCGCGTCGCGCTGGTGTCGCGCAACCATCCCGCCTACGTCGAGGCGCTGTACGCCTGCTGGCGCGCGAGGCTCGTCGCCGTGCCCGTCAACGCCAGGCTCCACCCGCAGGAGCTCGCCTTCGTGCTCGAGGACAGCGGCGCGCGCCTCGCGCTGCTCGATGGGGAGTGGATGCAGGCGATCGGCTCGATCCGGGCCCCCGCGGGCCTTCGCGCCGTCGAGCTCGGCGGCGAGGCGCACGAGGCGATGGCGCGTGGGTCGAGGACGCACGCGACGATGGCGCGCGGAGCGTCGCTGGTCACGAAACCCGACCAGGCCGGCGAGGTGGCGTGGCTCTTCTATACCAGCGGCACGACGGGCCGCCCCAAGGGCGTCGAGATCACGCACGCCAACCTCGCGGCGATGTCGGCGTGCTTCGTCCGCGACGTCGAGGCCATCGAGCCCGGCGACGCGCTGCTGCATCCCGCGCCGATGTCGCATGGCTCGGGGCTGTACATCGTCCCGCATGTCGCGCGCGGCGCGGTGAACGTGGTGCCCGAGTCGGGCGGCTTCGAGCCCGCCGAGATCGCGCTGCTGATGGCGCACTGGCCGCGTGCGCTGTTCTTCGCTGCGCCGACCATGGTCAAGCGGCTGGTGCGCGGCGGGGTGCTGGTGCCTTCGTCGCTCGCGCGCTTCAAGTGCCTGGTGTTCGGGGGCGGGCCGATGTACGTCGCGGACCTCCGCGAGGCCTTCGCGGCGATGGGCCCGAAGCTCGCGCAGATCTACGGACAGGGCGAGACGCCGATGACCATCGCCGCCATGGACCGCGCGACGCTGGCGGACGCGATGGCGCGCGACGACGCCGCGCGGCTCGCGTCGGTGGGTCGCGCGCAGTCGGGCATCGAGTTGCGCATCGACGGCGCATCGGCGCCCGGCGAGCTCGGCGAGGTGCTGGTGCGCGGCGCGACGGTGATGCGCGGCTACTGGCGCAACCCCGTGGCCAGCGCTGCGACGCTGGCGGGCGGCTGGCTGCATACGGGCGACGCCGGCGTGCTCGACGCCGACGGCTTCCTCACGCTCAAGGACCGCGTCAAGGACCTGGTGATCAGCGGCGGCAGCAACATCTACCCGCGCGAGGTCGAGGAGGTGCTGCAGCGGCACCCGGGCGTGGCCGAGGTCGCGGTGATCGGCCGGCCCCATGCCGAGTGGGGCGAGGAGGTCGTCGCCTGCGTGGTGCTGCGAGAGGGCGCGGACGCGGCGACGGTCGAGCGCGAATGCGACACGCTGTGCATCGATAGCATCGCGCGCTTCAAGCGTCCCAAGACCTACGTGTTCGTCGACGCCCTGCCCAAGAACAACGCAGGCAAGGTCGTGAAGACCGAGCTGCGCGCCCGCTACGCGGATAAAGCCGAAGTCAGCCGATAAGCCGGGTTCTGTTACGGCGCGGTGCGACCCGCGCTATGGCTGTCATTCATCTAAGGCGCCACGTTGCCGTAGCGCTCATGCCGCCTACCCGCGGACTCGGCGAGCAGCGTCGTCGTCCGCCTATTTGGCGTTGCTCCGGATGGAGGTTGCCGCGTTTCACCCGCCGCCGTTGCCGGCGGCGACTCGTCTCTGTGGCCCTGTTCCTCGCTTTGGCGCGGCGCGCTAACGCCGCACGTATGGCGGCCGGGCGTTACCCGGCATCCTGCTCTGCGGAGCCCGGACTTTCCTCTGCGACGTCGAAACGGCGCAGCGGCAGCCTGGCTGGCTTCGGGCAACTAGGATAGCACCCGCGTCCGTGAGTTCCCCGTTCATCGTCATCCCCGCGAAAGCGGGGACCCATTGCCTTTGGCTAGGGTATTGCGTCGACCCGCGCAAACATGCGTCGTGTGAGGGTATTGCGTCGACCCGCGCAAACATGCGTCGTGCATGGCCCTCGGCGATGCGTGCGGCGGCCACCGGGGGATCGGTTTTCGCGATACACCCGCTCAAGCCCGATTCCCCGACGGCCGTCGCACGGCTTGCCGATCTGCGCCAGGCGTCCCCGCTTTCGCGGGGATGACGCGATTGCGCAGCTGCCGCAATACCCCAGCGGCAAGGCTGGGTCCCCGCTTTCGCGGGGATGACGGGGTGCGGGGATGACGGAGGCTAGACGGCGACGCGCCAGTCGAGCGTCTCGCCGGCCGCCAGCGGGACGATGCCCGTGTCGCCGAAGGCGAGCGACTCCGGCACCGTCCAGGGCTCGCGCACGAGGGTGACGCGCTGGCGGCTGCGGGGGAGGCCGTAGAAGTCGGCGCCGAAGTGGCTGGCGAAGCCCTCGAGCCGGTCGAGCGCGCCGGCCGCCTCGAAGGCGCGCGCGTACAGCGGCAGCGCGGCGGGCGCCGAATAGCAGCCCGCGCAGCCGCAGGCGCTTTCCTTGGCGCCGCGCGCATGCGGCGCGCTGTCGGTGCCCAGGAAGAACTTCGGGCTGCCCGAGGTGGCCGCGGCGACGAGCGCCTGGCGGTGCGACTCGCGCTTGAGGATGGGCAGGCAGAAAAGGTGCGGCCGCAGGAAGCCCGCGAGCATGGCGTTGCGCGAATGCAGCAGGTGTTGGGGCGTGATCGTGGCGGCGACGTTCGGCCCCGCTGCGGCGACGAAGTCGACGGCCTCGCGGGTGGTGGCGTGCTCGAACACGACCTTGAGCGCCGGGAAGTCCGCGACGATGCGCGCAAGATGCCGCTCGACGAACACGCGCTCGCGGTCGAACACGTCGACCTCGGGATCGGTGACCTCGCCGTGCAGGCAGAGCACCACGCCGTGGCGCTGCATCGCCTCGAACAGCGGCCAGGCGCGATCGATCGAGGTGATGCCCGACTCGGAGTTGGTGGTGGCACCGGCGGGGTAGTACTTGCAGGCGTGCACGAAACCCGAGTCGCGGGCGCGCGCGATCTCGTCGGCCGGCATGCGGTCGGTGAGGTAGAGCGTCATCAGCGGCTCGAATCCTGACCCGGCCGGCAGCGCAGCGAGGATGCGCCCGCGATAGGCGGCTGCCTGGGCGACCGTCGTCACGGGGGGCTTCAGGTTGGGCATGACGATTGCTCGACCGAACACGCGGGCGGTGGCGCCCAGGACGCTCGCCATGGCGGGACCGTCGCGCAGGTGCAGGTGCAGGTCGTCGGGGCGGGCCAGCGCAAGGCTCGGCCGGTCGTCGGATGGCGTGGGAGGGCGCTGGGAAGTCATTGTTTCGACGGGATTTGCCGTCGCGGGCCGGGCGGAGCCCGCCGCCCGGGGCGGCTGGCGCAGGGCCTTCGCGACACGCTATAATCCCATGTTAACCGCGGCGCCGGTTTTGGCGCCCCAGTGGAGTACATCGCATGGCAGGCAAGACCGCAACGGCGCTGAAGAAGGTCAAGGAACTCTCCGAGGAGGAGATCCTCAAGGCGCCGGAGAAGGACTACATGAACGAGGCCCAGCTCGCGTTTTTCCGCCAGCGCCTCACCGAGCTGCGCGACCAGTTGCTGCAGAACGCCGACGACACCGGCGAGCACCTGCGCGAGAACGAGATCACCACCGACCCTTCCGACCGCGCCACGCTCGAGGAGGAGTACACGCTCGAGCTGCGCACGCGCGACCGCGAGCGCAAGCTCCTGAAGAAGGTCGAGAAGTCGATCCGCCTCATCGACGACGGCTCCTACGGCTTCTGCGAGGAGACCGGCGAGCCCATCGGCATCGCGCGCCTGCTCGCGCGCCCCACGGCGACCTTGTCGCTCGAGGCGCAGGAGCGCCGCGAACGCGTGCAGAAGCTCTACGGGGACTGAGCTTGCGGGCACTCCCCGTCGTCGCGTCGCTGGCGGCTTCGCTGGCCCTCGCGGCCTGCGCGCAGGGCCCTTCGCCGGCGCAGCCGGCACAGGATGCGCGCGCCAAGCGCCCGTCGATCGTCGCCGTGGCGGCGGTCGAGCCCACCAAGGGCAACCAGGCGCGCGGCACGGTGCGCTTCATGCAGGAAGACGACGCCGTGGTGGTGGTGGCCTCGCTCTCCGGCTTCGCGCCGGGCAGCGAGCACGGCTTCCACATGCACGAAAAGGGTGATTGCAGCGCGCCGGACGCGGCCAGCGCGGGCGGCCACTTCAACCCCGACGGCAGTCCCCACGGGCCGCAATCGGGCCCGCACCACGCGGGCGACATGCCCGCCATCAAGGCCGACGCCAACGGCGTCGTCGACGCCTCGTTCGTGCTGCACGGCGTGACCGTGTCGGCGGGGCCCCACAGCATCGTAGGCAAGGCGCTGATCGTCCACAAGGACGCCGACGACTACACTACACAACCCACCGGCAATTCCGGGGCGCGCGCCGGTTGCGGCGTGATCAGGCTGCGATAGCAGGGCGCGCCGCAAGGCACGCAGCCTGCGCGGGCCCGCGAGGGTGCGCGTCGCCGACCCCACCCGCCACGTAAACCGCCGGGCCAACAACAAGGAGCCGTCGCCATGTTCACGCTTCCGCCGCTGCCGTTCGCCGAGAACGCGCTCGATCCCGTCATCTCCGCCAATACGCTGGGCTTCCACTACGGCAAGCACCACAAGGCCTACGTCGACAACCTCAACAAGCTGGTCGCGGGCACCGAGTTCGAGAACGCGTCGCTCGAGGACATCGTCAAGGCGACCTCCGGCAAGGCCGACAAGGCCGGCGTGTTCAACAACGCCGCCCAGGTGTGGAACCACACGTTCTACTGGAACTGCCTCAAGCCCGGCGCGGGCGGCAAGCCGACCGGCAAGCTCGCCACGATGATCGACAGCGATCTCGGCGGCTACGACAAGTTCAAGGCCGACTTCGCGCAGACCTGCGTGACCCAGTTCGGCTCGGGCTGGGGCTGGCTGGTCGCCGAAGGCGGCAAGCTCAAGCTGGTGAAGACGCCCAACGCCGAGACACCGATGACCAAGGGGCAGACCGCGCTCCTGACCATCGACGTCTGGGAGCACGCGTACTACCTCGACTACCAGAACCGCCGCCCCGACCACGTCAACGCGGTGATCGACAAGCTCCTCAACTGGGACTTCGCGGCGCAGAACCTCGCGAAGGCCTGACCGCCGGGAACCCGGCGCCACACGCATGTCGGCCGGCGGGGAACTCCCCCGCCGCGGCCGCCTCCCAGTTCGCCCGTTTGCCCAGAGGCGGCCCCGCCTGCATAATTTGCCCGATGGCGCTCTTCCAGAAACCCAAGCGCCCTGAGCCCGTGCCGGCCAAGCGCGTGCCCGGGGTGGCGTCCGCGCGCCCGCAGTCTGCCCGCGAGCTCGCCGCGCAGGCCGTCAAGGGCGCGCAGCGCGCCCGCGAGCCCACCGCGCGCGACATCACCGTGACCGGCGCGAGCCTGATGGGCGCACCCCCCTCGACCTCGGCCATCGAGGTCCAGCACGCCAACCCGGGCCTTTGCGCCGTGCTGGAGAACGCCGCGCTGCTCTACGCCAGCGGGCAATCCGAGCTCGCGCGCAAGACCCTCGAGCAGGGCGTCGCCGCGGACCACGATGCGCGCCAGTCCTCGCTCGCCTGGCTCGCGCTCTTCGACCTCTACCAGCGCGCCGGCGACCGCAGCGCCTTCGACCAGCTCGCCATGCAGTACGTCGTGCAGTTCGAGCGCTCCGCACCCCCGTGGAACGAGGACGCCAAGCCCAGCGAGGGCACGCGCGCCGTCGCGGGCGGCTACCTCGCCATCAGCGGCAAGCTGTCGGCGGCGAGCGCGGGCCAGCTCGAGGGCCTCAAGCGCGCCATCGAGCGCAAGGTGCCGCAGGCGCGCATCGACATGGCCTCGCTCACGGGGTTCGACGACGCCGGCGCCAAGCTCCTCGCCGAGGCACTGGCGCACGCACGGCAGGCGCAGTTCTCGCTGGTGCTGCAGCGTCCCGAGAAGCTGCGGGCAGCCATCGAGTCGCTGGTCAAGCGCGGCCGCGACGCCGGCGACGGCGTGTGGCTGCTGTCGCTGGAGCTGATGCAGTGGTTGCACGACCAGGCGGCCTTCGACGATCGCGCGATCGAGTACGCGATCGCCTTCGAGCAGTCGCCGCCGTCGTGGGAGCCGCCGCCCAGGAGTGCCGCGCCCGCGCCGGCTGCCGCCGTGCCCGACGACGAGCCCGAGGCACCCGCCGCGCAGGGCGACATGCTGGCCTGGACCGGCGTGATGGCGGGCTCGGCCGCGCCGCAGCTCGCGCAGCTCAACGAGTTCGCGCAGGGCCGCAGCCTGGTGCCCATCGACTTTTCGGGCGTCGACCGCATCGACTTCGTCTGCGCGGGAACGCTGCTCAACCTCATCAACCGCATCGAGTCGCAGCGGCGCGCCGTGCAGCTCGCCGGCGTGACGCCGATCGTCCGCGCCCTGCTGCTGCTGATCGGCATCTCGCCGCGCCACTTCGTCAAGAAGGCGCAGTAGGCCGCAGCGCCGGCGCTGCGACGGCGCGCTTTGGCGCGGCGACGCGTCACCCCAAGCCATGGAAAGCTTCCACGGAACGACCATCCTCTCGGTGCGGCGCGGCAGCGAGGTCGCGCTGGGCGGCGACGGCCAGGTCACGCTCGGCAACACCGTCGTCAAGTCCACCGCGCGCAAGGTGCGGCGCATCCACCACGACCGCGTGCTCGCGGGTTTCGCCGGCGCCACCGCCGACGCCTTCACGCTGTTCGAGCGCTTCGAGGCCAAGCTCGAGAAGCACCAGGGCCACCTCGCGCGCTCGGCGGTCGAGCTCGCCAAGGACTGGCGCTCCGACCGCGTGCTGCGAAGGCTCGAGGCGATGCTCGCCGTCGCCGACCGGACGGCGTCGCTGATCATCACCGGCAACGGCGACGTGCTCGAGCCCGAGCACGGCGTCGTCGCCATCGGCTCGGGCGGCGCGTTCGCGCAGGCCGCGGCGCGCGCGCTGCTCGACTGCACCGCCCTGCCGGCCGCCGAGATCGTGCGGCGTGCGCTCGGCATCGCCGCCGACATCTGCATCTACACCAACAAGGAAATCGTCGTCGAGACGCTGGAGGAGGCCTCGCCGTCGGGACCGTCCGAGGGCGCAGCCCCTTCGGGGTTGCAGGGCGGTCCCCGGGGGGAGCGCCCTTGAGCGGAGGGCGCCGCGACGCCGCCTCCGCGGCGCCCGCCGCGGTCGCGCCTGCGCCTGCCGCAGCGCCGGGAGCCGGCGCGCGGCGCCACGACGTGGCGATCGTGGGCGCGGGGCTTCCCGGGCTCGCGCTCGCCGTGGCGCTCGCGGACGCCGGGCTCGACGTGGCACTGTGCGACCGCGCGCCCATCGCCGGCGGCGATGCGCGGGATGCCGCCGCGGCGCAGGCGTCCTTCGACACCCGCATCTACGCGGTCAGCCCCGGCAGCGCGGCGCTGCTGGCGCGGCTCGATGCCTGGGCGGCCTTGCCGCCCGAGCGCCTCGTCGCGGTGGAAGGCATGCGCATCGAGGGCGACGCGGGCGGCGTGCTCGCGTTCTCGGCCTACGACCTCGGCACGCGCGCGCTGGCCTGGATCGTCGAGGAGCGCGCGCTGCGCGCGGCGCTGGTCGCCGCGGCGCATGCGCGCGGCGTCACGCTGGTGGCACCGGTGGCGTTCACCGCGCTGGACTTCGGCGTCGGCGCCGCCACGCTGCACGACGCCGAGGGCAGCCACCTCGCGGCGCGCCTGGTGGTCGGCGCCGACGGGCTCGGATCCTGGGCGCGCGCGGCCGCCGGCATCCGCGCCGAGCCGCTTCGTTACCCGCAGACCGCGGTGGTGGCGAACTTCGACTGCGAGCACGAGCACCGCGGGCGCGCGCTGCAATGGTTCCGCGACGACGGCGGCGTGCTGGCTTTCCTGCCGCTGCCGGGGCGTTGCATGTCGATGGTCTGGTCGGCGCCCGATGCGCTGGCGCAAACGCTGGCGGCCGACGACGCGCCCACCCTCGCGGCGCGCGTGGCGGAGGCGGGCCATCACGCGCTGGGCGAGCTGCGCCTGCGCCCGGGCGAGGGCCCGCGGAGCTTCCCCTTGTCCTTCCTGCGCCCGCCTTCGGTCGTCGCCCACCGCTTCGCGCTGGTCGGCGACGCGGCGCACGGGGTGCATCCGCTGGCGGGCCAGGGGGTGAACCTCGGCTTCGGCGACGTCGCCGCGCTGGCCGACGTGCTGGCCGCGCGGGGGCCCGTCGACGACGCGGGGGCACCGATCTTGCTGGAGCGCTATGCCCGCCGGCGCGCCGAGCCGGTGCTGGCGATGCAGACCGTCACCGACGTGCTGGCGCGGGTGTTCGGCATCGACCGGCGCTGGCTGCGCAGCCTGCGCAATGGCGGCATGGCGACGATCGATCGTTATCCACCGCTCAAGCGGGCGTTGGCGCAACCTGCGCTCCGTTAAACTGTCCAATCGGCTCAGGCCCTCCAGGAACCTTCATGAATATCAATCATTTGGCGGCGAAACTGGCCCTCGTGCTCGGCGCCTGCGCCGCGCTGGCCTCGCCCTTCGCGGCCGCCCAGGCCGCGCCGGCGGCGGGCAGCAAGCCGGTCGCCAAGGCGGCCACTGGCGCGGCCGCCGCCCCCGCCCCCGCGTCCGACGCGGAAACCGCCGCCATCCGCAAGCTGGTCGAGCAGCGCATTCCCGGCATGGAAGTGCGCCAGGTCACGCGCACCGACATCGCCGGCGGCCTCTACGAGGTGCTGGTCGACGACCGCATCGTCTACGTCGACCCGTCGGTGACCTACCTGTTCATGGGGTCGATCTACGACCTGTCGTCCAAGCTCAACCTCACCGACGAGCGCTTCCGCAAGCTCAACCGCATCGCCTTCGACAGCCTGCCCTTCGAGCAGTCGTTCAAGCGGGTGCGCGGCGACGGCTCGCGCAAGATCGCCATGTTCTCCGATGCCGACTGCCCGTTCTGCGCGCGCATCGAGAAGGAGCTGGCGGGCATGAACAACGTGACCATCTACACCTTCCCCTTCCCGATCGACTCGCTGCACCCCGCCTCGGCGATGAAGTCGCGGCAGATCTGGTGCGCGGCCGACCGCGCGCAGGCCTGGGACGACTGGTTCGCCAAGCAGAAACTCCCCGACAACAAGGGCGAGTGCGCGAACCCGGTGCAGGCCAACCAGAAGCTCGGCGAGAAGCTGCACATCGCGGCGACGCCGACGCTGGTGTTCGTCGACGGCACGGTGGTCCCCGGCGCGCTGCCGCTGGCGCAGCTCGAGCAGATGCTCGCCAAGGCCGAGACCGAAGCCAAGTCCGCGGCGCGCTAGCCGCTACAATCCCGGCGTGACCGCGTCGCGGCCACGCCGGGCGCCACGCGGCGCCGACCCGCGCGGCGCCGCACCCGGCCCCGAACCCTCCCATCCGGAGAAGCGATGGCGATCATCGATTTCATCAAGCGCCAGTTCATCGACGTCATCGAATGGACGGACGACTCGCGCGACACGCTGTCGTTCCGCTTCCCCGACGAGGACAAGGAGATCAAGAACGGCGCGCAGCTCATCGTGCGCGAGTCGCAGGTCGCGCAGTTCGTCTACCTCGGCGAGTTCGGCGACACCTTCGGGCCCGGCAAGCACACGCTGACCACCGACAACATCCCCGTCCTCACCAATCTCAAGAGCTGGAAGTACGCGCTCGAGAGCCCGTTCAAGGCCGACGTCTACTACGTCGTCACGCGGCTGTTCACCGGCAACAAGTGGGGCACCGCCAACCCGGTGATGATGCGCGACGCCGACTTCGGCATCGTGCGCATGCGCGCCTACGGCACCTACGACTTCCGCGTCGTCGACCCGAGGAAGTTCCTGAAGGAGGTCGCCGGCACCGACGACCACTTCCGCCTCGACGAGTTCAGCGACGCGATGCGCTCGCGCATCGTCAGCGTGTTCTCCGACGCGCTCGCCAGGGCCAAGGTCCCCGCGCTCGACGTCGCTGCCCGCTACGGCGAGCTCGGCGAGGCGCTGCTGCCGCTGATCAACCCGGTGCTCGGCGACAAGTACGGCCTCGCGCTGTCGTCGTTCATCGTCGAGAACGTGTCGGTGCCGCCCGAGGTCGAGCAGGCGATCGACAAGCGCTCGAGCATGGCGGCGGTGGGCAACCTCAACGACTACGTCAAGTTCCAGATGGCGCAGGGCATGGCGCAGGGCGGCAGCGGCGCGGGCGGCATCGCCGCCGAGATGGCCGTCGGCATGGCCATGGCGCGCGAGATGATCAACCAGCAGGGCGGCATCGCCGCGCAGGCGACGCCCGGCGTTGCGGGAGGCGCGCCCGTCGCGGCGGCCGCTGCGGCCGCGCCCGTGCTGATGACCCCGGCCGACGTCGCGCAGATGCTGGGCGTCGCCGAGTCCGACGTGCTGTCGAGCCTCGAGTCGGGCGACTTGAAGGGCAAGAAGATCGGCACGCAGTGGCGCGTGACCCGCGACGCGGTCAACGCCTTCATGGCGAGCTAGGCGCGGTGCGCCGCCACCATCTCGTGGCACTCGCGACGCTGGCCGCGCTGGCGCTGCTTCCCGTCGCGGCGCAGGATGCGCGCCCCGCGGAGGCACGGCAGGCCGCGCGTGCCTGGCTGGCGCTGGTGGACCGCAGCGAGGGCGGCGAGGCCTGGACGCGGGCCGGCGACAAGTTCCGGCGCACGCTCTCCGAATCGCGGTGGCAGGGCGCGCTGCGCGACGCGCGCGAGCCGCTCGGCGCCAACACCGGCCGCAGGCTCCTGTCCACGCGCTTCATGGAAGGCATCGACGGCATGCCGCGGGGCGAGTACGCGCAGCTGCAGTTCCGCTCGTCGTTCGCGCAGCGCGAGGAGGTCGGCGAGCGCCTGACGCTCGAGCGCACCGCCAGGGGCTGGCAGGTCATCGGCTACTTCATCGCCTGACCGGGCGATGGCGGAGATCGACGCGCGGCAGAAGTTCGCCTGTCCCGCCTGTGGCGGCGAGGCGGTTTGGGATGCGCGCAAGCAGAAGCTGATCTGCCCGTTCTGCGGCACCGAATCGACGGTGAAGCTGCCCGTCGAGGGGACGGTCGTCGAGCACGACCTCGCCGAGGCGCTGCGCGCGATGCTCGTCCCGCCGACCGCGGGCAAGCCCGCCGCCGCGCTCGACCGCCGCCAGGTGCGCTGCCAGAGCTGCAACGCCATCTCGCTGCTCGGCGCCTCGCTGCAGGGACAGCGCTGCGAGTTCTGCGGCTCGGCGCAGCTCGTCCCCTACGAGCCTTCGACGGCGACGTTCTCGCCCGAGGGCGTGCTGCCCTTCACCGTGGCCGAGGACGGTGCGCGCGATCGCATCCGTGCCTGGTACCGCCGCCTGTGGCTCGCGCCGGGCGCGCTCAAGCGGCGTGCGCTCACCGACACCGTCAAGGGCGTGTACCTGCCGTACTGGACCTTCGACGCCAGCGTCGACGCGCGCTGGAGCGCGGAGCGCGGGCACTACTACTACACCACCGAGACCTATTTCGAGAACGGCCAGCCGCGCACGCGCCAGGTGCGGCAGGTGCGCTGGGAGCCGGCGGCGGGCGCGCTGACGCATGCCTTCGACGACGACCTCGTCTGCGCGTCGGTCGGCGTGCACCCCGGGCTGGTGCGGCAGATCGAGCCCTTCCCGACGGGGTCGCTCAAGCCCTGGGACGCGGGCTACGTCAGCGGCTGGGTAGTCGAGCGCTACCAGGTCGACCTCGCCGAGGCGGCGCGGCGCGCGCGCGCCGACATGGAGGAGAAGCTGCGCGAGATGTGCGCGGCGGCTGTCGGCGGCGACACGTATCGCAACCTCGTCGTCGAGCCACGCTGGTCGCAGCAGACCTTCAAGCACGTGCTGGTGCCGGTGTGGCTGCTGTCCTACACCTACGGCGCCCGGGCGTTCCAGTGCGTGATCAACGGCGCCACCGGCGCCATCGCCGGCGAGTACCCCAAGAGCCCCTGGAAGATCGCGGCGATCGTGATCGCCGTGCTCGTGGTGCTGGCGTGGATGGCGACGGGACAGGGGCGATGAGCCCGGGCGGCCGCGTGGCCTTCGTCACCGGTGCCTCGCGCGGGCTGGGCGAGGCGCTCGCGCTGCAGCTCGCCGAGGCGGGCTGGGACGTGTTCGCCATCGCGCGTCGCGCACCCCGCCTCGCGCATCCGCGGGTACGCCCGCTCGGCGTCGACCTCGCGGACCTCGACGCGTCGCGCGATCTCGTCGGCGCGGCGATGGATGCCGCCGCGCAGGCGCGGCCTTCGCGCGCGCTGCTGGTCAACAACGCCGCGACCGCGGGCCCGGTGGGGCGGCTCGGCACGCTCGACGCCGGCGAGCTCCGCGAGGCGCTGGACGTCAACCTGGTGGCGCCCGCGCTCCTCGCCAACCGCTTCTGCGCGGCGTTCCGCCCCGCGGGCGGTTCAGGCGAGGCGCGCCGCCCGGCGGGCGGCGAGGAAGACGCGCGACGCCACGCGAGCGGCGGTCGGGCCGACGCGCACGAGGCCTGCGAATGCCGCGTGATCAACGTCAGCTCGGGCCTCGCGGCGCGCGCCATCGCCGCCGAGGGCGCGTACAGCGTCGCCAAGTGCGGCCTCGAGATGCTCACGCGCGCGCTCGCCGCCGACCATCCCGATGCGCGCTTCGCGGCGGTCAGTTTCCGGCCGGGCATCATCGACACCGACATGCAGGCCTTCCTGCGCGGCCAGGGCGCGGAGCGCCTGCCCGACGTCGCGATGTTCCGCGATTTCCACGCGTCGGGCGCGCTGGTCGCGCCGTCGCGCGTCGCCGAGGTCGCGATCGCGGCGCTGGTCGAGGGGCCCGTGCGCTCGGGCGAGACCTACGACTTTCGCACGCTGGCGAGCTGACCCGCTGTCATTCCCGCGCAAGCGGGAACCCACCGCCCCCCGCCCGTCACTCCCGCGCAAGCGGGAACCCACCGCCCCCCGCCCGTCACTCCCGCGCAAGCGGGAGCCCATCACTGCCCGCGCCGGCCCCGTCCACCAGCACCTCCGCGAGCGCGGCGGGCGTCTCCACCAGCGCGTCGGCGCCGGCGAGCTCCTCGCGCGAGCCGTAGCCCCACAGCACGCCGATCATCGCGCTGCCGTTGGCGCGCGCCGCGGCGAGGTCGTTGTCGCGGTCGCCGACCAGGGTGGCGGCGCCGCCGCGGAGGCCGTGCTGCGCCAGCACGTGCGCCAGCAGCTCGCGCTTGTCGTCGTGCCGGCCGTCGAGGCCGGGGCCGTGCACCGCGCGGAAGTGCGGCGCGAGGCCGAAGTGCTCGACGATGCGCGTGGCGTAGACCTGCGGCTTGGAGGTGCACACCAGCATGGGCGTGCCGCGCGCGGCGAGCCGCGCCAGCACCTCGGCCACGCCGGGGTACACGGCATTCTCGCGCCAGCCGACGTCGGCGAAGCGCTCGCGGTAGTGGTCGATCGCGCGGTCGACGGACGCGGCGTCGCGGGTCCCGAGGAGCCGCGCGAACGACTGGCGCAGCGGCGGGCCGAGGCAGGCGCCGAGCGCCGCGTCGCCGGGATCGGGCGCACCCATGCGCGAAAGCGCGTGGCGGATGGACGCGACGATGCCGGGCCGGCTGTCGGTCAGCGTGCCGTCGAGGTCGAACAGCCAGGCCGCTGCGGTGGCCGCGCGAGCGGTGGACGCGGGTACGGCGCCCGTCGCCGGCGCGTCGAGCTTCACGTCCTCGCCGGCGTGCTCAATCGGCACGCCGTACCCGCAGGTGGTAGTCGACGAAGGCGCCTTCGGGCCCCGCCTGCCACGACAGGCAGTAGCGCGCCGGGATCTGCACCTCGTAGATGCCCGAGTCGACCTTCACCTTGGTGCGCGACACGGGGATCACCACCGCGCCGGCCTGCGTGTACGACAGCCCGAAGTCGACGGGACGCGTCGACTCGAAGCGGAACTCGATGCGGTCGCCGACTTCGCCGGCGGCGCAGGCCTCGTGGCTTTCCCAGGGTGCGATGCGCTGGGCGGCGACGCTGACCGGCGTGCCGGGCGCGATGCCGACGCTGCAGGCGGCGAGCGCGAGCACCGCCGGGGCAAGCGGCACGACGCCAGCGAGGCGCCAGGGGTTCATCGCGCGCGCCAGTCCTCGGCGAGCATCGCGAAGCGCAGGTGGTCGCGCCAGCGGCCCGCGATCTTGAGGTAGCGCCGCGAATAGCCTTCGCGCGCGAAGCCCGCGCGCTCGAGGAACGCGACCGAGCGGTGGTTCTCCGGCTGGACGTTGGCCTCGACGCGGTGCAGGCGCAACGGCCCGAAGGCGGTGTCGAGCAGCAGCGCGAGGCCCTCGCGCATGTAGCCCTGGCCGGCGCTGTGCGCGAAGCCGTAGTAGCCGAGGTAGGCGCTCTTGAACACGCCGTGCACGATCTGCGAGAGGTTGAACACGCCGCAGGGCAGGCCGTCGTCGCGGCGCAGGACGAGGTAGCCCCGGTAGTTGTCGACCCCGCCGCCGGCGTCGCGCAGGTAGCGCTCGAAGCCCGCGCGCGTCGCCGGCGCGGCGACCCAGTGGCCGTGCAGCGCGTGGCTCGCGCGTGCGGCGGCGAGGAAAGCCGCCGCATCGCTGCCGCGCGGGGCGCGCAATGTCACGCGCGGCCGGGGGCGTGGGGGACGGGTAGGCATAATCGTATTTTCCGGGGTCGCAGGGAACACCGCAAATGGCCGCATGGATCGAAGGACGCGTCGCGGCCAAGCGGCGCTGGACGCCGGGCCTTTTCACGCTCGAGGTGGCCGCGCCCGACGTGACCTTCGTCGCAGGCCAGTTCGCGCGCCTCGCGCTTCCCGCGCCGCCGGGCTCGAAGGAGCCGATGCTCGGCAGGCCCTATTCCTTCGTCAACGCGCCCGACGCCCCGCACCACGAGTTCTTCTTCAACGTCGTCCCCGAGGGACCGTTCTCGCCCAGGCTCGCCGCGCTCGAGCCCGGCGATCCGCTGTGGCTCGGCGCGCGCGCCAACGGCTTCTTCACCATCGCCGAGACGCCCGCCGCCGACGCGCTGTGGTGCCTGTCGACCGGCACGGGCCTCGGGCCCTTCCTGGCCATCCTGCGCACCGACGAGCCCTGGGAGAAGTTCGGGCGCATCGTGCTGGTGCACGCGGTGCGCCACGCCATCGACCTTTCCTACCGCGAGGTGATCGGCGCCATCGAGCGCCGCCGCAGCGGCGTGTTCGGCTACGTACCGGTGACGAGCCGCGAGCGCGCCGAAGGCGCGCTGCAGGGACGGATCCCCGCGCTGATCGCCGACGGCACGCTCGAGGCGCGCGCCGGCGTGGCGATCACCGCCGACAACGCGCACGCCATGCTCTGCGGCAACCCCGCGATGGTCGACGACGTGCAGCTCGTGCTCGCCGAGCGCGGCATGAAGCGTCACCGGCGCAAGGAACCCGGGCAGATCACGCTCGAGACCTACTGGTAGCTCGGCCGGTGGCAGCTCAGTCGGCGAGGCTTCGCGTCACGATCTCGCCGACGTCGGGGGAGAGCCCCGGCAGCGCGGCGATGCGCTGCAAGGCCGCCTGCATCTGCCCGCGGCGCGGCTCGCCGAAGCGCTTCCACCGCTCGAAGGCCTGCGCGACGCGCGCCGCGACCTTGGGGTTGGTGGCGTCGATCGCCATCACCTGGTCGGCGATGAACGCGTAACCCGAGCCGTCGGCGGCGTTGAAGCGCGCGAAGTTGCGCGCGAAGCCGCCGACCAGCGCACGCAGCCGGTTGGGGTTGTGCGCGTTGAAGCGCGGGTGCCCCACCAGCTGCCGCACGCGCGCGAGCGTGCGCTCGCGGTTGCTGGCGGCCTCGAGCGCGAACCACTTGTCGAGCACCAGCGGCTCGTCCTGCCAGCGCGACTCGAAGCGCGCGAACAGCGCCTCGCGCGCAGGCGACTCGCTGTCGGCGAGGGCCACCAGCGCGGCGACCGAGTCGGTGAGGTTGTCGGCCGCGTCGAACTGGGCGACCACGCGCGCCTGCGCCGCCTCGTCGTCGAGCGCGCCGAGATAGCGCAGCGCGACGTTGCGAAGGCGCCGCGGCCCCGATTGTGCGCCGGCCGGCGAATACGCCCCGGCGGGACGCAGGCGCTCGACCGTGCGCTCCAGGCGCTCGCGGTGCGCGAGCGCCAGCGCGCGGCGAAGATGGCGCGCCGCGGCGACCACGCCGTCGACGTCGATCGACTCGGCGAGCGCGGCGATGTAGGCGGTATCGGGCGGGTTGAGCGCCATCGCCAGCAGGGCGGGGTCGCTCGACGTGTCGTCGAGGATGGCGCCCACGACGCGCTCGAGCACCGGCGGCAGCGCCAGCGCGCGTCCTTCGCGGTGGCCGGCCGCGAGCGCGAGCGTCGCCTCGGTGAAGGTGCGCTGCGCAGCGTCCCAGCGGTTGAGCGGGTCGGAATCGTGCGCGGCGAGCAGCGCGATGGCGTCGTCGCCATAGTCGAATTGCACCTTGACCGGCGCCGAATAGCCGCGCGCCAGCGAGGGCACCGGCGGCGACGCGACGTCGACGAAGGTGAAGCTCTGCTGCGGCGCGTCGAGCTCGAGCACGCGCGTGCCGCCGCGAGGCGCGTCCTCGCCAGCGAGCCTGAGCGGCATGTCGCGGCCGCTCGCGTCGACGAGCCCCACGGCGAAGGGCATGTGCAGCGGCGCCTTGGCCGGCTGCCCGGGCGTCGGCGGCGTGTGCTGCGCGATGTCCAGCGTGTAGCTCCGCGCCGCGGCGTCGTAGCGGCCCTTGACGTCGACCACCGGCGTGCCGGCCTGCGAGTACCAGCGGCGGAACTGCGTGAGGTCGACGCCGGTCGCGTCGCTCATCGACTGCACGAAATCGTCGCAGGTCACCGCATGGCCGTCGTGGCGCGCGAAGTAGAGGTCCATGCCGCGGCGGAAGCCCTCGCTGCCGAGCAGCGTGTGCTGCATGCGGATCACCTCGGCGCCCTTCTCGTAGACGGTGGCCGTGTAGAAGTTGTTGATCTCGTGGTACTCGTCGGGCCGGATCGGGTGCGCGCCCGGTCCCGCGTCCTCGGCGAACTGCGCGCGCCGGAGCGTCGCGACTTCGCCGATGCGGTTGACGGCGCGCGAGCCCTGGTCGCTGGAGAACTCCTGGTCGCGGAACACCGTGAGGCCTTCCTTCAGCGACAGCTGGAACCAATCGCGGCAGGTCACGCGGTTGCCGGTCCAGTTGTGGAAGTACTCGTGGCCGATCACGCCCTCGATGGCCTCGTAGTCGTCGTCGGTCGCGGTGCGCGGGTCGGCGAGCACGAGGCTGCTGTTGAAGATGTTGAGGCCCTTGTTCTCCATCGCGCCCATGTTGAAGTCGTCGGCGCAGAAGATCATGAAGCGGTCGAGGTCGTACTCGAGGCCGAAGCGCTCCTCGTCCCAGCGCATGGCGCGCTTCAGCGCGTCCATCGCGTAGCCGCAGCGCGGCAGGTTCTGCGCGGTCGAGTAGATCGACAGGTGCACGCGGCGACCGCCGGCGGTGACGAACTCGTCGGCGAGCTCGGCCAGGTTGCCGGCGACCAGCGCGAAGAGGTACGAAGGCTTGGGGAAGGGGTCGTGCCAGCGCACGAAATGCCGGCCGTCCCCGAGCTCGCCCGACTCGACCAGGTTGCCGTTGGACAGCAGCACGGGGAAGTGCTCGCGATCGGCGCGGATCGTGACCGTGTAGGTCGCCAGCACGTCGGGACGGTCGGGGAAGTAGGTGATGCGCCGGAAGCCCTCGGGCTCGCATTGCGTGCAGAACACGCCCGACGAGGTGTACAGGCCCTCGAGGTCGAGGTTGCGCGACGGCGCGTGCGTCGAGCGGATGGTGAGCGTCCCCTCCCGCGGCGGGTCGTTGAGCGAGAGGCCGGCGGCGTCGACGACGAGCCGCGGCGCCGTGACCGGCACGCCGTCGAGCAGCACCTCGAGGTCGCGCTGCTGCTCGCCGTCGAGCCGCAGCGGCGAGCGCACCTCGGTGGCGCTGGCGGCGGGGTTGCGCCGGAACGCGAGCGTCGCGGTGACGCGCGTGGCGTCCGGGTCCAGGTCGAACTCGAGCGCGACCTCCGGCACCAGGAAGGCCGGCGGGCGGTAGTCCTGGCGCCGCTTGGCGGGCGCGCGTCCGTCACGGGGCAGCATCGTCCGACCGTCCTATTTCACTTCGAGGAGTTCGACGTCGAAAATCAGCGTGGCGTTGGGTGGGATCACGCCGCCCGCACCGCGCTCGCCGTAGCCCCATTGCGGGGGGATGATGAGGCGGCGCGTGCCGCCCACCTTCATCCCCACCACGCCCTCGTCCCAGCCCTTGATGACCTTGCCCTCACCGAGGAAGAAGCCGAAGGGCACGCGGCGGTCGACCGAGCTGTCGAACTTCTTGCCTTTGCCATCGGGTGCGGCGGCGTCGTAGAGCCAACCGGTGTAATGCACGACAACCGCGCGCCCGGTGCGGGCCTCGGCGCCAGTGCCTTGTTTCAAATCGATTTTTTGCAGGGAATTGGTCGTGGCATTCAATTTGCTGTTGCTTTCCTGTGCGAGATTCCCGGCCTGCGCGGAAGCGCCGGTGGCGGGCAAAGTGGCCGCAACGGCGGCGATGAGCGCAAAAACGAAGGTTTGCAGCGAGGACATCGGGGTTTGCGTGGAGGGACGATGAGCGTTGGACACTACAAGGCCCCGAAAGGTTTTGGAGCCGGCAATTGTATCGGAGCGGGTCGCGTTTTGCGCCGCCCCGCGAATTCCGCTATAACTTGCAATTCCGCCTTGCGGCGGGCGGACGCCGCGCTCCTGCGCGCGGCGTAGCGCGCGCCGCACACGATCGACGCCCGAATGTTCGGTTTTCTCAACCTCCAAGGCAAGGACTCGGCAGACCCCCTGGTCTCGACCAAGGTCGCCTCGGCCTGGTTGCGGGAGCTCCCGGCGCTCGACATGATCGGCCGCCAGCAGCACGTCATGCGCGCGTTCGACGCCATGAAGCAGATGCGCGGCCCGGCGGACCTCGCGCGGGCCTCGGCGATCGAGTTCCTCGACTCGGCGCTCGCCGCCGACCGCCGCCAGCTCACCAAGCAGTACGTCGAGAACGTCGAGACGGCGCCCAAGCTCGCGACGCGCATCTGGCAGGCGCTGTTCGACATGACGCAGGGCTTCGTCTACGCCTACCAGACGGTGATCGAGCCGGCGGTGCAGCCGGGTGCGAGCGCGCGCTGGAAGCCGGTGGTGCCCTTGCTGTTCGCGCGCCTGATCCACTATTACGGCACCGACGCCAAGCTGCGCGTGGCGCGCTACGAGCGCTGGATCCCCGCCAAATGGGGTGACCTGCATCGCGCCTACCTGCGCGCCACCGAGCTCGGCGTCGACCGCATCCCCGTCACGCTCGGGGGGGCCAACGCCAACACCTCGCAATGGACGGTCGAGCAGGAGTACCTGTACGCGCTGCTGATCCACCAGCTCAATACCGGCAACCTGTCGCCGGCCGAGCTCGACTGGGGCTCGTCGCAGTTGCGCGCGTGGTGCCGCAGGCTCGCGCTCGAGGCCGTGCCCTCGACGCCCGAGGGGTTCTTCGTCGACGTCGCCGGCAAGGGCGGGCTCGCGCGGCGCACGGGGAACGACTCGGGCTCGATGCTCCGTTACCTCGACACCACGCCGATGTCCGACCAGCTCGACCGCGCCGTCGCCGCGCTGCGGCAGGCCGAAGGCATCGTGCAGGGCCCCGCGGCGTCGATCAACCCGCAGCGCGCGGCGATCCTGGAGAAGATCCGGCCCGCCATCGCGCCCAACGTCAACGTCGATTTCCGGCGCGACCCTCGCATCGCCTGCACCGTTGCCGCGCGCGTTCGCGTGGGGCTGCCGCGCATTGCCCACGACCTCGCGCTGCCCGAGCCCTACGAGCCCGCCGAAGGCGCGGCGGGGCACGAGCAGATCGAGGTCTACGCCGTGGCCGACGCACCGCGCGCGCGCCGCCGCGCGCCCGAGGAGCACGACACGCTGGCCTCGTCGCTGGCGTCATTCTCCAATCCCGTCTGGCAGGTCAAGGACCGCAGCGTCGCGGGGCTGCGCATCGCCGCCTCGGGCGGCATCGGCCAGACGCTGGCGCTCGGCGCGCTGGTGGCGGTGCGCCAGAGCGACGTGTCCGACTGGGTGCTGGGCGTGGTGCGGCGGCTCAACAAGGTCAGCACCGAGGACGTCGAGGCGGGCGTGTCGATCATCGCCGAGCGCTTCGTGCCGGTGCAGCTGCATGCGCGCCGCGATCCGCGCGACGACCGGGGATTCATGGTCAACGGCATCGACGTCGCCACCGTCGGCGCGCGCTTCGACGGCCTCTACCTGCCGCCCCCCTCGCGGCCCGACAAGCCGCTGTCGGTCAAGACACTGATCGTGCCGACGCAGGAATACAGCGAGGGACGCAACCTCGTCCTCGGTACCGGGCGCTCGATCTACACGGTCGCGCTGCGCCACCTGGTCGAGCAGCGCGCCGACTGGTCGTGGGCGGCGATCCAGATCATCGAGAAGCGGCCGCGCGAGTAGCGCGGGCGACGGGCCAGCCGGTGACGCGCGACGGCGCGCATCCCTTCTTCACCATCGGCCATTCCACGCGGCCGATCGCCGAGTTCCTCGAATGCCTGCGCGGGCCCTCGGTCGCGCTGCTGGTGGACGTGCGCACGGTGCCGCGTTCGCGCACCAACCCGCAGTTCAACCGCGAGACGCTGCCGGCGACGCTCGAGGCGGAGGGGATCGCCTACCGCCACCTCGCCGCGCTGGGCGGGCTGCGCCCGCGCGACAAGGACGTTCCGCCCGCGCGCAACGGCTACTGGCAGAACGCGAGCTTCCACAACTACGCCGACTACGCGCTCTCGACCGCGTTCGCCGGGGGCCTGGCCGAGCTGCGCGCGCTCGGCCATGCGCAGCGCCTGGCGGTGATGTGCTCGGAGGCCGTATGGTGGCGATGCCACCGCCGCATCATCGCCGACTGGCTGATCGCCGACGGCGAGGAGGTCGTGCACATCCTCGCGCCGGGCAAGCTCGAGGAGGCGACGCTGACGCCGGGCGCCGAAGTCGGGCCCGGGGGCGAGGTCACGTATCCCGCGCTGGTGTAGCCGCGGCGGAGAAGCCCTGCCGCTTCCCGGGCCCGCGCTGCCGCGCCTGCAGGCATGCCGAGGTCAATCGTTGGGCCTGAACCGCAGCTCGAGCTCGCGCCGGAAAGACTCCGGCCGATCGGCTCGCGGCAGCGGCGACGACTTCATGATCGCGCGTTCCACCGCCTCGTCGTAGCTCTTCGAGCCACTCGACCTGGTCAGCTTCGCGTCGATGATCTCGCCGGTCGGGAGCTGCACCACCAGAAAGCGGGCCTCCGGATTGCCCGCGAGATCGGCGGGCACGATCACGTTGCCGCGGACCTTCGCCTGGATGCGGGCGATGTAGTCGGCTTCGGCGCTCTTGCGCGCCTGCGTCGCGCGGGCGTTGGCCTCGGCATTGGCCTGGGCCAGCATTTCCTTCTCGTTCTGCTCGCGCAGCTGCGCCAGCTGGCGCTCGCGCAACTCGGCGGCCTTCTTCGCCTCGGTCGCCTTCTTGTCCTCCGCGGCCTTCCGGTCGTCCGCGGCTTTCTTCTCGTCGGCGGCGCGCTTCGCATCGGCCAGCTTCTTCTCGTCGGCGCGGCGCTTGTCCTCGGCCACGCGCAGGTCGCGCTGCCGCTGCTCGTCGAGGCGCTGCTTCTCGGCGGCCTCGGCCTTGCGGCGCTGCTCGTCGGCCTTGGCCTTGAGCGCGATCTCGGCGGCGCGCTCGTCGACCTTGGGCTCGGGGGCGGGTTGCGGCCGGGGCGCCGGTGCGGGTTGCGGCGCGGGCTGCGGCGCCGGCTGGGGGGGCGGCTGCGGCTCGGGCCGCGGCGCGGGCGGCGGCGGCACGCCCTTGGGCACCTGCGCGGTCGGCGCGTACAGCTCCGCGACCACGGGCTCGGGCGCGTGGCTTTGCCAATGCACGGAAAACACCAGCACCGCGAGGAATGCGAGATGGACGATCACCGCGAGCACGAGCGCCAGCCGGCGCCCAGGCTGGGGCGCGCGGCGGCCGGTGCGGATGTCGGAATTCATGCTGCGAAGGCGGACAGCGTGGCGCGGCGATCGTTCAACGGAGGGCAGGGGCCATGCCGTGCATGAACGCATCGACCGCCCGGCCGGGGTCGAGCGACGCTTGCGGCGGCGTCATCCGGGCTTGGGCTGTGCCAGGAGGCCGACGCGCTTGATGCCGCCCTTGTTCAGCACGTCGATGACGTTGATCACCTGCTGGTAGCGCAGACCCGGGTCGGCGATGATCACCACGGGACGCTCGGCATCGGCCTGCTTCTGCTGCAGATACGTGACGAGCTCGGCAAGCGACATCCGCGACGAGCCGCCCTTGCCCGCCTTGTCCTGGACCGAAACCATGGCGTTGGCGTTGACGGTGACCTCGATCGGCGGCGAAGGCGGCGGCGTCAGCGCGCTCCCCACCGTGGGCAGCTTGATCTCGCCGGGCGTGATCAGGGGTGCCGTGACCATGAAGATCACCAGCAGCACCAGCATCACGTCGATGTAGGGCACGACGTTGATCTGGTTGATCGCCTTGCGCGAGCGTCGCATGGGTCGCCCGCCCTAGCCCTGGCGCTGCAGGATGTTCGAGAACTCCTCGATGAAGGTCTCGTAGCGCACCGCGAGGCGGTCGACGTCGTGGGTGAAGCGGTTGTACGCGACCACGGCGGGGATCGCGGCGAAAAGGCCGATGGCGGTGGCGATCAGCGCCTCGGCGATGCCCGGCGCGACCTGCGTCAGCGTCGCCTGGCTGACGTTGGCGAGGCCGCGGAACGCGTTCATGATGCCCCACACCGTGCCGAACAGGCCCACGTACGGCGACACCGAGCCCACGGTGGCGAGCCCCGAGAGGTGCGCGTCGAGGGTGTCGAGCTCGCGCTGGTAGGCGGCGCGCATGGCGCGGCGCGCTGCATCCAGCGTGACCGCCGACGAGCTGCCCTGGCGCCGGTGCTTGGAGAACTCGCGGAAGCCCGCCGCGAAGATGTGCTCGAGCCCGCTGCCGAGCTTGGCCTGGCTCGCGCGCTGGTAGATCTCGTTCAGGTCGCCGCCCTTCCAGAAGCCTTCCTCGAAGTCGTCGGTGGCGCGCGTGACGTGCCGTAGCTGGAAGAGCTTCTGGAAGATGTGCCACCAGCTCCACAGCGATGCGAGCGCGAGCAGCACGAGGATGCCCTGCACGACGATCGACGCCGTGGTGATCAGCGACACGAACGAGAGGTCGGGGTGTACGTTCAATTCGACGGCTCCAGCAAGTCCTCGGGAATCCTGCGCGGCTTCATGCTCGCCGCGTCGACGCAGGCCAGCGTGACGGTCGCCTCGACCAGCGTGTCGCCCTCGCGCGTCACGTCCTGGCGCAGCAGCAGCCGCGGGCCGCGGCACTCGACGGGCGCGACGCCGACATCCAGCAGGTCGCCGAGGCGCGCCGGCGCGCGATAGTGGATGTCGACGTGGCTCACGACGAATACGAGCGCACGATCACGCGCGAGTTCCCCGGGCGTGGTCCCGCGCGTGGAGAGCCACTCGGTGCGGGCGCGCTCCATGAACTTGAGGAAGTTCGCGTAGTAGACGACGCCGGCCGCGTCGGTGTCCTCGTAGTAGACGCGCACGGGGTGCAGGAACGCGGACGGCGCGCCCTGCGTCGCCGCGGGCGCGGCAGCGCGCGGCTTCGGCCGGGCGGTCGAGGTGCCCGTCATTGCGGCGGCTCCGGCACGAAGAGCTCGGCGCTCGGCGAGGGCGGCGCGAGCCCGAAGTGGCGGTAGGACAGCGCCGTTGCGATGCGCCCGCGCGAGGTGCGTTGCAGGAAGCCCTGCTGGATCAGGAAGGGCTCGAGCACGTCCTCGATGGTGTCGCGCTCCTCGCCGATGGCCGCGGCGAGGTTGTCGACGCCTACGGGGCCGCCGTCGAAGCGCTCGAGCACCGCGCCGATCAGCTTGCGGTCCATGACGTCGAGGCCTGCGCCGTCCACGTCGAGCATCGCCAGCGCCTGGTCGGCGACGACGCGCGTGATCGCGCCGTCGCCCTTCACCTCGGCGAAGTCGCGCACGCGGCGCAGCAGCCGGTTGGCGATGCGCGGCGTGCCCCGCGAGCGGCGCGCGATTTCCAGCGCGCCCGCGGGCTCGATGGCGATGCCGAGCAACGCGGCCGAGCGCGTGACGATGCGCGTCAGCTCCTCGGCCGTGTAGAACTCGAGGCGCGCGACGATGCCGAAGCGGTCGCGCAGCGGGTTGGTGAGCATGCCCGCGCGCGTGGTCGCGCCCACCAGGGTGAACGGCGGCAGGTCGAGCTTGACGCTGCGCGCCGCGGGTCCCTCGCCGATCATGATGTCGATCTGGTAGTCCTCGAGCGCGGGATAGAGGATCTCCTCGACGATGGGCGAGAGGCGGTGGATCTCGTCGATGAACAGCACGTCGCGCGGCTCGAGGTTGGTGAGCAGGGCCGCCAGGTCGCCGGGTCGTTCGAGCACGGGCCCCGAGGTCTGGCGCAGGTTGACGCCGAGCTCGTGCGCGACGATGTGCGACAGCGTGGTCTTGCCGAGGCCGGGCGGGCCGAACAGCAGCACGTGGTCGAGCGCCTCGCCGCGCTTCTTCGCCGCCTCGATGAAGATGCCGAGCTGGTGGCGGATCTTCTCCTGGCCGACGTAGTCGTCGAGCTCGCGGGGCCGCAGCGAGCGCTCGAGCTCCGCCTCCTGCGTGCTCGCCGCGCGCCCGGTGACGACGCGGTTGAGCGGGTCGCTCTCGATGGCCATGCCGCACTCTAACGCGTCGCGCGCGTCATGCCTTCGACAGGAGCTTCAACGCCTGGCGGATGCCTTCGCCGACGGCGACATCGTCGGGAAGCTTCTGCACGGCGCCGGCGGCTTCCTTGGCGCTGTAGCCCAGCGCGAGCAGCGCGTTCAGCACGTCGGACGAGGCCGGCGCCGCGCGGTTCACGCCCACCGCCGTGGTCATGTCGGCGCCGAGCTTGTCCTTCAGCTCGAGCAGGATGCGCTCGGCGGTCTTCTTGCCGATGCCGGGGATGCGCGTGAGCCGTCCCGACTCCTGCAGCGTCACCGCCTGCGCGAGCTCGGCGACCGAAAGCCCCGACAGCACGGCGAGCGCGGTGCGCGCGCCGATGCCGTTCACCTTGTTGAGCTGGCGGAAGGCGCGGCGCTCGGACTCGCTGCCGAAGCCGAACAGCAGGTGCGCGTCCTCCCGCACCACGAGGTGGGTATAGAGCGTGACCCCGCCGCCTGTGGCGGGCAGGTTGTAGAACGTGCTCATCGGCACGTCGACCTCGTAGGCAACGCCCTGCACGTCGACGAGGATCTGCGGCGGGTTCTTCTCGAGCAGGGTGCCGGTGAGGCGGCCGATCATGGGGCTGGCGATCTCCAAGGCCGTGCGTGGGCGGTCGCGATGCGCGAGTCGACGGGCGCGGCCCTGCCGAAGGATAGCATCGGCCAGCAGGCGATCCGCGCGCGGACCGGGCCGAGGTGCTAGGCCGGGAAGAGCAGCTCCCGCAGGTCGTGCAGCGACGCGACGATGCGCGGCGCGAGCGCCATCAGCGCATCGCTCGGCACGGCGATGTCGGGCACGAGGATGGTCGTCATCCCGGCCGCATGCGCCGCGCGGAAACCGGTCTCGGAATCCTCGATGGCCAGGCAGGCCGTGGCCGCGACGCCCAGCGCGGCCGCCGCGGCGAGGTAGATGTCCGGCGCGGGCTTGCCGTTGACGACGTCGTCGCCGCCGATCACCGTCTCGAAATGCGGCAGCAGCCCCGCATCGCCGAGCTTCGCGCGCGCCCGATCGCGGCGCGTCGACGTCGCCACCGCGGCCGGAATGCCGGCGTCGCGCACGAACGCGAGCAGCTCGCGCGCGCCGGCCTTCACCGGCACGCCTTCGCGCTCGGTGATCGCGTCGAAGTGCGTGGGCCAGTGGCGCAGCAGGTCGTCGACCGGGTAGCCGGTCCCCGCGAAATGGCGATGCAGGTGCGCCCGGGAGTCGGCGAAGTTCTTGCCGATGAGCGCGTGGCCGACCGCATGGTCGAAGTCGACGCCGAGGAAGGCCGCGGCATCGACCCAGGCACGCAGCGCCACGGTCTCCGTGTCGAGCAGGGTCCCGTCCATGTCGAACACGATGGCACGCGGGCGCGCGAGCGCGGGCAGCGCGCGCCGCGCCATGGCGCCAGGCGCCGCGGGGGCCGTCATCGCATCCGTCCCGCGCGTGTGCGATGGCGCCCCGCGACCAGCACGCCCAAGCCACGGCTCCCGTGGGCGTGGCAGATGGCACAGGCGAGCGCGTCGGCGGCGTCGGTCGCGGGCGCGCCCGGCAGGAGCAGCAGGCGTTGCACCATCGCCTGCACCTGCGGCTTCTCGGCGCGGCCCCGCCCGACCACCGCCTGCTTGACCTGGCCTGCCGTGTATTCGGTGACGGGGAGGCCGGCGAGCACCGCGGCGGCGATGGCCGCGCCGCGGGCCTGGCCGAGCAGCAGCGTCGAGTTGGGATTGACGTTCACGAATACTTTCTCCACCGCGACTTCGTCGGGGCGCGTCTCGGCGATGAGGTGGGCAAGGTCCCGGGCGATCACGCCGAGCCGTGTCGGCAGGCTGGTACCGGTGGCCCTGATGCAGCCCGAGGCGACGTAGATCAACGTGCTCCCCTGCGACTCGACGAGGCCGAAGCCGGTGACGCGCAGCCCCGGGTCGATGCCGAGGATCCTGCGCGGCCGCCCGCCGCTGCTGCTCCCAGCCATGCCTGCCGCGTCAGTCGGGGAGCGAGGCGGACGTGTAGACCTCCTGCACGTCGTCGAGCACCTCGAGCGCGTCGAGGAGCTTCCGCATGCGCTCGGCGTCCTCGCCCTCGAGCTCGACCTCGGTGGCGGGCTTCATCGTGACCTCGGCGAAGTCGGGCTTGAGCCCCTTCGCCGTGAGCGCGTCCTTGACCGCGACGAAGTCGTAGGGCCCGGTGACCACCTCGATGCTGCCGTCGTCGTGGGTCACCACGTCCTCGGCGCCGGCCTCGATGGCGGCGTCCATGATCTTCGCCTCGTCGCTGCCGGGGCCGAACACGATCTGCCCGCAATGCTTGAACAGGAAGGCCACCGACCCGTCGGTTCCGAGGTTGCCGCCATGCTTGGAGAAGGCGTGGCGCACGTCGGCGACGGTGCGCGTGCGGTTGTCGGTCATCGCGTCGACCATCACCGCCGCGCCGTTGATGCCGTAGCCCTCGTAGCGGATTTCCTCGTAGTTCGCGCCTTCCAGCCCGCCGCTGCCGCGCTGGATGGCGCGCTGGATGGTGTCCTTGGGCATGTTCTGCGCGGTCGCCTTGTCGACGGCGAGGCGCAGCCGCGGGTTCATCGAGATGTCACCGCCGCCCAGCCGCGCGGCGACGGTCACTTCCTTGATGAGGCGGGTGAAGATCTTGCCGCGCTTGGCGTCGGTCGCCGCCTTGCGGTGCTTGATGTTGGCCCATTTGCTGTGGCCTGCCATGGGTCTCGCTGCTGCGTGGGATGGGGACCGCGATTATAGCGGGGCGGCCCGCGCCTCCGCACCGTGCGGTCAGCGCGGCTGCAGCAATCCCTGCTGTGCGCAGAAGTCGTTCAGCACCTTGAGGCGGATGCCCGCGTCGTTGACCTCGAGCATGGTCTGCTTGATGTTGAGCGGCAGCGGCAGGAGCTCGGCGAGGCGGTAGCCGACCCAGGACCCGTCGTCGTAGCGCGGCTCGGCCGGGAAGTTGTCGGCGCCGACGCGCGTGGCGATGAGCTCGAGCAGCCCCGCCAGCGGCGCGAAGGCGGGCGGCAGGGGGATCGCCGGCTCGTCGGCGATGGGCACGGCGTCGGCGACGGCGAGGTTGTCCTTCTGCACGCGGTGGCGCTCGACGCGGAAACGCGAGCCGCCCTCGGCGACGATGTGCAGGATGCCGAGCTGGGGCATGTCGAAGCGCAGGATGCGCGCCAGCGTGCCGATCCCGGCGAAGCGCTGCTCGCTGCCCGGCGGCGCCACCTCGTTGCCCTGCGTCAGCAGGCACACGCCGAAGGGCGATTCCTCCTTCATGCAGCGCGTCGCCATGTCGATGTAGCGCTGCTCGAAGACCTTGATGGGCAGCACGCCGCCTGGGAACAGCACGGTGCGCAGCGGGAACAGCGCCAGCGATTCCATCATGCGCGTCGCGCCGTCGTCGCGGGGCCGCAGCATCAGCCGAGCTCGCGGTGGCGCACCTGCACCTGGTAGCGTGCCTCGAAGGCCCGCGCGAGGCGCTCGACCAGGTACACCGAGCGGTGCTGGCCGCCGGTGCAGCCGATCGCCACGGTGAGGTAGGCGCGGTTGTCGCGCGCGTAGTCGGGAAGCCAGCCGCCGACGAAATGATAGATGTCGGCGTACATCCGCTCGACCTCGGGGATGCGCTCGAGGAACTCGACCACCGGCGCGTCCCTGCCAGTGAGGGGCTGCAGCAGCGGCTCGTAGTGCGGGTTGGGGAGGCAGCGCACGTCGAACACGAGGTCGGCGTCGAGCGGGATGCCGCGCTTGAAGCCGAACGACTCGAACAGCAGCGCGAGGCGCGTCGCGTCGACCGACAGGAAATCCTTGACCCAGTTGCGCAGCGTCGCCGAGGAGAGCTCGCTGGTGTCGAACACGGTGCCCGACAGGCGCACGCTGGAGATGAGCTCGCGCTCGTAGTCGATGGCCTCGGCGAGCGTGCGCCGCTCGTCCGAGAACGGGTGGCGCCGCCGCGTCTCCGAGAAGCGCTTGACCAGCGTCTCCACCGTCGCGTCGAGGAACACGAAGCGCACGGTCCAGCCGCGCGCGCGAAACGCGGCCATCGCCTCGTCGAGGCCGGCGAGGCCGGGGCCGGTGCGCACGTCGAGCGACACGCCCACGCGCGTCTCGCCGCGCTCGGCGAGGTAGCCGAGCGTGCCCTCGAGCATGGGCAGCGGCAGGTTGTTGACGGTGGTGTAGCCCGAGTCCTCGAGCGCTGCGAGCGCGACGCTCTTCCCCGAGCCCGACACGCCGCCGATCAGGACGAGGTCCATGGGCGAGGGAGGCGCGGACGAGGGCCGGAATGCCGGCCCGCGACCCGCCTCAGCCATCCTCCATCAGCTTCTGCTGGCGCTCGATGAACTCCTTGGTGCTGTCGATGCCGCGCTGGTTGAGGACGAAGTTGCGCACCGCCGCCTCGACCAGCACCGCGAGGTTGCGGCCCGCCGCGACGGGGATGGTCACCTTGCGGATCGGCACGCCGAGCACCTCCTGGTAGGTCGCGTCGACCTTCAGGCGGTCGAGGTCCGAGAAGGCCTCGTTGCTGTGGTCCTCGAGGTGGACGATCAGCTTCAGGAGCTTGCGCGGGCGCACCGCGGTCTCGCCGAAGATGGTGCGGATGTTGAGCACGCCGATGCCGCGCACCTCGAGGAAGTCGCGGAGCACCGCGGGGCAGCGCGCCTCGATGGTGTCAGGCGAGATGCGGTAGAGCTCGACGATGTCGTCGGCGACGAGGCCGTTGCCGCGCGAGATGAGCTCGAGTGCCAGCTCGCTCTTGCCGATCGCCGAGGCGCCGGTGATCAGCACGCCCATCTCCAGCACGTCGAGGAACACGCCGTGCAGCGCGGTGTTCTCGGCGAGCACGCGGGCGAGGTAGATGCGGATGACGTCGACGAGGTGGGGCGAGGGATGCGGCGAGGTGAACAGCGCCACGTGGTGGGCGTTGCACTGCTCGAGGAGGTGCGGGGGCACCACCTCGTCGTTGGCGACGACGATGGCCGCGAGCTCCTGGTTGAACATCCGGTCGATCGCGCGGTCGGCTTCCTGCGGCGGGA
Organism: Casimicrobiaceae bacterium; assembly: GCA_044226535.1. Lineage (GTDB taxonomy): Bacteria > Pseudomonadota > Gammaproteobacteria > Burkholderiales > Casimicrobiaceae > VBCG01. The sequence goes on along the minus strand of JBGAGT010000001.1, from coordinate 250,505 downwards.
GGCCGCGCAGCCACGCGAGCTCGGCGGGCCCCATCAGCTGGATGCGGAAGGGGTGGATGAAGTTCATGTGCCCGACCTGGCCCACGGTCGGGTGCATCGAGGATTCGCTGGTCAGCGTGCGCGTGCCGCCCTGGCGCCCCGCGACCCAGGCGAGGCCGGTGCGCTCGCGGATGTCGTCGAAAAGGCGCTCGACGCTGACCTGCCGCAGGTGCGCGTCGCCGCTTATCCGGGTTGCCATGCGCCGATCAGCGCCGCGATCTCGGCGCTGTCGGCGGCCGAGGCGAGGCGATCGCGGAAGTCGCGCTCGCTGAACATCTGCGCGAGCTCGGAGAGGAGCTGGAGGTGGTGGTCGGTGGCGTGCTCGGGGACCAGCAGCACGAACACCTGCGAGACCGGCTTGCCGTCGGGCGCGTCGAAGGCGATGGGGTGGCGCAGGCGCAGGAACGCGCCGCGCGCCTCCTTGAGCCCGCGCATGCGGCCGTGCGGGATGGCGACAGCCTGGCCGAGCCCGGTCGAGCCGAGCTTCTCGCGCGCGGCGAGGCTCTGCGTGACGCTCGCCGCGGCGAGGTCGCCCCGCGCCGCGAACAGCTTGCCGAGCGCGGCGAATAGCGACGCCTTGTCCGCGACATCGGCGTCGAGGACGATGTTGTCGCTGCCCAGCAGCCCGGCGATCGCGTTCATGCCCCTCCTATTGCGCGTCGCCGCGCGCGCCCGGCACGCCGCTGCGCTTGTGCTCGCCGTCGTGGCGCGCGCCGATCAGCATTTCCTTGTGCTTGACCACGGCGCGGTCGAGCTTGTCGGCGAGGTTGTCGATGGCGGCGTACATGTCGGCGTCGACGCTCTCGCAGTGGATCTCCTTGCCGCGAACGTGCACGTTGGCCTCGATCTTCTGCGCGAGCTTGTCCACCGAAAGCACCATGGCGACGTCGATCACGTGGTCGAAATGACGCGTGACGCGGTCGAGCTTGGTGGTCACGTAGTCGCGGATCGCGGGGGTGATGACGAGATGCTGGCCGGTGAGGTGGAGATTCATCGAGTTGCCCTCCGTTCGAGCCTTGGTTGCGGGGTGCTTCGTGTCCGGTCGCGCCGCCCGAGGGCGGCGCCTTGCCGGCTGGGATCACGCAAGAGGCGCGCCACGTCTCCCGTCAGGGCGCCTTGCGCAGGTTGACGGGCGGTATCGCCAGCGCCTCGCGATACTTGGCGATGGTGCGGCGCGCGACCAGGATGCCCTGCTCGCCGAGCAGGTCGGCGATCCGGCTGTCGGTCAGCGGGGCCTTCACGTTCTCGGCGCCGATCAGCTGCTTGATCAGCGCGCGGATGGCGGTCGCCGACGCGGCGCCGCCCGAATCGGTGGCGACGTGGCTGCCGAAGAAATACTTGAGCTCGAAAGTGCCGCGCGGCGTCAGCATGTACTTCTGCGTCGTCACCCGCGAAATCGTCGACTCGTGCAACGACAGCATGTCGGCGATCTCGCGCAGCACCATCGGCCGCATCGCGACCTCGCCGTGGTCGAAGAAGCGGCGCTGCCGCTCGACGATGGCCTGTGCGACGCGCAGGATGGTGTCGAAGCGCTGCTGCACGTTGCGGATCAGCCACTTCGCCTCCTGCAGCTGCGCCGAGAGCTGCTGGTTCGACGACTCGCGGTTGCGCGTCAGGATGTCGGCGTAGATGCGGTTGAGGCGGAGCTTCGGCATCGCCGCCTCGTTGAGCGAGGCCACCCAGCGCCCGCGCAGCTTGCGCACGATCACGTCGGGCACGACGTAGTTCGACTCGGTCTTGGCGAAGGTCGAGCCGGGGCGCGGCGCGAGGCTGCGGATCAGGTCGCGAAGGCCGCGGATGCCGTCGTCGTCGGTGTGCAAAAGGCGCTTCAGCCGCGTGAAGTCGCGGTTGGCGAGCAGCGGCAGGTGCTCGGCCACGACCTTCTGCGCCATCGCGAGGTGCGGCGTCGACGATGGCAGCGCGCGCAGCTGCAGCGCCAGGCACTCCGCGCAGTCGCGGGCGCCGACGCCCACCGGCTCGAAGCTCTGCACGTACTTGAGCGCGATCTTGAGCTCGTCGGCGTCGATGCCGAGCTCCTCGGGGAGGTACTCCGCGATTTCCTCGAGCGACGAGCCGAGGTAGCCGTCGTCGTCCAGCGCGTCGATCAGCGCGGCGACGATCTGGCGGTCGCGCAGCGGCAGGTTGAGCATCGCGAGCTGGGCGTTCAGGTGCTCGCGCAGCGTCGAGGCCGCGACCTGCTGCGGGTAGAAGTCGTCGTCCTCGTCGTTGCCCCCGCTGCCGCCGCCCCAGTCGCCGTCGCTGCTGCCCGAGGCGTAGTCGCCGAACTCGCCGAAGTCCTGCTCGGAGGGGGCCGCGGGGGTCGCGTCGTCGTCGCGCAGGGGCGAGTCGGAGGCGGCGGCGGGCGCGGCGGCCGAGGGCGCCTCCCCGCCGGCCTCGAAGGGCAGGCCGGCCTCGTCGTCCGAGTCGGCGTCGGCCTTCTCGAGCAGCGGGTTCTCCTGCAGCATCCGCTCGACCTCGGCGTTGAGCTCGATGGTCGAAAGCTGCAGCAGCCGGATCGACTGCTGCAGCTGAGGCGTGAGCGTCAGGTGCTGCGAGAGCTTGAGTTGCAGTGTCTGCTTCACGTGCCCCGGGCCCGGTGCAATGGGTGTCTAGAGCCGGAAATGCTCGCCGAGATACACCTTCCGGACGGCCTCATTATAGACAATCTCGTCCGGCGCGCCGTAGGCGAGCACGCTGCCCTCGTTGATGATGTAGGCCCTGTCGCAGATCCCCAACGTCTCGCGGACGTTGTGGTCGGTGATCAGGACGCCGATGCCGCGCTCCTTGAGGAAGCCGATGATGCGCTGGATGTCCAGCACGGCGATGGGATCGACCCCGGCGAAGGGCTCGTCGAGCAGGATGAAGCGCGGCCGGGTGGCCAGCGCGCGGGCGATCTCGCAGCGGCGGCGCTCGCCGCCCGACAGGGAGATCGCCGGGGCGTCGGCGAGGTGCGAGATCGACAGGTCCTCGAGCAGGGCGTCGAGGCGGTTGGCGATGACGTCCGGGTCCGACTCGACGAGCTCCAGGATCGCCCGCACGTTCTCGGACACCGTCAGCTTGCGGAAGATCGACGCCTCCTGGGGCAGGTAGGACAGCCCGCGGCGCGCACGCTGGTGGATGGGCAACCCCGACAGGTCCTCGTTGTCCAGCGCGATGTTGCCGCCGTCGGCCGCGACCAGGCCGACGATCATGTAGAAGCAGGTGGTCTTGCCCGCCCCGTTGGGCCCGAGCAGCCCGACGACCTCGCCGCTCGCCACGTCGAGCGAGACGTCGTGCACCACGGTGCGTGTCTTGTAGCGCTTGCGCAGGTGCGCGGCGACGAGCTGGCTCACTTCGACTTGAGCTCGCTGTCGACCGTCAGCGGCAGGGGCTCCGCGGGCTTCGCCTCGCCCTTGGAGGGCGCCTTGGCATCGCCGCCCTTTTCGCCGGGGGCGGCGGCCTTGCCCTTCGCGTCGCCCTTGGCGTCACCCTTGCCGCTGGCGCCACCCTTGCCGCTGGCGTCACCCTTGGCGTTGCCCTTGTCGAGCGCCTGGGCGTCCTTGGGCGAGATCACGCCGGTCACGCGGCTCGCCGGTCGCGCGCCCGTGGCGGCCCCGGGGGCCGTGCCGAACACCGCGTTGTCGGCGGCGCGATCGTAGGCGATGTACTCGCTGCGCATCTCGTTGCCCGTGCCCCGGCGCAGCAGCGCGTGGGTGAAGAGCTCGACGAGCTGCTTGCTGCCGTCGTAGACCATGCGCTCGGCATAGGCCTCGTCGTACTCGTCGCTGCCCTGGCGCCGCTGGCGGAAGCTGACCGGCTTGCCGAACGCGGTCGCCGAGAACGTCGAGTCGGGGTTCTGGCAGAAGCGGATGCGGTCCGCCCGCAGGGTCAGCGTGCCCTGGGTGAGGATGGCGTTGCCGTCGAGCTCGCCGCAGTTGGTCTTGCGGTCGGCGCCGCCGGTGTCGGCCGAGTAGACGATGGGCTTGTCCTTGTCGGCGTCGTCGGCGAGGCAGGGCGTCGCGGCGAGCACGAGGACGCCCGCGAGGGCGGCGGCGCGCGCCGTCCGGAGGGTGCTGGGTTTCATGGTTGGGGCTTGCCGGCGCCGGGTTGGGCACCGGCCTTGCTGTCGCTCGCCCCTTGGGCCTCGTCCACGGCCTTCGGTTCAATCGAGCCGTGGACCCGCGACAGGAAGCGCACCACGCCGTTGGCGGCGTCGAGGGTCATCCCCGTGGCGTTGATGTTGCCGCGGGCATCGGCGATGGCGACCGGCTTGTCGGTGTCGGCGCGGTGTTCGCGGGGCAGCACGTGCAGGTATTCGGTGACCAGCGTGGCCACGCCGCCGGCGTCGCCCGGCTGCGGCTCGCGGCGTGCGTGCACGCTGCCGGTGAACCAGACGTCGTTGCGGTCGCCCGAGACCCTGGCCTCGTTGGCCGTGACCTGGAAGTTGGGCTGCTTGGGGTCCTTGACGGTGAGGTCGGGCTTGGCGATCACCGTGCTGTCGTCGTCGGGGTAGTGCTCGGCGCGCGCGGCGCGCAGGATGTGCAGCGGCTTGCCGTTCGGGCCCAGGTTCACGCCGCGCACGTTCTCGACGTAGATGTCGACGTCGTGGCGCCGGCTGCCGTCGACGCGCGGCGCCGGCGGCTGGATCTGCGCGTCCAGCCAGTAGGTGAGTGCGGCCAGGCCGCCCAGCAGCAGCACCGGCGACCAGGAGATCAGGCGGTCGACGCTGCGCAGCGCCTCGCGCGCTGCCGGCCGCGAAGGTCGCGAAGGCGGCGGGGAGGTCGGCGAGGCAAGGGCCGGGGCGGTGCTCATGCCGCGATTATCGCCCAGCGTCGCGGCTCGCCGGGATGCCGGCCGGAATCGCGTCCCGCGCTCATACCACCCGGGCCCGGAAGAGGTCGTGCAGGTGCACGGCCCCGATCAGCAGCCCGTCGCCACGGGTGACGAGCAGGTTGGTCACGCGCGGCGGGGTTTCCATCAGCGCCACGCAGTCGATGGCCAGGCGGCGTTCGCCGATGCTGCGGGGATGGCGCGTCATCAGCCCGGCGATGGGCAGCGTCGTGGCGTGCTCGATGCGGCCGATCGAGCGGCGCAGGTCGCCGTCGGTGAACACGCCCGTCGCGCGGCCCTCGGCGTCGACCACCGCGGTCATGCCCATGCCCTTGCCGGTCATCTCGACCAGCGCATCGGCGAGGGTCGCCGATTCGCGCACCACCGGCATGGCCTCGCCCACGCGCATCACGTCGGCGACGGTGACGAGCAGCCGCCGCCCGAGCGATCCGCCGGGGTGCGAGCGCGCGAAGTCGTCGGCCGAGAACCCGCGTGCGTCGAGAAGCGCCAGCGCCAGCGCGTCGCCGAGCGCCAGCGCGGCGGTGGTGCTCGCGGTGGGGGCGAGGCCGAGCGGGCCGGCTTCGGCGTCGACCGCGGCGTCGAGGTGCACGTCGGCGTTCTGCGAGATCGACGACTGCGCGTCGCCGGTCAGGGCGACGATGCGCGCGCCCTGCCGGCGGATGTGCGGGAGCAGGGTGACGAGCTCGTCGGTCTCGCCGGAGTTGGACAGCATCACCACCACGTCGTCGGGCGTGATCATGCCGAGGTCGCCGTGGCTCGCCTCGGCGGGGTGCACGAAGAACGCCGGCGTGCCCGTCGACGCGAGCGTCGCCGCGAGCTTGCGGCCGATGTGGCCCGACTTGCCGATGCCCGAAACCACGACGCGGCCGCGGCAGCCGGCGATGGCGCGCACCGCGTCGACGAAGCCTTCGCCGAGGCGCGCGGCGATGCGCTCGATGGCGCGCGCCTCGGTGGCCAGCACGTCGCGCGCCACCGCCAGCGCGCGCTCGCGGTCGACCGCGCCGGCCCGCGCGGGCTGCGTGCCGGCGCCCGCGTCCCCGCGCGTCCCGTCGGCACCACCTCGCTCGCTTCCGCTCATCGCGCGCGAGTATAACCGCCGCATTCCCATGGTAAGTTTGCCGCACGATGCCGCATACACTGCAATCGATGCTGGTGCTGCTCGCCTCGGCCGTGGTGGTCGTGGTGCTGTGCCGCATCTCGCGCCTGCCGGCGATCCTGGGCTACCTGGTCATCGGCGTCGTGGTCGGGCCTTTCGGCCTGAAGTGGATCCCCGACAACGAGACCACGCGCTTCTTCGCCGAGTTCGGCATCGTGTTCCTGCTGTTCTCGATCGGCCTCGAGTTCAGCCTTCCGCAGCTGAAGGCGATGCGCCGCGCGGTGTTCGGGCTGGGGTTCCTGCAGGTCGCGCTGACCACGCTGTTGGCCCTGCTGGCGTTCTGGTGGTTCATGGGAAGCTGGCAGATCGGGCTGGTGCTCGGCGCCGCGCTGGCGATGAGCTCGACGGCGATCGCCTCCAAGATGCTGGCCGAGCGCAACGAGATCGGCACGCCCTACGGCCGCGACGTGATGGCGATCCTGCTGTTCCAGGACCTGGCCGTGGTGGCCTTCCTGATCATCATCCCGTCGCTCGCCCACCCCGGCAAGGAGATTGCCGAGAAGCTCGGGCTCGCCGCGCTCAAGGCGGTGGCGGTGCTCGCCATCGTGCTGTACTTCGGGCAGAAGCCGATGCGCGCGTGGTTCCGGCTGATCGCCGAGCAGCGCTCGCCCGAGCTCTCCATGCTCAACCTGCTGTTCGTGACGCTGGGGCTCGCCTCGCTCACGTCCTATGCGGGTCTGTCGCTGGAGCTGGGCGCGTTCCTCGCCGGCATGCTGATCGCCGAGACCGAGTTCCGCTACGAGGTCGAGGAGAAGGTCGAGCCGTTCCGCGACGTGCTGCTCGGCCTCTTCTTCGTCACTGTCGGCATGTCGCTCGACCTGTCGGTGGTGGTCGAGCACATCGGCATGGTGCTGCTGCTGCTGGTGCTGCCCACGGTCGGCAAGGCGGTGCTGGTGTCGCTGCTGGCACGGGCCTTCGGCGCCTCGCGCGGCAACGCCGTGCGCACGGGGCTGTACGTCGCCCAGGCGGGGGAGCTCGCGCTGGTGATGCTCACGCTGGCCAACGTCAACGAGGTCCTCGACTCGACGACCACGCAGGTGGTGCTCGCCGCGCTGGTGCTGTCGATGCTCTCGGGGCCGCTGCTCATCCAGTGGGGCGACCCGGTGGTCAAGCGGCTGACCGCCAACGACTGGCTGGCGCGCGCCGCGCAGATCACGCAGATCGCCGCCAGGACCATGGCCCGCCAGGACCACGTGATCATCCTCGGCTACGGCCGCAGCGGCCAGAACCTCGCGCGCCTGCTCGAGGCGGAGCAGATCCCCTACATCGCGCTCGACAACGACGCGCAGCGCGTCAAGGAGGCCGCGGCGGCCGGCGCGAGCGTGGTATTCGGCGACGGCAGCCGGCGCGAGGCGCTGATCGCGGCGGGGCTCGGCAAGGCGCGCGCGGTGTGCATCACCTTCGCCGACACGCCGCTGGCGAGCAAGATCCTCCACCAGGTGCAGTACACCCGCCCCGAGCTCCCGGTCATCGTGCGCACCACCGACGACACCGACCTCGACACGCTGCTGAAGCTCGGCGCCGCCGAGGTCGTGCCCGAGATCCTCGAGGGCAGCCTGATGCTCGCCTCGCACACGCTGCTGCTGCTCGGCGTTCCGCTGACGCGGGTGCTGGCGCGCATCCGCGCCATCCGCGAGGAGCGCTACAGCCTGTTCCGCGGCTTCTTCCGCGGCGTCACCGACAGCGACGAGGCGGTCGAGGACATCCAGCCGCGGCTGCACTCGGTGCTGGTGCCCGAAGGCGGCTGGGCGGTCGGCAAGACGCTCGGCGACACCACCATCACCCAGCACGTGGAAGTGACGGGAGTCCGCCGGCGCGGCACGCGCTCGGAGCGGCCCGGCAACGACTGGCGCTTCGAGCCCAACGACGTGGCGATCCTCCTCGGCCGGCCGGCCGACCTTTCGCGTGCCGAGAGCCGCCTCCTGCGCGGTAAATGAAGGCAGGCGGCGGGGCGCCGCGGCTGGGGTATAAAGGCCCTCGAGCCGACCGCCGGTCAGTCCGCGCCGCGCGCGGGCTCGGGCTACAATCGACCCTTTGCCCAGCGCGCCCTCGAGGCGCTCCATCTTGACCAGGATGCGACACCTCCCGAACCCCTCGTCGATCAGCTTCGACCCGCTGCACGCCAACGCGGTCGAGCTCCACGGGGTGACCTTCGGCTACGACCGCCGGCGCCCGGTGCTCTCCGGCATCGACATGGTGGTGCCGCGGGGCAAGGTGGTCGCGATCATGGGCGGCTCGGGCTGCGGCAAGACCACCACGCTGCGCCTCATCGGCGGGCAGGTGCGCGCGTCGCGGGGCAGGGTGGTGGTGGCGGGGCAGGACATCTCGGCGCTCGACCGCGAGGGGCTGTTCGCGTTGCGCCGCCGCGTCGGCATGCTGTTCCAGTTCGGGGCCCTCTTCACCGACATGTCGGTGTTCGAGAACGTCGCGTTCCCGATGCGCGAGCTGACCGAGCTTCCCGAGGAGCTCGTCCACGACCTCGTGCTGATGAAGCTCAACGCGGTGGGCCTGCGCGGCAGCGCGCAGCTCAAGCCCTCGGAGCTCTCGGGCGGCATGGCGCGCCGCGTGGCGCTGGCGCGCGCCATCGCCCTCGACCCGATGCTCATCATGTACGACGAGCCCTTCGCCGGGCTCGACCCGATCTCGCTGGGCGTGGTGGGCCAGCTCATCCGCAGGATGAACGACGCGCTCGGCAGCACCTCCATCGTGGTGACGCACGACATCTACGAGTCGATGAAGATCGTCGACTACATCTACTTCGTGTCGGAGGGCCGCATCGTCGCCCAGGGGACGCCCGACGAGGTGCGGCGCTCGACCGACGCCTTCGTGCGCCAGTTCGTCGACGGCGCCGCCGACGGCCCGGTGCCCTTCCACGTGCGCGCCAGGCCGCTCGCCCAGGAGTTCGCGCTGCATGGCTGAGGCCCTGGCCCGCGGGATCCGCCAGCTCGGCGCGACGACCATCGCGGCGATCGTGCGCCTCGGCTACGCGGCGCGCTTCTTCGGCGCCGTCATCACGCACTCGCCGCAGGCCATCCTGCGCGGCCAGCTCACCATGCGCGAGATCTATTTCTCGGGCGTGCTGTCGCTGCTGATCATCCTGATGTCGGGGCTGTTCGTCGGCATGGTGCTGGCGCTGCAGGGCTTCGACGTGCTGCAGAAATACGGCGCCAGCGACTCGCTCGGCGTGTTCGTCGCGCTGTCGCTGGTGCGCGAGCTCGGGCCCGTGGTCGCGGCGCTGCTGTTCGCGAGCCGCGCGGGCAGCGCCATCACCGCCGAGGTGGGGCTCATGAAGACCACCGACCAGCTCGCCGCGATGGAGATGATGGCGGTGGACCCGCTGGCGCGCATCATCGCGCCGCGCTTCTTCGGCGGGGTGATCTCGATGCCGCTGCTCGCCGCGCTGTTCTCGGTGATGGGCGTGTTCGGTGCCTACCTGGTCGGCGTGCGGCTGATCGGCGCCGACGGCGGCACGTTCTGGGGCAACATGCGCGCGGGCGTGGACTTCTGGCCCGACGTCACCAACGGCTTCATCAAGAGCCTGGTGTTCGGCACGGCGATCAGCCTGATCGCCGTCTTCGAGGGCTACACGGCGGAGCCCACCGCCGAGGGCGTCGCCACCGCCACCACGCGCACCGTCGTGTTCGGTTCGCTCGCCGTGCTGGCGCTCGACTTCGTCCTCACCGTCTTCATGTTCCGCGGCACGGGAGTCGTATGAATCGCAGAGCCACAATCGATTTCTGGGTGGGCATCTTCGTCCTGCTCGGCATCGGCGCCGTGGTGTTCCTGGCGCTGCGCGTCGGCAACCTGGCGACGCTGTCGTCGGCGCCCAACTACACCATCGACGCGCGCTTCGACAACATCGGCGGCCTCAAGCTGCGCGCGCCGGTCAAGGCCGCCGGCGTCACCGTCGGCCGCGTCGACCGCATCCGCCTCGACCCGCAGACCTACGAGGCGGTCGTGACCATGCACATCGACCAGGGCTACCAGTTCAGCAAGGACACCATCGCCGCGATCCTCACCTCGGGCCTCCTCGGCGAGGTGTACATCGGCCTCGCCGCGGGCGGCGACCCCGCGATGCTCGCCAACGGCGGCGAGATCAGGAAGACGCAGTCGGCCGTGGTGCTCGAGAAGCTGATCGGCCAGTTCCTGTTCGACAAGGCGCAGTCGGGAGGCGATTCCAAGTGAAGGCCCTGCTGGCGCTGCTCGCGCTCCTCGCGCTCGCCGGCTGCGCGACGGGGCCGGGCGCGAACCCGGACGACCCGCTCGAGCCGATGAACCGGCTCGCCTTCAAGGTGCACGAGCCCTTCGACCGCGACATCGTGCAGCCGGTGGTCACGGCCTACAGGCAGAACGCGCCCAAGCCCCTGCGCGTCGCCATCTCGAACTTCTTCAACAACCTCTCCGACTTCGTCTCGGCGATCAACAGCGGCCTGCAGGGCAAGCCCGACAAGATGGGCGACGACCTCGGGCGCGTGCTGATCAACTCGGGCGTCGGCCTCGGCGGCCTGATCGACGTCGCCAGCGACCTCGGCATCGAGCACGGCAACGAGGACTTCGGCCAGACCTTCGGGGTATGGGGCGCGCAGCAGGGGCCGTACCTGTTCATCCCCTTCCTCGGGCTGCCAACGACCTTCCGCGACGGCACGGGGCTGATCGTGCAGGCCTGGGTGGGACCGCTCGGCTACCTGCCCAACGTGCCGGTGCGCAACTCGCTGTACGCGCTGGGCGTGTTCGACGCGCGCTACCAGAACGACGACGCGCTGCAGATGGCCAACGAGGCCTCGCTCGACCGCTACGCCTTCATCCGCCGCGCCTACCTGCAGCGCAGGCTGTACCTGCTGCACGACGGCAAGGTGCCCGAGGACAAGCAGTGAACGCGCCCCGTGGCCCGGCGCCGCGGGGACGCCACGACACACCTCCGGATCCAAGGAACCCTCCGATGACCCGCATGCAACAAATCCTCCGCGCGGCCTTCGCCGCCGCCGCGCTCGCGCTCGCGTTCGCCGCCGGCAGCGCCGCGGCGCAGGACGCCCCCGACGCGCTGGTCAAGCGCGTGTCCGAGGAAACCCTCGCCACCATCCGCAGCGATCCCAAGGTGCAGGCCGGCGACCAGGCGCGCATCCGCGAGCTGGTGGAAACCAGGCTCGCCCAGCACTTCGATTTCAAGCACATGACCCAACTGGCGATGGGCCGCAACTGGAAGGGCGCCACGCCCGAGCAGCAGGAGGCGCTGGCGCGCGAGTTCAAGACGCTGCTGGTGCGCACCTATTCGGGCGCGCTCACCAAGTACCGTGACGAGAAGATCGACTACAAGCCGCTGCGCATGGCGCCCGACGCCACCGACGTCACCGTCAGGACGCAGATCCTCAAGACCGACGGTGGCCAGCCGGTGCCCATCGACTACAGCATGGAAAAAACCTCCGCGGGCTGGAAGGCCTACGACGTGATCGTCGGCGGCGTGTCGCTGGTGACCAATTACCGCGACGACTTCAACGACCAGATCAAGTCGGGCGGCATCGACGGCCTGATCAAGGCCCTCAAGGCCAAGAACGGCGGATAAGGCGACCGCGCGGCGATGATCGACTGTGGCACGGCGCAGGCGTCCAGCGGGGCAGGTTTCGCCGCCTCCGCCGACGGCGCGCGCTGGACCTGTGAAGGCGCGCTGACCTTCGACAACGTCACCGAGGTGCACGCCGCGACGCTGGCGCTGCCGCTGCCCTCCGCGGGGGTGGTCGACCTCGCGGGGCTCGTGCGCGCCGATTCCAGCGCGCTGGCGCTGCTCCTGTCGCTGCTGCGCCGCGCGCAGGGCGAGCGGCAGCCGCTGTGCTTCGAGCGGGTGCCCGACGAGCTCCTGGCGCTGGCGCGTGTGTACGGTATCGACGAGCTCGTCGCGCCCGCCGGCGCGTGACCGCGGCCGTCGAAATCGAGGGCCTCGCAAGGCGCTTCGGCGACGTCGAGGCGCTGGCGGGCGTCGACCTCACGGTGGGCGCCGGCGAGTTCTTCGGGCTGCTCGGCCCCAACGGCGCGGGCAAGACCACGCTGATCTCCATCCTCGCCGGGCTCACCCGCGCGACGCGCGGCCGCGTGCGCATCCTCGGCCACGACGTCGTCGACGACTACCGCGTGGCGCGCAGGCTGATCGGCGTGGTGCCGCAGGAGCTGGTGTTCGACCCGTTCTTCTCGGTGCGCGAGACGCTGCGCATCCAGAGCGGCTATTTCGGCATCGCCGGCAACGACGACTGGATCGACGAGATCCTGCACCACCTCGACCTCACCTCCAAGGCCGATGCCAACATGCGCTCGCTGTCGGGCGGCATGAAGCGCCGCGTGCTGGTCGGGCAGGCGCTGGTGCACAAGCCGCCGCTGATCGTGCTCGACGAGCCCACCGCGGGCGTCGACGTCGAGCTGCGGCAGAGCCTGTGGGCGTTCATCCGCAAGCTCAACGCCGACGGGCACACCATCATCCTCACCACGCACTACCTCGAGGAGGCCGAGGCGCTGTGCACGCGCATCGCCATGCTCAAGGCGGGGCGCGTGGTGGCGCTCGACTCGACGCGCAACCTGCTCGCGCGCTTCGCGAGCCTGACCGTGCGGCTCGGCGCGTCGCGCGTGCCCGAGGCCTGGCGATCGCGCGTGCAGCGCGAGACCGGCGTGCTGCACTGGCTCGGCCTCGCCGATTACGGCGAGCTCGAGCACCTGCTCGCCGACCTGCGGACCGAGGGGATCCGCGTCGACGAGCTGGCGCTCACCGAGACCGACCTCGAGCAGGTGTTCCTGCGCATCATGGGCGAGGGGGGCGACGCATGAGGGAGCTGATGCTGCGGCATGGCTGGACGACGCTGCTCTACAAGGAGCTCCTGCGCTTCTGGAAGGTCGCCTTCCAGACCGTCGCGGCGCCGATCCTCACGGCGCTGCTCTACCTCCTCATCTTCGCGCACGTGCTGTCGTCGCGGGTGACGGTGTTCGACGGGCAGGTGTCGTACGCGATGTTCCTGATCCCGGGGCTCGTCATGATGTCGGTGCTGCAGAACAGCTTCGCCAACACCTCGTCGTCGCTGATCCAGTCGAAGATCACGGGCAACCTGATCTTCGTGCTGCTGCCGCCCTTGACGCCCTTCGAGCTGTACGCGGCCTACGTGCTGGCGGCGATGGTGCGCGGGCTGGCGGTCGGTACCGGGGTGCTGCTGGTGACGCTGGGCTTCGCGCCGGAGGTCGCCCACATGGCCCACCCGCTGTGGGCGCTGGCCTTCGCGCTGATGGGCAGCCTGATCCTGGCCACGCTGGGGGTCATCGCGGGCATCTGGGCCGACAAGTTCGACCAGCTCGCGGCGTTCCAGAATTTCATCGTTTTGCCACTGACTTTCCTTTCCGGCGTGTTCTACTCGATCCATTCGCTGCCGGATTTCTGGCAGGGGGCATCGCATTTCAACCCGTTCTTCTACATGATCGACGGCTTCCGCTACGGGTTCTTCGGGCTGTCCGACGTGCCACCGCTGCGCAGCCTCGCCATCGTCGGCGGGGCCGCCGCGGTGCTGATCGCGCTCACCCTCCATCTTTTCGCGCGCGGCTGGAAGCTGCGCCACTGACACCAGGCCAACGCACATGGTCACACCCGAATCCATCGAGCAGTCCATCGCCGCGGGCCTCGCCTGCGACGTCCTCAAGGTCATCGGCGACGGCTCGCATTTCGAGGCGCTGATCGTCTCGCCGGCCTTCGCCGGCAAGACGCGCGTCGCGCGCCACCAGCTCGTCTACTCGGCGCTGGGCGAGCGCATGCGCGAGGAGGTGCACGCGCTGTCGATGAAGACACTGACGCCCGAGGAATGGGCGGTACAGAAGGCGGGCGCGCGTGGATAAGCTCGTCATCGAAGGCGGCATCCCGCTCACCGGCGAGGTCGCGATCTCGGGCGCCAAGAACGCCGCGCTGCCCATCCAGTGCGCGGCGCTGCTGTCGGCCGAGCCGCTGGCGCTCGCCAACGTGCCGCGCCTCAACGACGTCGCGACCATGCAGAAGCTGCTGGCGCAGATGGGGGTGCGCGTGCATGCCGGCGGCGGCGCCTCGGCCGGGGGCGGTGCCGCTGGCGATGGCGAAGGCGGCACCGCCGACGTGATCCTCGACGCGCGCAGCATCGACTGGCCGCTCGCGCCCTACGAGATGGTCAAGACCATGCGCGCCTCGATCCTGGCGCTGGGCCCGCTGCTGGCGCGCTGCGGCGAGGCGCGGGTGTCGTTGCCGGGGGGCTGCGCGATCGGGCTGCGCCCGGTCGACCAGCACGTCAAGGGCCTGGTGGCGATGGGCGCCGAGATCGACCTCGAGAACGGCTATATCGCCGCCCGCGCCACGAGGCTCCAGGGCACGCGCTTCGTGTTCGACGTCGTCACCGTCACCGGCACCGAGAACCTGATGATGGCAGCGACGCTGGCGGAAGGCACGACGGTGCTGGAGAACGCCGCGCGCGAGCCCGAGGTCGTCGACCTCGCTGCCTGCCTCAACGCGATGGGCGCGCGGGTGAGCGGCGCCGGCACCGACCGCGTGGTGGTCGAGGGCGTCGGCTCGTTGCACGGCGCGAGGCACACGGTGATGCCCGACCGCATCGAGACCGGCACCTTCCTCGCCGCGGTCGCCGCCACCGGCGGCGACGCGCTGCTGCGCGGCGCGCGTGCCGACACGCTCGACGCCGTGGTCGAGAAGCTGCGCGAGGCGGGCGCCGAGGTCGCGAGCGACGGCGAGGGCCTGCGCGTGCGGCGCAGCGGGGCGCTGGCGGCCTTCAACATCCGCACCACGCCCTATCCAGGCTTCCCCACCGACATGCAGGCGCAGATGATGGCGCTCGCCACCTGCGCCGACGGCACCAGCGTCATCACCGAGACGATCTTCGAGAACCGCATGATGCACGTGCAGGAGCTCGTGCGGCTCGGTGCCTCGATCGAGGTCGAGGGCAACACCGCCATCGTCAAGGGCGTTCAGGCGCTCGCCGGTGCCGACGTGATGGCGACGGATCTCCGCGCCTCGGCCTGCCTCGTGATCGCCGGCCTGATGGCCGAGGGTCGCACCACGGTGGGGCGGATCTATCACCTCGACCGCGGGTACGCACACATCGACCGGAAGCTGGCGGCGATGGGAGCCAGGGTGCAGCGCGTGGCCGGCTAGCATCGCGCGGCGGTATCATGCCGTTCGACGGACGTCCGGAGGGCTTCATGCGCATCTTCACGCTTGCGATGGCGGCCGCCGCGCTCGGCTTCCTGTCGCCGGTGGCGGCACAGACGCCGCCTCCCGCCTGCGCGACCGATGTCCACCGCGCCTTCGACTTCTGGATCGGCGAGTGGAACGTTCATGCCGCCGGTGGGAAGCTCGCGGGCGCCAACAGCATCCGGCGCGAGATCGGCGGCTGCGTGCTGCACGAGCGCTACGACACCGGGCGCGGCTACAGCGGCGAGAGCTTCAACATCTACGACGCCTCGCGAAAGCTGTGGCACCAGACCTGGGTGGACTCGTCGGGGATGCTGCTGCTGCTCGAGGGCGGCATCCGCGATGGGAAGATGGTGCTGGAAGGCGAAACCGCAGGCGCCGACGGCAGGAAGACGCGGCATCGCATCACGTGGACGCCCAACGCCGACGGCTCCGTCCGGCAATTCTGGGAATCGGCCGACCCCGGCGGTGACTGGACCGTCGCGTTCGACGGCCTTTACACCCGCAAGTAGCGCGGGCAGCGAGGTCGTGTCCCGCTGCGCCCCGACGGCCGGCCCCGCTCGCTGGCGGCTCCCACCCGGGAAGGAGGGCGCGCGTGGGCACGCCGGCTGACTCGCCGCTCGGCAAGGCGACCGTCTACGGCGATCGTTACGATCCTTCGCTGCTGTTCGCCGTCGAGCGGGCGCCGCAGCGCGAGGCCATCGGCCTCGACGCGACCGTCACGCTGCCTTTCGAGGGCGTCGACGCCTGGACCGTGTGGGAAGCGGGATGGCTGGCGGCCGACGGGCGCCCGCGCGTCGCCGTGGTGCGCTTCGAAGTGCCGGCGGGGAGTGCGGCGATCGTCGAGTCCAAGTCGGTGAAGCTCTACTTCACCGCGCTCAACGACACCCGCTTCACGACGCCCGGCATGTTCCGCGACACCGTGGCGCGCGACCTCTCGAGGGCGACCGGCGCCGCCGTCGAGGTCGGCCTGGTCGACGTCGACGACGCGCAGGCGCTCGCGCGCCGCGCCGTGCCGGGTGAGTCGATCGATGCCGCGCCGCTCGAACCCCTGCAGGCGTCGCCTGCACCCGCGCAGCTGCGCCTGCGGCACGGCGGCTCGATCGTCGACGAGGTCCTGGTGAGCCGGCTGTTCCGCTCGGTGTGCCCGGTGACCGGGCAGCCCGACTACGCGCAGGTGTCCGTTGCCTACCGCGGGCGCGCGCTCGAGCGCGGCGCGCTGCTCGGCTACCTGCTCGCGTATCGCCACCATCCAGGCTTCCACGAGCATTGCGTCGAGCGCATCCTGTGCGACCTCGAGGCCGTGGCGCAGCCACAGTCCCTGTCGGTCGCCGCGCGCTTCACGCGCCGCGGCGGCATCGACATCAACCCCATGCGCTGGCGCGGGCGTGCCCGGCCCGCGGACGCGCCCACGCTGCAGCAGTAGCGGCGGACTGCCGTGGCCGGGTGCGCCAGGGCGCGGGGCAGGATTGCTGCACTGCGCTAGAATCGACCTCCAACCACCCGCATCGACGCCGCATGTCGCGGATCACCATCGCGCTCTCCAAGGGGCGCACGCTCGACGAAACATTGCCGTTGTTCGCCGCCCAGGGCATCCGCCCGGCCGAGGACATCGAGACCTCGCGCAAGCTCGTCATCGGCACCTCGCGGCCCGACGTGAGCCTGCTGCTGCTGCGCGCCTCCGACGTGCCCACCTACGTGCGCCACGGCGCGGCGGACCTGGGCGTCGCCGGCAAGGACGTGCTGCTCGAGTACGGCAGCGAGGGCCTCTACCAGCCCGTGGACCTCGGCGTGGGGCGCTGTCGGATGAGCGTGGCGACGCGCCGCGGCTACGACTGGAAGGGCACCGTGCAGCGCGGCGCGCGCATCCGCGTCGCGACCAAGTTCATCGCCACCGCGCGCGAGCACTTCGCCGGCAAGGGCATGCACGTCGACCTGATCCGCCTGTACGGCTCGATGGAGCTCGCACCCATCATGGGGCTGGCCGATGCCATCGTCGACCTCATCTCCACCGGCAATACGCTCAAGGCCAACGACCTGGTCGAGGTCGAGACCATCATGCCCATCAGCACCCGGCTGGTCGCCAACCCGGCCTCGCTCAAGCTCAAGCGCGAGGCGCTGAAGCCGCTCATCGACGCGCTCGATGCGGCCACGGCGGTGGCGGCATGAAGCTCGCGCAGAAGCCGGCGCCCAAGGGGGCGCCCGAGGCCCTGCGCAAGGCCCCGGGCAAGGCCGCGGCCAAGGCCACCACGCGGGCGGCGCCGCGGGTCGCCGTGCGGCGCCTCGACACCGCGTTCGAAGGCTACGGCGAGGCGCTCGAAGGGCTGATCGCCTTCGAGGCGGCGCAGGATGCCGGCGTCGACGCCGCAGTGGCCATCATCGTCGCGGCGGTGCGCGACAAGGGCGACAAGGCCGTGCTCGACTACACGCGCCGCTTCGACCGCCTCGCGGCGAAGAGCGTCGCCGAGCTCGAGGTCGCGCCGGCCGAGCTCGCGGCGGCGTGGACGGGACTCGAACCCGCCGAGCGCGACGCGCTCGACAAGGCCGCGACACGCATCCGCGCCTTCCACGAGCGCCAGCTCGGCAAGGACTGGTCGTTCGAGGACGCGGAGGGCAACGTGCTCGGCCAGCGCATGACGCCGCTCGATTCGGTGGGCATCTACGTGCCCGGCGGCAAGGCCGCCTATCCCTCGTCGGTGCTGATGAACGCGCTGCCCGCCAAGGTCGCGGGCGTGCGCGACATCGTGATGATGGTCCCGACGCCCGAGGGCGTGCGCAACCCGCTGGTGCTGGCGGCCGCGCATCTCGCCGGGGTCACGCGCGTGTTCACGGTCGGCGGCGCGCAGGCGGTGGCGGCGCTCGCCTACGGCACGGCGTCGATCCCGCGCGTCGACAAGATCTGCGGCCCCGGCAACGCCTATGTCGCCGCCGCCAAGCGCCGGGTGTTCGGTGCGGTGGGCATCGACATGGTCGCCGGCGCCTCGGAGATCCTGGTGATCGCCGACGCCACCGCCAACCCCGACTGGGTGACGCTCGACCTCTTCTCGCAGGCCGAGCACGACGAGCTCGCGCAGGCGATCCTGCTGTCGCCCGACGCCGCGCTGCTCGACGCCGTCGAGGCCTCGATCCACCGCCAGCTCAAGGTCATGCCGCGCGCCGCCATCATCGCCAAGTCGCTGGCGCGGCGCGGCGCGCTGATCCGGACGCGCGACCTCGCCGAGGCCGCCGCCATCGCCAACCGCATCGCGCCCGAGCACCTCGAGCTCGCGGTCGCGAGGCCCGAGGCGCTGCTGCCGCTGATCCGCCACGCGGGCGCGATCTTCATGGGTCACCACGCCTCGGAGGCGCTGGGCGACTACTGCGCAGGCCCCAACCACGTGCTGCCCACGGGGCGCACCGCGCGCTTCTCCTCGCCGCTCGGCGTGTACGACTTCCAGAAGCGCTCGAGCCTCATCCGCATTTCGGCGAAGGGCGCGCAGTCGCTCGGCGCCATCGCCGCGACGCTGGCACGCGGGGAGGGACTCACCGCGCATGCCTTGTCCGCTGAGGCACGGCTGGAGAAAGGCAAATGACGATTTTGGGGGACGACGCCGCGCGCGAGGCGCGCCGCACCGCCACGCTGGCGCGCATGCGCGGCGTGGTGCGCGCGGACATCCAGGCCATGCGCGCCTACCACGTGCCGCACGCCGAGGGCCTCGTCAAGCTCGACGCCATGGAGAACCCCTACGGGCTCCCCGAGGAAACGCGCGCGCGCATCGCCGCGGCCGCCGCCGACGTCGCCGTCAACCGCTACCCGGAGGCCTCGGCGGAGCGCCTCAAGGAATCGCTGCGCAAGGCCTTCGCGCTGGGCGACGGCGTGGACCTCGTGCTCGGCAACGGCTCGGACGAGCTCATCACCATGCTGACCACGCTGGTGGCGCGGCCGGGCGCCACGGTGCTGGCGCCCGAGCCTTCGTTCGTGATCTACCGGCTTGCCGCCGAGCTCGCCAACCTGCGTTACGTGGGCGTGCCGCTGGGCGCGGACTTCGCGCTCGACACCGCGGCGATGCTCGAGGCGATCGCCCGCGAGCGGCCGGCGCTCACCTGGCTCGCCTTCCCCAACAACCCCACCGGCAACCTCTTCGATACCGCGGGGATGGAGGCGGTGATCCGCGCGGCCCCCGGCCTCGTCGCCATCGACGAGGCCTATACCGCGTTCGCCAACCGCTCGTTCATCCTGCGTGCGCTCGACTTCGACAACGTGATCGTGGTGCGCACCGTGTCCAAGATCGGCATGGCGGGCCTGCGGCTCGGCTATGCCGTCGGCGACGCGACCTGGATGCACGAGCTCGACAAGGTCCGCCCGCCTTACAACGTCAACGCCATGACGCAGGCGATCGTGCCGATCGTCCTGGCCGACGAGCGCGTGCTGGCCGGGCAGGCCGCCGCCATCTGCGCGGAGCGCGAGCGCGTCGCCGCCGCGCTGGCTGGGCGCCCCGGCGTCCACGTCTGGCCCTCGCATGCCAATTTCCTGCTGGTGCGCGTGGCCGATGCCGCGGCGGCGTGGGAGCATTTGCGCCTCGACGGTGTTCTGGTCAAGAATGTGAGCGGCATGCACCCGCTGCTGGCCAACTGCCTGCGCGTGACCATCGGCACGCCGGCCGAGAACGACGCGATGCTGGCGGCGTTCCCTGCCTGAACCCGCGCCGATCCGAGCCTTCGCCCCATGAACGCAGCCCTTCCAGCCACCGCCAGCGTCACCGCCGCCGCCGCGCGCCGCGCCGAGGTCCGCCGCACGACCAAGGAAACCGACATCGCGGTCGCCATCGACCTCGACGGCGGAGGCCGCGCCGAGCTCGCGAGCGGCGTGCCCTTCCTCGACCACATGCTCGACCAGGTCGCGCGCCACGGGATGGTCGACCTCACGCTGCAGGCCAAGGGCGACCTGCACATCGACGCGCACCACACCGTCGAGGACATCGGCATCACGCTGGGGCAGGCGTTCGCCAAGGCGGTGGGCGACAAGGCGGGCATCCGCCGCTACGGGCACGCCTATGTGCCGCTCGACGAGGCGCTGTCGCGCGTGGTCGTCGACCTCTCGGGCCGGCCGGGCCTCGAGTTCCACGTGCCGTTCACGCGGGCCATGATCGGCTCCTTCGACGTCGACCTCGCGCACGAGTTCTTCCAGGGCTTCGTCAACCACGCGATGTGCACGCTGCACGTGGACAACCTGCGCGGCGACAACGCGCACCACCAGTGCGAGACGGTGTTCAAGGCGTTCGCGCGCGCGCTGCGGGTGGCGGTCGAGCACGACCCGCGCGCCACCGGGATCCCCTCCACCAAGGGTTCGCTGTAGCACGGCGCGCCCGGCGTGCCGCCGGGCCCGTCGCCAAGGCCATGTCAATCGCCGTCGTCGACTACGGGATGGGCAACCTTCGCTCGGTGGCGAAGGCGCTCGCGCACGTGGCGCCCGCCGCGCGCGTGGTGGTGAGCGCCGATCCCGCGGTGATCCGCGCGGCCTCGCGCGTGGTGCTGCCGGGCCAGAGCGCCATGCCCGACTGCATGCGCATGCTCGACGCCAGCGGGCTGCGCGAGGCGGTGCTCGAAGCCGTGGCCAGCAAGCCCTTCCTGGGGATTTGCCTCGGCGTGCAAATGCTGTTCGCGCGAAGCGCCGAGGGGCCCACCGACTGCCTGGGCGTGCTGCCGGGCGAGGTGCTGCGCTTCGACGACGCCGCGCTGGCCGCGGCGCCCGAGCGCTGCAAGGTCCCGCACATGGGATGGAACCGCGTCGACCTGGCCTTGTCGCATCCCCTGTGGGCGGGCATCGCCGACGGCAGCCGGTTCTACTTCGCGCACAGCTACTACCCCGCGCCGTCCGATCGTTCGATGGTCGCGGCGACCACGCGCTACCCGTCGGCGTTTACTTGCGCCATAGCGAGGGATAATATCTTCGCGACGCAGTTCCATCCGGAAAAAAGCCACCGTGCGGGCCTGACGCTGCTGTCCAATTTCGTGTCCTGGCGCGTCGCCTGAATCGTTCCCTTCGCCACCGCAGACCTTCGCGCACGAGGCCATGCAGATCATCCCGGCAATCGACATCAAGGACGGCCACTGCGTCCGCCTGCGGCAGGGCGACATGCACTCGGCGACGGTATTTTCCGAGGAGCCCGCCGCCATGGCGCAGCACTGGCTGGAGCTCGGCGCCGAGCGGCTGCACCTCGTCGACCTCAACGGCGCGGTGGCGGGCAAGCCCAAGAACGAGGCCTCGATCCGCGAGATCGTCAGCGTGGTCGGCGACGACGTCCCCGTCCAGCTGGGCGGCGGAATCCGCGACCTCGACACCATCGAGCGCTACCTCGACGACGGCATCAGCTACGTGATCATCGGGACCGCCGCGGTCAAGAACCCGGGATTTCTTCACGACGCCTGCAGCGCCTTCACCGGCCACATCATGGTGGGCCTGGACGCCCGCGAGGGCAAGGTCGCGACCGACGGCTGGTCCAAGATGACCGGCCACGACGTGATCGACCTCGCGCGCAAGTTCGAGGACTACGGCGTCGAGGCGATCGTCTACACCGACATCGGCCGCGACGGCATGCTCTCGGGCATCAACATCGAGCAGACGGTGAGGCTCGCGCGCGCGGTGAGCGTGCCGGTCATCGCCTCGGGCGGCCTCGCCAGCATCGACAACGTCAAGGCGCTGCTGCCCTTCGAGGCCGAGGGCATCGCCGGCGCCATCGCCGGACGCGCGATCTACGAGGGCACGCTCGACTTCAAGGAAGCGCTGCGCGCCGCGCGCGGCGCCTAGGCGCCCCCGGGCCGATACGCGATGGGCCTCGCCAAGCGGGTCATCCCCTGCCTCGACGTCGCCGGCGGGCGCGTCGTCAAGGGCGTCAACTTCGAGAACCTGCGCGACGCAGGCGACCCCGTCGAGGTCGCGCGCCGCTACGACGACGAGGGCGCCGACGAGCTGGCCTTCCTCGACATCCGCGCCAGCGTCGAGTCGCGCGGCCTGCTCTACGACATGATCGAAGCCGTGGCCGACCAGGTGTTCATCCCCCTGACCGTGGGCGGCGGCGTCAACGCCGTCGACGACGTGCGCGCGCTGCTCAACGCCGGCGCCGACAAGGTCAGCATCAACACCTCGGGCATCCGCAACCCGCGCCTGATCGAGGAGGCCTCGTCGCATTTCGGCGCGCAGGCCATCGTCGCCGCCATCGACGCGCGGCGCCGCGAGGCGGGCGGCTGGGAGGTCTACATCCACGGCGGGCGCACGCCCACGGGCATCGACGCCGTCGAGTGGGCGCGCCGCGTCACGTCGCTGGGGGCGGGCGAGATCCTGCTCACCAGCATGGACCAGGACGGCGTGCGCACCGGCTTCGACCTCTCCCTCACCCGCGCGGTCTCCGACGCCGTCGACGTGCCGGTGATCGCCTCGGGCGGCGTGGGGGCGCTGTCGCACCTCGTCGACGGCATCGTCGAGGGCGGCGCCGACGCCGTGCTGGCGGCCAGCATCTTCCATTACGGCGAGTTCACCGTGGGCGAAGCCAAGGCGGCCATGCGCGCGGCTGGGATCGAGGTGCGCGATGCCTGAGTCGCGAGCAGGCCGCGGGCCCGACGGCACCGGCGGCGCCTCCGCGCCACGGGCCGCCGACCGCTGGCTCGACACCGTCGCCTGGAACGCCGACGGCCTCGTGCCGGCGATCGCCCAGGACGCCGCCAGCGGCCGCGTGCTCACGCTGGCCTGGATGAACCGCGAGGCGCTGGCGAGGACGCGCGAGACGGGGGAAGTGCACTACTGGTCGCGCTCGCGCGGCAAGCTCTGGCGCAAGGGCGAGTCCTCGGGCCACGTCCAGAAGGTCAGGGAGTTGCGCATCGACTGCGACGCCGACGCCGTGCTGGCGCTGGTCGAGCAGGTGGGTGGCATCGCCTGCCATACCGGCCACGAGCGCTGCTTCTTCCGCCGCCTGGAGGGCGACGGCTGGCACGACAGCGACCCGGTGTTGAAGCTGCCGGAATCGATCTACGGCAAGGGGCCCGCGCGATGAGCGCGGGGGGCGACGACGTGCTGGCGCGGGTGGCGGCGACGGTGGCCGCCCGGCTGCGCGCCGACCCCAAGGCGTCCTACGTCGCCTCGCTGGTCGCCAGGGGCGACGACGCGATCCTCAAGAAGATCGGCGAGGAGGCGACCGAGGCGGTGATGGCGGGCAAGGACGGCGACCCTGCGCGGATCGTCGCCGAGGTCGCCGACCTGTGGTTCCATTGCATCGTGCTGCTGGCGCGCCACGGGCGCTCCCCCGCCGACGTGCTCGCCGAGCTGGCGCGGCGGGAAGGCGTGTCGGGGCACGCCGAGAAGGCCTCGCGCGGCTGAAGCGCCGCGCCGCCCGGGCCCATCCTTTACAATCGCGTTTTGCCCTCGCGCGGCACCTGGCCGCCGGCGGGGCCCAAGGACACGCGGACACGCGCATGCAGGACCCGAACTGCATCTTCTGCAAGATCGTCAGGGGCGAGATCCCCAGCGCCAAGGTGTACGAGGACGACCTCATCCTGGTCTTCCGCGACATCGCCCCGCAGGCGCCGGTGCACCTCCTGATGATCCCCAAGGCCCACGTCGCGACCATGTACGACCTCACGCCCGGCGATGCCGGGGCCATGGGGCGCATCATGGTCAAGGCGGGGCCGCTGGCGCGCGCCGAGGGCGCGACCGACGGCTTCAGGGTCATCGTCAACAACGGGCGCGTCGCGCACCAGGACGTGGGCCACGTCCACGTGCACGTGATCGGCGGTCCCGAGCCGCTCGGGCCGATGCTCGCGCGCAAGCACCAATAACGGAGGTTGGATCATGGGTTCATTGAGCATCTGGCACTGGCTGATCGTGCTGGCCGTCGTGGTGATGATCTTCGGCACCAAGAAGCTGCGCAACATCGGCCAGGACCTGGGCGGTGCCGTCAAGGGCTTCAAGGAAGGCATGCGCGACGAGAGCGCGCCGCAGTCCCCCGCGGACGCCGCGCCCAGCGCGCAGATCCCCGGCACGACCATCGAGGGCGAGGCCAAGCGCGAGACCTCGCGCTCCTGATCCCTTGTGCGCGGCCACGGCCGCGCCGCCGGAGCGGATTGACCTGATGTTCGACATCGGATTCTCCGAGATCGTCGTCATCGCCGTCGTGGCGCTGGTGGTGATCGGCCCCGAGAAGCTGCCCAAGACCGCGCGCACGCTGGGCGTGCTGTTCGGGCGGTTGCAGCGCTATGTGGGCGACGTCAAGGCCGACATCAACCGCGAGATCGAGCTCGACGAGTTGCGCAGGCTGCAGAAGGAGATGCAGTCGGCGGCGAGCGAGGTGTCCGAGTCGGTGAAGTCGGTCGCCCAGGGCTTCGAGTCCAGCGTCCGCGAGGTCGAGGCCTCGGTCAGCGAGGCCACGTCCTCGGCGAATGCCGCGCTGTCGGCGCCAGCGGCTGCGCCAAGACTGCCACCCGGTCGGTACCGCCCTCGTCGACGGGACCCGACTGGGCGTTCGAGCAGGCCGTCGCCGAGGCCGACCGCGCCCTGCAGCTCCATCGCGAGGCACAGGCCGAGGCCGAGGTCGCGATGAGCGCCATACCGCCCCCCGTCGAGGCTCCCGCCGAAGGCGTCGCCGCGGGCCGAGCCGACGCCGGCGCCGCGCGGGCCGAGGCCGAACCCGGCGAGCCGCCGCGCCAGGCGGCGCTGCCCGGCTTCGAAAAGATCTGATGAGCGACACGCAACAAGGGGCGCAGGACTCCGCGCAGGAATCCTTCATCTCGCACCTGATCGAGCTGCGCAGCCGGCTGGTCAAGGCGATGGTCGCGGTGCTGGTGGTGTTCCTGGCGCTCGCGCCGTTTTCGAAGGAGCTCTACGCGCTGGTGGCGCTGCCGCTGGTGCGCGTGCTGCCCGAGGGCGGGACGATGATCGCCACCGACGTCACCGGCACGTTCCTGGTGCCGCTCAAGGTGACGCTGGTGACGGCCTTCCTGATCTCGCTGCCCTGGGTGCTGTGGCAGGCCTGGGCCTTCATCGCGCCTGGCCTCTACAAGCACGAGCAACGCCTCGCGCTGCCGCTGATGGTGTCGAGCGTGCTGCTGTTCTTCTGCGGCATGGCCTTCGCCTACTTCCTGGTGTTCCCGTGGATCTTCCACTTCTTCGCGAGCTTCACCCCCGAGGGCGTGAAGATGGCGACGGACATCGACAAGTACCTGTCGTTCGTGCTGTGGATGTTCCTCGCCTTCGGCGTGACCTTCGAGATCCCCGTGGTGCAGGTGTTGCTGGTGCGCATGGGCATCGTCACGCGCGACAAGCTCAAGGAATGGCGCCGCTACGTGATTGTCGGCGCCTTCATCGTGGCGGCGGTGATCACGCCGCCGGACGTGATGTCGCAGCTCATGCTCGCGATCCCGATGTGCCTGCTCTACGAGCTCGGCATCTTCGTGTCGAAGTTCTTCCCCAAGCCCGACGGCGACGAGCCCGCGGAAACCACGACCACGGGCGCCGGCGCGAGCTGACCCGTCATCCCCGCGCCGCACCTGTCATCCCCGCGAAAGCGGGGACCCACGCTCCGCCATCACGGGCAGCCCACGGGCAACCGTATCGCCGGAAGCCGCAAAGCTTGCGTCGTGCGTTGCCATCGGCGCGGCGGACGCCGGGGGCTCGGCCCCGAGCGGGTTCATCGCGAAGGCCGGGCCCCCGGTGGCCGCCGCACGCCTCGCCGAGGGCAATGCACGACGCATGTTTGCGCGGATGCCGCACTACCGCTGGGTCCCCGCTTTCGCGGGGATGACGACGGTGGGTCCCCGCTTGCGCGGGGATGACGGGGTGGGTCCCCGCTTTCGCGGGGATGACCGGCGGCTCAGCGCGGCACGTCCACCTTCGGGCGCTTGCCGACGACCACGTCGAGGTCGACGGTGTTGGGCGCGCGCCAGACCTTGACCTTGGCCGTCGACCCGGGCGGCAGCTCGGCGATGCGCGCGAGCAGCGCCACCACGTCGCGCGTGGGCTTGCCGGCGATGTCGACGACGACGTCGCGCACCTGCATGCCCGCGCGCTCGGCGGGCCCGCCGGACTGCAGCCCGCGGATCAGCACCCCGTCGGGACGGTCGAGCGCCAGCGCCTTGGCGCCGTCCTCGGAGAGGTTGGCCGGCTCGACGCCCAGCCAGCCGCGCGTGACCTCGCCGTGGGCGATGATCTGCTGCAGCACGTTGCGCGCGAGCGACACGGGAATCGCGAAGCCGATGCCGAGCGAGCCGCCCGACTGCGAGTAGATGGTGCTGTTGATGCCGATCAGGTGGCCCGCGGTGTCGACCAGCGCGCCGCCGGAATTGCCGGGATTGATCGGCGCGTCGGTCTGGATGAAGTCCTCGAAGCGGTTGATGCCGAGGTGGTTGCGGCCGAGCGCCGAGACGATGCCCGCGGTGACGGTGCTGCCGAAGCCGAAGGGATTGCCGATCGCCAGCACGACGTCACCCACGCGCACGCTGTCGAGGTCGCCGAGCTCGATGGCGGGGAGGTCGCTCGCCGCGGCCTTCAGCACCGCGAGGTCCGACTCGGGGTCGGAGCCGGTGACCGTCGCCTTGATGGTGCGGCCGTCGGCGAGCATCAGCGTGATGTCGTCGGCGCCGTCGACGACGTGGTAGTTGGTGAGCACGAAGCCTTCGCGGGCGACGATCACGCCCGAGCCGAGGCTGCGCGTGCGCTGCGGCTGGCTGCGCCGCGCGAGCTCGGGAAAGTAGCGCTTGAAGAGCTCGTCGTCGGCGAGCGGGCCCCGCGCAGTCACTTCCTTGCTGGTGTAGATGTTCACCACGGCCGGCATCGCGGCGCGCGCGGCCTCGGCATAGCTCGCGACCGGCACGGCGGGCGAGGTGGTACCCGCCTGCGAGACGGTAACCACGGGCGCCACGGCGGGCTGCGGCGCGAGCCGCGGCAGGAGGTCGGGCTTCAAGGTCGCGACCACGAACAGCGCGGCCAGCACCAGGGTGCAGGCCTGCGCGAACAACAGCCAGAATCGCTTCAACACGGGTTTCGGGGAAAGGGGGCCGAGTTCCATTATAGGCGCGCAAGCGCCTGATCGGGCACGGCTTTTCGGTCGAATCCTGTCGCGCGGCTTCCGTTTGCACGCGGCGATCGCGTATAATTTGCAGGTTTTGCGAAGGGTCTTTCGCGGCGCTGCCGCGTAAGGCCCCTTTTTCGCCAATCTGGGGATAGCGCCGCATGGCAAGCGAAGCAACAATCAACAGCGACAAGCGTCGTTTCCTGCTCGTCGCCACCGGTGTCGTGGGCGGCGTCGGCGTGGTCGCCGCCGCAACGCCGTTCGTGATGTCCTTCTTCCCGAGCGAGCGCGCCAAGGCGGCGGGCGCGCCCATCGAGGTCGACATCTCCAAGGTCGAGCCCGGCCAGAAGATCAACGTCGAATGGCGGGGCAAGGTGTGCTGGGTCGTCAACCGCACGCCGCAGATGGTGCAGAACCTGCCCAAGCTCGACGAGCGGCTGGCCGACCCCAAGTCCGAGGTCCCGCAGCAGCCCGCGTACGCGAAGAACGAGACGCGCTCGATCAAGCCCAACATGTGGATCGCCGTCGGCATCTGCACCCACCTCGGCTGCTCGCCGACGTTCCGGCCCGAGCTCGCGCCGATGGATCTCGGGCCCGACTGGCTGGGCGGCTTCTTCTGCCCCTGCCACCAGTCGAAGTTCGACCTCGCGGGCCGCGTGTACAAGGGCGTCCCCGCGCCGACCAACCTGGTGATCCCGCCGCACCGCTATGCGTCGGACTCCCTCGTCGTCATCGGCGAAGACACCAAGGCCTGAGGGGACGAAGAGCATGAGCAAGGTGATGGCCTGGATCGACGCCCGCTTCCCGCTGACCGAGCTGTGGGAGTCGCAGTGGGGCAAGTACGTCGCGCCCAAGAACTTCAACTTCTGGTACTACTTCGGCTCGCTGGCCGCGCTGGTGCTGGTGCTGCAGATCGTCACGGGCATCTTCCTGACGATGAACTACAAGCCCGACGCGCAGAAGGCCTTCGAGTCGGTCGAGTACATCATGCGCGACGTCAGCTGGGGCTGGCTGATCCGCTACATGCACTCCACCGGCGCGTCGATGTTCTTCATCGTCGTGTACCTGCACATGTTCCGCGGCCTGCTCTACGGCAGCTACCGCAAGCCACGCGAGCTGATCTGGATCTTCGGCTGCATGATCTACCTCGCGCTGATGGCCGAGGCGTTCTTCGGCTACCTGCTTCCCTGGGGCCAGATGTCGTACTGGGGCGCGCAGGTGATCGTCAACCTCTTCAGCTCGATCCCCTTCATCGGCGAGGACCTCGCGGTGTGGATCCGCGGCGACTACACGGTCTCCGACATCACGCTCAACCGTTTCTTCGCGTTCCACGTGATCGCGCTGCCGCTGGTGCTGCTCGGCCTCGTCGCCGCGCACCTGATGGCGCTGCACGAGGTGGGCTCGAACAACCCCGACGGCGTCGACGTCAAGCACCAGCCCAAGGACCCGAAGACGGGGCTGCCGCTCGACGGCATCTACTCGCACCCCTACTACACGATCAAGGACATCGTCGGCGTGGTGGTCTTCCTCGCCGTGTTCTCGCTGATCGTGTTCTTCGTCCCCGAGATGGGCGGCTACTTCCTCGAGGCGAACAACTTCATCCCCGCCAACCCGCTGCAGACCCCCGAGCACATCGCGCCGGTGTGGTACTTCACGCCGTACTACGCGATGCTGCGCGCGGTGCCCTCGTTCTGGGGCACGCAGGTCTGGGGCGTGATCGTCATGGGCGTCTCGGTGCTGATCTTCTTCGCGCTGCCCTGGCTCGACCGCGGCAAGGTCAAGTCGATCCGCTACCGCGGCCGCCTGTTCAAGACCTGGCTCGCGATCTTCGTGGTCTGCTTCCTGATCCTCGGCTACCTCGGCGTGGTGCCGGTGACGGTATGGGGCCAGTTCCCCGAGAAGTGGCCGCTGCTCGGCGGCGCCGACCGCGCCACCGTGGTCGCGCGCGTGCTGACCATCGGCTACTTCCTGTTCTTCATCCTGATGCCCTGGTACACGGCGCGCGACAAGACCTTGCCCGAGCCGACGCGGGTGCGCGGATGAGCGGATCCATGATGAAGACCATCGCCACCCTTTCCGCCGGCGTCCTCGCCGCCATGCTCGCGCTGTTCGCGGGCGCGGCGCTCGCCAACGAGAGCAACCTGATCCTGCCGCCGGCGCCGATCCACCGCCTCGACGACGAGTCGCTGCAACGCGGCGCGCGGATGTTCGCGAACTATTGCCAGGGATGCCACTCGGCGAAGTTCATGCGCTACAACCGGCTCACCGACATCGGCCTCACCGAGCAGGAGATCCGCGACAACCTGATCTTCGGCGACCAGAAGATCGGCGACACCATGACGGTCGCCATGCCGGCGGCCGACGCCAAGGCCTGGTTCGGCGCGGCGCCGCCCGACCTGTCGGTCGAGGCGCGCGTGCGCGGCACCGCCTGGCTGTACAACTATCTGCTCGGCTTCTACCGCGACCCCAAGTCGGCGACCGGCTGGAACAACCTGGTGTTCCCCAACGTGGGCATGCCGCACGTGCTGGCGCACCTGCAGGGCGCGAAGAAGCGCGTCGAGACCGAGTTCGAGGACCACGAGAAGGCGATGGGCGCCGCGATCGGCGCGAAGCGCCTGGTCGGCGTCGAGGCGCTCGCGGGCGGCAAGTGGGCGCTGGTGACCCTCGAGGCCGACGGCACGGGCACGATGACCCAGACGCAGTACGAAGGCGCCGTCGCCGACCTCGTCAACTACCTCGACTACGTCGCCGAGCCCGCCAAGAACCAGCGCATCCGCCTCGGCATCGGCGTGCTGCTGTTCCTGGGCGTGCTGTTCACGCTGGTCTACGCGCTGAAGCGCGACATCTGGCGCGACATCCACTGACCGACTTTCACCGCCCGCGGCCCCGTCGCACGGCGAGGGGACCCGCGCGGCGCACCGGCGAGCGAGCCCCCAACCCGCGCTCGCCGGCCACGAGCTTCGAGCGATTGACGCGCGGCCGTCACGGCACGCGCAGGGAGCACCGACCATGATGACCCTCTACAGCGGCACCACCGACCCCTTCTCGCAGCGCTGCCGCATCGTGCTGCACGAGAAGGGCATGGACTTCCAGATCATCGACGTCGACCTCGAGCACAAGCCCGAGGACCTCGCGGTGATGAACCCCTACAACCAGGTCCCCGTGCTGGTCGAGCGCGATCTCGTGCTGCACGAGTCCAACATCATCAACGAGTACATCGACGAGCGCTTCCCGCACCCGCAGCTCATGCCCGCGGACCCGGTGATGCGCGCGCGGGCACGGCTGTTCCTGCACCGCTTCGAGAAGGAGCTCTTCATCCACATCGACGCGCTGGAAGGGAACAACCAGAAGAACGCCGAGAAGGCGCGGCACCTGGTGCGCGACTCGCTGCTGCAGATCACGCCGGTGTTCGCCAAGCACAAGCACATGCTCGGCGACGAGTACTCGATGCTCGACGTGGCGATCACGCCGCTGCTGTGGCGGCTCGACTACTACGGCATCCAGATGCCCAAGCAGGCCGCGCCGCTGATGAAGTACGCCGAGCGCCTGTTCGCGCGGCCCGCGTTCTCCGAGGCGCTGACCTCGGCCGAGCGCGGCATGCGCCGCTAGGCGCCGCGTCGCTCCCGGCCGCAGCCTCCGGCCCTCGCCTCCGTTCGCGCGGCCCCGGCGGGAGCGCGCGGCGCGGACGCCGCGGGGCCTGTTGACCGATCCCCACCGGGCGTAGCATCCTTCGCCGTCATGTCCGAGCAGTCCGCCAAGCCCTACCTCGTGCGCGCCATCTGCGAATGGTGCGCCGACAACGGTCTCACGCCCTACCTCGCGGTGAAGGTCAACGCCGACACGCGCGTGCCGCAGGCCTTCGTCAAGAACGGCGAGATCGTGCTCAACGTCTCGCATTCGGCGACGCGCAAGCTCACCATCGACAACGACTGGATCCGCTTCACGGCGCGCTTCAACGGCGCCTCGCAGGAGGTGCTGGTGCCCATCCCCACGGTGGCGGGGATCTTCGCCAAGGAGACGGGCTACGGCTTCGCCTTCACGGTGTCGCCCGACGCGGCCGCCGCGGTGGGCCCGGCCGATGCGCCCGTTGGCACCGCACCCGCGGGCGCGCCGGACAAGCCCAAGCCGCGTCCTTCGCACCTGCAGATCATCAAGTAGCGCGCCCGGCGATGGCCGACAGCGTCGCGGTGGTCTCGGTCGCCACGCCCGACCACCTGGCGCGCGCCCGCAGCCTGTTCGACAGCGTCGCGCGCCACCTGCCGCAGGCGCGCCGCCGGCTGGTGCTGGTCGCGCGCGACACCCGGCATTGCGCCCCATCCGAGCCCTTCGAGGCGCTTCCGCTCGCCGCCACCGGGATGCCCGATGTCGAGGCCTTCGCGAGGCGCCACCGCGTGAACGAAATCGCCTTCGCCGCCAAGCCCTGGGCCATGGCGCTTGCGCTCGACGAGGGTGCTTCGCGCGTCCTCTTCCTCGACACCGACATCGTCGCGCAGGCACCGCTCGAGCCGCTGGTGCGCGCCCTCGACCGCGCCGAGATCGTGCTCACGCCGCACCGCATCGACGCCCTGCCGCGCACGCTGCGCGACGAGCTCCTGGTGCTGCAGGCCGGCAGCTTCAACTCGGGCTTCGTCGCGCTGCGCGAGGGCGCGCCGGCGCGCGCCTTCCTCGACTGGTGGAAGTGCAAGCTCGCGCAAGCCTGCGCCGTCGACGTGGCGCATGGCCAGAACGGCGACCAGCGCTGGCTCGACCTCGTGCCGGGGCTGTTCGAGGGCGTGCGCATCGTGCGCGACCCGGGCTGGAACGTCGGGCCCTGGAACCTCGACGAGCGGCACATCGAGCGCGACGGCGAGGGCTACCGCGTGCGCAGCGATGCCCTGGGCCGCGGTGGGCCTGCGAAGGGTGCAGGCGGGGGCGTGCCGCTGCTGTTCTTCCACTTCTCGGGCCTCGATGCTGCCACCGGCGGTGCCGCCGCGCGCCTCCCCGGCGCAACCGGCGGGCACGAAGAGGACGCCGCGCTGCAGGCGCTCCGTGCCGACTACCTGGCGCGCCTGGAGGCGCGCGGCCGCCGGGCATGCGCGGCCTGGACGACCGGGTTCGAGACCGCGCAGGACGGCCTTGCGGTGCGCGTGGCGCGGGCCCTGGTCGCGCCCTGCAGGCTCCTGTTGCACCGGCTCACCTCGCCCGACGTGAGGAGGCGGTTGCGCGGTGGCGCGTGATGCGCGCGTCGGGCCGGAGGCGGCGACGGCGCAGGGCGTCGGCAATGCGCCACGTACAATTCACCCCGCGCCGGCATAGCTCAGTTGGTAGAGCAGCGGTTTTGTAAACCGAAGGTCCCGGGTTCGAGCCCTGGTGCCGGCACCATCCCCGTGCGCGCGACGGCACCGGGCATCGCGGGCATGCGTGGCACGGCTCGAAGCCGGCTCATCGCCAGTTCGGCTGCTGGTTGTACGGGTAGTCGTTGCTGATCATGCGCCCCGACGAGATGCTGCGATTGAGCGACCACTCGAGCGAGGGATAGTCGCCGGGCCCGAAGGTGCGGCAATTGCCCTGGAAATCGGCGTCGCTGCAGAAGATCCAGTAGCCGTAGGCGATGCGCAGCGACTGCGCGCGATCGTTGAACTGCGTGCGGTCGAAATTGCCGATGCGCTCGCGGTTGATGGGGAAGGCGCGGCCGCCGAAGCCGGGCTGCTCGTAGAGCACGGCGCCGGGCGCCGGCGCATAGCCCTGGTTGTAGCCGCCTTGCGGCGGCGGATACGCGCCGGGCGGCGGCGGGGGCGCGTTGTAGCCGCCCTGCGCGCCCTGCGGCTGTCCATATCCGCCTTGCGGCTGCGCGTAGCCGCCGCCGACCGGCCGCGCCGAGGAAATGTTGCGGTCGAGCCCGTGCTCGAGCGTGGCATAGCTGCCGGGACCGAGGGTCTGGCAGTCGCCCTGGAAATTGGCGTCGGTGCAGACCAGCCACGCCCCGTCGCGCACGTATGCCGAGCGCGCGCGGTCGTTGTACGGCCCGTTGTCGAAGTTGGGCGTGGGCACGTGCAGCGCGAACTGGTCGCCGCTCATGTTGGTGCCGGTGAAGAACACGATATCGGCCCGGGCGAGGGGCGTGGCGCAGGCGGTGGCGAGGCTCGCCGCCAGCATGGTGGCGCGAAGCGAAGCGTTCATCGTCGACTCCCTGTCGGAACGAGCGCGGATGCGTTCGATCGCGAGAGCATACGACGCCCCGCGGGCCGCGCCGTGTGCGCGTCCGGCGCTACCCGGTGTGCCCGGCCCGCTGATTGCCGTGTCGGCAGTCGCCGACGCGTGGGCCATATTTGATCAAATTGGCGTTGACCATGGGAGAATTGGCGACAATAATGCCAGAATATGATCAAAGATGGCGACCGGCCGGGCAATGCCGCGGACGTCGCGCGACGCATCCGCGACGACATCGTCGCCGGCCGGATCCGCTTCGGCGAGCGCCTGACCATCGATGCGCTGGCGTCGCGCTACGCGGTCAGCCACATGCCGGTGCGCGAGGCGCTGCGCGAGCTGCACGGCGAGGGCCTGGTGGTGGGCGAGCCCAACCGCAGCGCGCGCGTGCGCACCATCGACGCCGACTTCGTCGCCAACCTCTTCGAGGTGCGCATCGCACTGGAGATGACATTGGCGCGACGTGCCGCGCAACTCAGCCGTCCCGCGGACGTCGAGGCGCTGCGCGCGATCGAGGACGACCTGGAGCGCGCGATCGGCGCCGCCGACCATGCCGCGGTCGTCGCGCACAACCGGCTGTTCCACCAGGCGATCAACCGCCTCGCCGCCAACGACGACGCGCTGCCCATCGTCGACCGCCACTGGACGCTGCTGGCGGCGCTGTGGCACCACTACGGCTACGGGGAGTCGCGCTTCGCCGGGGTCGCCAACGACCACCGGCACCTCATCACCGCGATCGCGGCGCACGACGGCGACGGCGCCGCGCTGATCATGGGCGCGCACACGCAGAAGGCGCGCTACGTGCTGCTCGAGCGCGTCGCGGCGTGGCGTCCCGCCGCCGTCGCGCTGCAGCGCTAGGGCGACGATCGGCCGATGGGACATCCGCTGCGCCGCATTTCGCTGAAGATCGCCACGATCACGCCGGGCACGCGCTGGGCGTTCGTCGAGGTCGAGCGCGCCGATTCGCGCGTCGGCACGGGGGAGGCCACGCTGGGCGGCCGCGAGGAGGGGCTCGCGCGCTCCGCGTCGCGCATCGTGCCCATGCTGCTGGGCGCCGGCGCAGACGGTGCGGCCGCGGGCATGGCACCGGCCGACCCGTCGTGGTTCGCGCGGGCGATGGCGCCGGAAAGCCTCGAGGACGCCGCGATCGTCTCGGCGCTCGACATGGCGCTCTGGGACCTGCACGGGCAGGACCGCGACTCGCCGCTCGGCGACCTGCTGGGCGACGCGCTCGGCCGTGCGCGCGGCACGCTGCCGCTGTACGCCAACATCAACCGCCGCACGCGCGATCGATCCCCCGCGGGTTTCGCGCAAAGCGCGCGCGACGCGCTCGAGGCCGGGTTCACCGCGCTCAAGATCGCGCCCTTCGACGAGGTGACGCCCGCGCGCTGCGCCCGCGGCGAAGGCGACGAGGCGATGCAGCAAGGCGTGGTACGCATCGCCGCCGTGCGCGAGGCGGCGGGCCCCGGCCGCCGGTTGATGGTCGACTGCCACTGGCGCTTCGACGAAACCGCCGCGACGCGGATGATCGACGCCGTGGCGCCGTACGCACCGCACTGGGTCGAGTGCCCGATCGCCGAGACGCCGGCGTCGATCGACGCGCTGCTGCGGCTGCGCCGCCGCGCGGCTTCGCACGGCGTGCGCCTCGCCGGCCTCGAGCAGGCGGTCGGCTACGAAGGCTTCCGCGCCTACTGCGAGGCGGGCTGCTACGACGTGATGATGCCCGACGTCAAGTACGTCGGCGGCATGCACCAGATGCTCGAATGCGCGCGCCGGTTCGCGCACCACGGCATCGCCATGTCGCCGCACAACCCGAGCGGGCCGGTCGCGCACGCGGCGAGCCTGCAGGTGTCGGCGGCCATGGCGTCGTTCGACATGCTCGAGCTGCAGTTCGACGAGAGTCCCCTGTTCGAGACGCTGGTCGGCGGTGGCCTCGCAGGCTGTGCCGGTGCGGTGTCGCCGCTGCCGTCGCCGCCGGGCCTCGGCGTGGGCCTCGATCCCGCCGTGCTCGACGCCTGCCTCGAGCGCGCGCCGCGGGTGTGGGAGGCGTGATGCTCCCGCGCGCGGCCGCGGCCCGTGGCGCCAGCTCCGTCGAGGCGCGGCGATGACCGGCCGGCGCCTCGTCGAGCGCCTGGCGCCACTCGCGGGCATCGCCTGCGCGCTCGGCGCATGGCAGGTCGCGTCGCGCGTGGCGGCCAACGCCACGCTGGTGCCGCCGCCCGCGACCGTCTGGCGCGCGCTGGTCGACATGCTGCACAGTGAGCTGCCGCAGGACATCGCGGCAAGCCTCGTGCACCTGTCGATCGGCTACGGCACCGGGATCGCCGCGGGGCTCGCGCTGGCGCTGCTCGCCGGCCGCTCGCGATGGTTCGCGGCGATCGTCGACCCGCTCGCCGAGTTCCTGCGGCCGATCAGCCCCATCGCCTGGATCCCGCTGGCGATCCTGATGTTCGGCGTCGGTCGCGCGGTGCCGGTGTTCCTGATCTTCTACGCGTCGCTCTTCCCCATCTTCATCGGCACGCTCGACGGCATCCGCCGCGTCGACCCGGCGCTCCTCAATGCCGCGCGCTCGCTGGGCTCGTCGGAGGGCTCGATCGTGCGGCGCGTGATCCTGCCGGCCGCGCTGCCGTCGATCTTCGCCGGCGCGCGCCTGTCGCTCGGCGTCGCGTGGATGTCGCTGGTCGCCGGCGAGATCATCGGCGGCGACGCCGGCATCGGCTGGCGCATCCTCTGGTACCAGGAGTTCTTCCAGATGGACCGCGTGCTGGCGGGCATCCTCGTGGTCGGCGCGCTGGGCCTCGTCGCCGACAGCCTGCTCTGCGCGTTGCAGCAGCGCCTGCTGCGCTGGCACCCGGCGGCGCGCGAGGCGATGGCATGACGCACGGTGAGCCGCTGGCGCTGCGGGTGCGGATCGCGCTGCCGCTCGCGGTGGTGCTGGTCGCCTGCGTGCTGTGGGAGCTCGCCGTCCGCACGACGCACACGCGGGGCCTCGTGCCGCTGCCCTCGGGCGTGGTCGCGAGCGGCATCGAGCTCGCGCGCAACGGCGTGATCGCCGAGGCGATGTCGGGAAGCCTGACGCGCGTCGCGATCGGCTTCGTGGTCGGCGCGCTGGTGGGCATCCCGGTGGGGCTCGCGGTGGGCTCGATCCCGCTGCTCGACCGCGCGGCGCGCCCGGTGCTGGACGGGCTGCGCTCGATCGCGCCGATCGCCTGGATTCCCATGGCGATCCTGTGGCTGGGCGTGCGCGGCGATGCCGCGCTGTTCGTCGTCGCCTACGCCGCGGTGTTCCCCTTCGTCGTCAACGCGAGCCTCGCCGCGAAGCTCGTCGACCGCAACCTGGTCTCGGCGGCGCGAGCGCTCGGCGCGAGTCGCTGGACGGTGCTGCGCGAGGTGCTGCTGCCGGGCTCGCTGCCCATGATCTTCACCGGCGCGCGCATCGCGCTGGCCTTCGCCTGGGGCTCGATCATCGCCGCCGAGCTCGCGATCGGCATCAAGATCGCCGGACAGGGGCGCAGCGTGGCCGGCGTCGGCCAGCTGATGGTCGAGACGCTCTACGTGCGCCGCGACGTCGACGCCCTGGTGTTCTACATGCTGGTGATCGGCGTGGTGAGCTTCCTCATCGACGCCGGCCTGCGCCGGCTGCAACGCCGTCTGTTGCCCTGGAGCCTGCGATGAGCGTGATCGTCGAGTTGCACGATGTCGGCAAGGTGTACACGTCGGCGCGCGACGGCGCCAGGGTCGAGGCGCTGGCGGGCATCGAGTTCGCGATCCGCCGCGGCGAGTTCCTGACCATCGTCGGCCCTTCCGGCTGCGGCAAGTCGACCCTGCTGTCGCTGATCGCGGGATTCCAGGCGCCGACCACCGGCGAGGTGCTGTTCGAGGGCCGCCGCATCGAGGAGCCGGGCCCCGAGCGCGGCGTGATGTTCCAGGACTACGCGTTGTTCCCCTGGAAGACGGTTGCCGGCAACATCGGCTTCGGCCCGCAGGCGCGCGGCGTCGACGCCGCGACCGCGAAGCGGCGCGTCGACGAGCTGGTGTCGATGGTGGGGCTCGCGGGCTTCGAGACGCGCTATCCCCACGAGCTTTCCGGCGGCATGCGTCAGCGCTGCGCGCTGGCGCGGATGCTGGCGAACGACCCCGCGATGTGGCTGATGGACGAGCCGCTGGCCGCGGTCGACCTGCAGACGCGGATCATCCTGCAGGACGAGCTCCTGCGCCTTTGGGGTGACGGCGACGCCGGGAGCGGCGCTGCCGCGCCGGCGCGCCCCACGGTGGTGTTCGTCACCCACGGCATCGACGAGGCCGTGCTGCTCGCCGACCGCGTGATGGTGCTGGGCCGCCGCCCGGGCAGGATCAAGGAGGTGGTCGAGGTCGCCCTGCCGCGGCCGCGCGCGAGGCTGCGCGATTCGGCCGAGGTCGCACGGCTGACGGCGAGCGTGTGGGCGCTGATCCACGACGACGCCGCCAAGGCGATCAACGAGGAAATCCACTGACCGGCCGTGCCGGGCGCTGCCCGGCGGCCGACGACAACACGACGAGGAGGAACCATGGCCAACACATTCGCACGACGCACGTTCATCCAGGCCGGCTCGGCGCTGCTCGCGCTGCCGATGTTCCGGGCGAGCCCGGCCTTCGCGCAGGCCGCCAAGCTGGTGATGGGTGCCGGCCTCGCGCAGGAGCCCGGCGCGCTCGTCACCTACATCCAGCAGGAGAAGCTGCTCGACCAGGCCGCGAAGGAACTCGGCCTCGCCGGCGTCGAGGCCGAGTTCCTGTCCTTCCCGGTGCTGCTGAGGATGCTGCAAGGCATCGCCGCCGGGCAGCTGCAGTTCGGCACGCTGGGCTCGACGCCCTGCATTCGCGCGCTCGCCGGCCCCGACCCGGTGGTGCCCATCGCGATCCTCGGCGGCGGCAACACCTTCCCGCTGCAGGTGCCTCCCAACTCGCCGATCCACAACCTCGACGACCTGAAGGGCAAGACCCTGATGACCATCGTCGGATCGGACCTGCACCTCATGCTCGTGCGCATGCTGAAGGCGCAGTTCGGCACCGAGGACCTCAAGGAGCTGAACATCACGCTGCGCAACATGAACGCGCTCACCGAGCTCACGCGCGCGCAGTCCGGCATCGATGCGGTGGTGAGCCTGATCCCGCAGGCGTTTGCCGCCGAGACCGCCGGCGACCTCGTCACGGTGCTGCGCAACGACGGCGTCACCGGCGCCGCCTGGCGCGGCCCCGAGGGCAACGGCGCCGGCCACCGCATCGCGTCGTTCGCCAGGACGCCGTTCGCGCCCGAGGCCTACTACCCGCACCGCATCTGGCTGGTCGCGCGGCGCGACTATCTCGCCGCCAACCCCAAGGTCGTGACCGCGCTGCTGGTGGCCAACCATCGCGCCGTGACCGCGCTCACCAAGGCGGGCACCGACGCGATCGTCAAGGTCGGGGGTGCCAACTGGGGCGGCACGCCCGAGGCGCAGAAGGCGTGGATCGACACCGTGCTGTGGAAGCGCCGCGGCTGGTCGTGGATCACCGAGGGCGATGCGCGAACGCTGGTCGGCCTCTCGACGACCAAGGTGATTTTCCAGACGCCGCTCGACCCCGATGCCGTGCAGAAGCTCTTCCTGCTGGGCGCCGGTGTGTCGAAGGCGGCGTACGACGTGGTCGGCCGCGTGCCCGACCGCGCGGTGTTCGACGACCAGAAGAGCGACGTGCGCGGCAAGCCCGTGTGGGAGGCCGCGTCGTGGAACCTGAAGGCCTGAGCGCGCCGCGCCGGCGGGGCTGAGCGCGCGGGCGGCGGGATGCGCCCGCGACGGCGCTGCCGGCGCGCCGTCGCGCTCGACGCGCGCGGTCAGCGCTCGAAGCGCGTCGACAGCACGACCAGCGTCTGCGTGCGCTCGATGCCCTCGACGACGCCGATGCGGTCGAGCTCGGCGTCGAGTCCCGCCGCGGTCTCGGCGTCGACCGTCGCGACATAGTCGAAGGCGCCGCTCACGGCGCGCAATGCCGTCACCGACGGGAAGGATTTCAACTCGCGCACCACGCGCTCGGCGTGCCTCGCGCTGACGTTGAGCAGCACCAGCGCGGACAGCGCGCTGCCGCGCCCGTCGGGCTCGCGCAGCGTGTAGCCGGCGATCGTCCCGTCGCGCTCGAGGCGCTCGATGCGCGACTGCACGGTGGTGCGCGAGAGCCCGAGCTTGCGCGCGAGCGATGCGGCGGATTCGCGCGCATTTGCACGCAGCAGGGCGAGGAGCTGGCGGTCCTGGGCGGTTATGGTCATATCGACGTCCATTTTCGTCGAATCGACGTCATATTACGTCGATCCATCGAATCGGCGCCTTCCTTTCGTCGGGACGGGCGCCGACACTGCGGCCTTCGGTTCCATTCCATCGGAGGCGGCCGCAATGACGACCCGCATCGCGCTGCTCGGCGCCGGCAAGATCGGCGACGCCATCGTCAACCTGCTGGGCGGATGCGGCGACTACGCACTGACGGTGGCCGACCGTGATCCGCAGCGGCTCGAAGCGGTCGCGCGGCTGCACGCCAAGGCCGCCGCGTCTTCGCCCTCGCGCACCGGCGCGCCGCTCGCCGCTTCGCCGCCCACCGTGGCACCGCTCTCCCTGGCACCGCTGGACATCGCCGACGCCGCGGCGCTGGCGCGCACGGTCGAAGGCCACGACGCGGTGGTCTCGGCATCGCCCTTCTTCCTGACGCCGGTCATCGCCGCCGCGGCGAGCGCGGCCGGCGCGCACTACTTCGACCTCACCGAGGACGTCGCCAGCACGCGCGCGGTGAAGGCGCTGGCGCCGGGCGCGCGCACGGCCATGGTGCCGCAGTGCGGCCTCGCGCCGGGCTTCGTGTCGATCGTCGCGGCGGACCTCGCGCGGCGCTTCGACAGGCTGCGCGACGTCGAGATGCGCGTGGGCGCGCTGCCGATCTACCCCACCAACGCGCTCAAGTACAACCTCACCTGGAGCACCGACGGGCTCATCAACGAGTACTGCAATCCCTGCGAGGCCATCGTCGACGGCGCGCTCCACGAGGTGCCCGCGCTGGAGGGCCTCGAGGCGCTGTCGCTCGACGGTGTCGCCTACGAGGCCTTCAACACCTCGGGCGGGCTCGGCACGCTCTGCGAGACGCTGGCGGGCCGCGTCGAGAACCTCGACTACAAGACCGTGCGCTATCCCGGCCATCGCGACCTCGTGAAGCTCCTGGTGCGCGACCTGCGGCTCGGGCAGCGCCGCGACGTGCTGAAGGACGTGCTCGAGACCGCCGTCCCCATGACGCTGCAGGACGTGGTGCTGGTGTTCGTCACCGTCAGCGGCTGGCGCGAAGGGCGGCTCACGCAGGAGACCTACGCGCACAAGGTGTACGGCCAGGAGGTCGCGGGCGAGCGGCTGTCGGCCATCCAGCTCACCACGGCCGCGGGCATCTGCGCCATGGTCGACCTGGTGACCGGCGGCGCGCTGCCGCAGCGCGGCTTCGTGCGCCAGGAGGACGTGGCCCTCGACGCCTTCCTCGCCAATCGCTTCGGGCGCTACTATCGCTGACCATGGGCGCCGCCACGCATCGCACACACGCCGCCGGCTCCGCGCCGTCCGCCACCCGCTGACATGGACGTTTCCTCGCTCGTCGAATCGCTCGGCGTCGACCTCGGAGCGCACCGCGGCGGCGACCTCGTCGTGCGTACGCCCATCGACGGCAGCACGCTCGCGACATTGCGCTGCGACGACGCGCCCGCCATCGACGCGAAGCTCGCCGCGGCCGCCTCGGCCGCGCGGGCCTGGCGCCAGGTCCCGCCGCCGAAGCGCGGCGAGGTCCTGCGCCGCTTCGGCAGCCTGCTGCGCGAGCACAAGGCGCCGCTCGGGCGTCTCGTCACGCTCGAGGCGGGCAAGATCCTGCAGGAGGGCCTGGGCGAAGTGCAGGAGATGATCGACATCTGCGACTTCGCGGTGGGCCTTTCGCGCCAGCTCTACGGCCTCACCATCGCCTCGGAGCGGCCGGGCCACCGGATGATGGAGACCTGGCACCCGCTCGGCGTGGTGGGCGTGATCAGCGCCTTCAACTTCCCCGTGGCGGTATGGTCGTGGAACGCCGCGCTGGCCTTCGTCTGCGGCAACGCGGTGGCGTGGAAGCCTTCGGAGAAGACGCCGCTCACGGCGCTCGCCTGCCATGCGCTTTTCACGCGCGCCGCGCGCTCGGTGGAGGACCTTCCCGCGGGCGTCGCGGACGGGCTGTCGCAGCTCGTCCTCGGCGGGGCGCGAGGTGGCGACGGTGGTGGCCGGGCGCCTCGGCCGCAGCCTGCTCGAGCTCGGCGGCAACAACGCGCTGGTGGTCGCGCCCTCGGCCGACCTCGACCTCGCGGTGCGCGCGGTGACGTTTTCCGCGGTGGGCACGGCGGGCCAGCGCTGCACGTC
The DNA here is from genome assembly GCA_044226535.1 of Casimicrobiaceae bacterium. Taxonomy (GTDB): domain Bacteria; phylum Pseudomonadota; class Gammaproteobacteria; order Burkholderiales; family Casimicrobiaceae; genus VBCG01. The sequence continues at coordinate 208,658 of JBGAGT010000001.1, read as the reverse complement.
GCTGCGGCGGCTGATCGTGCACGAGGCGGTGCACGAGGCGCTGCTCGCGCGGCTGCGCGGCGTCTACGCGAGCCTGCCGGTCGGCAACCCGCTCGACGCCGGCACGCTGGTCGGGCCGCTGATCGACGCCGCCGCCTTCGCGCGGATGCAGGAGGCGATGGAGGCCGTGCGCGCCGAGGGTGCGCGCATCGACGGCGGGCAGCGCGTGGACGTCGCCGGCTGCGAAGGAGGCTGCTACGTGCGGCCCGCCATCGCCGAGATGCGCGCGCAGTCGCCGATGGTGATGCGCGAGACCTTCGCCCCGCTGCTGTACGTGCTGCGCTATCGCGACCTCGACGAGGCCATCGCGCTCAACAACGCCGTGCCGCAGGGGCTCGCCTCGGCGATCTTCACCCGCGACCTCCGCGAGGCCGAGCGCTTCCTCGCGTCGACGGGCAGCGATTGCGGCATCGCCAACGTCAACATCGGCCCCTCGGGCGCGGAGATCGGCGGCGCGTTCGGCGGCGAGAAGGACACCGGCGGCGGGCGCGAGTCGGGCTCGGACGCCTGGAAGGCCTACATGCGCCGCGCCACCAACACCATCAACTACGGCGACACGCTGCCGCTCGCGCAGGGCATCCGCTTCGACCTGGGCTAGGTTCCCGCTTTCGCGGGGAACGACGGCTTCAGTACACGGTCAACGGCCGCGTGAAGGCCGAGCCCTTCACCATGAACTTGGCCATCTGCGCACGGCTCACGGGAATGGCGGGTTGGAAGCTGCCGTCGGTGAATCCGTCGATCACGCCACGCGCCCACAGGTAGTTGATGTGCCGGCACGAGGCCGATCCGCCCGGCACGTCGGGGAAGTGGCTGTCGCCGCCGCTGCAGTGGTAGCTGCGCGTGCTGCCGCTGTCGCCGAAGCTCCCGCTGTCGGGCACCAGCGCGTCGCCACCGGCCGCCCAATCCGCGATCATCACCGACATGTATTCGCGTGACGTGACGGTATCGGGGCAGGCGTGGCCGCTGGCGCAGCCGAAGTCGACGTCCGCCTGGCGATAGGCGAGCAGGTTCGCCGCGCGGCAGGCCGCATGGCCGGGCGGCACGTCGGCGAAGAACGACGCAGCGGTCGGCCCCGGGCGGCATTCGCTGCCGTAGCCGGCGATGGCGAAGGGCAGCCCCGCGTCGCCGTTGGGTGACTGCATGGCACGCGCGACGAAGAGCAGCGTCTGCGCGCGCGTGGCGTTGGTGTCCGGGCCGAACGTGCCGTTGCCGAAGCCGAGGGTCACCTGGTTGTGCGCCAGCGCCTCGATGTAGGCATACATCGGATGCATGACGTCGACGTCGGGAAAGCTGTGGCCGACGTGCAGCAGCAGCGTGGTGGTGTCGCCGGTCGACAGCGTCTCGTGCAGCGCCACGTCCCAGTGCGTGGCCGGACGCGGCGCCGGATCGGACACCGATACGCGATAGCAGTTGGCTGTCGCCGCGAAGCAGTCGCCCACCGCGCCCGCGGCGATGCTGCCGTAGGCCGCCGAGCTGTCGCCGATCGCGTACGTCGCGCCCGCGGGCCCGGTGAGCGAGCCGGCTGTGCCGGTGACCGAGGCGAGCGTCGCCGTGCCGGGATTGCGCAATCCCGGCTCGACGATCACCGTCTCGCCCGGCTCGAGCATGCCGTTCAGGTTGGAGGTGGTCGAGCCCGAATGGACGTCGACGCGCATGCCGCCGTCGCCCGAGGCGAAGGCCGAGAGGTTGCCGTCGTTGTCGACCGTGTACAGCACGCCGTTGAACATCATCGGGCTCTGCCAGTGCAGGCCGCCGATGCGCGAGCTGCTCCACAGCACGCTGCCCGACATCGGGTCATGCGCGCGGATGCCGCCGCGCTGGCTGAACACCAGGTTGTTGGCGATGAGCGGCGAGAAGCCCGCCTGCGAGCCCGAGGTTTGCCAGATGGTCGCCAGCGAGGGTATGCCGCTCGCAGGCGAGGTGACGCGCAGCGCCGAGAGGCCGCTGCCGGTGCCGACGTAGACATAGGTGTTGCCGTCGCCGAGCGAGGTGAAGGCGGCCGGCTGGCCGAACACGCCGCCACCCTGTGGCACGTTGACCAGCGGGCCGAGCTGCCCGTCGAGCTGGCCGGTGGTGCCCGTGCCCGAGAGGTTGGCGAGGTTGACGATGCGCAGCTTCGCGTCCTTGCCGCCCTGCAGCGCGATGTCGAGGTATTGCGCGCCGGGGGGCGTGGGCAGGATCACCGGTCCCGTGCTGCCGAGGTCGGTGTCGCCGCCGTCGAGGCCGCTCACGTTCGAGGGCGTGTACGAGTCGGCGGGCCCCGCGGCGGGCGACGAGCCGTCGGCGTTGATGCGCAGGATGCTCTCGCTCCAGTTGGAGGTGCCGTTCCAGGCGCCGTTGCCCGTGGCGAAGAACACGGCATCGAGCGACGGCGAATAGGTCACGCCGAACTTGGCCCACACGGCGTTCTGCCAGGTCCCGCAGCCACCCTTGGGGATCACCGTCTTGGTGCCGCTGCAGGCCGCGTTGAACACCTTGATGCTGCCGTTGGACAGGCGGATGGCACTGACGTGGCCCTGGTAGTCGCCGGCGTCCCCGGGGTAGCCGCCGTGGACCGAATAGAGGTACTGCTGGCCGCCGCTGGGGACGATGGTGAGCGCGCCGGCGCTCTTCTCGTCGTCCGGCTTGCTCGACACCGTGACGGGCCACGCGCCGCCCTGCTCGGCGCCGGTGAGGATGTCGAGCTTGTGGATCTTGCCGTCGAGCCCGTAGGCGTAGACGTAGTCGAGCGTGGGCGCGACCACCGGCGTCGACGCGGTGTAGCAGGCGTTGCCGCCATGGGTGCAGCTGCCCGCGGGATAGGACTTCGACCAGCGCAGGACACCGGTCGTGGCGTCGTAGGCCGCCGTGGTGCCGGCGGTGGTGGTGACGAACACCAGGTCGATGTCGGCGGAGGGCCCGAGGCCCTCGGCGGCGACCAGCGTGCCGTCGGACGCGCCGCCCAGCGGCACCTGGAACATGCGGACCAGGCGGCCGACGTTGTTGCGATGGACCTGCGTCTCCGCCGTCTGCGCATTGCTGTGCGAGGCGTCTCCGCCGGCCTGCAGCCACGAGTACGCCGCGACGGGACGCGGGGAGAGCGCGACGACGACGGCCAGCAGCGACAGCGCGCCGAAGCCGGCAGCGCATCGCGCCCGCGGCGGTGTCGTGACGAAGGGATGGGGCATGGCGCTCGCTCCCGATCATATGACAATGACATAGTGGACGCCCGCCGCGCGGAATGCAACTTCCATCCGCCCGGCGCACGGTCCCCGCCTGTTAACATCCTCCGCTCGCTTCTGCATCCATTGCACGATGAACCAACTCGACTTCAAGGGCCGCAAGGCGGTGGTCACCGGCGGCGCCGCGGGCATCGGCCTCGCCATCGCGCGCCGCCTGCATGCCGGCGGCGCGCGCGTCGCATTGTGGGACCGCGACCGTGCCGCGCTGGACGCGGCGGCGCCCGCCGCGGGCGGCGCGTACACCGTGGCGCTGGACGTCGCCGACGCGGCGGCGGTCGATGCCGCGGCGGACGCGACGGCCAAGGCGCTCGGCGGCATCGACATCCTGGTCTGCAGCGCGGGCATCACCGGCCCCAACACCCCGCTGTCGGAGTACCCCGCCGACGAATGGAAGCGCGTGTTCGACGTCAACGTCCACGGCCTCTTCTACTGCAACCGCGCCGTGGTGCCGCTGATGCGTTCGAAGGATTACGGGCGCATCGTCAACATCGCCTCGATCGCGGGCAAGGAAGGCAATCCCAACGCCTCGGCCTATTCGTCCTCCAAGGCCGCGGTGATCGGGCTCACCAAGTCGCTGGGCAAGGAGCTCGCGAAGACGGGCATCCGCGTCAACTGCGTCACCCCGGCGGCGGTGCGCACCGCCATCTTCGACCAGATGACGCAGCAGCACATCGACTTCATGCTGTCGAAGATCCCCATGGGACGCTTCGGCACCGTCGACGAGATCGCGGCGCTCGTCGCCTGGCTCGCCAGCGAGGACGCGAGCTTCTCCACCGGTGCGGTGTTCGACTGCTCGGGCGGACGCGCGACCTACTGACCGTCATCCCCGCGAAAGCGGGGACCCAGCCGTACCGCAACGGTATTGCGTCGATCCGCGCAAACATGCGTCTTGCGTCACGCTATTGCGTCGGTCCGCGCAAACATGCGTCGTCGCCTCCATCGGCAAGGCGTGCGACGGCCACCGGGGAATCGGTTTTCGCGATGAACCCGGCTCAAGCCCGATTCCCCGGCGTCCGCCGCGCCGGGCCACCGGGGCTCGGTCCTCGCGATGCACCCGGCTGCGGGCCGAGCCCCGGCGTCCGCCGCGCCGATGGAGGCGACGACGCAAGCTTTGCGGCTCCCGGCGATACCGTTGCCGGTGGGCTGCCCGGGATTGCGCGGTGTTGCTCGCGTACCGCCGTTACACCTCGAGGGATGGGTCCCCGCTTTCGCGGGGATGACAGGTCAGGGCGCGACCTCGAGCAGGATCTTGCCGATGTGCCGCGAGCTTTCCATGCGCCGGTGCGCGGCCGCCGCGTCGGCGAGCGGGAACGTCGAGTCGACGACGACCTTGAGCTTGCCGGCGGCGAACAGGGGCCAGGCCTTGTCGCGGAGCTGCGCCACGATCGCGGACTTGGTGGCCGCGGGGCTGCGGCGCATGGTCGAGCCGGTGACGGTGAGCCGCTTGGCCATGATCGGCACCCAGTCGGCCTCGACGCGGCTGCCCTTCTGGAAGGCGATGATGGAAAGCCGCCCGTCGTTGGCCAGCACCTTGAGGTTCTTCTCGATGTAGTCGCCGCCGACCATGTCGAGCACCACGTCGACGCCCTTCCTCCCGGTGATGCGCGCGCACTCGGCGACGAAATCCTGCAGCTTGTAGTCGATGGCGTGGTCGGCGCCGATGCCGAGGCAGTACGCGGCCTTGTCGGCGCTTCCTGCGGTCGCGATCACCGTCGCGCCGGAGGCCTTGGCGAGCTGGATGGCGGCGAGGCCGATGCCGCTGGTGCCGCCGTGCACCAGGAAGGTCTCGCCCGCGGCGAGGCGGACGCGGTCGAACACGTTGTGCCACACCGTCATGTAGTTCTCGGGGATGCCCGCGGCTTCGCGCAGGTCCATGCCCTGCGGCAGCGGCAGGCACCAGGACGCCGGCGCCACGCAGTACTCGGCATAGCCGCCGCCCGCGACCAGCGAGCACACGCGGTCGCCGATCTTCCACTGCGTGACCCCTTCGCCGAGCGCGACGACGCTGCCTGCGATCTCGAGGCCCAGCACCGGCGACGCATCGGCCGGCGGTGGATACAGTCCCATGCGCTGGATGACATCGGGGCGGTTGACGCCGGCCCACGCCACCTTCACCAGCACCTCGCCTGGCGCGGGCGAGGGAAGGGCCCCCGTGGCGATCTCCATCGTGTCCGGGCCGCCGGGCTGGCGGACGGCGATGTGGCGCATCGAGGCGGGCAGTGTCATGGCGTGTCCTTGTCCGTGGTGGGCGCAGGGGTGGAGGCCGTGCCGCGCAGGGCATCGCGTGCGACGGGGAGCGCGGCCAGCGCGGCCGCGACCATGGCTGCCGCGCCGAGCAGGAACACCGCGCGCGGCCCGTAGGTATCGACGAGGTGGCCGGCGAGCATCGTGCCCGCGCCGATGCCGCCGATTATGCACGTGGTCGACCAGGTGAAGGCCTCGGTGGCGTGGTGCTGCGCGGCCTGCGCGCCGATCATCAGCATCACCGAGGTGAGCGCGGGCGCGATCAGCACACCGGTGCAGAACGCCAGCGGGCCGATCAGCCACGGGTCGAGCGTGGTGGCCTGAAGCGCGAGCGGGACCGCCATGACGGCCAGCACGCGCGGCAGGATCTCGGCCGGCGGGCGCGCGAGCTCGAGGCCCCCGTACACCAGGCCGCCCAGCGCGCTGCCCACCGAGTTCACCGCGATCAGCACGCCGCCGACCGCGGCCACGCCGAGCGCCACGCCGACCGCGGGGTAGCCCACCTCCATGCAGCCGAAGCCGACGGCGATGAACACGGTGACGAGGAACATGCGCAGCAGCTTGGGGTCGGCGGCCGGGCCGAGCAGGCCGCCCGGCGCCTCGCGCCTGCGCGGCAGCCAGCGCAGCGCGCGCGAGGCGACGAACAGCGGCACGCTGGCGAGGGTGAACACCCAGGACATCGCCAGCGCGGCGCGTGCCGAGCCCGTCACGAGCATCAGCGCCACCAGCAGCGGGCCGACGGTGAACACCATCTCGACCAGCACCGAGTCGAGCGCGAAGGCGGTGCGGCGCTCGTCGCCCTCGAAGCGCTCGCGAGCCACGGTGCGCACCAGGCCGGCGATCGGCGGCACGAACACGCCGGCAGTCGCTGCAGCGACGTGCATCAGCGTGACCGAGCCGCCCAGCGCGTCGGCGAACAGCAGCACGCCGATGCAGGCGGGGAACAGCACGCCGGTGACCGCGAGCGGCGCCGCGGGGCCGCGGCGGTCCACCCAGCGCCCGATGAAGGGCGCGGCGATCGCCGAGGTCGCGAGGTAGCTGCCCACCACCGAGCCCGCCACGGCGAACGAGCCCGTCAGCGCACGCAGGTGCAACAGCAGCGACAGCGTCAGCGTGCCGATGGGCATGCGCGACACGAAGGTCAGCGCCATGATGCGCGCGACGTCGGGTTGCCGCAGCAAGGCGGCGTAGCGCGCGGCGAGCTCGCGCATCGAGGCTAGTAGACGACGGTGACGTTCGCCGGCGAGAGCCAGGCGCGCAGCTCGCTCAGGAGCGCGTCGTCGAGGTCGACGTTCCAGTCACCCGGGAGGTCCATGTCGCCGCGCACGCCGTTGTTCTCGAAGTGAAGGCTGATGGGCGTCGGGCCCTTGCGGTGCGGCGCGAGGATGGCCTCGAGGCGGTCGCCGGAGGCGTTGCCGTTGCAGGCCAGCGCGAGGCGGCGCGCGAAGCGCCTGCGCGCCTCGGGCAGGTCCATCACGGTCTCGGCGATGACACGCAGGCCCTGCGACTCGCCGTCGTCGGAGACGCGCTGCATCACGCGCACCTCGGCGATGACCAGCGCATCCTCGCGGAGCTTGGCGCGCGCGGCCTCGAAGGTCTCGTTGAAGGCCACCACCTCGACCGAGGCCTTGCCGTCGTCGAGCGTGACGAAGGCCATCTTGCCGCGCCTGCCGACCTGCGTGCGCACCGCCGTGACGATGCCCGCGATCAGGTAGCGCTCTTGCCGCGGCTCGACGTCGGCGAGGCGCGTGCGCACCAGACCCGCGAGCTCGGCGGCGAAGGCGTTGTAGGGATGCCCGGAGATGTAGAAGCCCAGCGCCGACTTCTCGTGGGCGAGGCGCTCGCCCTCGGACCAGTCGGCGACGGCGGGAAGCGGCGGCAGGTCGTCGCCCTCGTCGCCGCCGAACAGCGAGTTCTGCGCCTTCTGCGCCTGTGCGCGCTCGGCGTCGGACAGCGTGGCGGGCAATGCCGCGAGCAGTGCGGCGCGGCGCGGCTCGACCGTGTCGAAGGCGCCGCCCTTGACCAGCGCCTCGATGGCGCGGCGATTGACCGTGCGCTTGTCGACGCGCCGGCAGAAGTCGGCGAGGCTGGCGAAGGGCTTGCCCGCCTCGCGCGCGGCGACGATCGCCTCGATGGCCTGCGCGCCGGTGCCCTTGATGCCGCCGAGGCCGTAGCGGATGCGCTTCGTGTCGACCGGCTCGAAGCGATAGCCCGACAGGTTGATGTCGGGCGGCAGGACCTCGAGCCCCTGGTCGAGGGTGTCGGCGTAGAGCGCGCGCACCTTGTCGGTATGGTCCATCACCAGCGACAGGTTCGCCGCCATGAACGCCGCCGGGTGGTGCGCCTTGAAGTACGCGGTCTGGTAGGCGACCAGCGCGTAGGCCGCGGCATGCGACTTGTTGAAGCCGTAGCCCGCGAACTTCTCCATGTCGTCGAAGATGCGCGTGGCCTTGGCCTCGGGCAGCCCGTTCTTCTGCGCGCCCTCGACGAAGATGCCGCGGTGCTTGGCCATCTCCTCGGGCTTCTTCTTGCCCATCGCGCGGCGCAGGAGGTCGGCGCCGCCCAGCGTGTAGCCGCCGATCACCTGCGCGATCTGCATCACCTGCTCCTGGTAGACCATGACGCCGTAGGTCTGCTCCAGCACCGGTGCGACGCGCGGGTCGGCATACTCGACGCGCCGGCGGCCCATGCGCGCCTCGACGTAGTCGGGGATGAGTTCCATCGGGCCGGGGCGGTACAGCGCCACCAGCGCGATGATGTCCTCGAAGCGCGTCGGCGGCCCGCGCAGCAGGAGCTCGCGCATGCCGCGCGATTCGAACTGGAACACGGCGCTGGTGTTGGCGGTGCGGAAGATGTCGTAGCTGGCCTTGTCGTCGAGCGGCAGCGAGTCCAGCGCCAGCGTCGACCCGGGGTCGAGCTTCTTCACGTAGCGCAGGGTCCAGTCGAGGATGGTGAGCGTGGTGAGTCCGAGGAAGTCGAACTTGACGAGCCCTGCGGCCTCGACGTCGTCCTTGTCGAACTGCGACACCAGCGCGTCGGCGCCGGGCTGCACGTACAGCGGGCAGAAGTCGGTGAGCTTGCCGGGCACGATCAGCACGCCGCCGGCGTGCATGCCGACGTTGCGCGGCAGGCCTTCGAGCTCCTCGGCCAGCGACAGCACCTCGCGCACCTCGTCCTCGGCCTTTTCGCGCGTGTCGAGCTGCGGCTCCTGCTCGCGCGCGTAGATGACGTTGGACTCGCGGTCCTCGCCGCGCGCGGGCGCCGCGCGCAGCGTCACGGTCTTGCCGGGCTGGAAGGGGATGAGCTTGGCGATGCCGTCGACGAGGCCGTAGGGCAGGTCGAGCACGCGGCCCACGTCGCGCACCGCGGCGCGCGCGGCGAGCGTGCCGAAGGTGGCGATCTGCGACACCGAGTCGGCGCCGTACTTCTGCTTGACGTAGTCGATCACCCGCTCGCGCGTGTCTTGGCAGAAGTCGATGTCGAAGTCGGGCATCGACACGCGCTCGGGGTTGAGGAAGCGCTCGAACAGCAGGTTGTAGCGCAGCGGGTCGAGGTCGGTGATGCCGAGGCTGTAGGCGACGAGCGAGCCCGCACCCGAGCCGCGGCCCGGTCCGACGGGAACGCCGTGGCGCCTCGCCCAGTCGATGAAGTCGGCGACGATCAGGAAGTAGCCTGCGAAGCCCATCTGCACGATGACGCGGATCTCGAACTCGAGGCGCTCCACGTAGGTGGCGCGCTTGCCCTCGCGCTGCGCCTCGTCCGGGTAGAGCTGCGCGAGGCGCTTCCCGAGGCCGGCGAACGACTGGTCGCGCAGGTGCTGGTCGAGCGTCACGCCCGCGGGCGTGGGGAAGTCGGGCAGGTGGTTGCGGCCGATCTCGATGGTGGTGCTGCAACGCTGCGCGATCGCCACGCTGTTGGCGAGCGCCTGCGGCAGGTCTGCGAACTTCTGCGCCATCTCGTCCTGCGTGGTGAAGTACTGCTCGGGCGTGAAGCGCCGCACGCGCCGCGGGTCGGCGAGCGACTGGCCCTCGGCGATGCACACGCGTGCCTCGTGGGCGCGGAAATCCCCGCGGCGCAGGAACTGCACCGGGTGCGTGGCGACCACCGGCAGGCCCGACTCGGTGGCGAGGCGCACCGTCGCCTCGCACAGCGCGTCGTCGTCGGGGTGCCCCGCGCGCTGCAGCTCGAGGTAGTAGCGCCCGGGGAAGCGCGCGGCCAGCGCGCGTGCCGCGGCCATCGCCGCGGCCGTGTTGCCCTGCGCCAGCGCCTGGCCGACGTCGCCCTCGCGGAAGCCCGACAGTGCGACGAGGCCTTCGGTGCCCTCATCGAACCACTCGCGGCGGATTTCCGCGCGGCCGCGGTGCTGGTTGCCGCGGTAGGCGCGCGTGAGCCAGGTGCAGAGCTTCAGGTAGCCCGCGTGCGAGCTCGCCAGCAGCAGGAGGCGGAAGGGCTGGTCGCGCGAGGACTCGTGGGTGAGCCAGGCGTCGCAGCCGATCAGCGGCTTGACGCCGGCCTTGCGCGCGCCACGGTAGAACTTGACCAGGCCGAACATGTTGGCGAGGTCGGTCAGCGCAAGCGCCGGCATGCCGTCGCGCGCCGCGGCGTCGATCGCGTCGTCGACGCGCAACGTGCCGTCGACGATCGAGTACTCGCTGTGGACGCGCAGGTGGACGAAGCGGGGAGCGTGCATGGGCATGGACCGTCGGGTTAGAATTTTACGCTGCCGATGGACATCGAGAACAACCGCATGGAGTCGCTGCCCGCGCGGACGCCGCGACGTGCCCGCGCGTTCGCGCGCACCGAAGCGCTCGCCTCGCAGTGCGCCTTGCCGCGCGCCGCATGCCGCGCCGGGCCGCGGGGCGCCGCCGTGCTGGCCTTCGCGGCGAGCCTCCTGCTCGCGGCCTGCGCCACCGCCCCCGGCCCTTCGCCCGAGCCCGCGCCGCCGCTGCCGCGCAGCGCGGAGCCGCCGAAGCCGGCGATCAACCTCGACGGTTTCCCGCTGCCCTACCGGCAGGGCTATGCGGACGGATGCGCGAGCGCCACGGGCCCCGAGCGCAAGGACGCGCAGCGCTACGCCGGCGACGCCACCGGGGCCGAGCGCAAGGACGCGCAGCGCTTCGCCGGCGACGGCAATTACCGCACCGGCTGGACCGACGGTCGCGCGCTGTGCGCGCGCAAGTGAGCGCGCGCCCCGGCCCCGCGGCCCGCTCGCACGTCGTCGACGTGCGGGGGCTCGACTACCACGTGCTCGAGTGGGGCGAGGCGAGCGCGCCGCCGATGCTGCTCTTGCACGGCTGGATGGACGTCGGCGCGTCGTTCCAGTTCATGGTCGAGGCCTTCGAGAAGCCCTGGCGCCTGATCGCGCCCGACTGGCAGGGCTTCGGCCGCACCGCCTGGCGCGCCGACGGTTACTGGTTCGCCGACTACGTCGCCGACCTCGAGGCCCTGCTGAACGCGCTCGTTCCCGGCGAGCGCGCCCACCTCGTCGGCCACAGCCTCGGCGCGAATGTCGCGATGATCTACGCCGGCGCGCGGCCCGAGCGCGTGCGATCGGTGGTGGCGCTGGACGGCTTCGGCCTGCCGCGCGAGGAGGCCGCCAAGGCGCCCGCGAAGATGGCGGCCTGGCTCGATTCGCTGGCGCACCCGCCGACGCTCGCGCCTTACGAAAGCCTCGACGCGGTGGCGGCGCGACTGATGCGCAACAACCCCAGGCTCGCGCCGGACAAGGCGGCGTTCCTCGCCGGCGAATGGGCCGAGGCGCTGCCGGACGGCGGCGCCCGGCTGCGCGCCGACCCGCGCCACAAGATGCCTTTCCCCAGCGTCTACCGCATGGAGGAGGTCGAGGCGCTGTGGGCGGCGATCGAGGCCCCGGTGCTGTGGGTGGCCGCCGCCGACTCGTTCATCCCCAGGTGGCTCGCCGGGTCCGGCGAAGGCGAGAGCGACGCAGGGGACGAGGTCGCGCGCCGCTGCGCCACGGTGCCGGGCGCGACGCTCGTCACCGTCGCCGATGCCGGCCACATGCTGCACCACGACCAGCCGCGCGAGGTCGCGCGAATCGTCGAGCAGTTCGCGGCGCGGCATTGAGCACACCCTTCCGCTGGGACTCGCCGCGCGGCGCCTGGACGATGCTGGTGCTGCTCACGTTCCTGTGGGGCAGCAACTGGATCGCCATGAAGCTCGCGCTGCAGCGGGCCGACGCGATCGTGTTCAACGCCGAGCGCACGGTGGTGGCGGTGGTGTCGCTGTTCGCGTGGATGCTGGCGACGCGCACGCTGGCGCGGCCGCGCCGCTGGGGCGGCTTGCTGGTCGTGGCGCTCTTCCAGACCGTGCTCAACTTCGGCGGCACCACGCTTGCGGTCGCCGGCGGCGGCGCGGGGCGCGCCTCGGTGCTGGCCTTCACCATGCCGTTCTGGACGCTGCTGATCGCCGCCCCCGTGCTCGGCGAGCGCGTCAAGCGCGACCAGTGGCTGGCGCTGGCCTTCGCGCTCGCCGGCCTCACGCTGGTGGTCGAGCCCTGGAACTGGCACGGCGAGCTGGCGGCGCGGGGCTGGGGCGTGCTGTCCGGCCTCGCCTGGGCCGCGGGCAGCGTGGCCATCAAGAAGCTGCAGCCCGAGTCGGGGCTCGACATCACCAACTTCATCGGCTGGCAGATGGCGATCGGCGCCGTGCCGCTGGTGCTGCTTGCCTTGGCGACGGGGCATCCCATGGCGGCGTGGACGCCCGGCTACGCGATGCTGCTGGTCTACGTGGGCACGCTGTCCACCGCGCTGGGCTTCCTGTTGTGGTCGATGATCCTGCGCTGGCTGCCCGCGGGCCGCGCCTCGATGAGCATGTACGCGATCCCGGTGATCGCGATGCTGCTGTCGATGCTGGTGTTCGGCGAGATGCCGGGCCCGGTGGCCTGGGCCGGCATCGGCCTCCTGGCCGTCGGCCTCGCCATCATCGCCGCGGGCAACCTGCGCGCGGCCTCGTGGGCGCGTTCCGCGTGAAGCACACCGTCATGCCCGCCGAAGCCTCCGTCATTCCGGCCGAAGTCTTGGTCATTCCCGCGCAAGCGGGAATCCAGTCGTAGCGGTACGGCTGGATCCCCGCTTTCGCGGGGATGACTGGGTCCCCGCCTTCGCGGGGATGACTGGGTCCCCGCTTTCGCGGGGATGACGGCAGTCAGGCGCCGATGTCGCCTTCCTCCACCTTGTACTGCGACTGCAGGTAGTTCTGCATGCCGATGTCGGCGATCACCGAGAGCTGCGTCTCGAGGAAGTCGATGTGCTCCTCCTCGGACTCGAGGATCTCCTCGAACACCTCGCGGGTGATGTAGTCGCCGACCTTCTCGCAGTGCGCGATCGCGACCTTGAGCGCGGGATGGCCGTCGCGCTCGAGGGCGAGGTCGCACTCGATCGCCTCCTTGACGTCCTGCCCGATGCGCAGCTTGTGCAGGTCCTGCAGGTTGGGCAGGCCCTCGAGGAACAGGATGCGCTTCACCAGCGCATCGGCGTGCTTCATCTCGTCGATCGATTCCTCGTACTCGTGCCTGGCGAGCTTGTGATAGCCCCAGTTGCCGAACATGCGCGAGTGCAGGAAGTACTGGTTGATCGCGGTCAGCTCGTTGACCAGGATCGCGTTGAGGTGCTTGATGACTTCCTTGTCGCCTTTCATGGCATGCCTTTCATCGCGTCGCCCCGGGGCCCTGTCGACGATGCGCCGCGCGCTTTCGCGCGTGGGCCCGGTGTGCCGGCGATGGTATGCCAAGGGATGCGCCGCGCGCAAAAAACGGAACGATTCGCAGTCCATGCGAATGGCGATTCGCGGCTTCATGCGCGGCGCGAAGCGCGGCTCACGCGCGGGCGCAATGGACCCGCGCGGCGGGCAAGCGAGGTGTTGCGGCGGGCGCGGGGAGGACGGCCCGCGCGACTAAGGGAACGGCGCTAGTCGTCCCCGGCCGCACAGGCCTGCGCGGCGAGGTGCTCGTCGAGCACGCAGCGCGCGCAATCGGCGCAGCGGCGGCAGCAGGTCGCGACCCCCAGCGACGAGGAGAGCTCGTCGAGCGAACGCGCGCCCAGGTCGGCGGCAGCACGGATTTCGTGGTCGGTGATCGCGTTGCAGAGGCAGACGTACATGGTGGTCGATTGCGTGCGGCGTGCGAAAAAGGATGCGGCTGGCTGCGTGAGCGGGGTCGATGCAGGCGATAATCTAGCCCAATCTTCACTTAAACGCAAATCATTCCTATTTACAGGACCCCGCCCGGCTGATAAGGTTGGCGTTGTCGTCGGTACGCCGCCGGGCGATGCGGGCCACCGCCTGAAAGAGCACGCGCCGCCTCGCCGCCGGGTCCGTCCGGCGCATCGACCCCGCCCCGATCCGTGAAGAGAAAATCCCCATGAATCAACGAGTTGCATATCCACGCCTGGCCGGCCTGATGCTGTCCGCCGCTGCCGCCGCGGCCCTGCTCGCGGCCGCCCCCGCCCGCGCCCTCGAGTACCCGATCGGCAAGCCGCAGATCCACGGTGGCATGGAGGTCGCCGCGGTCTACCTGCAGCCCATCGAGATGGAGCCCGCCGGCATGATGCGCGACGCCAAGGCCTCGGACATCCACCTCGAGGCCGACATCAAGGCGACCGACAAGAACGACAACGGCTTCGCCGACGGCACCTGGCTGCCCTACCTCAACATCCAGTACGAGCTCGTGAAGCAGGGCTCCAACGAGGTGATCAAGGGGCCGATGATGGCCATGGTGGCGAACGACGGGCCGCATTACGGCGACAACGTCAAGCTGGCGGGCCCGGGCCGCTACAAGCTCAGGCTCTCCATCGCGCCGCCGGGCGGCCCGCACGCCATGTTCGGGCGCCACGTCGACAAGGAGACGGGCGTCGGCCCGTGGTTCAAGCCCTTCACGCTGGAGTACGACTTCACCTACGCGGGCACCGGGAAGAAGGGTGGCTACTGAGTCGGCCACCCGGCGTCCTGCGGCGCGCGATGCCGGCAGGGCGCCGCGCCTGCAGCGCTTCGTGGCGCTCGCCGCCATCGGCGCCGGCGCGTCGCTGGCGCCCTTCGGCGCCGCCCCTGCGCTCGCCGCCGACGATCCCTACGTCGTCAAGATCGTGGCGCGCGACGGCATCTACACGCCGCCCAACATCGAGGTGCCGGCCAACACGCGCATCAAGATCATGATCACCAACGAGGGGAAGGAGCCGATGGAGTTCGAGAGCCTGCCCCTCAAGATCGAGAAGGTGCTCGCACCCGGCGCCTCGTCGTCGGTGGTGATCCAGCGCCTCAAGCCGGGCCAGTACCCGTTCTGGGACGAGTTCCACCCCGACAACTCGAAGGGCTTCATCATCGCCAAGTAGGCGGGATCCGCAAAGACCATGGGCAATGCGCTTTTCATCGTGTGGCGGGAGTCGGCGGAGGCGATGCTGGTGATCGGCATCGTCTACGCGTGGCTGAAACGCCAGCCCGATGCCGCCATCGGGCGCCGCTACCTGTGGATCGGCATCGCGGCCGGCGTCGCGCTGGCGCTGGTGCTCGCCGCCGCGATGCTGGGCATCGCGCACTTCCTCTCGGGCGACGCGCTCGAGTGGTTCCAGATCGGCATGATGTTCGTCGCGGCGGCGCTGATCGTGCAGATGGTGTTCTGGATGCGCAAGCACGGCCGCACGCTGAAGCGCGACCTCGAGACCAGGATGCGACAGAACGCCGACGCCGCCAACTGGTGGGGCCTCGCGGTGGTGGTCGCGCTGGCCATCGGCCGCGAGACCGCCGAGACCGTGGTGTTCCTGTACGGCGTGGGGATGGCGCAGATGTCGGTGCCGCAGTTCCTCGCCGTGCTCGCCATCGGCTTGGCACTCGCCTGGGCGACGTTCTGGCTGCTGCAGCAGGGCTCGCGCTGGCTGTCGTGGCGCACCTTCTTCCGGCTGTCGGAGATCCTGCTGCTGCTGCTCGCCGGCGGGCTGATGGTGGGAGGCCTCGAGAAGCTCATCGGCATGGAGGTGCTGCCGCCGCTCGCCGACCAGATCTGGAACAGCACGGCGCTGCTCGACGACAGCTCGCGCTTCGGCGGCTTCGTCGCCTCGATGACGGGCTATCGCTCGCAGCCCGCGCTCTTGCCGGTGCTCTGCCTCGCGGTGTACTGGATCGTCATGATCTGGATGATGCGCAGCCCCCGCGAGCCCCTGGCGGCGAAGCAGGCCTGAACCCGGCGTGAACGACCTCGCGGCCACGGCACCGCCCCCGGCGACGCCCGGCCGGCACCGCCGGTGGCTCGCGCGCTACGGCGACTGGCTGGCGCAGCACCAGGCGACGATCCGCCGCCTGCAGTGGGCGGTGGTGGCCGTCTATGCGCTGCTGCTCGTGGTCCCCGCGCTGCTGCCGCTACCGGCGAGCGACGCGCACGCGCTCGACAACCTCACCATCTTCGCGCAGTGGGCGTTCTGGGGCTTCTGGTGGCCCTTCGTCATCCTGTCGATGTTCGTCATGGGCCGCACCTGGTGCGGCGTGTTCTGCCCCGAGGGCACGCTCACCGAGGTCGCGTCGCACTACGGCCTGCACCGCGGCGTGCCGCGCTGGATCCGCTGGGGCGGCTGGCCGTTCGTGGCCTTCGCCATGACGACCGTGTTCGGCCAGCTCGTCAGCGTCTACCAGTACCCCAAGGCCGCCGCGCTGGTGCTCGGCGGCTCGACGCTCGCCGCCATCGCCGTGGGTTATGTCTACGGCCGCGAGAAGCGCGTGTGGTGCCGCTACCTCTGCCCGGTCAACGGCGTGTTCAACGTGCTGTCGCGCGTGGCGCCCGTGTCGTTCCACGTCGACCGCGAGGCCTGGGACCGCAACGCCGGGCACATGGCCATCCACCCCGTCAACTGCGCGCCGCTGGTGCGCATCAAGCGCATGACGGGCCCCTCGGAATGCCATATGTGCGGGCGCTGCAGCGGGCACCTGGGCGCCGTCGAGCTCGCTGCGCGTTCGCCCAACCACGAGGTCGCGACGCTGCCTTTCGCGCAGGCCTCGCGCTGGGATGCCGCGCTGATCGTGATCGGCCTGGTCGGCCTCGCCATCGGCGCCTTCCACTGGAACGCGAGCCCCTGGTTCATCACCCTCAAGCTCGCGGCTGCCGATTTCGTGCTCGACCACGGCATGGGATGGATGCTCGCGAGCAACGCGCCCTGGTGGCTCCTGACGCATTACCCCGAGGCCAACGACGTCTTCACCTGGCTCGACGGCGTGCTGATCGTCGGCTACATCGGCGCCACCGCCGCGGTGGTGGGCGGGGTGGTGTGGCTCGCGCTGCTCGCGGCCTCGCGGCCCGTCCTGCTGGCAGGCATGCCCGAAGCCGCGCCGGCAGGCCCGGATGCCGCGCGGCGCGCATCCGGCGAGCGCTCCATCACGGCGCGTGCCGTGCGCCTGTCCTACGCGCTGATCCCCATCGCGGGACTCGGCGTGTTCCTCGGCTTGTCGAGCCTCACCGTCACGCTGGCCAAGGCCGAGGGCATCGGCATGGGCTTCGTGCCCGCGGCGCGTGCTGCGGTGCTGGCGATCGGCGTGCTGTGGAGCCTGCGCCTCGCCTGGCTGCAGCTCGCCGACGCGGGCCCGCTTCCGCGCAGGTGCGTGGCGATCGCCGCGTTCGCCGTCGCGCTGGCCGCCGTGGCGGGCGCCTGGGCGCTCCTGTTCTTCCGCTGGAGCTGATCGCGCCGCGACGAGCCGCAGGACCCTCGCCGCGACGTTGCCGAGCGCGGCGCCTGTAGAATTCGCGTCGCCCGCCGGCACAACCGGCACGCCGATTCCAGGACATGGCCGAACCCGACCTCTCCAAGCTCAGGATCGACCGCAATGCAGCGCCCATCCGGCGCAGGCGTCGCGGCAGGACGATCTTCCTCGCGCTCTGCGGCATCGCGGTGCTGGCGGTGGCCGCATGGATGGCGACGCGCCCGAAGGTGTTCGAGGTGCAGACCACCGCGGTCACCACCGCCTATCCCTCGCAGCAATTCGTGGTGCTGAACGCCACCGGCTACGTGGTGGCGCAGCGCAAGGCCGCGATCTCGTCCAAGGCGACCGGGCGCCTCGAGTGGCTGGGCGTCGCCGAGGGCTCGCGCGTCAAGGCCGGCGACGTGATCGCGCGCCTCGACAACCGCGACGTGGTGGCGCAGTCGCAGAGCGCGGAAGCCAGCGTGCGCGCGGCCAGGGCGGTGATCGACCAGGCGATGGTCGAGGAGGCCAACGCCCGCGTGGAACTGAAGCGCAACCAGGACTTGGTCGACCGCAACTTCATCTCGAAGTCGGCGCTCGACACCGCGCAGGCCCGCGTCGACCGCGCCGTGGCCGCCGTCGCCAGCGCTCGCGCGCAGTACGCCGCCGCGCAGGCCACCGCGCGCAACGCCGAGGTCGGCGTCGACTACACGCTGATCCGCGCGCCCTTCGACGGCGTGATCCTGTCCAAGAGCGCCAATGTCGGCGACATGGTGACGCCGTTCTCCAGCGCCGTGGATTCGAAGGGCGCGGTGGTGAACATGGCCGACATGAGCACGCTCGAGGTCGAGGCCGACGTCTCCGAGTCGAGCCTCGCCAAGATCAGCGTGGGGCAACCGGCCGAGATCGCGCTGGACGCGCTGCCCGACGCGCGCTTCCGCGGCCGCATCAGCCGCATCGTCCCCACCGTCGACCGCGCCAAGGCGACGGTGATGACCAAGGTGAAGTTCGACGCCATCGACCCGCGCATCCTTCCCGAGATGAGCGCCAAGGTCGGCTTCCTGTCGCAGGAGGTCACGCCCGAGCAGCAGAAGCCGCTGGTCGCCGTCGCCGCGGACGCGGTCGCCGAGCGCGACGGCCGCAAGCTCGTGTTCGTCGTCAAGGACGACGTCGCCGGCGCCGTCCCGGTGACCACGGGCGCGAAGATCGGCGACCTCGTCGCGATCACGGGCGAGCTGAAGCCGGGGGACCGCGTGGTGCTGAAGCCGGACGCGAAGCTCGCCGCCGGCGCGCGCGTGCGCAATGCCGCCAAGTAGCGAAGCGCCGCCCGGTCGCGAAGCGCCCGCGCTGGTCGAGATCGCCGGCCTGTCCAAGTACTACCTGCGCGGCGACCAGGTGATCCCCGTGCTGGTCGACATCAACCTGGTGGTGCGCGAAGGCGACTACGTGGCGCTTATGGGCCCCTCGGGCTCGGGCAAGTCGACGCTGCTCAACCTGATCGCCGGCATCGACAAGCCCAGCGCGGGGTCGATCGAGGTCGCGGGCGTGGACATCGCGCGGCTCGGCGACGGCGACCTCGCGGCCTGGCGCGCCGCCAACGTCGGCTTCATCTTCCAGTTCTACAACCTGATGCCGGTGCTGACCGCGCTGCAGAACGTCGAGCTCCCGCTTCAGCTCACCTCGCTCGGCCGGCGCGAGCGGCGCGAGCGCGCCGAGACGGCGCTCGCGCTGGTGGGGCTGTCCGACCGCATGGACCATTTCCCCAACGAGCTCTCCGGCGGCCAGCAGCAGCGCGTGGCGATCGCGCGGGCGCTCATCACCGATCCCACGCTGGTCGTCGCCGACGAGCCGACCGGCGACCTCGACCGCACGACCGCGGAGGAGATCCTGGGGCTGATGGAGCGGCTCAACGGCGAGCTTCGCAAGACCATCGTCATGGTCACGCACGATCCCAAGGCCGCGAGCCACGCGCGGCGCCTCGTCCACCTCGAGAAGGGCGTGCTGGTCGACGGCTAGCGGGTGCGCGCTGCGCTCACGCGACCGCATCGACACGCCGTCACGCTTCCCAGCCGCCACGCCCATGTTCGCGCGCCTGGTCGTCCGCAACGCCTTCCGCCACGTGCTGCGCAGCACGCTGACGGTGGTGGGCATCGTCGTCGCCATCACCGCCTTCGGCCTCCTTCGCACCATCGTCGAGGCCTGGTACGCCGGTGCCGACGCGACCTCGTCGGCGCGGCTCGTCACCCGCAACGCCATCTCGCTGGTGTTCTCGCTGCCGCTCACCTATGCGGAGAAGCTGCGCCACGTCGACGGCGTCTCGGCCGTGTCCTGGGCCAACTGGTTCGGCGGCGTGTACATCACCGAGCGAAACTTCTTCCCGCAGTTCGCGATCGACGCCGACACCTACCTCGACATGTACCCCGAGTTCGTGATCCGGCCGGAGGAGCGCAAGGCCTTCCTGCTCGACCGCAACGGCGCGATCGCCGGCCGCAAGCTGGCCGAGCGCTACGGCTGGAAGGTCGGCGACCAGGTCCCGCTGCGCGGCACCATCTTCCCCGGTACCTGGACCTTCACGTTGCGCGCGATCTACGACGGTGCCGACGCCAAGACCGACGAGACGCAGTTCTACTTCCACTGGAAGCTCCTCAACGAGACCATCCGCCAGCGCTACCCGCGCCGCGGCGACCAGGTCGGCGTGTACGTGCTCGAGATCCGCGACCCCACGCGCGCCGCCGAGATCTCGCAGGCGGTCGACGTGACCTTCCGCAACTCGCTCGCCGAGACGCTGACCGAGACCGAGAAGGCGTTCCAGCTCGGCTTCGTGTCGATGACCGAGGCGATCCTGCTCGCCATCCAGGCCGTGTCGTTCGTGGTCATCGTGATCATCATGGCGGTGATGGCCAACACCATGGCCATGACCGCGCGCGAGCGCTACGCCGAATACGCGACGCTCAAGGCGCTGGGGTTCTCCAACGGCTACGTCGCCGGGCTGATCTTCGCCGAGTCGCTGGGCATCGCGCTCCTCGGCGGCGTGCTCGGTGTGCTGCTGACCTTCCCGCTCGCGCAGGCTTTCGCGAGCGCGATGGGCACGCTCTTCCCGGTGTTCAATGTGTCGCTTGAAACCATCGCCATGCAGCTCGCCGCCGCGCTGCTGGTGGGCGTGGTGGCGGCGGGGGTGCCGGCCTGGCGCGCCGCGCGCATCCGCATCGTCGACGGGCTGAGGGCGGTTGCATGAGCGAGCGGCGCGTGCCTCGCGGGTCCGGCATGCGCATGCGCGTCCCGCGCCTCGAGGCGGGAGCGCCATGAGCATCCCGCTCGGCTACGTCGCGCGCAACCTCGCCGCGCGCAAGCTCACCACCGTGCTCACCGCGGGCGGCATGGCGCTGGTGGTGTTCGTGTTCACCGCGGTGCTGATGCTCTCTGCCGGGCTCGAGAAGACCATGGTGGCCACGGGCCGCGACGACAACGTGATCGCGATCCGCCGCGCCTCGCAGACCGAGGTGCAGAGCAGCGTCGATCGCGGCTCGGCGGGCATCATCGAGAGCCAGCCCGGCATCGCCTCGGCGGTCGACGGCACGCTGCTCGCGTCGCGCGAGCCGGTGGTGCTGATCAACCTGCCCAAGCGCGACAGCGGAAAGCCCTCCAACGTGGTGATCCGCGGCGTCACGCCCGCGGGGTTGGAGCTTCGCCCGCAGGTGCGCATCGCCGAGGGGCGCATGTTCACCCCGGGCACCTCGGAGGTCGTCGCGGGCCGCGCGGTGGCCGCGGGCTTCCGCCACGCGGGGCTGGGCGAGTCGCTGCGCGTCGCGCAGCGCGACTGGACCGTGGTCGGTGTGTTCGACGCCGGCCACTCGGCCTTCGATTCCGAGGTCTGGGGCGACGCCGAGCAGATGATGCAGGCGTTCCGGCGGCAGTCGTTCTCGGCGGTGGTATTCCGCCTGGTCGACGAGTCGCGCTTCGACGCGATCAAGGCCTCGCTCGAGGGCGACCCCCGCCTCACCGTCGAGGTGAAGCGCGAGTCGCGGTTCTACGCCGAGCAGTCCGAGGCGCTCGCCAAGTTCATCGACTACCTCGGCGTGTCGATCTCCATCATCTTCTCGGTAGGTGCGGTGATTGGCGCCATGATCACCATGTACGCGAGCGTGGCCTCGCGCACCGGCGAGATCGGCACGCTGCGCGCGCTGGGTTTCCCGCGCCGCTCGATCCTCGCGGCGTTCATGCTCGAATCGCTGTTGCTGGGCCTGGTGGGCGGTGTGGCCGGCATCCTCGCGGCTTCGCTGATGCAGTCGCTGTCCATCTCGACCACCAACTTCCAGACTTTCGCCGAGGTGGCGTTCTCGTTCTCGCTGACGCCGGGGATCGTGCTGGCCGCGCTGCTGTTCTCGCTGGCCATGGGCTTCGTCGGCGGCTTCCTGCCGGCCGCGCGTGCCGCGCGCATGAAGATCGTCGACGCGCTGCGCGCGGCATGAGCCGCGGAAGCGCACGCGGCGAGGCCCGCGCGACCCTTCGATGAGCGACCGATGAGCCCCGCGCGCGCCGGCCTGCTGCTCGCGACCTGCACGCTGATCTGGGGCTCGACCTGGCTCGCCATCACCTGGCAGCTCGGCGTGGTGGCGCCCGAGGTGTCGGTCGCGCTGCGCTTCGCGCTGGCGGCGCTGGTACTGGCCGCGTGGTGCCTGCTGCGCCGCCGGCCGCTGCGCTTCGCGCCCCGCGACCATCTGCTGCTCGCCGCGCAAGGCGCGTTCATGTTCGCGCTGTCGTACGTGCTGATCTACCACGCCGAGCAGCGCATCGTGTCGGGTCTGGTCGCGGTGGTATTCGCGACCTACACCTTCATGAACGTGTTCGCGGAGCGCGTGGCGCGCGGCACGCCGGTCACGGGCCGCGCGCTCGTCGCCTCGCTCCTCGGCCTCGGCGGCGTGGCGCTGCTGTTCGCACCCGAGCTCGCCGGCGTGGGGACCGATGCCGGCGAGGCGACCTTGCAGGGCGTCGCGGTCGCGCTCGCCGGGACGCTGGCCTCGACGCTCGGCGCGATGGCGGCGGCAGGGCTCCAGCGCCGCGGCCATCCCATCGTGCCCGCGACGACCTGGGCGCTGGGCTATGGCGCGGCGATCACGGCGGCCGTCGCGCTGGCGCTGGGGCGGCCGTGGACCCTCGACCTGCGCTTTCCCTATGTCGCGTCGCTCCTCTACCTCGCGCTCGCCGGCACGGTCGCCGCGTTCCTCGCCTATCTCGCGTTGATGCGCGGCGTGGGCATGGTGCGCGCGTCCTACGTGGGCGTGACCACGCCCGTAATCGCGCTGGCGCTGTCCGCGCTGTTCGAGTCGTACCGGCTGTCGGCCTGGAGCTTCGCCGGCCTCGCGCTGATCGCCGCGGGCAACGTCCTGATCGCGCGCCGTGCACAGGCGCCCGGGACCGGCAGGTCCCCGTCCCGATAACGCTCCGCGAGGGTGCCCGCCGGGCGCCGTTGCAGCCCCGCCGCCACGGTGGCACAATCGATTGCGCAAACGGCGCCAGACCGCTCCCCACGCGACCACGACGGAGGAATTCCCATGCATACGAGGCCGACGTCCACGCACGCCCAGGCGGCGCGCGTCCCCGAATCCCGGCGCGCGCGAGCACACGCCTTCCTCGCGCGCGGCCGTGCCGCGCTGCTGGTCCTCGGCGTGGCACTGGGCCTCGCCGCGCCCGCCGCGCAGGCGGAGGAGAGCGTGACGCTCTGGCATTCCATGGGCGGCCGCAACGGCGAGTCGGTCAACGCCCTGGTCGACCAGTTCAACGCCGCCAACGCCGGCAAGATCAAGGTGACGGCGATCTTCCAGGGCCCCTACGGCGACGCGCTCGCCAAGGTCAAGGCGGCGATCCAGAGCAAGCAGCTGCCGCAGCTCGTGCAGGTCAACGAGATCGGCTCGCGGCTGGTCTACGACCTCAAGATCACCGAGCCCTTCGGCGACCTCGCCAAGGGCGCGGGCTTCGACACCAACGACCTGCTGAAGGGCATCGCGGCGTACTACACGGTCAACGGCAAGCTGCTGTCGCTGCCGTTCAACGCCTCGGCGCCGGTGCTCTACTACAACAAGACCGCGTTCAAGGAAGCGGGGCTCGATCCCGACAAGCCGCCGCAGACGCTGCAGGAGCTGCGCGCCGCGGCCGAGAAGCTGGTGGTGAAGCAGGGCGACCGCACCACGCGCCACGGCTTCGTCGCGGTCATCGACGGCTGGCTGATGGAGCAGTTCTACGGCCGCGCCAACCTCGACTACTGCAACAACGGCAACGGGCGCGACGCGCTCGCCACGGCGGTCAACTGGAACGTCCCCGAGGTCCGCGACATCGTCGGCTGGTGGGGCGCGATCATGCGCGACGGCGTGGGCCTGTCCGCCGGGCGCGAGAACAACGACGGCATCGCCGCGTTCACCTCGGGCCGCGCGGCCATGCTGATCTTCACCTCGGCCAACATGCGCGACATGATGCGCGAGGCCAAGTTCGAGGTGGGCGTCGCGCCCTATCCGGCGCCCAAGGCGGGGATGAACGGCCAGGTGCTGAACGGCGGCGCGTCGATCTGGGTGGTGAAGGGGCATCCCGCCGCGCAGCAGGCCGCCGCGATGAAGTTCCTCGCCTTCCTGGGCTCGCCCGAGGCGCAGGCCACCTGGGCGATCCGCACCGGCTACATCCCCGTCAACGCCCGCGCCGCCGACCTGCCCGCGTTCAAGGAAGCGGTGGCCAAGAACCCCGAGTTCGCGCTGCCGCTGAAGCAGCTCTCGGGCGTCGCGTCGACCTCGGCGAGCCGCGGCTGCTTCATGGGCGTGATGCCGCAGGCGCGCCAGAAGATGAACGACGTCGTCGAGTCGGTGATCCTCGGCCGCGACCAGCCCGAGCACGCGCTGGCCGGGGGGCAGTCGGCGATGGAGGCCTCGATCAAGGCCTACAACCGGGCGATCGGCCAATGACCGCAGCGGCTTCCATGGGCGCGCGGCCGCTGCGCATCGCGCATCGCGGCGCACCCACGGTGGTGATCGAGAACACGTTGCGCTCGATCCAGATGGCCGAGCGCGCGGGCTGCGACGCGACCGAGTTCGACGTGCGCGCGACGCGCGAGGGCGTACCGGTGCTGCTGCACGACCGTACGCTCGAGCGCTTCTGGGGCGATGCGCGCGACGTGTCCACGGTGGATCTCGCGACGCTGCGCGGCCTGCGCGCGCGCTCGCCCGACGGCGGCACCGACGCGATTCCCACGCTGGAGGAGGTGCTCGACGGCACGCGCGGCGCGCTGGTCATCGACGTCAAGGCCGCGTCGATGCTGCCGGCGATCGACGCGATGATCGTGGCGCGCGGGCAGTACGGCCGCGTGGTGTTCAACGGCGCGCCGCCGATGGCCGAGGCCGTGCGCCAGGCGATCCCCTCGGCGCGCATCCTGATGTCGTGGTCGAAGCCCGAGCTTCCGCCCGACGACCTGCTGGCGCGCGTCGCGCCCTTCGCCGTCAACCTCGAGTGGACCGTGGAGAACGGCCGCTCGGTGCCCGCGTACCGCGCCAAGGGCCTCGGCCTGTGGTGCTGGACGGTGGACGACCCCGCGAACGCGCGCCTCGCCCGCGAGGCGGGCGTCGACGCGATCATCAGCAACGACCTGCCGGCGATCGCGCCGGGCCTCCGGCAATGACCACAAGGACGAACGACAACCGCATGGACGACCTCAGGACCTACCACCGTTTCGCGCTCGAGCTCGCGGCGCACGCCTCCGGCGTCATCGCCAATGCGCGGCCCTCGACCGCCCAATCCGACACCAAGGTCGACGCCGGCGACTGGGTCACGCCCTTCGACCGCGCGGTCGAGGTCGACATCCGCGCGCGCATCGCCGCACGCTATCCCGACCACGTGATCCACGGCGAGGAATTCGGCAAGCCCGAGGCCTCGAAGGAGGGCGCGCTCGCCTGGCACCTCGACCCCATCGACGGGACGCTCAACTTCGTGCACGGCGTGCCCTGGGTGTCGTTCAGCCTGGCGCTCGCCGACAAGGACGGCCCGATGGTCGGCGTCGTCGCCGACGTGCGGCGCGGCGAGGCCTACAGCGCCATCCGCGGCCAGGGCGCCTTCATCGACGACACGCGCGCGAGCTGCGTGCGCGCCGAGCGCATGGACGGCGGCGTGTTCCTGACCGAATGGTCGCGCCAGGCGCCGTGGCCGGAGATGCACCGCTACCTCGACCGCGTCGCGGCGAAGGCCGCGGGCACGCGCATCATGGGCTCGTCGGCGCTGGCGCTGGCGCTGGTCGGCGTGGGCCGCGCGACCGGCACGCTGCTCGGCGGCTACTACAATAGCTGGGACGTCTACGCCGGCGCGCTGATCGCGCGCGAGGGCGGCTGCACGGTCTACAGCCGGCGCGGCCCCGACGGCGGCGTGCCGATGGACGGCATCCTCGCCGCACCGCCGGCCATCGCGCCGCAGCTGTGGCAGGACTGGATCGCCGAAGGGCCGTGAGCGCCTGCGCGGGGCACGGCGTCACGCCATGAGCCCGCGCGCAAGGCGCACCCGTGCGTCGCGGCGCGACGTCCTCGTGGCGCTCGCGTTCCTCGCGCCTTCGCTGACGGTCTTCGGCGCATTCGTGTTCTATCCGCTGGGGCGCTCGCTCTGGCTGAGCTTCTTCGCCAACGACCTGCTCGGCCAGCCCATCACCTTCGTCGGGCTCGAGCAGTACACGCGGATCTTCACCGACCCGCAGTTCACGGCCGTGCTCTCGACGACGGCGTGGTTCGTCGTGCTGACCGTGGTGCCGAGCATCGTCATCGGGCTCGGCCTCGCGTTGCTGGTGCAGCCGCGCATCGCCGGGATCGGTGTCTTCCGCACGCTGCTCGCCACGCCGTTCGCGTTCTCGGCGGCCGCCGCGGCGGTGGTCTTCGACGTGTTCTACCGCCCCGGCATCGGGCTCTTCAACGGCCTACTCTCGTACCTCGACATCCCGCCGGTCGACTGGCTCACCTCGCCCTCCGCGGCGCTGCCGAGCCTCGCCGCGGTGGTGGTGTGGCGACACGCCGGCTACACCATGCTGGTCTGCCTCGCCGGCCTCGAGTCCATCCCCGAATCGCTGTACGAGGCGGCGCGCATCGACGGCGCGTCGCGCCTCGCGCGCTTCCGCTTCATTTCGCTGCCGCTGCTCACGCCGACGCTGTTCTTCCTGGTGGTCATCTCGACCATCCACGCGCTGCAGACCTTCGGCGAGATCCGCATCATGACCCATGGCGGCCCGGCAGGCGCGACGCGCACACTGGTCTACAGCCTCTACGAGACCGCGTTCGGCCTCGGCACGGGCGACTACGGCCTCGCGTCGGCGCAGGGCATCGTGCTGATGCTGATCGTGCTGGTCATCACCGTGGTGCAGTTCCGCGTGCTGGGCCGCAGGGTGTTCTACGCATGAAGCGGCTGGCGAACCTCGGCTATCTCGCGCTGCTCGCGCTGGTCGCGGCGGTAGTGTTGTTCCCGCTGTACTACGCGGTCGCCGGCTCGCTGATGGACGATGCCGCGCTGGTGGCGTATCCGCCCGCGCTGTTCCCTTCGCACGTCACCTTCGACAACTACGCGCGGGTGATGAAGGCGTTCCCGCTGGCCCGCCAGTACTTCAACAGCATGGTGGTGTCGCTCGCCATCGTCGCCGGCGTGATGGTGACCTCGGTACTCGCTGCCTACGCCTTCGTGTTCATCGACTTCCCGTGGCGGCGCACCGTGTTCGCGGCCTTCATGGTGACCATGATGATCCCCGTCGAGTCGCTGATCATCCCCAAGTACCTGCTGGTGGGGGACCTGGGCTGGATCGACCGCTACCCGGGCCTGATCGTGCCCTTCGTCGCGACGGGCTTCGGCACCTTCCTGATGCGCCAGTTCTTCCTCACCTTCCCCGGCGAGCTCCGCGAGGCCGCGCGCCTCGACGGCTGCGGCCACCTGCGCTTCGTGTGGACCATCCTCGCGCCGCTGTCGAAGCACGGTGTCGGCGTGCTCGCGCTCTACACCTTCATCGGCGCCTACAACCAGTTCTTCTGGCCGCTGCTCGTGACCAACACGCCCGACATGCAGACGCTGCAGATCGGACTCGCGTCGCTCGACTCCGCCGAGGCGCGCGCGCCGAGCCTCATCTTCGCCGGCGTGGTGGTCGCGATCGCGCCGATGTTGCTGCTGTTCTTCCTGTTCCAGCGCAGCATCGTGCGCGGGCTGACGGCGGGGGCGGTCAAGTAGAACCCCCCCGAAGCGGGCTTCGCCCGCCTCCCCCCTGAGGGGGGCAGGGCGGCTCGGGGCGGCCCTTCGCCGCCTGTGGTCTCCCCTCCGAAGCGGGCATTGCCTGCACGCTAGACCTGTCCCAGGTTGAAGAACGCGCGCTGGCCGCGCATCGAGGCGATGCGCCCGAGCAGGAGCTCGAAGTGCTCGGGGTCGTCGACGAAGTTGAGGCGCTCGCTGTTGACGATGAGCAGCGGCGCCGCGTCGTACTGGTAGAAGAAGCGCGTGTAGCTGTCGGCGAGGCGCGCCAGGTATTCGGCGGGGATGCTGCGCTCGTAGCCGACGCCGCGGCGCTGCACGCGCTCCACCAGCGTCGCGACGGGCGCCTGCAGGTAGACCACGAGGTCGGGCGTCGGCGTCTGCGGCTTGAGGTGCTGGTACACCTTGTCGTACAGCGCGTACTCGTCGTCGGAAAGGTTGAGGCGCGCGAACAGCGGGTCCTTGTCGAGCAGGAAATCGGCGACGGTGGGCCTGCGGAAGAGGTCGAGCTGCGCCAGCGCGCGCAGCTGGTCGACGCGCTGGAACAGGAAGTTGAGCTGCACCGGCAGCGCGAAGCGCGCCATGTCGTCGTAGAAGCGCGCGAGGAAGGGGTTGTCCTCGGGCAGCTCGAGCAGCGTGTCGGCGTCGAGGCGCTGCGCCATGGCGCGCGCGAGGCTGGTCTTGCCGGCCCCGATGGGGCCCTCGACGACGACATAGCGGCAGGCGGCGAGCTCCACGGCGTCAGGCCCTGCCGTGGCGGCGCGTGGGCTCGACGCGCTGGGCGCGAAGCCCGCGGAGCGCCCGGCGCGCGAGGCCGCGGCCGGGGATGCCCGCGGCCGGCGCGACGTCGGCGAGCGGTCGCAGCACGAAGGCGCGGGCGTGCATGCGCGGGTGCGGCAGCTCGAGGGTGCGTGTCGCGAGCCTGAGCTTCCCGTATATCAGGAGGTCGAGGTCGAGGGTGCGCGGCAGGTTGCGCGGCGCGCCGGCGAGGCGGCGACGGTGCTGCCGGCGCTCGATGCGCTGCAGCGCGGCCAGCAGCGCGCGCGGCGCGAGCGCCGTGTCGAGGCGCGCCACCGCGTTGACGAAGTCGGGCTGCGGTACGGCAGGGTCGAGCGGGGCGGTGGTGTAGTTCCGCGAAGCGGCGACAAGCCGCGTGCGCGGCAGCCGCTCGAGCGCGCGCAATGCGCGCGCGAGCTGGCGCCGCGGGTGTTCGAGGTTGCTGCCGAGGCCGACGAGCGCGGTCGGCATCATGCGCCGCGTTCCGCGTCGCCGCCGCCCCGCGTCCGCGAGGCGTCGTGCGCGCCACCCGCGTCGCTGTCGCCTTTGCCGTCTCCGCCTTCGCGGCCGCCGTCCGCGCCACTGCCTTCGCCGCCCTCGCTGCCGCCCTCGCCGGGCCTGCGTCGCCGGCCGCGGCTGCGCGAGCGCTTGCGTTTCGCCGGCGCCTCGTCGGGCTTCAGCATGCTGCCGCGATCGGCGTCGCCCGCGCCCTGGAACCGCGTCCACCAGTCGACCAGCGCCGCCGGGGCCTCCCCGCTCTCGCCGCGCAGCACCAGGAAATCGTAGGCGGCGCGGAAGCGCGGGTGCTCGAGCAGGCGGTACGGGCGCGACCCCGCGCGCTGCTCGAAGCGTGGCTGCAGCGACCAGATCTCCTTGATCGTCGCCTCGAAGCGGCGCGGGATGGCGATGCGCTCGGCCTGGGCCTCCAGTACCTTGTCCATGGCGTCGAACAGCGCGGGCGCGGGCTTCGCGCCCTTGGCCTTGGCGGCGTTCCAGGTGACCAGCACCTCGTGCCAGAGCAGCGTGGCGAACAGGAAGGCGGGCGAGACGCCGCGGTCGTCGCGCACGCGCTCGTCGGTGTTGGCGAGCGCGGCGTCGATGAACTTGCCGCCGAGCGGCTGCTCGAGGATCACGTCGAGCAGCGGCAGGAGGCCGTGGGAGAGCCCGTGCGCGCGCAGGCTCTTGAGCGTCGGCGCCGCGTGGCCCGAGAGCAGCAGCTTCTGCATCTCGTCGAACAGGCGCGCGGGCGGGACGTTCTGCATCAGCGGCGCGAGCTTGGGGATGGGCGCCGCGGTCTTGGGATCGATGGCGACGTCGAGCTTGGCGGCAAGGCGCACCGCGCGAAGCATGCGCACCGGGTCCTCGCGGTAGCGCGTGACCGGCGGGCCGATCAGGCGCAGCCTTCGCGCGCGCACGTCGGACACTCCGCCCACGTAGTCCCAGACCTCCTCGGTCGAGGGATCGAAGTACAGCGCGTTGATGGTGAAGTCGCGGCGGCGCGCGTCGTCGGACTGGCTGCCATAGACGTTGTCCGAGATCAGCCGGCCGTGCTCGTCGGTGGCACCTTCGCCCTGCGGCGCGCGGAAAGTGGATACCTCGAGCACCTCGGCGCCGGCGTGCACGTGCACCAGGCGGAAGCGGCGGCCGATGATGAAGGCGCGGCGGAACAGCGGCTTCACCTGCTCGGGCGTCGCATCGGTGGCGATGTCGAAGTCCTTGGGCTCGAGACCCAGCATCAGGTCGCGCACCGCGCCGCCGACGATGAAGGCCTTGAAGCCCGCTTCCTGGAGCTTGCGCGTCACGCTGCGCGCGCCCGACGACAGCTGCTCGCGGCGCACGGGGTGCTGGTCGCGGGTGTAGATGCGCGGTTTCGACGCGGGCCTGCCGGGAATGAGGCGGGCAAGCAGGCGTCTGATCATCGGCGGGAAGGGGCGTCGCGCGGCGGAGGCAGTCGTGCCGTCAGCGACCATCGGAGGTCGGCGGATGGTAGCACGCGACCCTCGCGGCCTTTCGGGGTTTCGCGCGGCCCGCCTCGCGCGCGGCGGCCACGCGAGGACGCGGCATCCGCCCGGCGCTCACTCGATCACCCGGCACTCGCCCGGTGCCAGCCCGTCGAGGGTCCAGGAGCCCACGCGCTGGCGCACGAGGCGCAGCGTCGGGAAACCCACCGCGGCCGTCATGCGCCGCACCTGGCGGTTGCGGCCTTCCTCGAGCACGATCTCCAGCCACGCGGTGGGGATGGCGCGGCGCGTGCGCACCGGCGGGTCGCGCGGCCACAGGGCCGGCTCGGGGATCCGGCGCGCGCGCGCCGGGGCGGTGGTGAACTCGCGCAGCGCGACGCCGCCGCGCAAGGCGGCGAGCGCATCCTCGCCGGGCTCGCCCTCGACCTGCACCCAGTAGGTCTTGCCCACGCGGGCTTCCGGCGCGGCGATGCGCGCCTGCAGCGCGCCGTCGTCGGTCAGCACCACCAGCCCCTCGCTGTCGGCATCGAGCCGGCCCACCGGGTAGACGCCGGGAATCGCGATGAAATCGGCCAGCGAGCGGTGCCCGGCCTCGGGGGTGAAGCGGCAGACCACGCCGAAGGGCTTGTTGAGCAGCACGATGCGGCGGGATGTCGCCGCGCGCCGCGCGGGGTCCCCTTGGGACGGCGCGCCCTGCCGGGCCCGGTGGCGCGACGGGGCCGGCCGCGCCGGCGGTAAGCGGGAGGCTGCGGAGGCGGGCACGTTCGGCGATAATCGAAGGTTTCCGACGCCAGCGACCGCCCGCGTAGGGCCCCAGGAGATTCCATGTACCAGCACGTGAAGCTGCCGCAGGGCGGCGCCAAGATCACCGTCAACCGCGACTTCAGCCTGAACGTCCCGGACAATCCGATCATCCCCTACATCGAGGGCGATGGCACCGGCTTCGACATCACGCCGGTGATGGTCAAGGTGGTCGACGCGGCGGTCGCCAAGGCCTACGGCGGCAAGCGCAGGATCCACTGGATGGAGATCTACGCCGGCGAGAAGTCGACCAAGGTCTACGGCCCCGACGTGTGGCTGCCCGACGAGACGCTGGCGATTCTCAGGGATTACGTGGTGTCCATCAAGGGACCGCTGACCACGCCGGTGGGCGGCGGCATCCGCTCGCTCAACGTGGCGCTGCGCCAGGAGCTCGACCTCTACGTCTGCCTGCGGCCCGTGCGCTGGTTCAAGGGCGTCCCCACGCCCGTCAAGGCGCCCGAGAAGGTCGACATGGTGATCTTCCGCGAGAACTCGGAGGACATCTACGCCGGCATCGAGTGGGCGGCCGACTCGCCGCAGGCGAAGAAGCTGATCGACTTCCTGCAGAAGGAGCTGGGCGTCAAGAAGATCCGCTTCCCGGCCACCTCGGGCATCGGCATCAAGCCGGTGTCGAGCGAGGGCACCGAGCGCCTGGTGCGCAAGGCCATCCAGTACGCCATCGACAACGACAAGCCCTCGGTGACGCTGGTGCACAAGGGCAACATCATGAAGTACACCGAAGGCGCCTTCCGCGACTGGGGCTATGCGCTGGCGCAGAAGGAATTCGGCGCGACGCTGCTCGACGGCGGCCCGTGGATGTCGTTCAGGAACCCGAAGACGGGCAAGGACATCGTCGTCAAGGACGTGATCGCCGACGCCTTCCTGCAGCAGATCCTGCTGCGCCCGGGCGAGTACAGCGTGATCGCCACGCTGAACCTCAACGGCGACTACATCAGCGACGCGCTGGCGGCGGAAGTCGGCGGCATCGGCATCGCCCCGGGTGCGAACCTGTCGGACACGGTGGCGATGTTCGAGGCGACGCACGGCACCGCGCCCAAGTACGCGGGCAAGGACTACGTCAACCCGGGCTCGGAAATCCTCTCCGCGGAGATGATGCTGATCCACATGGGCTGGAAGGAGGCCGCGGCGCTGATCGTCTCGAGCCTCGAGAAGGCGATCCAGGACAAGGTCGTGACCTACGACTTCGCGCGGCTGATGGAAGGCGCGAAGCAGGTGTCCTGTTCCGGATTCGGCCAGGCGATGATCGAGCGCATGTAACGACGGCGACCGTCGCGGCGAGGAGGGCGGGTGCGGCAGCGCCCGCCTTTTTTGCGCCGGATGCTCGAAGTGAGTGCATACTTTCTACACGAGTTTCACCTCGGGGCGGCACCTGCGACGCCGGGTTGCGCCGGGCACCGCGGCGTCCGGTCCTGCGGGCTCGCCGACCTGGGCCGCGCGACCCTTGCAATTGCCGCCCGCTGCCTCTATGCTAATAGTTAGTAAGCTAATAATTAGCCAGACATCGTGAACACCGCAACCGCCCCCACCATCAACACCGAGGACTTCGCGCGCCTCGTCCACAACACCGCCCACGAATGGCGGCTGGCGCTCGACCGCCGCCTTCGGCCCCTCGGCCTGTCGCGCGCGACCTGGATGGTGCTCGCCTATGTGCGCAAGCTCGACGGCCCGAGCCAGACCATGCTCGCCGAGCACCTCGGGCTCGAGGGCCCGAGCGTGGTGCGCCTGATCGACCGCCTGGAGCGCGAGAAGCTGGTGGAGCGGCGCGTCGGGCAGGACCGGCGCATCAAGACCGTCCACCTCACCCCGCGCGGGGAGGAAGTCTCGGCGGAGATCTGGCGCGTCGCCGGGCACCTGCGCCGCGAGCTGCTGCGCGACATCCCGCTGGAGGAGATCGAGCGCGCCATGCACATCCTCACCGACATCCACCGCAGGCTGGAGGCATCGCGATGAAGCTCGCCCCGGGCAAGGCCGTCCTGCGCGCGGGCGCGGTGGTGCTGCTGGCGGTGGCCGTCGTGGCCGGCTTCGGCTGGTACCGCGAGTCGCAGCAGAAGCGCGAGACCGACAACGCCTACGTCAACGCCGACATCGGCCAGATCTCGGCGCAGGTCACCGGGCAGGTGGCGCGCGTGCTGGTGCGCGAGAACGACATCGTCAAGGCCGGCGACCTGCTGTTCGAGCTCGACCCGCGCCCCTTCGAGGTCGCGCTGGAAAGGGCCGAGGCGCGCCTCGCCCTCGCCCGCCAGACCGCGCGCCAGGACAGCGCCGACATCGTCGCCGCCGAGGCCGAGGTCGCGCGCGCCCGCGCGTCGCTCGACAACGCCAACTCGCAGCTCAAGCGCTCCGAGGAGCTCGTCGCGCAGAAATTCCTGTCGCAGCAGGCGCTCGACGACGCGCGCGCCAAGGCACGCACCGAAGCCGCCGGCGTCGCCGCCGCCGAGGCCAAGCTCGTCCGCGCGCGCGCCGTGCACGGCGGCGACACCGCGAGCCCCGAGGTGCTGCAGGCGCAGGCGGACATCGCGCAGGCGAAGCTCGACCTCGAGCACACGCGCATCGTCGCGCCCTCGTCGGGCCGCATCACCAACTTCACGCTGGTCGCGGGCTCGAACGTCACCGCCAACGCCCCGGTGGCGGCGCTGATCGTCGACGGCTCGTTCTGGGTCGACGCCAACTTCAAGGAGACGCAGCTCGCCGGACTCGCCCCGGGACAGAAGGCCGAGGTCGTCGTCGACATGTACCCCAACCGCGTGTTCCACGGCACGCTGCAGAGCCTTTCCGGCGGCACCGGCACGGCGTTCTCGCTGCTGCCGCCGCAGAACGCCACCGGCAACTGGGTCAAGGTCACCCAGCGCGTGCCGGTGCGCGTGCACATCGACGACGCCGACGATGCGCACCCCCTGCGCGTTGGCGCCACCGCCAGCGTGACCATCGCGCTCAAGTGAACCGGGCGGCGCAGCGCGGGACGGCGCGCATGCCGGCGGGACGGAACCGATGAGCGAGGGATCGAACCGCTTCCTGATCACCGTGGCGATGATGTCGGCCACGGTGATGCAGGCGCTCGACACCACCATCGTCAACGTCGCGCTGCCGCACATGGCGGGCAACCTCGGCGCCAGCATGGACCAAGTGTCGTGGGTGCTGACCTCGTACCTGATCGCCGCCTCGGTGGTGATGCCGCTCACCGGCTACCTCTCCGACCGCTTCGGCCAGCGCCGATTCCTGCTGTGGTCCATCGGCGGCTTCGTGATCGCCTCCGGCCTGTGCGGCATCGCGCAGAACCTCGGCGAAATGGTGGCGTTCAGGCTGCTGCAGGGCCTGTTCGGCGCGTCGCTCATCCCCCTGTCGCAGGCGGTGATGGCGCACACCTACCCGCCGCACGAGCGCGGCAAGGCGATGGCGATCTGGGGCATGGGGGTGATGGTGGCGCCCATCCTCGGGCCGACGCTCGGCGGCTGGCTCACCGAAGTCGTGAGCTGGCGCTGGACCTTCTACATCAACCTGCCGGTCGGCGCGCTGTCGTTCTTCCTCGCCGCGACCTACGTCCCCGACACGCCGACGCGCTCGCGCGAGCTCGACTGGCTCGGCTTCGCCGCGCTGGCGCTGTCGCTGTGCGCGCTGCAGGTCACGCTCGACCGCGGCGAGCAGGACGACTGGCTGTCGTCGCCCTTCATCGTGTCGATGGCGGTCGCCTCGGCGGTGCTGTTCGTGGCCTTCGTGTGGAGGACCATCGTCAACAAGCGCGACCCGCTGTTCAACCTCGCGGTGCTCAAGGACCGCAACTTCGTGCTGGCCTGCACCGTGATGTTCACCATGGGCCTCGGCCTCTACGGCGGCATGCTGCTGCAGCCCATGTTCCTCGAGAACCTGCTGGGCTACCCCACCACCGAGGCGGGCCTCGACTTGATGCCGCGGGGCCTCGCGACGTTGGCGGCGATGATCCTGATCAGCCGCATCTCCACCCGCGTCGCGCCCAAGACCCTGCTCACCGCGGGTGTACTGTTCAGCATCGCCGGCTCGTACTGGATGACGCGGATGTCGCCCGACATCGGCGGCGGCTGGATGGCCTTCCCGCTGGTCCTGCAAGGCTTCGGGCTGGGCCTCATCTTCGTGCCGGCCTCGACCATTGCCTTCGCCACCATCCCCAAGGCGCTGTCCGCCGAGGCGGCCGGCCTGTACAGCCTGGTCCGCTCGGTGGGCTCGGCGGTCGGGATCTCGCTGGTCTCGAGCTATTTCGTGCGTTCGACGCAGGCGCACTGGGAGCTCCTGCGCGGGCAATTCAACGTCTACCGGGCCCCCGTGACCGACTACCTCGGCGCGCTGCACCTCGCGCCCGGCACGCCGATGGGCGCCCAGATGCTGGCGCAGGCGCTGGGCGCGCAGGCGCAGATGGCGGCGTTCGTGGACGCCTTCTGGCTGGTGACGGCGAGCTTCGCCGTCATGCTGCCGCTCCTGCTGTTCATGCGGCGCACCCGGCCGGGCGGCGCGGCACCGGTGGCGGCGGAGTAGGGACGGCCGCCCAAATGGAAAAGGGGCCCGCACGGGCGGACCCCTTCCTCCCGGCCGCGCGACCCCCGGAGGGCCGCCCGGGGTGCGGTCAGGCCGACTGGATGTTCGACGCCTGCTTGCCCTTGGGTCCCTGGGTGACCTCGAACTGGACCTTCTGGCCTTCCTTCAGCGTCTTGAACCCCTGCATGTTGATCGCCGAGAAATGCGCAAACAGGTCCTCGCCGCCGTCGTCCGGAGTGATGAACCCAAAGCCCTTCGCGTCGTTGAACCACTTCACGGTACCGGTTGCCATAAGGCGTCTACCTCATCTGAGTATGATCGGTTGTTTGGGCAGAGGAACGACCTGTGGCGCGTCAGGACACGGCGCGATGAGCGGGGCTTGGGCGGCGCACGGGGATAGTGACTACTGGAGCCAAACGGCGCCTTTTTACGCGGGTCGGCAGGCGGTCGTCAAGCGCCGGCGGACGGGCTGCCGGCGGCCTTGATAAAACTGTTGTATTCGTAAAACATAGTCCCCACCTCCATCACGGTGTCCAAGGTTGAATGAGCGCCCGGGAGCAAAATTCCGGCGTCCTCGAGGCGGAAAAGGTCCGCACCCGGCCGCCGCCGCTGTTCAAGGTTCTCCTCCTGAACGACGACTACACGCCGATGGACTTTGTGGTCGTCGTGTTGCAGACTGTATTCGCGATGACGCGCGAGCAGGCCACGCAGGTGATGCTCCAGGTGCATCGCGAAGGGATGGGCGTTTGCGGCACCTATACCCGAGAGGTGGCTTCTGCGAAGGTCGACCAGGTTCGAGGCATCGCGCGGGAGCATCAGCACCCACTGCAGTGCACGATGGAGGAGACATAGACGTTGATGGCAGGTCGGCGGCATCCGCCGCCGCCCGTCCGGAAGTCGGAGTCGAGCAATGATCGCGCAGGAACTGGAAGTCTCCCTCCACATGGCCTTCGTCGAGGCGAGGCAGAAGCAGCACGAGTTCATCACCGTCGAGCACCTGTTGCTCGCGATGCTCGACAACCCGTCGGCGCAGGAGGTGCTCAAGGCCTGCGGCGTCGACCTCGAGGAGCTGCGGGGCGTCCTCGCCGACTTCATCTCCGAACACACGCCGCGGCTCGCCGCGCATTCCGACGCCGACACCCAGCCCACGCAGGGCTTCCAGCGGGTCATCCAGCGCGCGATCCTGCACGTCCAGTCTTCCGGCAAGAAGGAAGTCACCGGCGCCAACGTGCTGGTGGCGGTGTTCGGCGAGAAGGAATCGCACGCCGTCTACTTCCTCAACCAGCGCGGCGTGACGCGGCTGGACGTCGTCAACTACATCGCGCACGGCATCACCAAGGCGCCGCAGAAGAAGGACGACAAGGCCGAGGCGCGCGAGGAAGGCGAGGGCTCGGAAGGCCAGGGCGCGCTCGACGCCTACACCATCAACCTCAACAATCAGGCGCGCCAGGGCAAGATCGACCCGCTGATCGGCCGCGCGCACGAGCTCGAGCGCGTGGTGCAGGTGCTTTGCCGCCGCCGCAAGAACAACCCGCTGCTGGTGGGCGAGGCGGGCGTGGGCAAGACCGCCATCGCCGAGGGGCTCGCGCGCCGCATCAACGAGGGCGACGTTCCGGACCTCCTCGCCGACTACCAGGTGCACTCGCTCGACATGGGCGCGCTGCTCGCCGGCACCAAGTACCGCGGTGATTTCGAGCAGCGCCTGAAGGCGGTGCTGAAGCAGCTCGCCGACAACCCCAAGACCATCCTCTTCATCGACGAGATCCACACCATCATCGGCGCGGGCGCGGCCTCGGGCGGGACACTCGACGCGTCCAACCTCCTGAAGCCTGCCCTGTCGACGGGCGCGCTGAAGTGCATCGGCGCGACCACCTACAACGAGTTCCGGCAGATCTTCGAGAAGGACCACGCGCTGTCGCGTCGCTTCCAGAAGGTCGACGTGCCCGAGCCCTCGGTCGCCGAGACGGTCGAGATCCTGCGCGGGCTCAAGACGCGCTTCGAGGAGCACCACGGCGTCAAGTACGCGCCTGCGGCGCTCACCTCGGCCGCCGAGCTGTCGGCGCGCTTCATCAACGACCGGCACCTGCCCGACAAGGCCATCGACGTCATCGACGAGGCCGGCGCCGCGCAGAAGATCCTGCCCAAGTCGAAGCAGAAGAAGGTCATCGGCAAGAACGAGGTCGAGGAGATCGTCGCCAAGATCGCGCGCATCCCCGCCAAGAACGTCTCCTCCGACGACCGCAATGCG
The DNA here is from genome assembly GCA_044226535.1 of Casimicrobiaceae bacterium. GTDB lineage: Bacteria > Pseudomonadota > Gammaproteobacteria > Burkholderiales > Casimicrobiaceae > VBCG01. Next base: position 170,931 of record JBGAGT010000001.1, on the reverse strand, counting down.
CTGCGCACGCTCGACCGCGACCTGAAGAACGTGGTGTTCGGCCAGGACAAGGCGATCGAGGCGCTGGTCGCGGCCATCCGCATGGCGCGCTCGGGCTTGGGCAACCCCGCCAAGCCCATCGGCAACTTCCTGTTCAGCGGCCCCACCGGCGTCGGCAAGACGGAAGTGGCGAAGCAGCTCGCCTATTGCCTCGGCGTCGAGCTGATCCGCTTCGACATGTCGGAATACATGGAGCGGCACGCCGTGTCGCGCCTGATCGGCGCGCCCCCGGGCTATGTCGGCTTCGACCAGGGCGGCCAGCTCACCGAGGCGGTGACCAAGCACCCCTACAGCGTGGTGCTGCTCGACGAGATCGAGAAGGCGCACCCCGACATCTTCAACGTGCTGCTGCAGGTCATGGACCACGGCACGCTGACCGACAACAACGGGCGCAAGGCCGACTTCCGCAACGTCACCATCATCATGACGACCAACGCGGGCGCGTCCGACCTGGCGCGCAGCACCATCGGCTTCTCCACCGCCCGCGAGGCCGGCGACGAGATGCTGGAGATCAAGCGCCTGTTCACGCCCGAGTTCCGCAACCGGCTCGACGCGACCATCTCCTTCGCGGCGCTGGACCACGAGGTCATCCTCAAGGTCGTCGACAAGTTCCTGCTCGACCTCGAGAACCAGCTGCACGAGAAGAAGGTCGAGATCTCCTTCACGCCCAGGCTCAAGGACTACCTGGCGAAGAAGGGCTTCGACCCGCAGATGGGCGCGCGCCCGATGGCACGCCTCATCCAGGACCTGATCCGCAAGGCGCTGGCCGAGGAGCTCCTGTTCGGCCGGCTCACCAACGGCGGCCGCGTGACCGTCGACCTCGACGACAACGACAAGGCGAAGCTGGTCTTCGAGGAGACGCCGGCCGAAGCAGAGCCGGTGTAGTCGGTCGGTCGAGCGAGCGCGCGTTCCCGGGCTCACTCGCCCGGGGCGGCCACGTCGCCCGGCGAAGGGGGGAACACATGGGCAGCTCGCGCTGGCGCCGTCCGTTCGTCGTCGTGGCCTGCGTGCTGGTCGCGTGCCTGGCGACGCCCGTCGTCTACGTCACCGTCCAGGCGTTCTTCGCGACCGTCACCTCCCCGCTGTTCGAGGCCATCGCGCCGTTCAGGTCTCGCTCGGGGCTTGCGATCGTCGCTGCCGCAGTGGGTGTCGCCGGCGCGGTCGCGACCGCGGCGATCATCGGCGTGCCGCTGGGCTGGTCGACACGCTATCGCCCTGCGTTGCTCGGCGCGGTACCCGGCATCGTCACGGCGCTGCTGTTGCTGACCAATGTTCCCTACTTTTCGGCTTCCTCGGGGTTAGGATGGGTCCTGGTCGGACAATTCGCGGTGTTGGTAACGGCCTTGGCCGGGATGGCAATGATGGGCGCGCACCTCGCCCACCGCGCCGATGCCTGAGATTCCCATGAAGATGCCCGCATACCTTGTGGTGGGAACCATCACCTGGATGTTGTTCTCGATGCTGGTTGTGCCGCGGTTCGTGCGATCGCTCTTCGCGGTGGCGATCATTGCGCTCGTAAGCGGGAGTGCGCTGACCTGGGCACGTTACCGCGTCTTCGACGATCCTTGGGAAATCAAGGCGGGCATTGTCTGGGTGTTGCTGACGACGATCATCGCAATGCTGTTCGCGATGCTCCTCGCCAGACGAGAGGAACGATTGCAGCGGAGGCGTGACCGCCAAGGCAGGTTGGCGCCATTGCTGACGGACCCGGAGCCCTGACGCAAGGATGACGATGCTCGAGATGCGCGATCGATGGATGTACATCGCGTGGGCCCTCGTGGGCGCGATGCTGGTCTACATCGCGTTCCACGTGGTCAACCTGGCCAACGTGAGCTCGATCGCAGACGTCATGCGTGGCGACATCGCGCAGCCCGATGGGTGGGCCTTGGTCGGAGTGCCCCTGCTGCTCGGCCTCGCGTATCTCGTCATCGGGCTGGCAGGCATGCGCCGGCCCGCCCCGAGAGGCCGGCGGCGATGGCTTGCCATGGGAAGCATCGTCATCGGCGCCGCGTTGCTTCTCGTATCCCCCTTCGGGATGCTCGCCGTCGTCGCCGGCGGGGTGTTCCTGCTCGCGATGGGATTCGAAGACCTTCAGCAGATCATCGCCAGACGCATTGGCCGTGGCTGATCGCGGCGGGGCGAACGTCCGGCTACCCAAGCGCGAAGCCCGTAGTTGCTTGCGGCTCCGCTGAACCGCAGCCGGCTAGGCGCCGTCGATCGCGATCAGCATCGCGTTCGGCCCCGTGAACGCCTTGCGCAGCGCGATCAGCGGCTGGTACTCGGGCGACGCATACCAGCGGTCGAGCGCGTCCCGGTGGGGAAACTCGACGATCACCACGCGTTCGGGCGCCCAGCTTCCGCCTTCCGGGAACGTGTGGCTTCCCGCGCGCGTGACGAAGCGGCCGCCGAACTTCTCGAGCGTCGGCACCACCTTCGTCCGGTATTCGTCGTAGCTTGCCTGGTCCTCGATGTCGTGAACCGCGATCAGGTAGGCGGGCATGTCGGGCGGGAGGTTTCGAAGGCTTGCCGTTCGCGCGTCGCGACTCAGGCGCCGAGCGTATCCGCCCAGATGTTACGCGCCCAGTTCCACGCATAGAGCCCTTCCTGCGCATTCGCCGCAGGCGAGAGCCCGCCCGCGCCGGCCACCGGCTCGAAGGTCCGCTTGTCGCGGCTGTACTGGTGCACCGAGGCGACGTGCACCACGTCCTTGTCGGTGATGAAGCTGTAGCAGGTGTTGAGCATCGCCGGGTCCTGCATGGGCTCGCGACCGGCGAGGAGCGCGATGATCGCGGCCGCGCAGACTTTCGCCTGGTTGTTGGCCATGCTGCCCGATTTGGGCATCAGCGGCGCGATCTGGATGGCGTCGCCCAGCACGTGCACGTTCTTCACCTTGATCGACTCGAAGGTGAGGAAATCGACCTCGCACCATTGCCCGTTGGCGGTGACCACGCCGGCCTGGTGCGCGATTGCGCCGGCACGGTTGGGCGGGATCACGTTCAGCACGTCGATGCGCTGGTCGGGGTCGACCTCGAACTTCGCGGTGAGCGTCGCGGCGTCGACGCCCACGAGCGTGCGGTTGGGGATGTACTCGACGAGGCCCTTGTACTCGCCCGCCCACGCCGCCTTGAACAGCGCGGCCTTGGAGGTGACGTCGGCGTTGGCGTCGAAGATCAGCACCTTGCTGCGCGGCTTGGCGCGCTTCAGGTACCACGCGACCTGGCAGGCGCGCTCGTAGGGTCCCGGCGGGCAGCGGTAGGGCGCCGCGGGAATGGAGATGGCGAACACCCCGCCGTCGCGCATCGCCTCGAGCTGCCGTCGCAGCGCCACGGTCTGCGGCCCCGCCTGCCAGGCATGCAGGACGCGCGCGCGAGCCTCGGGCGTCGCCAGCCCTTCGACCTTGTCGTAGACGACGTCGACGCCCGGAGAGAGCACCAGCCGGTCGTAGGCGAGCATCCCGCCGCCGGCGAGCTTCACGGTGCGGCGATCGGGATCGACGGCGAGCGCGGTGTCGCGCACGAGCTTCACGCCGTGGCGGTCTGCGAGCGTGGCGAGCGGGCGCGTCACCGCGTCGATGTCGAGGCTGCCGCCGATCACCAGGTTCGACAGCGGGCAGCTCACCAGCGTGGCTTCCGGATCGACCAGCGTCACGTCGACCGCGCCACCGCTCCACATGCGCAGGTAATGCGCGGCCGTGGCGCCGCCGAAGCCGCCGCCGACGACCACGACGCGAGGCTTCGTCCCTTCCGCGGCGCGTGCACGCGGCACGAGCAGGCCGCCCGGCGAGAAGGCACCGCCGAGCGCGAGTGCCCCGCCGGCGGCGAGGTGCTGCACGAAGCGCCGCCTCGACGGGTTGCGCGCAAGCGCAGCTCGCGGGGCGGGGGCCGGCCGGACGCGGCTCATCGCGGCTGCTCCGCGAACCAGCGCGCGATCAGCGCGATCTGCGCGTCGCTGTAGCCGCGCGCGAGCTGAGGCATCACCGTGCCCTGGCGCGCGCCGGCCTTGTAGGCCTGCATGGTGACGACGAGGTCGGCCTCGCGCATGCCGGCGAGCGAGGGCACGACATCGCGGCTCACGCCATTGCTGCCGTGGCAGATCGCGCAACCCGCGGCAAGGTTGCGGCCGCGCTCGGCGGCGGCGGCCGCGTCGTCTCCCTGCGCCGTGAGCGGCGCGAGGAGCAGGATCGCCGCGGCGGCGATCGCGCCGGCGGCGCGCAGCCGCGCAGGGGACTGACGGATCGCTGCGTGCTTGGGCACCGGAGGCATGGACCAAGCATAACGGTGCCGCACGCGACTCGTTAGTCCGACGCGTCATGTCGATGAAACCGGCTCGCAAGCTCACGGCACCTCGAAGCCGCGAACGGAATCGCTTTCCACACCACAGAATGTGCCGCATGCAGTGCAATACGGAGTACCTGGCAATCCGAATCACGTCGATTCAACAGGTTACGGAACATCGATCCGAAGCCCTGTCCCTGGACACCAACCCCTTCCTTGCACCGCGAGAGGGCACTCGGTCATCCAGGCCTAAATGCTTTCCGTTCTGCGGAATGCATTTCTAATATATTGATTAAATGCGGTAATTTTTATCGTGCGGCGCATCAAAAGCGCTTGAAACCACCCCATCACTTTGTTACCGTGAATTTGTCACGAGCGTCCCGGGTGCCATCCGCCCCGGGCCGTTTCCGCGGCCACCGGGACCTCCCACCCCGACCCGGGCCCGCCGCGCCGCGCGAGCCATCCCCGCCGGCGCCGTGCACGACGTGCGCCCATGTGGGCGTGGCGAACCTCGCGCGAACGCAAGGCAGCGTCGCGCGACCGACGAATGGAACGGGAGTGATGGGCATGAATTACGACCTGGAAGCGGCAAGACTCAAGAAGGACTGGGCGGAGAACCCGCGCTGGCACGGCATCCAACGCGGCTACACCGCCGAGGACGTGGTGCGCCTGCGCGGCTCGCTGCAGATCGAGCACACGCTGGCACGCCGCGGTGCCGAGAAGCTGTGGAAGCTGGTGAACGACGAGCCCTACGTCAACACGCTGGGCGCGCTCACCGGCAACCAGGCGCTGCAGCAGGTGAAGGCGGGGCTGAAGGCGATCTACCTCTCGGGGTGGCAGGTCGCCGCCGATGCGAACGTCGCGGGCGAGATGTACCCGGACCAGTCGCTGTACCCGGTCAACTCGGTGCCGGCGGTGGTCCGCCGCATCAACAACACCTTCATCCGCGCCGACCAGATCGAGCACATGGAAGGGCGGGGCGAGGTCGACTACTTCGCGCCCATCGTCGCCGATGCGGAAGCGGGCTTCGGCGGCGTGCTCAACGCCTTCGAGCTGATGAAGGCGATGATCGAGGCGGGCGCCGCCGGCGTGCACTTCGAGGACCAGCTCGCCTCGGTCAAGAAGTGCGGCCACATGGGCGGCAAGGTGCTGGTACCCACCCGCGAGGCCGTCGACAAGCTCGTCGCCGCGCGGCTCGCGGCCGACGTGATGGGCGTGCCGACCATCGTGCTCGCGCGCACCGACGCCGAGGCCGCCGACCTCGTCACCTCGGACGTCGACGACAACGACCGGCCCTTCCTCACCGGCGAGCGCACGCTGGAGGGCTTCTACCGCACTCGCGCGGGCTTCGAGCAGTCGGTCGCGCGCGGGCTCGCCTATGCGCCCTACGCGGACCTGATCTGGTGCGAGACCGGCAAGCCCGACCTCGAATTCGCCGGGGCCTTCGCCGAGGCGATCCGCGCGAAATACCCGGGCAAGCTCCTCGCCTACAACTGCTCGCCGTCGTTCAACTGGAAGAAGAACCTCGACGACGCCACCATCGCGCGCTTCCAGCGCGAACTGGGCGCCATGGGCTACAAGTTCCAGTTCATCACCCTGGCGGGCTTCCACAGCCTCAACTACTCGATGTTCGACCTCGCGCACGGCTATGCGCGCAACGGCATGAGCGCCTTCGTCAAGCTGCAGGAGAACGAGTTCGCCGCGGTCGCGCGCGGCTTCTCGGCGGTCAAGCACCAGCGCGAGGTGGGCACGAGCTACTTCGACGCGGTGACGACCACCATCCAGGGCGCCGAGGCCTCGACCACCGCGCTCAAGAACTCGACCGAGGACGAGCAGTTCTTCGACGGCCACGAGGCCAAGCGGTCGGTGGCCAACGGCTGACGCTTTCAGACTTTGCCGTTCGCAGTGCTCGCGCTGCGCCGCCGCGAGGGGGCGCGGCGTTTTTTTTTCAGCAACGGGCGCGACGCTTTCTTCAGCAGCGCGCGCGGCGCCGTTTCAGGACGACGGCGCGGCGTTTCAGTACGGCGGCGCGGCGTTGTCGTTACGATAGGGCGATGGGGAACGCGTTCTTCGCCCTCGTGCCCGGCGACGCGCAACGCGCCGCGCTGGAGCGGCTCGCCCTGGCGTTCGCGCGGGCCGCCGGCGGGCGGGCGACGCGCGCCGCGTCGCTGCACCTCACGCTCGCGTTCGTGGGCGAGGTCGACGATGCCCGCGTCCCCGCGCTGTGCGCGCTGGGTGCGTCGCTCGAGGGCCTGCCCGCGCCCTTCACGCTGTCGCTCGCGACGCCGGGCAGCTTCCGGCACGCGCGGGTCGCGTGGATCGCACCCGAAAGGCCGCCGGCCGGGCTCGCGATGCTCGCGCAATCGCTGCACCTGGCACTTGCAGCCGGGGGGTTTCCCGTCGAGGCGAGGCGCTTCGCGCCGCACGTCACGCTGGCGAGGCGCTGCCGGGATCCCGACGAGGTCGATGCGCTGGCGGTGACGCCGATCGCCTGGCCCGTGGATGCCTTCGTGCTGTGGCAGGCGAACCGGGCGCCGCCGGCATCGCGAGCCGCGCACGGGCATCCCCCGTATCGCGAGCTCGCGCGCTGGCGACTTTGACGCGCTGCCCGTTCAGCCGGCGACGGGCAGCTTGAGACGCGGCGCCGAAGCCGCGCGACGCTCGCGTTGCCTGCGCTCGACGCGGACCTCCGTCAGCGACGGAATGTCGGCGGCGGCGTGCGCAGCAACCGGCACCGGTGTGTCGATGTTCCCCGAGGGGAGGCCGACGCCGGCGAGGCCTGCCGGCGCGACGACGGAGGCCGGCGGCATCGCGGCTTCCTTCGCCTTCGGCGCGACCGCGACCTTGACGTCGACCAGCTCGCGCAGGATGGCGAACGCCGCGGCACCGACGCCGGGCACGAACACCACCGCGAGCAGCGAAAGCAACGCCGAGGCGTCGTGGGCGAAATCGGCGGCGAGCCCGTAGCGTGCGACGAACGCCGCGCCGAGCGACAGCGCGAGCACGGCAGCGACCGCGGCGGGTGCGAGTCTTCCGTGTTGCATGTTCATGTTCTTCTCCTTCGCACGTACGAGGCAGGGAGTTTCCGCCCCGTCGATGGCATGCACGTTACGACCGCCCGGGCGATCGCCACAACGGCGATGCGACCGGACGCCCACGAGAAGGATGAACGCGCCCCTGCCGGGATGAACGCGAGTATTGAGCCCCGCCGTTGCGGAGTTTTCACCCCGGCCCGAGGAGGCCGGGCCGGGCGCCGAGGCCAGCCGCGGCCCCTGCCGACCGGGCGCGAAGGCTACCCGCGCCCCGTGGCGACCGGGCGCGAGGGGTCGGCCACCCATTCGCTCCACGAGCCCGGGAACAGCGTCGTGGCGGGGTAGCCCGCGTGCATCATGGCGAGGATGTTGTGGCAGGCGGTGACGCCGCTGCCGCAGTGGTGCACGACATGCTCGGGCGGCGTGGGACCGAGGAACTCGGCGAAGGCGCCGGCAAGCTCGGCCGCCGGCTTGAAGCGGCCGTCGGCCTCCACGTTGCGCGCGTGGGGCCAGTTGTGCGCGCCGGGGATGTGGCCCGCCACCGGGTCGAGCGGCTCGACCTCGCCGCGGAAGCGCTCGGGCGCGCGCGCGTCGACGACGAAGCGCGCATGCGTCGGGAGGCTGTCGAGGACGTCCTGCACGCTGGCGGTGGGGAGCGTCACCCGCGGCACGAAGACGCGTGGCGCGGCGGCGCCCGAGCCGGGGCGCTCGACGGCCACGGCGGCGCCGGGGATTTCACCGGTTTCGGCGGGGTGTCCCTCGCGCTGCCAGCGCGCGAAGCCGCCGTCGAGCACGGCCGCGGCCTCGTGGCCGAGCCAGCGCAGCATCCACCACAGGCGAGCGGCGAACATGCCGGGCCCCTGGTCGTAGGCGACCACCTGCGTGCCGGCGTCGATGCCGAGCCGGCCGAACAGCGCGGTGGCCTCGCCGGGCGAGGGCAAGGGGTGCCGGCCGTTGCGGCCGGTCTTCGGCCCCGACAGGTCGCGGTCGAGGTGGGCGAAGCGCGCACCGGGGATGCGGGACGCGCGGTACTGCTCCTCGCCCCAGCGCTCGGGCTGCGCGAGGTCGTGGCGCACGTCGACGACCACGGTGCGCGGGGACCCGGCCCCGCCGGCGCCGTCGAGCAGCGCGGCGAGCCCGGCGGGCGAAATCAGCGTCGAGTAGGTCATCCGCGCAGGTCGAGCGCGGCCAGCGTGTCGCCCATCTGCCGCCGGTAGAACTGGTGGAAGTGGCGCATGCCATCCTCCATCGGCGACTGGTAGGGGCCAACCTCGCTGCGACCTTGCGCGTACAGGACCTTTCGGCCCGCGTCCATGCGCTCGGCGATCTCGTCGTCCTCCTTCGCCGTCTCGGCGTAGGCAGCGCGCTCGGCCTCGACGAGCTCGCGCTCGAACAGCGCGATCTCCTCGGGGTAGTAGTACTCGACCACGTTGAGCGTGCGGTCCACGGCCTGCGGGATCAGCGTGCTCACCACCAGCACCTGCGGATACCACTCCACCATGATGTTGGGGTAGTAGGTGAGCCAGATCGCGCCGTTGGGCGGGGTCTCGCCGCGGTAGTACGCGAGCACGGCCTTGTGCCAGCGCTCGTAGGCGCGCGAACCCGGCTTGACGAGGCCGTTGTTGACCCCGACGGTCTGCACGCTTCCCCACTCGGCGAACTGCCAGGCGAGGTCGCTGCAGGTGACGAAGTGGCCGAGGCCCGGGTGGAACGGGCCGACGTGGTAGTCCTCGAGGTAGACCTCGATGAAGGTCTTCCAGTTGTAGTGGCAGGTGTGCACGTGCGTGTGGTCGTACACAAAGCCCGAGAAGTCGAGCGCACCGACCTCGAGGTGCGCCAGGTCGCGCGCGGGGTCGCGCGGGCCGTCGAACAGGAGGCCGTTCCAGTGCTTGAGCGGCGTGCGTGCGAGGCTCGCGCAGGGCTTCTGCGCGAACTGCGGCGCGCCGATGAGCTCGCCCTTCAAGTCGTAGGTCCAGCGATGGATCGGGCAGACGATCGCCGGCGCGTTGCCCTTGCCGGTGAGCATGATGGCCTGGCGGTGGCGGCAGATGTTCGACAGGAGCTCGACCCCGCCGGCGTTGCGCACCAGCGCCTGGGCGTTGTCGCGCGTCGCGAGCGCGAGGTAGTCGCCGACCTCGGGGACCATCAGCTCGTGCCCGACGTAGCCCGGCGCGCGCGGGAACAGCGCGCGCATCTCCGCCTGGAATACGCGAGGGTCGCAATACCAGGACGCAGGGAACTGCGGGGACGCATGCAACTGCGAGGGCGCCTCGGGGAGGCGCGCCACCTTCGCAACAGAGGACATCAGCCGAATCCTTTCGACCGGGTGACGGGCCCCGTCGGGGCCTCCCGGAATGCAACCAACCCAACCCAACAACCCGGGATTCCCCGACCGCGAGACCCCCGGACCGCCATGCCAAGTCAGCCGTGCGAAAGCTTCGAAACTTCGACTTCGGCTGCAGCGACAACCGTGCTAATATAAACGGTTTCCGTAGGCAGGTCAAGACCTTAGCTGCGATATCGGTCCTCGCCCGCCGGGGTTCAACCCCCTCCCATCCGCCCTTTCCACCCGAATGCCATGGACGCCCATCCTTCCTCCTCGCCCGCGAGCTTCGAGGCGGCCCTCGCCGAGCTCGAGGCACTGGTCGAGCGCATGGAAGGCGGCGAGCTCCCGCTGAAGGAAGCACTCGCTGCGTACAAGCGCGGCGCGGAGCTCCTGCAGTTCTGCCAGGGGGCCCTCAAGGAGGCCCAGCAGGACGTGCTGGTGCTCGAGAAGGGCGTGCTGAAGGCCTTCGAGCCCGATGGCGACGACGCCTGACGCGGCGTTCGGCGGCTGGGCCCGCGCGCGTCAGCAGCACACCGAATCGGTCCTCGAGCGAAGGCTCGCGGGCGAGGTCCCCGGCGGGGAGCGGCTCGCGGAGGCCATGCGCTACGCGGTGCTGGGCGGCGGCAAGCGCGTGCGCGCGCTGCTGGCCTATGCGGCCGGCGAGCTCGCGGGCGCGGAGCAAGCCCGGGTCGACGCCGCCGCGGCAGCGCTGGAAATGGTGCACGCCTACTCGCTGGTGCACGACGACCTGCCCTGCATGGACGACGACGACATGCGCCGCGGCCGGCCCTCCTGCCACGTGGCCTTCGGCGAGGCCACCGCGCTGCTGGCCGGCGACGCGCTGCAGGCGCTGGCCTTCCGGCAGCTCGCCGACCTGCCCGATCCCGGCCGCGCGCTGGCCACGCTGGCGGACGCCGCGGGCGTCCTCGGGATGGTGGCCGGCCAGCAGATCGACCTCGACGCCACGGGACGCACGCAGGCAGTGGGCGCCCTCGAGGCGATGCACCGCCTCAAGACCGGTGCGTTGATCCGCGCCGCGGTGCTGCTCGGCGCGCAGGCGGGGAGCGCCGCGCCGGGCCCCGCCGCGTGTGCCGCGCAAGGCGATGGCCCGCGCGAGGCCGCGCTGGAGGCTGCACTGGAACGCTACGCCGCGGCCGTGGGGCTCGCATTCCAGGTGGTCGACGACATCCTCGACGCGGAAGCGAGCACCGAATCGCTGGGCAAGACCGCGGGCAAGGACGCGGCCGACGGCAAGTCGACCTACGTCACCGCCTGGGGCCTCGACGCGGCGCGGGCGCGGGCGCAGGCCTTGCGCGCCGACGCGCATCGCGCGCTCGAGCCCTTCGGCGCTCCCGCGCGGCGGCTCGGCGACATCGCCGACTGGATCGTGGAGCGGCGAAGCTGAGGCCACCGCACGACGCGCCCGCAGGCGCCGGGGGGGGGGCGGCCGGGAAGATGGCCCGTGATACGCTGGCATTTACGGAAACGATGATGAACAAGCCCCAGACGCCCCGCGAGCTCATGCCCGAGATGGCCGACGTCCAGGCTTGGCACGACTCGCGCGAGCTCGCGATCGACCAGGTCGGCATCCGCGGCCTGCGCTACCCGCTGTCCTTCGTCGACGCCGATGGCGTCGCGCGCCCGACCGTCGCGACCTGCGACGTCACCGTCGCGCTTCCGGCGACGCAGAAGGGCACGCACATGTCGCGGCTGGTGGCGCTGCTCGAGGACGCGCTCGCGCCCGGCGCCCCGCCGCTGTCGGTGGGGGGCTTCCGCGCGCTCTGCGACGACCTGGTGGCGAGGCTCGACGCCCCGGCGGGCCGCATCGTGTTCGCCTTCCCGTTCTTCGTGCGCAAGACCGCGCCGGTGTCGGGCGTGGCGAGCCTGATGGACTACGAGGTGCGCATCACCGGCGAGCGCCTTGCCGCGCGCGACGGGGCGGCGCCGGGCTACCTTCAGACGCTCGAGGTGGTGGCGCCCGTGACCTCGCTGTGCCCCTGCTCCAAGGAGATCTCGGCCTACGGCGCGCACAGCCAGCGCTCGGCGATCCGCATCGTCGCGCGGCCGGCGGCGCCGGTGTTCGTGGCCGAGCTCCTGCGCATCGCCGAGGAAGAGGCCTCCGCCGAGCTCTACGGGATCCTGAAGCGCGTCGACGAGAAGTACGTCACCGAGCACGCCTACGACCACCCGCGCTTCGTCGAGGACCTGGTTCGCAACGTCGCAGCGCGCCTGCGCGACGACCGGCGCATCGCCGCCTTCGCGGTCGAAGCCGAGAACTTCGAGTCGATCCACAACCACTCGGCGTTCGCGCGCATCGCGCGCGGCCTCTGAGCGGCAGCGGTTTCCCGGCCGGTCGGCACGGGCCGTGCCCCGTCCGCGGCCGGGCGACGGCCGCCGTCGCCACGGATCGGCATCGGTCGCAGCCGGGCGGCGGTGGTCGCCGCCAGCCGGCATTGGTCGGTCCCGGCGACGCCCCGGCACGGTCGATGCCTAGAATGAGCCCCGACATGTCGCGCTACGACGCCTTCGCCGAGCGGTTGCTCGCCTCGCTCACCGAGATGGAGCGGCGCGACGTGCGCTCCTTCGACCGCTGGTTCTTCCAGGAAGGATGGCGCTGGCTCGCCGTGCTGGTGGCCGCCACCACCGCCGTCGCCTGGCTGGGCGCGCAGCTTCCCTGGAACATGTCCTTCGGCGAGGCCGCGGTGCTGTTCAACGTGGTCGTGCTGCTGCTGGTCTGGTCGGGCGTGTCGGCGTGGTTCGGCTTCCGGCGCCTCAAGGGGCGCATCTTCCGGCGCGTGGTGCTCGACCCCGTCGTCTTCCTGATCCTCGGCACGCTGGCCGGCGCGGGCATCGTCGGCTTCATCAACGGCGAGAACCCGCTCGAGCTCCTCAAGGACTACACGCGGCTGCGCCACGGGCTCACCGCGGGCCTCGTGTTCAGCTTCCTGTACGCGCTGCTGGTGGCGCTGATCTCGCAGCTCCGCAACCGCGAGTACGCGGCGCTCACCGCGCGGCTCGAGGCCGAGGCGCGCCAGTCGGAGCTGTCGCGCCAGCTCGCCGAGTCGAAGCTCAAGATGCTGCAGCTGCAGATCGAGCCGCATTTCCTGTTCAACACGCTGGGCAGCGCGCAGCAGCTCGCCGAGAAGGGTGCGCCGCAGGCCGCGCGCCTGATCAGCGACCTGATCCGCTTCCTGCGCGCCGCCACGCCCGCGATGCGCAACGAGACCACCACCGTGGGCGACGACGCGGCCCTGTGCGCGGCCTACCTGTCGATCATGCAGACGCGCCTGTCGCGCCGCCTCGAGTTCGGCATCGCGGTCGAGCCCGCGCTCGCCGACCTGCCGCTGCCGCCGGGCATGCTGATCACGCTGGTCGAGAACGCCATCAAGCACGGCATCGAGCCTTCGCCCAGCGGTGGCCGCATCGACGTGTCGGCGCGCACCGTCGACGGCAGGCTGGTGCTCGAGGTCGCCGACACCGGCGCGGGGCTCGCGGGGAGCGGTGCGCCGGGGCAGGGCATCGGCCTCGCCAACATCCGCGAGCGGCTCGAGCTCCTGTACGGTGGCGCCGCGGCACTGGAGCTCGGCGCCAACGCTCCGCGCGGCTTCTTCGCCCGCATCGTGATGCCGCGCGAGGGCGCCGCCGCGGCCAGGGCGCCCGCCGTCATCGATGTCCCGGCGGGCGCCGCCGGACCCGTGGCCGTCGCACGCTCCTGACGACCCCGACCGTTCCCCAGCGAGAGCCCAGATCATGCACGCCACCGCCCTGATCGCCGAAGACGAGCCGCTGATGCGCGAGCGCCTCAAGGACAAGCTCGCCGAGCTCTGGCCCGAGTGCGAGATCGTCGCCGAGGCCGCCGACGGCGACGAGGCGCTGGCGCTGTTCGACCTGCACGGCCCGCAGATCGCCTTCCTCGACGTGCGCATGCCGGGCAAGAGCGGGCTCGACGTCGCCGCGCTGATCGGCGGCGACTGCCACGTGGTGTTCATCACCGCCTACGACCAGTACGCCATCGGCGCCTTCGCGGCGGGTGCGGTCGACTACCTGCTGAAGCCCGTCGAGTCGGAGCGCCTCGCGCAGACCGTCGAGCGCATGAAGAAGAAGCTCGCCTCGCCGCCGGCCGACCTGACCTCGCTGCTCGACCAGCTCCGCAGCGTGGCGCCGGCGCAGGCGAGCGCGCGCATGCGCTGGATCAAGGCGGCGGTGGGCAAGCAGGTCAAGCTGATCGCAGTGGAGGAGGTGCTGTTCTTCCAGTCGGACACCAAGTACACGCGCGTGGTGCTCGCGCAGTCCGAGGCGCTGATCCGCACGCCCTTGAAGGACCTGCTCGCCGGGCTCGACCCCGAGCGCTTCTGGCAGGTGCACCGCGGCACCATCGTCAACCTCGATGCGGTTTCCGGCGTGCTGCGCGAGGACGCCGAGCGCCAGTTCGTGCTGCTCAAGGCGCGGCCCGACAGGCTGCCGATCTCGCGGCAGTTCCTGCACCGCTTCAAGCAGATGTGACGTCATCCCCGCTTGCGCGGGGATGACGGTGCGCTTGCGCGGGAACGGCGAGGCGCCGTCAGGGCGCGAGCGCGGGCGTGCCGGTGGCCGCGGCGACGAACTCCACCAGCGTGAGGAAGTAGTAGTCGGCGTTGTCCTTGCGCTGGAAGCCGTGCCCCTCGTTGTCGGCGAGCAGGTACCAGACCTTGCCGCCGTTCTTCCTCACTGTGTCGACGATCTGCTGCGACTCGGTCCACGGCACGCGCGGGTCGTTGCGGCCCGCGACCACCAGCAGCGGCTTGGTGATCTTCGCGGCATTGGTCACCGGCGAGATGCGCGTCAGGAACTCGCGCATCGACGGCTGGCGCTCGTCGCCGTACTCGACGCGCCGCGCGTCGCGCCGGTAGCTTTCGGTGTTCTCGAGGAAGCTCACGAAGTTGGCGATGCCGACCACGTCGATCGTGCCGGCGATGCGCGCGTCGTAATGCGTGGCGGTGGCGAGGCTCATGTAGCCGCCGTAGCTGCCGCCGGCCACGACCACGCGCGTCGCGTCGAGGTCCTTCTGCGTGCCGATCCAGTCGAGCAGCGCGCCGATGTCCTTCACCGATTCCTCGCGCAGCCGGCCGTTGTCCTGGCGCACGAACTCCTTGCCGTAGCCGGTCGAGCCGCGCACGTTGGGCTCGATCACCGCCACGCCCATGGCGTCGATCAGGTAGTTCCAGCGACCCAAGAACCCCGGGCGCGACTGGCCTTCGGGGCCGCCGTGGATGTAGACCACCACCGGCCGCGGGCCGGTGAAGCGCGCCGGCGGGCGGTTGAGGAAGCCGTGGATCACGAGGCCGTCGGAGGCCTTCCACTGGATGGCCTCGGGCGCGCTGAAGCCCGCGGGATCGATGCCGGCGACGCGATTCTCCGTCCAGCGCGTGACCTGGCCGTTGCGCGGCATGAAGCTCCACACCTCGTTCGGGCTCGCGGCGGACTCGAGGTTGAAGGCGATCTCGCTCGAGTCCGGCCGCCACTGCAGGCGCGAGGCGCGTCCGGCCGGGAGCTTCGGGCCGGCGATCTCGGCGAGGCTCTCGGCGTCGTAGAGCCTGAGCGTGCCCGCGCCGCCTTCGTTGATCACCAGCGCCACCGTCAGTCCGTCCGGCGAGACGCGCAGGTCCTCGGCGTCCCAGTTGTCGGGGCCGAAGTACTCGAGCTTGCCGGTCGCGAGGTCGAGCCGCGCCGCGCGCTGGAAGAGCCCGTCGCGGTCGGTGGTGAGGAACACGTGCCGGCCGTCGCGCGCGAAGGCGGGCGAGGTCGAGGCCGAGGGCTCGCGCGGCAGCTCGTCGGCGGGCGGCATCACGCGCGTGCGCTTGCCGGTCTCGAGGTCGAGCACGAACACCCGGCTTTCGCTGATCGACTGCGCGTTGATCAGCACCACGCGCTTGTCGTCGAACGAGAAGTCGGCGTCGTCCCACAGCGTTCCGGGCAGCGTCGCGACGTGCCGGGGATGATCGGGGTCGAGCGGGTCGAGCAACGTCAGGTCGAGCAGCGGCTGGTCCTGCTTGCCGTTCTTGTCCAGCGCCACCGAGCCGAGCAGCAGGCGGTCGCGCGCGCGGTTGATGCCGATCACGCGGTGCGCGCGCTGGTCGTCGGTGAGGAGCGTCGGCGCGTGCGCGCCGGCGTCGAGCCGGTAGAGTTGGGTCTGCTCGTTGCCGCCGGTGTCGCGCGCGAACACCAGCGCCTCGGGTTTCGCCGGCCAGAAGCCGCCCTGGCGCACCGGGTCGGCGAAGTCGGTGAGTGGCTCGAGGGGGGCGAGCGGCGCCGCGACGAGGTTGAGCTGCACGGTGTTGGCGACGCGCGTCGACACCACGAGCTTGCGCTCGGTGGGATGCCAGGACGCGAGGAGGCGCGGCCTGAACTCCGAGTAGGGGGCGAGCCTCGCGGCCAGCGCGGCGCGCGCCGGTGGCGCACCCTCGACCTTGAGGTGCGGGCCGGGCGCGACGACGTCGGCGGGGGGCGCATCGGCGCATGCCCGGCCTGCGCAGAGCGCGAAGGCGAGGACGGCGAGCGCGAAGGCAGGGAGGCGGGCGGCTGATAACATTCGCGGATTGTAGTCGTCCCGCGCCCGATGCTTCCGATCGCGATCCTGCGCTTTTCCCGCACCGAGGGCCCCGCGTACTTCGCCGAGTGGCTCGACGCGCAGCGCATCCCCTGGCAGCTCGTCGCGCTCGACGCGGGCGACTCGGTGCCGAAGGACCCTCGCGCCTTCGCCGGCATCGGCATGATGGGCGGACCCATGAGCGTCAACGACGCGCTGCCGTGGATCGAGCCCGCCTGCGCGCTGCTGCGCGACGCCGTCGACGCGCGCGTTCCCGTGATCGGGCATTGCCTCGGCGGCCAGCTGCTGGCGCGCGCGCTGGGTGCGCGCGTGACCCGGGCGGCGCAGGCGGAGATCGGCTGGATCGATGTCGAGGCGACCGACACCGGGTGGTTCGGCGGGCGCGCGCGCTTCACCGCCTTCCAGTGGCATTACGATGCCTTCGATCTTCCGCCAGGCGCGGCACGCGTGCTCGCCAACACCTTCAATCCCAACCAGGCCTACGTGGTCGACGACCGCCACATCGGGATGCAATGCCATGTCGAGATGACCGAAGACCTCGTCGACACGTGGTGCCGCTCGGGTGCGGACGAGCTGCCGGCGCGCTCGGCCGGGGCGCTGCAAAGCGAGGCCGAGATCCGCCGCGAGCTCCCCGCGCGCGTCGGCGCGCTGCACGGCGTGGCCTCGTCGATCTACGCGCGCTGGAGTGAAGGATTGGCGCGATGACGCTTTGCGCCGGCGATGGGATGTCGCGATGACCATCCGCGCGTTGCCCGACCTGCTGATCAGCCAGATCGCCGCCGGCGAAGTGGTCGAGCGGCCCGCCGCGGCGCTGAAGGAGCTGCTTGAAAACGCGCTCGACGCCGCCGCGACCGCCATCGACGTCGACGTCGCGGGCGGCGGCGTGAAGCGCCTGCGCGTTGCCGACGACGGCGACGGCATCGAGCGCGACGAGCTGCCGCTGGCGCTGGCGCGGCACGCGACCTCGAAGATCGCCGTGCCTTCGGACCTCGCCGCGATCGCAACGCTCGGCTTCCGCGGCGAGGCGCTGGCGTCCATCGCCTCGGTGTCGCGGCTCGCGCTGACCTCGCGGCGGCGTGGCAAGCCGCACGCCTGGCGGCTCGAGGTGGAGGGTGGCCAGGCCGGCAGCATCGAGCCCGCGGCCCTCGCCTCGGGCACCACGGTGAGCGTCGAGGAGCTCTACTTCAACACGCCGGCGCGGCGCAAGTTCCTGCGCGCCGAGGCCACCGAATGGGCGCACGTGGCGGAGGCGTTCACGCGCATCGCGCTGGCCCGCCCCGACATCGCGTTCTCGCTGGCGCACAACGGCCGCGTGCAGCACCGCCTGCTGCCGTCGGCACGGCGTGCGCGCATCGACGCGCTGCTCGGCGAAGGCTT
The DNA here is from genome assembly GCA_044226535.1 of Casimicrobiaceae bacterium. Taxonomy (GTDB): domain Bacteria; phylum Pseudomonadota; class Gammaproteobacteria; order Burkholderiales; family Casimicrobiaceae; genus VBCG01. The sequence continues at coordinate 153,297 of JBGAGT010000001.1, read as the reverse complement.
CACCGCCGCGGCGGCCGAGGTCGACGCCGACGGTGGCGCCATCACGCTGCAGGGCTGCGCGCTGCGGCCTGCCTATGCCGCCAAGGGTGGCGGCCAGTACGTGTTCGTCAACGGGCGCTTCGTGCGCGACCGCGTGCTCGCGCATGCGCTGCGCGAGGCCTACCGCGACGTGCTCCACCACGATCGCGCGCCGGGCTACGTGCTGTGGTTGACCCTCGACCCGCGCGCCGTCGACGTGAACGTGCACCCTCAGAAGACCGAGCTGCGCTTCCGCGACAGTGGCGCCGTGCACCAGTTCGTGCGGCATGCGGTCGAGCGCGCACTCGCGGCGACGGCCGCCGCGCAACCCGCGGTGTCGGCCGCGGAGCGGCTCGGCATCGCCGCGGCGCGCATACCGCCCCCGGGCGCCGACGCCGCGCCGACCAGCGCCGCGGGCCTGCGCAGCGACGCCGAGTTCGCCGCGGGCGCGCCGCGCGTGCAACGCCCGCTGGAGCTCGTCTCGGGCCGGGCAGGCATCGGCGAGGCGCGCGGCGCCGAGGCGATGGAGCCGTCACCGTTCTACGCGCGACTCTTCGGTACGCGAGCCGCGGAAGGCGGTGCCGGCGGGGTGGGTCCCCGCTTGCGCGGGGATGACGGTCGCGGGGATGACGGTCGCGGGGATGACGGTCGCGGGGATGACGGTCGCGGGGATGACGGTCGCGGGGATGACGGTCGCGGGGATGACGGTCGCGGGGATGACGGTCGCGAGTATGACGGCGCCGCGGAGGGCGGCGACGCGCACCCGCTCGGCTTCGCGCTGGCGCAGCTCCATGGCGTGTACATCCTCGCGCAGGACCGCGAGGGCCTGGTGCTGGTCGACATGCACGCCGCGCACGAGCGCATCGTCTACGAGCGGCTCAAGGCGGCGTCGGGCGAGGCGGCGATGGCGCGCCAGCCGCTGCTGGTCCCGGCGACCTTCGTCGCCGAGCCGCTGGAGATGGACACCGCCGAGGCGCAGCGCGCCACGCTCGAGGCGCTGGGCTTCGAGGTCGCCGCGATCGGGCCCTCGGCGCTGGCCGTGCGGGCCATCCCCGCCATCGCACGCGACGCCGATGCCGTCGCGCTGGCGCGCGCGGTGCTGCACGACCTGACCGAGTTCGGCGCGAGCGCGGTGCTGGCGCGCCATCGCGACGAGCTCTTCTCCACCATCGCCTGCCACGCCGCGGTGCGCGCGCACCGCAACCTCACGCTGGCGGAGATGAACGCGCTGTTGCGCGACATGGAGGCGACCGAGCGCGCGGGCCAGTGCAACCACGGCCGGCCGACCTGGTACCGCTTGACGCTCGGGGACCTCGACCGGCTGTTCATGCGGGGGCGCTGATGGCGCCCGTGCTGCTGCTGATGGGCCCGACGGGCTCGGGCAAGAGCGCGCTCGCGCTGGCACTCGCCCGCGAGCTCGGCGGCGAGATCGTCAGCGTCGACTCGGCGCAGGTGTACCGCCGCATGGACATCGGCACCGCCAAGCCCGACGCGGCGACGCGCGCGGCGGTGCCGCACCATCTCCTCGACCTGGTCGAGCCCTTCGAGCACTATTCGACGGCGCGCTTCGTCGACGACGCGGCGCGCGCCATCGCGTCGGTGCGCTCGCGCGGCGCGCTGCCCATCGTCGCGGGCGGCACGATGCTCTATTTCAAGGCGTTGCGCGAAGGCCTGTCCGCGCTGCCGGTGGGCGACGCCGCCGTGCGCGCGTCCCTCGATGCGCGCGCCGCGGCCGAGGGATGGCCCGCGTTGCACGCCGAGCTTGCGCGCATCGATCCCGCCGCGGCGACGCGCATCGCCCCCAACGATTCGCAGCGCATCCAGCGCGCGCTCGAGGTGCACGCCCTCGCGGGCGTGCCGCTGTCGGTGCTGCAGGGCCGCCGCGCGGCGCGCGGCGTGGCGGACGATGCGCTGGCGGTGGCGCTCCTGCCCGGCGATCGCGCGGCGCTGCATCGCGAGCTCGCCGCGCGCTTCGACGCCATGCTCGCCGCCGGCTTCCTCGACGAGGTCGCGGCGCTGCGCGCCGACGCCCGGCTGCATGACGGCCTGCCGTCGATGCGCGCCGTGGGCTACCGCCAGGCCTGGGCGCATCTCGCCGGGGAGTGCGACCGCGCGAGCTTCCGCGAGCGCGCGATCGCGGCGACGCGGCAGCTCGCCAAGCGGCAGTTCACCTGGCTGCGCGCGACGCCGGCCGAGACGATCGACCCGCAGGTGGTGCCGGTGGCCTCCGCGGTCGCGCGCATCGCGGCGATGCTGGCCGCGCGCTGGACGCCACGCGGCGCGTGATGGAGGGCGGGCGGCCCTGCGGGGGAGGCGGCGGCTTTATGCAATAATCGAACCACGCGGCCCCGCGCTCCTCTCCTCCATGGCGCGCCGCGCGAAGCCATGCAACGCAAAACCCTGTACGACAAGCTCTTCGACAGCCACGTCGTCCGCGACGAAGGCGACGGCGCCGTGCTGCTGTACATCGACCGCCACCTCGTCCACGAGGTGACCAGCCCGCAGGCCTACGAAGGCTTGCGGCTGGCCGGGCGCAAGCCCTGGCGCACCGGCTCGATCGTCGCCACGGCCGACCACAACACGCCCACCACGCACTGGGACGAGGGCATCCGCGATCCCGTCTCGCGTACCCAGGTCGAGACGCTCGACGCCAATATCCGCGCCACTGGCGCCAAGGCCTACTTCCCGTTCCGCGACCGCCGCCAGGGCATCGTGCACGTGATCGGCCCCGAAAGCGGGGCGACCCTGCCCGGCATGACGGTGGTCTGCGGCGACTCGCACACCAGCACGCACGGCGCCTTCGCCTGCCTCGCCTTCGGCATCGGCACCTCCGAGGTCGAGCACGTGCTGGCGACGCAGTGCCTCGTCGCGCGGCGCTCGAAGACCATGCTGGTGCGCTTCGACAACCGCCCACCGCCGGGCGTCACCGCCAAGGACCTGGTGCTCTCGCTGATCGGCACCATCGGCACGGCGGGCGGCACCGGCCATGCCATCGAGTTCGCGGGCGAGGCGATCCGCGCCATGTCGATGGAAGCGCGGATGACCGTCTGCAACATGGCGATCGAGGCCGGCGCGCGCGCCGGCATGATCGCCGCGGACGACACCACCTTCGATTACCTGCGCGGGCGACCGTACGCGCCTTCGGGCGAGCTCTGGGACCGCGCCGTCGCGCACTGGCGCACGCTGCATTCCGACGAGGGCGCGCATTTCGACGTCACGCACGTGATCGACGCCTCGAAGGTGCGGCCCCAGGTCACCTGGGGCACCTCGCCCGAGATGGTGGTGTCGATCGAGGGGCGCGTTCCCGACCCCGAGCGCGAGCGCGACGCCGCGCGTCGCGAGGGCATCGAGCGCGCGCTCACCTACATGGGCCTCGTGCCCAACACGCCGATCACCGACATCCGCATCGACAAGGTGTTCATCGGCAGCTGCACCAATTCGCGCATCGAGGACCTGCGCGCCGCCGCCAATGTCGCGCGCGGCCGCCACGTCGCCTCCAGCATCAAGGTGGCGATGGTGGTGCCGGGCTCCGGCCTGGTGAAGGCCCAGGCCGAGGCCGAGGGCCTCGACCGCGTGTTCCGCGACGCGGGCTTCGAGTGGCGCGAGCCGGGGTGCTCGATGTGCCTCGCCATGAACGACGACCGGCTCGAGCCGGGCGAGCGCTGCGCGTCGACGTCGAATCGCAATTTCGAGGGCCGCCAGGGCGCCGGCGGCCGCACGCACCTGGTCAGTCCGGCGATGGCGGCAGCCGCCGCGGTCGCGGGCCACTTCGTCGACGTCCGTCGACTTTTCGGGTAGCACACAAAGGGAGCACTCGTATGCTGAAGAAGATGATCGGCCTGCTGGCGCTGTCGGGCTTCGCGCTCGGGCTCGCGGCCTGCAACACCGTCGAAGGCATGGGCAAGGACACCAAGGCCGCGGGCCAGGCCGTCGAGAACGCCGCCGACAAGGCCAAACCGAAGTAACCCACCCCGCAACCGAAGGAAACCGCCGGCGCGGCCGCGGGGCTCGCCCGCCGCCGCGCCGCGACACCCTACATGCAAGCATTCACGCAGCACGACGGGCTCGTGGCGCCGCTCGACCGCGCCAACGTCGACACCGACGCGATCATCCCCAAGCAGTTCCTGAAGTCGATCAAGCGCAGCGGCTTCGGGCCGAACCTGTTCGACGCCTGGCGCTACCTCGACACGGGCGAGCCGGGGATGGACAACGCGAGGCGGCCGCTCAACCCCGACTTCGTGCTCAACCAGCCGCGCTACACGGGCGCCTCGATCCTGCTCGCGCGCGCCAATTTCGGCTGCGGCAGCTCGCGCGAGCACGCGCCCTGGGCGCTCGACGACTACGGGTTCCGCGCCATCCTCGCGCCCTCGTACGCCGACATCTTCTTCAACAACTGCTTCAAGACGGGCCTTTTGCCCATCGTGCTGCCCGAGTCGGTGGTGGCGAAGCTCTTCGACGAGGTCGCCGCGTTCCCGGGCTACCGGCTGATGGTCGACCTCGTCGCGCAGCGCGTCGCCACGCCCGACGGCTCGTTCACGCATCCCTTCGACGTCGACCCCTCGCGCAAGCACCGGCTGGTGAACGGGCTGGACGACATCGGCCTCACGCTGCAGCACGCCGACGAGGTGCGCGCCTTCGAGGCCAAGCGCCTCGCCGAAGAGCCCTGGCTCGCCTGACGACGCTGCGCGCGGCGACGCAGCGGCACGAACGTCCACACGTAGTGAAGGAAACGACTTGAAGATCGCAATGCTGCCCGGCGACGGGATCGGCCCGGAGATCGCTGCCGAGACGGCGCGCGTGCTCGAGGCGCTGCGTGGCGAAGGGCTCGCGCTCGAGATCGAGCAGGGCGCCATCGGCGGCGCGGGCCACGATGCCGCGGGCCACCCGCTGCCCGAGGCCACGCTCGCGCTGGCGCGCCACGCCGACGCGGTGCTGATGGGGGCCGTCGGCGGCCCGAAGTACGACACGCTGCCGCGGCCGTTGCGGCCCGAGCAGGGCATCCTCGGCATCCGCAAGGCGCTGGGGCTCTTCGCCAACCTGCGTCCCGCGATGCTCTACCCCGAGCTCGCCGACGCCTCGTCGCTCAAGCCCGAGGTCGTATCCGGCCTCGACATCGTCATCGTGCGCGAGCTCACCGGCGACATCTACTTCGGCGAGCCGCGCGGCCGGCGCACCACCGACGCCGGCGAGCCCGAGGGCTTCGACACCATGCGCTACGCGCGCTCGGAGATCGAGCGCATCGCGCGCGTCGGTTTCGAGACGGCGATGAAGCGCGGCCGCAAGCTCTGCTCGGTCGACAAGGCCAACGTGCTCGACACCTCGATCCTGTGGCGCGAGACGGTCACGGCGATGGCGTCGCAGTACCCCGGCGTCGCGCTGTCGCACATGTACGTCGACAACGCGGCGATGCAGCTCGTGCGCGCGCCCAAGCAGTTCGACGTCATCGTCACCGGCAACCTGTTCGGCGACATCCTCTCCGACGAGGCCTCGATGCTCGCGGGCTCGATCGGCATGCTGCCCTCGGCCTCGCTCGACGCGAATGCCAAGGGGCTGTACGAGCCGATCCACGGCTCGGCGCCCGACATCGCCGGCAAGGGTGTCGCCAACCCGCTGGCAATGATCCTGTCGGCGGCGATGATGTTCCGCCACACCTTCGCGCGCGACGACGTCGCCGCGCGCATCGAGAAGGCGGTCCGCGCCGTGCTCGGCAAGGGACTTCGCACCGCCGACATCGCGCGGCCGGGCGAGGCCACGGTCGGCACGCGCGCCATGGGCGACGCAGTCGTCGCCGCGCTGCGCGGCTGACCGTCCCGGGAGCCGTCATCCCCGCGAAAGCGGGGACCCAGCCTTGCCGCTGGGGTATTGCGGCCTATGCGCAATCGCAGCCGCCCGGGGGTAGAGCGGCAGATGCGCAATCGCAGCCGCCTGAGGGTAGAGCGGCAGCTGCGCAATCGCAGCCGCCTGGCGCAGATCGGCAGCCGCCTGGCGCAGGCGTGCGTAGAAGCCGTCGGGGATCGGTTTTCGCGATACACCCGCTCAAGCCCGATCCCCCGACGTCCGCCGCGCCGATCTGCACCAGGCGTCCACGATTGCACCTCCCGCCGACTCGCACGCGGGTCTTGATCGCCGAAGATTGGTTGCCGGATTGCTCGGTTGCCGGGCGGCCGCACATCGCCGTCTTGGACGCGCCAGCCGCTGCGGTCATCCCCAACGCTGCGCAACCACGGGCAGCCCATGAGCACTGGTATCTGCGGAAGCCGCAAAGCTTGCGTCGTGCGTGGCCATCGGCGCGGCGGACGCCGGGGAATCGGGCTTGAGCCGGGGTCATCGCGAAAACCGATTCCCCGGTGGCCGCCGCACGCTTCGCCGAGGGACATGCACGACGCATGTTTGCGCGGGTCGATGCAATACAGTAGCGCTACGGCTGGATCCCCGCTTGCGCGGGGATGACGGCGAGGCGGGATGACAGGCGAGGTCGTGCTACAGTAACGCCCATGATCCGCGCGCAAGCCCCGTTCCTCGTCACCGCCCTGGCTTCCGCCGGCACGGCGACGCGCGCCATCACGATCATCAAGACCACCAAAAAGACGACCTAGGGTCTCGCACGTCCACCGCTTCCATCCCGCGAGCGGCGGGGTGCGAACCGAGACAGTGCGCGGGTGGAAGGCAAAAGAAATGCGTGCAGGACTCGTCGGCTGGCGTGGCATGGTCGGCTCCGTGCTGTTGCAGCGAATGCTCGAAGAGGGCGATTTCGCGCATATCGAGCCGGTCTTCTTCTCCACCTCGCAGGCGGGCGGCAAGCCGCCCGCCGTCGGCAAGGCCGCGCCCCCGGTGCGTGATGCCAACGACCCGAAGGCCTTCGAAGGCCTCGACGTCGTCGTCACCTGCCAGGGTGGCGACTGGACCAACGCCATGCACCCCAAGCTCCGCGCCGCGGGCTTCGACGGCTACTGGATCGACGCCGCCAGCGCGCTGCGCATGCAGAAGGACGCGGTGATCGTGCTCGATCCGGTCAACCGCCACGTGATCGACAAGGCGCTCTCGGCCGGCGGCAAGGACTTCATCGGCGGCAACTGCACGGTGAGCCTGATGATCATGGCGCTCGCCGGGCTCCTCGCCGACGACCTCGTGGAATGGGTCACCTGCATGACCTACCAGGCCGCCTCGGGTGCGGGTGCCAGGAACATGCGCGAGCTGGTGGCACAGATGGGCGAGGCGCACCGCGTGGCCAAGGGCCTGCTCGACGACCCCGCGTCGTCGATCCTGGACATCGACCGCGAGGTCGCGGGCATCCTGCGCGACCCGGGCTTCCCGACCACGGAGTTCGGCGTGCCGCTCGCCGGCAGCCTCATCCCCTGGATCGACAAGGACCTGGGCGACGGCATGTCCAAGGAAGAGTGGAAGGGCGGCGCCGAGCTCAACAAGATCTACGACCGCGAGGCGAACGCGATTCCCGTGGAGTCGCTGTGCGTGCGCATCGGCGCGATGCGCTGCCACTCGCAGGCCCTGACCATCAAGCTGCGCCGCGACCTGCCGCTCGCCGAGATCGAGCAGCGCATCGCCGGCGCGAACGAATGGGTGAAGCTCGTGCCCAACACCCGCGAAGCGAGCATCCGCGAGCTCACGCCGGCGGCCATCACCGGCAAGCTGGACGTCGCCGTCGGGCGCCTGCGCAAGCTGGCGATGGGACCGCAATACCTGTCGGCCTTCACCGTCGGCGACCAGTTGCTGTGGGGCGCAGCGGAGCCGCTGCGGCGCATGCTGCGCATCCTCGCGGAACGTCGCTGATGTGACGCGGCCGGGGGCCCGCGGGGTTCCCGGCCGTGGCCCGCGACTTGCGCTTTTGGCGCGCTTTCGCGGGAAAGCAACACCGCCGATGTTGCGCCCCCCTGCCGCGCTCCCCACAAGATGTTGTATCCCTGCCGGGATTGGCCGACTATTACTTGCGTGGCTTCCTAGTACGTCGGCATGAAATTCGCTGCGGGCCGCAACGACCGCGGGCAAAAACACAAGGTAATACCGGGGTTTAGCTTGCGGAGCTAAACCCATGATGTTATGTTTCTTTGCAATAAACGTTGGACGCGAGGGGATCGCATGCGCGCAACATCCAAATTCAAGCCCTGCCTGCTGGCGCTCGCGTTGGCTGCGCCGGGCAGCGCGTTTGCACTGGGCCTCGGCAACCTGACCGTCGATTCGGCGCTCGGGCAGCCCTTGTCCGCGCGGGTCGAGCTCACCTCGGCCACGCGCGACGAGCTCGACACCCTCACGGCGCGCATCGCCGACCCGGGGCTCTACCGCGACAACAACCTGTCCTACCAGGCGGCGCTGGCGCGTGCGCGGGTCACCGTCGAGACGGGCCCCAACGGCCAGCCCTACCTGCGCATCACCTCGCCGGTGTCGGTGCTCGAGCCCTACATCGACCTGATGGTCGAGGCGAACTGGGCGGCGGGACGCGTGCTGCGCAACTTCACGGTACTGCTCGACCCCGCGACGCCCACCGGTGAAGTCGCCACCCAGCCGATGGCGCCGGTGCGCCAAGGTACGGCCGCGGCTTCGCCGCCGGCCCGTGCCGCCGCGACCGGCGCTGCGCCCGCGACCGCGGCCGCGCGCCCCGAGGGCGGCTACCAGGTCAAGCGCGGCGACACGCTCGGCAAGATCGCCTCCGAATACAAGCCCGCCGAAGTGACGCTCGACCAGATGCTGGTCGCCCTGTTCAACGCCAACCACGACGCGTTCGTCGGCGACAACATGAACCGCCTGCGTGCTGGCGCGATCATGGTCATTCCCGACGCCGCCACTGCGGCCGCGCAGCCCGCCGCCGAGGCGCAGAAGGTGGTGCGCGTGCAGGCCTCCGACTGGCGCGCCTATCGCGACCGCGTCGCGGCCTCGGCACCGGAAGCCGGTGGCCAGGGCGGCCGCGAGGCCGGTGGTGCGATCGGCACCGTGGTCGAGGACAAGGCGCCCGCCGCCGCCCCCGGTGGCGACCGGTTGCGCGTGTCGCGCGAGGCGCGCGGCAAGGCGGCCACCGCCGAGGACAGCGTCGCGCAGCGCAGGCAGCTCGCCGATGCGCAGGCGCGCATTTCCGAGCTCGAGCGCATGCTCGCCGACGCACAGAAGGCGGCAGCGCTCAAGAGCCCGACGCTCGCTGCCGCACAGAACCAGGCCGATGCCGCCGCGGGCAAGGCTGCGCCCGCGCCGGCCGCGACGCCGGCGCCCGCCGCAACGACGCCGGCTCCCGAGACCACCGCGACACCCGCGCCCGCGACGGCCCCGGCGCCGGCCCCCGCGACCACGGTGACGCCGGCCCCCGCGGCGGCGACCCCGCCGACTGCGACGCCCGAAGCCGCCAAGGCGCCCGAGCCCGCGCCATCGACGACGCCGGCTCCGGCCGTTTCGGAGCCGCCCAAGGCCGTCGAGCCGCCGAAGGAAACCCCCAAGGCCGCGCCGAAGGCGGCACCCAAGGCGCCGCCGAAGCCCGCGCCGTCGTTCTTCGACCAGCTCACCGACGCGATCCCGCTGTGGGCGCTCGGACTCGCCGCGCTCGCCATCATCGGCCTCATCGCCGTGCTGGTGTCGTCGCGCCGCCGCAAGACCACCAAGTTCGAGGACAGCATCATCTCGGGCACCGACATCAAGACCAACACGGTGTTCGGCTCGACCGGCGGCGGCGTGGTCAACACCGGCGACAACTCGCTCGCCAGCGATTTCAGCCGCGAGGGCCTCGGCAACATCGACACCGACGAGGTCGACCCGATCGCCGAGGCCGAGGTGTACCTCGCCTACGGACGCGACGCGCAGGCCGAGGAAATCCTCAAGGACGCGCTCAAGAAGGACCCGACGCGCCAGGAGATCTACCTCAAGCTCCTCGAGATCCACGCGCAGCACAACAAGCCCTCGGCGTTCGAGACGGTCGCCGCCGAGCTCTACGCGCAGTGCCAGGGGCAGGGCGAGGTGTGGCAGAAGGCGGTCGCGCTCGGCCGCCAGCTCGACCCCAACAATCCCATGTTCGCCGAAGGCGGCGCGCCCTCGGGCATGCACGCGGCGGTCGCAGCGCCGTCTTCCGACCCCGACATGTTCACCATGGGGCCGGACCTCACGCTGCCACCCAAGCATCCCGGCGGCATCGACATGCCGCTCGACGAGGAGATCACCATCTCGCCGACCTCGGGTGTCGCGCCGCCGCGGGCGAAGACGCCCGCCGACATCCTCGCCGGCGCCGACCGTGCGCTGGAAGAGACGGCGCACCGCGCGGGCGAGTCCATCGCCGACAAGGCGCACGCCGCGACCTCGTCGATCGCGGCGACCGCTGCCGCCGGCGCGGCCGCCCTCGGCGCAGCCGCGCACGCGGCGACGTCGAAGATGGACATGGACTTCAACCTCGACGACGCCGACAAGCCGGCGCCGATTCGCCACACGCCACCCGCAACGCCGCGCGAGCCCGAGCTCGCCCATGCCGCGCCGGCCTCCGCCGCCGACCGCCTGGCGCGGCCGGCCGCGGCGATGGAGCTCGACAAGCTCGACCTGTCGTTCGATCCTGACAAGGCGACGTTCGAGGACCCGACGCCCTCGGTGCTCGACGGCCAGTGGCACGACGCCGCCACCAAGCTCGACCTCGCCAAGGCCTACCAGGAGATGGGCGACGCGGAAGGCGCGCGCGAAATCCTGCAGGAAGTGCTGCACGAGGGCGACGAGCAGCAGCGCGCCGAAGCCAAGGCGCTGCTCGCCAAGCTGGGCTGACGGGCAGGCTCCGCGACGAAGGCGGCGCGCCGCGAGGCCCGCCGCCTTTTTCTTTGAGATGACACGCATCGTCCTCGCCGTGGAATACGACGGGCGCGGGTTCTGCGGCTTCCAGTCGCAGCCGTCGCGCTGCGGCGTGCAGGACGCGCTCGAAGCCGCCATCGGGGGCATCGCCGACCATGGGGTGACGGTGGTCGCCGCGGGCCGCACCGACGCGGGCGTGCACGCGACCTCGCAGGTCGTGCACTTCGACACCACCACCACGCGACCCGATTCGGCGTGGGTGCGCGGCGTCAACGCGCGCCTGCCCCAGGCGGCGGCGGTGCTGTGGTCGCAGGCCGTCGGCGAGGACTTCCACGCGCGCTTTCGCGCCGTCGCGCGCCACTATCACTACGTGCTCGACAACCGGCCGCAGCGTCCCGCGCTCGAGGCGGGCCGCGTCGGCTGGTACCATCGGCCGCTCGACGTCGGGGCCATGCGCGACGCGGCATCGCGGCTCGTGGGGCGGCACGACTTCTCGGCCTTCCGCGCCGCCGAGTGCCAGGCGAAGACGCCCGTGCGCGACCTCTCGCGCTGCGCGATCGGCCAGCGCGGCACCCATGTCCATTTCGAATTCTCGGCCGACGGCTTCCTGCACCACATGATCCGCAACCTGGTCGGCGCGTTCATCGCGGTGGGCAACGGCACGCGCGATCCCGCGTGGATGCGCACGCTGCTCGAATCGCGCGACCGCAGCCAGGGCGCGCCCACCTTCGCCCCGGACGGCCTGTACCTCACCGGCGCCGACTATCCCGCCGCGTTCGGGCTGCCGCCGACGCGGCGCGCGTTGCCCGACTGGGTCGCGAGCGAGCGCAGTCCTGAGGCGGGAGGCACGCCATGACCCTGCGCACGCGCGTCAAGGTCTGCGGCATCACCCGCGTCGAGGACGCCGAGGCGGCGGTGTTCGCCGGCGCCGACGCCATCGGCCTCAACTTCTGGAAGGGCACGCCGCGGCGCGTGGACTTCGAGGTGGCGCGCGGCATCGCGAGGGCGTTGCCGGCCACGGTGAGCGTGGTGGCGCTGTTCGTCGACCCGGACGCCGACGAGGTGCGCGAGGTGCTGTCGCGCATCCCCGTCGACCTCCTGCAGTTCCACGGCGGCGAGGAGCCGGACTTCTGCCGCCTGTTCGGGCGGCGCTACCTGAAGGCGATTCCCGCGCGCGAGGGGGTCGATTTGCTAAGATGCGCCGAGCCTTACGACGACGCGGCCGGCTGGATTTTCGACGCCCACGTCCCCGGCGACCTGCCGGGCGGCACCGGGCGGACGTTCGACTGGTCGCGCCTGGCGCCGGGTGTGCAAGGGTCGGCGGCGCAAGGGCCGGTCGCGCGACCGCTGGTGCTGTCGGGCGGGCTCGATGCCGACAACGTCGGCGAGGCGATCGCGCGGGTGCGGCCCTTCGCCGTGGACGTCTCGTCGGGTGTCGAGGCGCGTGACGCGAATGGCGCCGTGCGGCGCGGCATCAAGGACCCGGCGCGGATCCGGGCATTCATCGAGGCGGTGCGCAATGCAGATGAACGAAATCGCAACTGAGGTCCGTTACGACCTGCCGGATGCGCGCGGCCATTTCGGCGCCTACGGCGGCGTGTTCGTCGCCGAGACGCTGTCGGCGGCGATCGAGGAGCTCAACGCCGCCTACGCCAGCGCGCGCAAGGACCCCGCGTTCGTCGCCGAGTTCGAGTACGAGCTCGCGCACTACGTCGGCCGTCCCTCGCCCGTCTACCACGCGAAGCGCTGGTCCGAGCAGCTCGGCGGCGCGCAGATCTGGCTCAAGCGCGAGGACCTGAACCACACCGGCGCGCACAAGATCAACAACTGCATCGGCCAGGCGCTGCTCGCCCGGCGCCTCCGCAAGAAGCGCGTCATCGCCGAGACCGGCGCCGGGCAGCACGGCGTGGCGACCGCCACCGTGGCCGCGCGCTACGGCATGGAATGCGTCGTGTACATGGGCTCGGAGGACATCGAGCGCCAGGCGCAGAACGTGTTCCGCATGAAGCTCCTCGGCGCGTCGGTGGTGCCGGTCGAGTCGGGCTCGAAAACGCTCAAGGATGCGTTGAACGAGGCGATGCGCGACTGGGTGACCAACGTCGACACGACCTTCTACATCATCGGCACGGTGGCGGGGCCACACCCCTACCCGATGATGGTGCGCGACTTCCAGAGCGTGATCGGGCGCGAGTGCCTGGTGCAGATGCCGCGCGACGCGGGCCGCGATCCCGACCAGGTGATCGCCTGCGTGGGCGGCGGCAGCAACGCCATGGGCATCTTCCACCCCTACATCGACCGGCGCGGCGTCGAGCTCGTCGGCGTCGAGGCGGCGGGGGAGGGCATCGACACTGGCCGCCACGCGGCGTCGCTCACCGCGGGCAAGCCCGGAGTGCTGCACGGCAACCGCACGTACCTCCTGCAGGACGAGCACGGCCAGATCATCGCGACGCACTCGATTTCGGCGGGCCTCGACTACCCCGGCGTGGGTCCCGAGCACGCCTGGCTCAAGGACAGCCGCCGCGCGTGCTATGTGAGCGTCACCGACGACGAGGCGCTGGCCGCGTTCCATGCGCTGTGCCGCGTCGAGGGCATCATCCCCGCGCTCGAGTCCTCGCACGCGCTGGCGCACGCTGCTCGCGTGGCACCCACGCTGCCGCGCGACGCCATCCTGCTGGTCTGCCTCTCGGGGCGCGGCGACAAGGACATGAACACCGTGGCCGAGCGATCGCACCTCGACTTCGCGCGCCCGCGCGGCTGAGGCACGGGAAGAGCCTCGTACGATGACCGTTTCGACCACCGTCGCTCGCCAGGGCGGCAACCGCATCGACGGCTGCTTCGCCAGGCTCAGGGCCGAGGGGCGCACGGCGCTGGTGCCCTACGTGACCACCGGCGATCCGTCCCTCGCAGTGACCGGCCCGCTGCTCGACGCGCTCGTTGCGGCTGGCGCCGACGTGATCGAGCTCGGCGTGCCGTTTTCCGACCCGATGGCCGACGGACCGGTGATCCAGCGCGCCTCCGAGCGCGCGCTGGCGCAGCACGTGGGCCTCGCCGACGTGCTCGACGTGGCGCGCGCGTTCCGCGTGCGGCATCCCGACGTGCCCGTGGTGCTGATGGGCTACCTCAACCCCATCGAGGCGATGGGCACCGCGGCCTTCGTGGCAAAGGCGCGCGAGTCGGGCGTGGACGGCGTGATCATCGTCGACTGCCCGCCCGAGGAGATGGAAGCGCTCGCGCCGCTGCTCGACAACGCCGGCATCGCGCCGATCTTCCTGGTCGCGCCCACCACCGCCGACGCACGCATCGCCGCCATCGCGCGGCTGGCGCGCGGCTACGTCTACTACGTGTCGCTCAAGGGCGTCACCGGTGCGGGCAACCTTGACACCGGCGAAGTGGCGCAGAAGCTCGCCGCCATCCGCCGGCACGTCGCGCTGCCGGTGGGCGTGGGCTTCGGCATCCGCGATGCCGCCAGTGCGAAGGCGATCGCCGCGCACGCCGAGGCGGTGGTGATCGGCTCGCGCCTCATCCAGGAGATCGAGGCGGGTCCCGCCGACGGCGCCGCGCAGCGCGCGGGCGCGTGGCTCGCGGGCATCCGCGCCGCGCTCGACGCGCGCAGCGGCGCCCCGGCTGCCCGCAAGGGTGTGCCGGCCGCCGCGTCGACCGGCAACTGACTGCGAGGAACGATCGATGAGCTGGCTGCAGAAGCTCCTTCCGCCGCGCATCAAGAGCTCGCCGGGCACGCGCAAGCAGGCCATGCCCGAGGGCCTGTGGGTCAAGTGCCCCGCCTGCGAGGCGACGCTGTACCGCACCGACCTCGAGAACAACCTCTTCGTCTGCCCGAAGTGCAGCTACCACACGCGCATCGACGCGCGCACGCGCATCGACACCATGCTCGATCCCGAGGGGCGCTACGAGATCGGCTCGGAGGTCGTGCCGATCGACAGCCTCAAGTTCAAGGACCAGAAGCGCTACCCCGAGCGGCTTGCCGCGGCGCTGGAGGAAACCGGCGAGACCGACGCGCTGGTGGTGATGCAGGGCAGCATCAAGAACCTGCCGGTGGTGGTCGCCGCCTTCGAGTTCGACTTCATGGGCGGGTCGATGGGCTCGGTGGTCGGCGAGCGCTTCGTGCGCGGCGTGCGCGTCGCCTACGAGAACCATGGGGCATTCATCAGCGTCTCGGCCTCGGGCGGCGCACGCATGCAGGAAGGCGTGAACTCGCTGTTCCAGATGGCCAAGACCACGGCGGTGCTGCAGGAGCTCTCCCGCGCCCGGCTGCCGCACATTTCCATCCTCACCGATCCCACGATGGGCGGCGTGTCGGCGTCGTTCGCCTTCGTCGCCGACGTGGTGATGGCCGAGCCGGGCGCGCTGATCGGCTTCGCGGGCCCGCGCGTGATCGAGCAGACGGTGCGCGAGAAGCTCCCCGAGGGCTTCCAGCGCGCCGAGTTCCTGCGCGACAAGGGCGCGATCGACATGATCGTCGACCGGCGCGAGCTCCGCGCCGAGCTCGCGCGCAGCATCGCGCTGCTCACCCGCGAGGCGGCTCCCGCCTGACGATGGCCGGCACCGGCCGCCTTCCCGATACGCTCGAAGGCTGGCTCGCGCATCTTTCCGCGCTTCACCCGCGAACCATCGAGCTCGGGCTCGCGCGCGTGCGGGCGGTGGCCGGGCGCATGGGCCTCGCTTTCGATTGCCCCGTGGTCACCATCGCCGGCACCAACGGCAAGGGCTCGACCGCGGCGATGCTGGCCTCGATCCTCGAGGCGGCGGGCTACCGCACCGGCCTCTACACCTCGCCGCACCTCCTGCGCTACAACGAGCGCGTGCGCGTTACCGGGCGCGATGCGACGGATGCCGAGCTGATGGAGGGTTTCGCCGCGGTCGAGGCAGCGCGCGGGGATACCGCGCTCACCTATTTCGAGTTCGGCACGCTGGCGGCGCTCTGGCAGTTCGCACGCGCGAAGCTCGACGCGCTGGTGCTCGAGGTGGGGCTGGGCGGGCGGCTCGACGCGGTGAACATCGTCGACGCCGACGTCGCGGTGATCACCCGCATCGGCATCGACCACGTCGACTGGCTTGGCGACACGCGCGACAAGATCGGCTTCGAGAAGGCGGGCATCTTCCGGGCGGGGCGTCCTGCGGTCATCGGCGAGCGCGACCTTCCGCAGTCGGTGCTCGATCACGCAAGCGCGACCGGCACGCCGCTGGTGCGCATCGGCGTCGACTATGACTACCGCGACGAGGGCTCGCAATGGCGCTACCGCGGCCCCGGCGGCGAGCGCTTCAGCCTGCCGCCGCCCGCGTTGCGCGGCACGTTCCAGCTCGCCAACGCGGCCACGGCGCTGGCCGTGCTCGACCTGCTGCGCGAGCGCCTGCCGGTGGCCTCGGGTGCGGTGCGCGCGGGGTTGGTCGGCGTGACCTGGCCGGCGCGCTTCCAGGTGCTGCCCGGTCGCCCGACGACCGTGCTCGACGTTGCCCACAACCCCCAGGCCGCCGAGGTGCTGGCGCGAACCCTGGGCGAGATGGGTTTCCACCCCAGCACCTATGCCGTGTACGCGGCGCTCACCGACAAGGACGTCGAGGGCGTGGCGTCGGCCATGCGCGGGCGCGTCGACCGGTGGTTCCTCGCGCCCTCGACCGGCGAGCGCGGCCTTGCCGTCGACGCACTGGCGCGCCGCGTGGCGGCGGCCGGCGTGGACGAAGCCGCGATCACCCGCTGCGAGTCGATCGCCGACGCCTGGTCGCGCGCGCGCGCCGCGGCGAGCGACGCTGATAGAATCGTGGTCTTCGGATCGTTCGTCACCGTCGCGGCCGTGCTGGACGCGCAGGCGAGCGCTCTTCCACGGTGATCCCATGCCCCCGACCACCGACGCGCAGTACGACGAGTTGAAGCGAAAGGCGCGCCGCAGGCTGGTCGGCGCCATCGTCCTGGCGCTCGCCGCCGCCGTCTTCGTGCCCATGCTGCTCGAGCACGACGAGCGCCCGCTGGGCGACGACGTCGCCGTGCGCATCCCGCCGGTCGAGCAGGGCAAGTTCGTCAACAAGCTCAATGCGCCCGGCGGCGCGCCCGCGGCTCCGGCGGCCAAGGGCGACGCGGCCAAGGGTGCCGATGCCGCCAAGGCCGCCGATGGCGCCAAGGGCGGCGCTGACGCGGGCAAGGCCGGCGGCGCCAAGGGCGCCGACAAGGGAGCGGCTGCGACCGACCCGGCCTCCGGCGGCGCGAACGTCGCGGGCGAGGGGACTGCCAATGATGCGGCCAAGGTCGCCGATGCGTCGACCAACGCCACGCCTGCCGCGGCAACACCCGATCACGGGCTCACGGATACCGAACGCAAGGTGCTGAACGGCGGCCGCGCCGCGCCGGCGGGTTCGGGCGCCGCAGCACCGGCATCGGCACCCGCGCAGGCCGTCACCGCGCTGCCCGACAATGCGAAGAACACGCCCGCCAAGGCGGCCGCGCCGGCGCCCGCCGCCGCGGTCCCTGCCGCCAAGGTCGCGTCGACCGCGGGCGCGCCCGCCGCATTGCCTGCATCGGCCAAGGGCGGCGGCTTCGTCGTGCAGCTCGCCGCGTTCTCCGACGACAAGGGCGCCAACGCGCTCGCCAACCGCCTCAAGCGCGCCGGTCATCCCGCGTTCACCGAGCCCGTGACCACGTCGCGCGGCACGCTGTGGCGCGTGCGCGTCGGCCCCTACGCCACCCGCGACGACGCCAACGCCGCGCGGGACCGGTTGAAGCGCGAGGGACAGGTCGGCATCGTCGCCGCGCGCTCGTGATGACGGGCTTCGACCTGGTGCTGGTGGCGATCGTCATCGCCTCGATGCTGCTCGCCATGATCCACGGCATCATCAAGGAGATCTTCTCGCTGGCCTCGTGGATCGTGGGGCTGGGCGCGGCGGTGATTTTCGCGGGCACGGTGGGCGCATGGTTCCCGCAGGACATGCTCGGCACCCCCCACCTGCGCTATCTCGTCGCCTTCCTGCTGATCCTGGTCGCCGTGCTGGTGATCGGGGCGCTACTTGGAACCCTCTTGAAATCGGGCGTTCGGGCCATAGGTCTGGGGATGCTCGACCGCATCGCCGGCGGCGTGTTCGGCGCGCTGCGCGGCGTGCTGATCGCCATGATCGTCGTGCTGGTGTTCGCCTCGACCTCGATGGCCGCCGAGCCCTGGTTCGCCAATTCGCGCTTCGTGCCCAAGCTGATCGTCGGCGCGTCGGTGGTGCAGAAGGCGCTGCCGCCGGCGTGGGGCGGGTATCTCGAGGAGCATTTCGGCAACAAGCCGAAGGAACCTGCCGCGGCGGGCAAGGATGCGCCCGGCAAGGCGACGACGCCCAAGGCACCGGCCGCGCCCGCTATACCCGCCAACGCGCCGCGGCAGCAAACGACCTAGGAATCGCGACCATGTGCGGAATCGTCGGCGTCGTCTCCCATTCACCCGTCAACCAGATGCTGTACGACGGGCTGCTGCTGCTGCAGCACCGCGGGCAGGACGCGGCGGGCATCGTCACCAGCGAAGGCTCGATGTTCCACATGTTCAAGGGGCCGGGCTACGTGCGCGACGTGTTCCGCACGCGCAACATGCGCGACCTGAAGGGCTTCGCGGGGATCGGCCACTGCCGCTATCCGACGGCGGGCAGCGCGTTCTCCGAGCTCGAGTCGCAGCCGTTCTACGTGAACTCGCCCTTCGGCATCACGCTCGGCCACAACGGCAACCTGACCAACAGCGAGGCGCTGAAGCGCGAGCTCTTCCAGCTCGACTTCCGCCACGTCAACACCAACAGCGACAGCGAGGTGCTGCTCAACGTGCTGGCGCTGGAGCTCGAGCGCGCGGCGCAGCACCACAAGCTCTCGCCCGACGCGATATTCCGCGCGGTCGCCGGCGTGCACCGCCGCTGCCGCGGCGCCTATGCCATCGTGGCGATGATCGCCGACTACGGCCTGCTGGCCTTCCGCGACCCCAACGGCATCCGCCCGCTGATCCTCGGCCGCGCCGAGACGCTGGGCGGGCCCGAGTGGATGGCGGCCTCCGAGTCGGTGGCGCTGGAGTCGCTGGGCTTCGAGGTGGTGCGCGACGTCGAGCCCGGCGAGGCGGTGTTCATCGACTTCGCGGGCGAGATGCACGCGCGGCAATGCGCCGACAACCCGCAGCTCGTGCCCTGCATCTTCGAGTACGTGTACCTTGCGCGGCCCGACAGCGTGATGGACGGCACTTCGGTGTACGAGTCGCGGCTCAACATGGGCGCGGGGCTCGCCGAGAAGATCCGCCGCATCCCCGAGGCGAGCGACATCGACGTGGTGATCCCCATCCCGGATTCCAGCCGCCCTTCGGCGCTGGAGCTCGCGAACCGGCTGAACCTCACCTACCGCGAAGGCTTCGTCAAGAACCGCTACATCGGCCGCACCTTCATCATGCCGGGCCAGGCGATGCGCAGGAAGAGCGTGCGCCAGAAGCTCAACGCCATCGGCATGGAGTTCAAGGACAAGGTCGTGCTGCTGGTCGACGATTCCATCGTGCGCGGCACGACCTCGCGAGAGATCGTCACCATGGCGCGCGAGGCCGGCGCGCGCAAGGTGTACTTCGCGTCGGCCGCGCCCCCGGTGCGTTACCCCAACGTGTACGGCATCGACATGCCCACGCCCAAGGAGCTCGTCGCCACGGGACGCACCGACGCCGAGGTCGCCGAGGAGATCGGCTGCGACCTCCTGGTCTACCAGGACCTCGATGCGCTGAAGGACGCCGTGCGCCGCACCAATCCCAAGCTCCGCGAGTTCGACGCCTCGTGCTTCGACGGCAAGTACATCACGGGCGACGTCACCGGCGAGTACCTCGCACGCATCGCGGGCGACCGCAACGAGTCGCGTGGCGAGGCGGAAGGCGGTGAGGGCGACGACGACGAGCCGCGGCAGCGCGTGCTGGCGGGCTGACGCACGTCATTCCCGCGGCAGTCGTCATCCCCGCGAAAGCTCACCGTCATCCCCGCGAAAGCGGGGACCCAGATCTTGCTTCTGGATCGAAGCGTGAGAACTGGATTCCCGCCTTCGCGGGAATGACGGGTGGGGGCGAACGATGGGGGTGGATTCCCGCCGTCGCGTGAATGACGGGGGTGGGGTCAGTGGCGCTGACCTGCCCGCGAGGCGTGCCAGCGCAGGGCCGTGGCGACGATCGACTCGAGGTCGCTCCGGCGCGGCGTCCAGCCCAGCGTCGAGGTCGCCAGCGCGGTATCCGCCACCAGCGCCGGCGGGTCGCCCGCGCGGCGGGGCGCGGTGCGCGCGTCGATGCGAGAGCCTGTCGCGCGTTCCACCTCGCGCACGACCTCCCTGACCGAGTAGCCGTGGCCCGTGCCGACGTTGAGCTCCATGCTCGGCCTGCCCGACACCAGCGCGCGCAGCGCCAGCACGTGCACCTCGGCCAGGTCGTCGACGTGGACGTAGTCGCGCACAGCGGTGCCGTCGGGCGTCGGGTAGTCGGTTCCGTAGATCGCCAGCGAGCGCGCGTGGTCGAGCGCGGCGCCGATCGCCAGCGGGATGAGATGCGTCTCGGGATCGTGGTGCTCGCCGATCTCGCCCTCGCGGTCGGCGCCCGCGGCGTTGAAGTAACGCAGCGTCGCGTAGCGCAGACGATAGGCCCGCGCATAGTCGCGGATGAATTGCTCGCTCATCAACTTGCTCCAGCCGTAGGGATTGACCGGCTGCTGCGGATGCGTCTCGGCGATGGGCGAGGCGCGCGGCGCGCCATAGGTTGCGCAGGTGCTGGAGAACACCAGCACCTCGCAGCCCGCGCCGCGCATGGTGTCGAGAAGCGACAGCGTGCCCTGCAGGTTGTTGCCGTAGTAGTCCGCGGGCGCGCCAACCGATTCGCCGACGTAGGTGAAAGCGGCGAAGTGCAGCACGGCCACAGGTCGGTGCACTGCGAATGCACGCTCGAGCGCGCCCCGGTCGCGGATGTCGGCCTCGACCAGCGGTCCCCAGCGCACGGCTTCGCGATGGCCCCGCGCGAGGTTGTCGACCGTCACGGGAACGTAACCGTGGCGGGCGAGCCCCTTGCACGCGTGGCTGCCGACGTAGCCGGCGCCACCGGTCACGAGGACGGTGCTGGACATGGAGATGGCATCGCGTGGGTGCGCAAAGCGGCGATTAGAGCATGCGGCGCGGCCCGCCGAACGCGGAGGCGTGCCCGTCTTGCTGCATGCAACGATGCCGGCGGTCCCGCCGGAGGTTGACTTTGGCCACCCTCGCCCTTATCCTAGTACTCGCGCCGATTTGAAGCTTCAGCTTGCGGGCGCTTGATAAATTCCGCTAAAGCGAGGTTCGCTCCAGCCTGGATATACCAGGCGGGGCACACAAAACCCGTTCGGCGGAATCCGGACGGGTTTTTTGTTTTCGGGGTCGCGGCGCGCGAACGCGCCACGCGGCCCGAGCGGGACGGTCACCATGAGCACACCCAGCGGTTTCACCACCTCGATCCTGCATTCGGATCGCAACGCGCCCATCGAGCACGGCGCCCTGCACAAGCCCCTGCACCTGTCGGTGGCCTACGGCTACGCGCGCGCGCAGGACCTGGCCGACGTGTTCCAGGGCAAGGCCCAGGGCTACGCCTACGGCCGGCAGGGCAATCCCACCACCGGCGCGCTCGAGGCCAAGCTCACGGCGATGGAGCGCGGGCACGGCACCGTGTGCTTCGCCACCGGCATGGCCGCGATCACCGCGATCCTGCTGGCCCTGTTGCGCGAAGGCGACCACGTGGTGTCGTCGCATTACGTGTTCGGCAACACCAACAGCCTGCTCGGCACGATGGCGGGCCACGGACTCGGCGTGACCTTCGCCGACGCCACCGACGTGCGCGCCGTCGAGGCCGCGCTCACCGAGCGCACGCGGCTGGTGTTCGTCGAGACCATCGCCAACCCGCGCACGCAGGTTGCCGACCTTGCGCGCATCGGCGAGCTTTGCCGTGACCGCGGCATCCTGTACGTGGTCGACAACACCATGACCTCGCCGTGGCTCTTCCAGCCCGTCGACGTGCATGCCGGGCTCATCGTCAACGCGCTGACCAAGTACATCGGTGGCCACGGCAATGCGCTGGGCGGCGCCGTCACCGATACCGGCCTCTTCGACTGGACGCGCTTCCCCAACATCGCGGACAACTACCGCTCGCAGAAACCCGCCAACCAGGGGTTGCAGCAGCTCCGCAAGAAGGGCCTGCGGGATCTCGGTGCCACGCTCGGCGCCGAGCCCGCGCACCACATCGCCATGGGCGCCGAGACCCTGGCGCTGCGCATGGACCGCCAGTGCGCCAACACGCTGGCGCTGGCGCGATTCCTCGAGGCGCAGCCCAAGGTGGCGGCCGTCCACTACCCGGGGCTGACATCCCATCCCCAGCACGCGCGTGCGAAGGAACTCTTTCGCCACTATGGCGCGCTGTTCTCGTTCGAGCTGAAGGACGGCGTGGACGTGTTCGGCACGCTGGATTGCCTGCGCTATGTCGCGCTTTCGTCGAACCTGGGCGACAACCGCACGCTGGCGATTCCCGTCGCGCAGACCATCTTCTACGAGATGGGCGCCGCGCGTCGCGCCGAGATGGGCATTGCCGAAGGGCTGGTGCGCGTGTCGGTGGGCATCGAGGACGAGGTGGATTTGATCGAGGATTTCAGGCAGGCTCTCGCATCCTGATTTTTTGCCGCGACCAAGTTGGAAATACTGATGTGATGTAGCCTCAGCAAATGAAACTGCTACAACTCATCGCCCTGCTCGCACTCGCGAGTTGCAGCAGTCAGCCGAACGGTCTCCAGTCGCGCGAACTTTCCCCACGCGAATTGTGCCCACATCTTTCGGGAACCTATTCGGAGGTGGCAAATGGGAGGTTTGATGACGGAAGGAGGTTTGTGTCCCATCTGATGGGGAATGCATTTGGCGAGGAGTTCTATTCACGACGTGGCTTGGATATGCCAAAGGACATCGTGATTGTCAGGGTCAGCCAGTCGGAGAGGACAATCGGCGAGCTGGAGGCAATTTTCCGAGGCGAGAGATTGTGGGATCTCACTACATCGGAGGACGATCCGGGTGGGTATGCGCCGACGGTGCGATAAAGAAGGTGAGCGTGACCCCCTTTCACATCGAAGGGGGGCATGGCACCACGACCGAAGAGCAGACCGTTCATATTGACGCGATGGGACGTCTTTGCGAGCGTCATGCATGGAGAATGGACTACTTGCCCTTTGGCTTTGGGCGCGGCGGGGGCTATGCCTTTTCGGCATGCTATGAGCCCGTTGGATCGGTGAAACCTCCCGCGTGAGCTGGGTGGCCAATGACCGAGGAAAAGCCAATGCGCCTCACCTTCCAGTTCGCGGAGCAGCCTAGTGAGGAGACAAGTTCGCGGTACGTTCTGTTCGACCACAAGGGGGGGCAGAATCACCGAGACCATGAAGAGAATCGCGCTGGCCTCCGGTTAGCGCGCCTTCGGCGCATAGCTTGCGCTTTACGCGCCATGTGGAGCGCGACTCCTGCGGTTTCACTCTCGATGCAAGATCACGCGGTCGATCCAAGGCCGGGAGCGCGCTGGCACAGGCTTGATCGTCACGGTGGCTGAACCGGCTCTTGTGAATACTTGGCGATCGAAAACGAGAAATGCGCAATGTCATTAGGGAGCCTGATCGCCTCTTCGTGCTCTTTGGGCCGGAGACCAGTCGGCGGCATTGCCGACGAGCTTGGCTCCGCAAGATCTTTAGTTGTGTCGATTATCCTGCGGGCGAAATCGATCTCACTAAGTCTTGCGGGCGGCCTTTCACCGTATAAGCGCCTGCAGCACCGGAAAGCTACTTATGACGCGGTACGATGTAATTTCTGCTCCATGGCTGCGGGCGATCGGTGTTTGCTTTCTCGCAGCCTGTGCGACCCCGCCCGACCAGACCTTTCAGGAACCTTCCGAGCCAATCCGCTTTTCGGTCAATGCGTCCGCGCGCGATGCAACATTCGTGAAAGACCATCGCTCCAATGATCAAAGGATCACAAAGGCGATAAGAGAGTCCTACACCACGACGTTGATCGTCGGGGATGACATATTGGAACCTGCGGCACCACGAATTTTGGCGTCCAAGATCGTGGAGCAGAGTGGCCTTTCGGACTGGAGCATGCCGGTAGATCTGCGGATGTTCGTCATTTCCGTATCCGGGCGCAGTCCTCCGATGGGAATTCAGGCGTCTGTCCCGATTGTGTCGCCCTACGGAATGTTGTGGATACCGATGACCATGCCGGCACAATCAAACGCAGATGTTCACGTGCCGCCGCCCCCAAGCGGCTATTCAGCCGATTTGCTGAGCGTGGCGATATCGGGCGAATTCATGGGAACGGAGTTTTCGGCGAGCGAAACGGCACGCCTTGACGGACGGGCCAGCGCGTCACAAATCCGCGAGTTGGTTGAATTGGTGTCCACTGACGCCGCTCGGAAGGTTGTCCAACGCCGTGCTCAAAGCCATTGAGTCCACTTGCCCTTCCCACATGCCCTGCTCAGTGAAGTCACGGATTACGAGGTAATTCCGATGGCTGCCGTGCTTGCGAGCAACCTGCGGATTCGCGCCCGCACTTGCGGCGATTCATGTCTGGGGGAGCTGTAGGTCTTGGTCACGGATTGGAAATGGGCAGCCAGGCCAATTCTGGTAAGCGTAGCTGCTTGGCTGATCGGTCTCCTGCTTTGCATTGTCGCTTCCCAGTTTTGGGCGACCGAGCATCCGCTTCCGCCGGATCCGGAGCTGGCAGAGCTCCAGCAGAGGTTGCGTATCAATGGGCAACTATCCGCTGACGAGATGAGCCGCGCGCAGCGGAAGATCGACGAGTTGCAGCAAGGAGTCAGAGAAAGAATCCTGCGCGAGTCGCCACCGGAGCACATTCGTAGAATTCAAGAAGATGGCCGGTGGATCGGCTGGATCGCTTGGGCGTTAGCGGTGCTGTTTGCCGTCCGCAAGCTGCGAGACCTTGCGATTGTGATCGCGGTCTGGGGCATTTTGATCTGGCTGAACGCGATCTCTTGGGTTGGTGCGGTGCCAATTGGGATAGCGATATTGGGGGTAGCGCTTGTCAAGTCTTGCGTGGCTGACGCGACGTAGCGGTCGTGGACTGCTCCCATGCGCCCCAACATCTATTCATCATGGCGGACCAGTTCTGCGCCGACGCGTTAGGGTGTGTCGGCGGGTACATCCGCACGCCGAACCTCGACCGGCTCGCGGCGCGTGGCGTGCGCTTCGACAGCGCCTATACCAACTCGGCCGAGTGCGTGCCGAGCCGCTTGAGCCTCGCAACAGGTCTCTATCCCCGTCAAACTCGGAGTGTCCTCAAGCCGGCCCGCAGGAGCGGGACGACGGCTCGCAACTTCCAGGTGCAAGGACTGGATCGCCACGTCAAGGTAGCCTCATAATCCGGAGCGCGATGGCGTACATCCAAGACACGGGCGCCCAGTTTGGCGGCTCTGTGACTGTGGAGGCGTTTGGCCCTGCAGTAGATAGAGAGGCATATGTGGCGCAGGCCGCACGCGTCGTAGCTCATGTTGATAGGTTTCTGGTCAATCCAAATGACTTTGTGGCGAATGTCATAGGCGGAAATGCGGCAAGTCCAATGAATGTGGTCCGATCAACGATACTCTTCCCAACGTTATTTATGGGATGCGCAGAGCGGACACTCTTCATGCGCCTACTTTCCGCAGTGAAGTGCGCTGGGTGTCTCCAAATATGCGCATTGTGGATCGGCGCAGGGAGCGCCGCCCAATCATTGGTAGTTGAACCCAACACAAGTGTCGACGTTCAAGACGCTGGTTACATCATTTCGTTTCCCGTCCTCGAAGGTGCTGCTTTACGGAAACTGCCCTTTCCACGCGATTTGGAACCGGGCACGAGTCGGGTGGTTGCTTACCAAGAGCTGTGGCCCTGCGGAAATCTTTGTCGCGTAGGATTTGACGGAACCATCCTCTTGCGAATCCACAGGCTTAAGGGACCCGACGCACAATATGATCCGACCAGCCAAGCGCAAGCAGAGACAAGGGCCCTTGCATTGCGTGCGGCGATGCCTGACGTTGCGGTCGATGAAATTTCCGA
The DNA here is from genome assembly GCA_044226535.1 of Casimicrobiaceae bacterium. Classification (GTDB taxonomy): domain Bacteria; phylum Pseudomonadota; class Gammaproteobacteria; order Burkholderiales; family Casimicrobiaceae; genus VBCG01. Next base: position 127,446 of record JBGAGT010000001.1, on the reverse strand, counting down.
TCCAAAGTTCTATCGAGTTGGTCACGCTATCTGGGCGGCGTTTACTGGCTTGGAAACCAAGGGTCATGGTGCGTTCGTGCATTTGACGAGAATTGTTGATCGCGAATATTCGCTGAGTATTTCCCTTGCATTTTCACCTCGTGAGTACGCTACAGTACGGCGGGGCGCAATCAATCGCGACGAGCTCGACAGATACGCGAAGGCGCTTGAGCCGTTTTTGGCCGGGGTGCGCGTACAGCAAAGCGCAGTGTCGAAGTAGTTGACGCGATGAGTAATTGCGGTTCCGTTGACGCCCTGCTAAGTGGTTTTCTCCGGAAACAAGCCAGGCATCCAGCACGGAGCCAGTGCAGCAGGAAAGGAAAGCCGTAGCGGCGCTCTCGTACTCTAGGGGCTGCGAATCGAGCTATCACTCCTCATGCGCTTACTTTCCGCGCTCGCACTAGGTTGCGTATTTATCACCGCTTGCTCGTCAGGTGGCGCTGAAGCACGAGAGAGTGTGTCGATCGATCTTGCGCAGGATAGTGAAATAACGAAAGCGGGCCTGGGCTTTGTATTTTCGATACCGATTGCAAAAGGTGCGGAAATCAAGACAAATCCGTGGCCGTCGACAATCAAGCCAGGAACTGAATTCGTTTTGGCTCAACAGGAGATCTGGCCTTGTCGACATATGACATGTCGGGTCGACCATGATGGAACAATTTTGATCCGAATCTATAGATTGAGAGATTCGGATGGACTCAGGGATCCGACAAGCGTAGAACAATCGCGGGCAAGATTGGGCAACATCGCTTCCGAGTTGGCTAGCAAGGACAGGCCCGAGCGAAGCGGTCCTTCGCTTAGGAATTCGAGTACTGGTTGGTGGCTAAGCTTCGCGGCCCGCGAAACATCGACTCACGGTGCGTACATCTTCCTTACAAGAATAATCAACGAAGAGTACTCTTTGAGCGTGACGCTGATGTTCTCGCCACATAAGTTCGCATCGTTTCCACGACAAGAAATCGACTACGAAATGTTGGAGCACTTCACAGTCGCGCTCCTCCCGTTTCTCGACCGGCTGAGGATTCAAGTGCAGTGAACAGGATCGTCGTCACAGGTTGATAGCCCGGCTTGCCACGCCATCGGTTACCCTTGCGGCAGGTGAATTGCCCCACGTTCTTGTTCAATCGGCTTAGGCGACGTGTGTTGAAGAGTGCTGCCCGAACTCAGTTGGGCTGACTTAGCTAGGGTCCAATACCGGTGGACTGGAATACGACTTCGTCGACCAGGTCACTTTCCTACGCAGTTTTCTCCGGAAACAAGCCAGGCATCCAGCGCGGAGCCAGTGCAGCAGGAAAGGAAAGCCGTAGCGGCGCTCTCGTACTTTCGGACGTAAGGACGCCCTGCTGCAGCAGGGCAGAGACGACGCGACGTGCACTGCGTTCGCTTGAGTCGACGATAGCCGGCGTGTCGCCACGTGGGATTTCGCCGCGGTACAGCAGGGCTTCGAGGATGGCACCGGATTTCGGCGGCAGCCTGCCCATGCGCACTTGTTCTTCCGACTACATCAGGATGCGCGTGCGAAGCGCGCGTGGCTGCATGAGGGCCCCCATACAGGAGACCTGATCGATGGAGGTCGTGAGAAAGTAGCGCGTGAATTCCGCGAGATTTTCTTCGCTCGAGTGGCCCTTGCCGTCGAGGTCGTTGCGCCGGGGCAGGTCGCAGGCGGCGAGGTGAGCCTTGTAGACCGCGACACGTCGGGCGAGGCCGCGCGCGATCGACCAGACGGCGCCGGTATCGAGCGCTTCCAGAAACGTCGCGTGCGACATCAGCCGGGCGACGCGCCCGTTGCCATCGGCAAACGGATGAATCCAGACGAGCCGGTGATGGGCGGCCGCCGCCGAGAGGATTCGTTCCGTCTTGCCGAGTGCTCCGTAGACCTGCTCGAATCGTTGCATGAACCGTGGTACGGCGGGCGGCCTGATCGCGACGTGCGCACCGACCTTGACATCGATGTCGCGCAGCTCCCCGGGGATCACCAAGATGCGTCTCTTCGTCGCAGGATCGTCGACCCACAGGAGCTCGTCGGGAAGGAGTTCGCAGAAGCGCCGATGGACTTCGCGGATGCCCTCCATGGTAACGGTTCTGCCTTGCAGCCCGCCACCGTCGATCCATTGCTGGACCGCGATATGTGCTCTGGCTTCGAGCTGCAGGTCCCGCTTCTTCGGGTCGTCGCTGTAGTCGTTCTTCAGGGCCCGCTCGATGTCGACGGGAATAGGATCACGCGGGTCTCCGGCTGGCGCGCCGTCGGCGCGGAACTTGGGCCTTCCGCGCGAGATCGAGCACGGACTCTTGCGGTTTCAGTACCGCCGCGAGATCGGGCAGTCGATCCAGAGCCCAGAGGGCATGGGCCCAGTGCTTGATCGCCACCGTGACCGAGCCCCGTTCCATCGCACGCAGCGTGGGGACGGAAACGCCGATACGTTCTGCGAAAGTCGCCATCGACTCATCGCGCGCGAGTCGGGCGACGCGGAGCCGTTCGCCGAGTTGGGTCACCTCGCGTTTGGCAGATGTAATAGAAATCATGTTTTACGTTATATGGTGGATTCCAAGATAATAGAAACCATACTTGCGTTTATGTAAACGGGTTGTAGGGCCGCCATGCGTGTCGCTTGATAAAGTAAGGAAATTTCCTTACGATACGAGCGTTGCTTGGAGAATTCCTATGCCTGACGTTCACGAAGTTGCCACGCTGACCTCGAAAGGCCAGATCACGCTGCCCAAGCCCATCCGACAAGCGCTCGGCGTCGATGTCGGCGGTAAGGTCGCGTTCGATCTGCGCGATGGCGAAGTCGTGGTGACCCGTGTCGATGCCGAGCATGAGGATCCCGCCATCGGCGCGTTTCTGGGCTTGCTGGCCCGCGATATCGAGGCTGGCCGGAATGTTCGCGGGCTGCCCGATGATCTGGCGCGTGCCATGCTGGAGCATGCGGGCCATGGCGTAAGCCTCGAAGAGATCGAAGGCGACGTGGCGCTCTGATGCAAAGGCATGGCTGGACGCTGCTCTTCCATGACGGCGTGATCGGGCAGCTACGGAGGTTGCACGCGGCCGCGCAGCGCGCCGAGCAGAGCGATCCGCAGGGCTTCGCGTCCAACGCCAACGTCAAGCTCTTCCGGGCGTTGAGCCAGACGATGCTGGATGGGGTGCCGGGTGATCCGGCACGTGACGAATATCGCCAAGGCAATACCTTGGGACCGGCGCACCGCCACTGGCGGCGGGCCAGGATCGGAAGACGGTTCCGGCTGTTCTTCCGCTACGACTCGAAGGCGAAGGTCATCGTGTACGCCTGGGTCAACGACGAGCAGACCCTGCGAGCGTCGGGCGGCAAATCCGACCCATATGCGGTGTTCGGGAAGATGCTGCGGCGAGGAAACCCGCCGGACGACTGGGACGCGTTGGTAATGGCAAGCAAGCAGGATCTTCTCTAGATCATCCGGAGGCAGCAGCTCCCGCTGCAGCGATCGCGTCTTCGCCCGCGGGCGATCTCGCTTTGTGCCCCACCATCAGCCGCTCGGGCGCCAGGTACTGCACCCTGTACTGCTCGAACGGCAGCGTATCGCCGGCCTCCACCGCCTTCTGCTCCTCGACCGATTCGCGCGCCATCGCGTCGTAATGGCGCTTGCGCGCATGCGGCAGGCGATTTCGCTTGAGCGATTCGCGTGTCCGCAGCGAGCAGTCCCTGACGAAAGCGAGGTACGACCCATCGTGCGACTCGCGCACGGCACGCAGCACGCGCGCCGAAGGCGTGCTGTCCGGCTCGCGCAACGACACCATCGCGCGCGTCACGGCGTCGGTATGGAGGTTCCCGCCATGCGCGGCGTCGAGCGCGCCGGCAAGCGGCACGCACTCCTCGAGCAGCCGCTCGCCCCACTCGACCAACGGTACCGGGGCGCCTTCGCGCTCGAGCAGCAAGCCGGGCTCGCGGCCCCGTTCCGCGGCCAGCACCTGGTTGCGGCCGAGCGCCGCGATCTCCTCCGGCGTGTCGCGCGGACTTTCGGTGACGAGGCAATGCAGCAGGAACACGTCCAGGAAGGCGATCGTTCCCGCACCGATGCCAATGAGCTCGAAGGGATCGAGGTCCATCAGCCGCACCTCGATGTATTCCACGCCGCGCTCGCGCAAGGCGTGCAGCGGCCGCTCGCCCGGCATGATCACGCGCTTCGGCCGGATCACGCCGTAGAACTCGTTTTCGATCTGCAGCAGGCTGGTGGCGAGCTGGTTGTACTCGCCCCCCGGGTTGCGGATGCCGAGCGCCTCGTAGGGCGGGTAGCTGCGCGTCAACGCGTCCTGCAGCGAGGCGCCGTAGCTTTCCAGGCAGTTGTAGCTGACCGCCAGCGAGGCTTGGGCGTCGCTCTTGTAGCCCAGGCGGCCCATGCGCAGCGAGGTCGCGTGCGGCAGGTGCATGGTGTCGGCGGCCAGCGGCTGCAGCCGGTGCTCGCGCCGCGCGACGAAGCTCGAGCACAGCGCGGGCGAAGCGCCGAACAGGTAGAGCAGCAGGAACGCGTGGCGGCGGAAGTTGCGGATCAGCGCGAAGTACCCGTCGTTGTCGATGCCGGGCATCGACCAGTTGTAGTGGATGCCCGAGATGGTCTGCATGCGCCGGCCATAGCGGTGGCCGAGCCCCATCCGGTACACGCTCTTGGCGTGGCCGACGTTGGAGCTGCCGTAGCGTCCGATGGGGATGGTCTCGTCGGGCGGCAGCTCGCAGGGCATGCTGCCCACCCACATCATCTCGTCGCCGATCTCGCGTTGGACGTAGCGGTGCAGCTCTTCGAGCTCGCCGAGGCAGTCGTCGATGCCGGCGTGCACGCCGGTGATGAGCTCGAGCTGCGATTCGCTGAAGTCCGTCGTGATGTGCGGATGCGTGAGCGCCGAGCCCAGCCCCGCGGGGTGGGGCGTCATCGCCAGGCGGCCCTCGGTGGTGGCGCGAAGGCTCTCCTTCTCGATGCCGCGGCGGATGCCGGCGAGGCGGTCGTGCGGAATGCTGCGGGACGGTTCGGGCATGGAGGACGGGGGCCTGGCGGAGGGGTGCGCTCGAAAGGGGTGCGCTGGATCAAGGCCGACATTCTCGCATCGTCGCCATGGGCCGCCCGGCGGACGCTATTGCGCCGTCCCGTCCGCCCCGGTTACCGGGGCCTGGCGCCCTCGCGCCCAAGCTCCTGCAGCATCCTCGTCACGAGATAAAGCCGCGGCACGATCGAGTCGATCTCGACATACTCGTCGCGCGCGTGGTACCCCGCGCCCGCGAGCCCGAACGCTTCGAGCACCATCACCTTCCCCGACCGCGAGGCGAACCCGGCGTCGGTGCCGCCGCCCGTCCCGCCGATGAGCTTGAGCTCCCGCCCGTCGAGCTCCGCGTAGATCGCCTGGGCGCGCTCGGCCCAGCGCCGCGCCGCGAGGTTGGCCACGTACATCGGGCGGCCTTCCTTCACCGTCACCGTGGTGCGCGTGCCGGGGACGAGCTGCCTCTCGTCGACCTTGGCCTGCAACGCCTTCTGCAGCCGATCGGCCGCGTCGGGCTCGGTGATGCGAACATCGCCCGTGGCGCTGGCCTTGTCGGGAATCTGGTTGCGGGCCTCGCCCGCACGTGCGAGCGTCCAGTTGAGCTGCGCGCCCTGCACGCGCGAGGCGACGTCGCGCGTCTCGACGAGCTGGTACGCGAGCTCCATCAGCGCGTTGCGGCCGCTGAGCGGTGCCGCGCCCGCGTGCGCGGCGCGCCCCTCGACGTCGAGGTAGGCGAAGGCCGTGCCGCTGGCCGCCAGCAGCAGCGACTCGGCCTTCGCCACCGACTTGGCGCCGTTGGGCTCGAAGGACAGCACCACGTCGTGCTGGTCGGCGAGCGTGGCGATGGTCTCGCCCGAGCCGGGCGAGCCGACCTCCTCGTCGGGATTGAACAGCACGGTGATCTGCGCGAAGTCGCGCCAGCCCTGCGCGCGCAGGATGCCGAGGGCGTGCAGGATCACCGCGATGCCGCTCTTGTCGTCGGCGATGCCGGGCCCGTACAGGCGGTTGCCGTCCTCGCGGATGGGCTGCCCGGCGAGGATGCCGCTCGCGTACACCGTGTCCATGTGCGCGATCAGCATCACGCGCAGCTTGCCGTCGCCCTGGAAGCTGCCCTTCACCAGCACGCCGGGGCCGCCGTCGCTGCGCGACAGGCGCTCGACGGTGCCGCCCAGTGCGGCGAGGCGCTCGGCGGTCCAGGCCGCCATCTTCTCGAGGCCCGCGGCGTCGGCGCTGCCCGATTCGATCGCGGTCATCGCCTTCAGCGACTCGACGACGGCGGGTTGCGCGGCGCGCGCGGCGGCGAGGAGGGCGGCGTCGGGCGGGCCGGCGGCGTGAGCGTGTGCGGGCAGGAAGAGGCAGGCCAGCAGGAATAGCTTGCGCATCGGAATAGGCCTTTCGGTGGATCGATCGCGCGGTCCGGAGAGGAGCATTCTGGACTGTCACGGCCGAGGTGCCGCCTGCCTTGGGCGTGCACCTTGGACAAATGGCAATTATCATGCGACAATTGGCAATCATGTCGTCTCGCACGTCGTCGATGAAATCGACTCCGGACCTCGCTTGCGCATCCGCCGGGCGAGGAACCGATTTCTATGCCCTCTCGCGCGACCTCCTAGGTGGGTCGCGCTTCTCGCGACGCAAGCCTGCCAGCAGGGTCGAGCTTCACGCGGTCATCCTGGCCGGCGTGCCTTTCGAGGCGCTGCTCTACCTAGTGGATCGGGCACATGAGATCGATGTGGGCGAAATCGCCAGGGTGCTCGGCGTCAGCTCGCGCACGCTCGCCCGTCACGCCGATACGCCGGCCAAGGCCATGCCGGTCGACCTCGCGAGCAAGGCGTGGCTGCTCGCCGAGACCTTGGCCAAGGCGATGCTCGTTTTCGACGGCAGGGACGAGGCCGAACGCTGGCTGTCGACCTCCGCGACCGGGCTCGACGGATGGCGCCCCATCGATCTCCTGCAGACGGTGCAAGGCGCCGAGCTGGTGAGCGACTTTCTGGGCCGTCTCGAGCACGGCGTCTATACCTGAGCCCCGCGTGACGCCACTACGGGGTCCCTTGGCGAGCGGCGCAGTCGTCACGGCCTGGCGCCTCGACGGTGCATTACACGCCCGGCATTGGGACAGCGGCATCGGCGCCGAACGGTATGGCGGCCGCTGGAATCCCAAGGGCCTGCGCGTGGTCTACGCGAGCTTCGATCCCGCGACGACGTTGCTCGAAGCCGCCGTGCATCGCGGCTTTCGCGTGCTGGACACGCAGCCCTTCGTGCTGACCGGCTTCGCCATTCACGAGCCATCCGACGTGAAGATCGTGTGGCCCGGCGACGTGCCGAACCCAGCGTGGTTGCACCCGGGTATCCCCAGTGCCGGGCAGCAGGAATGGGCCACGACCTTGTTGGACGGCAACGCCTTCGTGGCGCTGCCGAGTGTGGTGTCGCGACTGAGCTGGAACGTGATCTTCAGGCCCGACAAGGTTCCAGGACGCTATGCGCTTTCGACGCAGGTCCGTGTGGCGATCGATACGAGGTTGAATCCCAGACATTGACCAAAATGGACAAAATAGGCTAAACTAAACCTCACCAGCAGCGTCTGGAAGGTGGTTTCCATGTCCGATCCCGTGCGCGTACGCCGAAAGGCAGAGCCGCAGGCCGACCCCCGGCAGTTCACGGCCAGCGAGGCGAAGCACCGTTTCGGCGAGCTGCTCGATACGGCACTCCGTACCGGGCCCGTCACCATCACGCGGCAGAACAAGGCTGCCGCCGTGCTGATCTCGATCGAGGCCTATCGATCGCTGACGCAGGCGGGTGAACGTGCGCTGGCCGAACTCTCGGCGGAATTCGATCGCCAGTTCGAGGCGATGCAGGCTCCGGGCGTGGCGGAAGCCATGCAGCGTGTGTTCGACACACCACCGGCGGTGCTCGGTGAATTCGCTGTGGCGTCCATAAGGGGATCCAGGCCGCCCAAGCGAAAGGCGACAAGGCGGCAGCGCGGCTCGGATGGCTGACCGCAAGCCACCATCGGCACGTGGAGGTGGACACATCTTCGTGCTGGCGGGTTGCAACGGCGCTGGCAAGAGCAGCATCGGGGGGCGGATGCTCGACGCCGCGGGGATCCCCGCCTTCAATCCCGACATGGCCGCACGGCAAGCGATCGCGGCTGCTCGTGGCGAGGGACGGGAGCTGACCCAAGCCGAAGCCAATGCCTGGGCGTGGAACGAGGGCGTACGGCTCTTGCGACAAGCGATTGCCGAGCGCCGCAATGCAGCGCTCGAAACCACGCTGGGCGGCGATACGATTGCCGGGCTGCTGACGGGCGCGGCCCGAGCCGGCATCGGCGTGAGCATGTGGTTCGTCGGATTGGAGTCGGTCGCGTTGCACGTCGCGCGCGTGAAATTGCGCGTGTCGCAAGGCGGCCACGATATCCCCCTCTCCGACATCGAGCGGCGCTACGTCAACAGCCGCGTGAACCTCATCCGGCTGCTGCCGATGCTCGGCGAGCTGGCCGTGTACGACAACAGCGGAGACGCCAGTGCCGAGTCGACGGTTCCGTACGAGCCGAAGCTCGTGCTGCGCGCATCGAAGGGCGTCATCGCCGGCCCCGCAGACCTGTCGGCAACGCCTGCATGGGCGAAACCCATCGTCGCGGCGGCCATGAAGCTCCATGCGGCACGTCGTTCGCGCCGATAGACGACGTCGTTGCAGCCCTACGTCGCCGCCACCCGCATCCTGCGGTGCACCAGCAGCGCCACCGGGATCCACCCCACCCAGCGCACGACGTCGATGATCTCGCGGTCCCATTCCCAGCCGTCGATGGGATCGAACGCATGGCCCCAGCGCTGCTCGAGCAGGCCGAACAGCGTCACCCAGCCGAGCATGATGGCGACCACGATCGACTGGTTGCGCAGGTCGGGCGACAGCGACTTCCAGATCGGCAGCGCGACCAGGCCACCGACGATGGCGACGTGCATCGCGAGGCGCACCACCGGGTAGCTGTCGAACCACGCCTTGAGGAAGGGCTCGCTGGCGATCATCTTGGCCGCGGTCCAGCCCAGCACCGCGGCGCCGATCCACATGATCTGCGGGAAGCGCTCGACCCACTTCAGCACCAGCGTCGAGCCCCAGATGACGATGGGCACCGACACCGCGAGGCCGATGACCACCAGCAGCAGGCTGCCGTGCGCCGCGCCGCCAACGGCCAGCACGTTGTCGATGCCCATCACCGCGTCGGCGATGACGATGGTCTGGATGGCGCCGCGCACCGAGTCCTTGGCCGCGATCTCGTGGCCGCCGCCCGCGTCCTCGCGCGTGAGCTTCCAGGCGATGTAGACGAGGCCCAGCCCGCCGACCAGCAGGAAGCCCGGCACCTTGAGCAGCCACACGACGACGGTGGTGAGCGCCACGCGCACGGCGATGGCGCCGAAGGTGCCCCACAGCACCACCACGCGCTGCTTGTCGCGCGGCACGTTGCGCGCAGCGAGCCCGATGACGATGGCGTTGTCGCCGGCCAGCACGAGGTCGATGACGATGATCGACGCGAGCGCCGACCACCAGGCGGGGGTGAAGAGATCAGGCGTCATGACACTGGGGTTCCCGGGTTGTCGGCGGCCGCGGCAACTCTGCCGTCGAGGTCGTAGGTGGAGAGTGTGCCATCGCGCAGCGCCAGCACGTGGCCGCGGTCGTGCCAGTCGGCGAGCACCACGCGCTCGCGCGCGCGGCCGTCGACGTCCAGCGCGTGGCGGGCGGGGCGGTGCGTGTGGCCGTGGATCATGCGCGCGGCGTCGTGGCGGCGGAAGGCGTCGGCGACGGCCGGAGCCGACACGTCGGTGATCGACTCGGGCTTCAGCGCGGTGGCGTTGCGGCTCTTGCGCCGCAGGTACCAGGCGATGCCGCGGCGCACGAAGGCGGGCATGGCGAGGAGCCGGCGCTTCGCCGCCTCGCTGCGGATGCGCGTGCGGTAGGCCTGGTACTCGGCGTCGTCGGTGCAGAGCTCGTCGCCGTGCAGCAGGAGCGTGCGCGTGCCGTCGAGCTCGAGCAGTGTCTGCTCGTCCAGCAGCTTCGCGCCGGTCTCGCGCTCGAAGCGCGCGCCGTAGAGGAAGTCGCGGTTGCCGCGCGCCACGTGCACGCGCACGCCGCCGTCGGCCAGCGCCTTCAGCGACGTCGCGACTTCACGTACGAACGGGACCTCGAGCTGCTCGTCGCCGATCCACCAGTCGAAGAGGTCGCCGAGGATGTAGACGTCGCGTGCTTCGCGCGCGGGGCCGCGCGCGAAGGCGTGGAAGGCCGCGAGTGGCCCCGGGCGGTCGGGCGAGAGGTGCAGGTCCGACACGAACAGCACGGGCGCGTCGGAGGGCTGCATGGCGTCAGCGGCCGCGGGGCCGGCCGGCGGGAGGGCGGATCGGCCTTGTCGCCGTCACGCCAGGACGATCTCCGCGCGCGTCACGACGACGTCCTTGACCGGCACGTTCTCGTGGAAGCCGTTGCGCCCGGTCTCGACCTTGCGGATCTTGTCGACCACGTCCTCGCCCTGCACCACCTTGCCGAACACCGTGTAGCCCCAGCCCTGGCCACCGGGCGACTTGAAGTCGAGGAAGTCGTTGTCGGCGATGTTGATGAAGAACTGGCTCGACGCCGAGTGCGGGTCGCCGGTGCGCGCCATGGCCAGCGTGTACTTCTTGTTCTTGAGGCCGTTCATGCCCTCGTGCGCAATGGGCTTGCGCGTGGGCTTCTGCTTCATGCCGGGCTCCATGCCGCCGCCCTGGATCATGAAGCCGTCGATGACGCGGTGGAACACCGTATTGTCGTAGTGGCCGTCCTTGACGTACTGCACGAAGTTCTCGACGGTGGCCGGCGCCTTGTCGCGATCGAGCTCGAGCACGATGTCGCCTTCGCTGGTGGTGAGCTTCACACGTTCGTTTGCCATGCCCGGCTCCTTATTTGACGACCTTGGCCGACTTGATCAGCACAGGCGTGCGCGGCACGTCGGTGGGAAAGGGGCCGCCGGGGCCGGTGGGCGTCGCGGCGATCTTGTTGACGACGTCCATTCCCGAGACCACCTTGCCGAACACCGTGTAGCCATAGCCGCGCGCGTCGGCCGACTTGAAGTCGAGGCGCTTGTTGTCGGCGACGTTGATGAAGAACTGCGCGGTCGCGGAATTCGGGTCGCCTGTGCGCGCCATGGCGATGGTGCCGACGGCGTTGGACAGGCCCGCCTTCACCGACGACTCGGACTCGATCGGCACCGGGGGCCGCGTGGGCTTCTGCGTGTACTCGGCGGTGAAGCCGCCGCCCTGCACCATGAAGCCGGGGATGACGCGGTGGAACTGCGTACCGTTGTAGAAGCCGTCGTTGACGTATTGCAGGAAGTTGGCGACGGTCTTGGGCGCGGCGGCGGGATCGAGCTCCACGCGGATGGTGCCGAGCGAGGTCTCGATGTCGACCTGCGGGTTGGCGGCGCGCGCGGGCGCGGCGCCGAGGGCGAAGGCGAGGCCGAGGCCCGCGAATAGGGCCAGCGCCCTGCGGGCGTGGCCGGCGAAGCTCAACGTCATTTCTGTTTCTCCTTGGGTGCGGCGGTATCGACGACCACCGGGGGTGTTGGCAGGTTCGACGCCGCGCCGGGGACCGGGGTTCCCGAGGCGCTGTCGGATGGGGCGGGGTTGGCGGAGTTGCCCTTCACGGCGTCGCCCGGGGCCGCCGGCGACGCGCCCGAGGCGGTCTCGGCCGGCGCGGCAGGCGCCTTGGCCGCGAGCGCATCGCGCGCGAGCTTCAGCTTCACCGGCAGGTCCTTGTCCTGTCGCAACAGCGGGGTCGCGCGCTGGTACTGCGAGATGGCGAGCTTGAGATAGACGTCGCCCAGGTTGGCGGCGGCGACGCCGTAGTTCGGATCGGCGGTGAGCGCGAGCTCGAGCTCGTGGCGCGCGAGGTCGAGCTTGCCCTGGCGCGCGTACAGCGCGGCGAGGTTGTTGTGCGGCTCGGGGAGCTCGGGGAAGTCGCCGGTGAGCGCCTCGAAGACCTTGATCGCTTCGTCGAGGCGGCCGAGGTCGGTGAGCGCCACGCCCTTGAGGAAGCGCGCCTGCGGCTCGCGCGGCCGCTCGCGGCTGATCGCGTCGAGCTTGGCGATGGCCTCCTCGAAGCGCTTCTGCGCCATCAGCGCGCGCGCGTCCTTCATGTTCGCCGCGAAGCGCGCGCGGGCGGCGTCGTCGTACTCGGGCGGCAGCGCGGCAGGGGCAGGCTCCGTCGCGGAGGGCGGGGGCGTTGCCGCGGATGCGGGAGGCTGTGCCGCAGATGCCGGAGGCTGTGTTGCGGAGGCGGCAGGCTTCGCCGCGGATGCCGGGGACTGCGCCGCGGCCTGCGCATGCGCCGACGGCGCGAGCGCCATCGTCATCGCAACCGCAAGGGCCAGCGCGCAGGCCGGCCGCGCGCGGGCCCATGCCTGGCGCGACGGAAGGATGCCGGGATGCAGGGAATGGCTCAAGGGACGGCGATTCTAGCAAGCCCCGACCGCCGGGCCTTGCCGCCCCGTCAGCCGCGCAGCCGCGCCGCCGTCGCGTCGATGAGCTTGCGCGCGATGGATACCGAGGGCGGCATCGACGGCAGCGCGTCGGGGGTGAACCAGCGCGCCTCGACGATCTCGTCGTCGTCGAGGCGGATGTCGCCGCCGCCGTACTCGGCGGTGAACGCGATCATCAGCGAATGTGGGAACGGCCAGGACTGCGTGCCGAAGTAGCGGAGCTCGCCGACCTCGAGGCCGACTTCCTCGCGCACCTCGCGGCGCACGCAGTCCTCGACGGTTTCGCCGGCCTCGACGAAGCCCGCCAGTGCGCTGAACATCGAGGTGTTGGCGAAGCGCCGCGAGCGCGCGAGCAGGATCTCGCGGCCGCGCGTGACCAGCGCCATCATCGCCGGCGACACCCGCGGCCAGGTGGTCAGCCCGCAGCGCGGACAAAGCTTGGCGTATTCGTCGGGCTTCTCCTCGGTGGGCGTCGCGCAGCGCCCGCAGTAGCGGTGCGTGCGGTCCCATTCGACGAGCTGCGAGGCGCGGCCGGCGAGGGCGAGCTCGGCGTCGGGGATGCGGAAGAAGAGGCTGCGCAGCCCCTGCGCGGCGAAGCCCGGCGGGACGGCGGCATCGTCGGGGAGCGTCACCGAGACCGCGGCGCGGCCGTCGAGCGCGCCCATGTAATGGATCGCGCCGTCGAGTCCTGCGGCGCGCAACTCGTCGAGGCTGGCGATGCGCGGCGCGGCAGCGCTTGCGGCCTCCTCGCGCACGACGATGCGCGGGCCTGCGAACGCGAAGGCGAGGGTGTCGCCGGGCAGCGGCCCCGCATGGCTGCGGCCGGGCTCGAATCCCTGGGGCGTGTGCATCGCCCCAGTCTATCGCACCGCCACCCGTCATCCCCGCGGAAGCGGGACCTGCGCCGTCATCCCCGCGGAAGCGGGACCTGCACCGTCATCCCCGCGAAAGCGGGACCTGCACCGTCATCCCCGCGGAAGCGGGGACCCACTGCTGGATTCCCGCTTTCGCGGGAATGACGGGGTCGAGCGCGGGAATGACAGGGCGGCTAGCGCACGAAGCTGCCGTCCTTGCCGATGGCGGTGAGTTCGACGAAACGCGACCCGGTGTGGTCGGTGGGCGAGTACGACACCGTGAAGCCGCCCGCGTCGTAGTCGCTCATCGACTCGAGCGCGCTGACCAGCCGCTCGCGGGTGGGTTCGCGGCCCGCGCGGCGCAGCCCCTCGACCATCACCTTGGCGGCGATGAAGCCCTCGAGTCCGGTGAACGAGTACTGCTCCTTGCCGGTCTTGGCCTGCACGGCCTTCTGGTATTCGCGCACCACGGGGACGCCACCGTTCCAGGGGAAGGGCACGACCTGCGAGATACCCACGCCGCGGCCGTCGTGGCCGAGCTCCTGCGCCAGCGCGCGCGCGCCGACGAAGGACACGTTCATGTACTGCGGGAACGACCCCGCGGCCTTCATCGCCTTGATGAACGCGGCGCAGGACTTGTACGCGCTGATCTGGATCACCGCCTGCGGATTGGCCTTGGCGATGGTCGCGACGGCGGCAGCGACGTCGGAGGAGTTGCGCTCGACGGTGGCGGTGGCGACGATGTCGAGCTTGCGCTTCTTCATGGCGCGCTCGACGCCCTCGAGGCCCGCCTTGCCGTACGCGTCGTTCTGGTAGAACACGGCGATGCGCGTCTGGTTGAGCTTGGCGAGGAGCTCGACCAGGTCGTCGGTCTCCTGGAAGTAGCTCGCGCGCACGTTGAATATGTAGCGATTGAGCGGCTTGCGGAACTGCTCGGCGCCGGTGAAGGGCCCCACCAGCGGCACGCGCGCGGGGGTGAACACCTGCGCGGCGGCCATGGTGGTCGGCGTGCCGACGTAGCCCAGCAGCGCGAACACGTCGTCCTTGTCGACGAAGCGCCTGGTGTTGGCCGTCGCGCGGTCGGGCTCGTAGCCGTCGTCGAGCGAGCGGAGCTCGATCACGCGACCATTGATGCCGCCCTTTGCGTTGACGGCGTCCAGGTAGAGCATCGCGCCTGCGCGCATTTCCGTGCCGAGCTCGCCGGCCGGTCCCGTCATCGCCGCCGACTGGCCCAGCACGATGGTTGTGGCGGTGATGCCGCCTTCGGCGCGCGCCGGGACGGGTCCGGCCACCAGCGCTGCGGTGCCCACGAGGGCCGCGATCAGCCTGCGCATGCGAATCTCCTTGGATTGGGGGTGGCGGCGCGCACGATCCGGCGCGCCGCCTGCCGGGTGCGCTCCCCTTTCGCACACTCGACCCGAGGTGGGAAAGCAAGTCGCGGGCCAGCCGCGCGGGGCCACTGCCCGGGCAGGGCCTGTCGCGGGGTGCCGGAGGAGCCCGCGGGCGACGGCCGTGGCCTCGCGGGGCCCGGCCGCGTCGGAGCGGTGCTCAGGCGAGCTTCAGGGGCAACGAGCGCAGGCGCTTGCCGGTGGCGGCGGCGATGGCATTGGCCAGGGCCGGCGCCAGCGGCGGGACGCCGGGCTCGCCCACGCCCGTGGGCTTTTCCTGCGACGGCACGATATGCACCTCCACGGCCGGCATCTCGTTGATGCGCAACACCTGGTACTGGTGGAAGTTGGTCTGCTCCACCACGCCGTCCTTGAGCGTGATCTCGCCGTACAGCGCGGCCGAGAGCGCGAAGCCGATGCCGCCTTCCATCTGCGCGCGCACCACGTCGGGGTTGACGGCGAGCCCGCAGTCCACCGCGCAGACCACGCGGTCGACCTTGATGGCGTTGTCCTTGCCCACCGTCACGTCGACCACCTGCGCGACGAAGCTGTCGAACGATTCGTGCACGGCCACGCCGCGCGCGCGCTTCGCGCCGCTCGGTGCCGCCGCCAGCGGCGTTCCCCAGCCCGCCTTCTGCGCCGCGAGCTCGAGCACGCCGCGATGGCGCGGCTTGTCGGCGAGCAGCGCCATGCGGAACGCGACGGGGTCCTTGCCCGCGGCCGCGGCGAGCTCGTCGATCATCACCTCGGTGGCGAACGCCGTGTGCGTCGAGCCCACCGAGCGCCACCACAGCACGGGCACGGGGAGCTGCGGCGAGTGCAGGTCGACGCCGAAATCGGCGATGGCATAGGGCAGGTTGGACGCACCCTCGACGCTGGTCGCGTCGACGCCGTTGCGGATCATGCCCGCCATCGGTGAGCCCGCGAGGATCGATTGGCCGACGATGCGGTGTTGCCACGCGGCCACGTTGCCCGCGGCATCGACGCCGGCCGAGAGCGTGTGGAAATACGCGGGGCGGTAGTAGCCCGCGGTCATGTCGTCCTCGCGCGTCCACACGAGCTTCACCGGGATGTCGAGCTTGCCCGACTTGGCGAGGCCCTGCACGATCGACGCGGCCTCGACCACGTAGTCGGAGGTCGACGAGGCGCGCCGCCCGAAGCTGCCGCCCGCGTACACCTGGTGGATCGCGACCTGCTCGGGCTTCATGCCGACCACGCCCGCGACCGCGGCCTGGTCGGCGGTATGGAACTGCTCGCCGTTCCAGACCTCGCAGCGGTCGGCGCCGAGCTTCACCACGCAGTTGAGCGGCTCCATCGGCGCGTGCGCGAGGTAGGGGAATGTGAATTCGGCGTCGATGCGCTTCATCCCCGAGCTCGCGGCAGCGGCGAGCTTGGCGGCCGCATCGCCGCGCTTCGCCGCGCTGGCGCCCGGCGTGGCGGCGAGCTTGCGGTACTCGGCGAAAATGTCCGCCGAAGACGCCGCGAAGCCGCTCTCGTCCCACTCGACCTTGAGCGCGTCGCGTCCCTTTTTCGCCGCCCAGAACGTCGTCGCCAGCACCGCGACGCCGTTGGGCACCTCGATCACGTAGCGCACGCCGGGCACGTTCTTCACCGCCGAGGCGTCGAAGCCCTTCACCTTCGCGCCGAAGCGGTCGGGATGCTTCACCAGCGCGGTGAGCATGTTGGGGAGCTTCACGTCCTGCGTGAAGGTAGCCTTGCCGCGCGACTTGGCGGCGCTGTCGGTGCGCGCGCCGTGCTTGCCGATCAGGCTGAACCTGGAGGCGTCCTTGAGCTTGACCTCGGTGGGCACGGGCTGCTTCGACGCGGCGTCGGCGAGCTGGCCGAAATTGGCGCGCTTGCCCGAGGGATGGCTCACCACGCCTTCGTGCACGAGGAGGGTCGCGGGGTCGAGCTTCCAGAGCTGCGCGGCGGCGGCGACCAGCATGGCGCGCGCGGCGGCGCCGGCCTGGCGGTACTGGATGAAGGAATTGGCGAGCGACGACGATCCGCCCGTGCCCTGCATCGGGCCCCAGGAGAGGTTGTTGTAGGTCCGCGCATCGGCGGGCGCGCCTTCGGCGCGCACCTGGTACCACGCGGCGTCGAGCTCCTCGGCGACCAGCGTCGGCAGGCCCGTGAACGTGCCCTGGCCCATCTCGAGGTGCTTGACGATGACCGTCACCGTGTTGTCGGTGCCGATGCGCAGGAAGGCATGCGGGTTGGGGGCGGCCGGCGCGGGGCCGCCTTCGGCCGCATGCAGGTCGTTGCCGTGGATCGCCAGCGTGAGGCCCGCGCCGGCGGCGCCCACCGACTGCAGGAAGGCGCGGCGCGAGAGCCCCTGGCCGGGGGTGCGCAGCGGCGGCATGCCCGCGGCGCGGCGCGCGAAGTCGAGTCGTTCGAATTTCATCGCGGGCTCCTAGGCGAGGCTCTTGGCCGCTTCGTGGATCGCCGCACGGATGCGCACATAGGTCGCACAGCGGCAGACGTTGCCGGCCATCGCGCCGTCGATGTCGGCGTCGGTGGGGCGCTTGTTGGATGCCAGGAGCGCGGTCGCCGACATGACCTGGCCGGACTGGCAGTAGCCGCATTGCGGGACGTCGAGCTTCGTCCAGGCGTCCTGCACGGCCTTGGCCTCGCGCGAGGCGAGCCCCTCGATGGTGGTGATGTCCGCACCCTGCTTGAGGGTGGAAATCGGCGTCTGGCAGCTCCGCACCGGCTTGCCCTCGACGAACACCGTGCAGGCGCCGCACAGCGCCATGCCGCAGCCGAACTTGGTGCCGGTGAGCTCGAGGTGGTCGCGCAGGAACCACAGCAGCGGCGTGTCGGGGGCGACGTCCTTGCTGACGTCGACGCGGGTCTTGTTGACGAAATAGGTGGGCATCTTTTGGCTTCCGCGTGCGGCCGCGCGGCGGTTTCGGTCGAGGGCGAGCATCTTACGCCTTATAATTACCGATTGGCCCCGCGAAAGCGGGTTGTCATCCCCGCGAAAGCGGGTTGTCATCCCCGCGAAGGCGGGGACCCAGATCGTCATCCCCGCGAAGGCGGGTTGTCATCCCCGCGAAGGCGGGGACCCATCCTCCTGGAAACCCGCACCATGGAAGCCGAACAGATCAACCAGATCGCCAATTCGCTCGCCGGCCTGCGCACGCGCACGGCCGAGCTGCGGAGGTATCTTTGACTTCGATGTGAAGTCGGCGCGCCGCGACGAGGTCGCGCGCGAGCTCGAGGACCCCAAGGTCTGGGACAATCCCGCGCGGGCGCAGGAGCTCGGCAAGGAAAAGAAGCAGCTCGACGACGTGGTGGACACGCTGTCGAGCCTCGGTACGCGGCTCGGCGACAGCGACGAGCTCTTCGAGCTCGCGCGGGCCGATGCGGATGACGCCACCATGCTCGCGGTCGCCGACGACCTGGCGGGCGTCGAGAAGACCGTCGCCGGGCTCGAGTTCCGGCGCATGTTCGCCAACCCCCTCGATCCCAACAACTGCTTCCTCGACATCCAGGCCGGCAGCGGCGGCACCGAGGCGCAGGACTGGGCATCGATGCTGCTGCGCATGTACGTGCGCTATTGCGAGCGCAGGGGCTTCGGCGTCGACATCCTCGAGGAGTCGCCCGGCGACGTCGCGGGCATCAAGAGCGCGTCGATCAAGGTGACCGGCGAGTACGCGTTCGGGCACCTCCGCACCGAGACCGGCGTGCACCGGCTGGTGCGCAAGAGCCCCTTCGACTCCAACGCGCGCCGGCACACCTCGTTCGCCAGCGTGTTCGTCTATCCCGAAGTCGACGACTCGATCGAGGTCGACATCAACCCCGCCGAGATACGCGTGGACACCTTCCGCGCCTCGGGCGCCGGCGGCCAGCACATCAACAAGACCGACTCGGCGGTGCGCATCACGCACCTGCCGACCAATATCGTGGTGACCTGCCAGAACGACCGCTCTCAGCATCGCAACCGTGCCGAGGCCATGGCCATGCTCAAGGCCAAGCTCTACGAGTTCGAGCTGCGCAAGCGCCAGGAGGAGCAACAAAAGCTGGAAGACGCGAAGACCGACATCGGCTGGGGGTACCAGATCCGCAGCTACGTGCTCGACCAGTCGCGGATCAAGGACCTGCGCACCAACTACGAGGTGGGCAATACGCAGGCGGTGCTGGACGGCGACCTGGACGACTTCATCGCCGCCAGCTTGAAACAGGGGGTGATGTGACAGGGAGCAATGGGATGGTCGACGGCAAGGCTTCGTTCATTTTCGACATCGACGGGACGATTATCGACTCGATGCCCTCACACGAGGAGGCGTGGGTCGAGTTCTTCAAGCGCAAGGGGCAGGGGACGCTGGGCATCGATTTCTTCGCGCGCACCGCGGGCCGAACCGGCCTCGAGGTGATGCGCGAGTACTTCAGCCGGGATGGTGCACTGGGCGAGGACGAGCTGCGCGTGCTGGTGGAGGAGAAGGAGGCGCTGTACCGCGAGATCTTCGGCGCGCGCTTCAGCGAGGTTGCGGGCTTCAAGGCCTTCGCCACGGCGGCGCGCGCCGCAGGCGTCAAGCTCGCCTGCGCGACCGCGGGCGACGCCGACAACATCGCCTTCGCGCTGTCGAACCTCGGCATGGACGGCTTCTTCGACGCCGTCGCCGGCGGGCACGAGGTGACGCAGGGCAAGCCCGCGCCCGACCTCTTCCTGCTGGCGGCGCGCCGCATCGGAGCCGACCCCGCGGACGCCATCGTGTTCGAGGACGCGCCGCTGGGCGTCGA
Organism: Casimicrobiaceae bacterium; assembly: GCA_044226535.1. Classification (GTDB taxonomy): domain Bacteria; phylum Pseudomonadota; class Gammaproteobacteria; order Burkholderiales; family Casimicrobiaceae; genus VBCG01. Next base: position 107,919 of record JBGAGT010000001.1, on the reverse strand, counting down.
GGGCGCGCGCCGCGCCGGCATGCTGGCGGTGGGGCTCGCCACCAGCGTGGCGCCCGAGGCGCTCGGCGCCCCGCACGTGGTGGTGACGATGCGCGACTACCGCGACACCTCGCCGCAGGCGATCCTCGACGCCGCGCGCGCGCATGCGCGCGTGCTGCGCACCGGGACCGACGCATGAGCGACGACACCAAGCCCGCAGCCCCGAAAGGGCCTGCCGCGGCCGGGGGAGGCGCTTCGACACAGGCGTCCCCCGCGGCGCCGGTCGACGAGAACGCGATCATGGCCGAGCGCCGCGCCAAGCTGGCGGAGCTGCGCCGCCACGGCAACGCCTACCCCAACGACTTCCGCCGCGACGCGCTCGCCGCCGAGCTGCACGCGAAGTTCGACGGCGAGGACAACGCCACGCTCGAGCCCGCGGGCCACCGCGCCGCGGTCGCCGGCCGGATGATGCTGAAGCGCGTGATGGGCAAGGCCTGCTTCGCCACCCTGCAGGACATGTCGGGGCGCATCCAGCTCTACGTCACGCTCGACGGCGTGGGTGCCGACACCCTCGACGCGTTCAAGCACTGGGACCTGGGCGACATCGTCGCCGCCACCGGTACGGTGTTCAAGACCAAGGCGGGCGAGCTTTCGATCCGCTGCGATTCGGTGCGGCTCCTCTCCAAGGCGCTGCGCCCGTTGCCCGAGAAGTTCCACGGGTTGTCGGACCAGGAGCAGAAGTACCGGCAGCGCTACCTCGACCTCATCACCAACCCCGCGTCGCGCGAGGTGTTCGTGCGGCGCTCGCAGATCGTGCAGGCGATCCGCGAATTCTTCGTGGCGCGCGGCTACCTCGAGGTCGAGACGCCGATGATGCACCCCATCCCCGGCGGCGCGGCGGCGCGTCCCTTCGTCACCCACCACAACGCGCTCGACACCGAGCTGTACCTGCGCATCGCCCCCGAGCTCTACCTGAAGCGCCTGGTGGTGGGCGGGCTCGAGCGCGTGTTCGAGATCAACCGCAATTTCCGCAACGAGGGGATCTCGACCCGGCACAACCCCGAGTTCACGATGCTCGAGTTCTACGAGGCCTACCGGGACTACCACTACCTGATGGACCTCACCGAGACGCTGATCCGCGAGGTGGCGCAGAAGGTGCTCGGCACGACGAGCATCGCCTACCAGGGCGAGTCCATCGACCTCGGCAAACCGTTCGACCGCCTGACCATGGCCGAGGCGATCGCGCGCTACAACCCTTCGTATTCGGCGAAGGACCTCGCCGACGTCGCCTTCCTGCGCGATGCGTTGAAGAAGCTCGGCGGCGAGGTGCTGCCCACCGACGGCCTCGGCGTGCTGCAGTTGAAGCTCTTCGAGGCAACCACCGAGGAGAAGCTGGTGCAGCCGACCTTCATCGTCGCGCACCCCACCGACGTCTCGCCGCTGGCGCGCGCCAACGACGCCAATCCCGCGATCACCGACCGCTTCGAGCTCTTCATCACGCGGCGCGAGATCGCCAACGGCTTCTCCGAGCTCAACGATCCCGAGGACCAGGCCGCGCGCTTCGCCGCGCAGGTCGCCGCCAAGGACGCGGGCGACGAGGAGGCGATGCACTACGACGCCGACTACGTGCGCGCGCTGGAGTTCGGCCTGCCGCCGACCGCCGGCGAAGGCATCGGCATCGACCGCCTGGTGATGCTGCTCACCGACGCGGCGTCCATCCGCGACGTGATCCTGTTCCCGCAGATGAAGCGCGAGGGGTGAGCGTCATCCCCGCGCCGCGCCCTGTCATCCCCGCGAAAGCGGGGACCCATGCGCCGCCACGCCGCATGAGCGCCACGAAGCCTCGCTTCGAGTCCTTCGCCGAGTTCTACCCGTTCTACCTCGGCGAGCACGCCGATCCGCGCTGCCGGCGGCTTCACTTCGCAGGCAGCGTGCTGGTGCTCGCGTCGCTGGGCGCCGCGCTCGTGACCGGCGACCTGCGCTGGCTCATCGCGGCCCCCATCGCCGGGTACGGCTTCGCCTGGATCGGCCACTTCTACTTCGAGCACAACCGGCCGGCGACCTTCCGCCACCCGCTTTACAGCTTCATCGGCGACTGGCGGATGTTCGTCGACATCCTGCGGGGACGCGTGCGGCTCTAGCCCTGCAGGGTTGAAATATACCCCAATAGGGTATATATTGGTGATCGTGGACACCGCCGCCCGCCTCGACTTCACCATCTCCGGCATGACCTGCGCCGCCTGTGCGCAACGCATCGAGCGCGTGGTCTCGCGCCTGCCGGGCGTGCACCCGCGCGTCAACCTCGCCACCGAGACCGCCAGCGTCGCCTTCGACGGGCCACCGGACGTGGCTGCCGTGGTGGCGGCCGTGCAGCGCGCGGGTTACGGCGCGACGCTGCGCGCCGATCCGGCCGCGGCGAGCGCGGCCGACCGTGCGCGCCGTGTGGCGGACTTCGCCGCGCTGAAGCGCGACGTGGTCCTCGCGGCGATCTTCACCCTGCCGCTTCTCGCCACCATGGTGCCGATGTTGACGGGTGGCCACGGGGGCGTGCACGCCGATGCGTCCATGGACATGATCCCGCGCGGCTGGCAATGGCTGCTCGCCACGCCGGTGCAGCTCTGGGCGGGCCGCCGCTTCTACGTCGGCGCATGGCATTCGCTGCGCGGCGGCGCGGCCAACATGGACGTGCTGGTCGCGCTCGGCACCAGCATCGCGTACGTCTACAGCGCCGTGGTGACCTCGCTTGGCCGCGAGGACCTGCACGTCTACTTCGAGGCCTCGGCTGCGGTGATCACGCTGGTGCTGCTGGGCAAGCTGCTCGAGGCCCGCTCGAAGGCACGCACCTCGGCGGCGCTGGAAGCGCTGGTCAGGCTCGCGCCGAAGACGGCGCGCGTGATGCGCGACGGCGCCGCGCGCGACGTCGCGATCGAGGACGTGGTGCCCGGAGACGTCTTCATCGTGCGCGGCGGCGAGGCCGTGCCGGTCGACGGTGTGGTGCGCGAGGGCCGCTCGGGCACCGACGAGAGCATGCTCACCGGCGAGAGCATGCCGGTGGACAAGGAACCCGGCGCGCGCGTCTACGCGGGCACGCAGAACCTGCAGGGCGTCCTCACCTGTGTCGCCGAAGGCGTGGGCGCGTCGACGCGGCTCGCCGCGATCATCCGGCAGGTGGGCGAGGCGCAGGGCTCGCGGGCGCCGGTCCAGGCGCTGGCCGACCGCGTCTCCGCGATCTTCGTGCCCGTGGTGCTGGTGATCGCGCTCGTCACCCTCGCGGCGACGGGATGGCTGACGGGTGACTGGCAGCGCGCGCTGGTGTCGGCGGTCGCGGTGCTGGTCATCGCCTGCCCCTGTGCGCTCGGCCTCGCGACGCCGACGGCGATCGTGGTGGGCACCGGACGCGCGGCGCAGCTCGGGATCCTCGTGCGCGATGCCACGGCGCTCGAGCACGCCGCGGGCATCACCCGCGTCGCTGTCGACAAGACCGGCACGCTCACCGAGGGCCAGCCGCGCGTGGTCGAGCGCTTCGTCGTCGAAGGCGCGGAGCCTGTCGCGGCGCTGTCGCTCGCCGCCGGCCTCGCCGAGCGCTCGACACATCCGCTGTCGCGCGCCATCGCCGCCGAATTGCGCGTGCAGGGTGCGCGGGCCGCGGTGCTCGACAACGCCGTCGACATCCCCGGCCGCGGTGTCGAGGCGGAGCTTGCCGGCGACGAGGTGAAGCTCGGCTCGCCCGCCAGGCTCCTCGCGTCGGAGGCAGTGGCCGTGGCCACCGGCGGCGTCGCGGCGGGTGATCGCGCGCGCATCGCGGCCTGGCAGCGCGAGGGCCGCACCGTGGTGGTGGCAACGCGCGCCGGCGCCTTGCAGGCCGCGTTCGCGCTCGCCGACCCGGTTCGCGCCAGCAGTCGCAAGGCCGTGGAGCGGCTCGTGTCGCGCGGCATCGGCGTCACCATGCTGACCGGCGACAACGAGACCACCGCGCGAACGGTCGCCGCCGCCGTCGGCATCGACGACGTGCGCGCCGCGCTGTCGCCGGGCGACAAGGTCGACGCGATCCGCGCCATGAAGGCGGACGGCGAGGTCGTGGGCATGGTCGGCGACGGCATCAACGACGCGGCCGCACTCGCCGTCGCCGACGTGAGCTTCGCCATGGCCGCAGGCTCCGACATCGCCGCCAAGGCGGCCGACGTGACGCTGGTGCGCAACGACCTCGAAGCCGCGGTCGACGCCATCGAGCTCTCCCGTGCGACGCTGCGCAAGGTGCGCCAGAACCTGTTCTTCGCCTTCGCCTACAACGTGCTCGGCATCCCGCTCGCGGCGCTGGGCATGCTCGACCCCGTGTTCGCCGGCGCCGCGATGGCCGCGAGCTCCGTGTCGGTGGTCACCAACGCGCTGCTGCTGCGGCGCTTCGCGCCCTCGCCGGCGCATCCAACCCGATGAAAGGAAGAACCGTGCAAACGCTGGAATTCGATATCGAGGGCATGACCTGCAACGGCTGCGTGGGCAGCGTCACGCGCGTGCTCACCGCCGTGCCCGGTGTCGAGGGCGTCGAGGTCACGCTGCAACCCCCGCACGCCAAGGTTGCGTTCGACGAGCGGCGCGCCGACCGCGCGAAGCTGGTGGCGGCGATCGAGGACGCGGGCTATGGCGTCGCGGCCTGACAAGGCGAAGGAAACTGCCTCGCGCGATGGGCTCGCCATCGGAATCCCGGTGCATGCCCACCCGGCCACGCCGCGCAAGGATCGCGACGCGCTGATCAAGCGGCTCGCGCGCGTCGAGGGCCAGGTGCGCGGCATCGGCCGCATGATCGAGGAGGAGCGCTATTGCATCGACGTGCTGACGCAGGTCGCGGCCGTGCAGGCGGCGCTCGACGCCGTCGCATTGGGCCTGCTCGAGCACCACCTGCACGGCTGCGTGCAATCGGCGGTGAAGTCGGGGCAGGGCGACACTGCGATCGACGAGGCGATGGCGGTGATCCGCAAGTTCGCGCGCTGAAGCCCGGGGGCGTGGTCCGCAACGGGTAAGCACTCCCCGGCGCATCCCATGCCGGCGTGACCGCAGCGTGCTAGCCTTCCGGGCGGAAGTCTGGATGGGGGGCATCATGGACCAGCGTGCGAAGCATGCACCGGGGGCCGGATGGGCTCGCAGCGGGGTGCCGGGCGCCTTGTTGTTCCTGCTCGCCGCAGGCGCGGCGTCCTGCGTCCACGCCCAGGCCGTCGTCGTGGGGCAGGGCTACCAAAGCGACGTTTCCGCGCCCCTGCCTCCGTCGACCCTGACGTTCTCGCAGTTCGACCTCGTCTCGCCCGCGGTCCCGTCGGCGACGATTCCCTCCTGGCCGGCGGGCCGGGAGTACATCGGCGGTGGTCCGGCCGCGGGCGATGCGCGCGGCACAAGGGCGTATGCGGCCGTCGACTACATGCTCGGGTCCACGCGCCGATCGGCGATCGTCGAGTTCGACGCCCTGCGCAGGCGCATCAACGCGTCGATCGACCTTTTCACCTACGAAGCCACGCCAGGCCAGCGCGTCGTGGATCTCGTGCCCGACGCCCCACGGGGATTGCTCTATGCGCTGGTGACCGACGGCGGCGCGCCCGCGATCTGGAAGATCCGCCGCGACCCGCTGTACATCGTGCAGAAGACCTCGTTCGGCTGCGACGATCCCGACCTGTCCCACCTGGCGTTCGTCACCGTGGACGGCGGCACGCTGATCGGCAGCTGCGGCAATCGCCTGATGGCGGTCGACGCCGGCACGGGGGCACGGCGGGCCTTCGTCGACGCGCGCGATCCGGCTACGGGCGCGGCCGCATCGCTGGCGGGCATCGCCTACGACGACGTGCTGGACGTGGTCTATGCGTCGATGAGTACGCGCAGCACGAGCACGATCGTGGTCTTCGAGCCGCAGCGGCTGGACCTCCGGACGGCCTATCTCGGGACCGGGTTCGATTCACCGGCGTGGGTCGCCGCGGATGGCGCGATCCATTCGATGGTTTACGAGTTCGCTCCCGATCTCGTGACGGCGCGCTTGCTGCGCTTCGACCCGGCGACCGGGTTTCAGGCCGATGCCGGTGCCATGAGTGCCGACATCCGCTTCCCGGCAACCAGTGGCCGGGGTGACCGCCTGGTCGGCGTCTACCAGGCGGACCACGTCCTGTGTGGCTCCGCCTGCGACGCTGCAGTGCAAGCCTTCGACCTGCGGACCCGCGCCTACACCACCGTCCGCATCGACGAAAGGGCGGTCGACGACCCGACACGCGGCATCTGGCGCGTCATTCCGTTCTTCGTGGCGCCTGTCGCGCAGGTGCGCGAGGCGGTCGAATACGTGCGTGGCGACAAGGACCACTACTTGGTGACCGCCGACCCGAGCGAGATCGCGGCACTCGACGGCGGCGCATTCGCCGGCTGGGCGCGCACGGGACAGTCCTTCCCGGTGTTCGCCGAGGCGGCGGACTCAGGCGACCCCACCTCGCCGGTGTGCCGCTACTACGGTCGCCCCGAGTATGGCCTCGACACGCACTTCTACTCGGCGCTGCCGCAGGAATGCGCGGCGATCAAGCCGATGTTCGGCGACGCCTGGATCGAGGAGACGCTCGAGGCGTTTTTCGCCTATCCGGCCAACGGCGACGGGAGCTGCCCGAATGCGACGGCCCCGGTGTTCCGCCTGTACAACAATCGCAGCGACGTGAACCACCGCTACACCACGTCGCGCGACATCCGCGCGTCGATGATGGCGCAAGGCTGGATTCCCGAAGGCCTGGGCGCCGACGGCGTCGGCTTCTGCGTCCCGCGCGGCTGAGCGCCGCGCAGCTGCGTTGCTGCGCCGCGTTCGCGCCCTCCGCTACGTTCGCCCTCCGCGGCGCCGCTGCAGCGGCGAACCCGGGGCAGGGCCGCGCCCGGCGTCAGCTCACGTAGCGCCGGATCAGCGTCTCGAAGGCCCCGACGAACTTCTGCAGGAACTCGCGCGTCTTCTCGTTGTTGACCTTGCCGGCCTCGTCGAACAGGGTACCCGCGCCGCCGATGTACGCCTCGGGCTGCTGCAGCGTCGGCATGTTGAGGAAGACCAGCGACTGCCGCAGGTGGTGGTTGGCGCCGAACGCGCCGATGGCCCCCGGCGAGACGCTGACGACTGCCGCTGGCTTGCCATCCCAGGCACTGGCGCCGTAGGGGCGCGAACCGCAGTCGATGGCGTTCTTCAGCACGCCGGGCACCGAGCGGTTGTACTCGGGCGTGACGAACAGCACCGCGTCGGCGCGCTTGATGCGCGCCTTGAAATCGGCGACAGCCTTGGGCAGCTCGGATTCGAAATCCTGGTTGAAGTGCGGCAGTCCGCCGATCTCGACGATCTCCAGCTTCATGGACGACGGCGCCACGCCGGCGAGCGCGTGCGCCATCTTGCGATTGAGCGATTCCTTGCGGAGGCTGCCGACGAGGACGGCGACATCGAGTGTCTTCTGGGCCATGGCGTATTGGTGAATGGGAGGAAGAATCCGTACGTTAGCGCATTCGGGCCGCTGCCGGTTGGCGGCGCGCGAATTCGCCCGAAGGCGACTGGATCTGCGCACTTGTGTACCTGCGCGGGGAATCGGCAGCCGCTCTGCTACCCTGACCGCATGGGTCCGCCGTCGCCCTGGGCTGCGATTCGCTGCTTCTTCGTCCTGAAAGCGTGGACGCGAGCATTGCTGCTCGCGGCGATCGCCTGGCCGATGTTCGCGACGACACCTGCCTCGGCTGCGCGCGTGGTGGTGGGCCAGCACCTCGATCCGCGGATCGTGGGCCTCCCGGAGCCCGCCGAAACGTCGATGTACGTGCGCGACCTTGCCGCAATGCCTGCGGCACCGCGGGCCGTTGCGCCCGTCCCCTCGGGCCGTATGTACATGTCCAGCGAAGGCGTCGGCGACCCGCGAGGCACGCAAGCCTACGTGCTCGCCGGCAACTGGCACGACGACGATTACTGGTATTCGCTGCTGGAAATCGATGCCCTGCGAGGCACGATCGTCGATGCACTCGATGTCACCACGTACGACGACGTCACGCGGCGACGCGTATGGAGCCTCGCACTCGATGCTGCGCATGGACGGCTGTTTGCCGTGGTCGTCGACAGCCTGGGAACGTCCATCTGGCGCATGTCACGTGCACCGCTCGCGGTCGCGGCCAAGCTGCCCTTCGCCTGCGCGGCCAGCGACAATCCGGTGGTCCTGGCGGCGACTGTGACCACGGCGGGGGGCAGTGGCCTGCTCACGGGCTGTCGCAACCGCTTGGCGACCGTCGATGCCGGCACGGGTGCCGAGCTCGCCGCGACCGAGGTCACGGCGCCAGGCGGCGGGAACGCGACGATGATCGCGATGGCCTACGACGACGTCGCGGGTGTTCTCTACATCGGCCTCGTCTCGACTTCCGGATACGCAATCCTGGCCTATGATGCGGCCACGCTCGACCTTGCCCGCATCTACCCGAATCTCGCGGGCATCGACTCGATGTTCGTCGACGGCGCCGGCAACGTGATGTTTACCGATCAGGCGCGCAGCGTCGAGGACAACCAGGGACTCTACCGGCTCGACCCGCGGACCGGGGCCGTCATGTTCTTCGACACGCTTCCCAGCCTGACGCGAATGGGATCCGAAGGACGCTCGAATCGCGCCGTCGGCACGCGCCTGCCTGTGTGCCACGCAGCGGCGCCCTGTGAAGATGCCGTGCTGGTCGAATACGACGTGGTCGCGCGCCGCACCTCGACATCGGTGCTCGACGATCGCGCATCGAACGACCCCACGCGCGAGAACCTCGAGGTTGCGATCGACTTCATCGCACCCACGGCCCGTGCGGTGGAGGCCATCGAATACGTCCGCGCCGACAAGGACCACTACTTCGTCACCGCCGACCCGAACGAGATTGCGGCACTCGACGGCGGAGCCTTCGCCGGCTGGGCGCGCACCGGCCAGTCATTCCCGGTATTCGCCGCGGCGGCGGACTCGGGTGACCCGACGTCACCGGTATGCCGCTTCTACGGCCGTCCCGAGGCCGGCCTCGACACGCATTTCTACTCGGCGCTGCCGCAGGAATGCGCGGCGATGAAGCCGATGTTCGGCGACGCCTGGATCGAGGAGACGCTGGATGCCTTCGACGTCTACCCGGTGAACGGCGACGGGAGCTGCCCGAACGGGACAGCGCAGGTGTTCCGCCTCTTCAACAACCGCAGCGACGCGAACCATCGCTATACCACGTCGCGCGACGTCCGCGCGGCGATGATCGCGAAGGGATGGGCATCGGAGGGGCTCGGCGCGGACGGCGTCGGCTTCTGCGTCCCGCGGAGCTGACGACGCACGCGCGCGGCGCCCGGCGGGGTCGCGCTGGCATAATCCGACTCGGCGGGGTGTAGCGCAGCCCGGTAGCGCGCTTGCTTTGGGAGCAAGATGTCGGAGGTTCGAATCCTCTCACCCCGACCACCCTCGAATTCCATCCTTCGCCACGCGATGCTCGCAGACCTTTTCCCGGGCTACTTCGGCGTGGTCATGGCGACCGGCATCGTCTCGCTCGGCGCGCGGCTCCTCGGCTATCCGCGCATCGCGATCGTGCTGTTCGTGCTCAACGTCGTGCTGTACGTGGCGCTGTGGGCGCTCTACCTGCTGCGCATGTTTCGTCACCCGCGGCGTTTCTTCGGCGACATGTTCGACCACCAGCGCGGTCCCGGCTACTTCACCGTGGTCGCGGCGACCGGCGTGCTCGGCAGCCAGTTCGCCCTGCTCGAGGGGAATTACCGCATCACCCTGATGCTGTGGGTGGTCGCGATGGTGCTCTGGATAGCGCTCACCTACGCCATCTTCGCGGGCCTCACGATCAAGGCCCACAAGCCCACCCTCGACCAAGGCATCAACGGCGCGTGGCTCCTGGCGGTGGTCGCCACCCAGTCAATTGCCGTGCTGAGCGCGCTGCTCGCGGCGCGCACCGCGCAGCCGTGGCGACTCGACCTCAACTTCCTGGCGCTTTCGACGTGGCTGCTGGGCGGGATGCTGTACATCTGGATGATGTCGCTGATCTTCTACCGATACACCTTCTTCGTGCTCGCGCCGGGCGACCTGTCGCCACCGTACTGGATCAACATGGGCGCGATGGCGATCTCGACGCTGGCGGGCTCGCTGCTGGTCGTCAACGCGCAGGATGCGCCCTTCCTTCAGTCGCTGCTGCCCTTCGTCAAGGGATTCACGATCTTCTACTGGTCGACGGGCACCTGGTGGATCCCGATGCTGGTGACGCTCGCCATCTGGCGCCACGTCTACCGGCGCTTTCCCGTCACGTACCATCCCCAGTACTGGGGCGCCGTGTTTCCGCTCGGCATGTACGTGGTGGGGACGCACCAGATGAACCAGGCAATGGGGTTCACGTTGCTGGACCCGCTGCCCGAGGTCTTCCTCTTCGTCGCTTTCGCGGCCTGGCTCGCGACCTTTTGCGGCTTTTCGCGCGATGTCGCGCGCCACGCCGTACAGCTGTGGACCGGCCGTGCGGAAGGGCGCAAGCCCTGAAGGGCGCCCCATCGCGATTCGCCGGGACCTCGCAACGCATGCTCGAAACCTATGTCAGCACCGATGTCGAGACCGACGGCCCGGTTGCGGGACGGCATTCGCTGCTGAGCATCGGCTCGGCCGCGTTCACGCAGGACAAGGAGATGCTGTCGACCTTCTCGGCCAACCTCGAGGCCTTGCCGGAGGCGACACCCGATCCGAAAACCATCGCGTGGTGGCAGACCCAGCCCGAGGCCTGGGCGGCCTGCAGGCGCGACCTGCAACCGCCGCGCGAGGCGATGACGCGCTACCTGGCGTGGCTCGAGTCACTCCCCGGCCGGCTGGTGTTCGTGGGCTACCCGGTGGTGTTCGACTTCTCCTTCGTCTATTTCTACCTGATGACCTTCGCGGGCGAGAACCCCTTCGGCTATTCCGCAATCGACATCAAGACCTATGCGATGGCGCTGATGCGCAAGCCGTATCGCCTCTGCGGCAAGCAGTCGATGCCTGCCGAATGGCTGGACCCGCTGCCGCATACCCACGTGGCGCTCGACGACGCGATCGAGCAGGGGCGCCTCTTCTGCAACATGCTGCGCGCCAACCGTGGCGTGTGACCTCGTCGTCGTCGGCTCGGGGGCTTCGGGCCTGTGCGCCGCGGTGACGGCGGCGACGCTCGGCCTGTCGGTGGTCGTGGTCGAGAAGGACGAGGTGTGCGGGGGCACCACGGCGTGGTCGGGTGGCTGGATGTTCGTGCCGCGCAATCCGGTGGCGAGGGCCGGCGGGGTCGACGAGGACCCCGCGCTGCCCCGGCGCTACCTCGAGCACGAGCTCGGCGCCGATTTCGACGCCACGCGCATCGACGCCTTCCTCGACGCGGGCCCGCGCATGGTCGCGTTCCTGCAGTCGCGCGCCGGCATCCGCTTCGTCGGCGGCACCTGGATCGCCGACATCCACGGGCAGGTGCCGGGGGCAGGCGAGGGCTCGCGCTCGGTGGTCGCCGCGCCCTTCGATGCGCGCGAAATGCCGGACGAGCTCTTCGCGATGTTGCGGCGTCCCAAGTACGAGACCTCGCTCTTCGGCATGGGCGTGATGGCGGGTCCGGATCTCGCCACGCTGTCGCGCGCCTTGCGTTCGCCCAAGGCGTTTTTGTACGCGGCGCGCCGCCTCGCGCGCCATGCGCGCGACATGGCGATTGCCGGACGCAGCCGGCAACTCGTCAACGGCGCGGCGCTGGTCGCGCGGCTCATGGTCGCCGCGCAAGAGCGCGGCGTGGTCCTGCGCACGCGCTCGGCCGCCGCGCGGCTCGTCATCGAGGACGGCGCGGTGCGTGGCGTCGACGTCGCCACGGCGACCGGCACGGAGCGCATCCTCGCCGCGCGCGGCGTGGTGCTGGCCTCGGGCGGCTTCGCGCACGACGAGCCGCGGCGGGCGCGCCTGCTTCCCGCGATGCTCGCCCGCACCGGTGCGTACGCGCTGCCGCCCGAGGCGGTCGCCGGCGACGGACTCAAGCTCGGCGAATCCGCCGGTGGCAGGGTGGTGTCGGGCGCGTCACCGGTGTCGTGGTGCCCGGTGTCGGTCGTGCCCTACCGCGACGGCCGCCGGGGCCTCTACCCGCACATCATCGACCGCGGCAAGCCCGGCATCATCGGCGTGCTCGCCGACGGTCGCCGCTTCTGCAACGAGGCCGACGGTTATCACGACTACGTGTCGGCGATGATCGCCGCGGTGCCCGCGGGGCAGGCGGTGGCGTCGTGGCTCGTCTGCGACCACGCGTTCCAGAGGCGTTATCCTTTCGGCATGTCCAAGCCTTTCCCGGTGCCGGTGGCCCCCTACGTCAAGTCGGGCTACCTGGTCCGTGCGCGCACGCTGCGCGCGCTGGCGCGGAGCTGCGGCATCGACGCCGACGGGCTCGAGCGCACGGTGGCACGCTTCAACGACGACGCCGCACGCGGCGAGGACCTCGAGTTCGGGCGCGGCTCGACGCTCTTCAACCGGCGCTCGGGCGACGCCTCGCATGCGCCCAATCCCTGCGTCGCGCCCATCGCCAGGGCCCCGTTCTATGCCATCAAGGTGTTCCCGGGCAGCTTCGGCAGTTTCGCCGGCCTTGCCGTGGACGCAGCGTCGCGGGCGCTCGATGCGCAGGACCGGCCCATCGCCGGGCTGTGGGCCGTGGGCAACGACCAGGCGAGCGTGATGGGCGGGCACTACCCCTCGGGTGGCATCAACCTGGGGCCGGCGATGGCCTTCGGCTTCGTGGCCGGCTGCGACGCCGCGGGCGTCGTGCCGGCAGACGCCGAACGGATCCATGCCGCTGCGAGCATGGCGCGATGAGGCTGCCGGCGCGAGTACGGCGCGATGAAGCTGCCGCCATGGGCGCCGCACGATGAGCGGCACGCGTCGTCCCATCGGCCTCGCCGCGCTGACGGTGCTCGAGCTTTCGCCGCCCGACATGGTGAGCTGCGCGGCCGACGCCGGGTACGACCGCATCGGGCTTCGCCTCATCCCCGCGACGCAGGAGGAGGTGCAGCACGCGATGGTGGGCGACACGCCGCTGGTACGCGAGACCGCGGAGCGCATCGCCGGCACCGGCGTCGCCTGCCTCGACATCGAGATCTTCCGCCTGAAGCCCGACACGCGCGTGGCCGACTACGAGGAAGCGCTCGCCACCGGTGCGCGCCTCGGTGCGCGCGAGGCCCTGGTGGCGGGCAACGATCCCGACGAGGCGCGGCTCACCGCGAGCTTCGCCGAATTCTGTGCGCTGGCCGCGCGTTACGGCATCGGCGCCAACCTCGAGCCCATGCCCTGGACCGATTGCAAGAGCTTTGCGCAGGGGCTGCGCATCGTCGAGGCCGCGGGCCACGACAATGGCGGCATCCTGGTCGATCCCATCCACTTCGACCGCGGAGGCGGCAACATCGACGAGATCGCGGCCGCGCCGCGCGCACGCTTCCGCTACATGCAGCTCTGCGACGCGCCCGCGGAGCGGCCCGCCGACGTCGCGGGACTGCTGCACCAGGCGCGCGCCGACCGCCTGATGCCCGGCGACGGCGGGCTCGACCTCGCGGGCATGCTGCGCGGCGTGCCGGCCGGCCTGCCGCTGTCGTTGGAGATCCCCATGGCCGGGCTCGCGCGCAGCATGCCGGCGCGCGAGCGCGCCAAGGCGATGCTCGGCAAGGCGCGCGCGCTCCTCGCTTCCTTCGGCTGAATCGCGGGGCAGGGAAGGGCTGGCGCGCCCGACAGGACTCGAACCTGTTACCGCCGGCTTAGAAGGCCGGTGCTCTATCCAGATGAGCTACGGGCGCCCGGGGCCGATATTAGCTCGCAAACTCGGCTAAAATGGCGGTCTCGTCGCAGTCCCGCGGCTTGAACCGCGCGGGATTCGCCTCAATGGTGGCTGTAGCTCAGTTGGTAGAGTCCCGGATTGTGATTCCGGTTGTCGTGGGTTCGAGTCCCATCAGCCACCCCACCCCTTTTCGCCCAGGAGATCGCCCCTGCCGCGCGGTGTTCCCGGACGGGCGCAAGCACCCGCGCTGTGTCCGGTCTTGTGCCCGCGGTTCCGCCGACGCGCTGTCGGCGTCTGGCCGATCGCCGCGGCGGTAACTGCTTGGTTAAGATGGATACGCGTCCCGACAACTCCGGCGGTGCCGTGGCGCCGCTACCGGGCTCCCCGAGATCCATGCGCTTCTCCGTCGCCACCTACAACATCCACAAGGGCTTCTCGCACGTCGCGCGTCGCATGGTCATCCACGACCTGCGCGAGCGGCTGCACGGCATGTCGGCCGACGTGTTGTTCCTGCAGGAGGTGCAGGGCGCGCACCGCCGCAACGCCACGCGCTACCACGACTGGCCGCACAAGTCGCAGCACGAGTTCATCGCCGACTCGGTGTGGCGCGAGGTGGCCTACGGCAAGAACGCGAGCTATCGCGACGGGCACCACGGCAACGCGCTGCTGTCGCGCTTCCCCATCGTCCGCCAGGACAACGAGGACATCTCGGCGCACGTGTTCGAGAGCCGCGGCATGCTCCATTGCGTGCTCAAGCCGGGGCCGCGCATGCCGGAACTCCATTGCCTCAACGTCCACCTGGGCCTCTTCGAGCGCGGCCGCCAGTGGCAGATCCACACGCTGGTCGAGCGCATCCGCGCGACCGTGCCGCGCAACGCGCCGCTGATCATCGCCGGGGACTTCAACGACTGGCGCCACAAGGCCAACCGCGCGCTGATCGAGGACCTGGGCGTGGTCGAGGTGTTCGAGGAAGTCAACGGCCGCACCGCGCGCACCTTCCCCTCGCTGCTGCCCATGTTCAGGCTGGACCGCATCTACGCGCGGGGCCTCGACGTCGTCGACGCGCGTGTGCACTACGCGAACGCGGGCCACCGCATGTCGGACCACGCGGCGCTGGCCGCGACCTTCGAGCTTTCCTCGCGCTCCCGCTGACTGCGCCCCGGCCTCGCGCCATGCGTCGCTTCCAGCCGGGCAATGCCGTCGACCTCCTGCGCAGCGGCCGTGAGTACTTTCCCGCGCTGATCGAGGCCATCGACGGCGCGCGCCGCGAGGCCTGGATCGAGACCTACATCTTCGCCGACGACCCTTCGGGCAATGCCGTCGCCGACGCGCTGATCGAGGCGGCCGGCCGCGGCGTCAACGCACGGGTTCTGGTCGACGGCTGGGGCGCGCGGCACTTCCTGAGCGACAGCCTGCGCCGCCGCATGGAGGCGGGCGGCGTGCGCGTGCAGAAGTACCGGCCCGAGGTGGCCGCCTGGCAGTTCCGCTCCAACCGCATGCGCAGGCTGCACCGCAAGCTCGCGCAGGTCGACGGCGAGGTGGCCTTCGTCGGCGGGATCAACGTCATCGACGACATGAACACGCCGGGCCAGAAGCCGCCCCGCATCGACTTCGCGGTGCGCCTGCGCGGGCCGCTGCTCGGCCAGATCGTGCCGACCATGCAGCGCCTCTGGGACCTGGTGCAGTTCTTCGAGTTCGACGGCGACCTGACCGACATCGGCGAGGCCGAGCCCGGCCCGCCGAGCACCGGCATCGCGGGCAACGTCACGGCGCGCTTCCTGGTGCGCGACAACCTGCGGCACCGCCGGGACATCGAGCGTGCCTACCTCGCGGCCATCCGCACCGCGCGCCGCGAGATCCTCATCGCCAGCGCCTACTTCTTCCCGGGCATCCGCTTCCGTCACGAGCTCATCGCCGCCGTGCGGCGTGGCGTCGAGGTGCGGCTGGTGCTGCAGTCGCGCCTCGAGAAGCGCCTGTTCGACTATGCGGCGCGCGCGCTGTACGGCCAGCTGATCGACGCCGGCGTGGTGATCGATGCGTACACGCGCTCGTTCCTCCACGCCAAGGTCGCGGTGATCGACGATCGCTGGGCGACGGTCGGCTCGTCGAACATCGACCCGTACTCGCTGCTGATGGCACGCGAGGCCAATGTCGTGGTGCGCGATGCGCAATTCGCCGACCGGCTGCGTCTCGAGCTCCTGGCCATGATCGACGCGGGGGCCACGCGCGTCGCGCCGCAGGACTGGGCGGCGCGGCCCTGGACCACGCGCGTCGCCTGCTGGCTCGCCTACGGCGTCGTGCGCGCGGCGATGGGCCTGCTGGGCCTCGGCGCGGCCGAGTGGTTCCGCGGCCGCGCGGCAACGGCGCGGCACCCTCCCGCCTAGGGCCGGTCCGGCTTGAGGTACCTGGCGAGGAACGCTTCCATCGCCGCGTAGAACTCGAACTGGTTCTCCTCGTTGCGGAAGCCGTGGCCTTCGTTGTCCTTGACCATGTACTGGACGTCGACGCCACGCTTGCGCAGCGCCGCCACCATCTGGTCGCTCTCGTCCTTGTTGACACGCGGGTCGCGCGCGCCCTGGGCGATGAACAGCGGGGTGACGATGCGGTCGGCGTGGTTGACCGGCGACGCGTCGCGCATGCGCGCGCCGTCCTTGTCGGGATCGCCGACCATGTCGTGGAACTTCGCCAGCGACGGGCGCCAGTAGGGCGGGATGGTGTTCATGAACGTCAGGAGGTTGGCGACGCCGACGTAGTCGACCGCGGCCGCGTAGAGCTGCGGCGTCCTGGCGATGCCCATCAGCGTCGCGTAGCCGCCGTAGCTGCCGCCGTAGATGCCGATGCGTGCGGGGTCGGCGATGCCTTTCGCGACCAGCCACTGCACGGCGTCGGTCACGTCGTCCTGCATCGACAGCCCCCACTGGCCGAAGCTCGCCTCCCAGAAGGCGCGGCCGTACCCCGTCGACCCGCGGAAGTTCATCTGCATGACGCAGTAGCCGCGGTTGGCGAGGAACTGCACCTCCGGGTTGTAGCCCCAGGTGTCGCGTGCCCACGGGCCGCCGTGCGGATTGACGATGCAGGGCAGGCCGCGCGGCTCGCGGCCGACGGGGAGCGTCAGGTAGCCGTGGATGAGGAGCCCGTCGCGCGCGCGGTAGCTGACCGGGGTCACCGTCGCCATCGACCATGGCGGGAGGTTCGGGTTGATGTCGCCGAGCTTCGACAGCCGCCCGCTCGGCAGGTCGTAGACGTAGCGCGTGCCGGGCGTGCGGTCGGAGAGCGACGCGACGATGAAGCGCGTTTCGCGCTCGTCGTTGCTCTGCAGGATGATCTCCATCCCCGGCAGCAACGCGCCCAGGCGATCGAACAGGGCCTTTCGCGCGGGATCGAAGAAGTGGCGGCCCAGGCGGTCCTCTTCGTACTCCGCGCTGGTGATGCGCTTGCGCGCGCGCGACCAGTTGGCCGTCGACACGTCGACGGAGGGATGTGCGAACAGGAGCTTCTCGACGTCCGGGTGCGCGGGGTCGATCAGCACCAGCGCCTTGCGGTCGCGGCCGCGGTTGCTGATGGCGTAGAAGGCGCTGCCGTCGGCGTTGAAGAACTGGGGGTTGACCTCTGTCCGGTAGCCGGTGGTGATGATCGGCCGGAAAGCCTCCGACTCGCTGCGGCGGTACAGGATCACCGTGTCGAGGCCCTTGCTCTGCACGGCCATGCGCACCTTCCCCGCGTGGTCGGGGAGCCAGCCGACGTAGTCGCCGGGGTTCTGCGCCACCAGCGTCTCGCGGCCCGTGGCGGTCTCGACGCGATAGATGTCGAACACCTCGGGGTTGCGCCGGTTGTGGCTGATCAGGACGTGGCCCGGGTCGTCGGGCAGGTCGTCATCGAGGTCGGCGCGCAGCTTGTCGCCGGGCGTCAAGTCGCGCACCGTGCCGGTGGCGACGTCGACGGCGACGACGTGGAAGTTCTCGTCGCCGCCGAAGTCCTTGACGTAGAGGATGGTGTCGCTGCCCTTCCAGAAATAGTTGCCGATGTCGCGTGCCGTCTCGTGCGTGAGCTGGCGCGCTTCGCCCTGCGGCTCGCCGTCGACCAGCGGCTGGACGAAGATGTTGAGGCGGCGATGCCCGGCCCCGTCGTCGACGGGCTTCATGTAGCCCAGCGTCTTGCCGTCACCCGAAAGGCGGAAGTAGGCGATGTCGGGGTTGCTGAAGAAATCGCGCAGCGGGAAGGGCGGTGGCACCGCCATGCCTGCCGCGGTCGGCGTGGTGGTTGCCGCGCCTGCCGCGCCTGTTGCGGATGCCGGGGTCGGCGCGGCGGCGCCGTGGCCTGGTGCGGTGGGCGCGCCTGCTGCGGTAGCCAGGGGAGCGGTGGAGAGCGCCGCGGCGAGCAGGACGTCGCGGACAAGGGAAGCCATCGTGGTCATGTGCATGCCTCGAAAGACGCGGCGCGGAGAGGGGCCTACGGGCCCGGCGAGCGCCAAAGGGGCGCTAGTGTAGCCTTGCGACCGTGATCGCCCGCGGCCGACTTCGCAAGCCCGCGCCCGACGGGGGCCGCTGATGCACGGCCGCCCGGCGACGTCGCTGCCATTGCCCGCGGCCGGCCGCGCGACGGGCGGCGACTGGCGGGCGATCCGCTCGCTCCTGCCCTACCTGTGGCGCTACAAGGGGCGCGTGATCGCGGCGCTCGCCTGCCTGGTCGCGGCCAAGGCGGCGAACGTCGCGGTGCCGGTGGTGCTGAAGCACATCGTCGACGCGCTCGACCGCAGCGTCGCGGTACTGGCGATCCCCCTCGCGCTGCTCGTCGCCTACGGCCTGCTGCGCCTCGCCACCACGGTGTTCACCGAGCTGCGCGAGATCCTGTTCATCCGCGTCACCCAGCGCGCGGTGCGCACCATCGCGCTCGAGGTGTTCAGCCACCTGCATGCGCTGTCGCTGCGCTTCCACCTCGAGCGGCAGACGGGCGGCCTCACGCGCGACGTCGAGCGGGGCCAGCGCGGCATCTCCACGCTGATCTCCTATGCGCTCTTCTCCATCCTTCCGACGCTGGTCGAGATCGTGCTGGTCGCGGTCATCCTCGCCACGCGCTACGACTGGACGTTCGTGGCCATCACCGGCGGCGCGCTGGCGGTCTACATCGTCTACACCATCTCGGTCACCGAATGGCGCACGCATTTCCGCCGGCGCATGAACGAGCTCGACAGCAAGGCCAACACCCGCGCCATCGACAGCCTGATTAACTACGAGACGGTCAAGTACTTCGGCAACGAGGCTTTCGAGGCGCGGCGCTACGACGAGAGCCTGCAGCGCTGGGAGGACGCGGCGGTGAAGAGCCAGACCTCGCTGTCGGTGCTCAACATCGGGCAGAGCATGATCATCGCCATCGCGGTGGCGCTGATCCTGTGGCGCGCCACCGCGGGGGTGGTGGCGGGAAGGATGACGGTGGGCGACCTGGTGCTGGTCAACGCCTTCATGCTGCAACTCTACATCCCGCTCAACTTCCTGGGCGTGATCTACCGCGAGATCAAGCAGGCGCTGGCCGACATCGAGCGCCTGTTCGCGCTCTCGACCGAGCACGCCGAGGTGGCCGATCGCGAGGGCGCGGTCGCGCTGCAGGTGGCGCGCGGCGAGGTGCGCTTCGAGCACGTGGGTTTCGCCTACGACCCCAAGCGGCCGATCCTGCACGACGTGACATTCACCATCCCCGCGGGTCGCACGGTCGCCGTGGTGGGACCCTCGGGCTCGGGCAAGTCGACGCTCGCACGGCTGCTGTTCCGCTTCTACGACGTGGGTTCGGGGCGCATCGCCATCGACGGGCAGGACATCCGCGACGTGACGCAGCAGAGCCTGCGCGCCGCGATCGGCATCGTGCCGCAGGACACGGTGCTGTTCAACGACAGCATCGCCTACAACATCGGCTACGGCCGCACCGACGCGGGCGAGCCTGCCATCGAGGCGGCCGCGCGCGCGGCGCAGATCGACGGCTTCATCGCGATGTTGCCCGAGGGCTACGCGACCACGGTCGGCGAGCGCGGCCTGAAGCTCTCCGGCGGCGAGAAGCAGCGCGTGGCGATCGCCCGCGCGCTGCTCAAGGACCCGGCGATCCTGGTGTTCGACGAAGCGACTTCCGCGCTCGATTCGCGCAACGAGAAGGCCATCCAGGCCGAGCTCCGCCGCATCTCCCGCGAAAAGAGCACGCTGACCATCGCCCACCGGCTGTCGACCGTGGTCGATGCCGACGAGATCATCGTGCTCGAGGCGGGGCGGGTGGTCGAGCGGGGCCGCCATGCCGTGCTGCTGGCCGCAGGGGGTGCCTATGCGCGGATGTGGCGATTGCAGGAGGCGGAGGCGCGCGAGGCGGCGGCGGCCACCAGCGACTGAAGCGCCTTCCCCGGGGCCCCGGGTCCGGGATCTGCGCAGGCCTGGAAGTTGTGGTCCACGACTTGCTTGCCCAGCCCGGGCGGACGGTCAACGGCGCACCGGACGAGCTCGTTGTGTGGCAGCCACGCAACATTCCCCCGCCGCATTTGCGGCCGGGCCTCCTTCCGGCTTCCGGGTTGCCGTGCTATAAGCGCGGTTGAGTTCTCAGATCGAGCATCATGAATTTCGCCCGACCCATTGTTTTTGCTGTAATTTTTTGCGCCCCACTTTTGACCCCGCTGACGGCGTGGTCGGCTGCGTCCGGCGTCGCGGGCGACCTGGATCCCGCCAAGCTCAAGCTCAAGTCGCAGAACGTCCTGATCCTCGACCCGGCGAGCCACGAGACGCTTTATGCCAAGGGTGCCGACCAGCAGACGCCGATCGCCTCCATCACCAAGCTGATGACCGCGATGGTCGTGCTCGATTCGGGGGCCGACCTCGAGGAAGCGATCACCATCGACAGCGATGACTTCGACTACCTGAAAGGCACGCGCTCGCGACTGCGGATGGGCGCCACGCTGACGCGCCGCGAGCTCCTGCAGCTCGCGCTGATGTCCTCCGAGAACCGCGCCGCGTCGGCGCTGTCGCGCAGCTACACCGGGGGCGTCGAAGCCTTCGTCGCGGCGATGAACCGCAAGGCGCAGTCGCTCGGCATGGCGCACACCCATTTCCACGACGCGACGGGTCTTTCGCCCGAGAACGTGTCGACGGCCAGCGAGCTCGCCACGATGGCGGCCACCGCCGCCGAATACCCGCTGATCCGCGAGTTCACCACCACGCCCTCGCACTTCGTCGAGGTGCAGCCCACCGGCCGCATGCTCGGCTTCAACAACTCCAACCGCCTGGTCGGCTCGGACAAGTGGGACATCAAGCTGCAGAAGACCGGCTTCATCAACGAGGCAGGGCGCTGCCTGGTGATGATCGCCGAGATCGCGCGCAAGCCCTTCGTCATCGTGCTGCTCGACTCGGTGGGCACGTACACCCGGATCGCCGATGCGCAGCGCGTCAAGTACTGGATCGAGACGGGTGACACGATGCCCACGGCCAAGCCTGCCCCGCGCAAGGCCGCCAAGCCGGCCGCCAAGCGCAGCGTCAAGGGCACGATCAAGCCGGCGAAGGGCGCCGCCTCGGCCGGCGCCGCGAAGAGCGCTCCGACGCAGAAGCTCGCGCAGGCGCGCTGAGCCCTCATCCCCGCCGTCATCCCCGCGAAAGCGGGGACCCAGCCTTGGCGCAGCGGTATTGCGTCGATCCGCGCAAACATGCGTCGTCGCCTCCATCGGCCAAGCGTGCGACGGCCACCAGGGCTCGGTCCTGGCGATGACCCCGGCTCCGGTCCGAGCCCCGGCGTCCGCCGCGCCCGGTGCCCAGATGGAGGGCGACTCCATCGGCCAAGCGCGACGGCCACCAGCTTTGGCGATGACCCCGACGGTCCGAGCCCCGGCGTCCGCCGCGCCGATGGAGGCGACGACGCACGCTTTGCGGCTTTCGGCGATACCGGTGCTCGTGGGATGCCCGTGATGGCGCGGCGTTCGCGTGAATTGCAGTGACGCGCTGAAGGCTGGGTCCCCGCTTTCGCGGGGATGACAGCGTGGGTGCGGTCAGCCGGCGCGGCGCCGCGCGGCGCGCGCTGCGGGGGGGCGGCGCGAGGCGTCCCGCAGCTCGCGCGCATGCGCGCGCGTGGCGGCGGTGACCTCGGCGCCGCTCATCATCCGCGCGATCTCGTCCACGCGGGCATCGCCTTCGACGGCCTCGACCTCGCTCGCCACCATCCCCTTGGCGCGGCCCTTGCCGCGAAGCGCGGACTTCCTCACCACGAAATGATGGTCGGCGTGCGCGGCTACCTGCGCGAGGTGCGTCACGCACAGCACCTGGCGCCGCGACGCGAGCGACTGCAGCAGGCCGCCGACGGTGGCGGCCACCGCGCCGCCGATGCCCGAGTCCACCTCGTCGAACACCAGCGTGGGCACGCCGCCGACTTCGCTTGCCGCGACCTGGATGGCGAGCGCGATGCGGGCGAGCTCGCCGCCCGACGCGACCTTGCTGAGCGGGCCTGCCGATTGCGCCGCGTGCGCGGCGACGTCGAACTCGATCGACTCGCGGCCATGCGCGGCGGGTGCCTCGGCTGGCACGAGCCGCGCCTCGAAGCGTCCACCTTGCATCGACAACCCCTGCAGGGCGGCGGTGACGCGCGTGGAAAGCTCGGTCGCCGCGAGCCTGCGCTTCGCCGAGAGCGTGCGCGCGAGCTCGTCGTAGTCCGCGAACGCCGTGTCCGCGCGCCTGCGCAGCAGCGCGAGGTCGACCGACTCGTCGAGCGCGGCGAGCCGCGCGCGGGTGCTCGCCGCGAGCCCGGGCAGCTCCTCGGGGCGCACGCGATGCTTGCGCGCGGCGTCGTGCAGGGCCGACAGCCGCGACTCGACGCGCGCCAGCTCGGCCGGGTCGACGTCGAGCCTGCGCAGGTAGTCGCGCAGCGAATGCGCAGCGTCGCCGAGCTCGTTGCGCGCCGACTCCATCGCGGCGACCACGCCGTCCAGCGTCCTGTCGTGCTGCGCGGCCTGCGCGACGCGCTGCTGCAGCGACGCGAGGCTGCGCATCAGGCCGTCGTCCCCGTCGAGCGCCTCCTGTGCGGCGCTGGCCGTGTCGATCAGCGAGGCGGCGTTGGCGAGCCGCGTCTGCGAAGCGCCGAGCTCGGCCCACTCGGCCTCGCCGGGCGCCAGTGCCTCGAGCTCCGTCACAACCGCCTCGAGCGCCGTGCGCTCGCGCGCGGCGGCGTCCTGGTTGCCTTGGGCGGCCTCGAGCGCACCGGTCGCGGTGCGCCAGGCTCGGAACGACTCGGCCACCTCTCGCGCGAGGGTGGTGAATCCGCCGAAAGCGTCGACCAGCTCGCGCTGCACCGGCGCGCGCGACAGCGCCTGGTGCGCATGCTGGCCGTGCACGTCGACCAGCAGCTCGCCGAGCTCGGCGAGCTGCGAGAGCGTGGCGGGGTGGCCGTTGATCCAGGCGCGCGAGCGGCCCTGCGCGTCCAGCGTGCGCCGCAGGATCACCTCGCCCGCGCCCTCGTCGAGCATGGCGGCGCCGAGCCAGGCGGCGGCGGCGGGCACGCCGGCGAGGTCGAACACCGCCGAAAGCTCGGCGCGCTCGGCGCCCTCGCGGAGCTGGCGCAGCTCGAAGCGGTCGCCGAGCAGGAGCTGCAGCGCATCGACCAGCATCGACTTGCCGGCGCCGGTCTCCCCGGTCAGGGCGGTGAAGCCGGGCTCGAGCTCGATGTCGAGCGCGGCGATGACGACGAAGTCGCGGATCGACAGCGCGCGCAGCATGGCGCTACCCGCCCTGGTCGCCGCGCGCGGGCCCCGCGCCGAGGCGCTCGGGGGTCTCGCTCCAGTGCAGCTTCTGGCGCAGCATGGTGAAGTGGTCGTGGCCGAGGGGGTGCAGGAAGCGCGCGGTGAACCCCGCGCGGCGCACACGCACCGAGTCGCCCTCCGCCAGCGCGAAATAGGCCTGCCCATCGCAGTTGACCGCGGCGTCGATGCCGCGCTGCACGTCGATGGTGATGGTGGCGCTGTCGGCGATGACGATGGGGCGGTAGGTGAGCGCGTGCGGCGCCACCGGCACCAGCGCCAGCGCCGGCACGGCGGGGTCGACGATTGGCCCGCCCGCCGACAGCGCGTACGCGGTGGAGCCGGTCGGCGTGGCCACGATCACCCCGTCGGCGCGCATGCCGTAGACGAAGCGCGCGTCGATGTCGACGCCGATCTCGATCACGCTGCCGTGGCTGCCGCGGTTGACGACGACGTCGTTCAGCGCCAGTGCCTCCTCGTCGGCGTGCCCGGCGCGGCGGATGGTGGCGGCGAGCAGCGTGCGCCGCTCCTCGACGTAGGCGCCGTCGAGCATGGCGGCGAGGACCGCCGGCATCTGCGCCAGCGCGACGTCGGTGAGGAAGCCCAGGCGGCCCTGGTTGATGCCGATCAGCGGCACGCCCAGCGGCGCGAGCCTGCGCGCCACCGACAGCATGGTGCCGTCGCCGCCGACGACGATGGCGAGGTCGGCTTCGGCGCCGATGGCGTCGAGCGGCGCGGCCGGCGGGTGCCCGTCCGCCACCTGGCGTGCGGTATCAGGGTCGAGCAGCGGCGTGATGCCGCGTGCGCGCAGCAGCGATACCAGCTCGGCGATCGGCGCGGTGATGGCGGGCGTGGCCTGCCGGCCGACCACCGCGACCCGCGAAAAGCGCTTCGGTGCCGCAACGGGCATGCCGGGCGTGGCGTGCGTGGACGGGGGCATGAGGGGCGGCGTGGTCGGTGCGGCGGGCGATGCGACGGGCACTGCGATGCCCGCTGCAGCCGGCGTCGCAGCGGGCGCTCCGGGGACTGGCGGGGCGGCCATTGCGCATTAAATCATGGCGGCGCGCGCCTGCGCATGGGGCTTTCGACCGATGGGCGGCCGTGGGCCGGACGAGGACCACGAGGGCGAACCGTCTAGAATGAGGGCGCCATGGTCGACGCACGCGCCGCGCACCTGCTGAAGACGCTGATCGAGCGCTACATCGCCGAGGGGCAGCCCGTCGGCTCGCGCGCGCTGTCGCGGCAGTCGGGGCTCGAGCTCTCGCCCGCGACCGTGCGCAACGTCATGGCCGACCTCGAGGAAGCGGGCTTCATCGCCAGCCCCCACACCTCCGCGGGCCGCGTGCCCACGCCGCGCGGCTACCGCTTCTTCGTCGACAGCCTGATGGTGGTGCAGCCGCTCGACGCCGAGGCGCGCAGCCGCATCGAGGGCGAGCTCGCCGCCGAGCGCAGCGCCAACATCGTGGCCTCGGCGGCGACGCTGGTCTCGCAACTCACGCATTTCGCGGGCGTGGTGATGACACCGCGGCGCGAGGGCCGCTTCCGCCACATCGAGCTCATGCGGCTGTCCGAGCACCGGGTGCTGATGGTCATCGTCACCGCGGAAGGCGACGTGCAGAACCGCATCCTGCACACCCGGCACGGCTACACCCAGGCGCAGCTCACCGAGGCCAGCAACCAGTTCAACCACGAGTTCGCCGGCGAGCCCTTCGCGCGCATCCGCCAGCGCCTCACCGAGGACCTGGCGCGGCTGCGCGACGACATCGCCGCGCTGATGAGCGCGGCGGTGGACGCCGGCGAGAGCGCGCTGGCCTCGGGCGACGAGGTCGTCCTGGCGGGCGAGCGCAACCTCCTCACCGCCGACGACTTCGCCAGCAACATGGGCAGCCTTCGCAAGCTTTTCGACGTGTTCGAGCGCAAGTCCTCGCTGGTGCACCTGCTCGACAGCGCGCAGCGCGCGCAGGGCGTCAAGATCTTCATCGGCGACGAGTCGGGCATGGCACCGCTGGACGAGATGAGCGTGGTCACCGCGCCCTACGAGGTCAATGGCCGCGTGCTCGGTACGCTGGGGGTGATCGGCCCCACGCGCATGGCCTACGAGCGCGTGATCCCCATCGTCGAGGTCACCTCGAAGCTCCTGTCCAGCGCGCTGGCGCAGCAGAGCGCCGATGAGTGATGCGACTGCACCAACTGCGGCGTTCGCGTTGACATGAGCCACGCCGCCACGCCCGGACAGCCTCCCGCCTTCGCCCACGACCGCATGCCGCGCATCGGCGTGCTGCTGGTCAACCTCGGCACCCCGGACGAGCCCACGCCGAAGGCGGTGAGGCGCTACCTCGCCGAGTTCCTGAGCGACCGCCGCGTGGTGGAGATCCCGCCGGCCGCCTGGCAGCCCATCCTGCACGGCGTGGTGCTGCGCACGCGGCCGCGCAAGTCGGCCGAGCGCTACCGCGCGATCTGGACACCGGAAGGCTCGCCGCTCCTCGTCCATTCGCAGACGCAGCGCACGCTGCTGCTGGGCTACCTCGGCCAGCGCCTCAAGGCGGCGGGGCTGCCCGCCGACTTCTGCCCGGTCGAGCTCGGCATGCGCTACGGCAAGCCGTCCATCGCCGATGCGCTGGCGAGGCTCGCGGCGGCGCGCGTGGACAAGCTGCTGGTGTTGCCGCTCTACCCCCAGTACGCGGCGAGCACCACGGCCAGCGCCTTCGACGCGGTGTCGCGCGCGCTGTCGCGCACGCGGCGCGTGCCCGCGCTGCGTGTCCTCGACAGCTTCCACGACGACCTGGGCTACATCAAGGCCATGGCGCGCGTGGTCAACGACGAGTGGATGAAGCATGGGCAGCCCGACCACCTCGTGCTGTCGTTCCACGGCGTGCCTCGGCGCACGCTGGAGCTCGGCGATCCCTACCACTGCCAGTGCCAGAAGACCGCTCGCCTGCTGGCGCAGGAGCTCGGCTTCTCCAGCGACCGCTGGACGCTCGCGTTCCAGTCGCGCTTCGGCCGCGCGCGCTGGCTCGAGCCCTACACCACCGACGTGCTGAGGAAGCTCGCCAAGGGCGGCGTGCGACGGGTCGACGTGTTCTGTCCCGGCTTCGTCGCCGACTGCCTCGAGACGCTGGAGGAGATCGGCATCGAGGGGCGGCGCGACTTCGTCGCCGCGGGCGGCGGCGAGCTGCGTGCGCTGCCCTGCCTCAACGCGCACCCCGCGTGGATCGCCGCGCTGGCATCGATCGCGCAGCGGGAGCTCGCCGGCTGGCTGGTACCGCCTCCCGACGTCGAGGCCCGCGAGAAGACCCGGCTGCGCGCCATGGCGATGGGGGCGAAGCGCTAGGGGATTCGGCGCGCTTTCCCGTCATCCCCGCGCAAGCGGGGATCCCCGCTTGCGCGGGGATGACGACGGGCGCGGGGATGACGACGGGCGCGGCTGCGCACGCATCATCCGGCCTTGAAGGTGTCCCCGGGTGCGATCGCGCTGCGGGCGCCTCCGGCGAGCCAGGATCGGGCGGTGGCGTCGTCGCGCAGCGCGGCATTCCAGAACGCCAGCGATACGGCTTCCACCGCCGCGCGATGGCGGGGGCCCTCGCCGGTCTGGTTCTGGCGCTCGCCGCCATCGAAGGTGAGATGCGTGGCGCCGTCGAGGACCAGCAGGAACTTGTGGCCGCCGGGCAGCTCGTCGAACGTGGCGCGCCGCGCCTCGGCAGTCCTGGTGTCGCCGAGCTCGTTGCCGTCCTGGGTGCCGGTGATGAGCAGCATGGGCATGGTCATCGCGGCGAAAGACCGCGCCTCACCGTCGCGCGCCGGCGAGGGGCTGAGCGCGATGCCCGCCTTGACGCGCGGATCGGCGAACGAATATCCACCCCATGCCTCGCCGCAGATCGCCTGGGTGGCCACCGCGCCGAAGGAATGGCCGCTCATGCCGATGCGCGCGGGGTCGATTCGCGCAAAGGGCTCCTCGCCGCGGGCGTGCCTGGCCAGCGCCTGGTCGACGGCGAAGCGCAGGTCGCCGATGCGGTCGAGGAAGGCCTCGGGCCCGGCGCCCTTGCGCATGCGCTCCATGATTTCCTCGCGCGTGCGCGCGCCGAGCGTCGAGCCCGCTTCCCTGCGCCAGATGGAGGCGTCGCTGCCGGGATGCTGGACGGTGAGCACCACCAAGCCGTTGCGCGCCCAGTGATCGGCCCACTGCGCGCCGCCCGCGCGCGTGCCGCCCAGGCCATGGGAGTAGACGACCAGCGGGGCGCCCGACGCCGCGGTGCCGGACCGGATGCGCACCGGCAGCTCCCGGCCCCGCGAGGCATCGCGCCAGGCCCCGTCGACGAAGCCTGCCGGGGCGCCGGTTGCGTCCGCGGCGGCCGGGCGCCCCGACGCACCCGCCGCGGCGAGGAGCGCCGCGGCCTGGCAGGCGAAGGGCCACGCGATAATCCGGCGGCGCGCGGGCGATGCTGGATCCATGGCGCCAGTTTGCGCCTGCGGCGGCGAGCAGGGGTATCGCCGCGGTTTCGGATCGTAACGCCTTGTTCCAGCGGGCGTTTGGCGCTGGCAAAACCCTCTTGAAAGCAGGGGCACTGCCCCCATCCTGAACGCTTCGAACGACGTTTCCGGATCCTTTCCGCCATGCCCGACCAGGACATCCCCACGACAGACACCGCGGCGGTGAACCCCGCCGGGGCAGCCGACCGG
The DNA here is from genome assembly GCA_044226535.1 of Casimicrobiaceae bacterium. Classification (GTDB taxonomy): domain Bacteria; phylum Pseudomonadota; class Gammaproteobacteria; order Burkholderiales; family Casimicrobiaceae; genus VBCG01. The sequence goes on along the minus strand of JBGAGT010000001.1, from coordinate 79,754 downwards.
CCTCCGTCGCCGCTCGAGGCCGCCGAGGCGCAGATCGCCGAGCTCAAGGACGCGTATCTGCGCGCCCGTGCCGAGACCGACAACGTTCGCAAGCAGGGCCAGGCCGACGTGGCCCGCGCCTACAAGTACGCCATCGACAAGTTCGCGGCCGAGCTCCTGCCCGTCAAGGACGCGCTCGAGCTGGCGCTCGGCTCGACCGGCGGCGAGTCGAGCCTGCGCGAAGGCGTCGAGCTCACGCTGAAGCAGCTTGTGGCGGCCTTCGCCAAGGTCGACATCGCCGAGATCCCGGCGGCCGGCGAGAGGTTCGACCCGCACCGCCACCAGGCGATGGCCATGGTCGACTCCGAGTCGCCCGCCAACACCGTGGTCCAGGTCTTCCAGAAGGGGTACATGCTCGCCGACCGCGTGCTGCGCCCCGCGCTGGTCGCGGTGGCCAAGCCGAAGGAGGGCAGCAACCCCTGAGCGGCCGGCGCCGGCGCAAGCCGCCTGCCGTCCCCGGACCCCCGCGCCTTGATCGATCCCCTCCAAGCCCCCAACTAGACGTCAACTTTCCAGCACACCGCATCGCGGAGCAATCCAAATGGCCAAAATCATCGGTATCGACCTCGGCACCACCAACAGCTGCGTCGCGATCATGGAGGGCGGCACGCCCAAGGTGATCGAGAATTCCGAAGGCACGCGTACCACGCCTTCGGTCGTCGCCTACGCCGACGACGGCGAGATCCTGGTCGGCGCGCCGGCCAAGCGCCAGGCGGTCACCAACGCCAAGAACACCATCTACGCGGTCAAGCGCCTGATCGGCCGCAAGTTCGAGGAAAAGGAAGTCCAGAAGGACATCCACCTGATGCCCTACAGCATCGTCAAGGCCGACAACGGCGATGCCTGGGTGGAGATCCGCGGCAAGAAAATCGCGCCGCAACAGGTTTCGGCCGAAATCCTGCGCAAGATGAAGAAGACCGCCGAGGACTATCTCGGCGAGGAAGTCACCGAGGCCGTGATCACGGTCCCCGCGTACTTCAACGACTCGCAGCGCCAGGCGACCAAGGACGCGGGCCGCATCGCCGGCCTCGAGGTCAAGCGCATCATCAACGAACCCACCGCGGCCGCGCTGGCCTTCGGCCTCGACAAGAAGGAAGGCGACCGCAAGATCGCGGTCTATGACCTCGGCGGCGGCACGTTCGACATCTCGATCATCGAGATCGCGAACGTGGATGGCGAACACCAGTTCGAGGTGCTGTCGACCAACGGCGACACCTTCCTGGGCGGCGAGGACTTCGACCAGCGCCTGATCGACTACATCGTCACCGAGTTCAAGAAGGAGTCGGGCGCCGACCTCAAGAACGACGTGCTGGCGCTTCAGCGCCTCAAGGAAGCGGCGGAGAAGGCGAAGATCGAGCTCTCCAGCCTGCAGCAGACGGAGATCAACCTGCCGTACATCACGGCCGACTCGACGGGCCCCAAGCACCTGTCGATGAAGATCACGCGTGCCAAGCTCGAGTCGCTGGTCGAGGACCTGATCGCGCGCACCGTCGAGCCCTGCCGCACCGCCATCAAGGACGCCGGCGTCAAGCTTTCCGACATCGGCGACGTGATCCTGGTGGGCGGCCAGACGCGCATGCCCAAGGTGCAGGACGCGGTGAAGCAGTTCTTCGGCAAGGACCCGCGCAAGGACGTCAACCCCGACGAGGCGGTGGCGGTCGGCGCCGCGATCCAGGCTTCGGTGCTGGCGGGCGAGCGCAAGGACGTGCTGCTGCTCGACGTGACGCCGCTGTCGCTGGGCATCGAGACGCTGGGCAGCGTCATGACCAAGCTGATCCAGAAGAACACGACGATCCCGACCAAGGCGACGCAGACCTTCTCGACGGCCGACGACAACCAGGGTGCCGTGACCATCCACGTGCTGCAGGGCGAGCGCGACGTGGCCAGCGGCAACAAGAGCCTCGGCCAGTTCAACCTGGAAGGCATCCCGCCGGCGCCGCGCGGCACGCCGCAGATCGAGGTGACGTTCGACATCGACGCCAACGGCATCCTGCACGTGTCGGCCAGGGACAAGGCGACCGGCAAGGAGAACAAGATCACCATCAAGGCGAACTCGGGACTTTCCGAGTCCGAAATCCAGGCGATGGTGAAGGACGCCGAGTCGCACGCCGAGGAAGACCGCGCGCTGATGGAAAAGGTACAGGCGCGCAACGGCCTCGATGCGCTGGTCCACAGCGTGCGCAAGTCGCTGACCGAGTACGGCGACAAGATCGACGCCGGCGAGCGCGGCAAGATCGAGTCGGCGCTGAACGATGCCGAGACCGGCTTGAAGGACAAGGAGGCGAGCAAGGAAGCGCTCAACGCCAAGTCCGAGGCGCTGGCCAAGGCCTCGCAGAAGCTCGGCGAGCTCATGTATGCGCAGGCGCAGGGCGCTGCGGGTGGCGCGGGCGGCGCGGCGGGTGGCCAGCCCGGGGCCGACGCGGGGGGCAAGGCCGACGACGAGAAGGTGGTCGACGCCGAGTTCACCGAGGTCAAGGACAAGTAGCGCAAGCGTGGTCATCCCCGCGAAGGCGGGGACCCAGGGCATTGCGGGTGCGCACGGCTGGATTCCCGCGTGCGCGGGAATGACCGGCGCGTCGCGTAGAATTCGCCGCGATCGCACCGCGCGACAGGCAGGGGACGATGGGGAAATCGAGCAGCACGTTCTTCCGGCAACGCACGACGGCGCGCCCCCGAGGGCGCGTCGGCGCGTGACGCCATGAGCAAGCGCGACTACTACGCGGTGCTCGGCGTCGAGCGCGGCGCCGGCGAGGAAGACATCAAGAAGGCGTACCGCCGCCTCGCGATGAAGCACCATCCCGACCGCAACCCGGACGACAAGGCGTCGGAAGAGAAATTCAAGGAGTGCAAGGAGGCCTACGAGGTCCTGACCGATGCGCGCAAGCGCGCGGCCTACGACCAGTTCGGCCATGCCGGCGTCGACCCTGCGATGCGCGGCGGCGGCCCGGGCCCCGAGGGCTTCGGCGGCTTCGCCGACGCCTTCGGCGACATCTTCGGCGAGATCTTCGGCCAGCAGCGCGGCCGCGCCGGCGGCGGCAATGGCGTCTATCGCGGCGCCGACCTGCGCTACAACCTCGAGCTCTCGCTCGAGGACGCGGCACGCGGCACCGAGGCCAAGATCCGCATCCCCACGCTCGAGGAATGCGCGACCTGCCACGGCTCGGGCGCCAAGCCCGGCACCCAGCCCAGGCAATGCCCCACCTGCCACGGCCGCGGCGAGGTGCGCGTGTCGCAGGGCTTCTTCTCGCTGCAGCAGACCTGCCCGCAATGCCATGGGCGCGGCAAGGTCGTCTCCGACCCCTGCAAGAGCTGCGACGGCGCGGGGCGCCTGCGCAAGCAGAAGACGCTGTCGGTGAAGATCCCCGCGGGCGTCGACCAGGACGACCGCATCCGGCTCGCCGGCGAAGGCGAGGCGGGCGTCAACGGCGGCCCGCCGGGCGACCTGTACGTGGTGGTGAGCCTGAAGCCCCACCCGGTGTTCCAGCGCGATGGCGCCGACCTGCACTGCGAGCTGCCGATCAGCTTCGCCACCGCGGCGCTGGGCGGCGAGATCGAGATCCCCACGCTCGACGGCCATGCCAAGGTGAAGGTGTCGCCGGAGACGCAGACCGGGCAGGTGTTCCGCCTGCGCAACAAGGGCATCCGCCCGGTGCGCGGCTCGGTGACCGGCGACCTCTACTGCCACGTGTCGATCGAGACGCCGGTGAAGCTCACCGCGCGCCAGAAGGAGATCCTCCGTGAGTTCGAGGCGATCACGCAGGAGGACCCCGAGGCGCACAGCCCGCGCGCCAAGAACTTCTTCGACAAGGTGAAGGAGTTCTTCGGGTCGTAGGCCAGGCAGTGGACAAGCGGGCGGTGGCAGGCTAAAGAAGGGCGCGGCGTTGCCGCGCCCTTTTTCATGCCTGCAACCTCCTTCGACGTCGCGGTGATCGGCGCCGGCGCCGCCGGCATGTTCTGCGCGTCCGTCGCCGGCCGGCGCGGGCGGCGCGTGCTGCTGCTCGACCACGTCGAGCTCATCGGCGAGAAGATCCGCATTTCCGGTGGCGGCCGCTGCAACTTCACCAACCTCGGCGCCTCGCCCGCCAACTACCTTTCGCGCAATCCCGACTTCTGCCGCTCGGCGCTGGCGCGCTACACGCCGCGCGATTTCGTCGCGCTGGTCGAGCGCCACGGCATCGCCTGGCACGAAAAGACGCTCGGGCAGCTCTTCTGCGACGGCTCGGCGACGCAAATCGTCGCCATGCTGCGCGCCGAGTGCGACGCCGCCGGTGTCGCATGGGAACTGGGTTGCCCGGTGAACGCGGTGCGGCACGAGCGTGAGGGCGGCGCGGTGGCGCCAAGCTCCGCGCGCTTCGTCCTCGACACCGCGGCGGGCAGCATCGACGCCGCCGCGCTGGTGATTGCCACCGGCGGCCTCACGGTGCCCAAGATCGGCGCCACGCCCTTCGCTTACGAGGTCGCGAAGCAGTTCGGCCTCGCGGTGGTGCCGCCGCGGCCCGCGCTGGTGCCGCTCGCCCTGCCACCCGAGGCGCTCGCGAACCTCGCGCCGCTGGCGGGCGTGTCGGTCGACGCGCAGGCCAGCGCGGGTGGCGCGACGTTCCGCGAGAACGTCCTGTTCACCCACCGCGGCCTTTCCGGTCCCGCGATCCTGCAGGCGTCGTCGTACTGGGATGGCCGTGGCGCCGTGGTGCTGGACGTGCTGCCCGAGGTCGATGCCGTCGACTGGCTGCTGTCCCTGCGCGCGTCGAGCCAGCGCCTCGACAGCCTGCTCGCCGAGCGCCTGCCGCGCCGCTTCGCGCAGGCATGGACGGTCATGCACCACGCGCAGCGTCCGCTGCGCGAGCTCGGGGACCGGCGATTGCGCGAGCTGGGCGAAGCGCTGCGAGCGTGGCCGCTGCAGCCCTCGGGTACGCTGGGCTACGCCAAGGCCGAGGTCACGCTGGGCGGTGTCGACACCGCAGGCCTGTCGTCGAAGACCCTGGCGGCGACGGCAGTGCCGGGCCTGCACTTCATCGGCGAATGCGTCGACGTGACCGGCTGGCTCGGCGGCTACAACTTCCAGTGGGCCTGGGCGTCGGCGCAGGCCGCGGGGAGCGCCGTCTAGGCGAAAGCGAACACCCCGACGACGGCACCCACGGCCAGCATCCACAGCGGATGGATGCGCGTCGTCACGGTGACCACCAGCGTGGCGATGGTGAGCACGAAGGCCGCGGCGTCGTGGTCGGTGGTGCTGGCGATCACGAAGCCCGAGGCGGCGATGAGTCCCACGGTGACGGGCACGATGGCGCGCTGGATGGCGATGCGCCAGGGCGAATGCCGGAAGCGGTCGGAGGCATGCGCGATCGCGTAGGCGAGCACCGACGACGGTGCGCACATGGCGATCATCGCGACGAAGCCGCCGACCACGCCGGCGACCTTCCATCCGACGAGGCTCACCACCAGCACGTTCGGACCCGGCGCTGCCTGCGACAGCGCGAAGAGCTGCGTGAACTCCGCGCTGGTCATCCAGTGCTCGACCTCGACCACGCGGCGCTGGATCTCGGGCAGCGTGGCGTTGGCGCCGCCGACCGACATCAGCGACAGCACCAGGAACTGCAGCGTGAGCTCCGCGAGAGCGTTCATTCCCCTGCCCGCTTGCGCGCTCGCGCCAACCCCCGCCATTGCCAGGCGATGGCGAGGGGCACCAGCACGCCCAGCACGGTGAACAGCGGCAAGCGCAGGAGGCCGATCGCGACGAAGGACAGCGCGGCGACGGCGAGCGCGGCGCCCGAGTCGCGGATGGTCCGTGCGGTCTTGACCGCCATCGACAGCACGAGCCCCGCGGCCGCCGCGGCGACGCCGGTCAGCGCGTGCCGCACCATCGGCACGTCGGCGAACCTGGCGTAGAGCGTGGCGAGCAGCATGACGATGACCATGGGCATCAGCATCAGGCCCGTGAACGCCACGAGCGCGCCGCGCACGCCATGGAAGCGTCGCCCGACCATGACGGTGACGTTGACGATGTTGGGACCCGGCAGGAACTGCCCGAGCGACAGCATCTCGGCGAACTCGTGCTCGGTCAGCCATTGGCGCTCCTCGACCAGCATGTGGCGCGCGAAGGGCAGCACGCCGCCGAAGCCGGAGAGTCCTACCTGGAGGAAGCGGAAGAAGAGGGCGCGCAGGGAAACGTCAGGCGCGCCCGGCGCGCGCGGCGCTGGACCGGAAGTCGACATGGCGGACCGACAGTCTACAGGCGCTCGCCGGCCGTCCGTCCGCGCTCGATTACACTGTGCCGCTCCGTCCAACGTCCCTGCACCATGCGCATCCACCTTCGCCCTTCCATGCTGCACGTCCTCGCACCCGCGGCGCTCGCGCTGCTGTTCGCGGCGCCCGCCCGCGCCGACATCACCATCGGCCTCATGGTGTCGGCCACCGGGCCCACCTCGGCGATCGGCATCCCGCAGAAGAACACCGGCGAGCTCTTGCCCGCCGCCATCGGCGGCGAGAAGGTCCGCTACGTTTCGCTCGAGGACGGCGGCGACACCACGCGCGCCGTGCAGAACGCCAAGAAGCTGGTCCAGGAGGACCACATCGACGCGCTGATCGGCCCTTCGACGACGCCCAACGCGTTCGCCATCCTCGACATCGTCGCCGAGAACAAGGTCCCGATGATGGCGACCGTGGGTACCTCCGCCGTCGTCGAGCCGCTCGACGCGAAGAAGCGCTGGGTGTTCAAGACCACGCAGAACGACGAGCTGATCGCCGCCGCGCTGATCGGCCAGATGACGAAGGCGGGCGTGAAGTCGGTCGGCCTGATCGGCTTCAACGACCCCTACGGCGAGAACTGGTTCAAGGTGTTCGGCGCGCTCGCCGACAAGGCGGGCATCCGTATCACCGGCACCGAGCGCTATGCGCGCACCGACCAGAGCGTGACGGGCCAGACGCTGAAGCTGATGGCGGGCAAGCCCGATGCGATCCTGGTCGCCGCGGTCGGCGGCCCCGCGGTGCTGCCCCAGGCGACGCTGCGCGACCAGGGATACAAGGGCACGATCTACCAGACGCACGCCGTCGCCACCGACGACTTCATCAAGCTCGGCAAGGCCAAGGTGGAAGGCACCGTCCTCGCGGCCGGCCCGATGCTGGTGATCGACGAGATCCCCGCCTCGAACCCGACGAAGAAGGTGGCGCAGGACTACATCGCCGCCTACCAGAAGCGCTTCGGCGCCGTGCCCGCCACTTTCGGCGCCAACACCTGGGACGCGGCGCTCCTGCTCGAGCGCGCCATCCCCGTTGCGCTCAAGGTGGCGAAGCCGGGCACCGAGGCCTTCCGCGTCGCGCTGCGCGACGCGCTCGAGCAGCAGAAGGACGTGGTCGGAACGCAAGGCGTGTTCAACATCTCGCCCACCAACCACAACGGCATGGACGAGCGCGCGCGCGTGCTGGTCACGGTCAAGGACGGGCGCTTCCGCTTGCTGGCGGAATAGCGGCCGCGGAGATCCGGAGCCGCGGTCGCGCGATGGGCAAGTCGATGCGTGACCGGGCGGGCGCCTCGCGCATCGTCGGCGTGCTGCTCGCCGCCGGGAGCGGCACGCGCTTCGGCGGGGACAAGCTCAGGGCCATGCTGGGCCAGCACCCGCTGCTTCGCGCGCAGGAGCGCGAGGGTGCTGCCGTCGGCGCGCTCGCCTGCCGCGCGCTTCACGCCGCGCTTGCGGAAACGGTGGCCGTGGTCCGACCCGGCGACGACGTCCTCGCCGCGCTGCTGCGCGGCGAAGGCGCGCGTATCGTCGAATGCGCCGAATCCGCCGAAGGCATGGGCCGCAGCCTCGCCTGTGGCGTGCGCGCGGCGGCGGATGCCGACGGCTGGGTGGTCGCGCTTGCCGACATGCCTTGGGTGCGCGCATCGACGTTCGATGCGGTCGCGACGGCGCTGCACGACGGCGCGCCGATCGCCGCGGCGACGTTCGACGGGCGCCGCGGCAATCCCGTCGGCTTCGCGCGCACGAGCCTGGCGACGCTGACGGCGCTCGGAGGCGATCGCGGTGCGCGCGACCTCGTCACGGCGGCGGGGGACGCGCTGGTGAAGGTCGCCGTCGACGACCCGGGGGTGCTACGCGACGTCGACCTGCCGCGGGACCTCGCGCCTTAACGTCGGCGCCGGTACGGCAGCAGCATGCCAACTTCGGCGCGGTAGCGCCGGTAGCGCTCGCCGAATTGCGCGACCAGGTCGCGCTCCTCGAACCTGATCCCCAGGAAGATGTAGCCGGTGGCGCCGAGCGAGAACAGCAGGTGCCCAGCCGTCATGACCGGAACCGACCACAGGCCGAGCAGGATGCCGAGGTACAGCGGGTGCCGGACGTAGCGGTAGAGGAAGGGCGTCGTGAACGTCGAGGCGGACAGCTCGCGGCCGGTCGATCGTGCGAACACCTGCTGCAATCCGAAGAGCTCGAAGTGGTTGATCAGGAACGTGCTCGCCAGCGCGACCATCCAGCCCAGCCAGAAGGCGGTCTGCAGCACGCGCACGGCGGCGCTGTGGTCCACCTGCCAGATGATCGGGACGGGGATCGGACGCCACTGCCACATCAGCAACGCCAGCACCAGGCCGGTGGCCAGCACATAGGTGCTGCGCTCCAGCTCGGGTGCAACGATGCGGGTCCAGCGACGCTTGAACGCGCGGCGCGCCATTCCGCTGTGTTGCAGGGCGAACAGCGCGAGCAGCAGCACGTTGACGGACAATGCCTCCGCCAAGGGTGCGGAAGCGCCGGCGTCGACCGACTTCGGCACGAAGACCCCGCCGCTGAACCCGATCAGGTACAGGAGTACCGCCGCGGACAGCCCGTAGGCGGCGAGGCCATAAACCACGAACAGGGCAGGCATCGCGGCTAGGATACCCGGGTATCGCTCGTCGATCGCTGCGGGTCGAAGATGGGACGTCGCCCGCGGAGCCCTCAGGGCATGATGTCCTGCCAGTAACGCTCGACCGCCGCGTCGTCGATGCCCGAGGGGCGTGCGCCCGGCGGGCTCGTCGACGAAGTCGCCACGGGTGCGATCGCCGCGCATTCGGCGCCGTCGGCCAGCCGGATGCGCAGCGGCAGGTGGTGAAACCGATGGACGATGGCCTTGAAACCGCGCGCCGATCCAGCGGTGCAGACGAGGATGTCGAGCCTGGCGGGGTGTGTCGCGTCGATGCTCGCGGCGACATCGCCCAGGTCATCGAAGTCACGACCGTCGAAGCTGTAACCCGTGCCGGACACCGCGACTGTCGCCGTCGCGGCCGAGGTGGCGCGCTGGGCGGGCGCGGCAGCGGGCGATGCAGCAGGCAAGGCAAGCGCGATGACCGAGATCGCCGCAGCGCACGCGAAGCGCTTGAGCCGGCTCCGCGGGCTCATCGCGTCTTCCCCGAATCCCCGGCGTGGCGGCGGTCCCCCGCGGGCGTGACCTGCCCGGCGGGCGTCGCCGCTTCCAGCAACCGCCTCGCGGCCTCCCCGTCGAAGGGCTGCTCGATCAGCTCCGCGGGGTCCCAGGCCGAACGGGCCACCGCGAAGAAGTCGCCGCCGTAAACGTGGATCGCGCCGGTGAACGCGGCGGTCGGGTTGGACACCGAATGGATGGCGTCGCCCGCCAGGACGGCCACCTCGCCGTCGACCAGCGTGCGGGTGCCCGCGCGCTCGATCCGGCCGTGCCCCGCCTGCGGCACGCGACGCCAGAAGACGTTGTCCTCGCGCCCCGCATAGATGCCGATGACCGCCCACATCCGGTGATCGTGTGGCATCACTTCGATGCCCGGCGACCAGACGACGTCGAGCACGGTGAGCTCGGGCGAGCGATGCAACGCCCTGATGCCGCCACGCGCGGGGTTGCCGAGCACCGCCGTCAGGGCGCCGCGCTCGCGCGTGGCGCGTGCCAGCACCTCGCCGATCCTGCCGGCACAGTCGTCCGATGCCAGCGCCGAACGGCACTCGTGAACCAGGCTTTCGATGTCGATCCGCATGGCGCCCTCCGCAAGTGCGCTGGAGCGATGGAACGGTAGCCCCGCGACCGATCGATGTCCAATGCATTGTTCGACCACCGATAAATGCAATACGCGCATACTTCACGGATCGTGAACCTGCGGCATCTCCGGACCTTCGTCGCGATCGCCGAGGCGGGCGGGGTGGGACGCGCGCTCGGCCGCCTTCACTTGAGCCAACCGGCGGTATCGCGCCAGGTCGCTGCGCTCGAGGAGGAATTGGGGTTGCAACTCTTCGAGCGCGCCGGGCGCGGTGTCCGCCTGACGGCGCACGGGGAGGAACTGCTGCGGCACAGCCGCATGGTGCTGAACCAGGCCGATTCGCTGCGCGAGCGCGCGCAGGCCCTGCGCAGCGGCCGGGCAGGCGTGCTGCGCATCGGAGCGTCACCGCAGTTCATGGAGGACCCGCTGGCGCCCTGGCTCGCCCGGTTCCGCCGCGATTTCCCGGAGATCGACGTGCACCTCGTCGAGGATGGCGGCGCGCGGTTGCCGCGCAGGCTGGTCGACGGGGACGTGCACCTTGCGATGCTGGCGCTGCGCGACGACCGCTTCCGCACGCTGCCGCTGTTTCCCGTCTACCTCCTCGCGGTCGTTGCCGCGGCGCATCCGCTGGGCCGCCGGAGGACGATCGAAGTGGTCGGGCTCGGCGATTCGCCGTTGATGGTGGGCAGCGGGTTCGCCTCGCGCGTCTGGTTCCAGGGTGCGTGCACCAGCGCGCGCCTCAAGCCCAACATCGTGCTGGAGAGCGGCGCGCCCCACACCATGGTCGCGCTCGCGGGCAGCGGCTTCGCGATCGCGGTCGTGCCTTCCAACGTGGCGCTGAACCACGAGGGCGTGCGCGCCGTCCCGCTCGTTCACGCGGGGCGCCCGATCGGCCACTGGATGGCCGCGGCCTGGAACCCGGAGCGCTTCCTTCCCCCCTACGCCGGAAAGTTCGTGGCGGGACTCGCAGCGCATTGCCGGCGCGAGTACCCGGGCCGGACAATCGTGCGCCGCGCGCCGCCGCTACCGCGCGAGGACTGACCTGCCACCCCGGGGCGGGGCGGCGCGCGGCGTCACCCGCCGGGCGGGAACTCCACCCCCGCGACCTGCGCGCGCAGCCGCGGATCGTGCGACTTGACGCGCACCGGCCGCCCCTCGAGGACCTCGAAGCAGCGCTCGAGCGTCTCGTCCTCGAGCCGCTGCATCGCCTCCGCGGTGTAGAAGGTGAGGTGCGGCCACAGGATCACGTTGTCCATGGCGAACAGCGCCGACATCGGGTGCCCGGACCTGGCGAGGGGCTCGCGGCTGTAGACGTCGAGGCCGGCGCCGCCCAGGTTCCCCGCCTCGAGCGCATGCACCAGTGCCTCCTCGTCGACGATCGCGCCGCGCGACACGTTGACGAGGAGCGCGCCCGGCTTCATCGCACGGAGCTCGCTGGCGCCGATCAGGTGGCGCGTTTCCCGATTCAGCACGCAATGCACGGACACGGCGTCGCATTGCGCGAGCATGCCGTGCAGGTCGTCGTGCTTCGCGACACCTGCTCGCGCCATCTGCGCGGCGTCGACGTGCGGGTCGTAGCCGAGCACGCGCATGCGGAAGCCCTGCCCGGCCATCCGTGCCACGCTGCGGCCGATGCGGCCCACGCCGACGAGGCCGAGCGTCTTGCCCGCGAGGTCGTTCGCCAGCCAGCGCCCGGTGGGCCACGCCCAGCCCTGCGTCTCCATTTCACGCTGCAACGGCTTGACCTTCTTCGCCAGGGCGAGCATCAGCGTCATCGCGCCTTCGGCGACGGTCTCCTCGGCGTATTCCGGCACGTTGACCACGGGAATCCCGCGCCGGCGCGCGGCATCGATGTCGATCGCGTCGATGCCGACGCCGTACTTGACGATGCCCTTCAGGCGCGGCGCGGCGTCGATGACGCGCGCCGGGATCGGCGTGTAGCACATGAGCAGGAGGTCGGCGTCGCGCACCGCCGCCGCGAGCTCGTCGACGCCGACGCCATCGGCCAACAGCACCAGCTCGTGCCCGCGCTCGCGCAGCACGCGATCGACCTGCGGGACCTCGAGCTCGGCATCGGTGCGCACGATCTTCATGGGTTCATCCGCAGGCCGCGATGGCCTCGAGCACGATGTCGAGCGCACGCTCGAGGTCGTGCTCCGCGATGACCAGCGGCGGCGCCAGCACCAGCACGTTGCCCTGCCCGACCTTGAACGACAGCCCATTTGCGAGGCAGCGATACAGCACGCGTTCCGCCATCTCGCGGGCGGGCGTGCCGGTGGCGGGATCGACCAGCTCGACGCCGAGCAGCAGGCCGATGCCGCGCACGTCGCCGATCGCCGGCAGGCGCGCCCGGGCGCCGCGCAGCCGCTCGAGCGAACGCGCGCCAAGCACCCGTGCACGCTCGCAAAGCCCTTCCTCCTCGATGACGTCGAGCGTGGCGAGCGCGGCGGCGCAGCCCACCGGGCTCTTCTCGTGCGTGTAGTGGCCGAGCGCGCGGTCGGCGGCGACGTCGAGCCCCTCGCGGGCCACCAGCGCCGCCATCGGGAACACGCCGCCGCCCAGGCCCTTGCCCAGCACCACCATGTCGGGAACGATGCCGTAGCGCTCGAACGCGTAGATCGTGCCGGTGCGGCCGAGGCCGATGGGGATCTCGTCGAGGATCAGCAGCGCGCCGTGGCGGTCGCAGGCGCGGCGCAGCGACTGGTAGTAGGCGGGAGGCGGGATCTGCACGTCGGTCGAGCGGACCGTCTCCACCACCACCGCGGCGACGTCCTCCTCCTTGCCGAGCACGTAGTCGACGTACTCGGCGCAGCGCGCGTTGCAGGTGCCGCCGCAGCCGAAATGGCAGGCGTGCGGGTCGCAGGGCTGCACGTGCTCGGTGCCGGGCAGCAGCGGCCCGACGTCGCGGCGGAACAGCGCCTCGCCGCCGACCGAGATCGCGTCGAGCGACGCGCCGTGGAACGCGTCCCACATCGACACCGTCTTGTGGCGCCCGGTGGCGATGCGCGCGAGCTTGAGCGCCATGCCGATCGCGCTGGTGCCGCCCGGCGCGAACAGCACCTTGGCGAGGTCGCCGGGGGCGAGCTCGACCAGCCTTCGCGCGAGGGCGACGGCCGTATCGTTGGTGAATCGGCGCGGCGAGAACGGCAGCGTGTCGAGCGCGCGCTTGACCGCGTCGACGACGCGCGGATGGCCATGTCCGACCTGGTGCACGCTGTTGCCGTGGAAATCCATGATGCGCCGGCCTTCGACGTCCTCGAGCCATGCGCCGGATGCCGACTTGAGCGCATTGAAGCAGGGCGTTGACAGCGACTGGTGCAGGAAGTACTTGGCATCCTCGGCGAGCAGTGCGCGTGTCGCCGGTGCGAGCTGCTCCGCCTCCCACTGGCGCCGCAGCGGCGACAGGTTGATGTCGCCTTCGGTGGACGCGTCGCCATGCGCCACGCCCGGGTGCCCGGCAGGCGAGGGCGCAGTACCGTGCTTCGGGGATGATGCCGCGTCTTTCATGCCGGAGCGGTTGGCGATGGGTTCGTTACCCGAGCGCGCCGAGGATCGCTGCGCTCGCCGAGGTCCCGATGCGGTTGGCGCCGGCCGCGAGCATGGCCTCGACGTCGGCGAGGCTGCGGATGCCGCCGGAGGCCTTGACGCCCAGCGCTTCGCCGACCTCGCCTCGCATCAGCGCCACGTCGTGCACGGTCGCGCCGCCCGCCGGATGGAAGCCCGTCGAGGTCTTGACGAAAGCCGCGCCGGCCTCGCGGGACAACCTGCAGGCCAGGCGCTTCTGCCCGTCGTCCAGGGCCGCGGCCTCGAGGATCACCTTCACCGGGGCGCCCCCGGCCGCGGCGACCACGGCCGCGATGTCCGCGGCGACCGCGCGCGCGTCGCCGCCGCGCAGTGCGCCGATCGCCATCACCATGTCGATTTCGCGCGCACCCTCCGCGACGGCGCGTGCCGTGGCCTCCGCCTTGACCATCGTCACATCGCAGCCGTGCGGGAAGCCGACCACGCTGGCGACGACGGCGTCGCTGCCCGCCAGCGCGCGCACGGCCGTGGCGACCCACCAGGGCTGCACGCAATAGCAGCCGACCCGCCAGTCGCGCACGACCCCGGCGCCGGCCAGGACGTCGGCCTCGACGGCCTCGGGCTTCAGCACCGAGTGGTCGAGCATGCGGGCGAGTCCGGCGCGCGTCATGGCGGCGGGTCCGCCGCCGCGCGCCTTGCGCGCGCGATGCGCTCGACCAGGGAGGCCTCGAGCTTGGCCTCGTCGTCGAATTCCGGTGTGGTGTCGGGGACGCCGCGGTAGAACACCACCAGGCTGCCTTCGCCCTGCGGGGCGGCGCCATCGCGCAGGAAGCGCCATTCGGTCTGCGGCAGCTCGGCGAAGCGCGCACGCGGGATGCGCACCAGCACCGAAGCACCGTCGAGCGCCACGCGCGCAGCCATCGGCGCGCCCTTCCTGGTGAAGGGATCGATCCCCACCACATCGAGCGCGCGGTAGCGGGCGGCGTCGGCGCCGACGCGCACCACCACCATGGTGGTGGCCTCGTCCTTGCCGCGCAGCACGCCCCAGGCCATGGCCACGCCGTGGCCCGCATAGGCATCGAGCGCGCCGTGCACCTCGGTGGGCGCTGCCACCGCGGCGATGGAGGTCGCGGCGAGGCAGGCGAGCAGGGCGAGCTGCGCCGTGCAACGCGCGACCCGCCCCGACCGGCGCGCGAGCGAGGTCGCAGGTGCCGCGCGTTGCCCGATCATCGTGACCTTCGTGTTCATTGCCCCTCCACCAGCGTGCCCGCGCCCTCGGCGATGCGCAGGCCGACGGCCTCGCCCGGCGCGAATTGCCGCTCGCTGCCGAGGCTCGGTCGCACCACCTGCAGCGCCTTGCCGTCGCAGTCGAGCAGGTACTCGATCTTCTCGCCGAGGAAGCTCCGGCCCGTCACGCGCGCGGCGATCGCGCCCTGCGCGCCGGGCGCTTCGAGCAACAGCGCCTCGGGCCGCAGCAGCAGCGCTGCGCGCGAGCCCGGCGTCGGCACCCAGGGGCCCGCGCCCACCGCCATGCGCCTTCCCAGCGCCTCGACCTCGACGCCGTCGCGCGCACCGCCGACCACGCGCGCCTCGACCAGGTTCGCGCGGCCGATGAACTCGGCGACGAAGCGCGTGCGCGGACGATGGTACAGCGATTCCGCGGTGCCGACCTCGACGATGCTGCCGGCGCTCATCACGGCGATGCGGTCGGACACCGCCATCGCCTCCTCCTGGTCGTGGGTGACGTAGATCGCGGTGATCGAAAGCCGCTTCTGCAGCGCGCGGATCTCGTCGCGCATCTGCACGCGCAGCCGCGCGTCGAGGTTGGAGAGGGGCTCGTCGAACAACAGCACGCGCGGGCGGATGACGATCGCGCGGGCGAGCGCAACACGCTGCTGCTCGCCGCCCGACATCTGCGCGGGGAACTGCTTCTCGTAGCCGGCGAGGCCCACGAGCTGCAGCACCTCGGCCACCGAGCTCGCGACCACCGGCGCGGGCTGGCCACGCACGGTGAGCCCGTAGGCCACGTTCTCGGCCACCGACAGGTGCGGGAACAGCGCGTAGTTCTGGAACACGAAGCCGATGCCGCGCTGGTTGGCGGGCAGCCGTGTCACGTCCTGCCCGCCGAAGGCGATGCGCCCCTCGTCGGGGATCTCGAAGCCCGCGACCATGCGCAAGGTGGTGGTCTTGCCGCACCCCGATGGACCCAGCAGCGTCAGGAACTCCCCGGGTGCCACGTCGATGGACACGTCGCGCGCCGCGTGCACGGCGCCTTTCACCGCGTGGGTGAAGCGCTTGCTGACGCGCTCGACCGCGACACCGATCGCATCCTGCCGCGTGGGCGCGTTCATGTGGCGAGCAGCCCCGTGACGGGCCGCGCACCCGGCGTGCGGACGAGGCGCAGCACGCGGCCGATGGCGCCGATGACCACGAACACCAGCGCGACGACGACGACCGAGAACGCGGCCGCGACGCCGAGCTGGAGCTCGGTCATGTTCTCGAGGATCTTCACGGTGACGAGGGTCCAGGATATGGAGACGAGGAAGATGGTCGCGCTGATCGCGGTCATCGAGCGGATGAACATCACGCCGAGGCCGGCGAAGAAGGCCGGCAGCACCAGCGGCAGGGTGATCCTGCGGAAGGTGGTGCCGCTGCCGGCGCCCAGGCTCTGCGAGGCCTCCTCGAGCCCGGGGTCGATCTGCTGCAGCATGGCCATGGTCGCGCGGATGCCGGTGGGCCCGTAGCGGAACACGAAGCAGGCGACCAGGATCAGCGCGGTGCCGGTGAGCACGATCGGCGGGTCGTTGAAGGCGATCAGGTAGGCGATGCCGACGATCGTGCCGGGCAGCGCGTAGTCGATCATCGAGGTGATCTCCATGGCGGTGCGGCCGGGGAAGCGGCGCCGCGCCACCAGGTAGCCCAGCACCACGCCGTAGAGCCCGCCGAGCGGCGTCGCGAAGGCGGCGATCACCAACGTGTCCTTGAGCACGCGCCAGCCCTCGGTGAACACCACGCGATAGTGCTGCAGCGTGAGCGCGTGGTTGGCGCCGAAGGCCTGCACCAGCGAGGCGTAGAGCAGCAGCGCGTACAGGTAGACGATGAACACCGTCACCGCCACGCAGGCGACGACCAGCAGCGCGCGCGCCGGCAGCGTGGCGCTGTCGAAGGGCACCTGGCCCGCGCCCTTGCCGGTGACGGTCACGTAGAACCGCCGGCCGACCCAGAAGCGCTGCAGCAGGAACACCGCCAGTGCCGGCACCAGCAGCACCAGCGACAGCGCGGCGCCGCCGCGCAGGTCGAACATCCCGGTGATCTGCAGGTAGGCCTGCGTGGGCAGCACGGGGAACTGGTTGCCCGCGAGGATGAGCGGCGTGGCGAAGTCGGCGAGCGAGGCCGCGAACAGCAGCAGGAAGGCGTTGGCGAGGCCGGGCGTGGTGAGCGGCACCGTCACGGTGCGGAAGACGCGGGCGCGCGAGGCGCCGAGCGACAGCGCCATGCCCTCGATGTTGGAGTCGATCGCCGCCAGCATCGGGCGCAGCGTCAGGTAGGCGATGGGGAAGTAGGTGACGATCTCTGCGGTCGCCGTGCTCCACAGCCCGTACACGCTGGCGTTGCGGATGCCGAGCAGGTCCCAGGTGATGAGCCCGCGCGCGCCGAAGGAAAAGATGTAGCCGATGGCGATGGTGAAGGGCGGCGACACCAGCGGCAGCAGCACCGAGACGTCGATCAGGCGGACCGCCCAGGCCGGCAGGCGGCAGCGTGCCGCGGTGAACGCGAACATGAAGCCCAGCAGCGTGCCGCCGGCACCGACCAGCGCCGCCAGCACCAGGCTGTTGCGGAAGGCGGCGACCTGGTGCCGGTCGGTGAGGACGGCGGCGATGCCCGCCAGGCTGAAGCGACCCTGGTCGACGAACACCCGCGCGACGAGCGTCGCGATCGGGTAGATCACGAACAGCGCGAGCAGCAGCCACAGCAGCGCGACCGTGACCGTGAGCGCGGGCTCGGCGCGCAGGCGCGCGCCCAAGCCCGGCCCCGGCGGCGCCGGACGCGCTGCCGCGATCGCGGTCATCCCGCGGCGCCGCTCAGGGGTTCAGGATCTCCGCGACCCAGCGGTCGACCATCTTCTTGCGGTTGGCACCCGCATAGGCGTCGTCGATGGGGAAGATCTTCGCGTCCTTCAGCACCGCGGCGAGGCTGGGCTCGATCTTGACGTCGGGATCGGCGGGCACGAAGTTGATCTTGTGCTTGGCGAACAAGCCCTGCATCTGCGCGGAGGTCGCCCAGTCGATCAGCTTCTTCGCGGTGTCGGGGTTCTTGGCGCCCTTCAGCAACGCGATCGCCTCGGCCGAGGTGCCGATGCCTTCCTTGGGGAAGCTGATCGACACGTCGTAGCCCTTGGCCTTGGTGTCGAGCGCGTCGACGATGAAGAAGATGCCGCCACCCGCCTGGCCGAGGCCCACCGGCAGCGTGCCGCCGCCGCCGCTCTTGGTGTAGAGCTGCACGTTGGGGCGCAGCTGCTTCATGTAGGCGAAGGCCTTGTTCTCGTCGCGCCCGTTGACCTCGAGGATGCTGAAGATGCGCGTGACCGCGGTGCCCGAGGTGCGCGCGTCGGCCATCTGCAACTGGCCCTTGTAGGCGGGGTTGAGCAGATCCTGCCAGGAGGCCGGTGGCGCGAGCTTGTGCTCGGCCAGGAACTTGTTGTTGGTCATGAACACCAGCGGGTCGTCGGCGATCGCCGTCCACTGGCCGTCGGCGTGGCGGAAGCGCGCGGGAAGCTTGCCGAAGGTCGGCGACTTGTAGGGCTCGAACACGCCTTCGGCGATGCCTGCCGCGAAGGTTTCCACGGGGCCGCCGAACAGCACGTCGACGCGCGGGTTGTTCTTTTCGGCGATCACGCGGGCAAGCGCCTCGCCCGACGAGAATCGCACGAAGTTCACCTTGATGCCGGTGGCCTTCTCGAACTCCTCGAACATCGGGCGCGCCCAGTTCTCCGGCCAGATCGAATAGGCGTTCACCTCGGCGGCACGCGCCGGGAACGCGACGATGGAAACGGCGAAAGCGAGCGCTGCGGCGGCACGCGCGGCGGCCTGCACGTGGTTGCGGACGGACGACATCGTGGCTTCTCCTCGAATGACCCGCCGTGCTGCCGCTCGCGGCGCCGGTGCGTCCGCGGCGGCTTCGGGGGAAGCGCTAGTGTAATCCCGGCGCGTGCCCCGCGCCCGAGCGCCCCTCAGCCGCCGGGCGTCGCCGTCGAGGAAACCCAGCCCGCGATGGTGGCCGCGTCCAGCGCGCCCGAGCGCCGCGCCACCTCGCGGCCGTGGTCGAACACGATCATCGTGGGGATGCTGCGGATGGCGTAGCGCGCGGCGATGTCCCGCGCGGCCTCGGTGTCGAGCTTGGCGAAGCGCGCCGCCGGCCCGACGCGTGCCGCGGCGGCGGCGAAATGCGGCGCCATCATCTTGCAGGGCCCGCACCAGTCCGCCCAGAAGTCGACGACGACCGGGACGTCGTTGCGCGTGAGGTGCGCATCGAAGTTCGCCGCGGTGAGGGACACGGGCTGGCCGTCGAACAGCGTCGCGTGGCAGCTGCCGCAGGTGGGTGACTCGGCGAGCCGCTCACGCGGGACGCGGTTGGTGGTGTCGCAGTGCGGGCAGACGATGTGCAGGGGTTCGCTCATGGGATCTCCGTGCGGCCACCCTCCAGCTTGGGACGGCAGGGGCGGCCCGCAAGGGCCCTCCCGGTCAGGCGCTCGCCTTGTCGAGCTCGGCCACGTCGCGTGCATCGAGCGCGAGCGAGGCCGCGGCGAGGATCTCGCGAAGCTGGCCGATCCCGGTCGCGCTGGCGATCGGTGCGGCGATGCCCGGCTTGGCCATCAGCCATGCCAGGGCCACCTGCGCCGGCGTCGCGGCATGGCGTGCGGCGACGTCGTCGAGCGCCTCGAGCACCCGCGTGCCGCGCGCGCCGAAGTAGCGCTTGGCGATGCCGGCGCCGCGCGGGCTCCTGGCCACGTCGGCCTCGCTGCGGTACTTGCCGGTGAGGAAGCCGCTGGCCAGCCCGTAGTACGGGAGCACCGACAGCTTCTCGCTCGCCACCAGCGGTGCGAGCCCGGCTTCGTAGCCCTCGCGGCTCATCAGGTTGTACTCGGGCTGCACGCAGCAGTAGCGCGGCAGCCCGTGTTTCGCGGCTTCGGCCAGCGACTGCGAGAGCCGCGCCGCGGTGAAATTGGAGGCGCCGATGGCGCGCACCTTGCCGGCGTCCATGAGCCGCGCGAACGCCCCCAGCGTGTCGGCGATGGGCACGGCCTCGTCGTCCTCGTGCGCGTAGTAGAGGTCGATGGCGTCGACACCGAGCCGCTTCAGCGAATCGTCGGCGGCTGCCGCGATGTTGGCCGGCGAGAGGCCCCGGCGCGGCGCCGCCTTGGCGACCTTGGTCGCCACCAGGAGCTTGTCGCGCCGCCCCGATCGCGCGATCCAGCGCCCGATGACGGTCTCCGACTCGCCGCCCTTGTTGCCCGGCACCCAGGCCGAGTACACGTCGGCCGTGTCGACCATGTTGAAGCCGGCGTCGACGAACGCATCGAGCAGCGCGAACGAGGCCTTCTCGTCGGCGGTCCAGCCGAACACGTTGCCGCCGAAGGCGAGGGGAGCTACCTCGAGCTGCGAATCGCCGAGCCTGCGCATCTGCATCTGTCACCTCATGGTCGAAGGCCCGCGCGCGGGCATCCGTCGAAGTTTACGCCGCGCCCCCGCAACCCCCGTCGTCCCCGCACCGTCATCCCCGCGAAAGCGGGGACCCAGCCTTGCCGCTGCGGTATCGCGGCAGATGCGCAATCGCGTCATCCCCGCGAAAGCGGGGACGCCTGGCGCAGATCGGCGAAGCGTGCGACAGCCGTCGGGGGATCGGTTTTCGCGATACACCCGGCTCAAGCCCGATCCCCCGACGTCCGCCGCGCCGATCTGCACCAGGCGTCCACGATTGCACCTCCCGCCGCTTCGCACGTCGGTCTTGATCACCGAAGGCTGGTTGCCGGGCAGCCGCATGTCGCAGCCTTTCATGCGCGAGCCGCCACCGTCATCCACGGCGCCGCGCAATCACCGGAAGCCCATGAGCACCGGTATCTGCGGGAGCCGCAAAGCTTGCGTCGTGCGTTGCCATCGGCGCGGCGGACGCCGGGGAATCGGGCCTGAGCCGGGTGTATCGCGAAGACCGATTCCCCGGTGGCCGTCGCACGTTTCGCCGATGGCGATGCACGACGCATGTTTGCGCGCGTCGCGCAATACCGCCGGATCCCCGCTTTCGCGGGGATGACGGCATGGGTCCCCGCTTTCGCGGGGATGACGGCATGGATCCCCGCTTTCGCGGGGATGACGGGGGAGGGGATGACGACGCTAGAGGATGTCGCGCGCCGGCGCCTCGTGCCAGAGGTCGACCTGTCCGTCCGCGCCGACGAGCCCGCGCTCGCGCGCGTACCACCAGTGGCGCAGCTCGGTCTCCTCGAGCGGCTGGGCGATCAGGAAGCCCTGCGCCTCCTCGCAGCCGTGGCGCTTGAGGAATTCGTACTGGGCACGCGTCTCGACACCCTCGGCGATGACGCGCAGGCCCAGCGAATGCGACAGCGCGATGATGGCCTGGGTGATCGCCTCGTCGTTGCGGTTCTGCTCGAGGCCGCGTACGAAGCGCTGGTCGATCTTGACGCTCTGGATCGGCAGGCGCGCGAGGTAGGAGAGCGACGAATAGCCGGTGCCGAAGTCGTCGACGGTGATCGACACGCCCATCTGCTTCAGCTTGACCAGCGTGGCCACCGCCTTGTCGGGGTGGGTGATGATCACGCTTTCGGTGATCTCGAGGTCGAGGTAGGACGGTGGGAGCTGGCTGCCCGAGAGCGCCTCCTCGACGATCGACAGCCAGCTGTCGTGCTGGAGCTGCTGCACCGACAGGTTGACCGACAGGCGCAGCGGCATGCCGGCGCTGTGCCAGAGCATCACTTGGCGGCAGGCGTCGCGCAGCACGCGCGCGCCCAGCGCCTGGATCATGCCGGACTCCTCGGCGATGGGAATGAACTCGGCGGGCGAGATCACGCCGCGCTCGGGGTCGCGCCAGCGCAGCAGCGCCTCGACGCCGGTCGCGCGGCCGGTCTTCATGTCGACCTGCGGCTGGTAGACCAGGAAGAACTCGTCGTCCATCAGTCCCCGTCGCATGTCGGTCTCGATCTGCAGCCGCTGCTGCACGCGCGCGTTCATGTCGGCGGTGTAGAAGCGGTAGGCGTTGCGCCCGGCCTCCTTGGCGGCGTACATGGCGGTGTCGGCCTGCTTGATCAGGGTCGCCGCGTCCTGGGCGTCCAGCGGGTAGATCGACACGCCGATCGAGCAGGTGAGCGTGGGCACCTGGTTGGCGAGGCGGAACGGCGCCATGAACGACTCGCGGATGCGCTCGATCACCGTCATGACCTCGAAGGTCGCATGCGCGGGATCGAGGTCGGGCAGCACGATGACGAACTCGTCGCCACCCAGGCGCGCGACCGTGTCGCTCTCGCGCACCGCGCTGGTGAGACGCTGCGCGATCGCCTGCAGCAGCTGGTCGCCGGCGTCGTGGCCCAGCGTGTCGTTGATGCGCTTGAAGTGGTCGAAATCGAGGAACAGGCAGGCCACCTGCACCTGCTCGCGCTGGGCCTGCGACAGGATCTGCCGCAGGCGGTTGTTGAGCAGCGAGCGGTTGGGCAGGCCGGTGAGGATGTCGTGCTGCGCGAGCTTGTAGGCGTGCGCCGTGGCGACCTCGAGCTCCTTGGTGCGCTGCGCGACCTTGTCCTCCAGCGTGCGCTGGTAGGACGTGACCTGCGATTGCGACTCGGCAAGCCGCTGCGTCATGTGGTTGAAGGTATGGGTCAGCACGCCCATTTCGTCGGAGCTCGTCGCCGGCACGTGGACGTCGAGCCGTCCCGCGCCGACCGCGCGCGCGGCGCGGATCAGGTGGCGCATCGGTGCCACCAGCCTGCGGGTGAGCAGCATCGTGGCGACCACGGCGATGATGGTCACGACCAGCACCGCGAGCAGCGCGCCCAGCAGGCTCTGGCGGATGCGCTCGGTGCGCCGCTCGTACGACATCCCGACACGCACGTAGCCGATCGGCTCGGCGCTGGCACCCGCACGCGGTGCGGCCGCGGGATCGGCGAGCGCCGCGCTGCGCAGCGCGCCCACGGGCGCCGCGAGGTCGATGAAGCGCATGCCCTGGAGCGTGAACTCGGCCTCGTCGGGCCGGCCGTCGCGTCCCGGCGCGTGCAGGACGCCGATCGGCGGCAGCGTGCTGCCGGCCAGCGCATCGTCCAGGAACCGCGTCGCGAGGGTGCGCCCGTTGGCGTCGACCACGCTCGCGTAGGCGATGTCGCCCTGGTCGCCGAGGCTCGCCAGCAGCTCGGCGAGCTGGCTGCGGTTGTGCGTGTACACGTCGTATTCGGCGAGGTCGGCGAGCATGATGGCGACGACGCGGCCCTGCGTGCGAAGCTGCTGGCTCTCCTCGCGCGACTGCTGCCAGACGTGATAGCCCGAGATCGCGGCCGCGGTGATGAAGATGAGGCCGATGGTCAGGAGCTGCAGCTTGGTGAACAGCCCAATGCGCACCAGCGGCAGGTTGATCGGCGAGATCGTCTCGCCGGCCATCGGCGACAGCGAACGCCGCCAGCGCAGCCGCCGCGCCTTCGGCGGCAGCGCAGGTTCCCCGGCGACCGGCCGTTCGTCAGTCATGGATCGTCGTCACTCCGGCCAGCGTGTCGCCGCTCCACTTGAGGCGGAGCTGCTCGGCGGCGCGGCGATTGACGCTGACGCGCGGCGCGGGCAGCCGGGGCTCGGTCGCGGCATCGCCGCCCTGTGCAAGGTGGGCAGCCATCGCCGCGCAGTAGACGCCGAGCGTCGCGGGGTCCCACTCGAGCGCGTACAGCGCCCCCATGCGCACCCAGGCATCGGAGGTGGCGATCATCGGCGTCCCGGAGCGATAGCTCCACAGCAGCAGGCCCTTGGCCAGCGGCGGTGCATAGACGGTGGCGTCGGGGATCGCGATCAGCGCGTCGGCGCTGGCGAGCCGGGTGAGCGCGGCGGGAAGCTCGCTCGGCGTGGTCACCTCCGCGCTTTGCACCGCGATGCCGGCCTCGATGAACCCGCGCGTCATCTGCGCGACGAGCTGCGCATTGAGCGCCGGGTCGTAGACCATCGCGACGGTGCGCGCCGCGGGCAGCAGGCGCGCGAGCCAGCGCGCCTGCACGGCCGCCGGCACGGCCAGCGGCACCACGCGGTGGTTCGGCCGCGCGGCAAGGTCGCCGACGATCATGCAATCCACCACGGGCAGCGTGGTCGCGCTCGCCGCGACCTGCCTCGCCGCCTCGTTGCCGAGCGCGACCACGGCGAGGCCGCCGCCCTGCGGCCGCGTGCGCCCGTCCAGCGAGCCGATCGCGTCGGGCGTACCCACGTCGAGCGTCCAGCGTGGATCGGCACGCATCGCCGCGATCGCCGCACCCGTGGCCGCCGAGCCACCCGCCTCGACGACCAGCAGGTGAGGGGGTGCCACCGGCGCCGCCGCGCCCCGCGCGCCCGCCGGGGTGCCGGCGTGGGGGGTGCCGAGGGCGATGAACCCCGCGAGCAGGGGAAGCGCGGCGCGCGCGATGCCGGCCACGCGGCTCGCGGCGGAACGCCGGGGCTGCGCGGGCCGGCGCATCAGCCGGGCACCGCCTCGCCGGCAATGCGCGCGCGCCATTCGCGCGGGCCCGTCTCGTGCACCGACGTGCCACCGGCGTCGACGGCCACGGTGACCGGCATGTCCTTCACGTCGAACTCGTAGATCGCCTCCATGCCGAGGTCGGCGAAGGCGACGACGCGCGACGCGCGGATCGCCTTCGACACGAGGTACGCAGCGCCGCCGACCGCCATCAGGTAGGCCGCCTTGTGCCTGCGGATCGCGTCGATCGCCACGGGACCGCGCTCGGCCTTGCCGACCATCGCGATGAGCCCGGTTCGCGCGAGCATGGTCTCGGTGAACTTGTCCATGCGCGTCGCGGTCGTCGGGCCTGCCGGGCCGACCACCTCGTCGCGGACCGGGTCGACCGGGCCGACGTAGTAGATCACGCGGTTGCGGAAGTCGACCGGGAGCGGCTCGCCGCGCGCGAGCAGGTCGGCGATGCGCTTGTGCGCCGCGTCGCGCCCGGTGAGCATCCGGCCGTCGAGCAACAGCCGCTCGCCGGCCTTCCACGACGCGACCTCGGCGGGCGTGAGGCGGTCGAGGTCGACGCGGCGCGCCTCGGGCGACGGCACCCAGTGCACGTCGGGCCAGCGCGCGAGGTCGGGCACGGGCAGCGTCGCGACCCCGCTCCCGTCGAGCGTGAAATGCGCGTGCCGGGTCGCCGCGCAGTTGGGGATCATCGCCACCGGAAGGCTCGCCGCGTGGGTGGGGTAGTCGAGGATCTTCACGTCGAGCACCGTGGAGAGCCCGCCGAGCCCCTGCGCGCCGATGCCCAGCGCGTTGACCTTGTCGAACAGCTCGATGCGCAGCTCCTCGATGCGCCCCTGCGCACCGCGCGAGCGCAGCGCGTGCATGTCGATCGGCTCCATCAGCGCTTCCTTGGCGAGCAGCATGGCCTTTTCCGCGCTGCCGCCGATGCCGATGCCGAGCATGCCCGGCGGGCACCAGCCCGCGCCCATCGTCGGCACGGTCTTCAGCACCCAGTCGACGATCGAGTCGGAAGGGTTGAGCATCACGAACTTGGACTTGTTTTCCGAGCCGCCGCCCTTGGCGGCGATGCGCACGTCGATCGTGCCGCCGGGGACGAGGTCGACGTGCACGACCGCGGGGGTGTTGTCGCGGGTGTTGCGCCGCGTGCCAGCGGGATCGGCGAGGATCGAGGCGCGCAGCGGGTTGCCGGGATGGTTGTAGGCGCGGCGCACGCCCTCGTCGATCATCTCGCGAAGCGACATGGTGGCGTCGGCGATGCGCGCATCCATGCCGACGCGCACGAAGGCCACCACGATCCCCGTGTCCTGGCAGATCGGCCGGTGCCCCTCCGCGCACAGGCGCGAGTTGGTGAGGATCTGCGCGATCGCGTCCCTCGCCGCAGGGGAGGCCTCGGCCGCGTACGCCGCAGCGAGGGCATCGATGTAGTCCTGCGGGTGGTAATACGAGATGTACTGCAGCGCGTCGGCGATGCTGTCGATGACGTCCTGCTGGCGGATCGAGGCCATCGTCGGGAACGACGCATGCATGCGGACGTGCGGCGCGGGATCCGCGTCGCGGCACCGCCGCGGGCAACGCGTCTAAGTCATTGAGACGCCGCGAATTTTAGCATCGCCCCCGGCGGAAAGGCATGCGCCATCCGTCGCGGGCCGCCGCCTCCGTTTTCAACCCGCTCGGCGTTTTGGGTAGACTCGACGCAAGAGCGCGGCCGGATGAGAGGGAAATCCGCGCGAGTTCCACGCCATGAGGAGGCCCCTGATGTCCACGATCGAATCGGTTTCGAACGAGAACCGCCTGTTCCCCCCGTCCCCCGCGTTCACGGCCCAGGCGACGATCAAGCCGGCCGATTTCGCCGCCCTGAACGCCGAGGCGGCGCGTGATTACGAGGGATTCTGGGCGAGGCTCGCGCGCGAGACGCTCGACTGGCACAAGCCCTTCAACACGGTGCTCGACGAGTCGAAGGCCCCGTTCTACCGGTGGTTCGCCGACGGGGAGCTCAACGCCTCGTACAACTGCCTCGACCGCAACATCGCCAACGGCAACGCCGACAAGACCGCGATCATCTTCGAGAGCGACGACGGCACGGTCACGCGGGTCAGCTACCGCGAGCTCCTGCAGCGCGTGTGCCGCTTCGCCAACGCGCTCAAGTCGCTCGGCGTGCAGAAGGGCGATCGCGTGATCATCTACATCCCCATGTCGATCGAGGGGGTGGTGGCGATGCAGGCCTGCGCACGCATCGGCGCGACCCACTCGGTGGTGTTCGGCGGGTTCTCGGCCAAGTCGCTTCAGGAGCGCATCGTCGACGTCGGCGCCACGCTGGTCATCACCGCCGACGAGCAGATGCGCGGCGGCAAGGCGCTGGCACTCAAGTCGATCGTCGACGAAGCGATGGCGATGGGCGGCTGCGAGCGCGTGCGCAACATCGTCGTCTACCGGCGCACCGGCAACCCCGTGAACATGCAGGCGGGCCGCGACCTTTGGCTGCACGACGCGCTACGGGGGCAGGCGGACGCCTGCGACCCGGTGTGGGTCGACGCCGAACACCCGCTGTTCATCCTCTACACCTCCGGCTCGACCGGCAAGCCCAAGGGCGTGCAGCACTCGACCGGGGGCTACCTGCTGTGGTGCGCGCTGACCATGAAGTGGGTGTTCGACTTGAAGCCCGGCGACGTCTACTGGTGCACCGCCGACATCGGCTGGGTCACGGGCCACTCGTACATCACCTACGGGCCGCTCGCGGTCGGCGCGACCGAGGTGGTGTTCGAGGGCGTCCCCACGTACCCCAACGCCGGCCGCTTCTGGGACATCATCGCGCGCCACAAGGTCAGCATCTTCTACACCGCGCCGACCGCCATCCGCTCGCTGATCAAGCTCGCCGACGGCGACGCCGCGGTGCACCCGTCGCGCTACGACCTGTCCAGCCTGCGCGTGCTGGGCTCGGTGGGCGAGCCGATCAACCCCGAGGCGTGGATGTGGTACTACGAGAACGTCGGCGGCAAGCGCTGCCCGATCGTCGACACCTGGTGGCAGACCGAGACCGGCGCCGACATGATCACGCCGCTGCCCGGCGTCACCGCGCTGCGCCCGGGCTCGTGCACGCTGCCGCTGCCCGGGATCATGGCGGCGATCGTCGACGAGACCGGCCACGACGTGTCCAACGGCCACGGCGGGATGCTGGTGATCAAGCGTCCCTGGCCGTCGATGATCCGCACCATCTGGGGCGACCCCGAGCGCTTCCGCAAGAGCTACTTCCCCGATGAGCTCGGCGGCAGGCTGTACCTCGCCGGCGACGGCTCGGTCCGCGACCCCGAGAACGGCTATTTCACGATCATGGGGCGCATCGACGACGTGCTGAACGTCTCGGGCCACCGGCTCGGCACCATGGAAGTCGAGTCGGCGCTGGTCGCCAACCCGATCGTCGCCGAGGCCGCGGTGGTCGGTCGCCCCGACGACCTGACGGGCGAGGCGATCTGCGCGTTCGTGGTGCTGAAGCGCGCACGCCCCACCGGCGACGAGGTCGCCAGGATCGCCAAGGAGCTGCGCGACTGGGTCGGCAAGGAAATCGGCCCGATCGCCAAGCCCAAGGACATCCGCTTCGGCGACAACCTGCCCAAGACGCGCTCGGGCAAGATCATGCGGCGCCTGTTGCGCTCGATCGCCAAGGGCGAGCAGATCACGCAGGACACCTCGACGCTCGAGAACCCGGCGATCCTGGAGCAGCTCAAGCAGACCGCCTGACCCGCGCCGTCATCCCCGCGAAAGCGGGGACCCAGTCTTGGTTGCTGCGGTATTGCGCGACCCGCGCAAACATGCGTCGCACATGGCCCTCGGCGAAGCGTGCGGCGGCCACCGGGGAATCGGTTTTCGCGATGACCCCGGCTCAAGCCCGATCCCCCGGCGTCCGCCGCGCCGATGGCCACGCAC
Organism: Casimicrobiaceae bacterium; assembly: GCA_044226535.1. Taxonomy (GTDB): domain Bacteria; phylum Pseudomonadota; class Gammaproteobacteria; order Burkholderiales; family Casimicrobiaceae; genus VBCG01. The sequence continues at coordinate 51,592 of JBGAGT010000001.1, read as the reverse complement.
GACGCAAGCTTTGCGGCTTCCGCAGATACCCGTGCTCATGGGCTGCCCGTGATTGCGCGGTGTTGGGGATGACCGCAGTGGAACAACCAGGACCCGCGAGCGAGTCGGCGGGAGGTGCAATCGTGGACGCCTGGTGCAGATCGGCGCGGCGGACGTCGGGGGATCGGGCTTGAGCCGGGTGTATCGCGAAAACCGATCCCCCGATGGCCGTCGCACGCGTTGCCGATCTGCGCCAGGCGGCTGCGATTGCGCAGCTGCCGCAATACCCCAGCGGCAAGGCTGGGTCCCCGCTTTCGCGGGGATGACGGCGCGGGGATGACGGGCTAGCTGCGCGGCGGAGCCGACTCGGCGAAGGGCACGCGCTTCGACAGCTTGTCGGCATGGCGCGCGAGGTTGGGGTACTGGCCGCGCCAGTCGAAGTCGTCGAGCCGCAGGTCGATGTAGCCGAGCGCGCAACCCAGCGCGATGTCCGCCAGCGTGTACGACTCGCCGTTGCACCAGGCGCGCTCGGCGAGGTCGCGCGACATCTCGGCGACCGCGTTCTCCACCTTGCGGCGCTGGCGCGCGATCCACTCGTCGCTGCGCCTGGCGGCGGGGCGCTTGCGCTCCAGCACCAGCAGCACCAGCGCATCGCAGGCGCCGTCGGCCAGCGCCTCCCACTTGCGCACGGCGATGCGTTGCCGGGCGGGCTCGGGAATCAGGCGCGCGACCGGGCTCACGCTGTCGATGTACTCGACGATCACCCGCGAGTCGTAGATCGCGGTGCCGTCGTCGAGTATCAGCACGGGGACCTTGCCGAGCGGGTTGGCGGCGTGCACGGGCGAGGTGTCGTCCCAGGCCGAGGTCTCGAGGAGCTCGAACTCGATCTTCTTCTCGGCGAGCACGATCCGGACCTTGCGCGCAAAGGGGCTGGTGGCGCTGTAATGGAGCGTGAGCATGTCGGGGCGATTATACCGAGCGCCCGCACGCCCCGAGTACGCGGATGGCGCATGATAGACTGCACGCATGTCCAACGCCGCGATCCTGGCGCTGTCGCCGCTCGACGGGCGTTATCGCGCGAAGGTCTCCGCGCTCGCCGATCATTTCAGCGAGTTCGCGCTGATCCGCCAGCGGCTGCGCGTCGAGGTCGCCTGGCTCGAGGCGCTGTCGGACGAGCCCGCGGTCCCCGAGGTCCCCCCCTTCGACGACCCGACGCGGCGCGCCCTCGCGGCCATCGCCGCCGACTTCTCGCCCGAGGACGCGCGCAGGGTCAAGGAGATCGAGCGCACCACCAACCACGACGTCAAGGCGGTCGAGTACTGGCTCAAGGAGCGCATCGGCGCGATCCCGGGCGCAGCACCCTTCGTCGAGTTCGTGCACTTCGCCTGCACCTCCGAGGACATCAACAACCTGTCGCACGGCCTCGCGCTGGCCGAGTCGCGACGCGACGTGCTGCTGCCGCTGCTCGCCTCGCTGGTCGCTGACCTGCGAACGCTGGCGCATGCCAACGCCGGCGTGGCGATGCTGGCGCGCACCCACGGCCAGCCCGCCACGCCGACCACGCTGGGCAAGGAAATCGCCAACGTCGTCGCGCGCCTCGAGCGCGCCGCCACGGCCTTCGGCCACGTCGTCGTCAAGGGCAAGATCAACGGCGCGGTGGGCAACTACAACGCGCACCGAATTGCCTATCCCGACGTCGACTGGGAGCGCCTCGCCGCGCGCACGGTGGTGAAGCTCGGCCTCGAGTTCAATCCCTACACCACGCAGATCGAGCCCCACGACGGTGTCGCCGAGTATTGCGACGCGCTGGCGCGCATCAACACCATCCTCGTCGACCTCGACCGCGATTGCTGGGGCTACATCTCGCTGGGCTACTTCCGCCAGAAGCTGCGCGAGGGCGAGGTGGGCTCGTCGACCATGCCGCACAAGGTCAACCCAATCGACTTCGAGAACTCGGAAGGCAACCTCGGCATCGCCAACGCGCTGCTGCGCCACTTCGCCGACAAGCTGCCGGTGTCGCGCTGGCAGCGCGACCTGACCGATTCGACGGTGCTGCGCAACGTCGGCATGGCACTCGGCCATTCGCTGCTCGGCTGGACGTCGCTGCGGCAGGGCCTCGCCAAGCTCGACGTCGATCCCCTGCGCATCGCCGCCGACCTCGACGCCAACTGGGAGGTGCTCGCCGAGGCCATCCAGACGATGATGCGCCGCTACGGCCACGACACGCCCTACGAGAAGCTCAAGGCGCTGACGCGCGGCAAGACGGGCATGACGCCCGAGGTGCTGCGCGCCTTCATCGACACCCTCGAGCTGCCGGAGGACGCCAGGGCACGCCTGCGCGCGCTGACGCCCGCCGGCTACGTCGGCGACGCCGCCGCGTTGGCGAAACGCGTCTAGCGCGTGTTGCGGCGGGCGCGCTCGCGCACGAACGCCACCACCGGCGGCAGCAGCGAGACCGCGACGATGGTGACGACGATGATGGAGATGTTCTCCTTCACCCACGGGATGTTGCCGAACAGGAACCCCGCATACACCAGCGACGCGATCCACAGGCAGCCGCCGATCACGTTGAAGGACAGGAAGCGCGCGTAGGGCATCGCCGCGACGCCGGCGAGGAAGGGCGCGAAGGTGCGCACGATCGGCACGAAGCGCGCGAGGATGATGGTGAGGCCCCCGTAGCGCTCGTAGAAGTGCTGGGTGCGAAGCAGGTACTCCTTGCGCAGCCAGCGCGAGTCGCGCCGCTCGAACACGCGCGGGCCGACGTAGCGGCCGATGGTGTAGTTGACCGAGTCGCCGGCGATCGCCGCGATCGACAGGACCACCACCAGCAGGTGCACGTTGAGGCCCGCGGTGGCGACCACGGTGCCGGCGAGGAACAGCAGCGAGTCGCCCGGCAGCAGCGGGAAGACGACGACGCCGGTCTCGACGAAGATCACCAGCGCGAGGATGGCGTACAGCCAGGGGCCGTACTGCGCGGCCATCGACGCGATCGTCTGGTCGAGCGCGAATATCGAGTAGATCAGCGTGGTGATCACGTCCCGCCTCGCGCCTCTCCCGAGCGATGGTCCGTGGCGGCCGCGCTACGCGCGCGGTGCGGCGGCGGCGGTGGCGGCGGCGAGACAGGGCGCCGCGCACCGCCCGATGCGGTCCACGATCAAGGCAGGATCTTCTCGGCGCCCGCCGCGTCGCGCTTGCGGTCGGCCTTGACGAGGTCCTCCCGCGACACGCCGAGCCACATGACGAGCGGCGCCATCACCAGCACCGACGAATAGATGCCGAACAGGATGCCGATGGTCAGCGCCAGCGCGAAGTAGTGCAGCGTCTCGCCGCCGAAGATCAGCATCGAGGTCACCATGATCTGCGTGCAGCCGTGGGTGATGATGGTGCGCGAGATGGTGCTGGTGATCGCGTTGTCGATCACGTGCGTGACGCTGGCCTTGCGCATCTTGCGGAAGTTCTCGCGGATCCGGTCGGCGATGACCACCGACTCGTTCACCGAGTAGCCCAGCACCGCGAGGATCGCGGCGAGCACCGGCAGCGAGAATTCCCACTGGAAGAACGCGAAGAAGCCCAGGATGATCACGACGTCGTGCAGGTTGGCGATGATCGCCGCGATCGCGAAGCGCCACTCGAAGCGCACCGCCAGGTAGGCGACGATGCCGATCGCCACCAGCAGCAGCGCAAGCGCGCCGTTCTCGTAGAGCTCCTTGCCGACCTGCGGGCCGACGAACTCGACGCGCTTCTGGGTGGCCGTGGCGTCGTCGGCCCTGAGCGCGCCCATCACCTGCTCGGAGAGCTGCGCGCTCGACAGTCCTTCCTTCAGCGGCAGGCGTATCAGCGCGGTCTGGGCGTTGCCGAAGCTCTGCACCGAGTACTCGCCGAGCTTGAGCTTGTCGATGGCCCCGCGCACGCGGTCGAAGTCTGCGGGGTGCTCGAACGCCACCTCGATGACGGTGCCGCCGCGGAAGTCGACGCCGAAGTTGAGACCGCGGTGGGCGAGGAAGAAGATGGCAAGGACGAAGGTGATCAACGAGATGACGTTGAACACCAGCGCGTGCCGCATGAACGGGATGTCGTTCTTGAAGCGGAAGAATTCCATGGTGCGCTACCCGGGGTTCGTGGCTTGGCGGCGTTGGCGAGCGAGGCGGCGGGGCGTCAGGCGCCCTTGCGCGCGGCGACCTTCTTGTCGCCGCCCGCGGCGTCGGGCCTCCAGATCTGCCCGATGGAGATGCTGTCGAGCTTGCGCCGCCGCCCGTAGACGAGGTTGACGATGCCGCGCGAGACGAACACCGCGGAGAACATCGAGGTGAGGATGCCGAGGCAGTGCACGACCGCGAAGCCGCGCACCGGGCCCGAGCCGAAGATCAGCAGCGCGATGCCCGCGATCATGGTCGTCACGTTGGAGTCGAGGATCGTGCCCCAGGCGCGCTCGTAGCCCGCGGTGATCGCGGCGTGGGGCGTCGCGCCCCAGCGCAATTCCTCGCGGATGCGCTCGTTGATCAGCACGTTGGCGTCGATGGCCATCCCCAGCGTCAGCGCGATGGCCGCGATGCCGGGCAGCGTCAATGTCGCCTGGATCATCGACAGCAGCGCCACCAGCAGCAGCAGGTTGATGATCAGCGCCGCGGTGGAGATCACGCCCATCAGCATGTAGTACGCGCAGATGAAGATCGCCAGCACGACCAGGCCGTGCCAGAGCGAGGTGAAGCCCTTGTCGATGTTCTCGGCGCCGAGCGACGGGCCGACGGTGCGCTCCTCGACGATGGTCATCGGGGCGGCGAGCGATCCCGCGCGCATCAGCAGCGAGATGTCCTTGGTCTCGCGCGTGGTCATGTTGCCGCTGATCTGGAAGCGCGAGCCGAGCTCCTCCTGGATGGTCGGCGCGGTGATGAGCTCGGTCTTGTTCTTCTCGACCAGCAGGATGGCCATGCGCTTCTTGAGGTTCTCGCGCGAGATGTCGCGGATGATCCGGCCGCCGGTGGCGTCGAGCGTGACGCTGACGATGGGCTGGTTGTTGCGGCTGTCGAAGCCGGGTTGCGCGTCCTGGATGCGGTCGCCGGTGAGCACCGCCTGGCGGCGCACCACGCTGGGGACGTTGTTGCGGTCCTTGAACAGGTCGCTGCCGTAGGGGACGTTGCCGTTGAGCGCCGACTCGAGCACGCCGGGGTCGTCGTTGACCATGCGGATCTCGAGCGTCGCGGTGCGGCCGAGGATGTCCTTGGCGCGCGCCGTGTCCTGCACGCCCGGGAGCTGCACGACGATGCGGTCTGCCCCCTGCTGCTGCACGATGGGCTCGGCGACGCCGAGCTCGTTGACGCGGTTGCGCAGGATCTGGATGTTCTGCTGCACCGCCCCGTCCTGGATGCGCTTCAGCGCTTCCTGCTTGAGCGCGGCGTAGAGGCGGAGGTCGTCGCCGTCGCCCGCCTCGCGCAGGGCGAGGTCGGGAAAGTTCTTCTCGATCGCCACCCGCGCCTTGACGCGCTCGGCGTTGTCGCGGAAGCGCGCCACGACGTTCGCGCCTTCGCGCGACACGCCGCCGTACTGGATCTTCTCGCCGCGCATCAGCGCGCGGATCTCGCCGGCGTAGCGGTCGCTCGACTTGTCGAGCGCGCCCTGCATGTCCACCTGCAGCAGGAAGTGCACGCCCCCGCGGAGGTCGAGGCCGAGGTACATGGGCAGCGCGCCGATCGACGCGAGCCACTGCGGCGACGAGGACTGCAGCCCCAGCGCGACGATCCAGGTGGGGTCGTTGGCGTCGCCGTTGAGCTTGGCCTGCAGCGCGTCCTTGGCCTTGCCCTGCTGGTCGGTGTCGGCGAAGCGCACGCTGACGCCGTTGGCGTCGAGCGCCGCGCTCGAGAACGGGATGGTCGCGGCCTTGAGCGAGTCGACGACCGTCTGCAGCGTCGACGCGTCGACCTTCACGCCGCTCTTCGACGTCGAGACCTGGACGGCGGGCACCTCGGGGAACACGTTGGGAAGCGCGTAGACCAGCCCGAGCACCAGCGCGATGACGATCAGGACGTACTTCCAGACGGGATATCGATTCATGGCTTCGAGGGGAATGCGGGTGACGCCGCGGCCGTCACGCGCCGCGGCGCCTTCAGGGGCGCGGCGCGAAGGCGGCCGCGCTGCCTTACAGCGCCTTCAGCGTGCCCTTGGGCAGGAGCTGGCTCACCGAGGCGCGCTGGACGGTGATCTCGACGTTCGGCGCCACCTCGACGGTGACGTACTGGTCGGAGAGCTTGGAGATGCGGCCGACGATGCCGCCCGCGGTGACGACCTCGTTGCCCTTTTCCAGTGCCGACAGGAGCTCGCGCTGCTCCTTGGCGCGCTTCTGCTGCGGCCTGATCAGCAGGAAATAGAAGACAACGAAGATGGCGATCATCGGCAGGAACGACGTCAGCATGTCGCCGGGTGCCGCGGCGCCGCCCGCCTGGGCGTAAGCAGAACTGATGAACACGGTTGGAATCTCCGCCAAATCAACCAGTTATTCTAGCACGCCGGAACGCTCCCGCCGGAACCTCGAAACGAAGGCCGCGAGAGCCCCCGCGGCGATGGCCTCGCGCATGCCGCGCATCAGGCCGAGGTAGTAGTGCAGGTTGTGGATGGTGGCGAGGCGCGCGCCCAGGATCTCGTTGACGCGCTGCAGGTGGTGCAGGTAGGCGCGGCTGAAGTTGCGGCAGGCGTAGCAGCCGCAGCCGGGCTCGACCGGGCCGGTGTCGCTGCGGTGCACGGCGTTGCGGATCTTGACGTCGCCGAAGCGCGTGAACAACCAGCCGTTGCGCGCGTTGCGCGTGGGCATCACGCAGTCGAACATGTCGATCCCGGCCAGCACGCCGGCGACCAGGTCCTCGGGCGTGCCCACGCCCATCAGGTAGCGTGGCCGGTCGGCGGGCAGCCGCGGCGCGACGTGGTCGAGCACGCGCAGCATCTCGTCCTTGGGCTCGCCCACCGACAGGCCGCCGATGGCGTAGCCGTCGAAGCCGATCGCGGCGAGCGCCGCCACCGACTCGTCGCGCAGGTCCTCGTGCATGCCGCCCTGCACGATGCCGAAAAGCGCGTTGCGGTTGCCCTGGTGCGCGTCCCTGGAGCGCTGCGCCCAGCGCATGGAGAGCTGCATCGACCGCGCGGCCTCGTCGCGCGTCGCCGGCCAGGCGGTGCACTCGTCGAAGCACATCACCACGTCGGAGTCGAGCGCGCGCTGGATCTCCATCGAGCGCTCGGGCGTGAGGAAGAGCTTGTCGCCGTTGACCGGCGAGGCGAAGGCGACGCCTTCCTCGCTGATCTTGCGCAGCGCGCCCAGGCTCCACACCTGGAAGCCGCCCGAGTCGGTGAGGATGGGCCGTTCCCAGCCGATGAAGCGGTGCAGCCCGCCGTGCGCGGTGACGACCTCGGTGCCCGGCCGCAGCCAGAGGTGGAAGGTGTTGCCGAGGATGATCGATGCGCCGTTGTCGGCGAGCTCCTGCGGCGACATCGCCTTGACGCTGCCGTAGGTGCCGACCGGCATGAACACCGGCGTCTCGACGGTGCCGTGGGCGAGGCTCAGCGTGCCGCGGCGCGCGCGGCCGTCGGTCGCGGTGACCGCGAAATGCATGGCGGGAGACGGGCGCTCAGGCGCGCGCGCGGCGGCGGCGGGCGAGCCACGCGGCCGACGCCGCGAGCGCGAGCGCCAGCGCCGCGAGCCCGGCGGGGCTCGTCGCCGGGACGTGCCAGCCGATGCCGCAGTTGCCGCTGGCGTAGTCGAAGGCGTTGCGCCAGGCCTGGTAGTACACGGGCGTGGCGCCGCCCGGCGCCCAGTAGATGAGGTCGGGCGCGATGCCGAGATGGATGATGCAGGTGGCCGGGCCGATGCCCACGACGTACCGGTAGGCGATGGCGGGGTCGGGACGGTTGTTGGCGTTGCTCTGGCTCCAGTGCGCAACCACCTGCGTGCCCGGCTTGGCTTCGTTGCCGCCGCCGAAGCCGGCGGGGGCGGCGAGCGTGGCCACGCCGACCGTCAGGGGGTGATCGACGATGCTGCCGTCGGCGAGGGTGCGCAGGGTCGAGGCCGCGCCGATGCCGTCGGTGGTGTTGGGGTCGATGATCTCCAGTCGTCCCCAGCCGTGCGGCGGCACCGACAAGGAGGGCGTGACCCTGCGGTCGCTGCGGTCCTGCTCGTAGAAGGTGCCGAGGACCACCGGCCGGCCCGCCGCCACGAAGTCGTGCACGCGATTGCCGACGGCCGTCGACTGGTCGAAGACCTGGTCCTCGAACAGCAGCACCTCGTCGAACTTGAGCAGCGCGTCGAGCGAAGGCGGGCCGCCCGAAACGTCGAAGGCGGTGAAGCTGTGCGCGGGGATCTTGGCGTTGAAGTCGTTGGCGACCTCGGTGCTGAAGCGGTTCGACAGCACCGCGACGCGCGCGGCCTCGGCCGCCGGGGCGGCGAGCAAGGCGGACAGCAACACGGCCGGCAGCAGGCGCCGGGAAAGGACGTGCATGGTCATCGGGCACGGCTGAACGCGCGAGCGCCCGCCGTCGTTCAATCGGTTGGCGACAAGGGTAGCGAAACGCGTACGCCGGTGCCAGCGTTGCGGGACCGGCAGCGCCTCCGCGCAGCCGAATGGTTGCGGATTCGCCTGCCCTTTCGCCATTCTGTCGCCGTTTGGCGACGAAAAGGGGCTAATTCGCCGCTCGCGTCAGCAGCATCGCGTCGCCATAGCTGTAGAAGCGATAGCGCGCGGCGATGGCGTGCGCGTAGGCCGCGCGGATGGCCTCGTAGCCGGCGAACGCCGAGACCAGCATCAGCAGCGTCGATCGCGGCAGGTGGAAGTTGGTGACGAGCCGGTCCGCCACATGGAAGCGGTAACCGGGCGTGATGAAGAGGTCGGTCTCGCCGTCGCCCGCGGGAACGTCGCCGCCGGCGCGGGCCGCGGCCCCTTCGAGCGTGCGCAGCGTGGTCGTGCCCACCGCGACGATCGCCGAGCCGCGCGCGCGCGCCGCGGCGATGGCGCGCGCAGTGGCGTCGGGGATGCGATAGCGCTCGAAGTGCATGCGATGCAGCGCGAGGTCGTCGTGCACCACCGGCAGGAAGGTGCCGGCGCCCACGTGCAGCGTGACGAAGGCACGCTCGACGCCCGCGGCGTCGAGCGCGGCGAAGGTAGCGTCGTCGAAGTGCAGGCCCGCGGTGGGCGCCGCCACGGCGCCCGGCTCGCGCGCGTACACCGTCTGGTAGCGCGCCGCGTCCGCGTCGGCCGCGTGGCCGCCGGCGCGCGCGATGTAGGGCGGCAGCGGGATCTCGCCATGGCGCTCGAGCCAGTCGACCAGTGGCTCGTCGATGGCGAAGCGCAGATGGAAGAAGCGGCCCTCGCGCGCGAGCACGGCGACGCTCGCGCCCGCGGCCTCGAGGCGGCTGCCGGGCGCGGGCAGGTGGCTGGCGCGAAGCTGCACCCAGGCCTCGTCGGGCCCGGTGACGCGCTCCACCAGCATCTCGACGCGCCCTCCCGAGGCCTTGCGCCCGAAAAGCCGCGCCCGGATCACCCGCGTGTCGTTGAACACCACGAGATCGCCGCGTGAAAGCTGGCCGGGCAGGTCGGAGAACCCCAGGTCGGCGAAGCGGCCGTCGCCGCTGCACGGCACGCCGGGCGTCGCGACCTGCTCGCGCGGCAGCGCCTCGTCGCGCGCACCGTGCACCACCAGCAGCCGGCTCGCGCTGCGCGAGGCGGCGGGCACCTGCGCGACGAGCTCCGCGGGCAGCTCGAAGTCGAAGTCGGCGAGCCGGTACGCGGCTCCGCTCGTGGCGCTCACGCGGGCGGCCGCCGCGCGGAACTGCGCGCGAGTCCCTGGTCGTCCCAGGACGCCGGGTCCTCGAGCGGCTCGAGGTGGGTCACGATGGCCGTGCCCCGCACCGCGCCGCGCACGTCCTCCTCGATGCGCTCGAGGAGCTCGTGGCCGCGCTGCACGCTCCAGTCGCCCGGCACCAGCACGTGCATGGACACGAAGCGCTGCGCGCCCGCCACGCGCGTGCGGATGGCGTGGAAGGCGATGCCTTCGCGCTGGTACGGCGACAGCACCGCATGGAGTGCCTTCTGCTCGTCGTCCGGCCAGGCGCGGTCGAGCAATCCCCCCACCGAGCGCCGTACCATCGATACGCCCGCCCAGACGATGTTCACCGCGACAGCCAACGCGATGACCGGGTCGAGCACCAGCCATCCCGTGAGCTGCACCGCGCCGACGGCGGCGAGCACGCCGACGGAAGTCCACACGTCGGTCATCAGGTGGCGCGCGTTGCCTTCCAGCGTCACCGAGCGATGGTGGCGCCCCGCGCGCTGCAGCACCACCGCGGTGACGTAGTTGAGGCCCGAGGCGACCATCGAGATGGCGAGGCCGGCGCCGACCTGCTCGAGCGGCTGCGGGTCGAAGAGGCGCGGCAGCGCGGCCCAGGCGATGCTCGCCGCGGCGAGCACGATCAGCGTGCCTTCGACCACGTTGGAGAAGTACTCGGCCTTGCCGTAGCCGAAGTTGAACGCCTCGCTGGGCTGTCGCGATGCCACCAGCAGCATCCACAGCGCCATCAGCGCGCCGGCGAGGTTCACCAGCGATTCGAGCGCGTCGGACAAGAGCCCGACCGACCCCGTGAAGGCCCACGCGGCGGCCTTGAGCGCGATCGCGCCGATCGCGACGGCGATCGACAGCCAGGCGTAGCGGGTCAGAGAGCGGCGGTCGTCCATCGGGTGGTGCCGGGAGGGGGACTCGAACCCCCACGGTATCGCTACCGGCGGATTTTGAGTCCGCTACGTCTACCAGTTCCGTCATCCCGGCAAGGATAGGGCGGCGTGAGCGCATCGCCGATGGCTGGACCGGCGATTATCGCAAAACCACCGTGGACGTGCGACGGGCGACGCGCTGCCGCGCGCGGGAACGGCGGCGCCGCCTGCGGCAAGGCCGTCAGCGAACCAGCGTGACGAACGCGTGCGCGGGTGCGTCGTCGTGCGCAGGCACCTCGCTGCGCGCGACCTCGCGCCATGCGGCGCGGTCCCAGGGCGGCATGCGTACGTCGCCCGGCGGGCTCGCGCGCACCTCGGTGAGCTCGAAGGTCGAGGCGAGCGGCATGGCCTCGGCGAACAGCGACGCCCCGCCGATCACGAACACCGGCGGCGGCATCGTCGCGGCCGCGAGGGCCTCGTCGAGCGAGTGGACGACCGTGGCGCCGGGGGCCGCGAAGCCCCGCTGGCGGGTGACCACGATGTTCTGCCGGCCCGGCAGCGGCCGACCCAGCGACTGCCAGGTGCGCCGCCCCATGACGATCGAGTGGCCGGTGGTGAGCGCGCGAAAGCGCGCGAGGTCGCCGGGGAGCCGCCAGGGCAGCGCGAGACCGTCGCCGATCACGCCGTTGTCGGCGACCGCGGCGATCAGGCCGACAAGGGGTTTATCCACAGGCGAATGTCATAATAAGGTCGGCGAATTATAGGCAGCGGCCTTGTACTACCCGCGCTCCTTCCTCAAGTTCATCCTGCTGGGCTTCCTGCTCGTCAGCCTTCCGTTGCTGTACGCGCTGGCGGAGCTCGTCCTCACCATGGACCGCCTGGCGACGCAGGCGGGGGTCGAGGTGCAGCAGGCGGCCCAGGCCGCGCGCACCTCGCGCTTCCTGTTCGAGCAGACCACCACGCTCGAGCGCATCGTGCGCCAGAACCTGATCCTCGAGGACGCCGCGCTGATCGAGGACTACAGCCGCGTGCGCGGCGAGTTCGCCAATTCGGCCGCGCAGCTCTCGGCGCTGCCGCTCGCCCCCGACGCGCATGCCTCGATCGACGCGCTGGTGAAATCGGAAGGCGATCTCTATGCGCTGTTCGCGAGCGGCGAGCGCTCGCCCACCACCAACGCGCGGCTGGCCGAGGGCTACGCCAGGCTGGTCGACGCGGCGCAATCGACGCTGTCGACGACCTACCAGCTCACGCAGCGTGCCGTCGAGCGGCTGCAGGTCACGGCGGCGCGCGGCCGCGAGACCTGGCAGGCCCTCGCGCTGGCGGCGTTCCTGATCGCGCTGGCACTGGCCATCGTCTTCGCCGTGCTGATCGCGCGGCCCATCCGCCAGCTCGACCAGGCGATCCGGCAGATGGGCTCGGCCGACTTCGCGCATGCCGTCGAGGTGAACGGCCCGCAGGACATGCGCTACCTCGGCCAGCGGCTCGAGTGGCTGCGCATGCGCCTGAAGGAGCTCGAGGACCAGCAGAACCGCTTCCTGCGCCACGTCTCGCACGAGCTCAAGACGCCGCTGACGGCGGTGCGCGAGGGCGCGGAGCTCCTGCACGACGAGGTCGGCGGCAAGCTCTCGCGCGAGCAGTCCGACATCGTCCGCATCGTGCGCGAGAACACCATCTCGCTGCAGAAGCTGATCGAGGACCTGCTCAGGTACCACCAGACGCGCGCCATGGAGCCCGCGACGCTGGGGCCGGTGATGCTCGCCGACGTGGTCAATCGCGTGGTGCGCGACAACAAGCTCGCGGCGCTGGCGCGCATCGTCACCCTCGACGCCAAGCTCGATCGCGTGCTGATCACCGGCGACGCCGAGCGCATCCGCACCATCGTCGACAACATGGTGACCAACGCGATCAAGTTCTCGCCGCGCTCGGCCACCATCGAACTCGCGCTGCGCACCGAAGGCGGCGACGCGGTGCTGGAAGTCGCCGACCACGGCCCCGGCGTGCCCGCCGAGGAGCGCGAGCGCATCTTCGAGTCGTTCTACCAGGGCTCGGCCAAGCCCGAGGGCCGCGTCAAGGGCTCGGGCCTCGGCCTCGCCATCGCGCGCGAATACACGCTGGCGCACGGCGGCTCGCTGGAGGTGACGGGCCGCGCCGATCGCGGCACCGGCGCGGTGTTCCGCTTGAGGCTGCCGCTGGCCTTCGGCGGCGCCGAACCCGCGCCGCGCAAGCCCGCGATGCTCGCGGCGGTGGGCAAGTGAGCGCCATGGACGCCACGGCGCGCGACCGCGGGCCGCGCGGCCGGTCGCCGTCGCGCGCGCGCGGCGTTGCGGCCGCCGTGTTCGCGTCGTTCCTCGGCGCCTGCTCGACCATGCCGCCTTCGCAGGAGACGTACTACTTCGACGAGGCGGCGATGGCGGCCCTGCCGGGCACGCCGATGATCGAGTACCCGCCACTCGAGCCGGTCCAGGCGCCGCCGCCCATCGAGCCCACGCCGGTCGCGCCCCCCAAGGCCGACCCGCCCCCGGCGGCCGGCAACCCGGCACCGGCGGGCGGCAATCCCGAGCCGCCGACCGGCAATCCGGCGTCGGCCGACGGCGTCGCGGGCGGGGCGACGGGCCCGGCGCCCTCGGTCCCCGGCGCGCCGGTGGCGCAGGAGCGCGTGACCGTCGCGACCCTCGCGCCCGAGCTGCGCTCGCCCGCGCCGGCGCCCCCGCCGCCGGACTACGAGCTCCTCGCGCTGATGGCCGACCTCGACCGTTACAGCGGCTATGCACCCGACGACGCCAAGCGCGAGATCCCCGCGATGACCCAGGCCTTCAACCGTGAGCGCAACGACGTCAACCGCGTGCGGCTCGCGATGCTGTACACGCTCACCCGCGCGCCCCAGGACGACCTGCGTGCGCTGCAGCTCCTCGACAACGTCGCCAAGAGCGGCGGGCCGCAGGGGCCCGTCAAGCACCTCGCCGTGGTGCTGCAGGTCCAGGTGTCCGAGCGCACGCGCGCCGTGCGCGACGAGGCGGCGCGCGCCAACGAGGCCGCGCAGAAGCTCGAGGCGCTGCGGCAAATGGAGCGCAGCCTCCTGCGCGACCGCATCTCGAGCGGCGGCGGCGGTGGCGGCGGCGGCGGCAGCGGCGGGGGGCACTGACATGAACGCATCCGCGAGCGGCGACGTGCTGCTGGTCGACGACGACCCCGACCTCCTCAAGCTCATCAGCCTGCGGCTCACCTCCGCGGGTTATCGCGTGCGTACGGCCGACAGCGGCGAGACGGCGCTGGCGGCGATCGCCGTGGCGCGGCCGTCGGCGGTGATCACCGACCTGCGCATGCCCGGCATCGACGGCATGCAGCTCTTCGAGGCGATCCATCGCCAGCACCCGGCGATGCCGGTGATCATCCTCACCGCGCACGGCACCATCCCCGACGCCGTGTCGGCCACGCAGCGCGGCGTGTTCGGCTTCCTCACCAAGCCCTTCGACAGCCAGGAGCTCCTGCAGAAGGTCGCGGCAGCCGTGTCGCTCGCGGGCGACGCCGCCGACGCCGGGTCTGCAGGCGGCGCATGGCGCGAAGGCATCATCACGCGCAGCCCGCGCATGGAGGACCTGCTGCGCCAGGCGAAGCTCGTCGCCGACTCCGACGCGAGCGTGCTGATCTTCGGCGAGTCGGGCACGGGCAAGGAGCTCCTCGCACGCGCCATCCACCGCGCCAGCCGGCGCGCCGACAAGCCCTTCGTCGGCATCAACTGCGGGGCGATCCCGGGCGAGCTCCTCGAGTCCGAGCTCTTCGGCCACGCGCGCGGCGCCTTCACCGGGGCGGTAGCGGCCCACAAGGGCCTCTTCCAGGCCGCGGACGGCGGCACGCTGTTCCTCGACGAGATCGGCGACATGCCGCTGCCCTTGCAGGTGAAGCTGCTGCGGGTGCTGCAGGAAGGCGAGGTGCGCCCGGTCGGCGCGACCCAGGCGATCCCCGTCGACGTCAGGGTGATTTCGGCGACGCACCGCGACCTCGACGCGCAAAAGGCCGCAGGCCTCTTCCGCGAGGACCTGTACTACCGCCTCAACGTCGTCTCGCTGCGCCTGCCCACGCTGGCCGAGCGCCGCGAGGACATCCCGCTGCTGTGCGCCCACTTCCTGCGCAAGCTCGCCGAGCGCTACCGCAAGGTGGTGCCGACGCTCGCCCCGGAGGCCCTGGCGCAGCTCGTCGCGGCGCCCTGGCCGGGCAACGTGCGCCAGCTCCTCAACCTGCTCGAGCAGGCCGTCGCGCTCACCACCACCAGCGTGGTGCCGCTGACCACGGTGCAGAACGCGCTCAAGGAGGACGCCTCGGTGCTGGTGCCCTTCGAGGAGGCGCGCAAGACCTTCGAGCGCGACTATCTCGTGCGGCTCCTCAAGATCACCGGCGGCAATGTCACGCAGGCCGCGCAGCTCGCCAAGCGCAACCGCACCGAGTTCTACAAGCTGCTGCAGCGTCACCGCCTGGAGCCGGCGATGTTCAAGGACAAGGGCTAGGACATTCCCTTCCTGTCGGGACGCGACGACAGCGCGTTTCCTGCAATTTCAAGCGTTTGTTGCAATGCGATCGGCGGCTGTCGGGATACGACTACAGCCCGAGGGTGGCGGGGCCTTCGCAGGCGGGTTTGCCGCGACCGCGAACGCAGCCTGATCCGGCCACGTAATCAACGCGTTACGGCAAGCTCCGCGCCGTCTGGCGCGCGGTGGCACGCACGTTGCTAAACCGTCTTCATCGACGAGGGATGCAACGATGAAAGCGCCTGAATTCACCGGTTACTGGTTCGACGACGAGGACGAGCGCCCCCACGCACTGGCGATCGGCGAGGAAGACGCGGCCGACGATGCGCGCGCGCTCGACGAGCTGGCCGAGCGCGTCAACGCGGCACGCAGCGTGCTGTAACGCGGTGCCGACCGGTTCCTTCCCGATCTCCGCGACGAAACGCATGCACTGACAGCCTTCATCCCGCCCGCCCGCGCCGGATCGACGCGGCGGCACGGCGCACGACCTCCAGGATCGATCCCCCTTGCCCGCTCACTCCTCCCAGCGGGTTTTTTTTGCCCGCCGGGAGCCCTGGGGTGCGCAGGACCCGCGGCGTGGCGTTGCCGCGGGGCCCGGGTGCCTCAACGTGCCGCGCGCACGGCCGTCGGCCTGATCGGCGCATTCACGCTCGACGACGGAACCTGGTCGGCCGAGCCCGGCGGGATGACGTAGTTCACCACCAGGGTGTCGAGCGCGCAGCTCGAGTCGCCGATGGTCGTGCCCGCGTCGCCGTCGTTGGCCACGCCGAGCACCAGCTCGTAGTCGGTGCCGCTGTCGAGGTAGAGCTGGCTCGCGAAGGTGACGGGGGCGTCGCTGCCGACCGGCGCCGGCACGGCGAGGCCGCCGACGTCGAAAAGCCCCCCGCCCGAGGGGTTGTAGAACAGCTTCACGTTGACGTCGCCCGAGCTCGCGTGACCGTACCAGGTGCCCGACAGGCGCAGGTTACGCGGGTAGCCGGCGGAAGGGATGGACACAGCGCAATAGGGATAGAGGTAGCCGGGGTCGAGGTCGCCGCCCAGGTAGTAGCCGGTCGTGCTGCCGAGCAGGGGCGTGACGACGTTGCTCAGGCGGTCGAAGAACAGCGCCATCTGCGCGCGCGTCACGTTGGCGTCGGGGCAGTAGTGCGAGGTATCGCTGCAGCCCAGCGTGATCCCGCGGCTCTTGAGGAACGACGCCGAGCTGCAGTAGCTCGCGGTGTCGTCGACGTCCACGAAGCCGTCGCAGGGGGCCGCCCGCGCCGCGGCCGGGAGGAGCGAGACGACACCGATCGTCGCGGCGACGATGGTGAAACGCGTGAGCTTGCGGGAAACGGGCATGGCGGGCTCCTTCAGGCGCGTGGGAAAGGGGGCTACACGGCGACCGGGGCCCGGATGGGGGCATGCGACTGGTAGCCGACGATGGCGATGTCCTCGTTGCGGTAGTCGAAGATCGTGGGCTGCCGGCGCAGCTCGAGGCGCGGCAACGGGTAGGGCTTGCGCGCGAGCTGCTCGTCGACCTGCTCGAGGTGGTTGAGGTAAAGGTGGCAGTCGCCGCCCACCCATACGAACTCGCCGGGAAGGAGGCCCGTCTGCTGCGCGACCATGTGCGTCAGCAGCGCGTAGGACGCCACGTTGAAGGGCACCCCGAGGAACAGGTCGGCGCTGCGCTGGTACATCTGGCAGGACAGCCGCCCGCCCGCGACATAGAACTGGAAGAAGGCGTGGCAGGGCGGCAGCTTCATGCGCGGGATCTCCGCGACGTTCCATGCCGACACGATCAGGCGCCGCGAGTCCGGGTTGCGGCGGATCTCGGCGATCACGTTGGCGATCTGGTCGATGGTGCTGCCATCGGGCGCGGGCCACGAGCGCCACTGCACGCCGTACACGGGGCCGAGCTCGCCCTTCGCGTCGGCCCATTCGTCCCAGATGGTCACGCCGTTCTCCTGCAGCCAGCGCACGTTGGAATCGCCGCGCAGGAACCACAGGAGCTCGTAGACGATGGACTTGGCGTGGACCTTCTTGGTGGTGACCAGGGGGAAGCCCTCGGCGAGGTCGAAGCGCATCTGCTGCCCGAACAGCGACAGCGTGCCCGTGCCGGTGCGGTCCTCCTTGCGCGTGCCGTGGTCGCGCACCTGGCGCAGGAGGTCGAGGTAAGGTTGCAAGGTCCGGTCCGCCTGATGACAATGTCATTCTAGCCCGGGCCGTGCCGCCGTGCACGCCTGGGCGGTGCCAGGGGGATGGCCTGCTCGATCGACCACGGCCGGACCCCGGCACAGATGCCGATGGTCTCGCGGGCCGAGGCCCTGAGCGGCGCGTCGAATTCCGCCAGCGCCCGGAACTCCGCGACGACGGCGGCAAGCCTGCGCTCGATGAGCTCGCGCGAGGCGCGCGACAGGTCGCTGAACTCGAAGGCGAAGTAGCCGCCGACCTCGCTGAATCGCGGGGCGAGGAAGTCGGCGACCGCGCGCGCGCCGTAGCGACGCATGATCGGCCCGTCGGCGCGCAGCCGCGCGAGCCGCGGCACGCGCAGGCGCACGCGGTTGCCCGGCATGAGCTCGATGATCCCGAGGCGGTCGAGGCTCGCGAGGCAGGCCGTGAGCTGCGCGGGCGTGATGGCGTAGCGCTCGACGATCTCGTCGAAGGTCCAGCCGTTGAACACGAGGTAGAACGCCGCGACGAGCCGCGGGTCGGCGGCCAGCGCCTCCTCCTGCTTTTGCGTCATCTCGCGCGGCTCCTCGCCTTGGCCGCGGGCGAGGCGCGCGAGCTCGAGGAAGTCGACCTCGAGCACCGCCGCGATGGCTTCGACGCGCGCCAAGGTCAGCGTCTCGCGCGAGAACACGCGCTTGACGCTCGCTTCCGAGAGCCCGATGCGCCGCCCGAGCTCCGCATAGGTGATGCCGCGGCTTCGCAGCAACTGCTTCAGCGTGGCGACGATGCGGGCGGCGTCGTGCATGGCGAGCGTGGATATTGCGGCGACCGGTGGTATTGGAAAACGATACGCCTTCTGAACGGTATTGAAAAGCGCCGGCAGCCGCGGAAGCATGTGCCATCGGGCATCCGCCCGGGCCGAGGGGTGGCGACATGACGCAGGCGAGCGGGACGACCGGGGGATTTGTGCGCAAGTGGCCGCTGGGGTACAAAGGCGCAGCCTTCGACACGCCCGCCATGACCGACACCCCATCCTCGCCGCGCAGCACCGACACGCCGCAGGCCCCCAACCAGTTCGCGCTGCTGCGCGAGCGCCGCTTCGCGCCCTTCTTCTGGACGCAGTTCCTGGGGGCGGGCAACGACAACGTCTACAAGAACGCGATGGTGATCTTCGTCGTCTACCACGCGGCGAACCTCACCACGCTCGATCCCAACACGCTGGTCAACGCCGCGGCGGCGATCTTCATCCTGCCCTTCGTGCTGTTCTCGGCGACGGCGGGCCAGCTCGCCGACAAGCTCGAGAAATCGCGGCTCATCCGCGTGATCAAGGTGTTCGAGATCGGCATCATGCTGGTGGGCTTCGCCGGCTTCTACTACCGCAACCTCACGGTGCTGTTCGTGGCACTCGCGCTGATGGGCGTGCACTCGACGGTGTTCGGGCCGGTCAAGTACGCCATCCTGCCGCAGAAGCTCGCGCCCGAGGAGCTCACCGGCGGCAACGGCATGGTCGAGATGGGCACCTTCGTCGCCATCCTGCTCGGCACCATCGCCGGCGGACTGCTGGTGGCCATCGAGCCCCACGGCCCGCTGTACGCGGGCGGTGCCGCCATCGTGATCGCGGTGGCGGGCTGGCTCGTGAGCCGTGGCATCCCGCACACGCCGGCGGTCGCGCCCGAGCTCCGCATCAACTGGAACCCCTTCACCGAGACCTGGCGCAACATCGCTTTCGCGCGCGGCAACCGCGTGGTGTGGCTGTCGATGATGGGCATCTCGTGGTTCTGGTTCTACGGCGCCACCTTCCTCACCCAGTTCCCGAATTTCACCCGCAACATCCTGGGCGGCGACGAGCACGTCGCGACCTTCCTGCTGGCGCTGTTCTCGGTGGGCATCGGCACCGGGTCGCTGCTCTGCGAGCGCCTGTCGCATCGCAAGGTCGAGCTCGGCCTCGTGCCCTTCGGCGCCATCGGCATGACGGTGTTCGCCATCGACCTGTGGCTCGCGAGCCGCAACCTGCACGCGAACGCGCTGGCGGGCGTGGGCGTGCTGCTCGCCGACCACGCGCACTGGCGGGTGATCGCCGACCTCGTGCTGATCGGCGTGTTCGGCGGCTTCTACATCGTGCCGCTGTACGCGCTGATCCAGACGCGCTCGGCGCCCGCGCACCGCTCGCGCATCATCGCCGCCAACAACATCCTCAACGCCTTCTTCCTGGTCGCCTCGGCGGGTGTCGCGCTGGGACTCCTCGCCGCGGGCCTCGACATCCCCGGGCTCTTCCTCGCCATCGGCCTCATGAACGCCGTGGTGGCGCTGTTCATCTTCGGGCTGGTGCCCGAGTTCCTGATGCGCTTCCTCGCCTGGCTGCTGGTGTCGTTCGTCTACCGCGTGAAGGTGCGCGGGCTCGAGCGCATCCCCGACGAGGGCGCCGCGCTGCTGGTGTGCAACCACGTGGCCTATGCCGACGCCGTGATCATCGCCAGCGAGGTCAAGCGCCCGGTGCGCTTCGTGATGGACCATCGCATCTTTGCGATGCCGCTGCTGTCGTTCATCTTCCGCACCATGCGCGCGATCCCCATCGCCCCGGCGCGCGAGGATGCGGCGATGAAGGCGCGCGCCTACGACGAGGTCGCGGCTGCGCTCGCCGGGGGCGAGCTCGTCTGCATCTTCCCCGAGGGCGGCCTCACCGACGACGGCGAGTTGAAGCCCTTCCGCGCGGGCGTCGCCGAGATCGTCGCGCGAAACGCCGTGCCGGTGATCCCGATGGCGCTGTCGGGCCTGTGGGGCAGCTTCTTCTCGCGCGCGGCCAACGGCAGGGCGATGCGCCGCCTCCGCGGCCTCTTCTCGCGCATCGTGCTCGCCATCGGTGAGCCCGTGGCGCCGAAGGACGCGACGCCCGAGCGGCTGCGCGCCGAGGTGCTGGCGTTGCGCGGGGACGTGAAGTAGAGGCCGCTACCAATGAGTGAACTGCGCGACACGATGATGCGGTGGAACGGCGAGGGCCGCCTCGCCACCGCGGCCTTGCCCGCGGCGCTGGATGCGGCGGGCGTCTACCCGGGCGCGGCCGGCTGGGCGCGCTTCCTGCGCGTGGTCGCGCTGGTCGCGGGGGGCGCGATGCTCGCCACGGCGCTGGTGTTCTTCATCGCCTACAACTGGAGCGAGATGACGCGCGCGCAGCGCCTGATGCTCGCCGAGGGCGCGATCGTCGTCGCCGTGCTGGTGGCGGTGTGGCGCGGGCCCGACGCGCTGGGCGGCGCGATCGCGCTGGGTGTCGCCTGCGTGGCCATCGGCGCGCTGCTCGCGCTGGTCGGGCAGACCTACCAGACGGGCGCCGACACCTGGCAGCTCTTCGCGGCCTGGGCCGCCGCCATCCTGCCGCTGGTGCTGCTGGGGCGGCAGGGCGCGCTGTGGCTGCTGTGGCTCGCCATCGCCAATGTCGGCCTCGAGCTCTGGTTTGCGCGGCTGCCGTGGTTCGAGCCTTCGTCGATGCGCGGGGCGCTGTGGTCGCTGGCGGCGCTGAACGCGGGCGCGCTGGCGCTGTTCGAGGTGGGCCGCGCGCTGGGCTTGCGCGAGTGCAGCGCGACCTGGGTGCTGCGCTGCGTGGCGGTGGCCAGCGCTTGCGCGGCCACCGCGCTGGGGGTCGTCGCCGTGTTCGACACCACGACCTACGGCGTGATGATGGGCATGGGCTGGCTCGCCTGGCTCGGCGTGCTGTGGCTCGCCTTCCGCGTGCGGCGCGTCGACGTGTTCGTGCTGGCGACGGGCCTCGTCTCGGCCATCGTCGTGCTCGCCTCGTTCTTCACCAAGTACGTGTTCGCGCACACGGTGTTCTTCTCGCCGCTGCTGATCGCCGCGCTGGTGGTGGGCATGGCGTGGAAGGGGACGGCGCTGCTGCGCGGCATCGCGGCGGAGGAACAGCCATGACCGGGCACGCGCTGTGGAGCGCGCTCGCCGCGCGCGGCCTGGTCGAGGGCGACGCCCCGCCCGCCGCCACGCCGCGGCCGCCGTGGTACCTGCGGGGCCTGCTCGGCTTCGCGGCCTGGGTGGCGTCGTGGTTCGTGCTCGCCTCGATCGGCGCGCTGTCGTGGCGGCTGCTCGAAACGGCCGCAGGCGCCATGCTGGTGGGTGCGCTGCTGTGCGGCGCCGCGGCCTTCGTGCTGCGCCAGGGCGAGCGGCAGGCCTTCGTCGAACAGCTCGCGCTGGCGATCTCGTTCGCGGGCCAGGCATCGATCGCCTACGGGCTCTTCCAGGCGCTCGGGCCGAAGGAGCTGGCGCCGCTCCTCGCCATTGCCGCGTTCGAGGCGGTGATGGTCGTCGCCATCCCGCACCGGATGCACCGCGCGATGTGCACGCTCTTCGCCTGCACGGCGCTTTACGCCGCGCTGATGTTCGGGCCGCCGCGCTGGCCCTTGCCGGTATTGATCGCAGGCCTCTTCGCATGGTTCGCGCTGGCGGCCGACCGCTCGGCGCGCGCCAACGCCTGGGGCGAGCCCATCTCGACCGGGCTCGCGCTGGCGCTGTGTGCCTATGCGCCGTTCGCGCCGTGGATCCAGGAAATGGGCATGCGCGACCCACCCTGGTCGAACCTCGCCTGGCTCGAGGGCGTGCTGCTCGCGCTGGTGCTGGCCGGCGTGGTCATCGCGCTGGTGCGCCGCGGCGCGCTGCGCGACGGCCACGCGCGCGCCGCGATCGGCATCGCCACCGTCGCGCTGGCGGCGCTCGCCTGGCCGGTGCCCGGCCTGATCGCCTCGCTGATCGTCGTGATCGTCGCCTTCGCGATGGCGCGCCCCGTGCTCGTCGGTGTCGGCATCGTCTCGGCGGTGTGGATGCTGGGCTTCTACTACTACTCGATGCAGACGAGCCTTTTCACCAAGTCGATGTCGCTCGCCGCCGCGGGCTGCGTGCTGCTGGCCGCGGGGCTGGTGCTGCCGCGGCTGATCGAGGGGGCCGGCGCGAACGTGGCGCGCGGCGCGGGGCCCGCGAGTGCAACGGAGCCGCGGCAGACCCGCGCGGCGCCGAAGGAGGCGCCATGATCCGCCGCGTGCTGCTGGTGGTGGCGACGATCGCAATCCTCGCCTTCGTCCACCGAGGCATCGCCGGGCGCGAGGCGCTGCTGGCGACGGGCCGCACCGTCATCCTCGCCACCGCGCCGGTGGACCCGCGCGCCGTGATGCAGGGCGACTACATGCGGCTGACCTGGCAGGTCGAGCGCGATGCCTTTCCGCGCCGCGCGATGAGCGACGTGCCGCACGATGGTCGCGTGGTGGTCGCGCTCGATGCGCGCGGCGTGGGAACCTTCAGCCGCCTCGACGACGGCAGCGCGCTCGCGCCCGGCGAGGTGGCGCTGCGCTACCGCGTCCGCGAGGGCGGGCTGCACTTCGCCACCAACGCCTGGTTCTTCCAGGAGGGGAAGGGCGCGGCCTACGCGGGCGCGAAGTTCGGCGAGTTCCGCGTCGCCGACGACGGCGAGATGATCCTGGTGGCGCTGCGCGACGCGAAGCTGGACCTGCTGGGCGCGCCGATGGAGGGGGTGAAGGTCGCGCCGGCGCCCGGCTGAGCCAGGGGGACGCCGATGCTAAACTCGATCGGCTCCTTTCCTCCGGCTTCCGCGCATGTCAGGCAACACCTTCGGCACGCTGTTCTGCGTCACCTCGTTCGGCGAATCGCACGGGCCGGCGATCGGCTGCGTGGTCGACGGCTGCCCACCCGGCATGGCGCTCGACGCCGCCGACATCCAGCGCGAGCTCGACCGCCGCAAGCCCGGCACCTCGCGCCACGTCACGCAACGGCGCGAGAGCGACACCGTCGAGATCCTATCGGGCGTGTTCGAGGGCGTCACCACCGGCACGCCCATCGCGCTCCTGATCCGCAACGAGGACCAGCGAAGCAAGGACTACGCGAACATCGCCGAGACCTTCCGCCCCGGCCATGCCGACTACACCTATTGGCAGAAGTACGGCGTGCGCGACTACCGCGGCGGCGGGCGGCAGTCGGCGCGCGAAACCGCGGTGCGCGTCGCCGCGGGAGCCGTGGCGAAGAAGTGGCTGGCCGAACGCTACGGCGTCGCCATCCGCGGGCACCTGACGCAACTCGGCCCCAACATCGTCCCTTTCGAGGACTGGTCGCAGGTCGACGCGAATCCCTTTTTCGTCGCCAACGCGCGCGTGGTGCCCGAACTCGAGGCCTACATGGACCGCCTGCGCAAGTCGGGCGACTCGGTCGGCGCGCGCATCGAGGTCGTGGCCAGTGGGGTGCCCGTCGGCTGGGGCGAGCCGGTGTACGGCAAGCTCGACAGCGACATCGCCGCGGCGATGATGAGCATCAACGCCGTCAAGGGCGTGGAGATCGGCGCGGGGTTCGCCGCAGTCGCGCAGCACGGTACCGCGCATTCCGACGAGATGACGCCGCAGGGCTTCGCCTCGAACAACGCCGGGGGCATCCTCGGCGGCATCTCCACCGGCCAGGACATCGTCGTGTCGTTCGCGGTCAAGCCTACGTCTTCGATCCGCCTCGACCGGCATTCGATCGACAAGGCCGGGAACCCGGTGATCGTCAACACCCACGGCCGCCACGATCCCTGCGTAGGGATTCGCGCCACGCCCATCGGCGAGGCCATGCTGGCGATCGTGCTGATGGACCACGCGCTGCGTCACCGCGCGCAGAACGCCGACGTCGTCACGCACACGCCGAGGATCGCGGCGCAGGCGCCGGCAGAGGTCGTGGCGAAGCTCGCGCGCGGCAAGGCGGTCGACGATCCGGAGCCGGACGAGGCCTGACTCGCAGCAAAGCGTCGTCAAACCAAAAGGGGGAGGACGTATGAACCACTTCAATGATCGAGTCGACAACCTGTGCCGCAAGCTGCGCGGTACCGCTGCCGCTATCGCAGCCCTCGCGGCGATGGGGACCTGCCCCGTGGCGCTGGCGCAGGCGCCGGCGATGCCGAGCGGCCCGGTGGCCATCAACATCGTCGACGTGGCCGGCGACCTCGCACTGACCCAGGAGGCGTTCGAGCTCTATGCCCGCAAGTATCCGAACCGGGTCTCCAAGTTCACGTACAGCAAGGCCACCGCGCCGGAGCTCCCGGGAAAGCTGAAGGCCATGCAAAGCGCGGGCCGCGCGGATGTCCATCTCGTGCTCACCGGCGTCGGCTTCCTGGGCAACGCCATCGAGCAGGGCCTTCTGATCACGTTGCTGCCCGACTACGCGGCGAAATTCCCAGGGCTGATGGACAACTACCAACCCCCCGCCGCGAAAATGCAGGAACTCGCGAAGGGGCAGGGCATCGAGGTGGCGTTCATGCCGGCCGGCCCGCTGGTCGAATACAACCCGGCGAAGGTGAAGCAGCCCCCGACGACCGCGCAGGAACTGCTGGCATGGTGCAAGGCCAATCCGAATCGGCTGATCTACGCGCGGCCGGCGAACTCCGGTCCGGGCAATACCTTCATCATGGGCCTGCCCTACATCCTCGGCGACAAGGACCCGAAGGACCCCGTCAACGGCTGGGACAAGACCTGGGCCTATCTCAAGGAGCTCAACACCTGCATCGAGTACTACCCGGGCGGCACGGGTGTGACGATGAAGGAGCTTGGTGAAGGCTCGCGCGACATGACGGTCACCATGACGGGCTGGGACCTCAATCCCCGGGTCCTGGGCGTCGTGCCCAAGGACTTCAAGGTCACCCCACTGAAGGGCATGACCTGGGTCAACGATGCCCACTACATGGTCGTGCCGAAGGGCGTGTCGCCGGACCAGCTGGCGGTCGTCCTCGACGTGATGGCGTTCATGCTCACGCCGGAGGCACAGGCCTACACCTACGACAAGGGCTACTTCTATCCCGGCCCCGCCGTGAAGAACGTGCCGCTGTCGATCGCATCGAAGGAAAGCCAGGACGCCGTCCGGGACTTCGGCCGCGCGGAGTACGAGAAGTGGTTCGCCGAATACCCGCACACGCAGTCGCTCGAGCCGAAGGCGCAGGTGGATGCCTACCGCATCTGGGACGAGCGGATCGGCGCGACCAAGACCAAGTGACGCGGCGGACGCATGAGCAGTGCGATGGCGGACCTGCGGAAGCGCTTCGGACGCCGGCTGCGGCTGGCGTTCATCGGCGGGGGTCCGGATAGCTGGATCGGCCGGATCCACCGCAGCGCCGCCGAATTGGACGGCGGGTGGCAGGTCGTGGGCGGCGTATTTTCCAGCGACCCCGGGCGATCGCGCTCGGCGGGCGCCGGCATGGGTTTCGACCCGGCGCGCTGCTACGGCACCCTGGCCGAGATGCTGGCGGCGGAAAAGGCACGCGCCGATGGCATCGACGCCGTGGCGATCATGGGCCCGAACGACATGCACTATCCGGCCGCGGCGGCGGCGCTGGATGCCGGCCTCGACGTCATCGGCGAGAAGCCGGTCTCGACGACGTTCGCCGAGGCCTGCGACCTCGTCGCGCGCGCACGGGCCGGCGACCGGGTGTTCGCCGTCGCGCATGGCTATGCGGCCTTCCCGATGACCCGCCATGCGCGCGCGCTCGTGGCGCAGGGCGTGCTCGGGAAGGTCCGGCTGGTGCAGGTGGAGTACATGCAGAACGGCATGGCGGCGCGCGTGGAGGACGATCCCCGGACCCGCAAGCTGCAATGGGTGCTCGACCCGTCGCGCAGCGGCGTGGCGCTGGTGCTGAGTGCGATCGGCTGTCACGCGCACCACCTCGCCTGCAGCGTGTCGGGGCTCTCGCTTTCACGCGTGACGGCGAGCGTCGGGGCACTGGTGCCGGGCCGCAAGGTCGCCGATTACGCGTCCGCGCTGCTGGAATTCCACGGCGGGGCGCGCGGCACGTTCACGGCGACGCAGGCGGCGGTCGCCATGGAGAACGACATTCGCCTCAAGGTCCACGGCGAGCGGGGCATGCTCGACTGGTCGCTGCGTGCGCCAAGCTACCTGACGCTGGCGCTGATGGACGAGCCGGTGCGCGCCATCGGCCGTGGCGACCCGGGCCTGCCGGCGGAAATCCTGGCACTCGGCCGCACGCCCCGCGGGCATCCGGAAGGACTGCGCGAGGCGTTCGCGAACCTCTATGTCGGCGTCGCGCAGGCGCGGATGTCGCGGGCACTGGGCGAACCGCTCCCCCCGGTGCGCTACCCGACGATCGCCGAGGGCGCGGCCACGATGGCGTTCATCGAGGCGTGCATGGCGTCGGAACGAAGCGGCACCTGGGCCGACGTGGCATCGCTGCCGCGCGAATGAGCGAAAGCGGCGGCGTCGACCGGCGAAGGCGATAACGTCGACCGGCGAAGGCGGCAACGTCGACCGGGTGAACGTCGCGGCGTTCAGCCTTCGATGTCGGTGATGCGCGCGCCGGCGCGGCCCTTCGCGAGGGTGATGGAGATCGCGTCGTCGGGCGCGAGCAATGCCGCGTCCTGCACCACCTCGCCTTCCCCCCGCGTCACGATCGCATAGCCGCGCTCCAGCACCGCCGTCGGCGAGAGGTGCGCGAGGTTCTGCGCCAGCGCCTCGACGCGCGCCGACCGCCGCTCGAGGCCGCGTGCCGAGGCGACGCGCAGCCGTTCGGCCAGCCGTGCCACCTCCAGCGCCTGCGGCAGCGGGGCGCGCAGTTCCCGCAGCAACCGCCCGGCGAGCGCCTGCCGCGCTTGCCGGCGCGAGCGGTCGTGCTGGCGCCAGGCGAAGGTCATCCGCGCGGCCAGCGCGGCGATGCGCTCGCGCTGCGCCTCGAGGCGAGCCCGGGGATGCACCAGCCCGCGCGAAGCGAGGTCGGTGCGCTGCGAACGCGTGTCGAGCGCGTGCTGCATGGCGCGGCGCAGCCGAGACGCGAGCTGCGCGCAGCGGTGCGCGACTTCGGCGCGGTCGGGCGCGACCAGCGTCGCGGCGCCGGTGGGGGTGGGCGCGCGCAGGTCGGCGACGAAATCCGCGATGGTGAAGTCGGTCTCGTGGCCGACGCCCGAGACGACGGGCAGCGCGGACTCGAACAGGGCACGGGCGACGACTTCCTCGTTGAAGGCCCACAGGTCCTCGATCGAGCCGCCGCCGCGGCATACCACCAGCACGTCGACCTCGCGGCGCGCGTTGGCCAGCGCGATGGCGTCGGCGATCTCCTGCGCCGCGGCGAGCCCCTGCACGCTGCAGGGATAGACGACGAGGCGCATCGCGGGCCAGCGCCGCGCGAAGGTGGTGACGACGTCGCGCAGCGCCGCGGCGCGCGTCGAGGTGACCACACCCACGGCGCGCGCGAACGCCGGGATGGGGCGCTTGCGCGCAGCGTCGAACCAGCCCGCAGCCTCGAGCTTGGCCTTGAGGCGGGTGAAGCGCTCGAACAGCGCGCCGGCGCCGGCCAGGCGGATGCCTTCCACCGAGAGCTGGAACTCGCCGCGCGGCTCGTACATCGTGGCGCTGGCGCGGATGTCGACGGCCATGCCGTCCTTCAGCGCGAAGTCGAGCAGGCGCGCGCGGGTGCGCCACATCACGCAGCGCACCTGGGCGCCTTCGTCCTTCAGCGAGAAATAGCAATGCCCCGAGGCAGCGCGCGTGAAGCCCGAGACCTCGCCGGTGACGAGCACGAGGCCGAGGTCGCGCTCCAGCGCCGACCGCGCCGCAGCAACCACCGCGGTGACGCTGAGCGGAACGTTACGGTTGGGTGGCGGCGCGATTGCAGTCATGGTCATACGAGGAGGGCCTTTACAACCCCTTGATGCATCGGGAAGTTTTCAAGCCGCGATTTCGGGCAATACAGCCAAAGCGTTGATGCCAGCAGGAGTTAGCGCGCGAATCTACAAGATATGCACACTGCTATCCACAGGAAATGTGGAAAAACCTGGCAGGCGGCGTGCGGCACGCTTCCTGCCTTGGGCGGATTACCCTACACGCGCGCAGGGTAAAATGCTGCGCATGCGAAAAATTCCTGCCCTGCGGCGGCCATGAGCAAGGCCTCGGCACCGGCATCCGCGGCCGCCCGGCCGGCCTCCAATTTCCTGCGCACGGTCATTGCCGAGGACAACGACCAGGGCACCTACGGCGGGCGCGTCGCCACGCGCTTCCCTCCCGAGCCCAACGGCTACCTGCATTTCGGGCACAGCAAGTCCATCGCGCTCAACTTCGGCCTCGCCGCCGAGTTCGGCGGCGTCTGCCACCTGCGCTTCGACGACACCAACCCGCTCAAGGAAGACGTCGAGTACGAGGACTCGATCGCCGAGTCGGTGCGCTGGCTGGGCTACGAGTGGGACGCGCGCTACCACGCCTCCGACTACTACGAGACGCTGTATCGCTTCGCCGAGTGGTTCGTCGAGCGAGGGCTCGCCTACGTCGACAGCCAGACGGCCGGGGAAGTTCGCGCGACGCGCGGCACGCTCACCGAGCCCGGCATCGCGAGTCCCTATCGCGCGCGCAGCGTCGCCGAGAACCTCGACCTCTTCCGGCGCATGCGCGCGGGCGAGTTTCCCGACGGCGCGCACGTGCTGCGGCTCAAGATCGACATGGCGAGCCCCAACCTCAACCTGCGCGACCCGCCGATCTACCGCATCCGCCACGCGAGCCACCACCGCACCGGCGACGCGTGGTGCGTGTACCCGCTGTACGACTACACGCACTGCATCTCCGACGCCATCGAGCGCATCACCCACTCGATCTGCACCCTCGAGTTCCAGGACCATCGCCCGCTGTACGACTGGGTGATCGACAAGCTCGCCGACGGGGGCTTGCTCGAGCGGCCGTTGCCGCACCAGTACGAGTTCGCGAGGCTCAACCTCACCTACGTCGTGCTGTCGAAGCGCAAGCTGATCGAGATGGTCGAGGCGGGCCACGTCGACGGCTGGGACGACCCGCGCATGCCGACCATCGTCGGGGCGCGCCGCCGCGGCTACACGCCCGAGGGCTTCCGCCTGTTCAACGACCGCATCGGCGCCAGCAAGACCGACTCCTGGATCGACTTCGCGCTGCTCGAGGCGGCGATGCGCGACGACTTGAACGCCCGTGCCGAGCGCCGCGTGGCGGTGCTCGACCCGGTGAAGCTCGTCATCGACAACTGGCCCGAGGGGCGCGTCGAGACGATGCAGGCGCCCAACCACCCGCAGAAGCCCGAGCTCGGCAAGCGCGACCTCGCATTCGCGCGCGAGCTGTGGATCGAGCGCGACGACTACAGCGACGACCCGCCCAAGGGCTACTTCCGGCTGTCGCCGGGCGCCGAGGTGCGGCTGCGCTATGCCTATATCGTCAAGTGCACGGGGGTGGAGCGCGACGCCGCCGGCAAGGTCGCCGTCGTGCATTGCGAGTACGACGCCTCGACCCGCAGCGGGACGCCGGGTGCCGACGCGCGCAAGGTGAAGGGCAACATCCACTGGCTGTCGGTGGGCGAGGCGCGCGAGGCCGAGGTGCGGCTCTACGACCGGCTGTTCAGCGTTCCCTACCCCGGGGCGCGCAATCCCTCGGGCGAGGCGGGGAACGCGGGCGAAGCGGCCGGGACCGCGGCCGACGCGGCCGCGCCGGGCGCCGGCGCTGCGGCGCTGCCCGTGTCCGCCGCCGTGGCCGGAGACGACGACGAGGGCGCCGAAGCGGCCGAGCGCAGCTACCTCGACGACCTCAATCCCGCCTCCAAGCAGGTGATCCGCGCCTGGGTCGAGCCTGCGCTCGCCGGGGCCGCCCCCGAGGCGAGGCTGCAGTTCGAGCGGCACGGCTACTTCGTCGCCGACCGCTTCGACCACGCGCCCGGCGCGCCGGTGTTCAACCGCGCGGTGACGCTCAAGGATTCCTGGGCGAAGCCTTGAACCGGCGGCGCAGCGCCGCCATCTGCTCCCCCGTCCGCGGCGAGGTTTGCGCTACCATCGTGCCGCGCACCCGATCGACACCGGAGGCACCATGAAACGCATCATCCTGTTCATCGTCACCAACCTCGCCGTGATGCTGGTGCTGTCGATCGTGCTGAAGCTCTTTGGCCTCGATCGTGCGGCGACGATGCAGACGGGCATGTCCTACGGCGGCCTGCTGGCGTTCTCGGCGGTGGTGGGCTTCACCGGCGCGATCATCTCGCTGCTCATGTCCAAGTCGATGGCCAAGTGGTCGACGGGCGCGAAGGTCATCGGCCAGCCCGCCAACGACGCCGAGAACTGGCTGGTGGAGACCGTGCGCAGGCTCGCCAACGAGGCCAACATCGGCATGCCCGAGGTGGCGATCTACGACGGCGCGCCCAATGCCTTCGCCACCGGTGCGTTCAAGAACTCGGCGCTGGTCGCCGTGTCGACCGGGCTCCTGCAGTCGATGAACCGCGAGGAGGTCGAGGCGGTGCTCGGCCACGAGATCTCGCACGTCGCCAACGGCGACATGGTGACGCTGACGCTGATCCAGGGCGTGGTGAACACCTTCGTGATCTTCCTCGCGCGCGTCATCGGCTCGATCGTCGACCGCACGGTGTTCCGCACCGAGCGCGGCACGGGGCCCGGCTACTGGATCACGGTGATGGTGCTGCAGATCGTGCTGGGCATCCTCGCGTCGACGATCGTCGCATGGTTCTCGCGTTACCGCGAGTTCCGCGCCGACGCAGGGAGCGCGAAGCTCCTCGGCAACCCCCGCCCCATGGTCAACGCGCTGCGGCGCCTGGGCGGCCTCGAGGCGGGCGAGATGCCCAAGGCGCTGACGGGCTTCGGCATCACCGACAAGAACGCCGTGATGTCGCTGTTCGCCACGCACCCGCCGATCGAGGCGCGCATCGCCGCGCTGGAGAAGGGCGCATCGTAGCGGCCAGGGGCGTGCCCTGGCCGCGAAGGGCACGCAGGCCCAAGGGCACGCAGGCGTACGCCGGAAACGAAACGGCCGGCAACCCTCGGTGGAGGGCGGCCGGCCGGCAGGGTTGCTGCGGTATTACTTGAGGTGGTTCGAGACCAGCTTGGTCATCTCGAACATCGAGACCTTGCTCTTGCCGCCGAACACGGCCTTGAGCTTGTCGTCAGCATTGATGTTGCGCCTGTTGACGGCGTCCTGGAGCTTGTTCTTCTTGATGTAGTCCCAGATCTTCTTGGTGACTTCGGTGCGCGGCAGGGGCGCGCTTCCGACGACCGCGGCGAGCGTCGCCGACGGCGTCATCGCCTTCATGAACGCTGCGTTGGGCTTGCGCTTGGCGGCGGACTTCTTGGCGGGGGCCTTCTTCGCGGGAGCCTTCTTCACCGCGGCCTTCTTGGCGGGAGCCTTCTTGGCGGCCTTCTTGGCGACGGGCTTCTTCGCGGCCGGCTTCTTGGCGGACTTCTTCGCAGCTTTCTTGGCAGTAGCCATGGTTCTCCTTCCTGTCGTTGGTGCGAGCGGACGGTTCCGTTCGTTCTGGGGCGCGCCCTCCTGTCACGGGCTCTATCGCTCCATCGGCGGCGACTATACCGCATTTTCCCTCTGGGCAAAGGCATTTCCCTAGGGAAAATCGCCCGCTGTTGTAACGCTGCACAGGCGCGTAAGATGCATGAGACTGCGATGAGCCGCTCGCGCGGAAGCGCGCGGCCTCACCCGGTTCCCGTCGATGTCCGATCACCTGCCCGACCTCGCCGACCTGCGGTCCGACTACATGCGGGCCTCGCTCGACGTGACCGACGTCGCCGCCGATCCGCTGCACCAGTTCGGCACCTGGATGAACGATGCCCTGCGCGCCGGCGTCCGCGAGCCCTCGGCGATGACACTGGCCACGGCCGACGCGGATGGTCGCCCGAGCGCCCGCATCGTCCTCCTGAAGGGCGCCGACGCGCGCGGCTTCGCATTCTTCACGGACCGTGAGGGTGCCAAGGGCCGCGACCTCGCCGCCAACCCGCGCGCCGCGCTGGTGTTCTTCTGGCCCGAGCTCGAGCGGCAGGTGCGAGTCGAGGGCGACGTGGCGCGCGTCGACGACGCCGAGTCGGACGCCTACTTCGCGCGGCGCCCTCGCGCATCGCGACTCTCGGCGGCCGCCTCGCGCCAGTCGACGGTCCTCGCCAGCCGTGGCGAGCTCGAGGAACGCGTCGCCGGCCTCGCGGTCGAGCTCGAGGGCCGCGAGGTCCCGCGCCCCGCGCGCTGGGGCGGCTACCGCGTCGCGCCGCGTGCCGTGGAGTTCTGGCAGGGGCGCGCCTCGCGGCTGCACGACCGGCTGCGCTACGACCGGGAGGGTGCCGGCTGGTCGATCGTGCGGCTGTCGCCGTGAGCGGCGGCACGCCGGCCCCGGGCACCGCACCGCCCGCGCTGCCCGGCGCTGCGCAGGGCGCCGCAACGGACGATCGCGCCTGGCTCGAGGAACGCTCGCTGCGCGGCGCCGTGGTACTGGCGAGCTGCGCGCACATGGTGCTGGCGGGCTCGCGCGTCGCGGTGACGCTGTCGGCACTGGCGCAGGGCGCGGGTGCCGGCCAGGTTGGCCTGCTGCTCGCGCTGTACGCGCTGCTGCCGATGATGGTCTCGGTCTGGGCGGGCCGCTGGTCGGACCGCGTGGGCGTTCGCACGCCGATGCTCGCCGGCTGCGTGCTGCTCGCCTGCGGCGCCGCGGTCCCCTGCGCGGTCCCGGGCGTCGCGCCCCTCTACATCGCGGCGGCGCTGATCGGCCTCGCGTTCAACGTGTTCCAGGTGGCCGTGCAGAACGCCGTGGGCGAGCTCGGCGGCAACGTCCACCGGGCGCGCAACTTCAGCCTGCTGGGCCTCGGGCAGTCGACCTCGATGATGGTGGGCCCGCTGATCGCGGGCTTCGCCATCGACCACCTCGGCTTCGACTGGGCCTTCGGCATCCTCGCGCTGATCCCGCTGGTGCCGGCGATGGTGCTGGCGGGTGGCTGGCTGCCGGCACTGCCGGGCCCCCAGCCCGCACACGACCGCTCGGCGCTCGCCGGCGCCTGGGAGCTCCTCGCCGACGGGGGCCTGCGCCGGCTGTTCGCGATCAACGCGCTGTACTCGCTGGGCTGGGAGCTGCAGACCATCGTGGTGCCGCTGCTCGGCAACGCCAAGGGCCTGTCGGCCTCGGCCATCGGCAGCATGATCGCGTCGTTCGCCGCGGCGACCTTCACCGTGCGCTTCCTGATGCCAGCGGTCGTCAAGCGCGTGCGCGAGGCCGACATCCTGATGGCGACGCTCGTCGTCGCCGGCCTCGCCTACGGCCTGCTGCCCATGGTGACGAGCCCGCTGGCACTGGCCGCCGCGACCTTCGCCATGGGGCTCGGCCTCGGGGGAGGCCAGCCGATCGTGATGGCGCTCTTGCATTCGCGCGCCCCGCGCGGCCGCATGGGCGAAGCCACCGGCGTGCGCATGGCGCTGGTGCAGACCATGGCGGTGACCGTTCCGCTGGTGTTCGGCTCCTTCGGCGCGACCTTCGGCCTCGCGCCGGTGATGTGGGGCGTGGGCTCGGCGCTTGCCGGCGGCGGGTGGTTCGCGCGGCAGCGGATCTGACGTCATCCCCGCGCCGTCGTCATCCCCGCGCCGTCGTCATCCCCGCGAAAGCGGGGACCCAGCCTTATGCGTGCGGTAGGGCACTAAATGCGCAATCGCAGCCGCCCGGCGCAGATCGGCAAGGCGTGCGACGGCCCTCGGGGGATCGGTTTTCGCGATACACCCGCTCAAGCCCGATCCCCCGACGTCCGCCGCGCCAATCTGCACCAGGCGTCCACGATTGCACCTCCCGCCGACTCGCACGCGGGTCTTGATCACCGAAGATTGGTTGCCGGATTGCTCGGTTGCCGGGCGGCCGCGCATCGCGGTCTTCGACGCGCCAGCCGCTGCGGTCATCCCCAACGCTGCGCAACCACGGGCAGCCCATGAGCACGGGTATCTGCGGGAGCCGCAAAGCTTGCGTCGTGCGTGGCCATCGGCGCGGCGGACGCCGGGGAATCGGGCTTGAGCCGGGTTCATCGCGAAAACCGATTCCCCGGTGGCCGCCGCACGCTTCGCCGAGGGCCATGCACGACGCATGTTTGCGCGGATCTCGCAATACCCTCACCGACGACGCATGTTTGCGCGGGTCGCGCAATACCGCTGCAACAGCAACGGCTGGATCCCCGCTTTCGCGGGGATGACAACCGTGGGTCCCCGCTTTCGCGGGGATGACAACCGTGGGTCCCCGCTTTCGCGGGGATGACAACCGTGGGTCCCCGCTTTCGCGGGGATGACGTCAGCTGGCCTTCAGGCGTGCCGCATGCTGCTTGCGGAACTTCGCGACCTTGGGCGCGATGATCGCCGCGCAGTAGGGCTGCGCGGGATTGCGCTCGAAGTACTGCTGGTGATAGCGCTCGGCGGGATAGAAGGGCGCCGCACCCGCGAGCTCGGTGACGAGCGGTCGCGGCCACAGCTTCTCGCGCTCGATCTCGGCAGCGACCTCGCGCGCCGTGGCCGCCTGCGCCGGCGTCTGCGCGAAGATTACCGAACGGTACTGCGTGCCCACGTCGTTGCCCTGGCGGTTGAGCGTGGTCGGGTCGTGGGCGGTGAAGAACACGCGCAGGAGATCGGCGTAGGAGATCCGCGCGGGATCGAAGGCGACGTCGATCACCTCGGCGTGGCCGGTCGTGCCGCTGCAGACGGCCTCGTAGCTCGGGTCGGGGTCGCGGCCGCCCGCGTAACCCGAGACCACCGACTCGACGCCGGCGAGGTCGCGGAACACGGCCTCGACGCACCAGAAGCAACCGCCGCCCAGGACGGCGTGCTCGAGTCCCGGCGAGGCCTTGCCGGACAGGGTGGTGGACATGGAATGGAGGGTGTCGTTCATCGATGCTCCGCAAGAGGGTTGTCGCCGCCGCGCGCAGGATGGCGCGCTCGATGCGGCTTGGTCGTCGCAGGCGACCCTGCCTTACGCAGGGCCGCGCCTCGCGACATGCCATAATTTGCGCCCGTCCCCGCCCGATTCCAAGCCCCGCGCGATGTCGCTCCTGCCGCGAGAAGGACGATTCTTCGATGCGTTCAACCAGCACGCCGCGCTTGCCGTGAAGGCGGCGCGCGAGCTCGAGGGCGTGTTCGCCGACCTCGCCACGCTCGAGGCGCGCAGCAGCGTCATCCACCAGTGCGAGAAGCAGGCCGACAAGGTCACGCACGACACCGTTCACCTGCTGCACCAGACGTTCATCACGCCCTTCGACCGCGACCAGATCCACGCGCTCATCACCGCGATGGACGACGTGCTCGACCTGATCGAGGACGTTGCCGAATGCCTGTTCCTGTACGACGTGCGGCGCATCGGCCCCGAGGCCGCGAAGCTCGCGGCCATCTGCGTCACCTGCACCAGCCGCGTCGAGCAGGTGGTGGGGATGCTCTCGTCGATGAAGAATTCCGCGCGCATCCTCGCGATCTGCGGCGAGATCGACCGGCTGGAAAGCGAGGCCGACGGCGTGTTCCGCACCGCGCTGGCGAAGCTCTTCCGCGAGGAGCCCGACGCGCGCGAGGTCATCAAGCAGAAGGAGGTGTTCCTGCTGCTCGAGGAGATCACCGACCGCTGCGAGGACGTGGCGAACCTCATCGAGGGCATCGTCCTCGAGGCGGCCTAGCCGCGTGATCGGCGAGCCCATCGGCCTCGCGATGGTCGTCGCGCTGGTGGCGCTGGCGCTGGCGTTCGACTTCATGAACGGCTTCCACGACGCGGCGAACTCCATCGCCACGGTGGTGTCGACGCGCGTGCTGCGCCCGCAGTGGGCGGTGGCCTGGGCGGCGTTCTTCAACTTCGTCGCCTTCCTGGTGTTCGGCCTCGCGGTCGCCGACACCATCGGCCGCGGCGTGATCGCCACCAGCATCGTCGACGCCGCGGTGCTGGTCGGCGCGCTGGCGGGCGCGATCGCCTGGAACCTGCTGACCTGGTGGCTGGGGCTGCCCTCGTCGTCGTCGCATGCGTTGATCGGGGGGCTGGGCGGCGCAGCCTTCGCCAAGGGCGGCGCTGCCGCGCTGGTCGTGCCGGGCTTCCTCAAGATCGGCGCCGCCATCGTGCTCTCGCCTGCGCTCGGCCTCGCGCTCG
Source organism: Casimicrobiaceae bacterium (assembly GCA_044226535.1). Lineage (GTDB taxonomy): Bacteria > Pseudomonadota > Gammaproteobacteria > Burkholderiales > Casimicrobiaceae > VBCG01. Next base: position 15,356 of record JBGAGT010000001.1, on the reverse strand, counting down.
GCATGCTGCTGATGACCTCCGTGTCCTGGCTCCTGTTCCGGCAGGCGCCGCATCGCGTCGACCGCTGGTTCAGGCGGCTGCAGCTCGCCTCGGCTGCGCTGTACAGCCTCGGCCATGGCGCCAACGACGCGCAGAAGACCATGGGCATCATCGCGCTGGTGCTGGTCGCCGCCGGGCACCTGTCGCCGACGTTCGGCGCCGACGACATCCCCTTGTGGGTGGTGCTGTCCTGCCAGAGCGCCATCGCGCTCGGCACGCTGTTCGGCGGCTGGCGCATCGTCAAGACCATGGGCATGAAGATCACCAAGCTCAAGCCCGTCGGCGGGTTCTGCGCCGAGACCGCGGGCGCGGCGACGTTGTTCCTCGCCACCCACCTCGGCATCCCCGTGTCGACCACGCACACCATCACCGGCGCGATCGTCGGCGTCGGCGCGACGCGCAAGCTCTCGGCGGTGCGCTGGGGCATCGCCGGGCGCATCGTCTGGGCCTGGGTGCTGACCATCCCCGCGTCGGCGGTGATCGCGGCGCTGGTCTACGTCGCGGCGGCGCGCCTGCGATGAGCGCGCCGATGACGCGCACCGCGTCGTGCGCCGCGAGGGCGGCATGAAGGCCTCCCGGGGCAGTGCCCGCCGCCAGCACGGCTTCGTGACGAGCTTCGCCACGGGCCTGCGCGACCTCGAGCTCGCCCGCACGGCGTCCGCGCTTTCGTTCACGACGCTGCTGGCGCTCGTGCCGCTCGCCTCGGTCACGTTCGCCGCGGTCTCGCGTTTTCCGATCTTCTCGACCTGGCTCGACGCGCTCGAGAAGTTCCTGCTGCGCCACATGGTGCCGGGCAGCGCCGAGGCGCTGGTGCACACCTATGTGCTCGGCTTCGCCGAGCGCGCCGCGCAGCTGCGCGGCCTGTCGCTCGCCTTCATCGCGCTCACCGCGGTGCTGCTGCTGGCGATGATCGAGCGCGAGATCAACGTCATCTTCGGGGTGAAGAAGGGCCGCACGCTGGCGCGCCGCGTGCCGATCTACCTCGCGGGCCTGACCGTGGGACCGATCCTCATCGGCGCCAGCATCTGGCTGTCCACGCGCCTGATGGCCGAGTCGAGCGGCCTCATCCCGCGCGAGGCGAGCATCGGCGAGATCATCATCGCGCCGCTGCCGCTCGCGCTGACCGCGGTGGCCTTCGCGTCGATGTACAAGCTCGTGCCTGCGCGCCCGGTGCGCGGCTGGGCCGCGGCCGTGGGCGGGGTCGCCGGCGCGATCGCCTTCGAGGTCATGAAGCACGGCTTCGCCTGGTACCTGCAGCACGTCCCGACCTACGAGTTCGTGTACGGCGCGCTCGCCGCGCTCCCGGTGTTCCTGGTGTGGCTGCACCTGTGCTGGATGATCGTGCTGGCCGGCGCGGTGCTCACCGCGGCGCTGGACGGCACGGGGATGGGTTAACATTCGCGGTTAAGCCACGCCCCACGGAGCCTCGCGAACGTGCTTTCCATCATCGAAGCGGCAGGATGGCCGATCTGGCCCCTGATCATCGCGTCCATCGTCGCGCTGGCGCTGATCATCGAGCGCCTGTGGTCGCTGCGCCAGTCCGTGGTCGCGCCGCCCGGCCTCGTCGACCGCGTGCTGGTGCAGTTCCGCGAGCAGGGCGCGACGCCCGAGCTCCTCACCCGCACCGCGCAGCAGGGTCCCCTGGGCCGCGTGCTCGCCGCGGGGCTCGCCAACGCCAAGAGCCCGCGCCCCGTGATGCGCGAGGCGATCGAGGAAGTGGGCCGCATCGTCACCCACGAGCTCGAGCGCTTCCTGCCGACGCTCGGCACCATCGCCGCCATCGGCCCTTTGCTGGGCCTCCTCGGCACCGTGATCGGCATGATCGAGATCTTCGGCTCGCAGGGCGCCGCGGGCTCCAACCCCATCGCGCTGGCGCACGGCATCTCGGTGGCGCTTTACAACACCGCGATGGGCCTGATCGTGGCGATCCCGAGCATGATCTTCTACCGCTATTTCCGCGGCAAGGTCGACGGCCTGGTGGTCGAGATGGAGCAGCAGGCCATCAAGCTCGTCGACTTCGCGCACAACGAGCGGAAGTAGCCATGAACCTCCGCGGCGTAAGCTCGCGCGACGAGCCCGAGATCAACTTCGTGCCGCTGATCGACGTGCTGCTGGTCATCCTGATCTTCCTGATGGTGACGACCACGTACCAGCGCTTCGCCGAGCTGCAGATCACGCTGCCGCAGGCCGACGCCGACGCCAGCAAGCAGAGGCCCAGGGAGATCAACGTCGGCATCGACGCGCAGGGGCGCTACTGGATCGACCGCAAGGTGTTCGCGTACTCGAGCCCCAATGCCTTCGCCGACGCATTGAAGGGCGTCGCCGGCGACTCGCAGGACGCTGTGGTGATCATCAGCGCCGACGCCAACGCCACGCACCAGTCGGTGGTGCGCGTGATGGAAGCGGCGAGGCTCGCGGGCCTCGTGCACATCACGTTCGAGACGCAGTCGACCGGCGCGGCGGCCGGTCGCTGACCGCGCGGGCCGCGGCATGTCGGCGGCCCCCGGCCCGGTCGGACGGCTCGTCGATCGCTGGTACGCGCCCCGGCTGTCGCTGCTCACCGCGGCGCTCCTTCCCCTGTCCTGGCTGTTCGCGGCGCTGGTCGCGCTGCGCAGGCTCGCCTACCGGGCCGGCCTCTTCGCGTCGCAACGCCTGCGCGTGCCGGTGGTCGTGGTGGGCAACCTCACGGTGGGCGGCGGCGGCAAGACCCCGGCGACCCTCGCGCTGGCGCGCGCACTCGCGCAGCGCGGCGAGCGGCCGGGCCTCCTGAGCCGCGGCTACGGCGGCAGTGACGCGGGGCCGCGCTGGGTGCGCGTTTCGGACGACGCCGCGGAAGTGGGCGACGAGCCGCTCCTGCTCGCGCGCAGCGGCTTTCCCGTGGTGATCGGCCATGACCGCGCCAAGGCCGGCCGCGCGCTGCTCGCGGGCTTCCCCGCCACCACCGTGGTCCTCTGCGACGACGGGCTGCAGCACCTCGCGCTGGCGCGCGATGCCGAGCTGGTCGTCGTCGACGCGCGGCGCGGCTTCGGCAACGGCCACATGCTGCCCGCGGGGCCGCTGCGCGAGCCGCTGTCGCGCCTCGCCCGCGTCGACGCCATCGCGCGCAGCGGCGACGCGGTCGCCACCACGCCCGACGGACGAGAGACGCGCATCGCCACGCGTGCGCTGCACTGGCGGCGCGTGGCCGACGACGCGACGGTCGCCGACGCGCCGGCCTGCTGGCAGGGGCTCAAGGTGGCGGCGATCGCCGGCATCGCCAACCCCGCGCGCTTCTTCGCCGACCTCGCCGCGGCCGGCATCGTCGCCGCGACGCGCGCCTTCGGCGACCACCACGCGTTCGTCGCCGCCGACCTTCCCGCCGATGCCGACGTCGTGCTGATGACCGAGAAGGACGCGGTAAAATGCCAGCGCTTCGCCGACGCGCGCTGCCACTACCTGCCGATCGAGGCCATCCTCGACGCGCGGCTCGTCGAGCGCATCGCCGCGCGGGTCGCAGCCGCGCAGGCTGCCCCCGATTCCACGCGAACCGCACGCTGACTGCCGGAGCCCGCCGATGGACGCCAAGCTGCTGGAAATCCTCGTCTGTCCCGTCACCAAGGGGCCGCTCACCTGGGACCGCGAGCGCAACGAATTGCGCTCGAAGTCGGCGCGGCTCGCCTACCCGGTGCGCGACGGCATCCCGGTGATGCTCGAGGACGAGGCGCGCAAGCTCACGCCGGAGGAATGCGAAGGCGACGCATGAGCGCCGGCACGAGCGCTGGCGGACCGCTCCAAGGCGCTCGCCCCCCTTTGGGGGGAAGCGGGCGCCGCCCGCTTCGGGGGGAGACCCCATGAGCGCCGCAGGACCGCTCCAAGGCGCTCGCCCCCCTTTGGGGGGAAGCGGGCGCAGCCCGCATCGGGGGGAGACATCATGACCCCCTTCCACGTGCTCGTCCCGGCGCGCTACGCGTCGACGCGCCTGCCCGGCAAGCCGCTCGCCGACCTGAACGGCGTGCCCATGGTGGTGGCCGTCGCGCGCCGTGCCGCCGAAAGCGGAGCGGCGCGCGTGGTGATCGCCACCGACGACATCCGCGTGTTCGACGCGGCGCGCAGCCACGGCTGCGAGGTGCTGATGACGCGCGACGACCATCCCACCGGGACCGATCGCCTCGCCGAGGCAGCCGTGGCGCTGGCGCTCGGCGACGACGAGATCGTGGTGAACGTGCAGGGCGACGAGCCGCTGCTCGAGCCCGCGCTGGCGCGGCAGATGGCGGCGACGCTGGCCGCGCATCCCGACGCCGCGATCGCCACGGCCTGCCATCCCATCGCCGACGTCGACGAGGCCTTCAACCCCAACGTGGTGAAGGTCGTGTGCGACGCCAAAGGCTACGCGCTGTACTTCAGCCGCGCCACCATCCCCTGGGCACGCGACGCCTTCGCCGGCGCGCGCGCGGCGCTGCCGGCGGCGCTCCCGCCCGGCTGCCCGGTGTTCAGGCACTACGGCCTGTACGCCTACCGCGTGGCGTTCCTCAAGCGCTATCCCGCGCTCGCGCCCGCGCCGCTCGAGCGCGCCGAGGCGCTCGAGCAGCTTCGCGCGCTCTGGCACGGCTACCGCATCGTGGTCGACGTCACGCAGGGCACGCCGGCGCCCGGCGTCGACACCGCCGACGACCTCGCGCGCGTGCGCGGTATCCTCGCGGGAACGCAGTGAACACAACGGCAAGGACGGGAGACGAGGGATGCGACTGATACTGCTGGGGCCGCCGGGGGCGGGCAAGGGCACGCAGGCGGCCTACATCAAGGACGCGTTCGGCATCCCGCAGGTTTCCACGGGCGACATGCTGCGCGCCGCGGTCAAGGCGGGCACGCCGCTCGGCCTCGCCGCCAAGCGCGTGATGGACAGCGGTGCGCTGGTGTCCGACGACATCATCATCGGCCTGGTCAAGGAGCGGCTCACCGAGCCCGACTGCGCGAAGGGATACCTGTTCGACGGATTCCCGCGCACCATCCCCCAGGCCGACGCGATGAAGGACGCGAAGGTGCCCATCGACTACGTGCTCGAGATCGCGGTGCCCGACGCGTCGATCGTCGAGCGCATGAGCGGGCGGCGCGTGCACGTCGCCTCGGGGCGCACCTACCACGTCAGGTTCAACCCGCCGAAGCGCGAGGGCCTCGACGACGTCACCGGCGAGCCGCTGGTGCAGCGCGAGGACGATCGCGAGGAAACGGTGACGAAGCGCCTCGAGGTCTACCACGCGCAGACCGAGCCGCTGGTCGCCTACTACACGCGATGGGCCGAGACCGGCGCGCGCGAGGCACCGCGTTACCGCCGCGTGGACGGCGAGGGCAGCGTCGAGTCGGTGCGCGACGCCTGCCTTGCCGCCCTTCGCAGCTAGGAGCGCGGGCCAGCGCTGCCCGGCGGCCCCGGCGCCCACCGCCATGACCCGCGACGCGGCGCGACGAGTGGCGTGAAGATGGACGACGCGCCCGTCGTCAGCATCATCGTGCGCAGCATGGCGCGACCCTCGCTGCAGGCGGCGCTGGCGTCGCTCGCCGCGCAGACGCACCCCGCGATCGACGTGCTGGTGGTCGCCGCCTGCGGGCCTTCGCATCCCGCGCTTCCCGACCGCGCGGGCCCGCATGCGCTTCGACTCGTGCGCAGCGAGGCGCCGCTTTCGCGCGCGGCGGCGGCCAACGCGGGGCTCGACGCGGCGCTGGGCGAATGGATCGGCTTCCTCGACGACGACGACCGCGTCGATCCTTCGCACGTCGCCGGCCTCCTCGACGCGGCCACGCGCGCGGGCGCACCGGTGATCACCTCGCTGGCGCGCATGCGCCTCGCCGATGGCAGCCTGCGCAACTGGGGCCAGCCCTACGCGACGATGGAGCTCTTCGAGCGCAACTTCCTGCACCTGTCGACCGTGCTGTTCGCGCACGACCTGCTCGACGCGGGGCCGCGCTTCGACCCGGGCTTCGACATCATGGAGGACTGGGACTTCTTCCTGCAGCTCGCCGGGCACGCGCGCTTCGCGTCCTGCGGGTTGCGCAGCTTCGAATGGAACGCCGATGCCGGGGACTCCGGCGCCGGGGGCGCCGGCAACAACGACCCGCTGCGCTTCGCGGTGACCCGCGATCGCATCCACGCCAAGTGGCAGCCCGCGCGCGACGCGCTCGCGGCGCGCCTCGACCCGCTGCTGGTCAGGGCGGGCGAGGCGCTGGCCGCGCACGACCTCGCGCGCGCGGAGACGCTGTGCCGCGAGGTGCTCGGGCTCGCCGTCAACGAGCCCCACGCGCTCACCATGCTGGCGATGATCGCCGACATGCACGGGCGGCGCGACGAGGCGCTGTCGCTCGCCACCCTGGCCGCGAGCGTGCGCCCCCACGAGCCTTCCTTCCTGCACAACCTCGCGCGGCTGGTGGCGGCCTCGGGCGACGTGCCGCGCGCGCGGCGCCTCGCCGAGCACGCGCTGCGCCTCGCGCCCGATTTCGCGCAGGCGCACAGCCTGCTCGACGCGCTTCCCAAGGCATGAGCGCGGGGGCGCCGGCTTCGCGGGCCCGGCCCGGCGATGCGTCGCTCGTCTACAATCGGGCGCACCCCATCGAAGAGAGCCGAACCATGGCAGCACGCAACGCCTTCTACGCGCAGTCGGGCGGTGTCACCGCGGTCATCAACGCCAGCGCCGCCGGCGTGATCGAGGCGGCGCGCCGGCACAAGGCCCGCATCGGCAAGGTGTACGCCGGGCGCAACGGCATCATCGGCGCGCTCACCGAGGACCTGATCGACACCTCGAAGGAAAGCGCAGCGGCCATCCGCGCACTCGTGCATACGCCGGGGGGCGCGTTCGGAAGCTGCCGCTACAAGCTCAAGGGCTTCGAGCAGTCGCGCGCGCAGTACGAGCGCCTGATCGAGGTGTTCCGCGCGCACGACATCGGCTACTTCTTCTACAACGGCGGCAACGACTCGGCCGATACCTGCCTCAAGGTCAGCGAGATCAGCGCGAAGCTGGGCTACCCGGTGGTGGCCGTGCACGTCCCCAAGACCGTCGACAACGACTTGGCACTCACCGACAACTGCCCCGGCTTCGGCTCGGTGGCCAAGTACGTCGCCACCTCGATGCGCGAGGCGGCGTTCGACGTGGCCTCGATGGCGCGCACCTCGACGCGGGTGTTCGTGCTCGAGGTGATGGGACGGCACGCCGGCTGGATCACCGCCGCGGTCGGCATGGCCAGCGACGAGGCGACGCCCATCCCGCTGCTGCTGCTCTTCCCCGAGGTCCCGTTCGACGAGGCGCGCTTCCTCGCCGCGGCCAAGGCGAGGATCGAGCGCTTCGGCTATTGCTGCGTCGGCGTGTCGGAAGGGCTCAAGGCCGCCGACGGGAGGCTCCTCGTCGACAGCGGCACGCGCGACGCCTTCGGCCATGCGCAGTTGGGCGGCGTCGGCCCGATGATCGCCAACCTGGTCAAGGATCGCCTGAAGGAGAAGATGCACTGGGCGGTGGCGGACTACCTGCAGCGCGCGGCAAGGCACCTCGCGTCGAAGACCGACCTCGAGCAGTCGTACGCCGTGGGACGCGAGGCGGTGAAGCTGGCACTCGCCGGCCGCAACGCGGTCATGCCCGCGATCATCCGCGTCGCCGACAAGCCCTATCGCTGGAAGCTCGAGCCCGTGCCGCTTTCGAAGGTGGCGAACGCCGAGAAGTTGCTGCCCCGCGACTTCATCGACGCCGAGGGCTACGGCATCACGGCCAAGGCCCGCCGCTACCTCGCGCCGCTGATCAGGGGCGAGGCGCCGCCGCCATACAAGGACGGGCTGCCGCGCTACGTGCGCCTGAAGAACGTGGCGGTGAAGCGCAGGCTCGCGACCCCGTTCGAGGTCTAGGGTCGCGCGCCGGCAGGAAGGACGGGGTCAGCTCCCGCTGCCGTGGCGGCTGCGGGTGCGCAGGACGAGCGTGCCGGCGAGGCCGAGCAGCAGCGCGAGCACGACGAGCGCGCGGGCGTCGAGCGCCGGCACCGCGGCCGCGCCGCCGATGAACCGTGCGGCGAATGTCGTCGGCAAGCTGCCGAGCGCCAGCGTGCCGCCGCTGGTCTCGATGTCCGAGTGGTTGTCTCCGGTGCCGGTGACCGGGCCGATCGGCGTGTCGAGGTGGTAGGTGGCGGCGGCCGGCGAGTCGACGATGAACCAGCCATGGGTCACCGAGCTGCATGCGCCCGTCCCCAACCCCCAGAGTTGCGCCGTATTCGACACGCCCACGTTCGCGGGCCCGGCGACGGTGACCTTGCCCACGCCCTCGATGGTGATCGAGATCGAGGCGAGGTCGTTGCAAAACTCGCCGGGCGCCACCTCCCGGACGGCGGCGGTGTCGCCGATCGCGGAGGCCGTGAGCTGCGCGTCGCTGAAGGGCGTGCCATCGAGCGTGCCGGACACCACGCCGCTGAAGCTGTAGAGGATCGGTGCAGCCGTCGCGGCCGGCCCCGCCACGAGGAGGGGCGCGGCCAGCGCGAAGGCCAGCGCAAGGAATCGCATACGCATCGTCGGTACTCCGGCGCCACGCCTGGGCGCGTCGCGCCGATGTTCGCGTGGTCAGCGGCGCGACGTCAAGCCTTGCGGCCATGGCCCGCGCAGGTCGTGTCCCTGCCACCCGGCCTCGTACAATCCCTTGTCCCCGCAGCGCGCCCGGAGGTCCGATGCCTACGATCGACTACTACTTCGCGACCGTCTCCCCCTACGCCTACCTCGGCCACGAACGCTTCGCGGCCATCGCCCGCGACGCGGGGGCCACGGTGCGCGTCAAGCCGGTCGACATCGGCCGCGTGTTCGGCGAGTCGGGCGGCCTGCCGCTCGCCAAGCGCGCGCCGCAGCGCCAGGCCTACCGGCTGGTCGAGCTCGCGCGCTGGCGCGACCACCTCGGCGTGCCTCTCAACCTCCAGCCCAGGTTCTTCCCCTGCGCCGCCGACGTCTCGTCGAAGTGGATCCTCGCGGCCAACGAGCGTGATCCCGCGGGCGCGCTCGCGCTCGCCGGCGCGGTGGGTCGCGCGCTGTGGGCCGAGGAGCGCAATCCCGCGGACACCGAGGTGCTCTCCGCACTCGCGCGCGGCGTGGGGCTCGATCCCGACGCCACCGGCGCACGCGCGACGCACGCCGACATCGCCGCCGAGTACGACCGGCTCACCGGCGAGGCGATCGCCGCCGGGGTGTTCGGCGCGCCGAGCTATGTGGTCGACGGGGAGCTCTTCTGGGGCCAGGACCGGCTCGATTTCCTGGCGCGCAAGCTCGCCCGGTGATTCGACGCCGGCGCGGCGCCGGGGCGGCGTACCGGCAGCCGGCCATTCGCACGGGGCCGGGGCGCCCCGGCCGCAAAAACTGGCAAAATAGCGTTCTTTCCGGCCCCGTGCCGGCGCCTGCGGCCTGACTCACCGCGCGGTGCCACGAGGGCGAGGCCGGCACTGGGGGACCATCGCCGAGCGCCTGCAGGCACGAAGGCGCAGGCCGGCGCGGCACGAGGGGTTGTGTGCGCCGGCTCGTCATTTCATCGCAGTTCGGGAGAAACGCATGTCCAACGCATTACTGTTCGCGGTCGTCTGCGCGATCGCCGCCATCGTCTACGGCATCCTGTCGACCCGCTGGATCATGGCCAAGGGGGCCGGCAACGCGCGCATGCAGGAAATCGCCGCGGCGATCCAGGCGGGCGCCAAGGCCTACCTCAATCGCCAGTACACGACGATCGCCATCGTCGGCGTGATCCTGTTCGTCCTGATCGGCGTCTTCCTCGGCTGGCTCACCGCCGCGGGCTTCGCGGTCGGCGCGATCCTCTCGGGGCTCACCGGCTACATCGGCATGAACGTGTCGGTGCGCTCCAACGTGCGCACCGCCGAGGCTGCGCGCACGGGCCTCAACGAGGCGCTGGCGGTGGCGTTCCGCGGCGGCGCGATCACCGGCATGCTGGTGGTGGGCCTGGCACTCCTCGGCGTCACGCTGTTCTACGCATACCTCATGCGCGGCGCCGGTGCCGGCGCCGACGTGCACCACATCATCCAGCCGCTGGTGGGCCTCGCCTTCGGCGGCTCGCTGATCTCGATCTTCGCGCGGCTCGGCGGCGGCATCTTCACCAAGGGCGCCGACGTCGGTGCCGACCTGGTCGGCAAGGTCGAGGCGGGCATCCCCGAGGACGACCCGCGCAACCCCGCGGTGATCGCCGACAACGTGGGCGACAACGTCGGCGACTGCGCCGGCATGGCCGCCGACCTCTTCGAGACCTACGCGGTCACCATCGTCGCCACCATGCTGCTCGGCGCGCTCTTGCTGCCCAAGATGGCGATCACCGCCGTCACCTACCCCCTGGTGCTGGGCGGGTTTTCCATCCTCGCCTCGATCGTCGGTTGCTACTTCGTCAAGGCGAGGCAGGGCGGCAAGATCATGAACGCGCTGTACCGCGGCCTGATCGTCGCCGGCGCGATCTCGGCCGTCGGCTTCTGGTTCATCACCAACTCGATGATGGCGACACCCGAGGCGCAGGCCGCCGGCTTCACCGTCATGAGCCTGTGGGGTGCGACGCTGGTCGGCCTCGCGCTCACCGCCGCCATGGTGGTGATCACCGAGTACTACACCGGCACCGACTTCAAGCCCGTCAAGCACGTCGCCGAGGCCTCGACCACGGGGCACGCGACCAACATCATCGCCGGCCTCGGCGTGTCGATGAAGGCGACCGCATGGCCGGTGATCGCGGTGTGCATCGCCATCCTGCTGTCGTACTGGCTCGCGGGCCTCTATGGCATCGCCATCGCCGCCACGGCCATGCTGTCGATGACCGGCATCATCGTCGCGCTCGACGCCTACGGCCCGATCACCGACAACGCGGGCGGCATCGCCGAGATGAGCGACCTGCCGGACAGCGTGCGCGCCATCACCGACCCGCTCGACGCTGTGGGCAACACCACCAAGGCGGTGACCAAGGGCTACGCCATCGGCTCGGCGGGCCTCGCCGCGCTGGTGCTGTTCGCCGACTACACGCACGCGCTGACGCAATACGGGATCAACGTCTCCTTCGACCTGTCCAACCACATGGTGATCGTCGGCCTCTTCATCGGCGGCCTGATTCCCTACCTCTTCGGCGCGATGGCGATGGAAGCCGTGGGCCGTGCCGCGGGCGCGGTGGTGCACGAGGTGCGCCGCCAGTTCCGCGACATCAAGGGCATCATGGACGGCACCGGCAAGCCCGAGTACGGCGTCGCGGTCGACCTCCTCACCAAGGCGGCGATCAAGGAAATGATCGTGCCGTCGCTGCTGCCCGTGCTGGTGCCCGTGGTCGTGGGCCTGGCACTCGGACCGCAGGCGCTCGGTGGCCTCCTGATGGGCACCATCATCACCGGCATCTTCGTGGCGATCTCCATGACCACCGGCGGCGGTGCCTGGGACAACGCCAAGAAGTACATCGAGGACGGCCACCACGGCGGCAAGGGCTCGGACGCGCACAAGGCGGCCGTGACCGGTGACACCGTCGGCGACCCCTACAAGGACACCGCGGGCCCCGCGGTCAACCCGCTGATCAAGATCATCAACATCGTCGCGCTGATGATCGTGCCGCTGCTCGCGGTGTGGGGCGCGAAGCACGCCGCCGTCGGCACGGCGGCGGTGCCGCCCGCGATGACCGGTGCGGCGTCGACCACGCCGGTGCCGGTGTCGGTGACGCTGGTGAAGCTGTACTTCGCCACGGGCGCCGCGGACCTGCCGGCGGCCGAGACGGGCAAGCTCGACCCGCTGGTTGCGGGCGGCAAGGCCGACGCGTCGAAGAAGCTCGTCGTCTCGGGCTACCACGACGCGTCGGGCGACCTCGCCACCAACGAGGCGCTGGCGAAGAAGCGTGCCGAGTACGTGCGCGACCAGTTGAAGGCCGCGGGCATCGTCGAGGAGCGCATCGTCCTCGAGAAGCCTGTGATCACGCAGGGCAACGTGGTCGGCGACGATCCCGAGTCGCGCCGCGTCGAAGTCACGCTCAAGTAGTCAACCGCTCGAGCAGTCGGCTTTCCTTCCGCGGCCGGCGGCGTTCCCGGGACTTCCCGGGCGCGTCGTGCGGCCGCGTTTCATTGGCGGACCTCGCACTCACCGCGCGCTCGCGCACGCCACGTGCCGGCCGCGCGCTCTCGCGGGCCTCGCGCGCACGGCCCCACGACGCCTTGGTCGATAATCGCCCAAGCAATCGATAATCGCACTTGACCGCCTTGCGGGCGAGCGCCTAACCTCCGGGCATCGGTGGCGCCGCCGGCCGGCACGGCATGGCGCGCCAGAACGCCTCCGTCGAGAGGCGCCGGGCCGCGACGGCGCTGCGACGCCGTGCGCGCGGCCCTTCGCGGAGGAGCGGTCTCTTTGGAAGTCTCGTTCGGCAGGGAAAGCGCGATGCTGCGCCGTGGCGCGGGCGAGACCTTCCGCGGAGAAGGCATCCTCGCGATCACCAAGGCGCTGCTGCAATCGGGGGTGGCCTACGTCGGGGGCTACCAGGGCGCGCCGGTGTCGCACCTGCTCGACGTGCTGGTGCAGTCGAAGGACTACCTGGCCGAGCTCGGCGTCCACGTCGAGGCCTGCTCCAACGAGGCCTCGGCCGCGGCGATGCTCGGCGCCTCGATCCACTACCCGCTGCGCGGCGCGGTGACCTGGAAGTCGATCGTCGGCACCAACGTTGCCGCCGACGCGCTGTCCAATCTCGCATCGCCCGGCGTCACCGGCGGCGCGCTGGTGATCGTCGGCGAGGACTACGGCGAGGGCGCGTCGGTGATCCAGGAGCGCACCTATGCCTACGCGCTCAAGTCCTGCCTCGCGATGTTCGACCCGCGCCCCGATCTTTCGCAGCTCGTCGACATGGTGGGCCACGCGTTCGCGCTGTCCGAGGCGTCGAACATGCCGGCGATGCTGCAGCTTCGCATCCGCACCTGCCACCTTCGCGGCAGCTTCGTGGCGCGCGACAACGTCGCGCCGCGCGTGTCGATGAACGACCCGCTGCAGGCCCCGGCCGCGTTCGAGTACGGCAAGCTCGCGCACCCGCCGGTGACGTTCCGGCAGGAGAAGCTCAAGGTCGAGGCCCGCATCCCCGCGGCCCAGCGCTACATCGCCGGGCATGCGCTGAACGAGCGCATGGGCCCGGGCGCGCAGGACGGCGTCGCGCTGATCGTGCAGGGCGGCCTGTACAACTCGCTGGTCCGCGCGCTCGAGGCCTTCGGCCTCGCCGACGCCTTCGGCGAGCTGCGGCTGCCGGTCCTGGTGCTGAACGTCGTCTACCCGCTGGTGCCCGCGGAAATCGAAGCGTTCTGCCGCGGACGCGACGCGGTGCTGGTGGTCGAGGAGGGCCAGCCCGCGTACATCGAGGAGGCGATCCGCTCGATGCTCGCGCGCGCGGGCCTCGGCCTGCGCGTGGCCGGCAAGGGGCCGCTGCCGGAGTCCGGCGAGTACACGGTCGAGGTGCTGGCGCGCGGCCTCGCCGCCTTCCTCGCCGCGGAGGTACCGGCACTCGACACCGCCGCTGCGCGGCGCTGGCTCGACGACACCGAGGCGCGGCGCCGCGACATCGCCGCAGGGTTCGACAAGCCGCTGCCGGCGCGCCCGCCGCAGTTCTGCATCGGATGCCCGGAGCGCCCGACCTTCGCCGCGCTGAAGCTCGCCCAGCGTGACGTGGGGCCCGTGCACGTCGCCGGCGACATCGGCTGCCACGCCTTCGCCACGTTCGAGCCGTTCTCGATGGGGCATTCGATCCTGGGCTACGGCATGAGCCTCGCGAGCCGCGCCGGCGTGTCGCCGATGATGGCGAAGCGCACGCTGGCGGTGATGGGCGACGGCGGCTTCTGGCACAACGGCCTCATCACCGGCGTGCAGTCGGCGCTGTTCAACGGCGACGACGCGGTGCTGCTGATCTTCAAGAACGGCTACACCTCGGCGACCGGCACCCAGGACATCATCTCCACGCCGCACGAGGACGCGCAGCAAGCCGCACGCGGTGCCGCGCGGGGCGCCGCCTCCAACGCCGCGCGGGATGCTGCTTCCGACGCTGCGCGGGACCCCGGCCTGTCGCGCGTCCACGGCAACCAGGTGATCGAGTCGACCTTGCGCGGGCTCGGCGTGCAGTGGCTCGAGGTCGTCGACAGCTACGACGTCTCGACCATGCGCACGACACTCGACGAGGCGTTCACCACGGATTTCGCGGGCCTCAAGGTGATCGTCGCCGAGGGCGAATGCCAGCTCGAGCGGCAGCGGCGCGTGCGGCCCTGGCGCGCGCGGTTGCGCGCCGAGGGCAGGCGGGTGGTGCGCGTCAAGTACGGCGTCGACGAGGACACCTGCTCGGGCGACCATTCCTGCATCCGCCTCTCGGGCTGCCCGACGCTCTCGGTGAAGGCGGCCTCCGACCCGCTGCGCGTCGACCCGGTCGCCACGGTGCTCGAAGGCTGCGTGGGTTGCGGGCTGTGTGGCTCGAATGCCCACGCGGCGACGCTGTGCCCGTCGTTCTACCGCGGCGAGGTCGTCGAGAACCCCCGCTGGCACGAGCGCCTGGCGAGCCGCCTGCGCGGCACGCTGGTCGGCTGGATGCAGCCGGCATGAGCGTGCGCGACGATGCGCAGGCGATGCCGGCGACGGGCGATGCGCGCGCCGCGGCCGGCGAGGCCCTGCGCCCCGTGGCGGTGCTGGTCGGCGCGCTGGGCGGTGAAGGCGGCGGCGTGCTCGCCCAATGGCTGGTCGAGGCGGCCTCCGACGCAGGACTGCCTGCGCAGGCGACGTCGATCCCCGGCGTGGCGCAGCGCACCGGATCGACCACGTACTACATCGAGATCTTCCCGCGGCACCGCGATGCGCTGGGCGGTCGCGAGCCGGTGATGTCGCTCTATCCGGTCCCCGGGCAGATCGACGTCGTTGTCGCCTCCGAGCTCCTCGAGGCGGGCCGCATCGCCGCCACGGGAATGGTGAGCGCCGACCGCACGACGCTGGTCGCCTCGACCTCGCGCACGCTGACCACCGCCGAGAAGATGGCCATCGGCGACGGGCGCGCCGACGCCGCGGCGATCGAGGCCATGCTGCGCGCGCACAGCCGCGACGCCGCGCTGTTCGACATGGCGGCGGCCGCTCGCGAGGCGGGCACGCTGGTGAGCGCGGTGATGTTCGGTGCGCTGGCGGGCTCGGGCCGCCTGCCGCTCAGCCGCGCGCAATGCGAGTCGGTGGTGCGCGGGGGCGGGCGCGGCGCCGAGGCGAGCCTGCGCGGGTTCGCGCGCGGCCACGACGCGACGGTCGCGGCGCTGGCGACGCCGACGACTGTCGCCGGCGTGGGCGCCGGTGCGGGCACGACCGCGGGCGCCCGCGCGGATGC
>JBGAGT010000022.1:0-57009 GCA_044226535.1 Casimicrobiaceae bacterium | reverse complement strand
AACACCGACTCGCACTTGCGTACTTCGTGTGAGCACTACGTCGTTTTCATCTGCAGCACCCCAACCACCAGCCGAAGCCGGCGCCAGGACGCCCCAACGAGCACCCACACCTATCGATTGCCAATTGTTAAAGAGCGGCTGCCGCCCGCCGATCGACCGGAAAGCCTGCAAAACCACCAGGCCAAACGGGTCCCGCTGTCTTGCTGGACCTTCGATCGGGAGTGACGACAGCGAAGAAGACGAATTATAGGGCTTCCACGCCGTTAATGCAAGCCCTGCTGCACCGCAAGATGAGGGCGGCGTGCCGCCTTCCGCGCCTGCGGCGCGGGCAAAAGCGCAGGCAAGGGCGGCGGAAGGGGCGCCAATATAATGCGCGCATGAATGTCGCCTCGATCGCCCGCGAGGTCCCCCGCGTCGGCACCATCGACGCCGCCCTCGGCGGCGAGACGCTGGCGGGGCTCGCCGGCCTTTTCGCCGCCCACGGAGACGCCTTCAGGCTCGAGGCCCCGCTCCTCGGCAAGGACGTCCACGTGCTGTCGCATCCCGACCACGTTCGCCATGTGCTGGTCGAGCACCACGCCGATTTCGACAAGGGCATCGGCATCGAGCGCGTCGCCATCCTGCTCGGCAACGGGCTGATGACCAGCGAGGGCGCGCTTTGGCGCGCGCAGCGCAAGGCCCTGCAACCCGCGTTCCATCGCAACGCCGTCCACGCACGCCTGCCCGACATCGTGGAGGCGAACCGCCGCCTCGCCACGCGCATGCTCGCCGCCCCGCAGGGCGTCGACCTCACCCATGCATTGAGCGAGATCACGCTCGAAATCGTGTTGCGCGCCGTGTTCTCGGACACCTACGAGCGCCTCGCCGAAGGCGCCAACCCGTTCGCGCTGCTGACCGACGAATCGCAACGCGACTTGCGCTTCGCCTACGAGGTCCGGCGACTCGGCGGCGTGCTGCAGCAGGAGATCGACCGGCGACGTGCGAGCGGTGAGCGGCGCGACGACATCCTGCAGTCGATGCTCGACGCGCGCGACCGGCACAGCGGCGAGCCGATGAGCGACCGCCAGGTTCGCGACGAGGTCTTCACCATGATCGTCGCGGGGCACGAGACCACGGCCAGCGCGCTGTCGTGGGCCTGGTACCTGCTGCTGCGTCACGCCGACGCCGCGGCGCGGCTCGTGGCCGAGGCGCAGCAGGCGCCCGCCGAGGCGCTCGATGCGCCGACTCCCGCGACCTTCCCCTTCGCCGCGCAAGTGATCGCCGAGGCGCTGCGCCTGTATCCGCCGGGATGGGCGCTGACGCGGCGCGTACGCACGCCCACTTCGGTGCAAGGCATCGAGCTCGCGCCGGGCGACGAGGTGATCGTCTCGCCCTACCTCGTGCATCGCCACCCCGGCTTCTGGGAGGACGCCGAGGCGTTCGACCCGTCGCGTTTCGCGCCCGAGCGCGCGGCGTCGCGCTCGCGCTTCTGCTACCTGCCGTTCGGGCTCGGCCCGCGCGCCTGCATCGGCGAGCCGCTGGCGCTCGCGGAAATGCTCGTGCACCTCGTCACCCTCGCGCGCGCCTGCGCCTTCGAGCCGCGCTCGCGCGAACCGATGGCGATGGACGCGCGCGTCAACCTGCGACCGAAGGGCGCGATCGTCGTCGACGTGCGCCCCCTGCGCCACTGATGCCGCCATTCGCCACCCTGCAGGAGGCGCTCGCCGCGCGAGCCGCCTCGCCGCACGCCGTCCACTTCATCGCCGGCGAGGCCGAGGAGCGGCGCGTCGGCTACGCCGAGTTGCACGCGCGCGCGCTGACCGTGCTGGGTGAGCTGCAGCGGCGCGGCGTGTGCGAGCGCACGCCGGTGATCCTGCTGTGCGACGCACTCGAGCCCTTCGTCGACGCGTTCTGGGCCTGCGTGCTGGGCGGCATGCCCGCGGTCCCGCTCGCCACCGGCACCACCGAGCAGCACCGGCACAAGTTCCTCAAGGTGCTCGAGCGCCTCGACGAGCCCTGGGTGCTCGCCGAGCGGCGCGCATTCGCGCGCATCGAGCAGGCTGCCGCCGAGGCGGGCCACGCCGCGGCACTGGCGCGCCTCGCCTCGCGCGTCCTGTACGTCGAGGACCTGGCTTCCGACGCCGCGCCGGGCCGCACGGCCGTGGCGAAGCCCGGCGACGTCGCGTTCATCCAGTTCTCGTCGGGATCGACCAGCGCGCCCAAGGGCGTGGTGCTGACGCATCGCAACCTGATGACCAACATCGCGGCGATCCTCGAGGGCATCGGCGGCGCGCACGAAGGCGACAGCTCGCTGTCGTGGATGCCGCTGACCCATGACATGGGGCTGATCGGCTTCCACCTCGCGCCGGTGTGCGCGGGCGCCTCGCACTGGCTGATGCCGGCGCCGCTGTTCGTGCGGCGGCCGTCGCTGTGGATGCAAAAGGCCAGCGAGCACCGCGTGAGCGTCACCTGCTCGCCCAACTTCGGCTACCAGCACTACCTGCGCAGCTTCGACGCGGCGCAGGCGGCGACGCTGGACCTGTCGCAGCTGCGCGTCGTGTTCAATGGCGCCGAGCCGATATCGGCCACGCTGTGCCGCGACTTCGCGAAGGCACTCGCGCCCGCAGGCCTCGACCCCGACGTGATGCTGCCGGTCTACGGCCTCGCCGAGGCGAGCCTCGCGGTCACCTTTCCGCCGATGCGGCGTCCGCTCGAGACCGTCCGGCTCGCGCGCGGGCGGCTCGGCGTCGGGCAGCGCGCAGAGCGCGTGGACGCCGGCAGCGAAGGCGGCGTCGAGCACGTCAAGGTCGGAACGCCCGTGCAGGACTGCGAGCTGCGCGTCGCCGGCGACGATCACCGCGCACTGGCCGACGGCACCGTGGGCCATGTGCTGATCCGGGGCGGCGGCGTCACGCGCGGCTACTACGGTGACGACGCCCTCACCCAGGCCACCATCGACGGTGAGGGCTGGCTGGACACGGGGGACCTCGGCGCGATCGTCGACGGCGAGCTCGTCGTCACCGGCCGCGCCAAGGAGCTCATCCTCGTCGCCGGGCAGAACCTCTACCCGCCGGACCTCGAGGAGCTCGTGGCGCGGCACGGGGGCATCGAGGCGGGCCGCGTCGCCATCGCCGGCGTGCGCGCGCGCGACGGGGTCAGCGACGAGGTGATCGCCTTCATCCACCACCGCGGTGCCGACGCGGCGTCGTTCGTGCCGGTCGCCCAGGCCGTGCGCCGCGCGCTGTCGACGCATGCCGGCATCGCCGCGCGCGCCGTGGTGCCGATGCGCCAGCTGCCCAAGACCACCAGCGGCAAGCTGCAGCGCTTCGCGCTGGCCGAGGCCTTCGAGCGGGGCGACTACACCGGCGTGCTGCTCGAGCTCGCCGCCTGCGAGGCGCAGGGCGGCGACGCGTCGGTGGCGAGCGCGATCGAGCGCGACCTGCTGGAGATCTGCCGCGCCGAGCTGCCCGGCAAGCGCATCGAGCCCGAGGACAACCTCTTCGAGCTCGGCACGAGCTCGCTCGCACTGGCGAAGATCTACGAGCGCGTCGACGCCGCGTGGCCGGGGCGCCTCGAAGTCACCGATTTCTTCGACTACCCGACGGTGCGCGCGATGGCGCTCCACCTCGCCGAACGCGAGGGCGCGACGGCCTGAGCCTCAGCCGTACAGCGGCTTCGCGTATTTCCACTTGCGGTGAATCCACAGCCAATCGGCAGGGCTCTCGCGGATCTCGGCCTCGAGCATGCGCACGTAGGCCTCGACGATGGCATGGCCCTCGCGGGCGTGGGGAGGCGCGGCCAGCGGGACGATCCTCACGCGGTAGCGCCCGCGCGCCACGCGCTGCATCGCCACGAAGAACACGGGGGCCTTGAGCATGCGCGCGATGGTGTCGGCGCCGACATAGAACGCCGTGTCGCGACCCATGAACGTGGTCCAGTACTTGTCGTCGTTGGCGATGGGCGTCTGGTCGGCGACCATCGCGTAGGCGCGCGCCTCGCCGCGGCGGCGCATCATCTCGGCGACGAAGCGCGGGAACGGGATGGGATTGCCGCCGAAGCGCGAGCGGCCGTCGCGCAGGAACTCGTCGAAGACGCGCTGGCGCGGCGGCTTGTACACGGCGTCGACGGGGATTCCGAGTTTGGCGCCAGCGGACAGGAGCAGCCATTCCCAGTTGCAGAAATGCCCCGCCAGCAGCAGCAGCGACCGGCCCTCGCGGATCAGCGCCTGGACGGCTTCGCCGCCCTCGATGCTCACCCGCGTGCCGATGGCCTCGGCGCTCGCGCCGTAGGCCCACACCGTCTCGGCGAGCACGTCGCCGAGGTTGTCGTAGCTTCGCGCCAGCATCGCCTCCTGCGCCGCGCGCGTCTCGCCGGGGAACGCCAGCGCGATGTTGCCGAGCGCGACGTCGCGGCGCCAACGCAGCACGTGGAAGGCGATGAAGCGCACCGTGCCGGCGACCCCGTAGAGCACGGGCAAAGGCAATCGGGTGAGCGCATCGAGCATCCAACGCATCGGCTGGTTCGGGCCTTCCGCGCCGGCGGTGCCTCGAGACTGGGGAAGAGCCCGTGAGGGTAGACGACTTGCCCCTGCCGGGCAACGCCGTCGCGCGCGCGCTGGAAGTCGCGCTCCCCGGCGTGGCGGCATGGATGCTGCCCATCGCCTGGAGCGACGAGGCCATCGCGTCGGTCGTGCCGCTGCTCGCCGAAGGCGAGCACGCGCGCGCCGGGCGCTTCACGCGGCCGCAGCTGCGCGAGCGCTACATCGCCGGCCGCGCCACGCTGCGGATGCTGCTCGGCCGCGCGCTCGACATCCCGCCCGCTGCGGTGCCGATCGTGCGGGGCGCGCGCGGCCGCCCGCAGCTCGACCTCGCGGGCGCGCCGGACTTCAACGTGTCGCACACCCGCGACGCCGCGATCATCGCCGTCGTGCAGGACGGCGCGGGCCGCCTGCGCATCGGCGTCGACCTCGAGCGCGCGGACCGCGAGGTCGATGCCTCGCGCCTCGCGCGCAAGTTCTGCACGCCCCGCGAGCGCGAGGCCATGGCGGGGCTCGACGCCGACGCTTCGCGCCGGCGCTTCCTGCGCCTGTGGACCTGCAAGGAGGCGATGAGCAAGGCCACCGGCGACGGGATCGGTGCGCCCATGGGCCGCATCGGCGTCGACGTGGACGGCGACGCGGCCGCCGAGGAAGCCTCGCCGAACGGAGGAAACGAGCGGCAGGCCACGGGCACCGCGCCCGCGCTGTCGCTGGCCGAGGGCACCGCGCCCTACCTCCCGGGCCCCTGGCGCCTGGCGGCGCTGGGCGCGCCGCCTTCGCACTACGCCACCGCCGCCCTCTGGCAGCGCCCGGGCTGAAGGACCGGGCGTGGCGCGCGCCACGCCCGTCGAAGCGGGACTACTGCGCCGCCAGCAGCTCCTTGAGCTTGGCGTCGAACGACGCATAAGGCATCGCGCCGACGATGCGCACGCCGTCGATCTGGCCGTTCTGCACGCGGCCGATCACGAACGAGGGCGTGCCGGTCACGCCCGCCGCATTGCCCTCGGCGACCTGCTTGTCGATGTCGGCCTTGTAGAAGTCGGACGAGGCGCAGGCGTCGAACTTCTTCATGTCGAGCTTCAGCTCGGACGCGTGCTGGGCGATCATCTCCTTGGACAGCTTGTCCGCGTTGGCGATGAGCACGTTGCGCAGCTCCCAGAACTTGCCTTGGTCGCCCGCGCAGCGCGCCGCCACCGCCGCGGGACGCGCCCAGGGGTGGAAGTCGAGCGGGTAGTCGCGCGACAGGAAGTACAGCTTGCCGGTATCGATGTAGTTCTTCTTGATCTCGTCGTACGCGTTGTTGTGGAACTGCTGGCAGAACGGGCACTGGAGGTCGGTGTACTCGATCATGACCAGCGGGGCATCGGCCTTGCCCAACGCATAGGCCCCCGCGGGCATGGCCATTGCGACCTTGTCGCTCACCGGTTCCGGCGCCTGCGCAGGCTGCGCCGGTACCGTCATCTTCTCGAGCGCTGCGCGAATGCCCTTGAGCTCGGTCAGGAGCTCCTCGATCTGCTGCTGCGACATGTCCGCGCGCGCCGAAGGCGCCGCGACGAGCAATGCCGAGGCCGTGAGGGCCGCGGCGGCGAATTGCCGGATGGTTGCCATGTTTTCCCTGTGCGTTTGCGAAAAGGCACCGACGGGAGCCTTTTCCCGAAGCGGCGTTATAAACCACGCCGGGAGGCCCGCCTGCGGGCGACCGACGGGCGGGCGGCGGCACCCGCCGAATCACGGCACCACCGGTCCCCGGGCACCACCTCGCGCAATGCGCGGGCGCGGCCTCCCTGCGGCACTGCCTGCGACAGCGCGGCGCCGACAAGGTTCACCGGGCGCGACCTTCATTTCGCGCGACATGGCGCGCCCCGCCCGACGCCCGGGCGCGGGATACGGGAGGACCGCCCGCCACGGCGGCTCGTGGCATCATGGCGGCCTGTCCCGGAGGTTGCCGATGTCCTTCCCCCGAAGTTTCGCCCTCCTGGCGGTGGCGCTGATCGCGACGCTCGCCGGGTGCAAGATCAACACCATCAACAATTTCCCGACGCGCCCCGCGTCGGTGCGCTTCATCGGCTTCATCCCCGATGCGCCCGCGCTCAACGTCGACAGCGGCGGGTCGACGGTCTGGTCGAGCGTCCCGTTCATCACGCCCACCGACTACGTCCAGTTCGACAACCGGCAGACGTCGTTCGACGTGCTGCTTCCGGACCAGCCCGACGCCATCGCCGGGGCCAGTGCCTCGCTGTCGGGGTACACCTCGTACACCGTGCTCGCCTACGGCATGTCCGACCAGGCCAATGCGGCGGTGCAGACCGATTCGTTCGTCGCGCTCAACCCCGGCAACGCGCAATACCGCCTCACGCACATGGCGACCGGCGCCGGCGGCTTCGGCGTGTACATCACCACGCCGGACTTCGACATCACCGACTACGACGCGCAGTTCGGTATCGCGCTCGCGAGCACGACGGCGTTCCAGCGCATCGACTCGGGGCCGCAGCGTATCCGCCTGACACGCGGCGGCTCGACCACCCTGGTGTTCGATTCCGGTGCGCTCGACTTCCCCGACCAGTCCACCTTCGCCTATTACCTGTACGTGCAGGACGGCACGCACGCCATCAACATGATGCGCGTCGACATGACGAGCGGCACCACCAGCCTCGTGCCGAACACCGTGGCCGCGGTCAAGGTCGTCAACGGCGCGTACCAGGCCGGCTCGGTCGACGCGCTCTGGGACGGCACCATCGGCATCTCCGACGTCGACTATCCCTCGGCCGCGACGACGTACTTTTCGCTGCCCGCGGGCACGCACACCATGTCGTTCCAGTCGCACGACACGCCGGGCGCGATCATCGCCAGCGCGCAGAAGAGCTTCTCCGTTTCGACCGACTCGACGCTGCTGATCTCGGGGCCCAACGGCTCGCAGACCCTCACCGTGCTGCCGGACCACAACCTCCCGCCGCCGAAGAACATGGCGAGCGTGCGCTTCGTCAACGGCTCGCCCGACATCGCGGTCTTCGATCTTTACGTCGACGACGAGCTCAAGGCCAGCGGCATCGGCTACACGCAGGCCTCCGCGTACTTCGTGCTGACGCCGACCAACCACAAGCTCGAGTTCCGGATGCCGGGAACCGCGACGGCCTACCTCACCGTCGACTCGCAGCAGTTCGCCGGTGGCGAGGTGACCTCGTACTACGTAGTCGGGCCGGCGAGCGACCTCAAGTCGTTCGCCACGCGCGACAACACCTGATCGCGGTGCCCGGCGACGGCGACGGCGTCCGCCGCCGCGCGCCGGCGCCTGGCGGCGTTTGCCGCTGCGCGCATTCGCGGCTAAACTCCCCCCGTCAGGCGGCCCCACGCCGGCCCCGTGCCGGTGTGGCGCCCTGCCGCGCGGGGGCCGGATCGTCAGGGGTCCCTCGCCGGGAGGACGCAGGAACGCCCCTCGCCTCGCGACGGGGTTCCCGTGCCGCGCCATTCCGATAGGAGGATCAGCATGCGTTCCGGTCGTATCCTGGCGGGCCTCGTCGCGCTCGCATTCGCCGCTTCTGCCTACGCGCAGCAGCCCATCGTCATCAAGTTCAGCCACGTCGTCGCCGTCAACACCCCCAAGGGCAAGGGCGCCGAGCAATTCAAGAAGCTCGCCGAGGAACGCACCAACGGCCGCGTCAAGGTCGAGGTCTACCCGAACAGCACGCTGTTCAAGGACGGCGAGGAAATGGACGCGCTGCAGCTCGGCTCGGTGCAGATGCTCGCCCCGTCGCTCGCCAAGTTCGGGCCGCTCGGCGTGCGCGACTTCGAGGTCTTCGACCTGCCGTTCCTCTTCGGCAGCTACGACGAGCTGCACAAGGTCACCGGAGGCCCCGTGGGCGCGGCGCTGTTCAAGAAGCTCGAGCCCAAGGGCATCGTCGGCCTCGCCTACTGGGACAACGGCTTCAAGGACATGAGCGCCAACCGCTCGATCCGCATGCCGGGTGACTACAAGGGCCTCAAGATGCGCATCCAGTCGTCGAAGGTGCTCGGCGACCAGATGAAGGCGCTCGGCGCGATCCCGCAGGTGATGGCGTTCTCCGAGGTCTACCAGGCGCTGCAGACCGGCGTGGTCGACGGCACCGAGAACCCGCCGTCGAACTTCTACACCCAGAAGATGCACGAGGTGCAGAAGTTCCTGGCGTTGACCCACCACGGCTACCTGGGCTACGCGGTGATCGTCAACAAGAAGTTCTGGGACGGCCTGCCCGCCGACATCCGCACGACCCTCGAGGGTGCGATGAAGGACGCCACGACGTACGCCAACGACATCGCCAAGAAGGAAAACGACGATGCGATCGAGGCCGTGAAGAAGAGCGGCAAGACCGAGATCCTCACCCTCACCGACGCCGAGCGCGACGCCATGAAGAAGGCGCTGCTTCCCGTGCATGCCGAGAACAAGGCGCGCATCGGCGCCGACACCGTCGAGGCCGTGTACAAGGCGATCGGCTTCAAGCACTAGACCGCACGGGAGTTTCGCCCCACGACGCCACTGCCCGCATCCGCGCGCAGTGGCGTTTTTGCATCGAAGGGAGCCGCGATGCTGAAGGTCCTCGACCGACTCGAAGAGTGGTTGATCGCCACGTTGATCGGCGCCGCGACGGTGCTGATATTCATCGCCGTCCTGCACCGCTACCTCGCCGGGCTCCCGATACCCGGGTTCCAGGACGCGCTGCTCAGGATCGACCTCTCCTGGGCGCAGGAACTGTGCATCTACATGTTCATCTGGATGGCCAAGTTCGGCGCCGCCTATGGCGTCCGTACGGGCATCCACGTGGGTGTCGACGTGATGATCAACCGGCTACCGCCCGGTCTCTACCGCACCTACGTGCTGGTCGGGCTCCTCGCCGGCGCGCTGTTCACCGGCGTGGTGGGCTGGTTGAGCACGGGATTCGTGTGGGAGATGGCACACACCGACATCGTCACCCCCGACCTCGAGATGCCCAAGTGGATCGCCTACCTGTGCATCCCGCTGGGCTCGTTCCTGATGTGCTTCCGCTTCCTGCAGGTCGCCTGGGGCTTCCTGCGCACGAATGAGCTGCCGCGCCACGACGTCGCGCACGTCGAGGGCATCGGCGACGCCTACGAGGCGCCCCCCGACCTTCACCCCGTCGGCGGCGGAGGACGGCGATGAGCTCGCTCGCGCACCCCGGGCAGGACCCGAACGCCGCGCGCTGGCCCGCGCTGGTCCCCGTCGCCATCATCGCCCTTCCGCTGCTACTGAAGTTCGCGGGGGTCGACATCGCCAGCGCCTGGATCATCTTCGGCCTGCTGGCCGGCCTGATGCTGACCGGCATGCCGATCTCGATCTCGCTCGGCCTGACGGTGCTGACCTACCTGTTCTTCATGACCGACGTGCCGGTCGAGTCGGTCGCGCTGAAGCTCTTCAGCGGCATCGAGAAGTTCGAGATCATGGCGATCCCGTTCTTCATCCTGGCCGGCAACTTCCTCACCCACGGCGGCGTGGCGCGGAGGATGATCGACTTCGCGTCGTCGATCGTGGGCCATTGGCACGGTGGTCTCGGCCTCGCGGGCGTGATGGCCTGCGCGCTGTTCGCCGCGGTGTCGGGGAGCTCGCCGGCGACGGTGGTCGCCATCGGCTCGATCATCCTGCCGGCGATGATCAAGCAGGGCTTCCCGGCGCGCTTCGGCGCGGGCGTCATCACCACCTCGGGCGCGCTCGGCATCCTGATCCCGCCCTCGATCGTCATGGTGATGTACGGCGTCGCCACCAACAGTTCGATCGGCGCGCTGTTCATCGCCGGCATCATCCCCGGGCTGGCGCTGGCCACGATGCTGGGGCTCACCACCTGGTACCGCGCGCGCAAGAACGACTACCCGCGCCTTCCCCGGGCGTCGTGGGGCGAGCGCTGGCGCGCGTTCCGCAAGAGCGTGTGGGGACTGCTGCTGATCGTCGTGGTGATCGGCGGGATCTACACCGGCATCTTCACGCCGACCGAGGCCGCCGCGATGAGCGCGGTGTACGCGTTCTTCGTGGCGGTGTTCGTGTACAAGGACCTTTCGCTGAAGCAGGTGCCGAAGGTGCTGCTCGACTCGGCGAACATGAGCGCGATGCTGCTGTACATCATCACCAACGCGGTGATGTTCAGCTACCTGATGACGGCCGAGAACATCCCGCAGGCGCTGGCGGCGTGGATGCTGGGACAGGGCCTCGGCCCCATCACCTTCCTGCTGTTCGTGAACATCATCCTGCTGCTCGCCGGCAACGTGATGGAGCCCTCGTCGATCGTGCTGATCATGGCGCCGATCCTCTTTCCCGTCGCGATGAAGCTCGGCATCGACCCCATCCATTTCGGCATCATCATGACGGTCAACATGGAGGTGGGCATGTGCCACCCGCCGGTGGGCTTGAACCTCTACGTCGCGTCCGGCATCGCGCGAATGGGCATCACCGAGCTCACCATCGCCGTCTGGCCGTGGCTCCTGACCATGCTGGTGTTCCTGGTGATCGTGACCTACTGGCCGGCGATGTCGATCTGGCTGCCGAGGGCGCTGGGGATGATGTGACCGCCGGGGCGGTGCGCGGCGCCGCCCCGCGCCACCCCTCCCGACGGCGGGGCCGCCGGGCCGCTTTGACCGGCGGCCCCGGTTGCGCTATAATCCGGGTGCGGGGTGGAGCAGTCTGGCAGCTCGTCGGGCTCATAACCCGAAGGTCATAGGTTCAAATCCTATCCCCGCAACCAGATCGAACAAAAAGGCCCGCAGCGATGCGGGCCTTTTTGTTCTTGCCGCCGCCGGCGCCGGACTTCGACCGGACATCCCCCCATGACCACGCCCGCCATCATCGCCGTCGCCATCACCGGCTCGCTGCCCGAGAAGAAGGACAATCCCGCGGTGCCGATCAGCGTCGACGAGCAGGTCGAATCGACGCACGAGGCCTTCGAGGCCGGCGCCACGCTGGTGCACCTGCACGTGCGCAACTACGACGGCTTCCCGACGTTCAACGCTGAGCGCTTCGCGCGCGTGCTGGACGGGATCCGCCGAGGGGCGCTGCCCGCTTTCGCGCGCTACCCTAGGAAAAGGGTTGCGTGCCAGCGCGCTCACCAGCGACGCATGCGGTCGACACCATGCCCGCGACGGGATTCCACGCGTGCAAGACGTAGCCGGGTTCCGACGGCAGCCACCTGGACGGCAAGGCCCCTGACAGCGTCATCTCCAACATCGGAGCGACTGCCGGGACCGTCATCGCAATGGTCTGGCCCAAACGCGACGTGACCGCTCGATGAATATGACCACACACGACTCCTAGCACATGCGACTGGCCATCCAAGAGCAGCGCGAGGCGATCGGCGTTGCTGCACGAGAGATCGGGATTGGCCTGTTGCCCGACGTCGAATGGGGGATGGTGCATGAACATCAACGTTGGCTTGTCGGACGACGCAATCACCCGTTCGATATAGCGCAGGCGCCTTTCGCACAGCGTTCCGCCGACCTGGCCCGGCGAAAGCGTGTCTAGCCCAACGAGGCGAACCGGGAATTCGTCGACGATGTACTGGACGAAACAGTTCTCGAGGCGTCCCGCGAGAATCGGGAATGACGCGATCAGGTTCCGTCGGTCATCGTGATTCCCAGGTATTGGGAACACCGGCATCGAAAGTCTCGAGAGGATGTGCTGCAGACGCGCGTACTCGGCCATGGTGCCGTAATCGACGAGATCCCCCGTGATGATCACCGTATCGGGTCGCTCGTCGAGCGACATGATCGCGTCGACCACGCGTTCCAGGCGCTCGCCCGTATCGACGCTACCGAACGCCGACACCGGGTCGGCGCGCACGTGCAGGTCGGTGATCTGGGCTATAACCACGGAGCGCGCACCCGGACGTGCACTCCCGGCATCATTTCCGTGAATGGGACCGTTCATGCTTCTTTACCCCACAATGACGCGACCTTGAGCGCATCGAAGATGCGTCGTGTACCTGCCACGATCGCCCCACGCTCGCCGAGACTTCGCTCCGGAGCGAATCCGGACGCCATGCCTCCAGCCTCCTCGACGAGCAACTTTCCCGCGAGCACATCCCAGGACATGAGCTCACGCTCGACATATCCGTCAATGCGCCCCGCCGCAACCATGGCGAGACAAACAGCGGCCGAGTTGAACTTGATCACGTCACAACCAGCCGCGTAAAGCCGATCCAGCACGGCGAGGTGTTGCTCGCGGCTCCCGCGTTGGGCGTAGCCGGCCACGATTCTCGCGCGCGACAGCTCGGCACATGCGCTCACGCGAACGGGACCGCCATTCAGGAAGGCCCCCTTGCCGCGCACAGCCTGAAAGATCTCGCCCGTCGCTGGCATGGCGACCACGCCGACGATCGGCACGCCGTCCTCTAGGTACGCGATGCTTACGGCAAAGAACGGCAACCCCCGAATGAAATTGATGGTGCCGTCGATCGGATCCACGACCCAGCCGCGCGCGCCAACATTGCCGCCGCCCTCCTCACCCAGCACCTCGTCACCGGGGAAGCTTTTCGACACCCGGCGACGGATAAGCGACTCGACCGCGCGGTCTGCGTCGGTCACGAAGTCTTGAAGACCCTTCACACCGACGTGGATCGGCGCGCGACGTAGCGCCGCAAGCATCTCGCTCGCCTCGGTCGCAAGGCTCAACGCCAACTCGAGGCGAGCGTCCATCGCATACTCATCATGGTGCCAAGCCCAAAATCTGCTATTGGTACTTGCGGAGAGCTTCGGTGGCCTGCTGTTGGGCACGATCAAGTGCCTCGGCGGGCTTTGCGTTGCCGGTCAGGGCGGTCTGGAGCTGGTCCATAAGTATCTTGTGTACCTTCGCGTTGTCAGAGACCGACAACGCTTTCACTGCGTATTGCAGTTGATCTCTCGCGACCAATGCCAACGGGTTCTTGGCGACATACTCCTTCATCGCCGGTACTTCATACGCCGCCGCGCGCGTCGCGACGTAACCCGTGCGGATCGAGAATTCCGCGGCCCGTTCCGGCCTCGCCAGCCAGCGTGCAAACTGCCAAGCCGCTTGCTGCTCCTCCTTGGGTGCGTCCTTGAAGATGAAGATGTTGCCTCCACCAACGGGGGTCCCGCGCCTAACGTCGGCGGGAAGCATGGCGGCACCAAACGGGAACTTGGCCTCGTTGGTGATGCGAACCAGGTTACCCGTTGTGTGCCATATGATCGCCGCCCGCCGTTCGAGAAAGTCCGTCGGCACGGTTGGCCAGGCCGTGATTCCGCTTGGCATCACCCCCTTGTTGATCAGCGAGACCCAGAATTCGAGTGCCTTCTTGTGCTCGGGCGAATTGAAGTAGGTCTTGTTGCCCGTTTCGTTCATCATCGTCCCGCCGGCTTCCGTCACCATTGCCTGAAACGGCCAGTAGAGGTCCGGCTGGGAGGACGGGATCTCGATGCCGTAGCGGACGACTTTGCCTTGCGCGTCCTTGACGACCAGCTTTTCGGCGGCAACGGCGAGCTCGGCCCAAGTCGCGGGAGGCACGTCCGGATTCAACCCGACTTCCCGGAATGCCTCCTTGTTGTAGTACATGATCAACGTCGATCGCTGGAACGGCAAGCTCCAGACCGCCCCGTTGACAACCGAGTTGGCCAGGAACGCCGGATACATGTCCTTCAACATGCGCCGATCGTCGTCGGTCTTCGCGAACTCCGATATCGGCTGAATCAAGTCATCATTGATCAGCGTGAAGACGTTGGTGGAGTCGAGGACGGCCATCGCAGGCGGCGTGCCTCCACGGATCGCGGTCTGGACCTTGATCAGCGCATCGACCTGATTGCCGGCGAAAATCGGCTTGATGACGATCTTCTCGCTGTTCTCCGCCGTGAACTCGGCGGCAAGTCTCTGGTACGTCTCCGCAATGGGCCCGCCGGCGGCGACGGGATAGTACATCGTGATCTCGATCGCATGCGCGGCGGCCGAAAGGCCGATGAGTACGATCCCCGCAATCATGTTGCCTATAAAGCGTGGCATGGTCTCTCCTCCTTTTCTACTTGATTCCTGCACGAATGAACGACTGGACGAACTGCCGTTGGAACAACAGGAAAGCAACTACCAACGGAGCAACTGAAATGACGGTCGCCGCACTGATGATCGCCCAGTCGACGCCTGTCTCCGTCGCAGCGAACAGCGACAAGCCGACCGTCAGCGGCCGCGTTTCGACCGAGTTCGTGACGACGAGAGGCCACAGGAAATTGTTCCAGTGAAAGCTCACGGAGACCAAACCGTAGGCCAGATAGACGGCGCGGGCCGACGGGACGTAGACCTTCCAGAGGATGTAGAGGCTGGACGCCCCCTCCACCTGTGCCGCCTCGTCGAGCTCCTTCGGTACCTGCTTGAAGGCCTGCCGAAGCAGAAACACGCCGAACGCGCTCGCCATGTAGGGCAACGCGATCCCGACGACGCTGTCCAGCTGACCCAGCAAACCGACCGTTTTGTAGTTCTCGACCATCAGGACATCGGGGGTGATCATCAACTGCACGAGGATCAGCGCAAACACCCAGGTGTCGCCACGAAATCTCGTTCGCGCGAATGCGTAGGCGGCCAGCGTGCATAGCACGAACTGGCCGACGATGATTATCGTGACGAGAATGAAGGTATTCAGGAAGTAGCGGGCAAACGGCGCCCTGCTCCATGCCACCACGAAGTTGTCCAAGGTCAGCGGGGCCGACATGACGAATTTCGTGGCATATCCCTGCGGGTGAAGAGCGGCCCACAGCGCGAACAACAGCGGGAGCATCCACAGCAGGCCCAGGACGGACGCAGCCACGCCTTCCGCGATCGATATGTGTCCGGACGGTCTCATCGATAGTGGGTCCTGCTGTCGAGCACGACGAATTGCCCGATGGCCACGATCGAGAGGATCACCAGCAGGACTACTGTCAGCACCGAAGCGTAGCTCGTGTCCCAGAAGCTGAAGGCCGTCTCGTAGAGGTAGTAGAGCAGCAACGAGCTCGCATTGTCCGGCCCTCCCTTCGTCATGACAATAATATGGTCGACCAGCTTGAACGAATTTATCGTCGCATTGATGAGCACGAAGAGCGTGGTCGGCATCAACACCGGGAAGGTGACGCGCCGGAAGAAATAGAACCTGCTTGCCCCGTCGATGCTGGCGGCTTCATGCAACTCCGGTTGAATCTGCTGCAGCGCCGCCAAGTAGAAGATCATGAAGAAACCGGCCTCTTTCCATACTGTCATGACCATGATGCAGGCCAAAACGGTATTCGAGTTACCCAGCCAGTTGTTTTCACCTAGGCCGAAGGGCGCGAGTATCTGGTCCAGCAGGCCATAGTTGGGCGTGTAGAAGAAGAGCCATATGTTGGCCGCCGCGATCATCGGAAGCATGGTGGGCAGGAAGTATGCCAGTCGCAGCAACCCGCGCCACCTGATCTGGCTGTCGACCCAAAGCGCCATGATGATGGCGATCACAATGCTCGGCACAATGGTCCCGGCCGCGAAGATCAGATTGTTGACCAGCACCTTGATGAACACGGGATCGGCAAGGAGCCGGTCGTAGTTCGCGAGGCCGACGAACTTTGCGATCTGGCGTTTGCGCGGTGTTTCGTACAGGCTATGGACGATGGACCCGAGGATCGGCCAATATGTGAATGTCGCGAGCAGGAAGAGCGCCGGCGTGACGAGCAGCCACCCATGAATCGAAGCACGCCCGGAGCGCGCCGACGTCACGCCCATTCACCTGCAAGACGAATGCCATGGGCGTCGAACAGGTGCATATCCTCGACGCTCCAGTCGAGATTCACGCGATCACCTGGCACGAACGCCGCGCCTTCGCTTGCTCGGACGATCATTCGTTCGCCTGCCACGTCGCAGAGAATCAGCGAGTCTGCGCCGTGATACTCGGCGCTGATCACTTCCGCCTGCAGGTTCCCCGCATTGACCCTGATGGCTTCAGGTCGCACGCCGAGGGTCGCGGCGCTGTGCGGCACGCGATGGCCAAGTGCCTGCCGAAGCCTACTGCTTTCCAGCCGGAGCAGGTTCATTGCGGGCGCACCGATGAATCGTGCCGCGAACACCGAGCCCGGGTTGCGATAGAGATCCCGAGGCGTGCCGATCTGCTCGACACGACCCTCGCTAAGAAGCACCACTTTGTCCGCCATCGTCATGGCTTCGGTCTGGTCATGTGTGACGTAGAGCATCGTCATGCCCAGCCGCCGCTGCAGCTCCCGGATCTCGCCGCGCATCTCCATCCTGAGCTGCGCATCGAGGTTCGACAGTGGCTCGTCCATCAAGCAAATGCTGGTTTCCGCGACAATCGCGCGA
This sequence comes from Casimicrobiaceae bacterium, assembly GCA_044226535.1. GTDB lineage: Bacteria > Pseudomonadota > Gammaproteobacteria > Burkholderiales > Casimicrobiaceae > VBCG01. The sequence continues at coordinate 40,204 of JBGAGT010000022.1, read as the reverse complement.
GCCAGCGCCACGCGTTGGCGCTGACCACCGGAGAGCTGCGCTGGACGGCGATCCAACAATGAGCCGATCGACAGCATCTGAGTCGCTCGAGCCAGTCGACGTTCGCACTCCGTTCCTGCGATGCGCCGCACCCTTAGGCCAAACAAGATGTTTTCACGGACGTTGAGGTGCCCGAACAGCGCGTAGGACTGAAACACCATCGAAAGCTGTCGTGCCGCGGGCGGGAAGGCGGTGACGTCCTGCCCGTTGAACTTGACCGTGCCGCTGTCCGCGGTCTCCAGTCCAGCCACCACGCGAAGCGTGGTTGACTTCCCGCACCCGGAGGGTCCCAGCAGCGCCACGAACTCTCCTGACCCGGCGGAGAAGCTCACCCCTCGCAAGGCGGCAGCCTTGGCCCACGTCTTTGTGACGTCGGTGACGTGGATGCTGGTCATTCGATCGTCCTGCGCAATCTTGTAAACGACAGCAGCATACGATGTCGCTTGGATTTCCCTGCAGGCGGTCTATTATGTGAAATTATCGACCGCCTCGCGCGGCGGCTCACCTGCGCCGCACTCCGAGGGTGCGTTTTGCATGTTGGAATCAATCTATTGACCGGCCCTTGCTGTCGCAACGTCAAAATTCGACCTCTTGCAATCATTCTTGCGAATCGGCCGCCCTGGGCGCGTTGCACGCGCTTCGGCACGGCGACTGCGGGAGAGCGCCGCATGCCAACGAATCCTCCTTTCGACGGAATAGGGGTGGCGGATGATCAACGTTGAACCGGCTTACGAAGTCATCGTCTGCGCGCCATCCGATTCGTTCAGGTGGGACGTTCACGACTATCCCCATCACCTGGCGAAATGGCATTTCCATCCCGAGTTCGAACTGCACCTGATCCAGCGGTCCTCCGGCCAGATGATGGTTGGAGGTTACGTGGGTAGCTTCGACCCCGGTTGCCTTGTCCTGACCGGGCCGAATCTTCCCCACAACTGGGTCAGTGACGTCGGTGCCGAAGAGACAGTGCCAGATCGGGACATGCTCGTCCAGTTCACATCCGAGCTCGCAGCGACGCTATGCGGAAACTTTGCCGAGCTGAAGGAGGTGAAACGGATGCTCGATGAGGCGTCCGTCGGACTCCAGTATTTCGGTTCGACGGCCGAAGACGGGACACGTCTCCTTCAGCAGATCGGCGAAGCGACAGGCGCGCGCCGCCTCGTCCTCTTCCTGGAGTTGCTGGCCCGCCTGAGTTTCGAGGCTCGGGACCGCCGGCCGCTGTTGGACTGCGTTCCAGTGACCGAGACCTGCACCCGCGTATCCGAGCAGCTTCAAGTCGTCATGAATTACATTCACCAGCACTTCAAGGAGACGATTCGTCTCAGCGTGATCGGCGAGCTCTGCGGGATGGAGGTGACCGCGTTCTCGCGCTATTTCAAGAGGCAAACCGGCCACACATTTGCGCGCTTCGTCAATCAGCTTCGCGTGCACCATGCCTGCATGCTCCTCCGCACTACTGATCGTCCGGTCACCGAGATCTGCTTCGAGTCCGGCTTCAACAACACGGCGAACTTCAACCGGCGCTTTTCCGCGATCTGCCGCCAGACCCCTAGTGAATATCGAGGCTCGACCCGCAAGGTACTGTTCTCCTAGGTGCCGTGGACCGGAGTGTGGCGGGCGCGAACCGCAAGAAAGTACGCGACGCGACAAACGCAGGCGTGGTGGACAGGGTGCGGCGTGGGTAGATTTCCCTGTCGGCACTCTAGGAGACTGCGCCCATGCCCAACTTTGCGAACCGCGAACAGAGCGATGCAAGAGCGCTGGTGCTGGAGGAGAAAGGGCGCGTGACCTTGCGCGACTTCGCCGTCCAGGAGAACCTTGGGCCGTTCGACGTACGAATCGGCGTCCACACGGTGGGCATATGCGGATCCGATGTCCATTACTTCACGCACGGCGCCATTGGAAGCTTCGTCGTCCGCGAGCCAATGATCCTCGGCCACGAGGCATCTGGGACAATCATCGAGGTGGGAGAAGCTGTCTCCGATCTTGCCATCGGCGACCGCGTGTGCATGGAGCCTGGGGTTCCCAGCTTACCCGGCCGCGCAACGCGAATGGGTCTCTACAATCTGGACGAAAGCATCCGATTCTGGGCCACCCCTCCCGTACATGGCGTGCTTCGTCCAACCGTCGTTCATCCTGCAGCATTCACGTTCAAGCTGCCGGCCAACGTTTCCTTTGGTGCTGCGGCGATGGTCGAGCCGCTGGCCATCGGCGTCCATGCGGTGACCAAGGCCCGAGCGGTGCCCGGACACGTTGCGGCGATCATCGGGGCCGGCCCCATCGGGCTCGTGACGCTTCTGGCGGCCTTGGCGTCGGGTTGCGCGCACGTGATTGTCAGCGATGTCGATGATGCAAAGCTCGAAACCGCTTCCAAGCTCGGCGCCGTCTCGACGGTCAACGCGACGCGAGAATCCCTCGCTGACGCCGTCATGGCCGCGACAGACGGATGGGGAGCTGACGTCGTCTATGAATGTTCTGGCCACGGCCCCGCGGCCGCCGAAGTGTTCCACGTTATTTGTCGTGGTGGAACGGTGGTTTTCGTGGGTATTCCCGCGGAGCCGATTCGGTACGATGTCGCGGCGGCACAGGTGAAGGAGGCGCGCGTGGAGCACGTATTTCGCTATGCCCATGTATTTCCGCGCTGTGTCGCGATGCTGGCATCCGGCGCGGTCGACGTCTCGCCGCTGATCACCAGGACATTCGGGTTTTCCGAGGGTGTGCGTGCCTTCGAATTTGCGAGCCGCAATCCCCCGGGGCAGATCAAGATGCAAGTTGTCGTTGCGGAAGAATGAGGTCGTCTTGTGAACTTTGAAGGAAAGACCGCCCTGATCACCGGTGCCGGAAAGGGCATCGGCCGCGAAACCGCGCGTGTCTTGGCCGCGCGCGGCGCCGCCGTGGTCGCTCTTTCGCGTACGCGGGCAGATCTCGAAAGCCTCGAAGACGAGATCCATTGCACCTCGATCGTCGTCGACCTCGCCGACGCCGTGGCCGCGAAGCGCGCGGCCTTGCGGGGGCTTCCGGCCGACTATCTTGTCAACTGTGCCGGCATCAATGTCCTCGAGTCCTTCGTGGACGCGACGGTGGAAGCGTTCGACCTGGTCCACGCCGTCAACACGCGCGCCGCGATGATCGTGTCCCAGGAGTTTGCGCGTGCCCGGATATCGGCCGGTGGCGGTGGCGCGATCGTCAACGTGTCGAGCATTTCGGCGTTTCAGGGCTTTGCCGACCACGCGTCATACTGCGCCTCGAAGGGCGCTCTAGATGCGTTGAGTCGCGTGATGGCGAACGAGCTTGGCCGGCACCGGATCCGCGTCAATTGCGTGAACCCGGTTGTCACGATGACGGACCTCGCGGCGGCCGCCTGGAGTGATCCCGCGAAATCGCGACCGATGATGGCGAGGATCCCGCTCGGCCGATTCGCGGAAACCGTCGACGTCGCCGAGGCGATCGCCTTCCTGCTGAGCGACGCAGCCTCGATGCTGAATGGCCTCAGCCTTCCCGTCGACGGCGGTTTCATGGTTGATTGAGCGCCGTATCCGGCTAGCCGAAGAGCACGAACGTCAACAGCGCGAGCAGCGCAGCAGGATCGCGCCCAACCACGCGACCAGCGTGAGGGCCATGCTGTCATCAGCACCTCGTCCTCGCCTTCGGCGAGGCTGTCTAACACGAGGCAGGTGAGCGCGTTGTTGAGGGCGCTCGGAGGGACCCTGCTCGCCCAGCGGCGTGACCCGGGCTGTGGACGGCTTGCGCCGCGGCGCGGGGGGAGCCTTCCGCCACCTGGGTGCCCTCGGGCAACACGGCCACGATTGCACCGGCTGCGGCGACCTTAGCCATGCGCATCGCGGGTGTTATCGCGTCGGCCCCGGCCTACACGCGAATGCATCGCGAGCCGACAGCGCCGGCGCGCGCGGCGCGGAAAATTGGAAGCGTCGACGATGCGATGGATCCAATGGCACGACGGAAGACAGTGAACGACGTGGTCAACGACGGCCAGTCCCGATCTGCCAACGCCGATCGGTGAGTCCCTCGTCATGGATCCCCGCACAGCGACCCGGCGGCCGCCGGGAAACCGACGGCCGCTTCCGCCGCTTCCTTGTCCGCCGGCCCCGTCATCCGGGCTTGGGGTATTTCCACTTGCGGTGCACCCACAGGAAGTCGGCCGGCGAGCGCCGGATCTCCGACTCGAGCAGCGCGGCGTAGCGGTCCACGATCAGGTCCTCGGGGTCGTCGTCGTAAGGCGGCTCGGCGATCACGTGCAGGTGCGCGGTGTAGCGGCCGCGTCCGCGGCGCTGCATGGCCACGAAGATCACCGGCGCTTCGAGATAGCGCGCGATGAGGCCGATGCCGCGGTAGAAGGCGGTGTCCTGGTGCAGGAACGTCCGCCAATGCTTGGGGGCCTCGCGCGCAGGCGTCTGGTCGGCGAGCATGGCGAATGCGCGCGGCTCGCCGGCGCGCATGGTGAGCTCGTAGAGCAGGTTGTCGAGCGGGATGGGATGGCCGCCGAAGCGCGCCCTCGCCTCGCGCACGTAGGCGTCGACGCTGGCCACCCGCAGCGGCTTGTACAGCGGCGCGATGGGTATGCCGAGCTCGGCGCAGGCCGCGAGCATCAGCCATTCCCAGTTGCACATGTGCGCGGCCAGCAGGATGACCGGCTTGCGCTCGCCGGCATAGCGCTCGATGAGCTGCCGGTTGTCGATGTCCACACGCGCGGCGAGCTTGCGCCCGTCCGCGCGCCAGCCCCAGATCGCCTCGGCCAGCGTGTTGCCAAGGTTGTAATACGCGCGCCGCAGGATGCGCGCGCGCGCGCCGTCGTCGAGCTCGGGAAGGGAACGCGCGATGTTGCCCGCCGCCAGCGGGCGGTGCCAGCGCAGCAGGTCGAAGGTCACGAAGGCGGTCAGCCACCCCAGCGCATAGAGCACGGGGAGGGGCAACCAGCCGAGGATGCGCAGGATCAGGGCCATCGGTTCAGCGCTCCGCGGCGGCACGCGGGCGATGAGAGCATAGCGCAACGTCCGTATAATCGATCGCGAAGCCACATGCGCGCAGCGCCGCATGAACCCGACGCCCACAACGCCCATCGATATCCCAGGCATCGTGCTGCTCGCGACCGTCGCCATCTACTGGTGCATCGTCGGGGCGATGGTGGTGCGCCGGCGCCGGCGCACGCGCAAGCTTTCGGGGGTGGTACCCGAGCAGGGCGTCGAGAAGGCCATGGGCATCGGCTTCGTGGGGGTCGTGGTGCTGTGGATCGCGCTCCCGGCGCTGGCGCTGCATCGCACGGCGGGCCCGCTGGCGCTGCCGGCCTTCGCGGGCGCCGACGCCTACCATGCCCTTCGCGGGCTGGCGGCCCTGGTCGCGGTCGCCGCCCTGGCGGGGTCGATCCTCGCTTGGCGACAGATGGGCCGTCACTGGACCATGGCGGTCACCCGGGACGAGACCGCGACGCTGTTCACCAGCGGCATGTTCGGCCGGGTGCGCCATCCGATCTACGCGCTCAGCATCCTGCTCATGCTGGCATCGCTCGTCATCGTGCCGAACCTGCCGATGGCGGCCGTGGCCGCCGTGCACGTCGCGCTGATGAATGCCAAGGCGCGCAACGAGGAGCGCTTCCTCCTCACCGCGCACGGTGATGCCTATGCCCGGTATTGCCGCGAAACGGGCCGCTTCGTTCCGAGGTTCGGCGCATCCCCCTGACCGTGCGCAGCGTCGCGCGAACGCATCGGCCGCACCCGCACCGGGGAGAGACATGATGCCCCGGCGCTTCCCCGGCCGCTTCAACCTCTTCCAGCGCACCATGCTGCGCTGGCGCGACATCGCGCCCTACAACGCGGTGCACGCGGCGCGCGTGGCGGGCGCCATCGACGAACGGGCGCTGCGCGAGGCGATCGAAGGCGCGGTGCTGCGCTGGCGCATCGCGGCACCGGCGATCGATCCGCGGCGGCGCCGCTTCGCCTGGTGCGACGCGGCGTCCTTCGACGTGCCGCTCGCCCTGCACGCGGCCGGCGACGCTCCCGACGACGAGCTGTCGCGCGTGATCGAGGGGGCGCTCAACGCGCCCTTCGCGCCCGGCGCGCCGCTGCGCTTCTTCGCGGTGGACGCCGGCACCAGCCACGTCCTCGGCATCGCCTACGACCACTACATCGCCGGCGGCGACTCCATCGCCGCGCTGCTGGGCGAGATCGTCGCGCGCCTGGCAAGCGATCCCGCCCGGCCGCGCACGCCGCCCCCACCCCCCCCGGCCCTGTACCCCCCGACCTATGCGGGACTCCTGCGGCACGAGCCACGATGGTTCGCGCGCGCGCTGGCCGCCATGCCCGCGCTGGTGGCGGAGTCCAAGCGCGCCATGCGGCCGCGCGACCGCGATCCCGGCGACTCACGCAATGCCTACCGCCTGTTCCGCCTTTCGGCGCCCGAGCACGCGGCGCTGCGCGCCCGCGCGCACGCATCGGGCGCGACCGTGCACGACCTGGTGCTCGCCATCGCGCTGCGTGCGTCCGCCGATATCGCCGGCCCCGGGCGCCACGCTTCCGCGCGCCCCGATGTCGCCGTCGCGGCAATCGTCAACATGCGTCGCGACTTCGGCGAGGCGCACGCCCGCGACTTCGGGCAGTTCCTTGCCAGCATGCGCATCGTGCATCCCGTCCCTCCCGGCGCGGCCGTCGAGGCGCTGGCGCGCGACGTGCACGCCATCACCGAGGCCAACAAGCGCGGCCGCCTGTACCTTCGCACGTTGTTCGGGTTGTCGCTGGCCGCCCTCGCCTGGCCGCTGTTGTCGCCACAGCGGCGCCTGCGCTTCTTCGCCAAGCACCACCCTGCATGGGCGGGCGTGTCGATGTTGCAGGCGGACCCCGCGTGGCCCGATGGCCTGCGTCCCGCGCAGGACTACACGCGCGGCGTGTCGACGGGCCCCCTCACGCCCGCGGTGCTGGCGATCTCGCAGACGCGCGACGCGATGTCGGTCGGCGTGTCGTGGCGGCGCTCGGTGCTCCCGGATGATTTCGCCGCGCGCATCGAACGGGAATTCAGGGCATGCGCGCGGACGTCGTGAGCCGCCTCGCGCCCTGCTGCCGTGGTGCCGTGCTCGCACCGCTGGTGCTGGTGACCGCGGCAGCGCTTCCCGTGCGGGCCGCTGAAGGCGACACCGCGACCGCCACGGCGACGGCGACGGTCGCTGCCGCCGCGGGCGCCGCGCTCCCCGCGACCACCGCGACCGCGGCGAGCAGCGCACCCGCGCCCGGCGCGGTGCTGCGCGGCGCGGCATTGCCGCCGGCGCTCGAGGCGCGCATCCTCGCGATCGACCCCGACCACGTCAGCGACGACGACGTGCGCCATACGCTGGCGCAAGGGCCGGCGCCGCACATCATGGCGATCCACGGCGGCATCTGGCCCGTGTACCGGGTGATGGAATCGTTCACGCATTTCCTGGTGGCGATGGGCTACCCCGAGCACGCGATCCGCGACGTCGGCACGCACCGCTTGACCTACAGCTGCTACCAGGACGGCGCCGAGCTCGCCGGGCTCGCCGCCTGGTACTACGAGCACGACGGCGTGCGCCCCATGCTGGTCGGCCACAGCCAGGGTGGCATGCAGGTGGTGAAGGTGCTCTACGATCTCGCCGGCCTCCTCGACAAGCCGCCGCAGGTGTTCAACCCGCATAGCCGGGCCTTCGAGCCGCGCGGCTACATCGTCGATCCTGTCGGCGGCGAGCGCCTTCCGCTGCCGGGGATCCGCGTCTCCTACGCCACGGCAGTCGGGGCGGGAGGGCTCGCCGACGTGCTTCCGAACCAGTGGAGCATGGCGGAGCGGACCTTCGTCATCCCCGACACCGCGCTCGAGTTCACGGGATTCACGCTGGGCGTGGACCTCATCGCCATGAATTTCCGCCGGGACGACAAGCGCTATCGCCCGATGGGGAACGCGGCCGTGCAGAACGTGGTGCTCCCCTCCAACTACTCGCACTACAACGCCGTGCTGGTCGGGCCGCTCGCCGACGAGGCCTCGATGCGCGACTGGCTCAACGCCTGGACGCCGGCGCAGCGCGGCCAGGACCCGCCAAACAGCACCACGGTGCTGAGCGTGCAGTGGGCCGCCGACGTCTGGTACAGCATCAAGCAGCACTGGGCGCTCGAGGCGCAGCGCTTCGTCAGGGCGCGCCAGCGGGCCGCGCACTGAGGCGGACGGCCGGCCGGAGGACGGGGCGAATGTACCGATGCACCGGGAGGTTCGCGGCATTTTGGTAGAGTCGCGATTCCTGCGGCGCGCGCGCGCCGCGTCGCACGTCTTCCGATGCCTGCCGATTCTTCGCGACAACGCGCAGCGCGGCTCCCGCGCACCTGTCTCGATGCATGCCTCGCCGCCTTCCTGGCGCTCACCGTCGCCGCCTGCGCCTCGGGCCCGGCGGTCTCGCCGGCGGCGCCTCCTGCGCTCTCGCGGGGCGAAGTGCTGCGCAAGCTCGCCGTCCCTCGCGAGCTCGAGGACCGCATCCTCGCGCTCGACCCGGCGCATGTCGGCGCCGCCGACATCCGCGATGTCCTCGCCAGGGCGCCCGCGCCGCGCATCTTCAACGTGCATGGGGGCATCTACCCGGTGTTCCTCGAGATGGTCGCGTTCGCGGAATTCCTGGTCGCCATGGGCTACCCGGAATCCGCCGTGCGCGATCCCGGCAGCGGCGAGTACACGCACAGTCCCTACGAGCGCGGCGCCGACCAGGCCGGGATGGTGGCGTGGTATTACGAGCACGAGGGCCTGCGGCCGATGCTGGTCGGGCACAGCCAGGGCGGCATGCAGGTGGTGAAGATCCTCTACGAGATGGCAGGGCTTTTCGGCAACGACGTTCGCGTGGTCGATCCCATCGCGCACCAGCGCGAGCCGCGCGACGCCATCGTCGACCCGCTGACCGGTGAAACGCTGCCGATCGCCAAGCTCAGGCTTCCCTATGCGACCAGCGTCGCGGCGGGCGGGCTCACCGGCATCGTCATCCCCAACCAGTGGGCGATGGAACGCCGCACCTTCGAGATTCCCGACAGCGTCGAGGACTTCACCGGGTTCACGCTCGCCTTCGATTTCGTCGCGCTGGAGAGCGACTACACCCGCGGGCACTACCATGCCCTGGGCGAGGCGCACGTGGCCAGCGTGCTGCTGCCCGAGCATTACGACCACTACTACGTGGTCAACGTCTCGGGCCTCGCCGACCACGCGGCGACGCGCGCATGGCTCGACACGTGGACCCCGGCCATGCGCGGGCAGCGCCTTCCGCCCGGCGTCGTCGACCACAACACGCGCTGGGGCGCCGACGTCTGGTACAGCATCAAGTACCACTGGGTGACCGAGCTTCAGCGCGCCATCCGCGCGAGGCGCGCGCTCGAGGGTCGCTAGGCGAGGCAGGCGCGGCGGTCTCGCCGCCCGGCGCCACCCCGCCGCCCGCCGCCGGCGCTGGCTCGGTTTGCTAAAATGGCGGGCTGTAGCGGGACCCGCGCCAGGCGTGGGGGAATCCCGCGCCCACCCGACCCGGCACTTCCCGTTGGCCAACGCCACCGTCTCTGCGATCGCGCCGCCTGCAATCCCCACGGTCCTGCCGCTGGCCGGCAAGACCGCGCTCGTCACCGGCGGGGCGCGGGGCATCGGCCGCGCCGCGGCACGCAAGCTCGCGCGCGCGGGCGCCGACGTGATCGTCAACTATTACAACAGCCACGAGGAAGCCCAGGCGCTGTGCGCCGAGCTCGGGGCGCTGGGCCGGCGCACGCTGGCGGTGCAGGGCTCGGTGGCCGACGCCGGCAGCCTCGACGACCTGTTCGAGCAGGTCCGCGCGGCCTTCCCTGCCCTCGATATCGTGGTGAGCAACGCCGCGAGCGGCGTGCTGAAGCCGGCGATGGAGATGACGCTCAAGCACTGGCGCTGGTGCATGGAGACCAACGCCTTCGCGCTCAACGCGCTGGCGCAGCGCGCCGTGCCGATGATGCCCCATGGCGGACGCATGCTCGCCATGTCGAGCCTCGGCGCCTCGCGGGCGATCCCCAACTATGCATTCATCGGCGCATCCAAGGCCGCGCTCGAAGCGCTGGTGCGCTCGCTGGCTCAGGAGCTCGGGCCGAAGGGCATCCGCGTCAACGCCGTGAGCGCGGGTGTGGTCGACACGGACGCGCTGGCCTACTTCCCCAACCGCGACCGCCTGATCGCCGAGTACGCCGAGCGCACACCGGCCGGCCCCACGCTCACGCCCGAGGACGTCGCCGACGCGATCTACCTCCTCTGCCTCCCCGAGGCCGAGAAGATCACCGGCCAGACCATCGTGGTCGACGGTGGCTTCGCCATCTCGGGCTGACGGCGGCCTGCGCGCGGCATCCCCCATGGCGCTCGACTCCGGACTCGAGGGCAAGGTCGCGCTGGTGACCGGCGGCAGCCGCGGCATCGGCCGCGCCATCGTCGAGACGCTCGCCGCCGACGGCGCCGACGTGACCTTCTTCTACCGGGGCAACGTCGGGGCCGCGGCCGAGGTCGTGGCCGCCGCCACGGCCGCGGGCCGCAAGGTCGCCGCGGTGCAGGTCGACGTGCGCGACGCCGCGGCCTGCGCGGCCGCCGTCGAGGCGCTGGTCGACACCCGGGAAGGCATCGACGTGCTGGTCAACAACGCGGGCGTGGTGCGCGACAACGTGCTGACCGGCATGTCCGACGAGGAAATCGACGAGGTCATCGGCACCAACGTGGGCGGCGTGTTCAATGTCACGCGCGCGGTCGCGCCCTTCATGGTGTCGCGGCGCCGCGGGACGATCGTCAACCTGTCGTCGGTCTCGGCCACCAAGGGCGGCCGGGGGCAGACCAATTACGCGGCGAGCAAGGGCGCGGTCGAGGCCTTCACGCGCGCGCTGGCGGTGGAGCTCGCGCCGCGCAAGATCCGCGTCAACGCCGTGGCGCCGGGCGTCATCGACACCGAAATGTCGCAGGCGGTGCGCGATGCCGCGGGCGACGAGGTAAAGTCTCGCATACTGCTGCGCCGCTTCGGCGCAGCGCAGGAGGTGGCCAACGCCGTGTGGTTCCTGGCATCGCCGCTTTCCGGATACATGACCGGCCAGGTCGTCCACGTGGACGGCGGCTTCAAGATGGAATGAGGGGGTTCGACGATGGAATTCACAGGGGCTGAAATCGACGCGGTGTACCCGAAGGTCGCCGAGGTGATCGCCGACGCGCTGGGATGCGACCTCGAGGACGTCAAGCCGACGTCGTCGCTGATCGAGGACCTCGACGCCGAGTCGATCGACTTCCTCGACCTCGTGTTCCGCCTGGAGCGCGCGTTCAAGGTCAAGATCCCGCGCGGCAAGATCGTCGAGGACGCGCGCGGTGCGCTGTCCGAAGCCGAGTTCGAACAGAAGGGCGTGCTCACCGACAAGGGCCTCGCGCAGCTCAAGTCCTTCCTGTCGGAGGTTCCCGCCGAGCGCTTCAAGACACCGCTCAAGGCCGCCGACATCCCGCGCCTTTTCACCCCCCAGACCTTCGCCAAGGTCGTGCTGCGCGCGCAGAAGTCGGCGCCCGCCGCCTGAAAGCGCCGATCGGACGGTCGATGACGGGGCGCTACGCGGCATTCACCTTCTGCGACAGGATCGTCGAGCACGTTCCGGCGCGCCATGCACGCGCGGTGTTCGCGGTGACGCCTTCGATCGACCGGTTTCCCGCAGCGCTCTGCGCCGAGGCCACCGGCCAGCTCGCCGCGTGGGTTTCGATGGCGCACATCGGCTTTCGCGGCCGGCCGGTCGCCGCGCTGGCCCGCGAGGTGCGCTTCCACGACGCCGTGAAGCCCGGCGAAACGCTGTCCCTCGAGGTCGACGTCGAGGAATGCGACGAATCCTCGGTGTTCTACCAGGGACGCGCGCGCATCGGCGAGCGCCTGTGCGTCGAGCTCGTCGACTGCCTCGGCCCCATGCTGCCGCAGGACGAGTACGACTCGGCCGAGGACCTCGCCCGCGAGTTCCTGCGCCTCGAGGGCCCCGGCGAGCGCCCGCACCGCTTCGGCGGCATCGGCCCGTTGCCGCTCGAGACGGTCGCCGCCGACGGCGATTCGCGCAGTGCGCGGCTCCTCGTCCCCGCGGAGGCGCCCTTCTTCGCCGACCATTTCCCTCGCCGCCCGGTGTTCCCGGCGACGCTGCTGCTCGACCAGGCGATGCACGTCGCGGCCGCGCTGGTCGACGAAGGCGCGCCGCAGCGCCATCGCCCTGCGCGCGTCAACAACGTCAAGATGCGCGACTTCATCGCGCCCGGCGACGCGGTGCTGCTGACCGTCACGCGCACCGCGTCGCGCGACGCCGAGCTCCCGGCACGCGTCAAGTTCGAGGCGACGATCGACGGCAGGACCATGGCCACGGCGCAGATCGGCTTCGCGCTGGCCGACGTGGAGGTGGCGTGATGGAGGCGGCCCGCTGATGCGCCGCGTCGCGATCACCGGCGTAGGGCTCATCACGCCCGTCGGCAATGACGTCGCCACGGCCTGGGCCGCGCTCAAGGCCGGCCGCAGCGGCGGCGCGGTCATCCGCCAGTTCGACGCGAGCGGCTTTTCCACGCGCATTGCCGCCGAGGTCAAGGGCTTCGACGTCGAGGCCGCGATCGACGATCGCAAGCTCCGCAAGTTCCTGTCGCGGCCGCACGGCTTCGCCATCGCCGCCGCCGACCAGGCGCTCGCCGACGCCGGCGTGCGTCCCGTGCAGGCCGACGCGGCGCGCTGGAGCATCGTCGTCGGCACCGGGATGATGGGCGTGCCCTACGCCGACCTCTCCGAGGTGCATGCGCACAGCGCCGCCGACGGCGAGCTCCACCCGGGCCAGCTGCTCGACGACCCTTCGGCCAACGACCCGATGGTGTTCTGCCGCAGCCAGTCGTCGGCGGGCCTGTCGGCGCTGGCGCGACGCTTCGGCATCCGCGGCTACGCCTCGTCGGTGCACACCGCCTGCGCGTCCGGCGGCCAGGCAGTGGGCACGGCGATGAAGCTCATCCGCCGCGGCGTCGCCGATCGTGTGCTGGCGGGCGGCTTCGACTCGATGATCAACCCCGTGGGGCTCGCGGGCTTCTGCCTGCTCTCGGCGGTCTCGGCCGACAACGACACGCCCGAGCGTGCCAGCCGGCCCTTCGACGCCACGCGCAACGGCTTCCTGCTGGGCGAAGGCGCGGGCTTCCTGGTGCTCGAGGAGTGGGGTGCGGCGCGCGCGCGCGGCGCGCACATCTACGCCGAGCTCGCCGGGGACGGCAACTCGCTGTCGAGCTACCGCATCACCGACTCGCCGCCCGACGGCGACGGCCCGATCCAGGCCATGCAGCAGTCGCTCGCAAGCGCGGGCATGACCATCGACGACATCGACTACATCAACGCGCACGGCACCTCGACGCCGATGAACGACCGCAGCGAGTCCGCGGCGATCAAGGCGGTGTTCGGCGAGCAATGCGCGCGCATCGGCGTGTCGTCGACCAAGAGCAGCATGGGCCACCTGATCGCCGCGGCGGGCGCCGTCGAGTCGGTGGTCTGTGCGCTGGCCATCGACGAGGGCACGATGCCCGTCAACGCGAACCTGCGCGACATCGACCCCGACTGCGCGCACCTCGACATCGTGCGCGACGCACCGCGCAAGGCGCGCATCCGCGCCGCGCTGTCCAACTCGTTCGGCTTCGGCGGCTCGAACAGCTGCGTGGTGTTCCGCCACCCCGAGGAAACCGACGCGCTGCTGCGCGCCGGGCGCTGAGCATGCCCACGCGCGCACTGGTCAGCGGCTGCGGCGCCCTTTCGGCGGCGGGGCGCACGCCCGGCGAGATCCTCGACGCCATCCTCGAGGGCCGCTCGGCCATCGCGCCGATCAAGGGCTTCGACACGGCCGGCTACCCTTCGCACCTCGCGGGCGAGCTCGCCGGCGTCGAGCTTCGCACCCTGCTGCCAGACCGCAAGCTCCTGAAACTCATCCGCCGCACGGACGTGCTCGGCATCTACGCGGGCGGCGCGGCCATCGCCGCCTCGGGCGTCCTCGAGGCGCGCGACGCGCTCGGCGACGACGCGGCGGCGGTGGCGCGGTTCAACGACCGCTTCGGCTGCATCGTCGGCTCGGGCGGCGGGACCTTCGACAGCCAGTACGACTACTTCCCGCTGATGACCGAGGCGCACGACGAGCTGCCGGCGTTCGGCCGCGAGCTCACGGCCAACGTCAACCCGATGTGGCTCCTGCGCTCGCTGCCCAACAACGTGCTCTGCCACGTCGGCATCGCGCACACGCTCAAGGGCACCAACGCCTGCATCACCCACCACAGCATCAGCGGCACGCTGGCGATGGTCGAGACGCTCGAGGCGCTGCGCGCCGGTGAGGCCGAGCGCATCGTCGCGATCGGGCACGAGGCGCCGATCGAGCCGCAGAACATGCTGTACTACTACCGTGCCGGGCTGCTCTCGCCCGACGGTCTGCGGCCCTTCGACGCCACGCGCAACGGCAGCATCTTCGGCGAGGGTGCCGGTGCGATGGTGGTCGAGACCGACGCCGCACTCGCCGCGCGCGGCGGCAAGGCGCTGGGCGAGATCGTCGGCGCGGGCTCGGGCTCGGAGGCCGAGGGCATCCTCGCCATCCGCGACGACGGCGAAGGACTCGAGCGCGCGATGCGCGCGGCGCTCGACAACGCAGGGATCGCCGCGACCGACATCGGCATGGTGGTGGCGCACGCCAACGGCACGCGCAACTCGGACCGCAGCGAGGCGCTCGCGCTGTCGCGCGTGTTCGGCGCGTCGATGCCGCCGGTGACGGGCTTCAAGTGGGCGATCGGGCACCTGCTCGCCGCCTCGGGGATGATCGAGGCGGTGCTCGCGCTCGAGGCGCTGGCGCGCGGCGTGGTGCCCGGCATCGCCACGCTGAAGGCGCTCGATGAGGCCTGCGCGGCTGCGAACGTCTCCGCGTCGCACCGCGAGCCGCGCTCGCGCACGGCGCTGGTGCTGTCGCGCGGCTTCGGCAGCACCAACACGGCGGTCGTCGTACGAGTGTGAACTCACCCGCGCCTCCGCGCTGCGGCATCGACAGCGTGGAGGTCGCGCGCATCGAGCGCATGCTGCGCGAGCTGCCCACCGATGCGGTGTCCGCGATGTGGACGCCGGCCGAGCTCGCCGACGCAGGCGATGGACCCGGACGCGCGGCCAGCCTCGCCGCGCGCTTCGCCGCGCGCGAGGCCTGCCTCAAGCTCTTCCCCCGCGAGGCCGCGCTCAACCTCCTCACCGCCGCCGACTTCTCCGTGACGCGCGACGCCTTCGGCGCGCCGCGCATGGTGGCGAGCGACGCCGCGCGCGCGGTGATGGACCGCCACCGCATGGCGCGCATCGACGTCTCGCTCACCCACGACAAGGCGAGCGCCTCGGCGGTGGCGCTGGCGGTCGACGATCCCGTCGAGGCCCCGCTGTCGGGCAAGCTGCTCTACCACCTGATGCCCTTCCGGCGCCCCGTCATCCTCGACAACCTGCGGCGCGTGTTCGGCGACACGCTGCGCGGGCCGGAGATCGTCAAACTCGCGCAGGCGCATTACCTGCACCTCCTGCGCGTCTACGCGGGCTTCTTCCTGTTCCTGCTGGTGCCGCAGAGGAGCCGCCCGGCGCACGTGCGCGTCGAGAACGTCGAGGCGCTGGCTGCTGCGCTGGACCAGGGACGCGGCGCGATCATCGTCACCGGCCATTTCGGCAGCTGGGAAGTCGCCACGACGGCGGGCATCGCCGCCTTCCCGCACATGCGCGGGCGCTTCCACTTCGTGCGCCGGCCCATCAAGCCACGCTGGCTCGATTCACTGGTCAACTGGCATTTCCGGCGCGCGGGCTTCGGCGTGGTCGCCAAGCGCGGCGGCCTCGACGCCATCGTCGAATGCCTCGAGAAGGGCGACATCGTGGTGTTCCCCTTCGACCAGTACGCCAAGGGCCGCGACGGCATCCCCGTCGAGTTCTTCGGCCATCCGGCGCGGACCTTCAAGAGCGTTGCGGTGATCGCGCTCGCCACCAACGCCCCGGTTCTGCCGGCCGCGAGCTGGCGCGAGGACGGCGGCGGCCACGTGCTGCGCTTCGAGGACCCGCTGCCCCTGCAGGACCTTCCCGACACCAACGAGGCGATCCGCCGCAACACCCGCGCGTACAACGCCGCGCTCGAGCGCCTGGTGCTGCGCCATCCCGAGCAGTGGTACTGGGCGCACCGCCGCTGGAAGGACCCGTACGACGGGCGGCCGGCGCCTGCGGCGGCGCCGTGACGGGGCGCATGACAAGGCCCGGGGGCTCGGCTACAGTGACGCTCGCCTTCCACGACGCCACGCGACCGCGATGACCAAGCCCACCCGTACGATCGCAGCAGCCCTCGCCGCCACCTGCGCGATGGCGGTCCTCCCGGGATGCATCCCTATCGGCTTTCGCGCGTCGACGCAGATGATCCGGGTTCCGATCTTGGAGGTGGGCGCAGCGGACGCGAACGGCCAAGCCGCTGCGATGGCCGGCGGTCGACAGCCCGCGCCAGCACCCGGCCTCCGTGCCGACACACGCTAGCTCGCACTTCGAGCCGGGAGAACGGACAGAGGCTCGAAACGTCCCCGGGGTCGAGCCGTCGAATGCGGCCTAGGCAGGCCCTCGCAGGAACACCGTGAAATCGATCAAGGCACAGGCTGCCACCATCGCCCACGCGAGTGCTCGAGCAGCATCGGATCGCCTGGCTCCCCCGAATACGTTCAGGATGAGCATGGACACGTACCACGCCGCTCCAGTCAGAAGTCCGACCTGCCAGGAGATGCGTTGCCCGGCCGGCCGTGCTTCGATGGTCAGCGAAATGGCGAACAGGGCAAGCCACGATACGAGCAGTCCAAGCACAAGCGCTTGCACGCGAACGATTCCTCGCGGCTCCAGTCTGCGGAGCACGGCATAACCCGAAGTGCAGACGAGGAACAGGCCTGCAGCGATCCAGACGGTTATTTCAGGAATCTCATCAACCAGCGCCCCCCTGCCACCGGCGAGCGTGATGGCCAATGCTGCGCCGTTCGCCAAGGTCGTGAAGATCCCAATGGCCAGATTGACGTAAAGCGCCGTCTTGTCGTCAATTCTCACACTTCCGCGCGCTAGAGCGCCTCGGTCTCGGCGGCGCGCGGCCGCCAGGTGAGGAGCCGTCCTTCCACGCGCGTCACCAGCGCGTCGAGCAGCAGGGCGAAGACCGTCAGCACGACGATGCCCGCGAACACGGTGTTGATGTCGAACGTGCCCTCGGCCTGCAGGATCAGGTAGCCCACGCCCTTGGCCGAGCCGAGGTACTCGCCCACCACCGCGCCGACGAAGGCCATGCCGACGGAGGTGTGCAGGCTGGAGAACACCCACGAGGTCGCCGAGGGCAGGTAGATGTGGCGCAGGAGCTGCGCGCGCGTGGCGCCGAGCATGCGGGCGTTGGCGAGCACCACGGGGCTCACTTCCTTGATGCCCTGGAACACGTTGAAGAACACGATGAAGAACACCAGCGTGACGCCCAGCGCCACCTTGGACAGCACGCCGAGGCCGAACCACACGGCGAAGATCGGCGCGAGGATCACCCGCGGCATGGCGTTGAGCGCGGTGATGTAGGGCTCGGCCAGCGCGCTCGCCAGCGGTGCCAGGGCCAGCCACAGCCCGACGACCAGGCCGAGCAGACTGCCGATGACGAAGGCCAGCATCGTCTCCCACAGCGTGATGGCGAGGTGTGGCCAGATCTTGCCGCTGACGAACCACTCGATGATCACGCGGCCGACCTTGAGCGGCTCGCCGAAGAAGAACGGCGGCAGCACCTTGGTCTCGGTGAGCAGCCACCACAGGAACAGCACGCAGAAGGCGATGACGACGTGCAGCGCCGCCATGGCCGCGCGCGAGCGGCGGCGCTCGGCGGAGCCGCTCATGGCGCGCGGACCCCGCGGCGGTCAGTGGAGCTGCTGTTCATAGCCCTTGAGCACCTCGCCGCGCAGCACGCTCCAGATCGCCTCGTGCAACTCGACGAAATGCGGCGTGAGGCGGATCTCGGCGACGTCGCGGGGGCGCGGCAGGTCGATGGCGAACTCGCCGATGGGATGCGTGCCGGGGCCCGCCGCGAGCACCACCACGCGGTCGGACAGCGAGATCGCCTCCTCGAGGTCGTGCGTGATGAACAGCACCGACTTGCGGTTCGCCGACCACAGCTCGAGCAGCTCGTTCTCCATCAGCTGGCGCGTCTGGATGTCGAGCGCCGAGAAGGGCTCGTCCATCAGCAGGATCTCGGGGTCGAGGATCAGCATCTGCGCGAGCGCCACGCGCTTGCGCATGCCGCCGGAGAGCTGGTGCGGGAACCGGTTGCCAAAGCCCTTGAGGCCCACGCGCGCCAGCCAGTCCAGCGCGCGCGGCGTGGCGTCGGCGCGGGACAGGCCGCCGAACTCGAGGCCCGCCGTGACGTTGGCGAGCGCGTTGCGCCAGGGCATCAGCGCGTCGGCCTGGAACATGTAGCCCGCGCGCCGGTTGAGGCCCTCGAGCGGCGCGCCGTCGACCAGCACGCGTCCCGACGAGGCTTGCAGGAGCCCGGCCGCGAGGTTGAGCAGCGTGGACTTGCCGCAACCCGTGGGGCCCACCACCGACACGAACTCGCCGCGGCCGATGGCGAGCGTGGTGTCGCGCACGGCGGTGTAGCGGTCGCCGCCCCCGCGCGCGGCGAAGGTGCAGCTGACGTCGTCGAACGCCAGCGCGGCCCCCGCCAAGCCCGGGGCCCCGGGTGCGCGCGGCGCGGCGCCGGCGGTCGCGGTCACGTCCACGTCTCCGCCGCGGCGGTCACTTGAACTTCTGCGAGGCCTTCTGCTGGAACGTCATGTTGATGGTCTTCGACACGTCGACCTTGAAGCCCTTGAGGCCCGGGTCGAAGGTGGTCAGCACCTTGGCGACGTTCTCGCCGGCCTTGAGGCTGATGCCGCCGTCGTGCTTGAACGCCTCGAGGTTCCTGATCAGCGAGGCCTTGTACGCCGCGCGGTCGGTGTAGAACTCCTTCGGCACCGCGTCGACGATCTGGTCGGGCGTCGAGGTCTGGATGAAGCGCAGCGCGCGCACCATGGCGTTGACCACGGCCTGCGCGGTGTTCGGGTTCTTCTTCGCGAACTCGACGGGGACGTAGATGCAGCCCGCCGCGTACTCGTCGCCGTAGATCTCGGCGTTGCCCTTGGACGTGCGCGTGTCGACCACCGGCACGATGGTGCCGTCGGCCTCGAGCAGCGAAATGACCGGGTCGAGGTTGGAAAGCGCGTCGATCTCGCCGCGCTTCATGATCGCCACCGCGCCGCCGCCGGCGCCGACGCCGATGAACGACGCCGCGTCGGGCGGCAGGCCCGCCTTGGCGAGCAGGATCTGGACGAACATCTGCGTCGACGAGCCCGGCGCGGTGACGCCGATCTTCGCGCCCTTCAAGTCGGCGCCCGACTTGTACGCCGCGGCCTTGGCCTTGGGCAGGCCGAGCACGATGCCCGCGTACTTGCCCTGCAGCACCAGCGCCTCGATGGGCTGGCCCTTGGCCTGCTGGGTGATGGTGTGCTCGTAGGCGCCCGACACCACGTCGGCGCTGCCGCCGAGCAGCGCCTGCAGCGCCTTGGCGCCGCCGGGAAAATCGACGATCTCGACGTCGAGCCCCTCGGCCTTGAAATAGCCCTTCTGCTCGGCGATGGTCAGCGGCAGGTAGTAGAACAGCGGCTTGCCGCCGACGCCGATGGTGATCTTGGGCTTCTCGAGCCCCTGTGCGGTGGCGGGCGCCGCCACGAAGGCGGCCGCGGCCGAAACCGCGCAAAGCGCGATGAGCGCCAGCATACGTCGCATGGTGACTTCCTCCGGAATGCGGGGCCGGCCCCGCGTTGTGCCCGCTATTGTATGCGAAGCGCGGCGGTGGTGATGCCGCGTCCGGGGCGCTTCAGGTGACGCACCCGGGGGGCGATCGCCTCGCCGATGCGCATCTGCGGCGCGGAGGGCGGAAGGCCCAGCGCGCGCTCGCGGCGGGCGACGGCTTCGCGTGCCGTGGCGAACGCGTCCTCGAGCGAATCGCCGCGCGCGAATCCCTCGCCGAACAGCGCGTCGCCGAAGAGCGCGGGCTCGCCGCGGCCTTCACAGCCGAACGCAGCGCCGTCCGACGAGGCGGTGATCACCACGGTGTGCTCGTCGGCCAGCGCGTCGATGAACTCGCCGGCGTGGCAGGCCGACACCACGACGACGCGCCAGGTGATGCCAGCGTCGTCGAGCAGGCTCTTCAAGCCTGCGGGCGTCAACGGCACGAGCTCCAGCGGCGGAAGGTTGCCCTCGATCGCACCGCCGCGCGCGCCCTGCCCCGCGAGGTAGACGATGACGATGTCGCTGTCGGGATCGGAGGCCGCGGCGATCTCGGCGAAGGTCTCGCGCAGGTTGGTGACCGTCGCCCAGGGCAGCGTCAGCAGCGTCGTCCGGTC
The DNA here is from genome assembly GCA_044226535.1 of Casimicrobiaceae bacterium. Lineage (GTDB taxonomy): Bacteria > Pseudomonadota > Gammaproteobacteria > Burkholderiales > Casimicrobiaceae > VBCG01. Next base: position 19,741 of record JBGAGT010000022.1, on the reverse strand, counting down.
GTTGCGCAGCACGACCGAGCGCCCGCGGGTGTCGAGGCGCGCGTCCACCGCCTTCTGCACGCGCGCGAGCTGCGCCGTCCACGCGGGCTCGCCGGCGTCGGGCGCGTAGCCGACGAAGTAGAGGTTCGACGCCCCGGAATCGTGGTCTTCGAGCGCCGACAGCGCGTCGTCGAGGAGATCGGCCTGCGCGGCCAGCACCGGCTCGGAGGCAGGGCTCAGGGCACCGCCGGCCGACGCACCCGCCGTCGCTTCCCCGCCCCCGTCCTCCGCCGCGGGACGGAACCAGCGGTACTCGGCCAGCACCCATTCCGATGCCACGATGGGCGCGGCGAGCACGAGCCCGCCCAGCATCACGGCGACGAGGCGCCGGCGGAGCGGCTCGCCGAGCTCGATCGCCACGGCGCGCAGCGCGACCAGCGTGCTCCACGCGAGCATGGCGAGGTAGACGAGGCGATAGTGCTCGCGCAGCGCCGGCAGGAAGGCCGCGAGCGCGTAGACCGCATAACGCACCGCGGCCATCACGGGGTAGGCCGCCAGCAGCACCACCAGCATCGCCAGCGCGGCACCGCGCCGGCGCATCCATGCCGCGACGAGGACCGCCGGCACGGCGACCAGTGCCACGCCGCCGAGCTCGGTGCCGAGCGCGCGCGGATCGAACGACGAGGCGGGGCCCGCCGCCAGGAAATCGCCCAGCGCGTCGACCACGCAGCCGGCGAGCGCGAGCAGCAGCGCCTGCAGTGCGTCGATGCGGAACGCGGCCTTCGGCACCCGCAGCATCAACGCCACGCGCGTGCCCGCCGCGAGGTTGCGGCGCAGTGCCTGCGCCGCCGCGCGGATCATGGCGCGATGGCGTGCGCGCCGATGTAGTCGCGCAGCCGCGCGAGGTCGACGGGCATCCGCGTGAAGCGTTGCGGGCGCGCTTCGAGCCCCTCGTAGGCCGCGGGACGCGGCGCCTCGCTGCCGAGCGCCTCGCGGATGGTCGCGGCGAACTTGGCGGGCAGCGCGGTCTCGAGGGCGATCGTCGGCACCGCCGGGTCGCGCATCGCCAGCGCCACGCCGAGGCCGTCCGCGGTGTGCGGGTCGACGACCACGCCGTAGCGGCGCTTCACCTCGCGGATGGTCGCGACGCGCGCGGCATGCGAGCTCGTGCCGGAGACGAAGCCCGAGCGCAGCACGGCATCCCAGTGCCCGCCGTGCGCGCCTTGACGGAAATCGAAGCGCCCCTCGCGCGCCAGCGCCTCCCAGAGCGCGCGCACCTCGGCGTCGTCGCGGCCCGTCATGTCCGCAATGTAGCGCTCGAAGTTCGACGCCTTGGCGATGTCCATCGAGGGGCTCGAGGTGGCGTGCGTCTCGACGGCCGCGCGCGGGCGGTAGACGCCGGTGCGGAAGAACTCGTCGAGCACGTCGTTCTCGTTGGTCGCCACCACCAGCCTGCGGATGGGCAGGCCCATTTCGCGCGCCACGTGGCCGGCGAAGACGTTGCCGAAGTTGCCCGAGGGGACGACGTAGTCGATCTCGGTCCCCGCTTTCGCGGGGATGACGGTGCCCTGGTGGTGGGTCCCCGCTTTCGCGGGGATGACGTGCGCGGCAGTGGCGGCGAAATAGCCCTTGAAGTAGTAGACCGCCTGCGCCACGACGCGCGCCCAGTTGATCGAGTTCACCGCGCCGATGGCGTGCGCCGACTTGAAGGCCGCGTCGGCGTTGATCGCCTTGACGAGGTCCTGGCAGTCGTCGAAGGTGCCTTCGATGGCGAGGTTGTGGATGTTGGGCGAATGCAGCGAGAACATCTGCGCGGTCTGGAAGGGGCTCATCCGACCGGCCGGCGACAGCATGAACACGGCCGCGCGCGCCTTGCCCTCGAGCGCCACTTCGGCCGCGGAGCCCGTGTCGCCCGAGGTCGCGCCGACGATGTTGATCACCCGCCCCTCGCGCTCCAGCGCATATTCGAAGAGCCCGCCCAGGAGCTGCAGCGCGATGTCCTTGAACGCGAGCGTCGGCCCGTTGGAGAGGTGCAGGAGGTGGAGGCCCGGCTCGAGCGTCGACAACGGCGTGATGTCGTCGCTGCCGAACACCTCCGCGCGGTAGGTGCGCTCGACGATGGCGCGCAGCTCCGCGACGGGGATGTCGTCGATGTAGCGCGACAGGATCTCGAAGGCCAGCGCGCGATAGTCGAGCCCGCGCCAGCGCGCGAGCTCGCCCGCGCCGAGCCTCGGGTAGGCGACGGGCAGCGCGAGCCCGCCGTCGGGGGCGAGCCCCTCCAGCAGGATCGACAGGAAGGGCTTGGGCGCGTTGCGCCAGGCACCGCGCGTGGAGACGTACCTCATGCGTTCGACCCTCAGGCCAGCGACTCGAGCCGCAGCCGCACGATCGTGCCGCGCACCGTGGGCAGCGCCTCGATGCGCGCGATGGCGTCGACCACGCGCTTCTCGATCGTCTGGTGGGTGAGCAGGATGATGTCGGTGCGGTCCTCGCCCTCGGGCGGCTCCTTCTGGATCATCGCGTCGATGGAGATCTCGCGGTCGGCGAGGATGCGCGTGATGTCGGCGAGCACGCCGGGGCGGTCGTCGACGCGCATGCGCAGGTAATAGCTGGTGCGCACCTCGCCGATGGGCAGGATCGGCACCTCGGACAGCCGGTCGGGCTGGAAGGCGAGGTGCGGCACGCGGTGGTTGGGGTCGGCGGTGTGCATGCGCGTGACGTCGACCAGGTCGGCGATCACCGCCGAGGCGGTGGGCTCGGCGCCCGCGCCGGCGCCGTAGTACAGCGTCGCGCCGACGGCGTCGCCCTTGACCAGCACGGCGTTCATCGCGCCTTCGACGCTGGCGATGAGCTGGCGCCGCGGGATGAGCGTGGGATGCACGCGGAGCTCGATGCCCTCGCCCTTCCCCTCGCCCTGCACGCGCCGCGTGATGCCGAGGAGCTTGATGCGGTAGCCGAGCTCCTCGGCGTAGCGGATGTCCTCGCTCGCCAGCCCGGCGATGCCCTCGTGGTAGGCGCGGTCGAACTGCATCGGGATGCCGAAGGCGATCGCCGACATGATGGTGAGCTTGTGCGCGGCGTCGATGCCCTCGACGTCGAACGTTGGATCGGCCTCGGCGTAGCCGCGCGCCTGCGCCTCGGCGAGGACCTCGGCGAACGACGCGCCGCGCGCGCGCATCTCGGAAAGGATGAAGTTGGACGTGCCGTTGATGATGCCGGCGATCCACTCGATGCGGTTGGCCGACAGGCCCTCGCGCAGCGCCTTGATGATGGGCACGCCGCCTGCGACCGCGGCCTCGAACGCCACCATCACGCCCTTGGCATGCGCCGCGGCGAAGATCTCCGTGCCGTGGTGCGCGAGCAGTGCCTTGTTGGCCGTGACGACGTGCTTGCCGTGGGCGATGGCGTCGAGGATCAGCGTGCGCGCGGGCTCGATGCCGCCGACGAGCTCGCAGACGATGTCGATGTCGGGGCGCTTGACCAGCGCCGCCAGGTCGGATGAAACGTCGACCTTGTCACGGGGGCCGAGCGCCGCGTGCGCGCGGTCGGGCGAGCGCGTGGCGATGGCCGTGACGACGATGCCGCGCCCGGCGCGCCGCGCGATCTCCGTCGCGTTGCGCGCGAGCACGTCGAAGGTGCCGCGGCCGACGGTGCCGAAGCCCAGCAGCCCGACGGCCAGCGGTTTCAACGTCGCGCCGATGCTGTCCTCGCCAGCGGGGTTGCCAGCACGTCGTCGGCGACCGAGGCCGCGCGCTCGACGTCGCCCTGCGGCCAGGCGTCTGCCGAGCCGGTGGCGAGGCCGCGCGGGTCGCTCGAGGCTTCGGCGCGGAAGTCCTGCGCGATGTCGTTGCGGAACATCTGCTTGATGCCGCGGATCGCCTGGCGCGTGCGCGCCTCGTTCTCGATCATGGCGAAGCGCACGTGGCCGTCGCCGAACTCGCCGAAGCCGATGCCGGGCGACACCGAGACCTTGGCCTCGGCGAGCAGCCGCTTGGCGAATTCCAGCGAGCCCATGGCGCGGTAGCGCTCGGGGATCGGCGCCCAGATGTACATCGAGGCCTTGGGCGTGTCGACCGCCCATCCCGCCTCGACGAGGCCCTTGACCAGCACGTCGCGGCGGCGCTCGTAGGTCTGCGCGATCTCCGTCACGCAGTCCTGCGGCCCCTCGAGCGCTGCGATGGTCGCAACCTGGATGGGCGTGAAGGTGCCATAGTCGTGGTAGCCCTTGATCCGGCCGAGCGCGTTGACGAGGTCGCGGTTGCCGACCATGAAGCCGACGCGCCAGCCCGCCATGTTGTAGCTCTTCGACATGGTGAAGAACTCGACCGCGACGTCGCGGGCGCCGGGCACCTGCATGATCGACGGCGCCTTCCAGCCGTCGAAGCAGATGTCGGCGTAGGCGAGGTCGTGCACGATCCAGATGCCGTGCTCGCGTGCGAGCGCCACGATCTTCTCGAAGAACGGCAGCTCGACGCATTGCGCGGTCGGGTTCGACGGGAAGTTGAGGATGAGCATCTTCGGCTTGGGGATCGACAGCCGGATGGTCATCTCGACCTGCGCGAGGAACTCGCTCTCGGTGGTCATCGGCACCGAGCGCACGTCGGCGCCCGCGATGATGGGGCCGTAGATGTGGATCGGGTAGGACGGGTTCGGCACCAGCACGGTGTCGCCGCGGCCCAGCGTGGCGAGCACCAGGTGCGCGATGCCCTCCTTGGAGCCGATGGTGACGATGGCCTCGCTGTCGGGGTCGAAGTCGACGCCCCAGCGGTCGCGGTACCAGTGGCAGATGGCGCGGCGCAGCCTCGGGATGCCCTTCGACACCGAGTAGCCGTGCGTATCGGGGCGCTGCGCGGTCTCGCAGAGCTTCTGCACGATGTGCGCCGGCGTGGGGCCGTCGGGGTTGCCCATGCCGAAGTCGATGATGTCCTCGCCGCGCCGGCGGGCCGCCATCTTGAGCTCGGCGGTGATGGAAAAGATGTAAGGCGGCAGGCGCGTCAGGCGCGCGAAATGCGTGTCCGGGGACCGGTGGGGATGCTGGGACATGATGGGGCTCTCACGTAAGCGCCCGGAACCGTCCGAGCGACGTGGAAGCGGCGAACGGGCCCCGGATCGGGTGTCGCAGGGGCCGGAAGCAGCAACCGGCTACAATTTTCGCACATGAAGCTGCACCTGCAAACCGGCGTGGCGATGATCGTCACCGGGACGGCGCCCGGCGTGGTACGCGTCAACGCCGACGAGTACCGAGAGAACCTCGTGCTCGCGCCCGACCGGGTCGAGACCGGCTTCGCGCCGCGCGGCTTCGAAGGGCTCGCGGCCGCGGACTTCGCGGCGCTGGCGGCGCGCAAGCCCGCGGTGGTGATCCTCGGCACGGGTTCAACCCACCGCTTTCCCCACCCTTCGCTGCTCGCGCCGCTCTACGAGGCGGGGATCGGCGTCGAGTCGATGGCCACGCCCGCCGCCTGCCGCACCTTCAACATCCTCGCCGGCGAAGGCCGCGAGGTGCTGGCCGCGCTGATCGTCGGCGAATAGCGCGTCGCCGGCACTGGCGCTGCTGGCCCGGCTGGCCCTGCTGGCCGCGCTGCTCGCCTGCGCGGCCGCGCTCAGCGCGTTTCAGCGCCCAACGCGTCGAAAAGGGTGCGCAGCTCCCCGCTCATCGGCAGGTTCATCGCCTGGCCCGAAGGCAGGCGCTTGAGGAACCACTGGTCGTAGCGCCGCTCGAGCTCGCGATCGCGCGCCAGCGCGTGGAAAGTGTCGTTGACGAGCGCCGCCAGGGCCGCGTCGTCCTTGCGGAACATGATCCCGTAGGGGTCGTAGGACAGGAACTCGCCCACCACCTCGTAGCGGCCCCGCAGCCCGTGGTCGGCGATGTACCCGTAGGACAGCACGTCGTCGCCCGCCACGGCGTCGACCTTGCCGCCGGTCAGCAGCGCGAAGGTCGCGGCGTGGTCCGCCGAGGGGACCAGCGTAAAGTCGAGCTGGAAGTTCCGCGCCAGCGCGCGCATCGCCGCCTCGTTGGTCGTCGCGGCAGTCACCGCGACCTTGCGGCCCTTGAGGTCGCGGAACGAACGCACCGGCGAGCCCGCGGGGACCATGAGCTTCGTGCCGGCGACGAAAATCACCGGCGAGAACGACACCATCGCGCGGCGCTCGGCGCTGTTGGTGGTCGAGCCGCATTCGAGGTCGATCGACCCCGAGCGCAGCGCCTCGATGCGCGTCTCGGGCGTGACGGCCTGCCAGCGGATCGCCAGCGGACGATCGACCGCCTCGGCCATGGCGTCGACCAGGAGCTTGCAGAGGTCGATCGAATAGCCGATGGGCTCGCCGCGCGGCGACAGGTACGAGAACGGGAGCGAGGCGCTGCGGTAGCCCAGCGTCACCGCGCCGCGGGCGCGCACCTTCTCGAGCGTGCCGGAGAGCACCAGCGGCGCCTGCGCGGGGGCTTGCGCGAGCACGCCGCCCGCGACGGCGGCAAAGGCGAGCGCGACGCACAGGATCCCGCACGGCATCCCGCGCAGGGCCCGGCGCCGCGCGCCGTGCAGCGCAACGCGAAGGCGCGCCACGGCGAAGCTCAGTGGCCGCCCTGCAGCGCGACCATCGCCGGTGCCCCGCCCTCGGGCAGGTCGCGCTCGGGCCCGAGCTCGCCTTCCCACTTGGCGACCACCGCCGAGGCGAGCGAGTTGCCGATGGCGTTGGTGGCCGAGCGTCCCATGTCGAGGAAGGTGTCGACGCCGAGGATCAGCAGGAGCCCCGCCTCGGGGATGTTGAACTGGTTGAGCGTGGCCGCGATCACCACCAGCGAGGCGCGCGGCACGCCCGCCATCCCCTTCGACGTCAGCATCAGGATCAGCATCATCGTGAGCTGGGTGCCGATCGACAGCTCGATGCCGTAGGCCTGCGCGATGAACAGCACGGCGAACGTGCAGTACATCATCGAGCCGTCGAGGTTGAACGAGTAGCCCATCGGCATCACGAAGCTCGAGATCTTGCGGTTGACGCCGAAGCGGTCGAGCGCGTCGAGGATCTTGGGATACGCCGCCTCGGAGCTCGCCGTGGCGAAGGCCAGCATGAAGGCTTCCTTGATGAGCACCAGGAGGTGCAGCACGCGAGGGCCCAGGAAGATGAAGCCGGCCAGCACCAGCAGGCCCCACAGGATGACGAGGCCGATGTAGAAGTCGCCCATGAAGATGGCGAAGCGCCACAGGATGCCGAGCCCGTTGACCGCCACCGTGGCCGCCATCGCCGCCATCACCGCGATCGGCGCGAGCTTCATCACGTAGCCGGTGATCTTGAGCATCGCCTGCGAGAGCTCGTCGATGGCCGCGATCAGCGTCTTGGCCTTCTCGCCGAGCGAGGCGAGCGCGATGCCGAAGAACATCGAGAACACCACGATCTGCAGGATCTCGTTCTGCGCCATCGCCTCGGCGAACGACGCCGGCACCACGTGGTGGACGAAGTCCTTGACGGTGAACTTGGAGGTCGCGAGGTTGGCCGTGGCGCCGATGTCGGGCAGCGGCAGGCCGAGGTTCTTGCCCGGCTGCAGCACGTTGGCGAGGATCAGGCCCAGCAGCAGCGAGATCACCGAGGCCGTCATGAACCAGCCGATCGACTTGGCGAACACGCGCCCGACCGACGACGCGCTGCCCATGTGCGCGATGCCGACCACCAGCGTCGAGAACACCAGCGGGCCGATCAGCATCTTGATGAGCCGCAGGAACACGTCGGAGAAGAGCGACACGTAACCGGCGATCTCGGCCGCGGTCCGCTTGTCGGGGAAGCTGTTGTAGATCATGGCCCCGAGGATGACGCCGATGACCATGGAGACCAGAATCAGGACTGCGGGCGGAAACTTGCGCATCATGGCCACACCCCCTCGTGATTGCAGCGATTCACCCCAATCCGCGGCTCGCGCGGGCCTTCGATGCTCACCTCGATGCGCCGTACCCGACGTTCATGCCGCGGCGGCTTCCCTGCGCCAGGTGAGGAGCTCGCGCACGTGCTCGGCGACGCTGCGGCCGAGCGCCGACAGCGCATAGCCGCCCTCCAGCGTCGACACGACCCTGCCCTGCGAATGGCGCGCGGCCACCTCGAGCAGCCTGCGCGTGACCCAGGCGAAGTCCTGCTCGGTGAAGGCGAGCCCTGCCAGCGGGTCCTCGCGGTGCGCGTCGAAGCCCGCCGAGATGTAGATCGCCTGCGGCTCGAAGGCGCCCAGCGCAGGCAGCCACACGCGCTCCACCGCCTCGCGCAGCTTCGCGCCGTCGCTGCCCGGCGCGAGCGGCACGTTGCGCATGTTGTCGCCCAGCGGCTCGACCCCCGAGTACGGATAGAGCGGGTACTGGAAGGTCGACACCATCAGCACGCGCTCGTCGCCGGCGAAGATCTCCTCGGTGCCGTTGCCGTGGTGGACGTCGAAGTCGACGATCGCCACGCGCTCGAGGCCGTGCGATTCCAGTGCGTGCAGCGCACCCACCGCCACGCTGTCGAAGATGCAGAAGCCCATCGCGCGGTCGCGCACCGCATGGTGCCCCGGCGGCCGCACCGCGCAGAAGGCGTTGTCGACGCGGCCCTCCATGACGAGGTCGGTGGCGAGCACCAGCGCGCCGGCGGCGTGCCAGGCGGCGTCGAGCGAGTGCGGGTTGAGGGCCGTGTCGGGGTCGAGGTAGGCGAGGCCGCTCGCCGGGCTGGCCGCCTCGAGGCGGTCGACGTAACGCGCATCGTGCGCGCGCAACACCTGCTCGCGCGTGGCGCGCGGCGCGTCGTGATGCACGAGATGGCCGTCGATGCCGGTGGCGATCAGCCGGTCGCGGATGGCGGTGAGCCGCTCGGGGCATTCCGGGTGCTGCGGACCCATCTCGTGCAGCAGGAACGAGGGGTGGGAGATGAAGGCCGTGCTCACGTCGAGGGATCCGGTATCGGGGTGTCGGTCGCGTGCCAGCGGTGTGCCGGCCTCGCCGCGGGCGGGCAGACGAGTGGAGTGTACCCTCCCGCCGGGCGGAGGTGACGCAGCCCCGTGCGGGCGGCTAAAGTGCCGGTCTTTGCTCCGCGCGCCGTCCCGCCCGCCTTCCCGCCGCCGATGTCCGTCCGCCCCGCCCGAGATCCCGCCCCCGCCACGCAGGGCGTCGCACGCGCGCTCGCCCAGCTCGCCCGCATCGTCGTCGGCAAGGACGGGCCCATCCGCCTGGCGATGGCCTGCATGCTGGCGCGCGGGCACCTGCTGATCGAGGACATCCCGGGCGTCGGCAAGACCACGCTCGCGCAGGCGCTCTCGGCCACGCTCGGCCTGCGCTATGCGCGCGTCCAGTTCACCAGCGACCTCCTCCCCGCCGACGTGCTCGGCGTGTCGATCTACGACGAGCGCACCCAGGCGTTCCGCTTCGTGCCGGGCCCCGTGTTCCACTCGGTGGTGCTCGCCGACGAGATCAACCGCGCGCCGCCCAAGACGCAGAGCGCGCTCCTCGAGGCGATGGAGGAGCGCCAGGTCACCGTCGACGGCCAGACGCGCAAGCTGCCCGACCCGTTCTTCGTCATCGCGACCCAGAATCCCGTGGAGCAGATCGGCGCGTACCCGCTTCCCGAGTCGCAGCTCGACCGCTTCCTGATGGCGATCGAGCTCGGCTATCCCGACGCCGCCGCCGAGCGCGAGCTCCTGGCCGGGGGCGACCGTCGCGCGCTGATCGCCGACATGGCGCCGGTGGCCGACGCCGCGACCTTGGCGCAGTGGCAGCGCGAGGCCTCGGAGGTCCACGTCGCGCCCGCCCTGCTCGACTACGTCCAGGCGCTGCTCGCCGCCTCGCGCGGCGTGCAGGGCTCGGGCGACGCGGGCTCCCGGCGCGGGCTGTCGCCGCGCGCCGGGCTGATGCTGCTCGGCGCCGCGCGCGCCTGGGCGCTGATCGCGGGAAGGCCGATGGTCATGCCCGAGGACCTGCAGGCGGTGTTTCCCTCGGTCGCGGGCCATCGCCTCGCCGGGGGCGCGCGCAGCGGCGCGCTGCAGGCCGAGGCCCTGCTGCGCAGCGTCGCGCTGCCCTGACGGCGCCGACAGGGCGCGTCCCGCGCGCACCGCAGTCGCCTTCATGAGCGCCGCACCGACCGCCTGGCCGGCGTCCGCCGCCGCAAGGGCCGCGGGCCCCGCAGGCGCAGGTGCATGGTGGGCGCGCCAGCGCCAGCGCGTGTTCCGCCACGCGCCGCACGACGATGCGCCGGTGGTGCTGCGCCACTCGCGGATCTACATCCTCCCCACGCGGCGCGGCCTCGCGCTGGTCGGCACCCTTGCGGTGATGCTGCTCGCCTCGCTCAACTACAGCCTGTCGCTGGGCTTCGTCGTGACCTTCCTGCTCACCGGCATGGTCGCGGCCTCGCTGCTGCACACCTTCCGCAACCTCGCGGGCATCGAGGTGCAGCCCAACGCCGCCGGCGAAGCCTTCGCCGGGCATCGCCTGGCCTTCGCGCTGACGCTCGACGGTGGCTCGCTGGCGCGCGAGTCCATCCGCCTGGATGCGCGCGATGCGGCGGGCGTGCAGTTGGATCTCCCCGCCGACACGGCGGTGCCGGTGACGCTCGAGCGTGCCGCGCCCCTGCGCGGCCCGCTGGCGCTCGGGCGCATCACGCTGTCCTCGGATGCGCCGCTCGGGCTGTGGCGCGGCTGGGCCTACGTGCACTTCCCGCTGTCGGGCATCGTGTTCCCGGCGCCCGAGCCCGACGCGCCGCCGCTGCCCGAAGGCCGTGACGGCGAGGCCGCCCATACCGCCGCGCGCCCCGACGACGCCGACCTCGCGGGGCTGCGCGACTTCCAGCACGGCGACCCCCTGTCGCGCGTCGCCTGGAAGGCCGTCGCGCGCGGCACCGGCTGGTACTCCAAGACCTTCGAGGGCGGGCGCGGCGGAGGCGCGATCACGCTGGATTGGCAGTCGCTGCCCGCCGCCCTGCCGGCGGAGGCGCGCCTCGCGCGGCTCGCGGCCTGGGTGCTGGCCGCCGAGCGCGCGGCGCGTCCCTATGCGCTTTCGCTGCCGGGCGCGACGCTGCCCGCCGCGCAGGGACGCGATCACCGCCGCGCGGTGCTGACCGCGCTCGCGATGCACGGCACCGCGGGGACGTGCCCGTGAGCGCGACGGCCCTCGCCAGCGCCGCACCGCGCCGGTGGTTCGCGCGCGACCGCTCGCCACCGCTGTCGTCGCGGCAATTGCGCTGGCTGGGCGCGATGCTGCTCGCGGCGCAACTGCCGCAGGCTCCGCACCTGCCGCTGTGGATCGCCGCCTTCGGCCTCACGCTGGTCGGCCTGCGGCTCTGGCTCGCGCGCACGCCGTCGACGCGGCGCAACGCCATCGCCGCGCGGATCCCCTCGTGGGCGCTGGTGCTGTTCGCCATCGTCGCGGCGTGGTTCGTGCGCGTGAGCTACGGCGGGCACCTCGTCGGCCGCGACCCGTCGATCGCCTTCCTGTTCATCCTGGTCGGCATCAAGTTCCTCGAGTCGCGCACGCGGCGCGACGGCGTGCTCCTGGCCTGCCTCGCATCGTTCCTGCTGATCACCCCGTTCCTGTCCGGCCAGTCGCCCTTCGCCGCGATCTTCGCGCTGCCGGCGGTGCTGCTGGTCGGCGGCGCGCTCGACGCACTCGGCCGCAGCCCCGAGGAGGGCGCGCGCGCGCCGCGTTGGCCCGTGACGCTGCGCCGCGTCGGCGTGATGACGCTGCAGGGGCTGCCGCTGGCGGCGCTCCTTTTCGTGCTGTTCCCGCGCCTCGCCTCGCCGCTGTGGGGCATGCCGCAGGACTACTCGGCGCAGTCGGGCCTCTCGGACACCATGGCGCCGGGGATGATCAGCGAGCTCTCGCTGTCGGACAACGTCGCGTTCCGCGTCGACTTCGACGGCGCGGTGCCGCCGCCCTCGCAGCGCTACTGGCGCGGGCCCGTGCTCACGCGCTTCGACGGCCGCGTGTGGACGGCGCTGCCGCAGCGCGGCGAAGGACGTTTCGCGCCCGACCAGGGCGACGTCTACGCCTACACGGTGACCCTCGAGCCCTCGAGCAAGCCCTGGCTTTTCGCGCTGGAGATGCCGGTGGCGCTCCCCGAGCTCGACGTGTCCGGGACGCGCGGCCGCGGCGAGGTGATGCTCACGCCGGACCGCCAGCTCATCATGCGCTCGGCGGTGACGCAGGTGCTGCGCTACCGCGCGGTGTCCTCGATGGGCAGGCGCGCGCCGGTGGCGAGCGAGCTCGACCTGCGCTTCGCCAGCCTGCCGGCGCGCGGCAACCCGCGCACGCGCGAACTCGCGCAGCGCATGCGCGCCGGGTACCCCGAGGACCGCGCGTTCGTCGCCGCCGTGCTGCGCATGTTCCACGACCAGGAATTCGTCTACACGCTGACCCCACCGCTCTTGCCCAGCGACCCCGTCGACATGTTCCTGTTCGACGAGCGGCGCGGCTTCTGCGAGCACTTCGCCAGCGCCTTCACCGTGCTGCTGCGCGACGCCGGCATCCCCGCGCGCGTGGTCACCGGCTACCAGGGCGGCGAGATCAACCCGCGCGGCGGCTACATGATCGTGCGCCAGTCCGACGCGCATGCCTGGAGCGAGGCCTACATCGACGGCGCCTGGGAGCGCTTCGATCCCACCGCGGCGGTCGCGCCCTCGCGCATCGAGCGCGGCCTCGCCGGCGCGCTGCCCGACGGCGAGCCCGTGCCGCGGTTCGCGCGCCTCGGCGGCGGGTGGCTCAAGAGCGTGCAGCTCGCCTTCGATGCGCTCAACCACGCCTGGCGGCGCGACGTCATCGGCTTCGACAACGCGCGCCAGCGCGAGCTGATGCGCGATTTCGACCTCGATGCGCGCCAGGCACCGTGGATCGTCGCGGCCATCGCGGCGCTGGTCGGGGGCTGGGGTGCACTGGTGCTGGCAACGATGATGTGGCGCCGCCGCCGGGGGTCGCGCGCGGTCGCATTGTGGCGCGCCGCCTGCGCGCGCCTCGGCGCGGCGGGGCTTCCGCGCCAGTCCTGGGAGGGCCCGCTGGACTATGCCCGCCGCGCGAGCCTGCGCTGGCCGCGCTTCGCCATCGCCTTCTCGGCCATCGCCGAGTCCTACGCCGCGCTGCGCTACGGCGAGCTCGTCGAGCACTCGGCGCAGCACGACGCGCTGGTGGCGACGCTGGCGCGCGCCATCGAGGTGCTGCCGAGCGCGGCCGAGCTGCGCGCGCAGCCCGGCTAGGCGCCACGCTCCACCCGGCGCGGTTCGCCTGGCCCCGCGCCGCTGCGGCGGCTCAGCGCCGCGACCCGGCGGCGCGGGCGCGCGACCGCCGCGCGGGCGCGGGCGCGTCGAGCACCGCCTGCGCCGCCGCCTCGTCGATCAGCAGGCCCTTGAGGAGCCCGCTCGCAAGCGTCGCGCGGATCGCCACCGCCTTCTCCAGCCCGCCGGCGACGGCCACCACCGCCCGGCCGTTCAGCTCGCGCAGCCGCAGGCTGATCGAGCGCCGCGCCATGCCGCACTCCACCTCCTGCCCTTGCGCGTCGAGGAACTGCCCCAGCACCTCGGCGACCACGCCGAGCTTCGCCAGTGCCTTGCGCTCGGGCTCGTAGATGGCCTGCGAGTTGCGCAGATTGCCGATGCCGAGCACGACGAGGTCCGAGGTGCGCGCGCGCGCCAGCACGTCGCGCACCATGCGCTGCCCGAGCATGATCCGGGCGTCGCTCACCGAATCCGCGAAGAACGGCGCCGGCACGAAATAGCCCGCGCCGCCGCTGCGCTCGGCCAGCCGCGCGATGACGTCGAAGGGATTCGCCGTCGAGCGGCGCGTCAGGCTGCCGAGGATGGACACGAAGGACGCCTGCGGCCGTGCGAGCCTGGGCAGCGCCTCGGCGAGCGCCGCAAGGGTGCGCCCGTGGCCGACCCCGACGCGCGCGTTGGGGTTGTTCTCCAGGTGCTGGTGCAGGAATTGCGCGCCGGCGACGCCGAGGCTGCGGATCACCGGCTCGCCGGCGACGTTCGCCGCTTCCCCGGCCGAGGGGACGACCCGCGCATGGTCGAGGCCGTACGCCGCCTTCAGGCGCTGTTCGAGCGCGATGCACGACGCCGCGCCGCCTTCGACGAACACCTTGACCGAGCCCTGCGCGTGGGCGAGCGCCAGCAGGCGGTGCACCTTGGCGCGCGAAAGCCCCAGGTGGTCGGCGACCTCGGCCTGCTTCAGCCCATAGACGTAGTACAGCCAGGCGGCGCGTACTGCGAGCCCCGACTCGCCGGGCGCACCCAGGGCCGTGGGACCCCCCGCGACGCCCGGCAGGACGGCCCCGTCGCCGGCGCCTATTTCAGTGCCATCTTCCATCGCCGCCCCGCTTCGTGTACATTTTTTCAGAAGGTACAAATAATTTCACACAACCGCAACACCAGGAGGCCATGCTGGCGCGTGCGCTGAAGGCGCCGCTCCCGCAGTCGATATCCATGCTGCTCGCCCAGATTTCCGACCTGCACGTCATGACCGAAGGCCAAGTCGCCTACGGCCGGGTCGACACCGCGACGCTGCTCAAGCGCGCGATCGACCACCTCAACCGGCTCGACCCGCAGCCCGACGTGGTGCTGATCACCGGCGACCTCGCCGACAAGGGCGATCCGGCCGCCTACGCGCACCTGCGTCGCATCCTCGCGCCGCTGCGCGCGCCCTGGTACGTGATACCCGGGAACCATGACCGAATCGCGGCGTTCCGCGCGGCCTTCTCCGACCAGCGCTACCTGCCTGCGGACAGCGAGTTCATCCTGTACGCGATCGACGAGTGGCCACTGCGGCTGGTTGCGCTCGACTCGGTGTTCCAGGGCCGCACCAAGGGGCTCGTCTGCGAGCGCCGCCTGGAATGGCTCGACCGCACGCTCGCCGCGCGGCCCGACGCGCCGACGCTGGTGATGATGCACCACGCGCCCTGGGTCTACGACCTCGAGCACCTCGACGAGGTCGGCATGGACGGCGCCGATGCGCTCGAGGCCGTGATCGCGCGCCACCGCCAGGTCGAGCGCGTGCTCTGCGGGCACGTGCACCGCTCGACGCAGATCCGTTTCGGCGGCACCATCGCCTCGTCCTGCCCCAGCACCGCGCACCAGCAGGCGCTGGACCTGCGGCCCGACGGCATCGACTCGTTCACCCTCGAGCCGCCCGGCTTCCAGCTGCACCGCTGGGCGCGCGGCAGGCTCTTCACGCACACGCTCAACATCGGCGAGTTCGCGGGTCCCTTCGCGTTCCACTGAGGCAGGCTGATCGGCGCATGACCACTTCCATCCGCATCGAGCACCTCTCCAAGCACTGGGGCGAGGTGCGCGCGCTCGACGACGTGTCGTTCGACGTGCCGCAGGGCAGCCTCACCGTGCTGCTCGGCCCCTCGGGCTGCGGCAAGTCGACGCTCCTGCGCCTCGTGGCCGGGCTCGACCGCGCGACCTCGGGACGCATCCTGATCGACGGCGCCGACGTCACGGCGCTGCCGCCGCACCGGCGCCGCGTGTCGATGGTGTTCCAGTTCTACGCGCTGTTCCCGCACCTCACCGTGGCCGAGAACATCACCTTCGGCCTCAGGATCCGCAAGGTCGACGTGGCCGAGCGCGCGGCCCGACTCGACAAGGTCGCCTCGCTGCTGGGGCTCTCGGAGCTCCTCGAACGGCGGCCCTCGCAGCTCTCGGGCGGCCAGCAGCAGCGGGTCGCCATGGGGCGCGCGATCATCGCCGAATCGCCCGTCTGCCTGATGGACGAGCCGATGTCCAACCTCGACGCGAAGCTGCGCAACGAGATGCGCGCCGAGATCCTCTCGCTGCAGCGCAAGCTGGGCATCACCATGCTTTACGTCACGCACGACCAGATCGAGGCGATGAGCATGGCCGACCAGGTCGTGCTGCTCGACGGCGGGCGCGTGCACCAGATCGCCGCGCCCGAGGACATGTACTCGCGCCCCGCGGGCGTGTTCGCCGCGCGCTTCATCGGCGTGCCCGCGATGAACCTCGTCAGGCTCGAGGCGCACGGCGAAGGCGTGGCGATCGCGGGCTCGGCCGGCGCCGCGCCCGTACGCAACGCGGTGCCGTCGATGATCGCCGGCATCCGCGCCGAGGACATCGCGCTGGCCGGCGAGTCCGGCGGCGTGCGTGCCACCATCGCCGGCCGCGAGTACCTCGGCGCCGACACCATCCTGCGCTGCCGCGTCGGCAGCGAGGAGCTCCTGGTGCGCACCGGCCGCGACTGCGCGTCCTGCGTCGGCGACGTCGTCCACCTCGCGTGGGCGCCGCAGTCGCTGCACCTTTTCGAGCAGGACAGCGGCCGCCGCGTCGGCGCCGCCGCCTGACCCGCATGCACGGCGTCCCGACCCGCGCTGCAACGTCATCACCAAGACCCGCAAAGGGCGCCACCACCACCCCGCTTCCGGAGGACCGATGAAACCACTAGCAAGAGGATTGGCGATCGCCTCGATCGCCTGCGCCGGCATCGCTGCGGCGCTGCCCGCGCGCGCCGTCGAAATCTCGTTCTACTACCCCATCGCCGTCAGCGGGCCGCTGACCAAGATCATCGACGCCATGGCCGCCGATTTCGAGAAGGCCAATCCCGACGTCAAGGTCAAGCCGATCTACTCGGGCAACTACGGCGAGACGCTCGCCAAGTCGCTCACGGCCAACAAGAGCGGCAACCCGCCGCAGGTCGCCGTGCTGGTGGCCTCCGACACGCTGACGCTGATCGACGAGGACGCCGTCGCCCCGATGGACCAGTTCGTCAAGACCGCGGACGACAAGGCCTGGCTCGCCGGCTTCACCCCGGCGTTCATGATGAACGGCCGCTACCTCGGCAAGACTTACGGCGTGCCCTTCCAGCGCTCGACGCAGGTGATGTTCTGGAACAAGGACGCCTTCAAGGAAGCCGGTCTCGACCCGGACAAGCCGCCGCAGAACTGGGACCAGACCGTCGAGTTCGCGAAGAAGCTCACCAAGCGCGACGCTTCGGGCAAGGTCACGCAATGGGGCATCATCGTGGCCTCCGGCGTCACCTCGCACTGGTTCCTGCAGGGCTTCACCACGCAGAACCAGGCCAAGCTCACCAACGAGGCGGGCACCGAGGCCTATCTGCACACACCCGCGGCGGTCGAGGCGCTGACCTACTGGACCGACCTCGCGCGCAAGCACAAGGTGATGCAGGAAGGCGTGATCGACACCGGCAACGCGCCCAATGAATTCATCGGCGGCCGCGCGGCGATCATGTTCCACTCGACCGGCAACCTCACCAACGTCAAGAACAACGCCAAGTTCCCCTTCGGCGTGGCGATGCTGCCCGAGCGCAAGCAGCGCGGCTCGGCCACCGGCGGCGGCAACATCTACATCTTCAAGAAGAACACGCCCGAGCAGCTCGAGGCGAGCTTCCGCTTCGTCAAGTGGATGACCAGCGCCGAACAGGCCGCGCGCTGGGGCATCGCCACCGGCTACGTCGCGGGACGGCAGGACGCCTGGGACCTGCCGGCCATGAAGCAGTACGTCAAGGACTTCCCGCCTGCCGGGGTCGCGCTGCAACAACTGCCGTTCTGCGCGCCCGAGTTCGAGACGCACGCGGGCCCGCGCACCACCAAGGCGCTCGAGGACGCGATCGAGGCCTCGCTGACCGGCACCAAGACGCCCGACAAGGCGCTCGCCGACGCGCAGGCCGAGGCCAACCGCATCCTGCGAAGCTACAAGTAACGTAACCGGCGAACACGCGCCGCCCGCGCACCGGGCGGCGCGTGGCGTCGCGTCGATCCACCGCACAACCGCCCCCGCAGCCCATGGCACGCAAGCAACGCGCGCGTTCGCGCGCCAACGACGACGAGATCGACGCCCCGCTGACCGGCTGGGCGCTGTTCCTGCCCGCGGCGCTGTTCCTGGGGGTGTTCACCTATTACCCCGCGATCGCGACCTTCGTGCAGAGCCTCTTCTCCGAAGGCAAGGCGGGACGGCCCGCGCGCTTCATCGGGATCGACAACTACAAGGCGATGATCGACGACCCGATCTTCGTGCAGGCCTTCGTCAACAACCTGTGGTTCGCGCTGGGCACGATCCCCGTGTCGATCGCGCTCGCCATCGTCATGGCGCTGCTGGTCAACCGCGCGCTGCCGGGCCGCGCGCTGGTGCGCATGTCGTACTTCGCGCCCACGGTGCTGGCGATGGTCGCCGTCGCCAACATCTGGCTACTGATCTACTCGCCGCAGATCGGGCTCCTCAACGCCGTCATCTCCACCTTCGGCGGCACGACGCACAACTGGCTCGGTCAGCCCAACACGGCGCTTCCCGGCGTGATCGCGGTGGCGATCTGGAAGGAAGCCGGGTTCTTCATGATCTTCTACCTCGCGGCGCTGCAGACCATGCCGCCGAGCCTCGCCGAGGCCGCCGCGCTCGAGGGCGCGTCGCGCTGGTACTACTTCTGGAAGGTGACCTTCCCGCTGCTGATGCCCACCACGCTGTTCGTGCTGGTGAACGCCGTGGTCAACGCCTTCCGCATGGTCGACCACATCATCGTCATGACCAAGGGCGGCCCCGACAACGCGACCATGCTGCTGCTGTACTACATCTACGAGACGGGCTTCCGCTACTGGGACACGAGCTACGCCGCGGCGATGTCGATGGTGCTGCTGGTGATCCTCGGCATCGTGGCGATCGGCCAGTTCCTGCTCCTCGACCGGCGCACGCACTACCGATGAAGCTCGGCGTCGATTCCCCCTGGCAGCGCGGCCTCGAGACGGTCGCGGCGTGGCTCCTCGCGCTGGTCTGGGCGGCGCCGCTGCTGTACTGCGCGTGGACCTCGATCCACTTCCCGGGCGACGCCGCGCACATGGGCCCGAGCGCGCCGCTGACGCTCGGCAACTACGCCTACGTGTTCAACGCCGCGCCCTTCCCGCGCTACTTCCTCAACACCTTCGTGCTGGTGACGATGGTGATCGTCGTACAGTTCACGCTGTCGACACTCGCGGGCTACGCCTTCGCCCGCTTCCGCTTCCCGGGGCGCGACATCGTGTTCGTGCTGGTGCTGCTGCAGCTGATGATCATGCCCGACGTGCTGATCATCGAGAACTACCGCACGCTGAACGCGATGGGCCTCACCGACACCATCCTGGCGATCGCCATGCCCTACTTCGGCTCGGCCTTCGGCATCTTCCTGATGCGCCAGACCTTCAAGGGCGTGCCGAAGGAGCTCGACGACGCCGCGCGCATCGAGGGCGCGGGCACGCTGCGCACGCTGCTGTCGGTCTACGTTCCGCTCGCCAAGCCCGTGTACCTCGCCTATGGCCTGGTGTCGGTGAGCTACCACTGGAACAACTTCCTGTGGCCGCTGATCGTCACCAACTCGGTCAGCGCCCGGCCGCTGACGGTTGGGCTGCAGATCTTCTCCTCGGGCGACCAGGGCATCGCCTGGCCGATCCTCACCGCCGCGACACTGCTCTCGGCGGGGCCGTTGCTGGTGGCGTTCCTGCTGTTCCAGCGCCAGTTCGTGCAGTCGTTCCTGCGCGCCGGCATCCGCTGACCGTCGTTTCGCTGTCGTCATCCCCGCGAAAGCGGGGACCCAGCCGTTGCTGTTGCTGCGGTATTGCGGGACCCGCGCAAACATGCGTCGTGCATGTCCCTCGGCGAAGCGTGCGGCGGCCACCGGGGAATCGGTTTTCGCGATGAACCCGGCTCAAGCCCGATTCCCCGGCGTCCGCCGCGCCGATGGCCACGCACGACGCAAGCTTTGCGGCTTCCGCAGATACCAGTGCTCATGGGCTGCCCGTGGTTGCGCAGCGTTGGGGATGACCGCAGCGGCTGGCGCGT
>JBGAGT010000021.1:0-57777 GCA_044226535.1 Casimicrobiaceae bacterium | reverse complement strand
GCGCACCACCAGCAGGTCACCCTCGACCGTCGCGTCGACGTCGACGCGGCCGCCGTCGACGCGCGGCTCGAGCCCGTGGCGCACCGCGTTCTCGACCAGCGAGATCAGCATGTTGGGCGGGTAGGGCTCGGCGCGCAGCGTCTCCGGGATGTCGATGGCGAAGGCGAGGCGCTCGCCCATGCGCATGCGCAGGATGTTGAGGTAGGCGTCGATCAGCTTCGCCTCCTGGCCGAGCGTCGACGAAGCGGCGCGCAGCTGCGGCAGGGCGGCGCGCAGGTAGCCGATCAGGTGGTCGAGGAGCCTCCCCGCACGTGGCGGGTCGGTCTCGATCAGGTACTGCACCGAGGCCAGCGTGTTGAACAGGAAATGCGGCTCGACCTGCGCCTGCATCAGCTTGAGCTCGGCTTCCACGGCCTGCCGCGACATCATGTGGCGCTCGGCGTTGGCGCGCTGCAGCGCGAGCTCGGCCCGCGTGTCGCGGAACTTCACCAGGAAGAACAGGCTGACGAACATCCCGTTGAGGAAGGCCGAGAACATGTTCCAGGCGAACTGGCGCCAGTTGGCCTCGACCCACTGGCGGTCGTAGCCCTTGACCAGGATCACCAGCACGACCCCGATCACCACGCCGATCCCCACCGCGACCAGGAGGCGCAGGATGGCATGGGGCCGCGTCCAGGGCGAGGCGACGTTGACGCAGTAGGCGATGGAGAAGCCGTAGAGCTGGCAGGTGACGAGGGGCTGCCAGAATGGCCGCAGGTCGTCGATCCACAGCACCGCGGCGATGCCGGTGTTGATGGCCGCGATGAGCAGCACCGACAGCAGCGACGCGCGGAAGCCGCCCGCGAGGGTGCGCAGGAGGTCCTTGCGCGCGGGCAGGGGATCGGGGGCGAACGTGTCCATCGCCCCCGCATTCTAGGATGCCCGCGCGGGGTACCCGCCCACCGGTGACCGGGCGCCGCCGGCCGCGACCGGAGGACGCCCGCGGGGACCGGGCGAAGCCGCGCTACCGCTGCCGCGCGAAGTCGAGCAGGCGCTCGACGCCTTCGCGGCACTCGGCCTCGTCGGCGACCAGCGCGAGGCGGATGCGTCCCGCGCCGGGATTGACGCCGCCGGCCTCGCGCCCGAGGTAGCTCCCTGGCAGCACCGTGACGTTGGCCGCCGCGTAGAGGTCGCGCGCGAACGCGGCGTCGTCGCCGCCCACCTCGGCCCACAGGTAGAAGCCGCCCTGGGGCGCCGTGCAGGGCAGCAGCGCGGCGACGCGCGGCACGAGCTCGCGGAACTTGGCGGCGTAGCGCGCGCGGTTGGCGACGACGTGCGCCTCGTCGTTCCAGGCCGCGAGGCTCGCCGCGGCGACCATGCCCGACATGGCCGAGCCGTGGTAGGTGCGGTAG
This sequence comes from Casimicrobiaceae bacterium, assembly GCA_044226535.1. Lineage (GTDB taxonomy): Bacteria > Pseudomonadota > Gammaproteobacteria > Burkholderiales > Casimicrobiaceae > VBCG01. The sequence goes on along the minus strand of JBGAGT010000021.1, from coordinate 56,386 downwards.
CGCAGGAAGGCTTGCACCAGCGCCGCGTCGCCCGCGGCATAGCCCGAGCGCAGGCCGGGCGCGTTGGAGCGCTTGGACAGCGAGCCGAACACCACCACCCCCCGGTGGCCGCGGCCCAGCGCCCGCGCGGCGCCGAGCGCGCCCAGCGGCGGGAGGGCCTCGTCGAGGTAGACCTCCGAATAGCACTCGTCCGAGGCGATGGCGAAGCCGTGGCGATCGGCCAGCGCGAAAAGCCGCCGCCATCCCTCGAGGTCGATCACGTGGCCGGTGGGATTGTCGGGCGAGCAGACGTACACCAGCTGCGTGCGCTGCCAGACGCCGGCGGGCACGGCGTCGAAGTCCTGCGCGAAGCCACGCGCGGGGTCGCCGGCGACGCAGTGGACCTCCGCGCCCGCCAGCAGCGCGGCGCCTTCGTAGATCTGGTAGAACGGGTTGGGCACCACCACCACCGGGGCATTGCGGCTCGCGTCGACCACCACCTGGGCGAAGCCGAACAGTGCCTCGCGGCTGCCGAGCACCGGCAGCACCTCGGTCGCGGGGTCGAGCGCAGGCAGGCCATGCCGGCGCGCGAGCCAGCGCGCGATCGATTCACGCAGCGCGAGCGGCCCGGCGGTCGTGGGATAATTCGCGAGCGCCGCGCTCGACGACGCCAGCGCCTCGACGATCAGCTGCGGCGTCGCATGGCGTGGCTCGCCGATGCCGAAATTGATGGGCGCGAGCGCGGCGGGCGGGCCGATGCCTTCGAACAGCGCGCGCAGGCGCTCGAACGGATAGCGATGCAGCAGCGAAAGCCTGGGATTCACGGGAAGCGGTGCGAGGTGGGGCGATGAGCGGCGCCATTCTAGAGGATGCCCCGCCACCCGCGGCGGCCGCAGCCGCGCGCGCGGGCCTGCTGTCGAGCCTCGCGCTGGCCGCGAGCGTGGTGCTGCTGGTCGGCGCGATCGCCTTCTGGGCCTGGCAGTGGCTCGCGCCCGCGCCGCGCCACGTGCTGCCCGCGGGGCCGCGCGATCCCGTCGCCGCCATCGCCGCCTCGGGCCTTCTCGGGGCGACGCCGCGCGGCGCCGCCCCCGCGGCGCCCGCCACCCTCTCCGGCGACGTGCGCCTCCTCGGGATCTTCGCCGACACGCGCGGCGGCGGCTACGCGCTGTTCCGCCTGCCCGCGGGGCCGAAGCTGGTGCGTGAAGGCGACGAGATCGCGCGCGGCTCCACGCTCGTCGCCGTGCATACCCTGCAGATCCGCATCCGCGACGGCGCCGGCGAACGCGACATCGCGCTGCGCGCACAAGCGGTTGGCGCTCCGGCGGCGCCGGCGCGCGCCACGCAGCCCGCCGGCAGGGCGCGCTCGGCCTCGGCGCAGTGCGCGCCGCCTGCGGGCTTCCACGGCGACGTGCTGCGCCTCAACGCCGAGCTCCTGCAGGGCCTCACGGCGCAACCCGATGCGCTGCGCGACATCGTCGTGCCGGTGACCGGCGGCATGTCCTTGCGGGACGGCAGCGGTTTCGCGCAGATGCTCGGCATGAAGGCCGGCGACGTGGTCAAGGTCGCCAACGGCATCCCGCTGGCCAGCGTCGACGACGTCAGCGCCGCGGTGCTGGTGCCGCTGACGCGCAACCAGCCCGTGCGGCTGTCAGGCATCCACGACGGACGGCCGCGCGAGATCCTGCTGCTGAACGCCGGGACCTGCCCCTAGCGGGCGTCGATCCAGCGCAGGATGTCGCCGGGCTCGTCGAGCCAGGCGTCCGCGGGCCAGCGGTCGGGCTCGGCATCCACGCCCATGTAGCCCCAGCGCGCCACCAGCGTGCGCATGCCCGCGGCGCGGCCGGCGTCGATGTCGCGCAGGTCGTCGCCCACGTAGATGCATTCGGCCGGCTCGGCGCGGATGGCGCGCGCCGCGTGCAGGAGCGGCGCGGGATGCGGCTTGGGATGCGCGGTGGTGTCGCCGCTGACCACGACGCCCGCGCGCAGGGTGAGGTCGAGGTGCGCGATCACCGGCACCGTGTAGCGCGTGGCCTTGTTGGTGACGATGCCCCAGGCGAGGCCGCGCGCCTCGAGCCCGTCGAGCATCGCCTCGACGCCCTCGAACAGCGAGGTGCGCTCGGCGAGGCCCGCCTCGTAGTGCGCAAGGAAGGACTCGCGCAGCGCCGTATAGCGCGGATGGCTGCTGGTCACCCCCATGCCCGCCAGCAGGAGGCCGCGCGCGCCCGACGAGGCATAGGGCCGCATGGGCAGCGGGTCGACCGGGGCGAGCCCTTCGTCCGCGCGCACGCGGTTCACCGCGGCGGCGAGGTCGGGCGCGCTGTCGGCCAGCGTGCCGTCGAGGTCGAACAGCACCGCGCGCACCATGCTCATCGCGGCGCAGCCTCGCGCCCGAACGCAGCGAGGTAATTCACGTCGACGCCCGCGCCGATCCGGTAGTCGCGCGCCAGCGGGTTGTAATGCAGTCCCTCGAGGCGGGACAGCGCGAGGCCCGCGCGACGCGCCTCGCGCGCGAGCTCGGAAGGGTTGATGAAGCGCGACCAGTCGTGCGTGCCCCGCGGCAGCAGGCGCAACAGGTACTCGGCGCCGACGATGGCGTGCAGGTAGGACTTGGGATTGCGCGCGATGGTGGAGAACACCACGGTGCCGCCGGGCCTCGCCAGCGCGGCGCAGGCCGCGACGGTCGACGCGGGGTCGGGGACGTGCTCCAGGAGCTCCATGCAGGTCACCACGTCGAAGCGCGCGGGCGACTGCGCCGCCAGCGCCTCGGCCGACACCAGCCGGTAGTCGACCTCGACGCCCGATTCCAGGGTATGCAGCCGCGCCACCGCGAGCGGCCGGTCGGCGAGGTCGATGCCGACGACACGCGCGCCGCGCGCCGCCATCGACTCGGCCAGGATGCCGCCGCCGCAGCCGACGTCGACCACGTCCTTGCCCTCGAGGCCGCCGGCGGCGTCCTCGATCCAGCGCAGGCGCAACGGGTTGATGTCGTGCAGCGTGCGGAACTCGCCGGCAGGGTCCCACCACTGGTGCGCGAGGGCGCCGAACTTGTCGAGCTCGGCGGGGTCGGCGTTGGCCCCCGCGCGCGGCGAGGGGACGGGAAGGAGCGCGGTGCCGGGCGTGGCGGCGTGAAGATCGGTGGTCGCGTGGGGATCGGTGGTCATGGCGTATTGCGTGGCACGAGCCGCTCGCGCCAGAGCGCGGCGCGGCCGGCGAGGTCCTGCGCGTCCACGCGGGTGAGGGTACCCGAGGCCAGGACGCGCTCGCCCGCGACCCAGACGTCGGTCACGTGCTCGCGTCCCGCCGCGTAGACGAGCTGCGAGACGGGATCGTAGCAGGGCTGGGTCGAGGGTCCCGACAGGTCGACCGCCACCAGGTCGGCGAGCTTGCCGCGGGTGAGCGAGCCGATCGACGCGCCGAGGCCGAACGCGTCGGCCCCCGCCTGCGTGGCCATGCGCAGCACGGCCTGCGCGGGCAGGCGCGTGGGGTCGCCCGAGACGCCCTTGGCGAGCAGCGCGGCGGTGCGCATCTCGCCGAAGAGGTCGAGGCGGTTGTTGGACGCGGCGCCGTCGGTGCCGAGCGCGACGTTGACGCCTGCGGCGAGGTAGTCGGCGACGGGGGCGATCCCCGAGCCGAGCTTGAGGTTCGACACCGGGCAGTGCACGACGTGGCAGCCCTGCGCGGCGAGGAGCTCGAGGTCGCCGGTTGCGGGGTGCACCGCGTGCACCGCCACCAGCCCGGGGCCCGTTGCGCCGAGGCGGTGCAGCCGCAGGAGCGGCGAGATGCCGTCGCGCGCCAGCGCATCGTCGCGCTCGGCGGCGGTTTCCTGGAGGTGGGTGGTGACGACGAGGTCGAGCTCGCGCGCCAGCGTCACCACCTTGCGCCAGGCATCGTCGCCGACGGTGTAGGGCGCGTGCGGCGCGAGCGCGAAGCCGAGGCGCGGGTCGCCCTTGAGCGCGTCGCGGTCCTCGAGCGCCCGCGCGAGGTGCGCGTCGGCGTCGGCGGCGCCCGCCATCGGGAAGTCGAGCACGGGTGCGCAGAGCACGGCGCGCATGCCCAGCGCCCGGTAGCCTTCGGCGGCCGCACGCGGGTGGAAATACATGTCGGCACAACAGGTGATGCCCCCCGCCAGCATCTCCGCGGCAGCGAGCATCGCGCCGTCGCGGACGAAGGGCTCGGACAGGTGGCGCGCCTCGAGGGGCCAGATGCGCTCGGTGAGCCAGGTCTTGAGCGGCAGGTCGTCGGCGACGCCGCGCAACAGCGCCATGGCCGAGTGCGCGTGCGCGTTGACGAGGCCCGGCATCAGCGCATGGCCGGGCAGGCCGACGTGCTCGCGCGCGGTGTAGCGCTCGTCGGCCTCGGCGGCGGGCAGGAGGTCGACGATGCGCCCCCCGTCGACCAGCAGCGCGTGCTCGTCGAGCGCCCCGTCGCGGTCGATGGGAATGACATGGCGGGCGTCGATGCGCAGGTCGACGCGGCGAGGATCAGGCGGGGACGTCATGGCACGAACCCTGGCACAAACGAAAAGCCCCGCACGGGGCGGGGCTTTTCGCGAGGCGGGTGGAACGCTGCTTAGCGGCGGACCGCGTCGCCCTTGACCTCGACTTCCACGCGGCGGTTCGGCTGCAGGCAGGCGATGAGCTCGCGGAAGTTCTTCTGGTCGCAGACCACGCCGGGCAGCGGCTGGGTCTTGCCCATGCCGAGGGTCTCGATCTTGTCGCGCGGCACGCCCTTGCTGACCAGGTAGTCGCGCACCGCGTCGGCGCGGCGTTCCGACAGCTTCTGGTTGTAGGCCTGGGTGCCGATGCGGTCGGTGTGGCCGGTGACCAGCACGAGGTCGAGGCGTTGCACGTTCGGCAGCTTGGCGATGATCTCGCTGTCGATCGCGGCCTTGCCGTCGGGACGCAGCACGGCCTTGTCGAAGTCGAACAGCGCCTTCGAGGCCAGGGTGATCTTCTGCACGCCGGGTGCCGGCGCAGGTGCCGGCGCGGGGGCCGGAGCCGGTGCGGGCGCCGGGGCGGGCGCGGGTGCCGGGGCCGCCGCCGGGGCGGGCTTCGGCACGAGGTCGGGGTCGCATTGGGCGATGGCCATGCTCGGCGCCCAGTAGCCGGTGCGGTAGCAGAGGTTGCCCGACAGGCCGGCGGTGCTGTTGTACACACCGCTCCTCACCACGTTGTTGTCGGGCGTGCCGGAACCCGAGAGCACGTAGCCGCTGTTGGTCGGATTGGCACCGGCGACACCCGGCACGTAACCCTTGGTCTGAGCGGCAGCGCTGCCGGCGAATGCGGCCGCGATCGCGCCTGCAACAACACCGGTGACGAGTCGACGAGTCATTGTTTCACCCCTTTTTGGCGTAGGTTTTGGGAAAGTCTTGTTCGGGTCGGGATTCGGGCACGCGGCGCCGTCGAAGGCACACCACCGCACTGCACGAGAAGTCCTGTGCGTTCGCGACGACTATAGCACGGAGGTTTTGGCGGACGCAAAACCGCGGGCGGTGCATAACTGTTGCCGGCCCGCGACTGTCGCGGCGTTACAACGCCGTGCTAAAATTCCGCATTATCAAGGGCATCCGTGGCTCGCCCGGCCGCGGGAAGCGCCGAAAACCGGCCGCAGCCGACCGTTCCTTGCCAAAACCGTGCGGGATGGCCGATTTTTGACGGCCGCCCCATCCTGGACCACGTTTCGCCCAATCCGCCGGACCCGCCACACGATGACCCCACCCCCCACCGATCCGTTCGCCAAGGAGACCGTCCCGGTCAGCCTCGAAGCCGAAATGCGCCACAGCTACCTCGATTACGCCATGAGCGTGATCGTGGGCCGGGCGCTTCCCGACGTCCGCGACGGCCTGAAGCCCGTCCACCGCCGGGTGCTGTTCGCCATGCACGAGGCCAACATCGCCTACAACCGGCCTTATGTGAAATCGGCGCGGGTGGTCGGCGACGTGCTCGGCAAGTACCACCCGCACGGCGACTCGGCGACCTACGAGGCGCTGGTGCGCATGGTGCAGGAATTCTCGCTGCGCTACCCGCTGATCGACGGCCAGGGCAACTTCGGCTCGGTCGACGGCGACCCGGCGGCCGCCTACCGCTACACCGAATGCCGGCTGGAGCGCTTCGCCGGCGAGCTCCTCGCCGACATCGACCGCGACACCGTCGATTTCGTGCCCAACTACGACGGCAAGGAGATGGAGCCGTCGGTGCTGCCGGCGAAAGTCCCCAACCTGCTGGTCAACGGCAGCTCGGGCATCGCGGTGGGCATGGCGACCAACATCCCGCCGCACAACCTCACCGAGACCATCGATGGCTGCATCGCGGTGCTCGACAACCCCGAGGTGAGCATCGACGAGCTGATGGAAGTGATCCCGGCGCCCGACTTCCCCACCGCCGGCATCATTTATGGCCTCGAGGGCGTGCGCGAGGGCTATCGCACCGGGCGCGGCCGCGTGGTCATCCGTGCGCGCACCCACACCGAGGACCTCGACAAGGGCAACCGCCAGGCGATCGTCGTCGACGAGATCCCCTACCAGGTCAACAAGGCCAACCTGCTGATACGCATCGGCGAGCTGGTGCGCGAAAAGAAGCTCGACGGCATCTCCGACCTGCGCGACGAGTCCGACAAGTCGGGCATGCGCGTGGTGATCGAGTTGAAGCGCGGCGAAGTCCCCGAGATCGTGCTCAACAACCTGTTCAAGCTGACGCAGCTGCAGGACAGCTTCGGCATGAACATGGTGGCGCTGGTGGACGGCCAGCCGCGGCTCCTGAACCTCAAGCAGTTCCTCGAGTTCTTCCTGATCCACCGCCGCGAGGTGGTGGTGCGCCGCACCCGCCACGAGCTCGGCAAGGCGCGCGAGCGCGCCCACGTGCTGGAGGGCCTCGCGGTCGCGCTGTCCAACGTCGACGAGATCATCGCGCTGATCAAGGCCTCGCCGACCCCGCCCGAGGCCAAGGCCGCGCTGATGGCGCGCGCCTGGCGCTCGCCGGTGGTCGAGGAGATGCTGCAGCGCGCGCTGGCCGACGCCTCGCGCCCCGAGGCGATGCCGGCGCACTTCGGGCTCGCGAACGACGGCTACCACCTGTCCGACGTGCAGGCGCAGGCCATCCTCGAGATGCGCCTGCAGCGCCTCACCGGCCTCGAGCAGGACAAGATCACCGGCGAGTACAAGGAGACGATGGCGCTGATCGCCGACCTGATCGACATCCTCGCCAAGCCCGCGCGCGTGACCAAGATCGTCCGCGACGAGCTCCTCGCGGTGCGCGAGCAGTTCGGCGACAAGCGCCGCTCGGAGATCGTCGCGCAGGGGGTCGACCTGTCGGTCGAGGACCTGATCACCCCCGCCGAGATGGTGGTGACGCTGTCGCACGGCGGCTACATGAAGTCGCAGCCCGTCGACGAGTACCGCGCGCAGAAGCGCGGGGGCCGTGGCAAGCAGGCGACCGGCACCAAGGAGGACGACTTCGTCGAGCGGATGTTCATCGCCAACACCCACGACCACATCCTCTGCTTCAGCAACCGTGGGCGCGTGTACTGGCTCAAGGTCTACAGCGTGCCGCAGGGCAGCCGCGCCTCGCGCGGCAAGCCCATCGTGAACCTCGTGCCGCTGGCCGACAACGAGAAGATCACGGCCATCCTCCCGGTCAAGGAGTTCAGCGAGGGCCGCTTCGTGTTCATGGCCACCGCGATGGGCACGGTCAAGAAGACGCCGCTCGCCGACTTCTCGCGCCCGCGCCCCTCGGGGATCATCGCGGTCGACCTCTCCGACGGCGACCGCCTGATCGGCGTCGCGCTCACCGACGGCGCGCACGACATCATGCTGTTCAGCTCGGGCGGCAAGGCGGTGCGCTTCGACGAGAACGACGTGCGGCCGATGGGGCGCAACGCGCACGGCGTGCGCGGCATGTCGCTCGGCAGCGACCAGAAGGTGATCGCGCTGCTCGTCGCCGAGGACGAGAGCCAGTCGGTGCTGGCGGCCACCGAGCACGGCTACGGGAAGCGCACGCCCATCGTCGAGTACACGCGCCACGGCCGCGGCACCAAGGGCATGATCGCCATCCAGCAATCCGAGCGCAACGGCAAGGTGGTCGCCGCGGCGCTGGTTCGCAAGGAGGACGAGGTGATGCTCATCTCCACCGGCGGCGTGCTGATCCGCACCCGCGTCAAGTCGATCCGCGAGATGAGCCGCTCGACTCAAGGGGTGCGGCTCATCAACCTCGACACCGGCGAGAAGCTCGCCGGCCTCGAGCGCGTCGCCGAGAAGGACGACGACGAGGACATCGCCGAGTGAAGAAGCCGCACCGCGTCTTCAACTTCAGCCCGGGACCCTCGGCGCTGCCGCTGCCGGTGCTCGAGCGCATCCGCGACGAGCTCCTCGACTGGCGCGGCGCGGGCCTCTCGGTGATGGAGATGAGCCATCGCGGCAACGACTTCATGGCCATCCAGGCGAAGGCCATGGGCGACCTGCGGCGGCTGCTGGCGATCCCCGACCACTACAAGATCGTGTTCCTGCAGGGCGGGGCCATCGGGCAGAACGCGCTGGTGCCACTCAACCTGCTCGGCACCAGGACGCGCGCGGACTACGTCAACACGGGGCACTGGTCGACGCGCTCCATCGACGAGGCGCGGCGCTACTGCGAGGTGGGCGTCGCGGCGAGCTCGGAGGACCGGCGCTTCACCTACGTGCCGGCGCAGTCGGCGTGGAAGGTGTCGCGCGACGCGGCCTACCTGCACGTGTGCACCAACGAGACCATCGGCGGCGTGGAATACAACGCCTGGCCCGACCCGGCGCTCCTGCCGGAAGGCGTGCCGATGGTCGCCGACATGTCCTCGCACATCCTGTCGCGGCCGCTCGACGTCGCGCGCTTCGGCTGCATCTACGCCGGCGCGCAGAAGAACGCCGGCATCGCCGGGCTCACCATCGTCATCGTGCGCGAGGACCTGCTCGACCGCGCCCGCGACGACTGCCCGAGCGTGTTCAACTACCGCAAGCAGGCCGCCGACAACTCCATGGTCAACACGCCCACGACCTTCGCGATCTACGTCGCCGGGCTGGTGTTCGAGTGGATCGAGTCGCAGGGCGGGGTGGCGGCGGTCGAGAAGGTCAACATCGAGAAGGCGCGCAGGCTCTACGCCGCTATCGACGGCTCCGGCTTCTACCGCAACGACGTCGCGGCCGCCGACCGCTCGCGGATGAACCTGCCCTTCACGCTGCCCGACGCGGCGCTCGACGCCGACTTCCTGGCGGGTGCGAAGGAGCGCGGGCTCGTGTCGCTCAAGGGCCACCGCGCGGTGGGGGGGATGCGCGCCTCGATCTACAACGCCATGACGCTCGAGGGCGTCGACGCCCTGGTTGCCTGGATGGGCGAATTCGCGCGGCGCCACGCCTGAGGCCCCGCGCCACGAACCGACGGATGAGCCAAGACCCGAAAGCGCCGCAGTCACCGCAGGACCTCGCCGCGCACCGCGCCGCGATCGATGCCCTCGACGACGCCATCCTCGCGCGGCTGTCCGAGCGCGCCCGCCACGCGCAGGCCATCGGCGAGATCAAGGGCGACGGCGCGGCCTACCGCCCCGAGCGCGAGGCGCAGGTGCTCGCCCGCATGGCGCGCGCCAACCCCGGCCCGCTGCCCGAGGAGGCCGTCACGGGGGTGTTCCGCCAGATCATGTCGGCCTGCCTCGCGCTGGAGCGCCGGCTCGAGGTCGCCTACCTCGGACCCGAGGGCACGTTCAGCCACGCCGCCGTGCACCGCCACTTCGGCTCCTTCGTCGAGGCGCGCCCCTACCAGACCATCGACGAGGTGTTCCGCGCGGTGGAGAGCGGCCAGACCGACTGCGCGGTGGTGCCGGTGGAGAACTCCACCGAAGGCGCCGTGGGGCGCACGCTCGACCTCGTGTCGCAGTCGCCGCTTTCGATCATCGGCGAGGCGAAGCTGCGCATCGAGCAGCACCTGATGACGCGCGCGGCCTCGCTGGCCGGCGTGAAGCGCGTGTACTCGCACGCGCAGTCGCTGGCGCAGTGCACGCGCTGGCTGGCGCGCAACCTCCCGGAGGCCGCGCGCGTGCCGGTGGCGAGCAACGCCGAGGCCGCGCGCCTCGCCGCGGGCGAGGCGGGGGCCGCAGCCATCGCCGGCGCCAACGCGGCGGCCATCCACGGCGTCCCCATCCTCGTGTCGAACATCGAGGACGAGCCCAACAACACCACGCGCTTCTGGGTGCTGGGCCGCAACCCGGTGGGTCCCTCGGGCCACGACCAGACCTCGGTGGTGATCGCATGCCCGAACCGTCCGGGCGCGCTGGTCGCGGTGCTCGAGCCCTTCGCGCGCCACGGCGTGTCGATGTCGCGCGTCGAGTCGCGGCCCTCGCGGGCCGAGATCTGGGAATACCTGTTCTTCGTCGACGTCGCGGGCCACGCGAGCGACGCGCCGGTGGCGGCCGCGCTCGCCGAGATCCGCGCCGTCGCGCCTCACGTCAAGCTCCTCGGCGCCTATCCCGCCGCCTCGGCGCTGCCGCCGGCCGCGCCCGCCACGGCCGACCCGTCCGCGCACCCCGCGGGCCCCGCGCCGGCGGCACAGCGGCATCCTCCAGACCGCAAGCCATGAACGCCTCCAGCCCCGCCGCCACGCAGGTCGCGGGCGCGACCACGCACGCGCCCGAGTACATCCGCCGCATCGCGCCCTACGTCGCCGGCAAGCCCATCGACGAGCTCGCGCGCGAGCTCGGGCTCGACCCTTCGACCATCGTCAAGCTCGCTTCCAACGAGAACCCGCGCGGCGCGAGCCCGATGGTCGCCAGGGCCGTGGCCGCGGCGATGGCCGAGGTCACGCGCTACCCCGACAGCAACGGCTTCGCGCTCAAGGATGCGCTGTCGAAGCGCTTCGGCGTCGCGCCCGAGGGCATCGTGCTCGGCAACGGCAGCAACGACGTCCTCGAGCTCGTCTCGCTCGCGTTCCTGCGGCCCGGCGACGACGCCGTGTACTCGCAGTACGCCTTCATCGTCTATCCGCTGGCGGTGCAGGCGCGGGGCGCGCGTGGCATCGAGGTGAAGGCGCGCGACTACGCGCACGACTACGACGCCATGCTCGCCGCGATCACGCCGGCCACGCGCATCGTGTTCGTCGCCAACCCCAACAACCCCACCGGGACCTGGGTGCCGCCCGGCGCGCTGGAGCGCTTCGTCGCCGCCGTGCCGCGCGACGTGCTGGTGGTGCTCGACGAGGCCTACAACGAGTACCTCGACCCGCGCGACGACGCGCAATCGGCGCGCTGGGTGTCGCGCCATCCCAACCTCGTCGTCTCGCGCACCTTTTCCAAGGCCTTCGGCCTCGCCGCGCTGCGCGTGGGCTTCGCGCTGGCGAGCCCCGCCGTGGCGGACCTCGTCAACCGCGTGCGCCCGCCGTTCAACGTCAACGCGCTGGGCCAGGCCGCCGCCGTCGCCGCGCTCGCGGACGAACGCTACGTCGCCGACAGCCGCGCGCTCAACGACGAGGGCATGCGCACGCTGACCGAAGCGTTCACGCGCCTCGGCTTGCGCCATGTCCCCTCGCACGGCAACTTCGTGATGGTCGAGGTCGGCGACGCCGCCGACGCAGGCCTTTTCCGCGGCCGGCGCGTGGTGCTGACACCGACGGCCGAGACCGATCCCGCGGCCGTTGCGGCGGTGGAGGCGATGTGGCGCGACGCCGGCGCCTGCGTGTCGCGCCTCGGCGCCGACCTGCACGACCGCGTGTTCGCCGCGGTGTCGCACCTGCCGCATCTGCTCGCCTTCGCGCTGGTCGACTCGATCGCGCGCCGCGCCGACGGTGCGGCGCTGCTCGACCACGCCGGTGCGGGCTTCCGCGACTTCACGCGCATCGCCGCGAGCTCGCCCGAGATGTGGCGCGACATCGCGCTGTCCAACCGCGAGGCGCTGCTCGCCGAGCTCGATGCCTGTGCGGCCGCGCTGGCGGCCTTGCGCGGCTCGCTCGCCCGGGGCGACGGCGCCGCGCTCGAGGCGGTGTTCGCACGCGCCCGCGAGGCGCGGCGTGCGCTCGGCGACGCCGCCCCGCTGCAGGACGACGCATGAGCACCGCCGGCATCAGCGCGTCGCTGACGCTCGCACCCTGCACGCACGCGGAAGGCCGCGTGGCCTTGCCCGGCTCCAAGAGCATCTCCAATCGCGCCTTGCTGCTGGCGGCGCTGGCCGAGGGCGGCACGCGCCTTTCCGGCCTGCTCGATGCCGACGACACGCGGGTGATGATCGCGGCGCTGCGCGGGCTCGGCGTGTCCATCGCCGACGAGCGCCCGCGCGGCGATGTCGTCGTGCAGGGCCTCGGAGGCGGCTTCGCATCCTCGGCGGGCCCGCAGGGCCGGATGCTCGCGCTCGGCAACGCAGGCACGGCCGTCCGCCCCCTCACCGCCGCGGTGGCGATGCGCATTGCGGGCGCGGAGGGCGACGACCGCCTCGTCCTCGACGGCGTCGCGCGCATGCGCGAGCGCCCGATCGGCGACCTCGTCGACGCCCTGCGCACGCTGGGCGCCTCGATCGACTACCTCGGCGCGGCGGGCTACCCGCCGCTCGCGATCGGCACGCTGGAAGCGCGCGCGCCGTCGGGCGACCGCGTCGCGGTACGCGGCGACGTGTCGAGCCAGTTCCTGTCGGCGCTGCTGATGGCGCTGCCGCTGCACCCGGCTGTCGCGGCGCACGACCTGCGCGTCGAGGTCACCACGCCGCTGATCTCGCGGCCCTACGTCGAGATCACCACCCGGCTGATGGCGCGCTTCGGCGTCGCCGTGGCCACCCCCGACGAGGCCACGTTCGTCGTGCCGCGCGGCGCGCGCTACCGCGCGCCGGGCACGCTGGCCGTGGAAGGCGACGCGTCCTCGGCCTCGTATTTCCTCGCCGCCGGCGTGCTGGGCGGCGGCCCCGTGCGCGTCGAGGGCGCGGGGCGCGCGTCGATCCAGGGCGACGTCGCCTTCGCCGACGTGCTGGCCGGGCTCGGCGGGGACTTGCGCCTCGAGGACCACGCCATCGAGGCGCGGCGCGGCCGCGCCCTCGCCGGTGGGACCATCGACTGCACGCGCATCCCCGACGCGGCGATGACGCTCGCCATCACCGCGCTCTACGCCGATGCGCCGACCACGCTGACGTCGATCGGCAGCTGGCGGGTCAAGGAGACCGACCGCATCGCCGCCATGGCCACCGAGCTCGCCAAGCTCGGCGCCGGCATCGCCAGCGGCCCCGACTGGCTGACCGTGACCCCGCCGCGGCAATGGCGGGCGGCGGCGATCGACACCTACGACGACCACCGGATGGCCATGTGCTTTTCGCTGGCGCGCTTCGGCGGGGTGCCGGTGACCATCAACGACCCCGCCTGCGTGGGCAAGACCTTCCCCGGCTATTTCGCGGCCTTCGGCGCGCTCTGCGGCGACGTCCCGGCAGCATGAGCGCGCCGGGCGTCGAGACCCTGCCGCCGGTGATCGCCATCGACGGTCCCGCGGCCTCGGGCAAGGGCACGATCGCCGCGGCGGTCGCGGCGGACCTGGGCTTCCACCTCCTCGACAGCGGGGCGCTGTATCGCTTGGTGGCGCTGGAGGCGCTCGACCGCGCCATCCCCCTCGACGACGCCCCGGCGCTGGCCGTCGTCGCCGCTGGCCTCGCGCCGCGCTTCGAGGCGGGCAGGGTGCTGCTGCGGGGGCGCGACGTCGCCGAACGCCTGCGCGGCGAGGACGTCTCGGCCGCCGCCTCGCGGGTGGCCGTGCACCCGGCGGTGCGCCAGGCGCTTTCCGGGCTGCAGAAGGGGTTCCGCCGCCCCCCCGGGCTCGTCGCCGACGGCCGGGACATGGGGACGGTCGTTTTCCCCGACGCGGCGCTCAAGGTCTTCGTCACCGCGGGCGTCGAGGCGCGGGCCGTCCGGCGACATAAACAGTTGATCGCAAAAGGAATCTCGGTTACACTTGAAAGTCTTTTGCGTGAAATCGCAGCACGCGACGCCCGCGACGCGGGGCGCTCGGCGGCACCACTCGCCGCAGCGCCCGACGCCGTGGCCGTCGACACCACGGCCCTCGACGCCGACGCGTCGATCGCCGCCGTGCTGGCGCTGTGCCGCGGGCGGGGTTTTGCCCCGGCCGGTCCCCGGTAGCCTCGCGGCCGCCGGGAGCCTGTGCCCGATGCAACGGCAGCAGATGGAGCTGCATTCGATGGCAGCTGATGCAATGGAAACTGCGGAGGGCGCCTTGCCCGCGCCTCCCGCGGACTTCGACAACCGACCCGCCCGCGCCAGACATCGGGTTCTCGCGCGACGCGGCTGAAACAGAAAGGCACCAACCCAATGGCACCTGCAACCCAGACCGCAGCACCCGCCGCGCTCGAGAACTTCGCGGCGCTGTTCGAGGAATCCCTGTCGCGCCAGGAAATGCGCCAGGGCGAGCTCATCACCGCCGAAGTGACGCGCGTCGACTACAACGTCGTCGTCGTCAACGCGGGGCTCAAGTCGGAATCCTTCATTCCGATCGAGGAATTCAAGAATGACAACGGGGTCGTCGAGGTCAAGGCCGGCGATTTCGTCACCGTCGCCATCGAGTCGATCGAGAACGGCTACGGCGAGACCAAGCTCTCGCGCGACAAGGCCAAGCGCCTCAAGGCCTGGAGCGACCTCGAAGGCGCGATGGAGCAAGGCACCATCGTCGAGGGCTTCGTCACCAGCAAGGTGAAGGGCGGCCTCACCGTCATGATCAACGGCATCCGCGCGTTCCTGCCGGGCTCGCTGGTCGACATCCGCCCCGTCAAGGACACCACGCCGTTCGAGAACCGCGCGCTCGAGTTCAAGGTCATCAAGCTCGACCGCAAGCGCAACAACGTCGTGGTCTCGCGCCGCGCCGTGCTCGAGGCGAGCCTCGGCGAGGAGCGCGAGAAGCTCCTTTCCACGCTGCAGGAAGGCGCGATCGTCAAGGGCGTGGTCAAGAACATCACCGACTACGGCGCGTTCGTGGACCTGGGCGGCATCGACGGCCTGCTGCACATCACCGACCTCGCCTGGCGCCGCGTCAAGCACCCCTCGGAAGTGCTGTCCGTGGGCGACGAGGTCACCGCCAAGGTCCTGAAGTTCGACCAGGAGAAGAACCGCGTCTCGCTGGGACTCAAGCAGCTGGGCGAGGACCCGTGGGTGGGCCTCGGCCGCCGCTATCCCACCGGCACGCGCCTCTTCGGCAAGGTCACCAACATCACCGATTACGGCGCGTTCGTCGAGATCGAGTCGGGCATCGAGGGCCTGGTGCACGTGTCCGAGATGGACTGGACCAACAAGAACATCCACCCGACCAAGGTCGTGCAGCTTGGCGACGAGGTCGAGGTGATGATCCTCGAGATCGACGAGGAGCGCCGCCGCATCTCGCTCGGCATGAAGCAGTGCATGCCGAACCCCTGGGACGAGTTCGCGATGAACCACAAGAAGGGCGATCGCGTGCACGGCACGATCAAGTCGATCACCGACTTCGGCGTGTTCGTCGGCCTGCCGGGCAACATCGACGGCCTCGTCCACCTGTCCGACCTGTCGTGGTCGGCCTCGGGCGAGCAGGCGGTGCGCGACTACAAGAAGGGCCAGGAAGTCGACGCCGTGGTGCTCGCGATCGACGTCGAGCGCGAGCGCATCTCGCTCGGCATCAAGCAGCTCGACGGCGACCCGTTCACCAACTTCGTCGCGCTGCACGACAAGGGCAGCATCGTCACCGGCACCGTCAAGAGCCTCGATCCCAAGGGCGCCGTGATCGCGTTCGACGGCGACGTCGAGGGCTACCTGCGCGCGTCGGAAGTGGCGCGCGACCGCGTCGAGGACATCAGCAAGCACCTGAAGGAAGGCGACAAGGTGACGGCGATGATCATCAACGTGGACCGCAAGAACCGCTCGATCAACCTGTCGATCAAGGCCAAGGACAACGCCGACGAGTCGGAAGCCATGCAGTCGATGAAGGCCGACAACGCCGGGGTCAACACCGGCACGACCAACCTCGGCGCGCTGCTCAAGGCCAAGCTCGACAACAAGAACGGCTGACCGGACGCGAGGGGACCGTGGATTCCGCGATGACCAAATCGGAGCTGATCGACCGCCTCGCGGCGCAGTTCCCCCAATTGGTCGCCAAGGACGCCGAGCTCGCGGTGAAGATGATCCTCGACGCCATGGCCGAAAGCCTGGCGGCGGGGCAGCGCATCGAGATCCGCGGGTTCGGCAGCTTCGGCCTCAACTACCGGCCGCCGCGCACGGGTCGCAACCCCAAGTCCGGCGAGCGCGTGCAGGTTCCCGAGAAGCACGTGCCGCACTTCAAGGCGGGCAAGGAACTGCGCGAGCGCGTCGACTTCAAAGACGCCGAATGACGCGCAGGGCGGCCGCGCGATGAGCGTCCTCCGCTTCGTGGTCGTCGCAGTGCTGTTCATCGCGCTGCTGTTCGTCTCGCTCGACAACGCCGAGCTCGTGACGCTGCGCTTCTTCCGCGTCTACAGCCTCGAGGCGCCGCTGATCTTCGTGGTGCTGTGCGCGTTCGCGCTGGGCGCGGCGCTCGGCCTCACCGCCGGCGCGCTGCGCACCGCGGGCGTGCGGCGCGAGCTCCGCCGCGTGCGGCGCGAGGCCGCCCACGGGGCCCACGCCGGGCCCGCCACCGCCGTCCGCGAGGCCTCGCCGAGGCCTCCGCTCGACGCCCTCTGACCCAAGGGACCGCGCGCGCCGCCGATGGATTTCGAGCTCTGGTGGCTGCTGCCGATCCCGGCGGTCTTCTTCGCGCTCGGCTGGATCGCCGCGCGCATCGACATCAAGCACCTCCTGCGCGAGTCGCGCGCGCTTCCGCTCACCTATTTCCGCGGCCTCAACTTCCTGCTGAACGAGCAGCCCGACAAGGCGATCGACTCGTTCATGGAGGTCGTCAAGGTCGACCCGCAGACCGTCGACCTGCACTTCGCGCTGGGGAGCCTGTTCCGCCGCCAGGGCGAGACCGAGCGCGCCACGCGCATGCACCAGAACCTGCTCGACCGCCCCGACCTGCCGCCGGACAAGCGCGAGATGGCGACCTTCGAGCTCGCGCAGGATTTCCTGCGCGCCGGGCTCCTCGACCGTGCCGAGGAGCTCTTCAGCAAGCTCGGCGGCACGCCCTTCGAGCACGCCTCGCTGGGCCACCTGATCTCGATCTACGAGCAGGAGAAGGACTGGCAGCGCGCCATCGAAGCCACGCGGCGCATGGAGACGCTGGCCAAGACACCGTACTTCCGCGAGATCGCCGAGTACCGCTGCGAGATCGCGCAGGCCGCGCTGGTACGCCGCGACGACGCCGCCGTGCGCGAAGCGCTCGGCGAGGCGCTGGCGGCGCACCGCGGCTGCGTGCGCGCCACGCTGATCGCCGGCGACCTCGCGCGCGCCGAAGGCAACCCTGCCGAGGCGATCGCGCAATGGCAGCGCATCGAGTCGCAGAACCCCGCCTTCCTGGCGCTCGCCGCCGAGCGCCTGGCCGACGCCTTCCGCGCCTGCGACGACCCCGAGCAGGGCATCCGCGTGCTGGCGAGCTGGCAGGCGCAGTACCCCTCGCTCGACATCCTCGACGCGCTGTTCGAGCTCACGCTCGAACGCAAGGGGCCCGCGACCGCCGCCGAGCTCGTCAAGGACGAGCTGGCGAGGAATCCCACGCTGCTCGGCCTTGACCGCCTGCTCGAGGCCCAGCTGCAATCCGCGCCCGCCGACCGGCGCCACGACCTCGAGCTCGTCAAGGGGCTGGTCGGTGCGCACATCAAGCGGCTGGGTCTCTACCGCTGCGAGCAGTGCGGCTTCCGCGCGCGCCAGTTCTACTGGCGATGCCCGAGCTGCCAGAAGTGGGAGACGTTCTCGCCCAAGCGCACCGAGTCACCCGATGGATTCGCCTGAAGGACACCATGAGCGTCGCTGCCGCCCCTGACTCCCGCACCGCCGCGGCGTCCCCCGGCGGGGCCCGTTCCGCGCGCGACCCCCTCGTCATCGTCGCGCTGGACTTCCCCGACGCCGCCGCCGCGCTGGCGATGGCGGGACGGCTCGACCCCCGGAGCTGCGGCGTCAAGGTCGGCAAGGAGCTCTTCACCGCGGCGGGCCCCGCGCTGGTCGAGGCGCTGGTGGCGCGCGGCTTCCGCGTGTTCCTCGACTTGAAGTACCACGACATCCCCAACACCGTCGCCGGCGCCTGCGCGGCGGCGACACGGCTCGGCGTGTGGATGCTCAATGTCCACGCCTCCGGCGGGCGCGCCATGCTCGAGGCGGCGCGGCGCGCCTGCCACGACACCGCGCGCTCGCTGGGCCGCACGCCGCCCAAGGTGATCGCGGTCACCGTGCTGACGAGCCTCGGCGGCGACGACCTCGAGGCGCTCGGCATCGCCGGCACGCCCGCCGAGGCGGTGCTGCGCTTCGCGCGGCTCGCGCAGGACGCGGGCCTCGACGGCGTGGTCTGCTCGGCGCAGGAGTCCGCAGCGCTGCGCGCCGCGCTGGGAACGGGCTTCCTGCTGGTCACGCCCGGCATCCGCCCCGCCGAGGCCTCGCTCGACGACCACGCGCGCCCGACGACCCCGAAGGCCGCGGTCGATGCGGGCTCGAGCCATCTCGTCATCGGGCGGCCGATCACCGGCGCCGCCGATCCCGCTGCCGCGCTCGCCGCCATCAACGCCTCGATCGGGTCCGCGCCTTGAAGATCACCATGATCGGGACGGGCTATGTCGGCCTCGTCACCGGCACCTGCCTCGCCGAGGTCGGCAACGACGTCGTCTGCGTCGACGTCGACGCGCGCAAGGTCGCCGTGCTGAAGGAGGGCGGGGTGCCCATCCACGAGCCCGGCCTCGCCGAGATGATCGCACGCAACGTCGCGGCGGGGCGCCTCGCCTTCACCACCGACGTGGCCGCCGGCGTGGCACACGGCACGCTGCAGTTCATCGCCGTGGGCACGCCGCCCGACGAGGACGGCAGCGCCGACATGCAGTACGTCATCGCCGCCGCGCGCGAGATCGGCCGGCGCATGGACGGCTGGAAGATCGTCGTCGACAAGTCGACCGTGCCGGTGGGCACCGCCGACCGCGTGCGCGAGGCCGTTGCCGCCGAGCTGGCCGCGCGCGGCGCCGCGCATCCCTTCGCGGTGGTGTCGAACCCCGAGTTCCTCAAGGAAGGCGCCGCGGTCGAGGACTTCATGCGCCCCGACCGAATCGTGATCGGCGCCGACGACGAGCGCGCCATCGCCGTCATGCGCGCCGTGTACGCACCCTTCATGCGCAGCCACGACCGGCTGATGCTGATGGACCTGCGCTCGGCCGAGCTCACCAAGTACGCCGCCAACGCCATGCTGGCGACGCGCATCTCGTTCATGAACGAGCTCGCCAACCTCGCCGAGCGCCTGGGTGCGGACATCGAGATGGTGCGCCAGGGCATCGGCTCGGACCCGCGCATCGGCTGGCACTTCCTCTATCCCGGCGCGGGCTACGGAGGAAGCTGCTTCCCCAAGGACGTCAAGGCGCTGCAGTTCACCGCGCGCCAGCACGGCTGGCCGCTCAAGCTCCTGGGTGCCGTCGAGGCCGTCAACGAGGCGCAGAAGCAGGTGCTGGTCGACAAGCTCGTCGCGCGGCTCGGCGCCGATCTCGCGGGCAAGCGCATCGCGCTCTGGGGCCTGGCCTTCAAGCCCGACACCGACGACATGCGCGAGGCGCCCTCGCGCGTGATCGTCGACGCGCTCCTGGCCCGCGGCGCGAGCGTGGTCGCACACGACCCGGTGGCGATGGACGAGGCGCGGCGCGTCTACGGCGACGTGAAGGGCCTTTCGTACACGGACTCGCCGATGGCCGCCGCCGAAGGCGCCGACGCGCTGGTGGTGGTCACCGAGTGGAAGGCCTTTCGCAGCCCGGACTTCGAGCGCCTGCGTGCCACGCTGCGCACGCCGCTGGTGTTCGACGGGCGCAACCTCTACGATCCGCGCGAGGTGCGCGCCGCGGGCCTCGAGTACTTCGGCATCGGGCGGCGCTGACACGCGCCGGCCCGCGCGACCTCCCCGACCAACCTCCCGCCCCGGCTCCCCATGAAGCGCTTTGCCGATTTCGCCGCGCGCGCAGCGCAGAGCCCGGTCCTGGTGGTGGGCGACGTCATGCTCGACCGCTACTGGTTCGGCGACGTCGAGCGCATCTCGCCGGAGGCCCCCGTGCCGGTGGTCAAGGTGACGCGCCACGAGGAGCGCCCCGGCGGCGCCGCCAACGTCGCGCGCAACGTCGCCGCGCTGGGCGCGCCGGCATGGCTGCTCTCGGCCCTGGGTGACGACGAGGCGGGCGGCGCGCTGGAGCGCCTGCTCGCCGCCGAGCGCGTGTCGACGTCGTTCCATCGCGACGTGGGGCTGTTGACGACGGTCAAGCTGCGCGTCATCGGCCGCCAGCAGCAGTTGATCCGCATCGATTTCGAGACGCCGCCCTCGCACGAGGTGCTCGCCTCCAAGCTCTCCGATTACGCCGGGCGCGTCGAGGCCGCTTCGGCGGTCATCCTCTCCGACTACGGCAAGGGGGGGCTCGCGCACATCGGCGAGATGATCGCGATGGCGCGCCGGGCCGGCAAGCCGGTGCTGGTCGATCCCAAGGGCGACGACTGGAGCCGCTACCGCGGCGCGACGCTCCTCACGCCCAACCGCAGCGAGTTCCGCGAAGTCGCGGGCCGCTGGCACGATGCCGCGGATTTCGCCGCGCGCGCGCAAGGCGTGCTGGCGACGCTCGAGCTCGATGCGCTGCTGGTCACGCGCTCGGAGGAGGGGATGAGCCTCGTCACGCGCGAGGGCGTGCTGGACATCCCCGCCGTCGCGCGCGAGGTCTACGACGTCACCGGCGCCGGCGACACGGTGATCGCCACGCTGGGCGTGCTGGTCGCCGCGGGCGCGCCGCTCGCCGACGCGGTGCACATCGCCAACGCCGCCGCGGGCGTGGTCGTCGGCAAGCTCGGCACGGCGGTCGCGACGCCCGCCGAGCTGCCGTGAAGCAGGCCGGGCTACCCGACGAAGCACGCCGGCGCAGCCTGCTGGAACGGAGCCTCACCACGCGCTTCGGCCTGCGCCTGCACATGTCGCTGATGCTCGCCGCTGCCTTCGCCGTCGGCCTGGGCGCCAACTTCCTGATGCTGCATGGCGGCTTCGGCCACCTGGTGCTGCGCTGGGTCGTCGCCTACCTGATCGGCTATGCCGTGCTGTTCGTCGCCATGCGCTGCTGGCTCGCCTACGTGGGCGTGCGGCCCTTCGGCGCGCCGTCCCGCGGCTTCGACGGCGACGACGGCGGGCTCTTCTCCGGATCGGCTGGTGGAGGCAGCGGTGGCGGGGGAAGCGGCGGGGGCGGGCTCTCCAGCGGCGGCGGCCGCTTCGGCGGCGGTGGCGCCTCGGCCGACTTCACCGGCGGGGGCGGTGCCCCCCCGCGCGTCCTGGTCGCCGGCACGCAGTCCCCGGTTGCGACGAATGCCTCGGCGAACGACGGCGCCGGCTCCACATGGGCCACGTCGGGCCACGGGTCGTCGGGGTCGAGCTCGAAATCGGGCTTCGGCTTCTCGGGCGGCGACCTCCTCGACGGCGACGGCGTCAAGCTGCTGGTGCTGATCGCGGTGGTGGTGGCGCTGATCTGCGCCTTCGGCGGCGGCATCGTGTTCATGATCGCCAGCGCGCCGCACCTGCTGGTCGACGTGGCCTTCGGCGCGGCGCTCACGACCGGCGTCGCGCCCGCCGCCCGGCGCGTCGCCCGCGCGGTGGACGCGCCCGCCTGGCAGGGCAGCGTGCTGCACGCCACCTGGAAGCCGGTGGCGCTGATGGGCGTGGTGATGATCGCCTGCGCGATGGTGTTCGGCCACTACTTCCCCGGCATGAGCACGTTGGGCGAGGCCTGGACCTCGCTGCACGCGCCGAAGTCGTCCTGACCATGGGCACCACCCGGCCGAGGACGGTCTTCAGCTGCAGCGAATGCGGCGGCAACGCACCCAAGTGGCAAGGGCAGTGCCCGCATTGCGGCGCCTGGAACACGCTGGTCGAGACGGTGGCGCAGCCCGTCTCCCGCCGCGCCGGGCCCGGCAACCTCGCGGGGGCGACCTCGACGCCGCAGTCGCTCGCCACGGTCGAAGCGCGCGAGATATCGCGCGTGCCCACCACCATCGACGAGTTCGACCGCGTGCTGGGCGGCGGGCTCGTGCCCGGTGCGGTGATCCTGCTCGGCGGCGACCCCGGCATCGGCAAGTCGACGCTGCTGCTGCAGGCGGGCGCGCAGCTCGGCAGCTCGCGGCGCACGCTCTACGTGACGGGCGAAGAGTCGCCCGAGCAGGTCGCCCTGCGCGCGCAGCGCCTCGGCCTCATCAACGCGCCGCTCGAGCTCCTCGCCGAGGTCGAGCTCGAGGCCATCGTGCGCGCCATCGACACCACGCGCCCCGAGATCGTCGTCATCGACTCGATCCAGACGCTCTTCACGCCGACGCTGACCTCCGCACCCGGCAGCGTGTCGCAGGTGCGCGAATGCGCGGCGCAGCTGACGCGGCTCGCCAAGTCGCGCGGCATCGTGATCGTGCTGGTCGGGCACGTCACCAAGGACGGCGCGATCGCCGGCCCGCGCGTGCTCGAGCACATCGTCGACACGGTGCTGTACTTCGAGGGCGACCCGCACTCGAGCTTCCGCCTGGTGCGCGCCATCAAGAACCGCTTCGGCGCTGCCAACGAGCTCGGCGTGTTCGCCATGACCGAGCGGGGCCTGCGCGGCGTGGCCAATCCCTCCGCGCTGTTCCTGTCGCAGCACGCCGACCCCGTCGCAGGCTCGGCGGTGGTGGCGACGCTGGAAGGCTCGCGGCCGCTGCTGGTCGAGGTGCAGGCGCTGTGCGACCCGGCCCTGTCGGGCAATCCCCGGCGGCTCGCCGTCGGCCTCGACGCCCAGCGGCTCGCGCTGCTGCTCGCCGTCCTGCACCGCCACGGCGGGGTGGAGGTCGGCGGCTACGACGTCTTCGTGAACGCCGTGGGCGGGGTGCGCATCGACGAGCCCGCGGCCGATCTTGCCATCGCGCTGGCCGTGGTATCTTCGTTGAGAAACAAACCCTTGCATGCCAAAACGCTTGTATTTGGTGAAGTCGGGCTGGCGGGAGAGATCCGCCCGGTCCAGCGCGGCCAGGACCGCATCCGCGAGGCTGCCAAACTCGGCTTCAAGACCGTGGTGATCCCCGCCGCGAACCGCCCCAAGCAGCCCATCGAGGGGATCCGGGTGGTGGCGGTGGCGCGCATCGGCGAGGCGCTGGCGACGCTGTCCGAATGAGCGCAGGCATCGGCGGGACCCGCAGGGTCGACGTCGCCGTCATCGGCGGCGGGGTGATCGGCTCCAGCGTCGCCTACTGGCTGTTGCGCGAATCGCCCGGGATGTCGGTCGCCGTGATCGAGCCGGACCCGACCTATGAGTGGGCCTCGACCCCAAGGGCATCAGGGGGTTGCCGCGTACAGTTCACGTGCCCTGAGAACATCGGGCTGTCGCTGGCGTCGATCGCCTTCATCCGCGATTTCCCGACCACCATGGCGGTGGGCGACGCGCCTGCCCACGTCGACTGGGTCGCCGGCGGGTACCTGTTCATCGTCCCGCCCGAAGCCGTCGCCGCGCTGGAGGGCAACGCACGGCGCCAGGCCGCGCTCGGCTGCAACGTGGTCGTGCTGGACCCGGCCGGACTCAGGGCGCGCTACCCGTCGATGAACGTCGATGACCTCGGCGCCGGGGTGCTGACTCCCGACGACGGCTGGTGCGACCCTTCGGGCCTCTTGTGGGGCTTCCGCCGCAAGGCCGCCTCGATGGGCGCGCGGTACGTCGCGTCGAAGGTGGTGGCGGCGGAATGCGACAGCGCCAAGGTGCGGGCGGTGACGCTGGCCTCGGGCGAGCGCGTGGCCGCCGATGCCTTCGTCAACGCCGCGGGCGCCTGGTCGGGCGAGGTGGCGAAGCTCTTCGGCATGGCGCTGCCCGTGTCGCCCATGCGCCGCTTCGAGCACTACTTCACCCCCGGCACGCCCATGGAGCGCCTGCCTTACGTCAAGGACCTGCAGCGGCTCGCGTTCCGCTCCGAAGGCGCGGGCTTCTCGGGCGGGCTCGTCGACGCCGACGAGCGGCGCGGCTTCTCCTTCGAGGTCGACCACGACTACTTCGAGCGCGTGGTGTGGCCTGCCGTGGCGCACCGCTTCCCGCCGCTCGAGGCCGCGAAATGCCATCGCACCTGGTCGGGCCTTTACGAGCAATGCGAACTCGACGGCAACGCCGTGATCGGCGCCTGGGAAGGGGGGCTTCCCAACCTGTACACGGTCGCGGGGTTCTCGGGCCACGGCATGATGCACGCCCCTGCCGCCGGGCGCGCGGTCGCCGAGTTGGTCGTCCATGGCGCCTACCGCAGCCTCGACCTTTCGCGCCTCGGCTACGGGCGCGTGAGGCGCCACGAGCCCTACGCCGAGGAGGGGATCCTCTAGGGCGCTGGCTTGACCGGGGTCAAGATGCGGCGGCGTGGCCGGGCGCAACATGCCGGGATGCTCCGCTGGAAGGATTGGACGCTGGCCGCCAAGCTCGCGTTGATCGCGACGCCATTCGTGATCGCCGGGCTCGCCTCCATCGCCGCCACGCTGTGGATCTCCTGGCAGCTCGACGGCGGGGCGGCGGCCGTCAACGAGGCGGGCCGCATGCGCATGCAGGCCAACCGCCGGGCGCTGGCCGTCGCGCTTCGCGACGACGCATCGCTTCCCGCGCTGGCACGGGAATTCGAGGACAGCCTCGAGGTCCTGCGCAGGGGCGATGCCCAGCGACCGCTTGCCATGCCCGTCGACGAGAACGTCACCACGCGGCTCGCCGCCGTCGAGGAGGACTGGCGCCGCTTCCATACGCGCTGGACCGAAGCGTCGACCGCCGACAGGGAAGCGCTGCTCGCGCAGACCGCGGCGTTCACCGCCGACATCGATGCGCTGGTCGCCGCGATCGAGCGTCACCTCGCGCGCTGGACGGCGCTGCTGCACCTCCTCCAGATCGTGACCATGACCGTCGCCGTGCTGGGCTCGGCGGTGCTGCTCGTCACGGGCTACCTCTACGTGCTCGAGCCCGTGGGGCGCCTCAAGCAGGCCACCGCGCGCATCGCCGACGGCGACCTGGGCGCGCGCGTCGAAGACATGACGACCGACGAGTTCGGCTCGCTCGCCAAGTGCTTCAACGGCATGGCCGGGCACCTGCAATCGCTGTACGGTGACCTCGAGGCCCGCGTGCTGCAGAAGACCTCCGAGCTCGAGGAGAAGCGCGAGCGCCTGCAGGCGCTGTACGACGTCACCGCGCTCGCCGCCCGCGCCGCGACGCTGCCCGAGCTCGCGAGCGGCTTCGCGCGCCGCGTGGCGAGCGTGGCGCGCGCCGATGGCGTGGCCGTGCGCTGGGCGGCCGAGGACGGCGACGACTACCTGATGCTCGCCTGCGAGGGCCTTCCCGAGGAGATGGCGCGCGGCGAGCAATGCGTGCACGCGGGCCGCTGCTTCTGCGGCTCGCAGGAGGCGTCGCCGCATACGCGCAGCATCGCGGTGGCCGACGTGCGCCCCCGCGGCGTCAAGCATTGCGAGAGCGCGGGCTATGCGAGCATCGTCTCGCTCCCGATCCGCCTGCACGAGCGTCGCATGGGCGAGGTCGACCTGTTCTTCCACGCCGCCGTCGCGCCCACCGATGCCGAGCGCTCGCTGCTCGAGGCGCTGGTCGCCCACCTCGCCGGCGCGATGGAGAACCTGCGGCTGGCGTCGCTGCAGAAGGAGGCCGCCGTCACCGAGGAACGCGCCTTCATCGCGCGCGAGCTCCACGACTCGATCGCCCAGGCGCTCGCCTTCGTCAAGATCCAGGTTCACCTGATGCGCGATGCCGTCGACACGGGCGACCTCGCGCGGGCGCGCGAGGTGCTGGTCGAGATCGACACCGGCGTGCGCGAGTGCTACGGCGACGTGCGCGAGCTGCTGATGCACTTCCGCACGCGCCCGCAGGGCGCCGACATCGAGCCCGCGTTGCGAACCACCTTGCGCAAGTTCGAGCACCAGTCGGGGGTCACCGCGCATTTCGCCATGCGCGGCCAGGGCCTGCCGTTGCCGCCCGACGTGCAGATCCACGTGCTGCACATCGTCCAGGAAGCGCTGTCCAACGTCCGCAAGCACGCCAACGCCCGCGGCGTCTGGCTCACGGTCGACCGCGACCCCGCATGGCGCGTCGAGGTCCGCGACGACGGCGGGGGTTTCGCGGCCAACCCCTCCGACGAGGGGCGGGTGGGGCTGCGGATCATGCACGAGCGTGCGGAGCGCATCGGCGCGTCGCTCGCCGTGGAATCGGCGCGCGGGCGCGGCACGTCGGTCGTGCTGGCGCTCGCACCCGCGGCAGCGGCGAGCCCCGTCGCGGCCCGTGGCGCCGAGGCGGTGCCGGCGTGACGCCCGCCGCCGCGCCGGTGCGGGTGATGATCGTCGACGATCACACGCTGTTCAGGCGCGGCCTCACCGCGCTGCTGGCGGGCGACCCGCGCATCGCCGTGGCGGGTGACGCGGCCGACGCGGGCGAGGCGCTGCGACGCGCGCCGGAGCTCGCGCCCGACGTGGTGCTGCTCGACAACCACCTGCCGGGCGTCAAGGGCGTCGACGCGCTGCCGGCGCTGCGCGAGGCCGTGCCCTCGGCGCGCATCCTGCTGCTCACCGTCAGCGAGGACGCCGACGACCTCGCGGCCGCGCTGCGCGGCGGCGCCAGCGGCTACCTGCTGAAGACCATGGAGGGCGACGCGCTGGTCGAGGCGGTGCTGCAGGCCGCGCGCGGCGAGTCGGTGGTGGCGCCCGCGATGACGGGCAAGCTGGTATCGGCCTATCGCGACTCCGCCGCGCGGCTCACGGCGAGGGACGGCGAGGGCGGCGCGGACGTGCCCCCCGCGGCCGCGCCATCGG
Organism: Casimicrobiaceae bacterium; assembly: GCA_044226535.1. Classification (GTDB taxonomy): domain Bacteria; phylum Pseudomonadota; class Gammaproteobacteria; order Burkholderiales; family Casimicrobiaceae; genus VBCG01. The sequence goes on along the minus strand of JBGAGT010000021.1, from coordinate 29,506 downwards.
GCGTGGCCTTGCTGTCGCCGCGCGAGCTCGAGATCCTGCGCGGCATCGTGCGCGGGCAGAGCAACAAGGAGATCGGCCGCGGGCTCGGCATCGCCGAGACGACGGTCAAGATCCACGTGCAGGGCGTGCTGCGCAAGCTCGAGGTCGGCTCGCGCGTGCAGGCCGCGGTGATCGCCTCCGCGCACGGCCTCGCCTAGGGCCGGGGTAGCTCTTCCGGAGGAGGGGAGGCCGCGGCGGGTCCTCCTTGCGCAGGTCCCTCGCCCCGCCGACCGAAGGATGTTCGCGCGCCCGCGCGGCGCCTACGCTCGTGACAGGACAACGAGCGTGGAAAGGCGTGCGCGGATCATGACCGGAAAGACCAAAGCGGTGTCGGTGCTCGTGGCGAGCACGCTCGCCTTCACCGCCTGCTTCATGGTGTGGATGATGTTCGGCGTCATCGGCATCCCCATCCGCAAGGCACTCGACCTCAACGCCACGCAGTTCGGCCTGCTCACCGCGATGCCCGTGCTCACCGGCTCGCTGATCCGCGTGCCGCTCGGTATGTGGACCGACAAGTTCGGCGGGCGCGTCGTGATGGCGGTGCTGATGCTGGCCTGCGTCGTGCCGATCTGGCTCATCTCCTACGCCACGCAGTTCTGGCATTTCCTGGTGCTCGGGCTCTTCGTCGGCCTCGCCGGCGGGTCGTTCTCGGTGGGCACGCCCTACGTCGCGCGCTGGTTCCCGCGCGATCGGCAGGGCTTCGCGATGGGCGTGTACGGCGCGGGCAACTCGGGCGCCGCCGTGAACAAGTTCGTCGCGCCGGCGCTGATCGTCGCCTTCGGCTGGACGATGGTGCCGCAGGTGTACGCCGCCATCATGCTGGGCACGGCGCTGCTGTTCCTGATGTTCAGCCATTCCGACCCCTCGCACCGCGTCGACGCCAGGGTGACCTGGCGCGAGCAGCTCGCGGCGCTCAGGGACCCGCGGGTGTGGAAGTACTGCCAGTACTACTCGATCGTGTTCGGCGGCTACGTCGCGCTGTCGCTCTGGATGGTCCAGTACTACGTCGGCGAGTACGGCCTCGACATCCGCGCCGCGGCGCTGCTGGCGGCGTGCTTTTCGCTCCCCGGCGGCGTGCTGCGCGCGGTGGGCGGATGGCTCTCCGACAAGGTCGGTGCGCACGCGCTCACCTGGTGGGTGCTGTGGGTGAGCTGGGTGTGCCTGTTCATCCTCTCCTACCCGCAGACCGACATGACGATCATGACGCTCGAGGGGCCGCGCAACTTCCACATCGGCCTCAACGTGTGGGCGTTCACGGCCCTGCTGTTCGTGCTGGGCATCGCCTGGGCCTTCGGCAAGGCCTCGGTGTTCAAGTACATCTCCGACGACTACCCACACAACATCGGCGTCGTTTCCGGCGTGGTTGGGCTGGCCGGCGGCCTGGGCGGCTTCGTGCTGCCGATCATGTTCGGCGCCCTGATGGACCTCACCGGAATCCGCTCCTCGGCCTTCATGCTGATGTACGGCGTGGTGTGGGTCTCGCTGATCTGGATGTACTGGACCGAGGTGCGCCGCACCGAGGTGATCGGACCGCATGCGCCGCCCCGGCAAGCCGCGGCGCCTTCCTCGTACTGACCGGACCCCGCCATGGACCGTACGCTCGACGCATCCCCGCCCGGCGCTCGCGCGCGCGAAGGCGTCACCATCATCGACTGGCGCCCGGAGGACGATGCCTTCTGGGAATCGACCGGCAAGCGCATCGCCTACCGCAACCTGTGGATCTCGATCCCGGCGCTCCTGTGCGGCTTCGCGGTGTGGGGCATGTGGGGCATCATCACCGTGCAGATGCTCAACCTGGGCTTCCCGTTCACCCAGGCCGAGCTCTTCACGCTCACGGCCATCGCCGGCATCGCGGGCGCGACGATGCGCATCCCCGCATCGTTCTTCATCCGCCTGGCCGGCGGGCGCAACACCATCTTCCTGACGACCTCGATGCTGCTCGCACCGGCGATCGGGACCGGCATCGTGCTGCAGCATCCCGGGTGGCCGCTGTGGTCCTTCCAGCTCATGGCGCTGTGGTGCGGCGTGGGGGGCGGCAACTTCGCCTCGTCGATGTCCAACATCACGAGCTTCTTCCCCAAGCGGCTGCAGGGCACCGCGCTCGGCTTGAACGCGGGGTTGGGCAACTTCGGCGTGACGACCATGCAGATCGTCATTCCGCTGGTGATGACGGTGCCGCTGCTCGGCGCCCTCGGCGGCGCTCCCGCGACACTGCTCAAGGAGAGCGGCTGGATCTTCGGCAAGATCCCTGCCGGCACGCTCACCTGGATCCAGAACGCCGGCTTCGCCTGGGTGTTCTCGCTGGTGCCGCTGGGCTTGCTGTGCTGGTTCGGCATGAACAACCTGAAGACGGTGTCGCCGAACACCGGCAATCCGATCGTCGCGTTCGCCAAGATCACCTACCTGTACACGCTCGCCTTCGTGCCGGCGATCGTCATGCTCTACCTGTACCTGCCCAAGCCCACGGGCCTCGGCATCCTCAACATGTGGGCGGCGATCCCGCTGGACATCCTCGCGGCGCTGACGGTGATGCGGCTGGCCGCCTTCGGCGAAATGAAGGATGGCGTGAGCAAGCAGTTCGCGATCTTCGGCAACAAGCATACCTGGTCGCTGACCGCGCTCTACATCGTGACCTTCGGCTCCTTCATCGGCTTCTCGATGGCGCTGCCGCTGGCGATGAAGGTGATCTTCGACGTGAGCCACGTGCCCGATGCCACCGGCGTGATGCAGCACACCAAGCCGAATCCGAACGCGCTGCCGGTGCTTGCCTATGCCTGGATCGGGCCCTTCGTCGGGGCGGCGGTACGGCCCGTCGGCGGCTGGATCTCCGACAAGGTAGGCGGCTCGATCGTCACGCAGATCATCTCCCTGGTGATGGTGATCGCCTCCGTGGCCGTGGGCTACGTGATGATGCTCGCCTACGCCTCGGCCACGCCCGAGCGGTACTTCCCCGCGTTCCTGGGCCTCTTCATCGTGCTGTTCGCCGCATCCGGCATCGGCAACGGCTCCACGTTCCGCACCATCGGCGTGATCTTCGACCGCGCCCAGGCCGGGCCGGTGCTCGGCTGGACGTCGGCGGTGGCCGCCTACGGCGCGTTCGTTGCGCCCATCGTGATCGGCGACCAGATCAAGGCCGGCACGCCGCAGCACGCGATGTACGGCTTCGCCGTGTTCTACGGCCTGTGCCTCGTCGTCAACTGGTGGTTCTACCTCCGCCGCAACGCCTACGTGAAGAACCCCTGATCCCCCCGCCGGAAGCCACGCCATGAGCCATTTCCTCGATCGACTCACCTATTTCTCCCAGCCGCGCGAAGCCTTCGCCGGCGGACATGGCCGCGTCACCGGCGACGACCGCACCTGGGAGGACGCCTATCGCGGGCGCTGGGCACACGACAAGATCGTGCGCTCGACGCACGGCACCAACTGCACGGGAAGCTGCTCGTGGAAGATCTACGTGAAGGGCGGCATCGTCACGTGGGAAACGCAGCAGACCGACTACCCCCGCACGCGCTTCGACATGCCCAACCACGAGCCGCGCGGCTGCGCGCGCGGCGCGTCGTACAGCTGGTACCTGTACAGCGCCAACCGGCTCAAGTACCCGCTGGTGCGCGGGCGGCTGCTCAGGCACTGGCGGCGCGCGCGCCTCACCCACGACCCGGTCGATGCCTGGGCGTCGATCGTCGGGTCCGAGGACACGCGGCGCGACTACCAGCGCGTTCGCGGCATGGGGGGCTTCGTGCGCTCGAGCTGGGACGAGGTGAACGAGATCGTCGCCGCCGCCAACGTCTACACGATCAAGCGGCACGGGCCCGATCGCGTGGCGGGCTTCTCGCCCATCCCCGCGATGTCGATGGTGAGCTATGCCGCCGGCAGCCGCTACCTCTCGCTGATCGGCGGGGTGTGCATGAGCTTCTACGACTGGTACTGCGACCTGCCGCCGGCCTCGCCGCAGACCTGGGGCGAGCAGACCGACGTGCCCGAGTCGGCCGACTGGTACAACAGCACCTACATCATCGCCTGGGGCAGCAACGTGCCGCAGACGCGGACGCCCGACGCGCACTTCTTCACCGAGGTCCGCTACAAGGGCGCGAAGACGGTCGCGGTCACGCCCGACTACGCCGAGGTTTCCAAGCTCGCCGACCTGTGGCTCCATCCCAAGCAGGGCACCGACGCCGCGCTCGCGATGGCGATGGGGCACGTGATCCTGAAGGAGTTCTACTTCGACCGCCGCAGCGAGTACTTCGACGACTACGCGCGCCGCTACACCGACCTGCCGCTGCTCGTCATGCTCGAGGAGAAGACGCTGTCCGGCGGCGAGACCGTCATGGTCCCGGGGCGCTACGTGCGCGCGTCGGATTTCCACGGCAAGCTCGGCCAGCAGAACCATCCCGAGTGGAAGACGATCGCCTTCGACCAGGACGGCAAGGCCGTCATCCCCCACGGCGCCATCGGCTTTCGCTGGGGGGCCGAGGGCCGCGACGACGCGGGCCTGTGGAACCTGGAGGCGAAGGAGGCGCGCCACGGCGCCGAGGTGAAGTTGCGGCTGTCGGTGCTCGAGGGAAGCTCGCCCTCGACCGAGACCGCGCGAGTCGGCTTCCCGTACTTCGGCGGGATCGAGAGCGCGCATTTCCCGGGCAACCCGGGCAGCGACGTGCTGGTGCGAACCGTGCCCGTCCAGCGGCTCACGCTGACCCGGGATGGCGAAGAGCGCGAGGTGCGCGTCGCCACGGTGTTCGACCTGCAGGCCGCGAGCTACGGCGTGGCGCGCGGCATCGCCGGGGAGGGCGTGGCGCGCGGCGTCGCCGGGGAGGGCGCGGCGCGCGACTACGACGACGACGTGCCCTACACCCCGGCGTGGCAGGAGCGCATCACCGGGGTGCCGCGCGCGCAGGCGATCACCGTCGCGCGCGAGTTCGCCGCCAACGCCGAGAAGACCAGGGGCAAGTCGATGGTGATCATCGGCGCCGCGATGAACCACTGGTACCACTGCGACATGAACTACCGCGGCATCATCAACATGCTGATGATGTGCGGCTGCATCGGCCAGAGCGGCGGCGGGTGGGCGCATTACGTGGGCCAGGAGAAGCTGCGCCCGCAGACTGGCTGGACCGCGCTCGCCTTCGCGCTCGACTGGTCGCGACCGCCGAGGCAGCAGAACTCGACGTCGTTCTTCTACGCGCACACCGACCAGTGGCGCTACGAGAAGCTCAAGGTCGACGAGATCCTTTCCCCGCTCGCCGACCGCGCCGCGTTCGGTGGCAGCATGATCGACTACAACGTGCGCGCCGAGCGCATGGGCTGGCTGCCTTCGGCGCCGCAGCTCAAGGCCAACCCGCTGCAGGTGGTCCGCGACGCGCAGGCCGCCGGCGTGGACCCGAAGGACTACGCCGCCGCCGCGCTCGAGGACGGCCGCCTGGCGATGAGCTGCGAGGACCCCGACGATCCCGACAACTGGCCGCGCAACCTGTTCGTCTGGCGCTCGAACCTCCTCGGGTCGAGCGGCAAGGGGCACGAGTATTTCCTCAAGCACCTCCTCGGCACCTCCCACGGCGTGCAGGGCAAGGACCTCGGCCGCGACGAGGCGAAGCCCGAGGAGGTCAAGTGGCACGACAAGGGGCCCGAGGGAAAGCTCGACCTCCTGGTGACGCTCGACTTCCGCATGAGCACCACCTGCCTGTATTCCGACATCGTGCTGCCCACCGCGACCTGGTACGAGAAGAACGACCTCAACACCAGCGACATGCATCCGTTCATCCACCCGCTGTCCACGGCGGTGGACCCGGCGTGGCAATCGCGCAGCGACTGGGAGATCTACAAGGGGTTCGCGCGCAAGTTCTCGGAAGTCTGCGTGGGCCACCTGGGGGTCGAGCGCGACCTCGTGCTCACGCCGCTGATGCACGACACGCCGGGCGAGCTCGCGCAGCCCTTCGAGGTGGCCGAGTGGAAGCGCGGGCAGGCCGACCTCGTGCCCGGCAAGACCGCGCCGCAGATGACGGTCGTCGAGCGCGACTATCCCAACACCTACAAGCGCTTCACGGCGCTGGGGCCGCTGATGGCCAAGGTCGGCAACGGCGGCAAAGGCATCGCCTGGAACACGCAGGACGAGGTGAAGCAGCTCGCCGAGCTCAACGGCGTCGTGACCGAAGAAGGCGTCACGCGCGGCATGCCGAGGATCGAGACCGACATCGACGCCGCCGAGACGGTGCTGATGCTCGCCCCCGAGACCAACGGCCACGTGGCCGTCAAGGCCTGGTCGGCGCTGTCGAGGCAGACGGGCCGCCCCCACGAGCATCTCGCGCTCCATCGCGAGGACGAGAAGATCCGCTTCCGAGACATCCAGGCGCAGCCGCGCAAGATCATCAGCTCGCCGACCTGGAGCGGGCTCGAGAGCGAGAAGGTGAGCTACAACGCCGGCTACACCAACGTCCACGAGCTCATCCCGTGGCGCACGCTCACCGGGCGCCAGCAGTTCTACCAGGACCATGCCTGGATGCGCGCGTTCGGCGAGGGCTTCGTCGCCTACCGGCCACCGGTCGACCTCAAGACGACGGCGGACATGCACAACGCCCGCGCCAACGGCAACCCCGAGATCCTGCTCAACTTCATCACGCCCCACCAGAAATGGGGCATCCACTCGACCTACACCGACAACCTCATCATGCTGACGCTCAACCGCGGCGGGCCCGTGGTGTGGCTGTCGGAGGACGACGCGCGCAGCGTCGGCGTTGCCGACAACGACTGGGTCGAGCTCTTCAACACCAACGGCGCCATCGCCGCGCGCGCGGTCGTCAGCCAGCGCGTCAAGCCGGGCATGATCATGATGTACCACGCGCAGGAGAAGATCGTGAACACACCGGGCTCGGAGATCACCGGCGCGCGCGGCGGCATCCACAACTCGGTGACGCGCACGGTGCTCAAGCCCACGCACATGATCGGCGGCTACGCCCAGCTCTCCTACGGCTTCAACTACTACGGCACGATCGGCACCAACCGCGACGAGTTCGTGGTCGTGCGCAAGATGGCCAAGGTCGACTGGCTCGACACGCCACGCGACGACGAGCGGGCGCAGATGGTGCAGAAGCTCGGGGAGGGCGCATGAAGATCCGCGCGCAGATCGGGATGGTGCTGAACCTCGACAAGTGCATCGGCTGCCACACCTGCTCGGTGACCTGCAAGAACGTGTGGACCAGCCGGCCGGGGATGGAGTACGCCTGGTTCAACAACGTCGAGACCAAGCCCGGGATCGGCTATCCCAAGGAGTGGGAGAACCAGGACAAGTGGAACGGCGGCTGGTCCCGCAAGGCGGACGGCGGCATCGAGCCGCGGCAGGGCGCGCGCTGGAAGCTCCTGATGCGGATCTTCGCGAACCCGAACCTTCCGCAGATCGACGACTACTACGAGCCCTTCACCTTCGACTACGACCACCTGCACTCGGCGCCCGAGATGCAGGCCGCGCCCACCGCGCGGCCGCGCAGCCTGGTCACGGGCTTGCGCATGGAGAAGATCGAGTGGGGCCCGAACTGGGAGGAGATCCTGGGCGGCGAATTCTCCAAGCGCAGCCGCGACCGCAACTTCGAGGACGTGCAGCGCGACATCTACGGCCAGTTCGAGAACACGTTCATGATGTACCTGCCGAGGCTGTGCGAGCACTGCCTCAACCCCACCTGCGTGGCGAGCTGCCCTTCGGGCTCGATCTACAAGCGGGAGGAGGACGGCGTCGTGCTGGTCGACCAGGACAAGTGCCGCGGCTGGCGCATGTGCGTCTCGGGCTGCCCGTACAAGAAGATCTACTACAACTGGAAGAGCGGCAAGGCCGAGAAGTGCACGTTCTGCTACCCGCGGATCGAGGCGGGGATGCCCACCGTGTGCAGCGAGACCTGCGTCGGACGCATCCGCTACCTCGGCGTGCTGCTCTACGACGCCGACCGCATCGCCGAGGCGGCGAGCGTCGCGCACGACCGCGACCTCTACGCCGCGCAGCTCGCGCTGTTCCTCGACCCCGAGGACCCGCAGGTCATCGCGCAGGCGCGCGCCGACGGCGTCCCCGATGCGTGGCTGCAGGCGGCGCGCCGCAGCCCCGTTTACAAGATGGCCGTCGACTGGAAGGTCGCGCTGCCGCTGCACCCCGAGTACCGCACGCTGCCGATGGTGTGGTACGTACCGCCGCTGTCGCCGATCTCGGCCGCGGCCAACGCCGGGCACGTGAGCGCCAACGGCGAGATCCCCGACGTGCGGCAACTGCGCATCCCCGTGCAGTACCTCGCCAACCTGCTCACCGCGGGGGACACGGCGCCGGTGATCCGCGCGCTCGAGCGGATGCTCGCGATGCGCGCCTACCAGCGCGCGCGGCACGTCGAGGGCCGCAACGACGTCGCGGTGCTGGAGCAGGTGGGGCTGACACCGGCGGAGGTCGAGCAGATGTACCAGGTCATGGCGATCGCCAACTACGAGGACCGCTTCGTGATCCCGACCGCGCACCGCGAGTACGCCGAGAACGCCTTCGACGTGCGCGGAAGCTGCGGCTTCACCTTCGGCAACGGCTGTTCCGAAGGCTCGACCGACACCAGCATCTTCGGTGGCGGCCGCCGGCGCACCATTCCCATCAAGGCGGAGGTCTAGCCATGGTCGTGTCCGATCCCCCCCGTCCCATGGCGATGACGCTGCGTGTCATGGCGGCGCTGCTCGCGTATCCCGACGCGCGACTTCGCGAGGCGCTGCCGGCGCTCGGCGAGGCGCTGCACGCCGAGGCCGCCCTCGGCGGCGATCGCCTCGCCGAAATCGGCGCGCTGCTCGCCGCCCTCGGCCGCGGCGATCCGCTGGATGCCGAGGCGGCCTATGTCGAGCTTTTCGACCGCGGCCGTGCCACGTCGCTGCACCTCTTCGAGCACGTGCACGGCGACTCGCGGGACCGCGGCCCGGCGATGATCGACCTCGCGCAGACCTACGCCAAGGCGGGCCTCGAGCTCGGCCCCGGCGAGTTGCCCGATTTCCTGCCCGTGGTGCTGGAGTTCGCCTCGACCCAGCCGCCGCGCGAGGCGCGCGCCTTCCTGGGCGAGATCGCGCACATCCTGAAGGCGATCTTCTCCGCGCTGCTGAAGCGCGACAGCCGTTACGCCAGCGTGCCCGGCGCGCTGCTCGACCTCGCCGGCGAGAAGGCCGAGCGGGTGAGCATCGTCGACGACGAGCCGCTCGACGCCGCGTGGGAGGAGCCGCCCGCCTTCGACGGCTGCTCGCCCGCCGGGCAGGCCCCGCCGGCGTCGGGCCACACCATCCACATCCACCGCAACCACGAGCGCACCGCGCGGAGGGCGATCCCATGAGCACCGTGCACGGCTTTCTCTTCGGGGTCTACCCCTACATCTGCCTGACCGTCTTCCTGCTCGGCAGCCTGGTGCGGTTCGACCGCGACCAGTACACCTGGAAGAGCGATTCCTCGCAGCTCCTGCGCGGCCGGGGCATGCGCTGGGCGAGCAACCTCTTCCATGTCGGCATCCTGTTCCTGTTCTTCGGGCACTTGCTGGGCCTCCTCACGCCGCACGCCTTCTACTCGCATTTCCTGCAGGCCTCGGCGAAGCAGATGGTCGCGATCTGGTCGGGCGGCCTGTTCGGCGTGCTGTGCTTCATCGGGCTGACGATGCTGATCGCACGGCGCATCTTCGATCCCCGCATCCGCTTCACCAGCCACCGCACCGACCTCGCGATCCTGCTGATCCTGTGGGTGCAGCTCGTGGTGGGGCTCGTGACGCTGCCGTTCTCGTGGGCGCACTCGGACGGCAGCACGATGCTGGTGCTCGCCGACTGGGCGCAGCGGATCCTCACCCTCCGCCATGTCGACGCCGAGGCGCTCGCCACGCTCCCCTGGCCGTACCTTTTCCACCTCGTGCTCGGCATGACCATCTTCCTGCTCTTCCCCTTCAGCCGGCTGGTGCACGTGTGGAGCGGCTTCGCGTCGATCTTCTACCTCTTCCGCCCCTACCAGCTCGTCCGCAGCCGCCGCCTCAACGTGCCTCCCGGCCGCAACGAGCCGGCGCGCGGCGCGAGCGACTGAGGCCGCCCGCCATGACCACCACCGCCACCATGCCCCCGGTCGCACGCGTCAACGGCGTGCCGCTCCATGGCCCCGGCGAGCGCCTCGACGGCGAAGCGCTTCGCCAGCGCGCCTGCACCGAGCTCCTCCGGCAGGCCGCGCAGCGCGAATGCGGCGCCGCGTCCCCGGCGCGCGCCGATGCGCATGCCGGTGCCGATGCCGGAATCGCGCCCGATCCCACGCCCGGCCAGGCGGCCGCCATCGAGGCGCACATCGATCGCGCCGTGCGCGTGCCGCCGGTCACCGACGAGGCCTGCCGGCGCCATTTCGCCGCCCACGCGCGCGCCTACTCGGTGGGCGAGCGCCTGCAGCTTCGCCACATCCTGTTCGCGGTCACGCCCAGCGTCGACGTGGGCGCGCTGCGCGGGCGTGCCGAGGCCGCGCTGCTCGACGTGCGCGCCCGCAACGCCGTCGCCGAGGTCGCGCGCACGCTTTCGAACTGTCCGAGCGGCAGGGAAGGCGGCGACCTCGGCTGGCTCGCCGCCGCCGACTGCGCGCCCGAATTCGCGAAGGAGGTCTTCGCGCACGCTGGGCTCGGCGTGCTCCCGCGCCTGGTGCACAGCCGCTACGGCTTCCACGTCGTGGAAATCGTCGCGCGCCAGCCGGGGACCGACGTCGACTACGAGAGCGTGCGCGCTGCCGTGGCGGCGACGCTCGAGCGGCAGGCCTTCGTCGTCGCGCTGCAGCAGTACCTGCGCGTGCTGGCGGGCGAGGCGCGCCTCGAAGGCGTCGACCTCGAAGGATCGTCCACGCCGCTCGTGCAGTAGCCGCTCGGCGGCTGGGGCAGCGGATGCGCCGCCGGCGCCGTCACGGCGCCACGTCGCGCTCCGCATCCTCCGGCGGTTCGAGGTCGTCGAGGTCGCCGAGCTCGCCCGGGTCGGCGTAACGGACGGTCGCGGCGTTCGGTGCCGCCGCGGGCAGCCCCGCGATCCAGCGCTCGATGCGCCGCGCGAGGTCGTCGTAGAACGGGTTCGACAGGAGCCGCAGCATCGCGTCGGGCGTGACGATCAGCGCGCCGCGCTCGCCGCGCAGCGCCAGCGTGCCGAGGCGGATGCCGAAGTCGTCGCCCTTGGCGGGGGCGATGCCGTACAACCCGTCGTCGGGCGCGAAAGGCAGCGCGACGTGCGACAGCGAGAACACGTCGGGCGGGAAGGCGAGCGGCAGCGGCGAGGTCAGCGTGGCGGTCGAGGCCGCGGGCATGCTGCGCTCCTCGACCGCGTCGCCGCCGCCGGGCGCGTTGGCGATCAGCGTCACGGCGTAGCGCCGCGGCGCGGGCGGCAGCATGCTCGACATCATGGCGTCGGTGCGCGTGCGCAAGAGCGAGGTGAAGTTGACGTTGCGGTTGAGGTCGTAGAGGACGATCTCGCTGCCGTTGGCGGGAAGGGGGTTGTACAGCGCGCGGATGATCGCCGGCGTGCTCACCGTGAAGTCGACCACCGACTGGAAGGTCAGCACCGGCGCGATGCGCGCGAGGCTGCCGTTGCCGCGCGCGCGCTCGATGGCGCGCTGCACGTCGCGCGTCAGTGCATAGGACTCGCGCGCCGCCTGCACCGGGAACGAGTTGTACTTGAAGGGATTGAACTCGGGCTCGATGCCGAGCCACGCCGCCTTGGCGAAGGCGGGGAACACGGCGGGCCACCCGGCGACGCCCGCGAAGCGCGCGAAGCGCGTGACGCCGATCATGGGCGAGATCAGGATCACCGCCTGGGGTGCGGCGAGCTTCGCGTCGTCGAGCGCAGCGACGGCGTAGAGCGTGGCCAGCGCGCCGCCGTTGGAATAGCCGACGACGTGCAGCGGCGCGGGCGCGGGCACCAGCCTGCGCGCCTCGCGCACGGCGAGGCGCGTGGTGGCGATCCACTGCGCGCGCGTGGCCGCGGTCAGGCCCGCGGGCACCGTGCCGTGCCCCGGCATGCGCGGCGCCACCACCGCGAAGCCGTGCGCGACGTACAGCTCCGCCAGGCGCCGCTGGCTGAAGGGCGAGTCGGTCAGCCCGTGCAGCATCACCACCACGCCGACCGGCGTGCCCGCGGGCATCGCCTCGTAGGAGCGGTTCCAGTCCTTGGCGAAGCGGCCCGGGTACATCGGCGCGTTGGCGTCGTAGCGGTTCACCATCGAGCGCTCGGCGTCGGTGAGCTTGTCGGTGACTTCGTGGCGCACCGCGTCGAAGGCGGCGTTCTCCGCCGCGACGTAGCCGCGCCAGTCGGCGGCGTCGATCGCCTGGGCCGAGAGCTCGGGCGGCACGAAGCGGTGCCAAGGCTGGAGGGCAGGGCCCCGCATCACCTCGAGGGTGCGCAGGAACAGCGCGCCGGCGAGGACGAACAGCAGCGCGAAAAGAGCCCGCTTGGCGAACACGTACAGGCGCCGCATGCGTCGGTAGGGGAGCGTGTGAGGGACCGCCAGTGTGCCTCAAGCGCTCGGCCGGGCCTCCGCGGCCGGGGCGAACCTTGGGGTACCGCCATCCGCCGCTTGCGTTCTTGGGTTTTTAGATATATCGTACGATACTACTAGCGACTAACCTCGAGGAATCATCATGTTTGGACACGGCCATGGGCAGCGGCATGGATGCCCCACACGCCGGGGCTTTCACGGCGGTCTGGGGGGTTCCGGCGACTTCGCGGGCTTCGGTGCACAGGGCGGCCATGGCCGCCACGGGGGCCATGGCCACGGCGGCTTCGCCGGCGGTGGGCGCGGCTTCTGGGGCCGCGGCGGCGGGGGACCGATGCCCGGCGCGCGCAGGCTCTCCTCCGCGGAGCTGCAACTCGTGCTGCTGGCATTGCTCGAGCAGGCACCCGCGCACGGCTACGAGCTCATCCGCGCACTCGAGGAGCGCTCGCAGGGCTTCTACACGCCGAGCCCGGGCGTGATCTATCCTGCGCTGACCTACCTCGACGAGCTCGGGCAGGTCGAGGCCGCGCAGGAAGGCAACCGCAAGCGCTACAGCCTCACCGACGCCGGGCGCGCCGCGCTCGACGCCCAACGCGGCACCGCGACCTCGATCCTCGACGCGCTGGCGCGCATCGGCGAGCGCATGGAGCATGTGCGCGAGGCCTTCGCCGGCGTCACCGACTTCGATCCCGGCGCACACGACGAGCGCCACCAGGCGCAACGCGCGCTCAAGGAGGCGCTGATCTCGCGCCGCGGCTGCGATGCTGCCGAGGCGCGCCGGATCGCCGCGATCCTGCAGCGCGCCACGGCCGAGATCCTGGGACGCAAGCCATGAACGATGCCGCCTTCGATGCCCGGGGGCGCGGAACCGACCGCGCCGATGCGGATGCCGGGGACGCGAGCCGCCATGCCGTCCAGCGCCTGCGCCTCGACACGCGCCGCCGGCTCCTCACCGTGCAGGCGGTCGACCGTCTCACGCCGCGCATGCAGCGCGTCGTGCTCGCCTCGCCCGAGCTCGCCGACTTCGACAGCCGCGGCGCCGACGACCACGTGAAGCTGTTCCTGCCGCCGGACGCATCGGGCGAGCGCGCGATGCGCGACTACACGCCGCGCGCCTTCGACCGCGAGGCGCGCACGCTCACCTTGGACTTCGCGCTGCACGAGGCGGGCCCCGCGACGGCCTGGGCGCTCGCCGCCCGCCCGGGCGACACGCTGGAGATCGGCGGGCCGCGCGGCTCCACCGTGGTCCCCGACGATTTCGACTGGTACCTGCTTGCCGGCGACGAGACCGCGCTGCCGTCGATCGGACGCCGCCTCGAGGGCTTGCGCGCCGGGGTGCCGGTGATCACGCTGGTGGTGCTCGACGACGCGCGCGACGTGCAGGCGATCGACACGCGAGCCGACTGGCGCGCGCACTGGCTCTACCGCGGGCAGGGGCGCGACGACGCGTCGCTGCTGCTCGACGCGGTGCGCGCCCTCGACACGCCGCCCGGCGACGGCTACCTTTGGATCGCCGCGGAGTCGAAGGTCGCGCGCGCGCTGCGCGCCCACGCCGTCGACGAGCGCGGCCAGCACCCCCGCTGGATGCGCGCGGCCGGCTACTGGCGGCGCGGCGAGGCGGGGGCGCACGAGAACCTCGACTGAGCAGCCCCATCACCCACACGCCCCACGCCTCGACATGACCGACACGCCGGATACGCCCGACGGCAACCACGAATGGCCCTCGCACAGCTACCTGCTGCCGGTCGAGGACACCGAGTTCCTGCTGCGCGACGAGATGCGCGCGATCCGCTTCGCGCTCGAATACGCCAAGGCCGAGCTCGCGCTGCGCGACTGGGGCGTGCGCTCGACCATCATCGTGTTCGGCAGCGCCCGCGTCGCGTCGCCCGAGGCGGTCGAGGCCGCGGCCGCGCAGGCGTCGAACGATGCGGAGCGCGACGCCGTCGCGCGGCTGCGCGCGCGCTCTGCCTGGTACGACACGGCGCGCGAATTCGCGCGCATCGCCTCGCTGCGCGGCGGCGCGTTCGCGCCGCGCAACCGCTGGCGCGACAACGTGATCGCCACCGGCGGCGGCCCCGGCATCATGGAGGCCGCCAACCGCGGCGCCGCGGATGTGGGCGCGCCGAGCATCGGCTTCAACATCTCGCTGCCGCACGAGCAGAAGCCCAACGCCTACATCACGCCGGAGCTCGCCTTCCGTTTCCACTACTTCGCCATGCGCAAGATGCACCTGGCGATGCGCGCGCGCGGCATGGCGATCTTCCCCGGCGGCTTCGGCACGCTCGACGAGCTGTTCGAGCTCCTCACGCTGCAGCAGTCGCGCAAGGCGCCGCCGGCGCCGATGCTGCTGTTCGGCAGCGCGTACTGGAAGAAGCTGATCGACTTCGACATGCTGGTCGACGAGGGCATGATCGCGCGCACGGACCTCCAGCTCTTCGAGTTCGTCGACAGCGCCGAGGAGGGTTGGGCTTCGCTGGTAAGGCGGGGGATCCTCGCCGACCGCGAGCCCGCGTGGCCGGCGCCCGACGAGCGCGGCTCCGCGTAGGGCGCGCCCGCGCCGCGCCATGCAGCACGCACGGCGCGGCTTCACCCGACGCCTGCGACGCGCCGCCGCGACAGCAGCAGAGTCAGTCCCACGACGATCACCAGCGACACGCCGACCAGCGGATAGAGCAGGCCAACCGGCACCAGCAGCGCGAGCAGGATTCTCGAGGCGCGTGCGTCGCGTGGTCGCGGCGGCATTCCGATCGCACCGCGTGGCCTGCGCTTCCACCACATGACGACGGCCGAGAGCGCGAGCACCAGGATGGCGAGGCAGCCCGCCAGCATCAGGTAGCGGTTGACGCTGCCGAACTGCTCGCCCTGGTGCACGGCGATGCCCCATTCGATCGCCTTGGCGGCGGGCCCGAAACGCGCGAACCCGACGTCGTCGAGCACATGGCCGTCGTTGCGATCGAGATAGACGATGCGCGTGCGCTGCACGTCGGCAGGGCTGTAGGTTCCCACCCAGGCGCCCCTTTCACGCAGCGGCGGCATGACGCTGAACGGACGCGGCAGGCCTGCCGCCTGCAGGCGCTCGATGGCCTCGTCGAACGTCAGCGGCTGTGCTTCCGAGGGGGCGGTGGACATCGGCGCCTCGGCGGCTTCGACGGCCCAGGGCAGGCTGTTGGGCGGCACGTCCCCGCCACCGTGATGGGACATGTGTGCCGGGGGCGAAGCGGGCGAGGACGGCGCGAACGACGCGACGCCCGCGCTCGCGAGCTCCCATTCGGCGGGCACGTCGGCCGGCGCCGCGGGCCGCGAGAGATGGCGCTCGGTCGCCCAGGACTGCACGGCGCCCCCCCAGAGGTCCGACCATGGCATGCCGGTCACGGCGAGGAACAGGATCACGGCGGCGGCGAACACCCCGAACACCGCGTGCAGGTCGCGCCAGAACACGCGACGCGACGGTGGCCCGCGCACCGTGACGACGCCTTCGCGGCGCCCGCGCGGCCACCACAAGTACGCACCCGTGATCACCAGCACGATCGACCAGCCGGCCGCGCTCTCGACCAGCCAGCTCGCACGCGGCCCGATCACCTGCAGGCTGTGGACCTTGCGCACCAGCTGCATCACCCCTCCGTAGGGCGCGGTGCCGCGCAGATCGGCGTTGAAGGGGTCGATGAACGCGGTACGGAGCTCGCCCGAGGGCAGGGCGACGCCCATGCGCAGCGCGCCCGCCGAGATCCGCTCCGGCACGTTGACGATGACCACCGTGCCGCCGGTCTGGCGTTCCGCATGCGCGACAAGGGCGCCGATCGAGAAGGGCTCTCCGGCGCGCGTGGCCACCTCGTCGAAGTGGCGGTAGTACCACCGGTCGATCTCGCCATGGAAGAGGTAGAGCGCGCCCGTCGTGGCGAGCAGCGCCAGGAACGGCAGCGACAGGAGGCCGGCGACGAAGTGCACGCGCCAGACCGCGCGGTACCATGAGCGGTCGCGCAGCTCGGTGTCGGGGACAGGGGCAGGGACGATGGCGTTCATGGCGGACCCATCATGGAAGTCCGGTCACGGCAACCGGTCATGGCAACACCAGGCGCAAGCCCGCGAACAGACCGAAGGGCGCGCCCAGCGACGGCGTGGCGTTGCCGAAATTCTGCGCGATGTAGCTGCGGTCGAGCAGGTTCTCGACCTGCGCGAAGATCCGCAGCGACGGCGTCAGCGCGTACGAGGCCGAGAGATCGACCACCGCGTAGCTGTCGATGGGAAGCGTGCCCGCGTTGTCGGTGGTGTAGCCCTGCACATAGCGCAGGCGCGTCGATGCCGTGAGCGGTCCCCTGGCGTAGAAGACCTGGGCACTCGCCGTATTGCGCGGGATGTTGCCTTCGACGCGCCCCTCGGTCGCGGGGTCCGCGGGGTTGTCGAGGATCCGCGGATCGTTGTACGCATAGGCCGCCTGGACCTTCCACACGCGGTCGATGGAATACTCCACCTCGCCTTCGATGCCGCGCGTTCGCGCCTTGCCGGCGTTGATGTTGCGCGTGCCGAAGAAGAAGCCCGGTGGAAGCTCGTCGTCGGCGAGATTGCGATAGGTGATGAGGTCGCGGATGGTGTTGGTGTAGGCGGTGACCTGCGCGCGCACCGGCCCCGCGTCGAAATCGACGCCGATCTCCCCGCCTTCCAGCCGTTCCGGCTTGAGCGCCGCATCGGGAAGGAAGATACCGCCCGGGATGGCGTAGCCCCGATACAGGTTGTCGAGCGTGGGCGCGCGGAACGCCCTGTAGGCGGCGCCGCGCAGCGCCCAGCGGTCGTCGATCGCGTAGCGCGCCGACAGGCGCGGATCGGTGCTCGACGCGCGCTGGTCCGGGACGGCACCGAGCCCGCCGGGATTGCCGTCGTAGCCGTCGTAGTTGCGGAACCATTCCTGGCGCAGGGCTGCGACGACCTGGAGGCCCTGCACCGGGAAGAACTCGGCCTGCAGGAACGCCCCGGCGAACTGTTGCTTGCCGCGCCCCACGTCGACGCGCACCTGGGCGCCCGTTTCGTCGAAGATCTGCGCGCGGTCCTCGCCGTCGATGAGGCGCAGGTCGACGCCGCCGCCCAGGCTGCGCAGCACACCGTCGAAGGCCCGCGAGAAGGTCATCGACGCGCCGCTGTCCTTGACGGGCGTGTTGTGCAGGTTCTGCACGTACTCGGCGGTGCCGCGCGCGTACCCGTCGGGCGTCCCCGTGTTGGCGGTCCAGAAATGCTCGTCGCTGTGGAAGGCCGTGGCCTCGAGCGTGAGCCGGTTGTCCAAACGCTTGTGGAATCCCACCGACAGGTCGACGTTGCGCTGCCAGTTGGTCGACAGCGGCGTCCCGAGCGTCTGGTCGTTCTCGTAGTACGCGGCGCGCACGAAGCCACCCAGCGACGCGTCGACGTGCAGCTGCGCGGCGAGCTCGCCGCTGCGCGACTCGAACGACGTGGGGATGTCGAGCGGCGCGCGCAGCTCGGGCGGCACCTCGTTGTAGCCGCCGGTGCTCCAGGCGTTCGCGTTGGCCAGCAGGGTGAGCGCGGGCGAGACCGCGATCGCCTGGAAGCCGTTGGCGCGCCAAGTGTCCTGCGAGCCGTAGCCACCGTGGATGATCGTCTGCGTGGCGGCCGGCTCGCGCGACACGATGTTCACCACGCCACCCATCGCGTAGTTACCCCAGGCGCTCGAGTATCCGCCGCGCACGACCTCCACGCGGTCGATCGATTCCAGCGGGACGCGGCTCCACTGCACGTAGCCGAAGAAGGGATCGTTGAGTGGAATGCCGTCGCGCAGGACGAGGGCGCGCAGGCCGCCCAGCCCCCGCATCGACACGGAATTCGCCGTCGGGTGCTGGGCATACGAGGCGAAGTCGGGCAGGTTGAGGCCCGGCACGGTACTCAGCACGTCGTCGAGGGCCTGGGCGGGTGTCGACTCGATCTGCTGCGCACCGACGACCGAGGCGCTGACGGGCTGCAGCGTCGGGTCGAGCTGGCCGCGCGAGGCCGTCACCGTCACCGAGGGCAGCGCGACGTCGGCCGCCTCCAGTTGAGCATGTGCCACGGTGGCGACGGCCATGGCGATGCCTGCCATCCGCAGCGCGCGAACGGCGCCGCGCGGCGGTCGTGCGGGAGGGACGCCCGAAAGCGTGTACGAGCGTACGGACGAGACTGCGGACCCCTTCGATGGGCCCCGGGCGGCGATCCTCGCCACCTTGACGATCTTGCGCATGAAAAGCTCCCCTGCATGCGGCACGCCGCGCGGCGAACGCGCGCGGCGGTTCCGGGAACGGGCGCCCTGGGGAGCCCGCGACGGGACGGAGGAGCTACTGCGGAGGGGGTCGGGCGAACGACGGCGCGAAGCTCGGCCGCGCCGCGAAGGGCGCATCCTGCGCGCTTCGGAGTGCCAGGAAGGAACCGGTCCATGGCGGCACCAGATCCGGCGTCGCGAAACCCGCTGCGCCAGAGCCCGCGCACAACGGGCATCCGAAGGGCGCCGCCGCGTGCGAGCTCGCGGGCGTGCCCGGGTCGGCCGGCGCGTGCGGGACGCCGCTGGCCGTGCAAAGCGCGCCGAGCGTGACGTCGACCGGCGCCGCGAACGCCGGCAGCCAGTGCACGGCCATGACCATCGCCAAGAGCCATGCGCAGCCGCGCTGCCACGCCGTGCGGCGCGCGAACGGGTTACGGGGACGGAGGCAACGGCGCATGGCGTGCATTCTAGCGATCTCGGCGCCGGGATCCGGGACGACGTGGGCGTCGGGCGGCAACCGGGATGCGAGGCGCGCATCGATGGGAGCCGGGTTATGTGTTTCGATGGATGCCGGAGGTGCGGGTTGCGTTCCTGGAGAATTGCGTATAATTTGTACTGTCTCCGCTGGTTCGGTCATTTTCATTTGAAGCGCCCCGCTCGGCGGTGGCCGCGAAAATGAAAAGCCCCGCTGCAGTTGGTAGCTGCACGGGGCCATGACCGGTTTGTGGTGGTGTTGGGCGGAGAAACCGGTGCGCACAGTCTATCAGGCGTTTGTGCACGGTCGCAACGACCGTGCAGTCTGCTGAATCTTTCCCCTCTGAGGCCCCGAGCGGCGTAGTTTCCGGCGATTGGTCGAGCGCTGGCGGGTCCGGTGCGGGCCGCGCTTGCGCGGCCGGCGCCGGGCCGGCTATGCTTGATACAAAGGGCCAAAACCTGCCGTGTAGTGCCGATCCTCCTAGCATGGGGCGGCCTAGGTGGGGCAAACGGCACTTTCGGGCTCGCGCTGCCTGTCGCGATTTCCTGCTCTTCTGCAACAGGCATGGCCTCAAGGCCTTCTTCTTAACCCTGACGTCCTCGAAACAGTCGGAGGCAGGGTCCCTACGCACAGACTGGCAGGCGCTAAGAAAGCGCCTGGCACGGCGTTTGGGGCTTGAGCCGAGCGGCGTGCTCTATTGCGGCGTCGACACGACTGAGGGCTGCGGGGTGCTGCATTTGCTGGTTGCGGTCCCGCAGGGTCGCGGTGGGTCGTCGCGCTTCTTGGTGTCGGCGGAGTGGATGCGCGAGGCGTGGGATGAGATTCGATCGGCTAGGCAGCTACGCATTGTTCCCGTGCGTGCGGGGGAGGGGAGCGCGCGGAAGCTTTCCCGTTACATCGTGTCGCAGTACATCGCGGGGCAGGATGCCCTTGTGCGGCTGTCGAGGTCGCGGCTTGATGGCTGTAGCGCCAAGCTGCGGGGGGCCTTTAGGCGGCTCGTGCTCGGGGATCCGGCGCGCTATCGGCTCATTCCGGAGATGGACGACCGCGATGAGCGCGTGCGGCTCATGCGCGCGGTTTCGTGGCACACCTTTCGGGTGGGGTGGGAATCGATCGTTGTGCGTGGTCATGCTTGCGTGTTCGGTCGGGACGTCATTCTCAATCTCACTGGTGAGTTTGAGTATGTTTAGGGCGTGGTGGTGCGCTGGGTGGGTTGCGATTCCGCTGTGGTACTTCACCAATGAGGACGGTGAGTCGGCGGTGCTCGCAGTGTGGGTGGACTACGTCTGGTTGCCCCAGGTGCGCGCCCTTCCAGGGCGCGTTTCCGTCAGTGTGAATGCCCAACATCTGGCCCCGCTTCGTTGGTTCGGTTTCAACGGTGGCTCGTGCGGCGGTGAGCTATGAGGGCGCCGTCGGTTCAGCGGCATTGGGGGCTGGTGGGTCGTTACGTCCTGCATGAGGAGCTGGAGCGGCTTTGTGCTGCGGGGCGTACACCTTTTGTTACTGCGCATGGGCTCCAGACGTCGCGGGCGCTGCTCGAGCGCGCGCCGAAGACTGGGCGCGTGGATGAGGTGTTTTTCGCCGAGATGCGGCATGCGGCGTGGCAATTGCGGGCGCGGTCCACTGAAGTGGCGTTTCCGGTGGCCGCATTGGCGGCCTTCTACGCGGGCGTGCACTACTTGCATGCCAAGGGGGCTAAGTTGGCGGACATTGAGGCGTTTGTGCTGTGTTCGCTCGCGTCTTGCACTTGCGATGGCTGCCAGTGGCGCTCCGGCCGGGGGTTCGATGTTTTCGGGCGGTAGCCGCGCGTTCCTGCCGACAGCGAAAGCCCCCTCACGGGGGCGTGTTCGCAGGGGGGCGGGGTATCGGTTCCTTGGCAGGCAGGCTCTATGGGGCGCCTCAAGCGCCCCAGGCGTTGACAGCGATGCGTATAATTTGTATTATGTCAATTGATAGCATCCGCGCTGCAAGGGATCCAGCAACTCATCCGCCGCTGCCCGCCCAAGATCGCCACCGCCTCATGAGCGCCCCTCCTTGCCTAACAGCCGCGACGCGACGACCAGCGATCCGAGCGTCACCAGCGCGGCCGCGCCATAGACCGCACCGTACCCGGCGACCCCGGCCAGCAGCCCGGCGAGCGGTCCGGTAAGGCCCAGCGCCACGTCGAGGAACATGACGTAGGCGCCCATCGCCGCGCCGCGGGCCTGCGCAGGCGCGCGCTTGATGGCCTCGACGCCGTAGGCCGGGAACGCCATCGAATAACCGCCGCCCGTGAGCGTGGCGCCGAGCAGCGCCACCCAGGCATTGGGCGCGACCGCGATCAGCGCCTGCCCCGCCGCGGCGGCGGCGACCGACCAGCGCGCGACCCGCGCACCGCCGATGCGGTCCGGCAGGTGCCCGAACAGGAGCCGCGACACGACGAACCCGACGCCGAACAGCGTGAAGGCGAACGCGGGGTGCTCGAACCCCCGCGCGGCATACAGCAGCGAGATGAACGCCGACAAGGCCCCGAAGCCGACGCTGGCCAGCGCCATCCCCGTCCCCGGCATGGCGATCGAGCGCAGCACCGCGAGGAACGGCAGGTGCGCGCGGTCGTGCGCCACGTGCATGGAGGCCGCGCGGGCCAGCACCGCGATCGCGAGGAGCGGCATCACCGCCGCCACGACACCGACCCCGGCGAAGCCATGGGCGCCGTAGGTCCAGCCGCCGAGCGGCGCCCCGATGGCCCAGGCCGCGAAGATGGCGTTTCCGACCCAGACCATCGCCACCCCGGTCTTGCGCACCCCGATGCGCGCCACGGCCCAGGCGAGCGAGCCCGTGGCGACGAAGCTCTCCCCGCAGCCTTGCGACATGCGCGCGACGATCAGCACCGCCAGCGAGGCGGCGGGATGGGCAAGGAACAGGAGCGACGCGAGGTACAGGAGGCCGGCGCAGGCCGAGAACGCGAAGCCCGTGGCGACGGCCCGCTTCCCGCCATGCCGGTCCGACATCCGCCCGGCCCAGGGGCGCGAAGCCAGGGCCGCCAGGAACTGGGCGCCCACGATGACCCCGACGACGAAAGGTCCGTAGCCGAGCGTCCGCGAGACGTGCAGGGGGATGACCGGCAACGGAAGCCCCACCACCAGGAAGCCCACGAAGATGGCGGCGACGATGGGCGCGAGCCCCGCGAGGGGCGGCAGCTGCGCGGTCGGAAGCTGGGTCGCGGCGTGTTTCACGATGCTGCGCGTCTGTCGAGAAAGCGCGTGTAAACCTCTCTTGTGGAATGCATATTATCTGAGCCAGGCGCGTGCGGAAGGCCGATTGACGACCCCATTATACGAGCTTATGCTCACATTATGGACTCGCATTCCCATCGCCCGCCCGCGGCCGCCCGCGACTCGCCCAAACCCCGCAAGGCGCCCCGGCAGGCGCGGTCGCGGCACACCGTCGACGCCATCCTCGACGCCGCCGCCCGCGTTTTCGCGCAGGAGGGCTACGCCGCGACGACCACCAACCGGGTCGCCGAGGTGGCCGGCGTCAGCATCGGCTCGCTGTACCAGTACTTCCCCAACAAGGACGCGCTGATCGTCGCCCTGCACCACCGCCATTCGGCGCAGATGCGCGCGGTGATGACCACGGTGCTCGACGCGTCGTCCGGGGCTTCGCTGCGCGACAGCCTGGCCGCCCTGGTCCGCGCCCTCCTCGCCGCGCACCTGATCGAGCCCCGCCTCCACCGGATGCTCGAGCGCGAGTTCTCGTTCTTCGACGACGCGCACGAGGAATCGGGCGCCCACGCCGTGGTGATCGGCAGGGTGACGGCGCTGCTCGAGCGCCACCGCGCGGACCTCGCGGTCGACGACGTCGCGCTCGCCACCTGGACGGTGATGCGCGCGCTCGAGTCGCTGGTCCACGCCGCCATCCTCGAGCCGCCGCGCGCACCGCTGCCTGCAGTGGAGGACGCGATCGTCGACCTCTTGGTGGGCTACCTTGCCGGGCCGCGGCAGCCGCCGACGCAACCGACTCGGCACCCTGCACGACCCTCGCCGCTTCAGCCGCGGTAGCGGAATCCCTCGGTGGGGACGGCCGGCGGCCTGCCGGCGATGCCGTCGGCGAGCATCGCCCCGCTCGCCAGCGCCAGCGTCCAGCCCAGCGCGCCCTGCCCCAGGTTCACGTGGAGGTTGGCGAGCGGCGTCGGCCCGATCACCGGCGTTCCCTTGGGCGTCGCCGGGCGCAGCCCGCACCAGGGCCGCATGCGCGCCAGCGGTGCATCGTAGTCCGCGGCACGGGGAAAGGCTGCGCGCGCCTCGGCGACGAGCTGCTTCACCCGCACCGGGTCGGGCGTGTCGGACCAGCCCGCGATGTCGGCCATGCCTGCGACCCTGAGCTGCGGCCCCTCGGGTGCGGCGAGTGGCGCGTACACCACCTTGCGCTTGAAGTCGGTGACGCTCACCGCGGGTGCCGGGCCGGCGACGTCGAGCGTGAGGCTGTAGCCCTTCAGCGGGTATAGCGGCAGGCGGAGTCCGAGCGGACGCGCCAGCGCGACCGATGCGGTCCCCGCGGCGAGCACGAAGACGTCGGCCTCGATGTCCCCGCGCGACGTGCGCGCGAGCCGCACGCGGCTGCCTTCGCGTTCCAGCACCTCGATGCGCGTGCCGAGGCGGAACGCGACACCGCGCCGCTCGAGCTCGGCCGCCAGCGCCACGCAGAATCGATAGCAGTCGCCGACCTCCTCGCTGGGCGTGAAGATGCCGCCCGCGAGGCGGCGTCCCAGCGCCGAACCCTTCACGCCGAGCGAAGGCTCGCGCGCGATGCAGGCCTCGCGGTCGAGCGCTTCCTGCTCGGCACCGAGCGAGCGCTGGAACTCGACCAGCTTGCGCGCGCCTTCGAAAGCCTCCGCGCCCGAGTACGCCACCAGCTTGCCGTTGCGCTCGTGCCCGAACTCGATCGGCAGCTCGGCGAGCAGCGCTTCCATGCGCCGGCGGCTGTCGAATGCCAGCGCGAGGAGCTGCCGCGTCGTGATGTCGCTCTGCCTCGCGTTGCAGGCCATGACGAAGCCGAGCAGCCATCGCCATTGCGCGGGATCCATCGCGGGGTAGAAGCGCAGCGGCGAGTCGCGCCGCAAAAGCCACGGCGGGATCTTGGGCAACACGCCCGGCCCCGCCAGCGGCGCCACGTAGCTGTAGGAAAGCTGCGCACCGTTGGCGAAGCTCGTGCCCAGCGCCACGCCGTCGTGGCCGTCGACCACCGTCACGGCGTGCCCGTCGCGCGCCAGGAACCAGGCGCTGGCGAGCCCCACCACTCCGGCGCCGACGACCGCGACCTTCATCGCCTGCGCGCCGCGCACCCGACGCCGTGCATCACCGTCACGGCGCGCCGCCGATGCCATCGGCGCGCAGGGCCGCCGCGAGCGCGGCCTCGGCGATCGCCTGCTGCACCCCGTCGAGCTCGCCCACCGCCTCGACCAGGCCGAGGTCGATGCCGGGAACCCGCGCCTCGGCCTCGGCCACGAGGCGCGGCAGGTCCTCGAGCACGTGCCCGCCCTGGCCGAGGAAAAGCGGCACGACGACTGCGCGCCTGCAGCCCGCCTTGAAGAGCTCCGCGGCCGCGCCCGCCATGTCGGGTTGCATGCGCTCGAGGTAGCCGAGCGCCACTGCCACGCCGCGCGCGGCGACGCGCGCGCGCACGCGCTCGAAGGGGCCTGCCCATGCAGGCTCGCGCGAGCCGTGGGCGATCAGCAATACACCCGTCGGGGGATGCGACATGCGGTGGAATCTAGCATCGCCGCGGCGACTGCGCGCATTGCTATCATCGTGGATCGCCGATGTCCCTGCCGTTCCTCTCGCTGCCCAACCCCGCCCTGCGCGCCTATGTCGCCTCGCGGCTCGCGCTTGCGCCGCCCGCGGGCGCCCTCGGCATGTCCGACGGTCACCGTTTCCCCGGGCGCGAAGGCGCGCTGCGGCCCGCCGCGGTGCTGGTGCCGCTGGTCGACCGGCCGGGGGGCGTGAACATCCTGCTGACCGAGCGCAGCGCGATGCTGACCGACCATCCCGGCCAGATCAGCTTCCCCGGCGGCCGCCTCGAGCCCGGCGACGCCGGCGCGCGCGCCGCCGCGCTGCGCGAGGCCGAGGAAGAGACGGGACTGCCCGGCGAGCGCGTCACCATCCTGGGCGAGCTGCCGCACTACACCACCGTGACGGGCTACGATGTCACGCCGGTGGTGGGATGGGTCGACCCGCCCTTCGCACTGGCGCCCGATCCCACCGAGGTCGCCGACGTCTTCGAGGTCCCGCTGGCCTTCGTGCTCGATCCCGGCAACCAGAAGCGCCACTTCCGCATGATCGGCCAGGTGCGCCGCGACTACTGGGCGATCCCCTATGCCGAGCGCTACATCTGGGGCGCCACCGCGGCCATGCTGATGATGTTCGACCGCGTGCTGCGCGGCGACACGCGATGAGCCTTGTGCCTTGGCCGCTGTGCCGCCTGCACGCCGGATGAATCGGGAGCCCCCCTCCGTCGCGCTGGTGCTGTCCGGAGGCGGCGCGCGCGCCGCCTACCAGGTCGGCGTGCTGCGCGCGGTCGCGCGCCTCGCGCGCGGTCCGAGGCGCCCGCGAGCGGCCGACGGTGCGGCCACGCCGGCGGCCGCCGTGCCCACGCCGTTTCCCATCATCTGCGGCACCTCGGCCGGTGCGATCAATGCCGCGATGCTCGCGGCGCACGCCGACGACTTCCGGGCCGGCGTGGCGCGCCTGCTTCGCCTGTGGCGCAAGCTGCGCATCGCCGACGTCTATCTCGCCGACCTGGAGACGCTGTCGCGGCACGGGCTGCGATGGCTCGCCGCGGTCGTGACCGGCAAGGCCGCGGAGACCGAGGCCGCGTCGATGCTCGACAATGCCCCGCTTCGCAGCCTCGTCGCGCGCGAAATCGACTTCTCGCGCATCGCGCGCTGCATCGCCGGCGGCGCGCTCGAGGCGCTCACCATCAACGCCACCAGCTATCGCACCGGGCAGGCGGTGACCTTCGTCCAGGGCCGCGACGCGACACCTTGGGCGCGCGTGCGACGCCACGCGGAAGCCGCGTCGATCGGCACCGACCACCTGATGGCCTCGGTCGCCATCCCCTTCATCTTCCCCGCCACCCGCCTCGGCGAGGACTGGTACATGGACGGATCGGTGCGCCAGATCGCGCCGCTCGCGCCGGCACTGCACCTCGGCGCGACGCGGCTTTTCGTCGTCGCCGTCGGGCACTTCTTCGGCGGTCCGCCCGCCAGTGCCGACGCGCCGCGCCCGGCGGACTACCCCAGCTTCGCCCAGACGGCCAGCCACGCGCTGTCGTCGATCTTCGTCGACAACCTCGCCGCCGACCTCGAGCGCCTCGAGGCGCTCAACCGCCTCATTGCGCGCATGCCGGCCGAGGCCGCGCGCGCGGCGGGCGCCGACGTCGGCCACGTCGATGCGATGCTGGTGTCACCGTCGATCGACCTTGGTGCGCACGCCATCGGCTACGCGGGCCTGCTGCCCGCCGGCGTGCGCGCGATGCTGCGCAGCCTCGGCGCGATGCAAGAGAGCGGCGCGACCATGATGTCCTACCTGATGTTCGACCGCAGCTTCTGCCGGGAGCTGATCCGCCTCGGTTACGCCGATGCCATGGGGCGTCGCGACGCGATCATCGCGTTCCTGCATGGCGAACCCGTCGCCCAGCTCGAGCTCCCGCGATTCAACTGGGCCTGACCCGACCGTGATGGACATGGAACTCACCTCCACTTCGCCCCGCTTCCTGCACCTCGACTCGCTGTCGCCGCACGGATTCCACCGCGTCGCCTATTACGAATGGGGCGATCCCGCGAGCCGCGATGTCGTGGTCTGCGTGCATGGGCTCGCGCGCAACGGGCGTGACTTCGACGTGCTCGCCGAGCGCCTCGCGGCGCGACATCGCGTGATCGCCGTCGACATGCCCGGGCGCGGGCGCAGCGACTGGCTGCGCGACCCCGCCGACTACGTGTTCCCCACCTACCTCACCGTGATGACGGCGCTGATCGCGCGCAGCGGCGCCGAGCTCGTCGACCTCGTCGGCACCTCGATGGGCGGGCTCATCGGCATGGCGCTGGCGGCACAGCCGCGCACGCCCATCCGCCGGCTGGTGGTCAACGACGTGGGGCCGGTGATCGAGGCCGCCGCCCTGTCGCGCATCGCCGCCTACGTCGGCTTGGACCCGCGCTTCGCGAGCTTCGCCGAGGCCGAGGCGTACATCCGCCAGGTCTCGGCTCCCTTCGGCCCGCACAGCGACGCGCAGTGGCACCACCTCGCCGCGACCAACCTGCGCCTCGGCGCCGACGGCCGCTGGGCGCTGGCTTACGATCCAGGAATAGCTATTCCTTTTCGCAGCCAGCCCGCGCCGCCCGACCTCTGGCCGCTGTGGGATGCCATCCGCTGCCCGACGCTCGTCACCCGGGGCGCGCAGTCCGACCTCCTGTCGGCCGCCACCGCTGCCGCCATGGCCGCGCGCGGGCCCCGCGCCGAGCTCGTGAGCTTCGCGGGCGTGGGGCACGCTCCGACCTTCATGCAGCCGGAGCAGTTCGCCGCCGTCGAGGCCTTCCTCGGCTGACGAGCGCGGGGCGGATTCCGGCCCAGCCGCTGCGGCGCTGGCACGCTTGTCGCTCTTCCTTGGTGGATCCTTGCCGGAACAGCCCAAAACGACGCCGCGATCGCCTACAATCCGCCCCGTGCAGCCCGTCAAAACATGGCCTTAGCGCTCAGCCTGCCCGAAGTCGAAACGCGCCCGGCGAACCCGCCGGAGACGCGCTTTGCCAAGGTCGGACCCTGGCTCACGCTGGTTTCGCAGCGCAGCGCCTCCGAGGCCGCCAGGGTGATCGGCGATGCGCTTGCCGCGACCAACCGGGTGGCGATGAGCGACAGCAAGCGGCTCGAGCTCGCCGAGGCCTACTGGACTTCGGCCATGACCCTCTGGCCGCAGCTCGAGAAGGAATTCATGCGCGCGTCGCACCCGCTTTCGGGCGACGCGCTGGAGTCGGCCAAGGCCGCGCTGACCCTCGCGCAGGAACTGTCGGTCGCCTTCAAGCACCTGCTCGCCTCCGAGTCGCAGAAGCGCATCTCGCTCGGGGGTCCCCGGCTGATGGTCGCGCTGATCCTGCGCTGCCTGCAGTGCTTCGCGCGCGTGCTGTCGACGAGCTACCTCTCGTACTCCCCGGTCCCGCAGCGCACCTGGCACGACGCGCATGCCGTATACGCGTTCGCACGCGAGCGCGGCCTGCACCTGTCGCCCGTCGCGGGCGGCGACCCCGAGGTCAATCCCGAAAGCGTCTACGTCCAGGCCCTGCTGCTGGCACTCGCCAATCCCTACGGCTTCCATCCCGGCCAGCTCGCGCACGTGATCCGCTACCTCGCCGAGAACGCACACGCCGCCAAGCTCACCGACGTCGCGCCGGTGCACCGCATGGCCAAGGCCGTGGCGATCGTGCCTGTCGGCCACGACTTCCCGCCGTTCTCCGCCAACAAGGGCGGATCGATCGAGGGCTCGCGCCTGTTCCTGCTCACCTACGATCTCGCGTTCGAGCTGCAGGAGACGCTGAAGCGCTACGAGTCCGGCGCACCGCTGCCCGACAGCGCGGGCCACAGCGCGCATTCGCGCGCCAACTACCTCCAGTTGCTGCGCCGCCTGCTGCGGCAATGGGCCATTCCACCGGCGCGCCAGTTCAACCGCCTGCCCTCGCGTGCGCGCGTCGCCATGTGCGCGGGCCTCTCCTGCGTATGGCAGTTCAGCCGCGGGCAGTCGCTGGGCACCCAGCCTTCGCCCTCGGTGATGCCCACGCTCACGCAATGCCAGGTGATCAACCACACGCCCGCCGGCTATGCACTGCGCCAGATCAGCGACGCGCCCTGCACGCTGCGCATCGGCGAGCTCATCGCCCTGCGCGTCGAGGGGCGTCCGACGCTGCAGGTGGCGATGGTGCGGTGGTTCCGCAACACCCTCAAGTCCAGCGCGCTGGAGTTCGGCTGCGAGCTCCTCTCCGAGGCCCCCGAGGCTGCGGCGGCCGCGGCGGAGGACGCGAGCGACTCGACCGTGGTGCGCGTGGTGGTGCTGCCCGAGGAAGCACAAGCAGGCGGCGGCGAGCCCTCCCCCGCGCAGCTCCTCGTGCCCGCGGGCAGCTTCGCGCTCGAGCAGGCCGTCACGCTGCGGCGCGGCGAGGCCACCGGCTTTGCCGTGCTGACCAAGCTGGTCGAGCAGGGCCCCGGCTTCGAGCTCTTCGAGTTCGTCGCCGTTGGCTGATCCCGGCGCGACGCCGCGCGCC
>JBGAGT010000020.1:0-60896 GCA_044226535.1 Casimicrobiaceae bacterium | reverse complement strand
GGTGACGCGCGTGCCGGACCGCCGCGACCGCCGCGCGCGCAAGCTCGCATTGACCGCGCGCGGGCGGCGCGCGTTCGCCGGCATCGATCGCGCCTCGCGCGCTGCGACGGCGGAACTGCTGCGCCCGCTCGCGCCTGCCACGCGCGGCGCCGTCGTCGACGCGATGCGCACCATCGAGTCCTCGCTCGCGCCCGCGCTGCCGTCGCGCAGCGAAGGCGTCATGCTGCGCGATCCCGCGCCCGGCGACTGGGGCTGGATCGTCGAGCGGCACGGCGCGTTGTACGCGCAGGAGTACGGCTGGGGACCGCGGTTCGAGGGACTGGTCGCGGGCATCGTCGCGCAGGTCGTCGCGAATTTCGACCCGGCCCGCGAGCGCTGCTGGATCGCCGAGCGCGAAGGCGTGCGCGTCGGCTCCGTGTGCGTCGTGCGCGCGTCGGCGCGCATCGCCAAGCTGCGGCTGTTCCTGATCGATCCCGCCGCGCGCGGCATCGGGCTCGGGGCCATGATGGTCGACGCGTGCACGGCATTCGCGCGCGCCGCTGGCTACCGGCGCATCCGGCTGTGGACGCAAAGCAACCTGGGCGCCGCGCGCCACCTCTACGCCAGGGCCGGCTACCAGCGCATCGGCGAGGAAGCGCACGCGGAGTTCGGCGTGCCGCTCGTCAGCGAGACGTGGGAACTCGCGCTCTAGCATGCCAGCCAGCGCGACCCGCGACGTTCGACCGGCGGCTGGTCCCGCGCCGATGCAAGCCGTCGTCGCGTGCGCCGTGTGCGGCAACGCGGTCGCGCATGCGTTCTGCGCCGCTTGCGGCGCGCCGCGTCCGCCCGATGGCGCTTCGGCGCACGAGCACCACTGCCGCAACTGCGGCGCGGAAGCCGACGGCTTGTACTGCCCGCAATGCGGCCAGGAGACACGCGTTGCCATGCCCACGGCGCGCCAGTTCCTGCGCGAGGCCGCGGGACGCTTCGTTGCGCTCGACAGCCGTCTGTGGCGCACGCTGTGGGCCTTGCTCGCGCGCCCCGGCTTCCTCACCACCGAATACCTGAAGGGTCGCCGCGCGCGCTACGTGCGCCCCGCGCGGCTGTTCCTGTTCAGCTCCATCGTCGCATTCGCGGTGCTGAAGACGATTTCCGGTCCCGACCTCATCAAGTTCGACACGGACGACGAGGACAAGCCGGCAACGAAGAGCACGCAGCCCGCGCAAGGGGCGGAGAAGTCACCCGCGAAAACGCCCGCGGCGGCCAAGGCGCCCGGCGATGCCGCGAAGGCCGCAGCCGACGCGGCTACCGATGCGAAGAAGGACGAGGCGAAGAGCAAGCATCGCGAAGCGGCTATCGTCGCCGGCGAAGGCATCAAGCTGTCGATCGACCCGACCGACCTCAACATGAACTTGAGCGCGCCCGACGGCCTCGTCGGCGCGGGTCTGCTGCGCGACCGGCTGCGCGAGTACAACGCGATGGATCGCAACGGCAAGCAGCGCCAGCTCAAGGCCAACATGTTCCGCTACGGGCCCTACGCGGCGTTCGCGATGCTGCCGGCGTTCGCGTGGCTGCTGCAGCTCGTGTACGTGGGACGCGGCCGCCGCTATCCGGACCGGCCGCGGCGCTTTGCCGCGCACCTGGTGTTCGCCGCGCACAACAGCACGTTCGTCGCGATCCTCGTCACGCTGCTGGCCATCGCGCCCAAGCTGCCGCCGATCCTGATCGTGGCGGTGACCTTCTACGTGCTGTACTACATGGTCGCATCGTTGCGGCGCGTGTACGGCGGCGGCTGGCTCGGCATCCTGGCGCGCGGCTCCGTCATCGCCGTCGCCTACCTCGTGCTGTTCGTGCTCGCGGTGGTCGGGCTCGTCATCGCCTCGCTGATCCTGGGCTGACGCCGCGTTCAGCCAGTCGGGCAGGCTTCCGCTTCCTTGTCGCGATAGCCCGCCACCCGCGCCTCGTGGCGCGGGATGCGGCGCTCGAGGCTGGCGATGCGGTCGTCCGCGCGGGCGCACGCGCTCTTGCTGGCGCAGGCGGCACGCGCCTTCGTCGTCGTGGCGAGTTCGGCCTTGGCGCTGTCGAGCGTCTGCTGCTCGCGCGCAACCTTGGTCCGCGCGGCGCGACAGGCTTTGCTGGGGCCGGCGGGCGGCTTCGCCAGCATGGCGGAGGGCTTGGCGGGGGGCGCGGCGGGCGTCGCGGTCGCGGGCGCCGACGAACTGCTGGCGGTTTGCGCCTGCGCCTGCGCCATCAGGACGCCGGCGGCGAGCACGGCATTGCAGCCGGCGCGGATCAGGGTCGAGCGGAAGCGGGCGGTCGGGGGCAAGGCGGCGAACGGGTGGAAATCCGGGCAGCCATCGTAACAGCGCCGGCCTTCCGCCGGCAGCGCCGCGCCCCAATAGTTGAGTGCAAAGGTCGGCAATGCGAAAATGACGGCATGTTCGATCGGCTGCGCGAAGACATACGCGTCGTGTTCGACCGCGATCCCGCGGCCCGCACGCGTTGGGAAGTGCTCACCTGCTACCCGGGGCTGCACGCGCTCGTCTGGCACCGCGCGATCGTCGGACCGCTGTGGCGGGGTGGCTGGCGCTGGCTCGCGCGCTGGCTCGCGCACTGGAGCCGCTTCACCACCGGCATCGAAATCCATCCCGGCGCGACCATCGGCCGGCGCGTGTTCATCGACCACGGCATGGGCGTGGTGATCGGCGAGACCGCCGACATCGGCGACGATTGCACGCTGTACCACGGGGTCACGCTCGGCGGCACCTCGTGGAACAAGGGCAAGCGCCATCCCACGCTCAAGCCGGGGGTGGTGATCGGCGCGGGGGCCAAGGTGCTGGGGCCGATCGTGGTGGGCGAGCGCGCCAAGGTCGGCAGCAATGCCGTGGTGGTGCGCGACGTGCCCGACGGCGCGACGGCAGTGGGCATCCCTGCGCGCATCCAGACGGCCGAAGACTCGCAGCGCCGCGAGGCGCAGGCCGAGAAGCTGGGCTTCGCCGCCTACGCCATCGCCTCGGACATGAACGACCCCGTCGTCCAGGCCATCCACAAGCTGCTCGACCACGCGGCGCTGGCCGACCAGCGCCTCGAGGGCCTGATCGCCCGCCTGGAGCGGGGCGGCGTCGACTGTGGCGACAGCAAGGCCCTGGCCGATGCCTTCGATCCCAACCAGATCAAGGACCGGTTGCAGCCGTGACCATGGGCAAACCCTGTATAATCAATAGCTTACCCATCTGAACTTTCCCCGGTATTAGTTGACTAAATTATTCGGGAATTGATAGAATCACACCATGCGCCTGACCACCAAAGGCCGCTTCGCGGTTACCGCTATGCTCGACGTCGCCATGAACGCGTCGGGCGGGCCGGTGACGCTCGCCGCCATCGCCGAGCGCCAGCGCATCTCGCTGTCCTACCTCGAGCAGCTGTTCGGCAAGCTGCGCCGCAGCGGCCTGGTCGACAGCGTGCGCGGACCCGGTGGCGGTTACCAGCTGGCGCGCAGCGCCGAGGCGATGACCGTGGCCGACATCATCCGCGCGGTGGACGAACCGATCGACGCCACGCAGTGCGGGGGCCGCGAGAACTGCCACGACGACCGACGCTGCATGACCCACGAGCTGTGGGCGGGCCTCAACGCCCATATCCACAGCTTCCTGCGCGGCGTCACGCTGGCCGAGCTGGTGCGGCGCCAGGCGCCGCGCGACGGCGAGGTGGTGGTGATGCAGGACCGCCGCGCGAGCGTCGCTTCCACCGCCGACGCGCTCGGCTGACGGCCGTATCGATTGAAGCGCGCGCAACCGGTCCAACCTGATAGACGAATCCAACCCACGACGCCCACGACGATGTCCCAGGCAGCCACGATGAAGCCCACGCAGGTCCCCGTCTACCTCGACTACTCGGCCACGACGCCGGTCGACCCGCGCGTCGCCGAGAAGATGATCCCGTGGCTCACCCAGAACTTCGGCAACCCCGCCTCGCGCTCGCACGCCTTCGGCTGGCAGGCCGAGGCCGCGGTCGAGGAAGCGCGCGAGAACGTCGCGGCGCTGGTCAACGCCGACCCGAAGGAGATCGTCTGGACCTCGGGCGCGACCGAGTCGATCAACCTCGCGTTGAAGGGCACCGCGCACTTCTACAAGGACAAGGGCAAGCACCTCGTGACCGTGTCCACCGAGCACAAGGCCACGCTCGACACCATGCGCGAGCTCGAGCGCGAAGGCTACGAGGTGACCTACCTGCCGGTCGACGACGAGGGCCTCGTGTCGCTCGAGTCCTTCAAGGCAGCGCTGCGCCCCGACACCATCGTCGCCTCGGTGATGGCGGTGAACAACGAGATCGGCGTCATCCAGGACTTCGCCGCGATGGGCGAGATCTGCCGCGAACGCGGCATCGTCTTCCACGTCGACGCCGCGCAGGCCACCGGCAAGATCCCGCTCGACCTTTCCGCGCTCAAGGTCGACCTGATGAGCTTCTCGGCGCACAAGACCTACGGCCCCAAGGGCATGGGCGCGCTGTACGTGCGGCGCAAGCCGCGCGTGCGCATCGAGGCGCAGATGCACGGCGGCGGCCACGAGCGCGGCATGCGCTCGGGCACCCTGCCCACGCACCAGATCGTCGGCATGGGCGAGGCGTTCAGGCTCGCCAGGCTCGAGATGCCCACCGAGCTGCCGCGCATCCGCGCGCTGCGCGACCGGCTGCTCGCGGGCCTGCGGTCGATCGAGGAGGTGTACGTCAACGGCGACATGACGCACCGCGTCCCGCACAACCTCAACGTCAGCTTCAACTTCGTCGAGGGCGAGAGCCTGATCATGGCGGTCAAGGAGCTCGCGGTGTCGTCGGGCTCGGCCTGCACCTCGGCCTCGCTCGAGCCTTCGTACGTGCTGCGCGCGCTGGGCCGCAGCGACGAGCTCGCGCACAGCTCCATCCGCTTCACCGTCGGGCGCTTCACCACCGAGGCCGAGATCGACTTTGCCATCGAGCTCCTGAAGCGCAAGATCGGCAAGCTCCGCGAGCTCTCGCCGCTGTGGGAAATGCACCAGGAAGGCGTCGACATCTCCACCGTCCAATGGGCCGCCCACTAGTCGTCATCCCCGCGAAAGCGGGGACCCAAGCCGTCATCCCCGCGCAGGCGGGAACCCAAAACCGGAATTCCCGCCTTCGCGGGAATGACGGGCAGTAACCAGCAGAAACGAGGCAACACCATGGCATACAGCGACAAGGTCATCGACCACTACGAGAACCCCCGCAACGTCGGCTCCTTCGCCAAGGGCGACGAGACCGTCGGCACGGGCATGGTCGGAGCGCCGGCCTGCGGCGACGTGATGAAGCTGCAGATCCGCGTCGGCAAGGGCGGCATCATCGAGGACGCCAAGTTCAAGACCTACGGCTGCGGTTCGGCGATCGCGTCGTCGTCGCTGGTCACCGAGTGGGTCAAGGGCAAGACGCTCGACCAGGCGCTCGACATCAGGAACACGCACATCGCCGAGGAACTCGCGCTGCCGCCGGTGAAGATCCACTGCTCGATCCTCGCCGAGGACGCCATCAAGGCGGCCGTCGCCGACTACAAGGCGCGCCACGCGGTCGCCGAGGCGTCCACCGGTACCGAGGGCTCGGGCGCGCCGGTTGCCGCCGCGCGTGCCGGGGCCGAGGCCGGGGACTGAAGGGAATCGGCATGATCACCCTCACCGAAACCGCGGCCCGGCACGTCGGCGCGCAATTCGCCAAGCGCGGCAAGGGCGTCGCGCTGCGCGTCGGCGTCAAGACCAGCGGCTGCTCGGGGCTCGCCTACAAGATCGAGTTCGCCGACGAAGTGCGGCCCGAGGACACGCGCTTCGAGAGCCACGGCGTGACCGTGGTCGTCGACCCCAAGAGCCTCCCCTACGTCGATGGCACCGAGCTCGACTTCGCGCGCGAGGGGCTCAACGAGGGCTTCAAGTTCAACAACCCCAACGTCAAGGCCGAGTGCGGCTGCGGCGAGAGCTTCCACGTCTAGCGCCGGCATCGGCGCGGCGGCTCTCGGGCGGCTCGGGCCGCCCGTTTGCTTCGTGGCACCGCCCGCCGGGTCGGTGCCCACGGGGCGAGCCGGGCGCGGCCCTGCGGACCAGCGGACGATGATCGACTTCACGCGCAATCATTTCGAGCTCTTCGGCCTTCCCGCGCGCTTCGCCGTGGACGCCGCCGCGCTCGAGGCGCGCTACCGCGAGTTGCAGCGCGAGGCGCATCCGGACCGCGTGGCCGGGCGCGGCGACGCCAACGCGAGCGCCGGCGACGCCGGCGTGCGCCTGGCGATGCAGGCCTCGGCGCGCGTCAACGAGGCCTACCGCACGCTGTCCGATCCCGTGGCGCGCGGCCGCTACCTGCTGGCGCTCGCCGGTGTCGACGCGCTGGACGAG
The DNA here is from genome assembly GCA_044226535.1 of Casimicrobiaceae bacterium. Lineage (GTDB taxonomy): Bacteria > Pseudomonadota > Gammaproteobacteria > Burkholderiales > Casimicrobiaceae > VBCG01. The sequence continues at coordinate 54,531 of JBGAGT010000020.1, read as the reverse complement.
ACCGACACCTCGCTGCCCCTGGACTTCCTCGAAGCGCAGCTCGAGCGGCGCGAGGCCGCCGCGGCCGCGCAGGACGCGGGCGACGTCGACGCGCTGTCGCGCATGGTCGACGAGGTGCGCGACGAGGCGCGCGGCCGCGAGGGCGCGCTTGCAGCGGCACTCGATGCGCGCGACCTCGGCCGCGCCCGCGCGCTGGTGCGCGAACTCACCTTCCTCGGCAAGGTCGCGCAGGACGTCGATGCCATGATCGACGTCGCGCTCGACGGCGCGGCCGGCTGAAGGGCGACGGGTCGCATGGCGCTCTTCCAGATCAGCGAGCCCGACGCCAGGCCGGTCGCGCGCGAGCGCCGCCGCGCCATCGGCATCGACCTCGGCACCACCAACTCGCTGGTCGCCACGGTGCGCAACGGCCATCCGGTCGTGCTGGCCGATGCCTCGGGGCGCGCGCTGCTGCCGTCGGTGGTGCGCTACGGCGACGCCGGCGTCGAGGTCGGGCATCCCGCGATGTCTCAGGCCTCGGCCGATCCGTCCAACACCATCGCCTCGGTGAAGCGCATGATGGGTCGCGGGTTCGCCGACCTCGCCGACGAGCGCCGCTATCCCTACCGCTTCGCCGACGCGCCGGGCATGGTGCGCCTCGACACGCGCGCCGGCGTGCGCTCGCCCGTCGAGATCTCCGCCGAGATCCTCAAGGTGCTGCGCTTGCGCGCCGAGGGCCAGCTCGGCGGCCCGGTCGAGGCCGCGGTGGTGACCGTTCCCGCATACTTCGACGACGCGCAGCGCCAGGCGACCAAGGATGCCGCGAAGCTCGCGGGCCTGCCCGTGCTGCGGCTCCTCAACGAGCCCACCGCCGCGGCGGTCGCCTACGGCCTCGATCACGCGTCGCGCGGCCGCTACGCCATCTTCGACCTGGGCGGCGGCACCTTCGACATCTCCATCCTCGAGCTCTCGCAGGGCGTGTTCAAGGTGCTCGCCACCAACGGCGACAGCTCGCTCGGCGGCGACGACTTCGATCACCGCGTGTTCTGCTGGATCCTCGAGGCCGCCAAGGTCCCGCCGCCCTCGCCGGGCGACACGCGGCTGCTGCTCGCCAAGGCGCGCGAAGCGAAGGAGATGCTGACGGGGCACGACGCCGCGCCCATCGTCGCGACGCTGTCGACGGGCCAGGCGATCAACCTCTCGCTGCCGGCCGCGACCTTCACCGACATCACGCGCACGCTGGTGCAGAAGACGCTGCTGCCGGCGCGCCGCGCGCTGCGCGACGCGGGCCTTGCCACCGCCGACATCGACGGCGTGGTGCTGGTCGGCGGCGCGACGCGCATGCGCGAGGTGCGAAGCGCGGTCGAGGCCTTCTTCGGCGCGCCGCCGCTCACCAACCTCAATCCCGACGAGGTCGTCGCGCTCGGCGCCGCCGTGCAGGCCAACGCGCTGGCCGGCAACCGCGAGGGCGAGGACTGGCTGTTGCTCGACGTGATCCCGCTGTCGCTGGGCCTCGAGACCATGGGCGGGCTCGCCGAGAAGATCGTGCCGCGCAACTCGACCATCCCCGTCGCGCGCACCCAGGAGTTCACGACCTTCAAGGACGGCCAGTCGGCGATGGTCATCCACGTGGTGCAGGGCGAGCGCGAGAAGGTCGCCGACTGCCGCTCGCTGGCACGCTTCGAGCTGCGCGGCATCCCGCCGATGGTGGCGGGCGCCGCGCGCATCGCCGTCACCTTCCAGGTCGACGCCGACGGCCTCTTGTCGGTGACCGCACGCGAGGCCACCACCGGCATCGCCGCCGCGGTCGAGGTCAAGCCCTCGTACGGCCTGACCGATGCCGAGATCGCCGGCATGCTCGCCGACTCCTTCGCGCACGCCGAGGACGACCGCCACGCGCGCGCGCTGGCCGAGGCGCGCGTCGAGGCCGGGCAGCTCGTCGACGCGACGCGCCGCGCGCTCGAGGCCGACGGCGCGCTGCTCGACGAGGGCGAGCGCGCGCGCATCGACGCCGCCGTCGCGGCGCTCGACGCCGCACTTGCCGCCGGGCATGCCGCCGAGCATGCCGCCGAGCATGCTGTGGTGGCGCGCGCCGCGCCGATTCGCGCCGCCACCGAGGCGCTCAACCGCGCCACCGAGGCCTTCGCCGCGCGACGCATGGACCGCGACGTCCGGCGCGCGCTCGCAGGACGCAGCATCGATTCGCTTTCGCCCGCCGACCATGGCTGAGATCGTCGTCCTGCCGCATCCGGAGGCCTGCCCCGAGGGCACGAGCTTCACCGCCGAGGCGGGCAAGTCGCTGCTCGACAACCTGCTCGACCATGGCGTCGAGGTCGAGCACGCCTGCGAGAAGTCCTGCGCCTGCACCACCTGCCACGTGATCGTGCGCGAGGGCTTCGCCTCGCTTCCCGAATCGACCGAGGACGAGGACGACCTGCTCGACCGCGCCTGGGGACTGACGCCGCAGTCGCGGCTGTCCTGCCAGGCCATGGTCGACGGCAAGACGAAGCTGGTCGTCGAGATCCCGCGCTACACCATCAACCAGGTCAAGGAACGCGGATGAAATGGACCGATTCGCGCGATGTCGCCATCGCGCTTTCCGAAGCCCACCCCGACGTCGATCCCGCGCGGCTGCGCTTCACCGAGCTGCGCGCCTGGGTGCTGGCGTTGCCCGGCTTCGACGACGATCCGGCGCACAGCGGCGAGAAGATCCTCGAGGCGATCCAGGCCGCCTGGATCGACGAGGCCGGCTAGGGCGCTCGCCCGTCGCGCCCGCCCTCCGCGGCGCGCGTGCATCCTGCCGCGCCGGGCCTACGACAGCCAGCGGACGAAGCCGCCCAGCACCAGCGCGTTGGCGATGTCGATGAAGAACGCGCCCACCAGCGGGATCACCAGGAACGAGCGCGGCGAGGCGCCATGCGCCTTGGTGAGCGCCGTCATCACGGCGATCGCGGTCGGGGTCGCGCCGATGGCGATGCCGAAGAAGCCCGCGGTCATCACCGCGGCGTCGTAGTCGGCGCCGAGCACGCGGAACACCACGAAGTACAGCAGCAGGAGGCACACGGCGACCTGCACGGCGAGCGTCGCGAGCAGCGGCAGGGCGGCGCTCGCCAGCGACGCGAGGTTGAGCGACATCAGCGACATCGCCAGGAACAGCCCCAGCGACAGTTCGGACACCAGCGCCATGGGCTTCGAGCCCGCGGGCCAGGGCGCGCGCGGCAGCACGGCGGGCACGAGGTTGGTGAGCACGATGCCGGCGAACAGCGCCGTCACGAAGGCGGGCAGCGTGGTCTGCCAGCCGGCGATCAGGTCGTTGAGCATGTCGGAGACCGCGATGGCGATGGCGATCACCAGCAGCGACAGCAGCACGCCGTTGACGTCGAGCTTCGCCTCGCTTTCCCCCGCATAGGCGACGCCGACCGACAGCGACTCGGCGTCCTTGCCCTCGAGCGCGTGGCGCTTCATGAGCTTTTCGCCCAGCGGCCCGCCGAGGACGCCGCCGACCACCAGGCCGAAGGTCGCCGCCGCCGCACCGAGCGCCGTGGCGTAGTCGAGCCCGAACATGCGCTCGAGGATCGGTGCCCAGGCGAGCGCGGTCCCGTGGCCGCCGGCCAGCGTGGTCGAGCCGGCGAGCAGGCCGGCCGCGGGCGGCTGCCCGAAGGCGCTTATCAGCCCCACGCCGATGACGTTCTGCAGGAACAGGAAGACCACCGCGATCAGCGTGACGATCACCAGCGGCTTCCCGCCGGCGACCAGCGTGGACAGGCGCGCCGACAGGCCGATGGTGGTGAAGAACACGATCAGCAGCGTGTCGCGCGCGTCGAGGTGGAAGCGGATGTCGAGTCCCGCCAGCGTGTGCAGGAGCGTCACCAGCAGCGAGGCGATGAGCCCGCCGGTGACGGGCTCGGGGATGCTGTAGCGGCGCAGCCAGGGGACGCGCCGGTTGATCCACCGCCCGGCGAACAGCACCAGGATGGCGATGATCAGCGTGTGGCGGGCATCGAGCTCGACGGGCATGCGGTCACTCGAAAAGGTTGAGCAGGGCGTCGAGCCCGCAGTGGTCGATGGCGTAGCTCGCGCGCGCGCGCACCACCGGCTTGGCACGCCAGGCGATCGAGACGTCGGCCTCGGCGAACATCGGCAGGTCGTTGGCGCCGTCGCCCATGGCGACGACGAAGCGTCCCTGCGCGCGGGCCCCGGCTGCCAGCGCCGCCACCGCGTCCGCCTTGGCGCGCGCGTCGACCAGGGGCCCTTCGAGGCGGCCGGTGAGCCTGCCGTCCGCGACGCCGAGCGTGTTGGCGAGGGTGAGGTCGAGCGCCAGCCGCTCGGCGAGCCGCGCGGTGAAGAACGTGAACCCGCCCGACAGCAGCGCCACCCGCGAGCCTTGTGCATGCAGCGCGGCGATGGTGCGCTCTGCGCCGGGCGAGAGCGCGAGGCGCCCGGTGTACACGGCCTCGAGCGCCGTCAGGGGAATGCCCTCGAGCAGTGCCACGCGCTCGGTGAGGCTTTGCGCGAAATCGATCTCGCCGCGCATCGCCCGTTCGGTGATCGCGGCCACCCGCGGCTTGATCCCCGCCGCAGCGGCGATCTCGTCGATGCACTCGATGGTGATCAGCGTCGAGTCCATGTCCATCGCCAGCACCGCGAGGTCCGCGAGGCGCCGCGGCACGTCGACGAAGGCGCAGTCGTGGCCCACCGCCGCGCAGGCCTCGGCCACGCCCGCCGTCGACGCGACGTCGTGCAGGCGGCAGGCCTCGTGGCCGGCGCGGGACAGCGGCTCGACGCCTTCGGCACCCGTCAGCGCGACGAGCGCGTCCACCTCGTCGGGCGCGAGGTGGGCGCCCTGCACGACCACGTCCACGCTCAGCGGCCCTTGCCCCGCCTGGCCGCGCCCTTGCCCTTCGCCGATGCCGGCGCCGAAGCAGGCGCCGGCGCGGAGCCCGAGGGAAGGTCGTCGCGCGACAGCGGCTGCGCGAACTGCGGCCTGCCACGCTCGTCGGTGGAAGGCGGCGCCGAGAACCTCGGCTTGGAGGCGCGCGCCACGGGCGCGTCGGCGACGACGAAGTCGATCTTGCTCTGCTCGAGGTCGACGCGCGCCACGCGCACGTCGAGCCGCGCGCCGAGCCGCCACGACACGCCGCTCTTCTCGCCCTTGAGCTCGTGGCGCAGCGCGTCGTAGCGGAAGTAGTCGCGGCCGAGCTCGGTGATGTGCACCAGGCCGTCGACGTTCAGGTCGTCGAGCGTGACGAAGAGGCCGAAGCTCGTCACGCCGCTGACGGTGCCGGGGAAGACCTCGCCGATGCGGTCGCGCATGAAGTAGCACTTGAGCCAGGCCTCGACGTCGCGCGTCGCGTCGTCGGCGCGGCGCTCGGTCATCGAGCAGTGCACGCCGAGCTCGTGCCAGGTCGCGCCGGCGGGCGTGTAGCGCTTGCCGGCGACCACGGCCTTGATGGCGCGGTGCACGAGGAGGTCGGGATAGCGGCGGATGGGCGAGGTGAAATGCGCGTAGGCCTCGTAGGCGAGGCCGAAGTGCCCGACGTTGTCGGGGGAATACTGCGCCTGCTGCAGCGAGCGCAGCATCACCGTCTGCAGCAGCGCCTGGTCGGGGCGGCCCTCGATGTCGCGCATCAGCTTCGCGTAGTCGGCGGCCTGCGGCTTGTCCCCCCCGCCGAGGTTCAGCGCCGACGCGGCGAGGAAGGTGCGGAGCTGCGCGAGCTTGTCGGGCGTGGGCCCCTCGTGCACGCGGTACAGCGCCGGCTGCCCCGCCTTGGCGAGGAACGCCGCCGCGCATACGTTCGCTGCGAGCATGCATTCCTCGATCAGCTTGTGCGCGTCGTTGCGCGGGGCCGGGACGATGCGGTCGATCTTGCCCTGCTCGTCGAACAGCAGCGCGAGCTCGACGGTGTCGAAGTCGATCGCCCCGCGGCGCGCGCGCGCCGCGGCGAAGAGCTTGTACAGCGCGTACAGGTTGGCGAGGTGGGGCAGCAGCGACCTGGCCTCGAGCGATGTGGCAGAAGAGGGGTCCGACAGCCAGTTCCACACCTGCGTGTAGGTGAGGCGGGCCTTGGAATGGATCACCGCCGGGAAGAACCGGTACGCGCCGATCGCGCCCTCGCCCGACACCGTCATCTCGCAGGCCATCACCAGTCGGTCGACCTTCGGCTTCAGCGAGCAGAGCTCGTTGGACAGGGCCTCGGGCAGCATCGGGATCACGCGGCGCGGGAAGTACACCGAGTTGCCGCGCTCGCGTGCGTCGCGGTCGAGCGCGTCGTCGTCCCTGACGTAGTGCGAGACGTCGGCGATGGCGACGACCAGGCGGTAGCCCTTGCCCTTCTTCTCGCACCACACCGCGTCGTCGAAGTCCTTGGCGTTCTCCCCGTCGATGGTGACGATGGGCAGCGCGCGCAGGTCCTCGCGTCCCTTGAGGTCGGCCTCGCGGACCTCGGCGGGCAGGCGCTTCGCCGCGCGCTCGGCCTCCTTCGAGAACTCGAAGGGCAGCGCGTGCTTGCGCAGCGCGATCTCGATCTCCATGCCGGGGTCGGTGATCGCGCCCAGCACTTCCTTGACGTGGCCGACGGCCTCGCGCTCCTCGCCGGGCTGGCGGTCGATCGCCACCACCACCACGTCGCCGTCCTGGGCGCCGTGACGCGCGTCACCTGGGACCAGGATGTCCTGGTTGATGCGGCGGTTCTCGGCGACCACGAACCACACGCCGCGCTCCTCGTGCAGCCGGCCGACGAGGTCCTGGGTACGCCGCTCGAGCACCTCGACGATCTCGCCTTCGCGGCGGCCGCGCCGGTCGACGCCCTTCTCGCGCACGGCCGCGCGGTCTCCGTGCAGCAGCTTGTGCATTTCGCGCGGCGCGAGGTAGAAGTCGTCGCCGCCGGCGTCTGGCACCAGGAAGCCGTAGCCGTCGGGGTGGCCCGTGACGGTGCCCGCGACGAGGTCGATGCGCTCGGCGAGGCAGACCTCGCCCTTGCGGTTGACCATGACGCTGCCGCGCCGCGCGAGCTCGGCCACCGCCTCGTCGAGGCCCGGCCGCTCGCGTTTGCGGATGCCCAGCGCCGAGGCGAGCTCGGCAGGATCCAGGGGGACGCCCGCGGCGCGCAGGCCGTCGAGAATTCGTGCAGAAAGCGCGCCTTGCGGCGGTTCCTTCGGGTGTTGGGTGGTTTTTGACACGATTTCAAGGCTACCGTAAAATGGCGGGTTCCGGCTGCCCAGATGGCGGAATTGGTAGACGCACCAGGTTCAGGTCCTGGCGGTGGCAACACTGTGGAGGTTCGAGTCCTCTTCTGGGCACCATTCCTTGCTCGGCCGGCCCCATCCGCGCGATCGCGCGGGCCTGCCCTTCTCCGAATCCTTCCTGCCGCGCATCGGGGGCGTTCCCATCGTCCTGCGGCATGCCTAGAATCCTCCTGTCGATTCGCCATCCCGTGACCGCGGCATCGTGCCGTGGCGGATGCGCGACGGAGGCCCCATGAGCACGGAGAACAAGTCGTTCCTCGAGACCCTCGGCAGCGCCGCTGAAGCGGCCAAGGACAAGGCGCTGGAAGTTGGCCAGAAGATCGGCGAGAGCGCCGCCGCGCTCGGCGAATCGGTGAAGCAGCAGGCGGCCGCCGCGGGCGATGCGGTCGCCTCGAAGACGCAGCAGGTGTTCGCGGCCGCCGCCCCGGTGGCGGACTCCGTGCAGTCCGAGGCCGCGAGCCTCGCGAAGAAAGCACGCAAGGCGGCTGTGAAGGTGAAGGACTCGGCGGTGAAGGAAGCCACCGCCGCGGGCAAGACGGTCAAGCGCGTGGCGAAGCGTACCGGCGCGAAACTCGAGAAGGCCGGCGAGCGCGCGATGACGAAGGCGCGCCGGACCGCGAAGAAGGCCGGCGGCTCGGTCGAGAGGGCCGCGAAGAAGGCAGGCAGCTCGATGGGGAAGGTCGCGAAGAAAGCGCGCAAGGCGGCGAAGAAGGCAGGGGCCAGGGTCAGGTCCGCCGCGAAGAAGGGCGTGAAGAAGGTCGCGCCGAAGAAGCCGGCGAAGAAGGTCGCTGGCAAGCGCGCCGCGAAGACTGCCGGAAAGTCCGCGAAGAAGACCGCGAAGAAGACCGCGAAGAAGACCACGAAGCGGGCGGCGAAGAAGACCACGCGCAAGGGCAAGGTCGCCAAGGGCAAGGGCGCTGCGCGCACCGGCACGCGCCGCGCGCGCAAGGCCAGCTCGAAAGCGCGCACCACCGCCCGCAAGGCCGGGCGCAAGGCGAAGAAGGCGGCCGCACGACGCTGACCCGGGGTCATCGCAAGGTAACAGCCCATGTAACAGCGGTGGCGCGGCGTCGGCGGGTCGACCGTTGCGTCCGCGCCACAGCCCCGCCTCGCCGGATGCGCCGCGCGAGTAGCCGTACGCTGCGTGGATTCGCGCGGTGCTAGCATCGCCGACGACGCCATTCCACAGGGGAAAACATGCACAAGCATGGGCAGGCGAGGCACAGACGTCCGGGCTGGCTTCGCGGCGCGGCCGCCGCGCTGGCGATGTTGGCGGCGAGCGCGGCGAGCGCCGTGGTCACCATCGACACCGTGCCAGGCTGGAACGGCACGACGTTCATCTCTTCGTTCGGCATTCCCAACACCCAGACCTACGGGCAGACGTTCATCCCGCCCGGAGGCGCGACGGCGTTGACCTCGTTTACCGTGTACCTGGAAGCCCAGTCGGGCACCGTGGGCACGATGCGCGGCTACCTGTATGCATGGGACGCTGTCAACAATCGCGCGATGGGCAGTGCGCTGTGGACCAGCGGCTCGACGCCGGTGCCGTCGTCCACGGTGTCGTTCACCGCGGTGACGTTCACGCTGCCCTCGGTGGCGATCACGGCCGGCACGCAGTACGTGTTCTTCGCCGCCACGACGGAAGAGTCGCAAGCCCAGAACTTCACGACGCGCTGGGGCGCGCGCACCACCAACAGCGCGCACGGCGGCGGCCAGTTCGTCTTCTACAACAATGGCACCGACACCACGGTGTGGACGACCGGCACGTGGAGCGTCATCGGCGAGGACCTCGCCTTCACCGCGGTGTTCGACGGCGACGCCGCGGGAACCGTGCCGGTGCCGACGCTCGGCCTGCCCGCGCTGCTGCTGACGGGCACGCTGCTGCTGGCGCTCGGCGGCCTCGCGCGCGCCCGCCGCAGGGGCTGACGCCCCGCAGGGCGGAACCACGGCGAGCGCGCCTCCCGCGCCCGCCGCCTTCAGCCGCCGGGCGCGGTGCCCGCCAGCCGCGCGGCGAGCTCGGCGGGCTTCATCCGGTCGTAGACCTCGAAGGGCTGGTGGATCCAGGGGTTGTCCGGCAGGTAGTCGACGTGGAAGTCGGGCCGGTACACCGAGCAGGCCTTCCACCACAGCACGGCGGTGCGCATGTCGCGGATGACGGGGAAGCGCTGCGGCAGCGTGCGCACCACCGCCTCGAGCGTGTGCCCCGAATCGACCATGTCGTCGACCAGCAGCACGCGGCTTCCCAGCGTCGGCCGCGTCATCGTCATGTGCTCGGCGATGACCAGCTCGCCGCGCACCGTGCCACCCTCGGCCGCGTAGGAATGCGTCGACAGGATGGCGAGCGGCATCTCGAAGATGCGCGACAGCACGTCGCCGACGCGCAGCCCCCCGCGCGCGATGCAGATGATCTGGTCGAAGGCCCAGCCGGAGCGGTGCACGGTCTCGGCGAGCCGCTCGACCAGCGTGTTGTACTGCTCCCAGCTGACGTTCAGTCCGGCAGGCATGGCGCCCTCCCCAGGCGTCGGTGTGACGGAATCCTCGAGTGCCTCGATCGGCGCGATCCCGCGACGGGGCCGCGGGATCGCCGCCGCGCGGCGGCTCAGTGGAACGGATTGTGGACGACGATGGTCTGGCTGCGGTCGGGGCCCGTCGACACGATCGCCAGCGGCACGCCGGTGAGCGCCTCGATGCGCGCGAGGTAGGCGCGCGCGTTGGCGGGCAGCGCGCCGAGCGTCTTCGCGCCCACCGTGCTTTCCTTCCAGCCCGGCAACGTTTCGTAGACCGGTTTGCATTGCGCCACGGCATCGGCGCCGGTGGGGATGCGGTCGACGCGACTGCCGTCGACCTCGTAATGCGTGCAGATGCGGATCTCGTCCATGCCGTCGAGCACGTCGAGCTTCATGATGCACAGCCCGTCGACGCCCGAGATCTCGAAGGAGCGCGCGAGCGCGGGGATGTCGAGCCAGCCGCAGCGCCGCGCGCGGCCGGTGACCGAGCCGAACTCGTTGCCGCGCTTCGCGAGGCCCGCGCCGACCTCGTCGACGAGCTCGGTGGGGAAGGGACCCTCGCCGACGCGCGTGGTGTAGGCCTTGGTGATGCCGAGCACGTAGTCGAGCATGGCGGGCCCGACGCCGCTGCCGGGCGCCGCGGCGCCCGCGATGCAGTTGGAGCTCGTCACGTAGGGGTAGGTACCGTGGTCGATGTCGAGCAGCGCGCCCTGCGCGCCCTCGAACAGCAGCGACTCGCCGCGCGCGCGCGCTTCCTGGATGAGCCGCGCGACGTCGCCGATCATCGGCACGATGGCGGGCGCGAGCGCCAGCGCCTCGTCGCGGGTCCTGGCGAAGTCCACGGGCGCGGCCTTCCAGAAGCCCTGCAGCACGAAGTTGTGGTACTCGAGGATGCGCTCGAGCTTGGCGGCGAAGCGGTCGGGGTCGGCCAGGTCCTGGATGCGCAGCGCACGGCGCGCGATCTTGTCCTCGTAGGCGGGGCCGATGCCGCGGCCCGTGGTGCCGATCTTGCCGGCGGCCGCCGACTCGCGCGCCTGGTCGATGGCGACGTGGTAGGGCATGACCAGCGGACAGGCCGGCGACACCTTGAGGCGCGAGCGCAGCTCGACGCCGGCGGCCTCGAGCTCGCCGATCTCGGTGAGCAGCGCCTGCGGCGACACCACCACGCCGTTGCCGATGTAGATGGCCACCGACGGGTGCAGCGCACCCGAGGGGATGAGGCGCAGCACGGTCTTCTTGCCGCCGATGACCAGTGTATGGCCCGCGTTGTGGCCGCCCTGGAAGCGCACCACCGCGCGCGCGTGCCCGGCCAGCCAGTCGACGATCTTGCCCTTGCCTTCGTCGCCCCATTGCGTGCCGATCACGATGACGTTCTTGCCCATGGGTTCCTTCGGTTTCCTTCTTTCAGGCGCGCGCGACCACGCCGGCGAGCTGGCGCAGGTCGAGCGTGAAGCCGGTGGCCGGGCGCGTGCGCCCGAAGGCGCGGCCGATGCCGTCGTAGCGCCCGCCGTTGCCGATGGCCCCGGCCTCGCCGGCCGTGAACACCGAGAACGTCGCGCCGTTCTGGTAGTGGTAGCCGCGCAGGTCGGCGAGGTCGATGTGCAGCGCCTCGACGCCGCCGTCCACCTGCACGCCGTCGGCGAGCGTGCGCAGCGCGGCCAGCGCGTTGGCGACCGCGGGAATGTCGGGCAGCACCGAAGCGGCATGCGCCAGCACCTCGTCGGCGGGGCCGTAGAGCGCGGGCAGCGCGCGCAGCGCGTCGCGCCAGGCGCGCGGCAGCCGCGCGGTGAGCTCGCGCACGGCGGGTGCGTCCTTCGCGCGCAGCGCCTCGAACATGTCGCCGTCCTCGCCGTTGTTGCCGATGCCGGCACCGTGCGCCAGCGCGCGGTACACGCCGACGTGCCCGAGGTCGAGGTGCAGCGCGTGGACGCCCGCCGCGGTGAGCGAGGACAGGAGCAGCGCGATCACCTCGCGGTCGCCGGCGATCCCGGGCTCGCCGAAGAGCTCGGCGCCGAGCTGGATCACCTCGCGCGGCCCCTCGATCGCGGCGCGCGTGCGCAGCACGCTGCCGGCATAGCACAGCCGCGTCACGCCCGACTGGTTGAGGAGGTGCGCGTCGATGCGCGCGATCTGCGGCGTGATGTCGGCGCGAAGGCCGAGCATGCGGCCCGAGGCCGGGTCGACCATCTTGAAGGTCAGGAGCTCGAGGTCGCGGCCGCTGCCGGTGGCGAGCGCCTCGACGTGCTCGATCATCGGCGGGCGCACCAGCGCATAGCCCTGCGCGGCGAGGTGGTCGAGGAGCTGCCTGCGCAGCGCCTCGACGCGCGCGGCCTCGTCGGGGAGCAGGTCCTCGATGCCGTCGGGTAGCAGCCAGTTGCGCATGGGGATCAGGTCGATGGAAGGAAGCGGCGCGTCAGCCGCGCGGCAGCAGCAGCAGCGACAGCAGGCCCGCGGCGACCGAGGCGAGGCCGATGAAGCGGAGCTGTCCGTCCCTCAGGGCCAGGAGCCGCGCGAAGCCCTGTCGCCACAGCCGGGGGGCGACGAGCGGCAGCACGCCCTCGATCACCAGCAGCAAAGCGAACGCCGTCCACAGCGATTCCCCCATCGCCCGTCCTCGGTTGCCGGCGCCGGCCCGCTCGCTAGCGCGGGCGGTTGTCGCGCGCGGCCGGCGGCGGATTGCCGGAGACGCCGGGGTTGCGGAAGTAGCGGAACGCCTCGCTGCCCGGGTCGAGCACCAGCGTATCGCCCTTGCCGCGGAACGTCGAGCGGTAGGTCTCGAGGCTGCGGTAGAAATTGTAGAACTCGGGATTGATGCCGTAGGCGTCGGCGTAGATCGCCGAGGCCTTGGCGTCACCCTTGCCCTTCGCCGCCTGCGCGTCCTTGTAGGCGTCGGCGAGGATCACCTGGCGCTGGCGGTCGGCGTCGGCGCGGATCTTCTCCGACTCGGCGGCGCCGGTCGAGCGCAGCTCGTTGGCCACGCGGCGGCGCTCGGACTCCATGCGCTGGTAGACCGGGCCGGTGACGTCGGGCGGCAGCTCCACGCGGCGCAGGCGCACGTCGACGATCTCCACGCCGATGGCCTTGGCGTCGGCGTTGGCCTTCTCGCGCGTGGTCTGCGTGATCTTGTCGCGCTCGCCGGAGATGGCGGCGTGCACGTCGCGCTTGTTGAATTCCTCGGCGAGGATCGAGCGCACGGTCTGCGCGATGCGGCGGCGCGCCGCCTCCTCGTCGCCCTGCACCGAGCGGTAGTACTGCTTCACGTCGATGATGCGCCAGAGCACGATGTAGTCGACCAGCAGCGGCTTCTTCTCCGAGGTGGTCATGCGGTCGGGCTCGGGGTTCTCCAGCGAGAGGATGCGCTTGTCGTAGGTCGTGATCTGCTGCACGAACGGGATCTTGAAGTACAGCCCGGCTTCGGTCTTGGTGTCGACGATCTCGCCCAGCTGGCGCTTGATCGCGAACTGCGTCTGGTTGACCATGAAGACCGACTGCGACAGCACGAACAGCACGACCACGATCGCCACGACGATGGGCATGGGCTTCATCATGGTCAGCGCTCCCGGTTGCGCAGCGCATCGCGGCTGCGCGGGTCGACCGCGGTGCCGCTGCCGGCATCGGCCGGCGGCGCGGCGCGCAGCGAGGTGGTCGGCGCCGGGGCCGACGGGTCGGCCGCGCTGCCGGCGGGGGCCGTCTGCGCCATCAGCTTGTCGAGCGGCAGGTAGAGCAGGCTCTGTCCGCCCTTCTGGTCGACCAGCACCTTGCTGGTGCTGCCGAGCACCGCCTGCAGCATGTCCTGGTAGAGCCGCTCGCGGGTGACGGTCGGCGCCTTCTGGTACTCGGCGTAGATCTGGCGGAAGCGCGAAGCGTCGCCCTCGGCGCGCTGCACCACCTCGGACTGGTAGCCCTGTGCCTCCTCGACGAGGCGCGCCGCGGCGCCGCGCGCGCGGGGAATCACGTCGTTGGCGTAGGCCTGGCCCTCGTTGATGAAGCGCTCGCGGTCCTGGCCCGCCTTGACGGCGTCGTCGAAGGCCGCCTGCACCTTCTCGGGGGGCTGCACGCTCTGCAGCGTGACCTTCTGCACGGCGACGCCGGTGCGGTAGAGGTCGAGCATCTGCTGCATCAGCCGCTCGGTCTCGCGCGCGATCTGCTCGCGGCCCTCGTACAGCGCCGAGTCCATCTTGCTGCGGCCGATGACCTCGCGGATGGCGCTCTCGGCGGCGAAGGCGACGATCTGGTCGGGGCGCCGGTTGTTGAACACCCAGTCCTCGGCGCTCTTCAGGTTGTATTGCACGGCGAACTGGATGTCGATGATGTTCTCGTCGTCCGTGAGCATCACCGCTTCCTTGTCGACCTTGTTCTTCGGCGTGTTGCGATAGCCGATCTCGAGGGTCTTGACCTGCGAGAAGTCGACGACCTGCACCGACTCGATGGGCGAGGGCAGGTGCCAGCGCGGGCCGGGGAGGGTGGTCTCCGCGTACTTGCCGAAGCGCGTGACCACGCCGCGGCGGCCTTCGTCGACGATGTAGAACCCGCTCGCGGCCCAGACCAGCAGCGCGAGCGCGACGACCACGGCGATGCCTCCCGCCTTGAGCGCGGGCCCCGGCCCCGGGGCGCGCGCGCCCTCGTCGGGGCGGTTGGCGCGCGGGCCGTTGCCGCCGAACAGGCGGCGCCTGAGGTTGCGGAAGATCTCGTCGAGATCGGGGGGGCCCTGCTGCGCGTCGTTGCGCTTGCCCCACTGCGGGTCGTTGAGCGACATGGTCAGGCGGTTCGTGGCGGGCGCGGCGTCATCGGGCGACGCTCGGCGACGCGCGGCTCGTTACAGGGGTTGCGGGTTGCGCTCGACGAGGCTGGCTCGCCATGTTCAGAGGGTCGCCGCGCTTGCGTCGCGGGCCGTCTCCTGCCCGGCGGCAGCGTCGCCGGCGGGGTCCCCCAGCGCGAAACGCTCCGCGAGGGCCGCGCGCAACTCGGCACAGCCGGCGCCCGTCGACGCGCTCAATCGGATCGACGTGATGGTACCACAGGCGTCGCGCTCGACCCCCGGCGCGAGGCCCGCGGCGTCGACCTTGTTGAGCACGCGGATGCGGGGCACCCCCGCGGCGCCGATCGCCGCCAGCACGGCCTCGACGGCGTCCTGCTGCGCCTCGCGGTCGGGCGCCGCGGCGTCGGCGACCTCGAGCAGGAGGTCGGCGTCGGCGGCCTCGGACAGCGTCGCTCGGAACGCCGCGACGAGGTCGTGCGGCAGCTCGCGGATGAAGCCCACGGTGTCGGAAAGCACGAGGGTCCCGGCCCCCGGCGCGTGCACGCGGCGCAGCGTGGTGTCGAGCGTGGCGAAGAGCTGGTCGGCGGCGAGCACGCTGCCGCCGGTGAGGCGGTTGAACAGCGTCGACTTGCCGGCATTGGTGTAGCCGACCAGGGCCACGGTGCGCACCGCGTTGCGCTTGCGCGTGCGGCTTTGCACGCGGCGGCCGGCCGCCGCGCGCGCGATGCGGTCCTTGACGAGCTTGACGCGCTTGCCGATCAGCCGCCGGTCGGTCTCGAGCTGCGTCTCGCCGGGGCCGCGCAGGCCGATGCCGCCCTTCTGGCGCTCGAGGTGGGTCCAGCCGCCGGCGAGCCGCGTCGACATGTGCGCGAGCTGGGCGAGCTCGACCTGGAGCTTGCCCTCGGCGCTGCGCGCGCGCAGCGCGAAGATGTCGAGGATCAGGCTCACGCGATCGACCACGCGGCACGACAGGGCGGCCTCGAGGTTGCGCTGCTGCACGCCCGAAAGCACGTGGTCGACGATGACGAGGTCGGCGCCGGTGGCTTCGCGCAACTGCGCGATCTCCTCCACCTTGCCGCGGCCGGCGAAAAGCGCAGGGTCGGGGCGCGCGCGGCGTCCCGTCACCTCGCCGACCAGGGTGGCGCCGGCGGAAAGGGCCAGTGCCCTGGCCTCGGCGAGGCGCGCATCGCGCTCGCCCTCGCCGAAATCGAGCTCGACGACGATGGCGCGCGCGCCGCCTTGCGGACGTTCAAACATGCGGAATCCCGGGTGATGACCCGTCGCAGATGGAGGCGCCGGCCGCTTGCTTCAACCGCGGGTTCGCCGCCGCGCGCCGTGCGCCGCGAGGTCGACGGGGTCCGGGGCCGCGCGAACGGGAGGCCGCCCGGGCGCGCCTAGCTCTCGCCGTCGCCGTTCGCGTGGTGCGGCATGGCCACCGGGCGCGAGGGCACGACGGTCGAGATGGCGTGCTTGTAGACCATCTGCGTGACGGTGTTCTTGAGCAGCACGACGTACTGGTCGAAGGACTCGATCTGGCCCTGGAGCTTGATGCCGTTGACGAGGTAGATCGACACCTGGACATGCTCCTTGCGCAGCGTGTTCAGGAACGGGTCTTGTAGCATTTGCCCTTTGTTGCTCATCGACAGCTCCTTGTTGTTCGAGGAACCCCGCGCGCCGGCCGCCGCGATCACGCGCCGCGCCGGCTGCGATGCCCTGCCGGCGCCCGGTCGGCGCGTCGCGCGGTGCGTTCCGCGTAGGGATTGGTGCCCGTCTTGAACTGTATTCTAAGGGGGGTACCGCGCAGTTGGAACGCGGTGCTGAAAAAATGTTCCAGGTAGCGCCGGTAGGCGTCGGGGACGGAGGCGAGCGACGTGCCGTGTATCACCACGACCGGCGGGTTCTGCCCCCCCTGGTGGGCGTAGCGCAGCTTCGGCCGCACCATCCCGGCGCGCGGGGGCTGCTGGCGCTCGATCGCCGATTGCAGCGCGCGCGTGAGCTTCGGCGTCGGCAGCTTCGCCATCGCCGCCTTGTACGCATCGTCAACGGCCTTCATCAGCGCCTTGAGGCCCTTGCCATCGCGCGCGCTGATCGTCTGGCGGTCGGCGAAGTCGAGGAAGGCGAGCTTGCGGTCGACGTCGCGCTTGACGTCCTCGCGCCGCGACGCGTCGGCCCCGTCCCACTTGTTGATCACCAGCACCACGGCGCGACCCGCCTCCAGGATGTAGCTCGCGATGTGCGCGTCCTGCTCGGCGATGTCGGCGGTGGCATCGAGCATCAGCACCACCACGTTCGCATCCTCGATCGCCTGCAGCGTCTTCAGAACCGAGAACTTCTCGATCACCTCGGTGACCTTGCCGCGCTTGCGCACGCCCGCGGTGTCGATCAGCGTGTAGCGCTTCCCGGCGCGGTCGAAATCGAGGTGGATCGAGTCGCGCGTGGTCCCCGGCTGGTCGAAGGCGATCACGCGCTCCTCGCCGAGCAGCGCGTTGACCAGCGTCGACTTGCCGACGTTGGGCCGCCCGACGACCGCGACCTTGATGCGCGCGTCCGCGCCGGGGTCCTGCGCGCCTTCCGCAAAGTCGTCGCCGTCGCCATCCCGGTCGCGGCCGTGGTCTCCGTCGCCGTCATCATCGCCGTCGCCTTCCGTGGCGGGACGTCCCTCGGCCTCGCCCCCGGCGCGCGGGAGCTCCGACTCGATCACCTCCACCAGCTCGCGAACATACTCGCCGTGCGCCGCCGAGATCGGCATCGGGTCGCCGAGGCCGAGCTCGTGGAACTCGGCGGCCGCGCGCTCGCGCGGGATGCCCTCGGACTTGTTGACCACGAGCAGCACGCGGCGCGCGGCCTTGCGCAGGCGGTCGGCGATCGCCTTGTCCTGCCCGGTGAGCCCCTCGCGGGCGTCGACGATGAAAACCACGACGTCGGCCTCGGCGATGGCGGTCTCCGCCTGGCGCGCCATCTCGGCCTCGATCCCCGACTTCGCCACGGGCTCGAAGCCGCCGGTGTCGACGACGATGAAGGGGCGCGAGGCACCGCGCGCGCGACCGTAGTGGCGGTCGCGCGTGAGTCCCGGGATGTCGTGGACCAGCGCCGCGCGCGAGCGCGTGAGCCGGTTGAACAGCGTCGATTTGCCGACGTTGGGGCGCCCGACCAGCGCGACGGTGGGCAGCAGCATGGGCGCTACGGCCCGCTTCGCCGCACGCTGGCGCTGATCACCGTGCCATTGCGCGATTGCCAGACGATGCGGTTGCCGCCGACCGGCACCGGGCGCGCGGTTGCGGCCGAACCGTCGGTGGCCACGCGCCCGACGTAGCTGCCGTCGCTCGCCGAGAGGAGGTGCAGCCAGCCTTCGACGTCGACCACCGCGACGTAGTCGCCGAGCACCTGCGCGCCGCCGATGCGCCGTCCCTTCAGCACGTCCTGCCTCCACATGGTCGTGCCCGTCGCCTTGTCGAGCGCGAGCACCACGCCGCTGTCGTCGGTGAGGTAGAACATCGCGCGGTCGGCGACGAGGCCCCAGTAGCTCGCGATGTCGCGCGACCACACGCTGGTGCCGCGCTGAGCATCGAAGCACAGCGTGTGGCCCTGGAACGCGCTCGCGCAGACGTTGCGCCCGTCGATGACGGGCGCGCTGGTGATGTCGGCGATGCGCTCGAGCTCGGTCGCGCCCTTGGGGACGGCGACCGTGGCCTCCCAGCCCACCACGCCGCTGTCGCTGTCCAGCGCGACCAGCCGGCCGCCCGCGGTGCCCACGAAGGCGCCGCCGTGCGACACCAGCGCCGGCGCGGCCGCGCGCACCACCAGCGCGGGGTTCTGCCGCTGGTACACCCAGCGCGTCTTGCCGTCGGCCGCGTTGAGCGCGAACACGCGGCCGTCGCCGGTGAGCACCACCGCCACGCCGCCGTCGAGCGTCGCCGGCGCGGTGATCTCGCTCGACAGGGATACCTTCCACGCGATCGAGCCGTCGGGCTTGAGCGCGACCACGTCGCCTCGGTCGCTGCCGACCACCGCGAGGTTCTCGTCGGCGCCCACGCCGGCCGACAGTGCCGTGCCTGCGCCGACCCGCCAGGCGCTGCGCCCGGTGGTGGCGTCGAGGCGCATCACCTCGCCGGCGGCATTGGCCACGATGATGTCGTTGCCCACCACCGCGGGCGTAAATCCCGGTCCGGCCTTGCCCACGCTCGCCTGCCAGTCGATCACCGGCGTGACCGTCGGCGTGAGCGCCGGCATGGGGGCGGGCTTGCCCTTGTCGCTGAACCAGTCGAGGCGCGGCGGCGGGGGCAGCGACAGCCCCCAGGACGAGAGCATCGAGCAGCCGGGCAGCACGCCCGCCGCGAGCGCTGCCAGCGCGAGCCTGCCGATCGCGCGGCGCGTGGCCTGCGTGGCCGGCACGGGTCGGGCCGGCGGTGCCGATCGCTCCGCGCGCGCGCGGGTGCGCGTCATTTCGCGCCGCCCGCCTTGGCGGGCGCGGGGGTTGCGGGCGCCGGCGTGTTCGCTGGCGCCGCGGCTGCCGGCGCCGGTGGGGTGGCCTGCGCCGGCGCGTTCGGCGCGGGCGCAGCCGCGGGCGCGAGGCTGATCGTGCCCGCGGGGGCCGCCGCCGCACCGCCCATGGTCTGGTACTTGACCTCGATGTAGCTGCGGTAGGGCGAGCGCGAGTCGATCTTGGCGAGCGCCGTCTCGTAGGCCTTGCGCGCCTCCTCCTTGCGGCCCGCCGCGGCGAGGGCGTCACCGCGCAGGTCGGCGTAGATGCCCACGAAGGCGTCGTCGGTCTTGGCGTCGAGGAGCTTCAGCGCCTCGTCGCTCTTGCCCTCGTCGAGCCAGGTCTCGGCGAGGCGGAAGCGCGCCACCTGCGCGAGCTCGGCGTCGCTCGCGTGCTCGAGCACCCAGCTGAGCTGCGCGCGCGCGCCGGCCTTGTCGCCCTTGTCCCACAGCATCCTGGCGTAGACGACGGCGGCGCGCGGCGCGTACGAGGTTCCCGAGTAGCGGTCGAGGAGCTGCGCCATCGCGTCCTTGGCCTTGTCGGCGTTGCCGGTGCGCTGCGCGTCGGCCACCGCCGCGTACAGCGTCGACGCGGCCTCGGCGCGGCCGGCGGAATACCACTTCCAGCCCTGCCAGCCGAGGACGCCGAGCGCCAGCACCAGCACCACGGTGGAGATGGAGTTGCCGTAGCGCCCCCACCACGCCTTGACGTCGTCGAGTTGTTCCTGTTCCTGCAGATCGTAAACGGCCATCGTGTCATCCCGTGCTTCGTTGCGCGCGCAGCCGCGCCGCCCATTCGGCGGCGCGCGCGCGCAGTTGTTCGATCGGCACGGCGGCCTGGTCGCCGTCGCCGCGCAGCGGCTTCAGCGCGACCGTGCCCGCCGCGACCTCGTCATCGCCGACGATCAGCGCCAGCGCCGCGCCGCTCGCGTCGGCGCGCTTCATCTGCGACTTCATGCTGCCCCCGCCGCCGTTGACCACCACCGCGTGGCCGTCGTCGCGCAGCGACTCGGCGATGCGCACGGCGAGGCGTGCCGCCGCGTCGCCGTCGTGCACCACATAGGCAAGCGGACCGCTGGCGCACGCCGCCTCAGCACCCGCTTCGCGCATCAGCAGCACCAGCCGCTCCATGCCCGAGCCGAAGCCGCAGGCGGGTACCGGCTTGCCGCCGAGCTGGGCGAACAGCCCGTCGTAGCGCCCGCCGCCCGCCACCGTGCCCTGCGCGCCCAGGCCCGCGCTCACCCACTCGAACACGGTGCGATTGTAGTAGTCGAGGCCGCGCACCAGCCGCGGGTCGACGGCATAGGCGATGCCGGCGTCGTCGAGGGCGCGGCACAGCCCCTCGAAGTGCGCGCGCGCCTCGCCGCCGACGCGGTCGATGAGGCGCGGCGCGCCGCCGAGCATTTCCTGCATCGCCGGGTTCTTGGAGTCGAGGATGCGCAGCGGATTGGCATGCAGGCGCCGGCGCGCGTCCTCGTCGAGCAGCGCCGCATGCTTCTCGAAGTAGGCGACGAGCTCGGCGCGGTGCGCGGCGCGGTCGGCGGCGTCGCCGATGGAGTTGATGCGAAGCTCGATGCCCGGCAGCCCGAGCCGCTTCCACAGCCGCGAGAGCATGACGATCTGCTCGGCGTCGACGTCGGGGCCGGCGAAGCCCAGCGCCTCGACGTCGAGCTGGTGGAACTGGCGGTAGCGGCCCTTCTGCGGCCGCTCGTGGCGGAACATGGCGCCGGCGGTCCACACGCGCTGCGGGCGCTCGTAGGTGAGGTTGTGCTCGATCGCCGCGCGCACGATGCCCGCCGTGGCCTCGGGACGCAGCGTCAGGCTCTCGCCGTTGAGCTTGTCGTCGAAGGTGTACATCTCCTTCTCGACGATGTCGGTGGCCTCGCCGATGCCGCGCACGTACAGCGCGGTGGGCTCGACCAGCGGCACGCGCAGGTTGCGATAGCCGTACTGGCCGAACACCTCGCGCGCCGCCGCCTCGAGCCGCTCCCAGGCCGGCGCCTCGTCGGGCAGCACGTCGTTCATGCCGCGCACGGCCTGGAGCCGCGCCTTGCCTTCCCCGGGACTCGCGGCCACCGGGCGCCGGGCCGCCGGCACCGGGCTCGCGGGCTGTTGCGGGTTGCTCATGGCGCGGGTCAGCGCAGCGTCAGCCGCGCGACGTTCTGGCGCATGTAGGGCGCGAGGTCGACGCTCGCGCCGCGGAAGCGCAGGTCGACGTCACCGGCGTTGCCGATGACGATGTCGAGCGGCGGCGTGGCCTCGAGGCTGCGCGAGGTGCCCGCATTGCCGGTGAGGGTGAGGACGTTCACGCCGCGCGCGTCCTTGACCTCGACCCAGGACGTGCCGTGGAACGCGAGCTCCAGCGTCGTCGCGCCGGCCGCGCGCGCACGCTCCGGCGATGCCACGGCGCCCGGGCCGGGGGGTGTCGCTACTGCCAGCGGGGGCGCTGCCGCCGGCGGCGGCGCAACCGAGGCCGTGGACGCGGGCGCGGGTGTCGAGGAGGTGCTCGCGCCGGCGGGACGCGTCACCGGGTTGGGCAGCGGCGTTCCCTGCGAAGGCGTCGTGGCTGGCGCGGGCGCCGCCGGTGCTGGAGCGGCCGGGGCAGGCGCGGAGGCTCCGGTCGATTGCGGCGCCACCGCCGATCGTGCCGCATCCGCAGACGGCAAGGCGGCGCCGTCCGGCGAGGGTGCCTGTGATCCAGCGGGACTTCCCGTCGCCGGCGAGGCCGCGGGCGAGGCCGGCTCGCCGGCGCCGCGTCCTGGCGTCTCGGGCAGGGGGATCGACGTGCCTGCGGGCGCCGCGTCGCGCTCGCCGACGGGACGCCACTTCTCCACCACCACGGCGACGGCCACGCAGGCCGCCAGCGCGACGGCGATCAGCCAGCTCGCGTACGAGCGGCGGCGCGCATGCTCCGCGGGGATCTCGCCCATGGGCCGGTGCGTGCCGGCGAGATGCGGATGCGAGAGCGCGGGATCGCTGTCGTCGGGCAGCGCGGCGAGGACGCTGGCGGGCTCGAGGCCCACGTGGCGCGCGTAGTTGCGCACGAAGCCGCGCACGAAGGTGCGCCCCGGCAGCGCCGAGAAATCGCCGCTCTCCAGCGCGCGCACCTGGCGCGGCGCGAGCTTCAGCTGCGCCGCCACCGATTCCACCGACAGCCCGGCGGCCTCGCGCGCGGCGGCGAGCATCGCGCCGGCGGCGAGGGGCGAGGGTGCCGCGGCGGTGATCGCGGGTTCGTCGGCCGGCATCAGCAGTCCTTGCCGTCCAGCGCCGAGGCTTCCGGCGAGCGGGGATAGCGGTTGCGGATCTGTTGCACGTACGAGTCCACGCCCTGCTGGTCGGCCTTGCGGCGCTCGATGCACATGCCGAGGTACAGGCTCTGCGGCGGGGGGTTGGTCTGCGTCATGATGACCCGCATCAGCGCGCGAGCCTCGTCGGTGGCGCCCTGGCGGTACTTGAGCAGGGCGAGGTTGTAGGCCGCGTTGGGGTCCTGCGGCTTGAGCGACAGCGCGCGACGGAAATAGGCCTCGGCCTGCGCCGTGTTGCCGAGCAGCACCGAGCACTTGCCGGCGTTGGTCAGCGCGACCTCGGGCGTCTTGTACAGCGGGTCGCTCGCCGCGCGCTCGAACTCGGGGATGGACTCGGCGGCGCGCCCGTGCGCGCAAAGATAGGCGCCCCAGTTGTGGCGGATATCCGAATCGTTGGGCGCGAGCGAAAGCGCGCGCTGGAAGTTCGATTCGGCCTTCTGGGTCTCGCCGAGCATGGTGTAGACGAGGCCGTAGACGTTGTAGATGTTCGCGTAGGTGGGGTCGTCGCCCTCGGCGTCCTTGAGCTCCTCCAGCGCGACGTTCATCTGGCCGCGCTCGTAATAGCCCAGCGCGAGCTCGGCGTGGAGCTCGGCCTTGCGGCGTGGCGTGGCCGGCGGCTGGGGCGCGAGCTGCGCCTGCGGCTGCTCGATCCTGACCTCGGGTTGCGCGGGCGTCTTGTTCGACGCACAGCCGACGAGCGCGAGCGCGGCAACTGCGGCGGGGATGAGGATCGGGGCGATGCGGCGCATGCGATTCCTTGGCGGTTCGTGGGGCGGGTGCTGCAGGGGATCAGTGCCCGCGGTTCCCGGGGCGGATGGGCACCACCCGCGAGGAGAGCGAGCGCTTGACGCGATTGTGCACGCGGCCGGCGAGCTGGCCGCAGGCCGCGTCGATGTCGTCGCCGCGCGTCTTGCGGATGGTCGCGACGATGCCGGCGTCGTTGAGCGCGTCGCGGAAGGCCAGGATGCGCTCGCGCGGCGAGGTGCGGAACTCGCTCCCCGGGAAGGGGTTGAAGGGGATCAGGTTGAGCTTGCAGGGCAGGTTGCGCACCAGCGCGACGAGCTCGCGCGCCTCGGCTGCCCCGTCGTTGACGCCGTCGAGCATCACGTACTCGAAGGTCACGAAGTCGCGCGGCGCGTAGGGCAGGTAGCGCAGGCAGGCGTCCATCAGCGAGGCCAGCGGGTGCACGCGGTTGATCGGCACCAGGCGGTCGCGCAGCGCGTCGTTGGGGGCGTGAAGGCTCACCGCCAGCGCGACCGGCGCCTCCTGCGCGAGGCGGTCGATCATCGGCACGATGCCCGAGGTCGAAAGCGTCACCCGACGGCGCGACAGGCCGTAGGCGTTGTCGTCGAGGAAGAGGTTGAGGGCGCGCACCACCGGCTCGAAATTGGCGAGCGGCTCGCCCATGCCCATCATCACCACGTTGGTCACGGGCGCGCGGCCGGCCTCGACCCAGGGGCCGCTGACGCCGTCCGCCAGCAGCGCGCGGTTGGCATGCCAGAGCTGGCCGACGATCTCGGCGGTTGAGAGGTTGCGGTTGAAGCCGCCGGCGCCGGTGGCGCAGAACGCGCAGTCCAGCGCGCAGCCCGCCTGCGAGGAGATGCACAGCGTGCCGCGATCGTCCTCGGGGATGTACACCGTCTCGACGGCGTTGCCGCCGCCGGCGTCGATCAGCCACTTGCGCGTGCCGTCCAGGGCCGTGCTGTCGCGGATGACCGTCGGCGCGGCGATGAACGCGCGCGTCGCGAGCGAGGCGCGCGAGGCCTTGGCGAGGTCGCTCATCGAAGCGAAGTCGCCGGCGAAGCGCTGGTGCACCCAGCGCGACAGCTGGCGCGCGCGGAAGGGCTTCTCGCCGGCGTCCGCGACGAAGCGCTCGAGCCCCGCGGGGTCGAGGTCGAGGAGGTTGGTGGTCGCCATCCCGCTCATCGCCGTGCCGTGTGCCATGCCGCCTGCCGTCCGCGCGCCGCCTTTGCCGCGAGCCCGGGTCAGCGCGCGTGGATGTCGAGGGCCGGGAAGAAGTACGCCACCTCGACGCCCGCGGTCTCGGCGCCGTCGGAGCCGTGCACGGCGTTGGCGTCGATCGAGTCGGCGAAGTCGGCGCGGATGGTGCCCTTGGCGGCTTTCTTGGGGTCGGTGGCGCCCATCAGCTCGCGGTTCCTGGCGATCGCGTCGGGGCCTTCGAGCACCTGGATCATCACCGGGCCCGAGGTCATGAAGCCCACCAGGTCACGGAAGAAGGGCCGTTCGCGGTGCACGGCGTAGAAGCCTTCGGCTTCCGCAGGGGAGAGGCGCGTCATGCGCGCCGCGACGACCTTGAGTCCCGCCTTCTCGAAGCGGCTATAGATCTCGCCGATCACGTTCTTGGCGACCGCGTCGGGCTTGATGATGGAAAGCGTGCGTTCGACTGCCATTTCGGCTCCGGTGAATAAAACCTAGGAAATTCAACATTATAACACCGGATTGCGGCTTTTCGGGCGATTTCGGGCGCTTGGCGTCCTCCCGGAGGGGCGCGGCTAGACCACGATCAGCACGACGATCCCGGCGATCAGGCCCCACTTGACCGCCCGGTAGACCCCTTTGTTCCAGTTCTTGAAGCGCTTGCGACCCTGGTCGATCTGGTCGAAGAAGCGGAACACGCGGTTCATCGCGCCCACCTTCTCGCCCTCGACGTTGGGGCTCGCGCTGTGCTTGATCACGTGGTCGCTCACCCAGCGGTTCATGCCCCGCACGATGGGATTGGTGAGCGGACGCTCGACGTCGGCGAACAGGATCATGCGCGGCGTCCCGGTGCGGTTCTCGGCCCAGTGCACGTAGGTCTCGTCGAACATCACCGGCTCGCCGTCCTTCCAGGCGTAGGACTCGCCGTCGACGATGATGCGGCAGTCGGGCGAGTTGGGCGTCGAGAGGCCGAGATGGTAGCGCAGCGACCCCGCGTAGGGATCGCGGTGCACGCCGAGCTTGCCCCCCGGCGGCAGCATGGCGAACATCGCGCCGTGCACGGTGGGGATGGACTCGAGCAGCGCCACGGTCTTCGGGCAGAGCTCGCGCGCCGAGGGCAGCGCGTCCTCGTACCACTTCAAGTAGAAGCGCTTCCAGCCGTACTTGAAGAACGAGTCGAAGCCCAGGTCGTTCTTGCCGAGCGAGGCGCGCACCTGCCCCGCCTCGTGCAGGCGCATCGCCTCGTCGCGGATCACCTGCCAGTTGTCCTTGAGCGGCGCGAGCTCGGGAAAATCGGCGACGTCGAGGTAGGGCTTGGGGGGCACCGCCGAGAACGCGTACATCAGCACGTTGTACGGCGCGACGAAGGTCGAGTGGTCGGTGAGCTGCTTGACCGCGCGATGGCGCACGCGCCCGCGGAAGTGCACGTACAGCACCGAGCCGACGAAGAACACGACCAGGCACCACTTGATGATCTGCGCGGGCGTCATGGCGCCATTTTAAGGCGTTTGCCGGTCCGGGGCGGCCCGGCGTGCGCGGGAGTGCCTCGGAGGTCAGGCGGGCTGCCAGACGAGCGCAAGCCCGGGAGCGTCCGGCGCGGCGCGAAGCCCCGCGTCGACGCCGATGCCCGGCACCGCCGCCAGCCGCTCCCCGTGGAACAGGAGCGGCAGCGCGTCGCGCTGCCAGGCCGGCATCCCCGACTGCTGCAGCAGCGACTTGAGTCGCCGCTCGGCGCCGCCCGGATGCGGCCGGAAGCGCTCGCCGCCGCGGCGCGAGCGTACCGTCCAGCGCATGCCGTCCTGCGCGGGCAGCACGAGACGCGGACCTTCGCCGGCCGGTGCCGGCTCGAAGCCCAGCCTGCCGTGCGGCAGCGCGAGTAGCCGCTCGCCCTGCCAGTCGAGCGCGTAGGGCGGCGGCAGCGGGACGTGGACATGCACGCGCCCGCCGTGGCGCGCGATCACGCGGCCGTCGTGCGGCAGCGATACGCGCGCGTCCCGGGCGGCGTGCGCGAGCTGGTCGAGCATCGCCGCGAGCCGCGCGGCCGAAGGCGTCGCCAGGCCCTTGGTGCGCAGGAACCAGCGCAGCAGGTTGCGCGCGCGCGGCGGCGGCAGTGCCGCGAGCCGCGCGGCGGCGAGCGTCCCGCCTTCGAGCGCGCCTTCGGCGTCGATCGCCGCGAGGTCGTCGGCGAGATCCGCGGCCTCTGCGGCGAGCGCGGCGGCGCGCGCGAGCGTCAGCGGATAGCCCGGCGCGAGCTCGCGCAGCGCCGGCACGACATGCCGGCGAAGCGCATTGCGCCGATGGCGATCGGCCTGGTTGCTCTCGTCGTCGACGAAGGTGAGCGCGCGTGCGGCCACCGCCGCCTCGATCGCGGGGCGTGGCAGGCCGAGCAGCGGGCGGAACCAGGCAAGCGGCACCACCCCCTCGTCCGCGGGCGGGCGGCCGGCGGCTTGGGCGTCCTCGCGCCACTCGGCCATGGACGCGAGCCCGCGCGGGCCCGCGCCGCGCGCGAGCTGCAGCAAGAGCGTCTCGGCCTGGTCGTCGGCGTGATGGGCCAGCGCCACGGCGCGCGCTCCGGTGGCGCCGGCCTGCGCGGCGAGCGCGCGGTAGCGCGCCTCGCGCGCGGCGGCCTCGGGGCTCGACGATCGTGCACGGGCCGGCGATGCGTCCACCCGCGCGACGTCGAGCGGCAGCGCGCGATCGCGGCACCATGCCGTGCAGAACGCGGCCCAGCGGTCGGCGTTCGGGGACAGGCCGTGGTGGACGTGCATCGCCGCGAGTGCGATGCCGCGCGCGGGCGCCGTGCGCAGCAGCGCGTCGGCGAGCACGATGGAATCGCGGCCGCCCGACAGCGCGACGAGCAGCCTCGCACCGGGTTGCAGGTGCCGGGCCAGCGCCGCGTCGACCGCGGCCGCGACCGGGTCCCCGCTCGCGCGGGGATGACGTGGGTCCCCGCCTGCGCGGGGATGACGTGGGTCCCCGCCTGCGCGGGGATGACCGTCAGCCGGCGGGGATCTCCTTGAACTTGCCATAGGCGAGCAGCTTGTCCTCGCGCGCCTCGAGCAGCTTGTCGAGCGGCAGCTCGGCGAGCGGGCGCATCGCCTCGGCGAGCGCTTTCTTGAGCGTGGCCATCGTCGCCGCATGGTCGCGATGGGCGCCACCGGGGGGCTCGTTGACGACCTTGTCGATGAGCCCCAGTTGCTTGAGGCGCGTGGCGGTGATGCCGAGCGTCTCGGCGGCCTCGGGGGCCTGCGCGGCGGACTTCCACAGGATGGAGGCGCAACCCTCGGGCGAGATCACCGAGTAGGTCGCGTACTGCAGCATCAGCGTGGTGTCGCCGACGGCGATGGCGAGCGCGCCGCCCGAGCCGCCCTCGCCGATCACCGTGACCACGATGGGGATGCGCAGGCCCGCCATCTCGTAGAGGTTGCGGCCGATCGCTTCCGACTGGCCGCGCTCCTCGGCGCCGATGCCGGGGTAGGCGCCGGGCGTGTCGACGAAGGTGTAGAGCGGCAGGCCGAACTTCTCGGCGAGCTTCATGAGGCGCAGCGCCTTGCGATAGCCCTCGGGGCGCGGCATGCCGAAGTTGCGATGGATCTTCTCCTTGGTGTCGCGCCCCTTCTGGTGGCCGATCACCATGCAGGGCGCGCCGTTGAAGCGCGCCATGCCGCCGACGATCGCCGGGTCGTCCGCGTAGGTGCGGTCGCCGGCGAGCTCGCGGAAGTCGGTGAACATGCCGGCGATGTAGTCGAGGGTATACGGCCGTTGCGGGTGGCGCGCGACCTGCGCGATCTGCCACGCCGAGAGCTTGCCGTAGATCTCCTTGGTGAGCTGCTGGCTCTTCTTGCTGAGCCGCGAGATCTCGTCGGAGATGTCGACGGCCGAGTCCTCGTGGACGAAACGAAGCTCGTCGATCTTGGCCTGCAGCTCGGCGATCGGCTGCTCGAAATCGAGGAATGTCTGCTTCATCCGGGGGAACCTGCCTTGCGGTCGCGGGATGATAGCGCAGCGATCGCCTCGTTGGCGATCACCGCGCCCAGCACGATCGCCCCGCCGAGGAGCGTGATGGTGCCGGGGTGCTCGCCCATCAGCGCCCAGACCCAGATCGGGCCGAGGATGGGCTCGAGCAGGCCCAGGAGCCCGAGCTCGGTGGCCTTCAGGTGCCGCGAGGCCGCCGTCGCGAGCAGGCAGCCCGCACCGAGCTGGATCGCGCCCATCACCGCCAGCACCGCGAGGTCGCCGGGCGTGGCGGTGAAGGGCAGCGCCGGCGGCAGCGCGACGACGATCGACACCAGGCCGGCGACCAGCACCTGCGGCAGCATGTCGACGCTCGCGTGGTACTTGCGCAGCACGGTCACCTGCGCGGCGAAGAAGCAGGGCACGCCGAGCGCCAGCAGGTCGCCAAGCAGGTGGCCTGCGTCGACCGAGGTCCCGAACATCACGACGATGCCGGCGAACGCGATGGCCATCGCCACCCAGGTGCGCGCCGGCACGGCTTCGCGCAGGAACAGCCGTCCCGCGAGCGCGGCGGTGAACGGGCCGATGCTCATCAGCACGAAGGTGTTGGCGACGGTGGTGCGCGTCAGCGAGGCGATGAAGAAGAAGAACGTGCAGGCGAGGAACACGCCCGAGGCGAGGCCGGGCCATCCGACCGCGCGGATCGCCGCGACGGTGCGGCCGCGGTGCATCGCCGCCAGGACGCCGGTGACGAACAGCACCATGAACGTGCTGCGCCAGAACACGATCTCCCAGGGATCGGTGAGCGATTGCGCCCGCACCAGGAATCCACCCGACGACCAGCACAGCGCGGCGACGACCATCATGGCGATGCCGCGTGCCCGCGCGTGCTCGCGCGGGGAGCGTGCCTGCAGTGTCGTCGAGGTCATGGGGCCTTGCGGATTAGAATCGCGGGGTTCAGGGAGGGTGCCTTGGGAGCGTACGACATCGCGGTGATCCCCGGCGACGGCATCGGCAAGGAAGTCGTTCCCGAAGGCCTTCGCGTGCTCGAGGCGGCGGGACGCCGCTTCGGCATCGACTGGCGCTTCGCGCAGTTCGACTGGGACTGCGACCACTACCTCCGCCACGGGCGGATGATGCCCGAGGACTGGTTCGACACCCTGCACGGCTACGAGGCGATCTTCTTCGGCGCGGTGGGCTGGCCCGCCAAGGTGCCCGACCACGTGTCGCTGTGGGGCATGCTGATCCCCTTCCGCCGCCGCTTCGACCAGTACGTGAACCTGCGGCCCTGCCGGCTCATGCCCGGCGTGCCGAGCCCGCTGGCGGGCCGCAAGCCCGGCGACATCGACTTCGTGGTGGTGCGCGAGAACACCGAGGGCGAGTACTCGTCGGTGGGCGGGCGCATGTTCGAGGGCACGCCGCAGGAGATGGTGTTCCAGGAGTCGGTGTTCACGCGCCGCGGCGTCGACCGCGTGCTCGCCTACGCCTTCGACCTCGCGCGCTCGCGCCCGGGCCGCCACCTCACCTCGGCCACCAAGTCCAACGGCATCGCCATCACCATGCCCTACTGGGACGAGCGCGTGAAGGCGATGGCCGCGCTCTATCCCGACGTGCGCGTCGACCAGTACCACATCGACATCCTGTCGGCGCATTTCGTGCAGCGCCCGCAGCTCTTCGACGTGGTGGTGGGCTCGAACCTCTTCGGCGACATCCTCTCGGACCTGGGGCCAGCCGTGTGCGGGACCATCGGCATCGCGCCCGCGGCCAACATCAACCCCACGCGCGAGTTCCCTTCGCTGTTCGAGCCCGTGCACGGCTCCGCGCCCGACATCGCGGGCAAGGGCATCGCCAATCCGGTGGGGCAGATCTGGTCGGCGGCGATGATGCTCGAGTTCCTCGGTCACGCCGACGCGGCGAAGGCGGTGGTCGACGCCATCGAGCGCGTGCTGGGCGATGCGCACGCACCGAAGACGCCGGACCTCGGGGGGCGCGACGGCACGGCGGCGCTGGGCAAGGCCATCGCCGAGGCGATCTGATATAAACGCGGGCATTGCGCCGTGCCCGCGCGAGCGTCCCGCGCGGCCGCGGCGAACCCGAGAACGAGAAGCACGAAGGAGCCTCGATGTCCCTGCAGATCGGAGTGCCGCGGGAAGTGTTCCCCGGTGAGAAGCGCGTGGCCACCGTGCCCGAGGTCGTCGAGAAGCTCGTCAAGCAGGGCTTCCGCGTCGCCGTCGAGGCCGGCGCGGGCGAAGGCGCGCAGATCAGCGACGAGGCCTATCGCGCCGCGGGCGCCGAACTGGTGACCGACCGCGCCGCGCTCTGGGCGTCCTCCGACATCGTGTTCAAGGTCCGCGCGCCCGACGACGCCGAGGTGGCGTTGCTGCGCGAGGGCGGCATGCTGGTCAGCTTCGTCTGGCCGGCGCAGAACCCCGAGCTCATGAACAAGCTCGCGGCGCGCAAGGCCACGGTGCTGGCGATGGACAGCGTGCCGCGCATCTCGCGCGCGCAGAAGATGGATGCGCTGTCGTCGATGGCCAACATCGGCGGCTACCGCGCGGTGATCGAGGCCGCGCACGCCTTCGGGCGCTTCTTCACGGGCTCGATCACGGCGGCGGGCAAGGTGCCGCCGGCGCGGGTGTTCATCATCGGCGCGGGCGTCGCGGGGCTCGCGGCCATCGGCGCGGCCTCGGGGCTGGGCGCGATCGTGCGCGCCAACGACACGCGGCCGGAGGTCGCCGACCAGATCAAGTCGCTGGGCGGCGAGTTCGTGCCCGTCGACTATGTGGAAGAGGGCAGCGGCGTCGGCGGCTACGCCAAGGTGATGAGCGAGGGCTTCCTGAAGGCGCAGGCTGAAGTGTTCGCCAGGGAGGCGAAGAACGCCGACATCATCATCACCACCGCGCTCATCCCCGGCAAGCCCGCGCCCCGGCTCATCAGCGAGGACATGGTCAAGTCGATGAAGCAGGGCAGCGTGATCGTCGACATGGCGGCCGAGCAGGGCGGCAACTGCGCGCTCACCGTGCCGGGCCAGATCGTCGTCCGCCACGGCGTCACCATCATCGGCTACACCGACCTGCCGAGCCGGCTCGCCAAGCAGGCCTCGACGCTGTACGCGACCAACCTGCTGCGCGTCATCGACGACCTCCTGAAGACGAAAAGCATCGAAGGCGATCGCATCGCCGTCGACATGAACGACGAGGTGCTGCGCGGAACCACGGTGATCGACAAGGGCGTGGTGACCTGGCCGCCGCCGCCACCCAAGCTCTCGGCCGCGCCGCCCGCGGCCGCCAGGCCCGCCGCGGCCGTCGCCGCGGCGCCGAAACCCAAGGGGCACGGCGAGCCCTCGGGACCGATGTCGCCCGGCAAGACCGCGCTGCTGTTCGGGGTGGGCGCGGTGCTGTTCCTGCTGGTCGGCTGCTACGCGCCGCCCTCGTTCCTCGGGCACTTCACGGTGTTCGTGCTGGCCTGCTTCGTCGGCTACATGGTGGTGTGGAACGTCAAGCCCGCGCTGCACACGCCGCTGATGAGCGTGACCAACGCGGTGTCCTCGATCATCGCCATCGGCGCGCTGGTGCAGATCGCGCCGAACCTGGCCGCGATGCCGCCCGGGCTTTCGCGCCCGGACGTGCTGATCCGCTGGCTTTCCGTCGTCGCAATCGCGCTCGCGACCATCAACATGTTCGGCGGCTTCGCGGTGACGCGTCGCATGCTCGGCATGTTCCGCAAGTGAGGGCCGCGCGATGATCAGCAACGCCCTCGCCTCGATCGCCTACCTCGGCGCCACCATCCTTTTCATCCTCTGCCTCGGCGGGCTCTCCAACCAGGAGACGTCGCGCCGCGGCAACCTGTACGGCATGATCGGCATGACCATCGCCGTGCTGGCCACGGTGTTCGGCACCCAGGTGACGCCGGCCGGGTGGCCGTACATCCTGGGAGCCATGGTCGTCGGCGCGATCATCGGCCTGTACGCGGCGCGCATCGTGCAGATGACGCAGATGCCCGAGCTCGTGGCGCTGATGCACAGCCTGGTCGGCCTCGCCGCGGTGCTGGTCGGCTACGCCACTTTCGTCGACCCGGCGGTCTCGGCGTCGCTGACGCCGGCGGAGAACACCATCCACGAAATCGAGATGTACGTCGGCGTGCTGATTGGCGCCGTCACGTTCTCGGGCTCGCTCATCGCCTTCGGCAAGCTCTCGGGCCGGATCGGCGGCAAGCCGCTCCTGCTGCCCGCGCGCCATTGGCTCAACCTCGCCGGCCTCGTGGTGGTGATCGTGTTCGGCTGGCGCTTCGTCGGCGGGCACGACGCCGGCATGGCGACCACGGCGATGGTGGTGATGACGATCGTCGCGCTGCTCTTCGGCATCCACATGGTGATGGCCATCGGCGGTGCCGACATGCCGGTGGTGGTGTCGATGCTCAACAGCTACTCGGGCTGGGCGGCGGCGGCCACCGGCTTCATGCTGAACAACGACCTCCTGATCGTCGTCGGCGCGCTGGTGGGGAGCTCGGGCGCGATCCTGTCGTACATCATGTGCACGGCGATGAACCGCAACTTCATCAGCGTCATCGCCGGCGGCTTCGGCAGCGACGGCGGCGCGCCCAAGCCCGCCGCGGGCGGCGCCGCGCAGCCCGCGGGCGAGGTGCACCCGATCACCGCCGCCGAGACCGCCGAGCTCCTCAAGGACGCCAAGGAGGTCATCATCGTGCCGGGCTACGGCATGGCGGTGGCGCAGGCGCAGCACACGGTGTACGAGATCACCAAGGCGCTGCGCGAGCGCGGCGTGAACGTGCGCTTCGGCATCCACCCGGTGGCGGGGCGCATGCCCGGGCACATGAACGTGCTGCTGGCCGAGGCCAAGGTGCCCTACGACATCGTGTTCGAGATGGACGAGCTCAACGAGGACTTCCCCAAGGCCGACGTGGCGATGGTGATCGGCGCCAACGACATCGTGAACCCGGCGGCGCAGGACGACCCGACGAGCCCCATCGCGGGCATGCCGGTGCTCGAGGTGTGGAAGGCCAAGAACTCCGTCGTCATGAAGCGCAGCATGGCCTCCGGCTACGCGGGCGTCGACAACCCGCTGTTCTACAAGGACAACAACCACATGCTGTTCGGCGACGCCAAGAAGATGCTGGAGGAGGTGCTCGCCGCCCTGAAGGCCTGACGATGGCGGCGAAGGCGACGCCCCTCGACGGCATCACCGTCCTCGACCTCTCCCGCGTGCTCGCGGGCCCGTGGTGCACGCAGCTCCTCGCCGATCTCGGCGCCACGGTGATCAAGGTCGAGCGCCCGGGCAGCGGCGACGACACGCGCGCCTGGGGCCCGCCCTACCTCAAGGATGCGCAAGGCTGCGATACCAGCGAGGCCGCGTACTACCTCTCCTGCAACCGCGGCAAGCACTCGGTGGCGATCGACTTCGGCAAGGACGAGGGCCGCGACCTGGTGCGCTCGCTCTCGCGCGACGCCGACGTGTTCGTCGAGAACTTCAAGGTCGGCGGGCTCGCGGCGCGGGGCTTGGGCTACGACGACATCCGCGCCATCAACCCGCGCATCGTCTACGCGTCGATCACGGGGTTCGGCCAGCAGGGGCCCTACGCCGCGCGCGCAGGCTACGACTTCATCATCCAGGCGATGTCGGGCTTCATGAGCGTCACCGGCGAGCGCGACGACCTGCCGGGCGGCGGGCCGCAGAAGGCGGGCGTGGCGATCACCGACCTGATGACGGGCATGTACACCGCGGTGGCGATCGAGGCGGCCCTCATCGCCCGCGCGCAGAGCGGAGAGGGCTGCCACATCGACGC
Organism: Casimicrobiaceae bacterium; assembly: GCA_044226535.1. GTDB lineage: Bacteria > Pseudomonadota > Gammaproteobacteria > Burkholderiales > Casimicrobiaceae > VBCG01. Next base: position 20,563 of record JBGAGT010000020.1, on the reverse strand, counting down.
CGCGCTGTTCGACACGGCGGTCGCGACGATGTCGACCATGGCGATGAACTACCTCGCGACCGGCGTGTCGCCGCGCCGCGCGGGCAACGCGCATCCCAACATCGTGCCCTACCAGGTGTTCGAGGCGGCCGACGGGCCGTTGGTGGTCGCGGTGGGCAACGACGCGCAATTCGCGCGCTTCGCGGCGATCGCCGGTGCGCCGCAGTGGGCGGGCGACCCGCGTTTCGCGCGCAATGCCGAGCGCGTGCGCAACCGCGCGGCACTGGTGCCGATGATCGCCGAGGCGATGCGCGGCCGGCCGCGCGCGCACTGGCTCGCCGCGCTCGAGGCCGCGGATATCCCGGCGGGGCCGATCAACACGCTGGCCGAGGCCTTCGCCGATCCCCAGCTCGCCGCACGCGGCCTCGCCTTCGAGCTGCCGCATCCGCTGGCGGGGCGCGTGCCCCAGGTGGGGCTGCCGTTCGCGATGCGCGGGGGCGCGGGGCACACGGACACCGTGGAGGCTGCGAGGCCCGCCGAGGCCGCGGGGCCGGTGCCGCCCACGCGAGTGGTGGCAGCCTCATTGCAGCCGCCGCCGCTCCTCGGCGAGCACACCCGCGAGGTGCTCGCGGCGCACCTCGCGCTCGACGACGCGGCGCTCGCCGCCCTCGCGCAGCGCGGTGTGATACAAGTGCGCGATTCCTGATCGCCCTCCCTCTCCACCTCCCCCTTCCATGACCCCATCCACCGCCAGCGGCGGCGCAGCCGCATCGCCGGGCGAAGGCCTGCCGGCCACCGGCGGCGCCGCGGCCTTCGCGCCGCGCGGCCCCTGGCGCAAGCCCGCCTTCTGGACGGCCTTCGCCCTCGTGTCGGCCGCCTGCCTCGCGCTGGCGCTGAAGCTCTTTCCGGTGGCGCTGCCGATCGTCAACGTCGACATCTCGATGTCGCGCGACGCGGCGGTCGCGGCGGCACGCGAGCGCGCCGCTGCGCTGAAGCTCGCGTCGCCGGATGCGCGCGCGGCGGTGCTGTTCCAGACCGATGGCGCGACGCAGAACTACATCGAGCTCGAGGGCGGCGGCAAGAAGGCCTTCGGCGAGCTGGTGAAGGGCGACCTCTACGCACCCTACGTGTGGGTGGTGCGCCTCTTCGAGGTCGGCAAGATCCCCGAGGTGACGCTGCGCTTCACGCCGCAGGGAAAGCCCTACGGGTTCGAGCGGCGCGTCGCCGAGACCTATGTGCGCGACCCCGCGACCAAGGCATTGCCGGTCGATGCCGCGCGCGCCCTCGCCGAGAAGCGCGCAGGCGAGGACTGGGGCGTCGACTTCGGCACCTGGAAGTTCCTCGAGCAGTCCGAGGTCACGCGCCCGAGCGGGCGCATCGACCGCGTGTTCGTGTACCAGCGCGCCGAGACGCTCGGCGAGGCGCGCGTGCGGCTCCGCCTCGCCACCGCGGGCGACGAGCTGGTCGAGGCCGTGCGCTACACCTTCATCCCGCAGTCGTTCGCGCGCCGCTTCGCGGAGATGCGCAGCACCAACGACACCATTGCCAACGTGGCGACGCTGTTCGCCGCGCTGGCCTACGGCATCGGCGGGCTGATCGTCGGCACCATCTGGCTGGCGCGGCGCAAGGCGCTGCTGCCGCGGCCGTCGTTCAGCGCGGGCGCCGTCGTCGGCACGCTGCTCGGCGCGATGATCCTCGCCGCCGTCGGCAGCGCGTGGTTCGGCTTCGACACGGCGCAATCGGAGGCGGCCTTCTGGGCACAGCAGGTCGGCGGGGCGATCGCCATCACCCTGGCCGGCGCGGCGGGCTACGGCCTGGTGTTCATGTGCGCCGAGGCGCTCACGCGCACCGCTTTCGGCCACCAGCCGCAGCTGTGGCGGCTGTGGTCGCGCGAGGGCGGGGCGACGCGGCAGGCGCTCGGCCGCACGCTCGGCGGCTACCTCTTCGTGCCCATCGAGCTCGCGTTCATCGCGGTCTTCTACTACGCCACCAACACCTGGCTGGGCTGGTGGCAACCCTCGTCGGAGATGACCGACCCCAACGTGCTGTCGTCGGCGGTGCCGGCGCTGGGGCCGATCGCCATGGCGCTGCAGGCGGGCTTCATGGAGGAATGCCTGTTCCGCGCCATCCCGCTGGCGCTGGGCGCGCTGGTCGGCCAGCGCTTCGGGCACCGGCGCCTGGGCATCGCCATCATGTTCGTCGTGCAGGCGGTGGTGTTCGGCGCGGCGCATGCCAACTATCCAGGCTTTCCCGCGTACTCGCGGCTGGTCGAGCTCATCTTCCCGGCGATGGTCTGGGCGGCGATCTTCCTGCGCTTCGGCCTCTTGCCGACCATCATCCTGCACGCCGTCTTCGACCTCGTGCTGATGTCGATCCCCGTGTTCCTGGTCGACGCGCCCGGTGCCGGGCTGCAGCGCGGCCTGGTGATCGCCGCGGGCCTCGTGCCGCTCGCCGTGGTGCTGCTGCGACGCTGGCAGCAGGGCGCATGGCGCGAGCTGCCCGCCGCATTGCGCAACGCCGGCTGGCTGCGGCCCGCCGAGGCGAGCGCCGACGCCGAGGACGCGATCGTCGCGCCCGGGCCCACCCCGCGCGCGCTGCGCTTCGCCCGCACCTTGCCGTGGCTCGGCATCGCCGGGCTCGCCGCCTGGCTCCTGACCTCGGCGTTCCGCGCCGACGTCCCCACGCTGGCCATCCCGCGTGCGGATGCGCTGGCGCGCGCCGACGCCGCGGTCGCCGCGCGTGGCGGCGCGCCCGACGCGGGCTGGAAGCGCTCGTGGTCGGTCGCGCTGCCCACCGACGACGGCGCGCAATGGCTGATGCACCGCTTCGTCTGGCAGGAGAGTGGCGCCGACGCCTACCGCGCGCTGATCGGTCACACGCTGCCGCCGCCGCTGTGGGCGGTGCGCTACGCGCGCTTCGACGGCGACGTGGCCGCGCGCGCCGAGGAATGGCGCGTGACCGTCGCAGGCGACGGGAGCCTCCGGCAGGTGCGGCATTCGTTGCCCGAGGCGCAGGCGGGCGCGCGCCTTTCGCGCGACGCGGCGCTCGACATCGCCAAGGCCGAGCTTCGCGACCACATGGGCCTCGACCCCGCCGCGCTGACGCTGGTGGCGGCCTCGGACACCGCGCGCCCCAACCGCACCGACTGGACCTTCGAGTGGACCGACCCGCGCGTCAAGCTCGCGGCCGGCGGCGAGGCGCGCGTGCAGGTCACCGTGGGCGGCGATCGCGTGCTGGCCGCGGGGCAGCGCGTGCACGTGCCCGAGCAATGGCTGCGCGACGAGGCGGCAAGCGACAACCGCTGGGCCATCGCCAAGAAGGCGGTCGCCATCCTCGCGGCCATCGCCGGCCTCGCCGCGCTGGTGCTCGGCGTGCGCTCCTTCACGCATGCGCAGAGCGACACGCGCGCGGGCTTCGTCTTCGGCCTCGCGTGGTTCGCCGGCACGCTGCTGGCCGCGCTCAACAGCTGGCCCGAGATCGCCTTCGGGCTCGTCACCACCGATCCCGTGGCCACGCAGGTCGCGCTGCGCGTTGCCGGCGTGGTGCTGGGCGCCCTGTTCGGCGCGCTGTTCGTGGGGCTCTTCGCCGCCGTGGGCGTGCATGCCGCGCGACGTCAGGTGTCCGCGCCGCTGCTGCCCGGCTTCGCCTCCTGGAAGGCCGGCGCCGCGGCGGCGCTGATGGTCGCGGGATTGTCGACGCTGCTGTCGGAAGGCGCGCCGCAGCTCGCGCCGCGCTGGCCCGCGCTCGGGTCGCAGGCGACCTGGCTGCCCTGGCTCAATGCCATGCTCACCGGCGTGACCTACCTGCGCACCGTGGCGATCGCGCTGTTCGTGCTGTTCGTGCTGCAGCGGATCACGGCACGCTGGACGCGCCGAGTGTTCCTGGTGCCGCTGCTGCTGCTGCTGCTGTACGCGCTGCCCGCGCTGGGCGCGCCCGACATGCCGGCGGCGCTGGCGGGCGGGCTGATCTCGGGGCTCATCGCCACCACGGTGGTGATGTGGCTGTTCCGCTACGACCCGCGCGCGCTGCCCGCGTTCGTGCTGGTGGGCGGGCTGGTCGACGGCGCCGTCGCCACCGCGCAGAAGGGGCTTCCCTCGGCGTGGATCGGCTACGCGCTGGGCGCGCTGGTGTGGGTGCTGCTGTGCGCGGCCATCACGCGCTACCTCGCGCGGCCGCTGCCAGCCGCGATGCCCGCGGCGTTCGGGGCCGCGGAGCCAGCGTCCGCGGCGTCCGGGGCAGCGGAGCCAGCGCCCGCGGCGTCCGGGGCAGCGGAGCCAGCGCCCGCGGCACCGGCGCCCTGATTGCCCGCCGCGGAAGGCTCAGCCGGCCGCCTTGCGGCGATTGGCGTCGAGCCAGCGGTCGACGCGCGCCACCGTGCGGTCGACCTCGTCGTTGCGCATGCCCTGCCGCGCGCCAAGCGCCTGCACCAGGCGGTCGACGCGCTCGATCTGCGTGGCCCCGGCCTTCAGTGCGCGCGCTGCCGACGACGGGCTGCCGAGCGACAGCGCGGCGTTGGCGTACTTCTCGAACGGCACGAGGTCGTCCTCGTGCGCGCCGAGCCCGATGCACAGCGTCCGCACCCAGTCGTACACCGCGCGCGAGGCCGCGAGGTCGCCGTGCACGGCGTCGTGGATCGAGCGCACGTCGTCGTCACCCACGCAGCGGTAATTGCCGGCGACCAGCATGCTCCACTTGGCGAGCGGCACGAAGATCGACTCGTGCACCTTGAGCTTGACCGGCAGCTCGAGCCGCTCGCCACCGATGTCGAAGCGTGCCGCCTCGACGCCCTCGGCCATGTCGCGCAGCATCGCCGTGTGCTGCGCCTGCGCGAAGCGCGCCGCCTTGAAGTTGGTGGGCAGGCGCACCTGCAGCACGTTGACCTTTTCCCCGGGCGGGCGGAATGCCTGCGGGTCGGGGCTGCAGAGCGTGACGCGTTGCGGGTCGAGGCCGTCCCATACCGACGCGTCGGTATAGGCGGGGCGGCAGGCACCGACGTCGAGGCCCGGGATGCGCGCGAGGAAGGGCAGCGGCGGCATGTTCATGATCGACATGCATGGCACGCGTGCATGCGCCACCGCCGCGAGCAGCTCGCGCACGCCCGGCGAGCCGTATTGCGGCTCCTGCATCGCCAGCACCACGAGGTCGTAGCCGGCGGGGTCGGCGCTCGTCGGCACGACGGCGTCGAGCCGCCCGGAGAGCTTGCGCGAATCGACCTCGACCAGGCCCTCGCGGCCCTTGACCGGCAGCCGCACGCGTGCGCCTTCGGCGTTGAACAGCTCCACTTCCGCGGGAAGGCAGGCAAGCGTCACGTCGTGGCCCGCCGCGAGAAGCTTGACGGCCAGCAGCGACCCGTACGATGCGCCCAGGCTGAGGATGCGGTAGTTGTGGGTCATGGCCTTCTCCTCGACGTGGCGCGCCGGCGCCGCCTGCGCGGATTCGCGCGGGAGGCCTCGTCGACGGCGAGGGCGCGAGCGCGCGCCCGATCCTCAGCGCATGCGGGTTGCGCGCCGGCGCTTCAGCGCTGCCGCGGCCGCAAGCAGCGCGGCCAGCGCGGCGAGCGATGCGGGCGCGAGCGTGGGCACGGGTTGCGCGGGCGTGACGACGACGGGTCCACCGGCGGCGGTCCCCGTGACGCTTAGGCCGATGCCGGGCGCGGCGCCGCCGCTTCCGCGGATGCCGCGCTGCAGTGGGCTGGTCGCGCCGGCGTTGTCGTAGGTGTAGAGGCGGAACTCGACGTTGCCGGTCACCGTGCCGAGCGCGCTGATGTCGGCGGTGATGTTCTCGCCGTCGAAGCTGATGTCGCTGAAGGTCCCGGAGGCGAGCGGGGCGGCGAACCCGTCCACGCTGGAGCGGATCTGCCACGATCCCGTGCCGTCGAAGTTGTTGTAGAGCGAGAACGCCACGGTCTCGTAGGCGAGGTCGTCGCCGGCGACCGAGAACGCCATGTACGCGCCGGTGTCGAGCGCGCCCGCGGGCCAGTTGTCACCCATGAAGGCGTTGGCGAACGATCCGCCGGCCACGATGCTGGCGCTGCGGTTGAGCGTGCCGGCCGAGTCGATGTCGGGCGAAACGAAGGAGGGGATGAGGGGGCTCGTCCCGTCCAGCGTGCCGACCGGGTCCCAGGTCGCGAAGGTCTCGGCGCGCGCCGTCGCGGCGGTGGCAAGCGCCAGCGGCAGCGCGAGGACCAACGCGAAGGCCGCGCCGACCATGCGCGAACGGCGGGTAGGGCGTGTGGGCATGGCGCCTCCTGGGCGGACGATGGCGGGGCAACCGCGAGTATCGCCGCGCGCGAGGCGCTGTCAATAGGCAGGCGATAATTCGGCATGTCCCGGCCGAATGTCCGTCGCACTGGCGTGCGCGCCGCCGGTCTTGCCGGGGCCGGCGACGGGTTGCTTGCGCGCGTCGCCACCGCCGATGTCCCGCGGCTCGCCCGCCGCGTTGCCAGTCTTCGCGGCGGCCCCGATGCCGCCGCAGAGCGCGCACGTGTCGAGCACGCGATCGCCGAGTCGGTGGCCAAGGTCGACGCCCGCCGCGCCCGCAAGCCCCGCATCGCCTACCCGCCCGAGCTCCCCGTCGCGCAGCGCGCCGGCGAGATCGCCGCGGCCATCCGCGACCATCGCGTGGTCATCGTCAGCGGCGAGACGGGCTCGGGCAAGACCACGCAGCTTCCCAAGATCTGCCTCGAGGCGGGCCGCGGCGAGCGCGGGTTGATCGGCCACACCCAGCCGCGGCGCATCGCCGCGCGCGCGGTGGCCGAGCGCATCGCCGAGGAGCTGCACACCGAGATCGGCGCCGGCGTCGGCTACAAGGTGCGCTTCACCGACCACACGCGGCCGGAAGGCTTCATCAAGCTGATGACCGACGGCATCCTGCTCGCGGAGACGCAAGGCGACCGCGAGCTCCGCGCCTACGACACGATCATCGTCGACGAGGCGCACGAGCGCAGCCTCAACATCGACTTCCTGCTGGGTTACCTCAAGCGCCTGGTCGTCGCGCGCGACGACCTCAAGGTCGTCGTCACCTCGGCGACCATCGACGCCGCGCGCTTCGCCGCGCACTTCGCGCACGACGGCAAGCCCGCGCCGGTGATCGAGGTGTCGGGGCGGCTCTATCCGGTCGAGGTGCGCTACCGCGCCGATGCGCAGTCGGGCGGCTCGCGCGACGACGTCGACGACGCCGACGAGTCCGACGACGAGGAAGCGCTCGAGGAGGCGATCGTCGACGCCGCCGAGACGCTGTGGCGCGAGGGGCCCGGCGACATCCTCGCCTTCCTGCCCGGCGAGCGCGAGATCCGGGAGACGGCGGACCTCGCGCACCGCTCGTTCGCGCGCAGGCCCTGGGGCAACGTGGCCGAGGTCCTGCCGCTCTACGCGCGGCTGTCGGTCGCCGAGCAACGGCGCGTGTTCGCGCCGTCGCGCGGGCGGCGCCTGGTGCTCGCCACCAACGTCGCCGAGACCTCGCTGACGGTGCCGGGTATCCGCTACGTGATCGACGGCGGGCTCGCGCGCGTCAAGCGCTACTCGCTGCGCAACAAGACCACGCTGCTGCAGATCGAGAAGGTGTCGCGCGCCTCCGCCGACCAGCGCGCGGGGCGCTGCGGCCGCGTGCAGGACGGCATTTGCGTGCGCCTCTACGGCGAGGACGACTATGCGAAGCGCCCGCGCTTCACCGACCCCGAGATTCTGCGGAGCTCGCTCGCCGCGGTGATCCTGCGCGCGGCCTCGCTGGACTTGGGGCCCATCGAGGCCTTTCCCTTTGTCGACGCACCCGGCCCGCGCGCCATCGCCGACGGCTATGCGCTGCTGCAGGAGCTCGACTGCGTCGACGATTCGCGCAGCCTCACCACGCTCGGTCGCGAGCTCGCGCGCCTGCCGCTCGACCCGCGCATCGGCCGCATGCTGCACGCCGCGCGCGGCGCGGGCTGCGTCGCCGAGGTGCTGGTGATCGCCAGCGCCCTGGCCGTGCCCGACCCGCTGGAGCGTCCGCACGACAAGCGCCAGGCGGCCGACCAGGCGCACCTGCGCTTCCGCGACGAGCGCAGCGACTTCCTGTCGCTGGTCGCGCTCTGGGAGTTCTTCGCCGAATTGAACGGCGAAGCGCGCTCCGGGGAGAGCCCTGCGCCGAAGGGCCGCCCCGAGGCGCAAGCCCCCCTCAGGGGGGAGGCGCGCGAAGCGCGCTCCGGGGGGAGACTTTCTCACCGCAAGCGGGTCGACGCCTGCCGCGCGCAGTTCGTCTCCTACCTGCGCCTCGTCGAGTGGCGCGAGGTGCATGCGCAGCTCGTGTCGCAGTTGAAGGAAGCCGGCTGGCAGTGGAGCGAGGCCCTGCCCAAGACCATCGACGCGCGCCGCTACGCCGACATCCACCGCGCGCTGCTCGCGGGCCTCCTGTCCAACATCGGCTTCCGCGGCGACGAGGGCGAAGGCTACCAGGGCGCGCGCGGCATCCGCTTCGTGCTGCACCCTTCGTCGGCGCTCGCCAAGTCGCGGCCGAAATGGGTGCTGGCGGCCGAGCTGACCGAGACCACGCGCCTCTACGCGCGCTGCGCCGCGCGCATCGAGCCCGAGTGGGTGGAGGCGGTCGCGGGCGAGCGCGTCGAGCGCGAGTACTTCGAGCCACGCTGGGACGGGAAGCGCGGCGAGGTCGTGGCGAGCGAGCGCCTTCGCCTCTACGGCCTGCCGCTGGTGCCGCGGCGGCCCGTGAGCTTCGGCGCGCGCGACCCGGCCGCCGCGCACCAGGTGTTCCTGCGCGAGGCGCTGGCCGCCGACGCGCTCGGCGTCGACGCACCCTTCGTCGCGCACAACCGCCGGCTGGTGGAGGAGATCGCCGAGCTCGAGCACAAGGCGCGGCGGCAGGACGTGCTGGTCGACGAGGAGGCCATTGCCGCGTTCTATGCCGAGCGCGTCGCCGCCGGGCTGCACAGCCGCGCGGGCTTCGAGTCCTGGCGGCGCGAGGCCGAGAAGCGCGAGCCGCGGCGGCTTTTCATGACGCGCGAATCGCTGATGCGCCACGCGGCGAGTGCCGTCACCGAGGCGCAGTACCCGGACACGCTGGACATCTCGGGCGCGAAGCTCGCGCTCGACTACCGCTTCTCGCCCGGGCACCCGCTCGACGGCCTCACGCTGACGGTGCCGCTGGCGCTGCTCAACCAGGTCGACGAGGCGCAGCTCTCGTGGCTGGTGCCCGGGATGCTGCGCGAGCGCATCGCGGTGCGCGTGAAGGCGCTGCCCAAGGCCGTGCGCAGCCGGCTGATGCCGCTCGCCGACCACGTGACGGCCTTCCTCGAAAGCGAGCCCGGCCGCGGCCAGCCGCTCGAGGCCGCGCTGGTCGCCTGGATGAAGGCCGCGCGCGGCCTCGCCGTCGAGCGCGCCGACCTCGAGGGCGAAGCCTTGCCGCCGCACCTCATGGTGAACCTGCGCGTGGTCGACGCGAGCGGCGACGAGGTCGACGCCGGCCGCGACCTCGCCGCGCTCAAGCGCCGCCTCGCCGACGCGGCGCGGCTTTCGTTCGCGGAGGGCGACGACGCGTTCGAGCGTCGCGGCATCCTGCGCTGGGATTTCGGCACGCTGCCGGCCACGCTGGCCGTGACGCGCGGCGGGCAGCGCGTGACGGGTTACCCGGCGATCGTCGACGAGGGGGAGAGCGTCGCGCTCGCGCTCTCCGACACGGAGGCCGACGCCGAGGCGGCCACGCGCAGGGGCGTGGTGAGGCTGATGTCCCTCGCGCTCAAGGACGCCCTGGCGCAGCAGCTCAAGGCGCCGCCCTCGTTCACCGCCACCGCGCTGGCGCTGCGCGAGGCGGGCTCGCGCGACGAGCTGCTGGCCGACGTCGCCGAGGCGGTGGCCGACCGCGCCTTCATCGGCGACGACCCGCTGCCGCGCGACGAGGCCGCGTTCGCCGAGCAGCTCAAGCGGGCGAGGACCCGGCTGCCCGCGGTGGCGCAGCAGGCCTTCCGCGTGCTCGGCGACATCGGCACCGCCTCGCAGGCGCTGGCCCAGCGGACGGTGGACGCGGCGGGGCCGCGTGCGCGGCTCGCCGCCGAGCTCAAGGCGCAGCGCCAGGCGCTCATCGGGCGGGGCTTCGTGGCGGCGACACCCTGGGCGCAGCTCGCCGAGCTGCCGCGCTACCTCGAAGGCTATGCCCGGCGCTTCGCCAAGGCCGCCCAGCACCCCGACCGGGAGGCCCGGCACGCCGCCGATCTCGCCGCCTGGCAGCGCCGCTACGACGAGCGGCTGGCCGCCGACCGCAAGGCCGGGCGCCGCGACCCGGCGCTCGCGGCGTTCCGCTGGCTCCTCGAGGAGCTCAAGGTCTCGCTGTTCGCCCAGGAGCTCCGCACCCCTTACCCGGTGTCCTGGAAACGGCTGGAAAAGGCGTGGACGGCGCTTTCGCGCGGATGAGCCGCTTCCGGCGCCGCGCTTCGCGTGCTAGAGTAATTTGGCACGTTTATGCGCCAAGCCCATGACGCGCTTGGACTGGTCGGCGAGAGACCGAGCGGTCCGTGGGGTGTCGGGCGCAGGTCTTGAACAATGAATGCGCAAGCGAAGCCCGTCCCCGTGAAGAAGCCGATACCGCGCGAGCTGGCCAAGGCCCTGTCCGATTGCCGGGACCTCGCCGTGCATCGCCTGCAGCTCACCTTCTCGTCGATGTTCGACCGCATGCAGGACGTTCTGATGCAGCGCGCGAGCAACTCCGACGTGCGCTCCGAGCAGTCGCTGTACCTCGACGCCCGTGGCGCGCTCAAGTCGGACCGCGCGGCATTGATGGAAGGCTTCGAGAAGGGGTTGCGGCGCCGCGTGGACGACAACATCTCCGGGCGCGTCTCGCGCGAGGAGTTCTCCGATTCCGACCTCGATCCCACCAAGCTGACGCTGGTCGACACCACCGCCATGGACGAGTCCGTGCTCACCGGCAACATCACGCGCATCGTCGAGAACGCCTGCCACGACGAGCTCGGCGAGTTCAACCGCTTCGTCGGCTACCTGCTCAACCGGCCGGGGCTCGAGACCACCGACAACCCGCTTTCGCCGCAGACCATCGTCGAAGCCTTCGCCGAGGCGCTGCGCGAGCTCGACGTCGACCGCAGCATCAAGTTCCAGATCCTCAAGGAGCTCAACCAGGCGTCGCTTGGCGACCTCGCGCCGATCTACGCCGACTTGAACCGCCACATCGTCAACCTCAAGGTCGTGCCCGCATCGGTGCCGCGTGTCCGCGGCAACCGCGGCGATCGCTCGCGCAGCCAGCAGCCGCAGGTGCCTCCCGAGGCCGGCAAGGAGCCGCCGGCCCCGCCACCGTCCGGCGCCGAGGTCGACATGATGGCGATGTACAAGCGGCTGTTCGGCAGCGGGGCGGCGGCGGCGATGGCACCGCGCGCCGCGCCGCCCGTTCCCGCGGCCGAGTCCGCGCCGGGCGACCTGCCTTCGATCGACCCGGCGATGATGCTCGCGCGCGCCGCTGCCAACGCGGCCGCCGGCGCCGCGGCGGTCGCCGCGACCACGACCTTCGCGCCCATGCCCATGACGCCCTCGGGCTACGTGCCGGGCGCGCCGATCCTGTCGACGACCTCGCTGCACGAGGGCCTGACGCGCCTGCAGGCGGGCCAGGTCGACTTCGACGTCGACGGGTCGAACATCGCCTTCGCGGGCATCCCGCAGGGCCTGCACAACGTGCTGCGCGACCTGCAGGCGTCGCCGCTCGGCAGCAAGGCCAACCAGCTCGAGTCGATGACGATCGAGATGGTGGCGATGCTGTTCGACTTCATCTTCGACACCCGCGACCTCCCCGACGGCATCAAGGCGCTGCTGGCGCGCCTGCAGATCCCCGTGCTCAAGGCGGCGATGCTCGACGGTGCGTTCTTCGCCAGGAAGACGCACCCCGCGCGCATGCTGGTGAACGAGCTCGCGCAGGCGGGGCTCGGCTGGTCGCCGGTCAGCGGCACCGAGGACCCGCTGTACAAGGAAATCGAGCGCATCGTCCATGCGATCCTCGACGGCTTCGACAACGACCTCGCCATCTTCGACGAGCAGCGCGAGGTGCTGGCGAAGTTCCTCGCCGCCGAGGAGGCCGCCGCCGAGGCGAACATCGCCACCTCGGCCGAGGAGATCGACCAGCGCGACCGGCGGCACATCGCCGACACCGTCTCGCGCGGCGCGATCGAGCGGCACATCGGCGGCGCACCGGTGCCCAACTTCCTCGCGAGCTTCCTGCGCGAACGCTGGTCGGGCGCGCTGACCAACGCCTACATGAGCGGCGGCGAGGACGGCGAGGCCTGGGGCTCGGCGGTCGAGACGCTCGAGGAACTGGTGTGGAGCGTGCAGCCCAAGCGCGGCACCGAGGACCGCAAGCTCCTCGTCGCCAAGCTGCCGTCGCTGCTGAAGCGCATGAACGCGGGCATCGCGCCGCTGCCATGGCCGGGCGAGGACCGCGAGCATTTCATGTCCAACCTGGTCGAGGCGCATGCCGCGGCCGTCAAGCCCTCGCTCGCCGCCATCGAGTCGCCGCTCGCGGCGGTGGCCGAGCAGGCCAAGGTCCAGGCCGAGGCGGCCATCGCGGCCGGCGACGAGCGCACTGCGCAAAGGGCGCGCGCGCTGGCCGAGGCGATGACCCTGGCCGAGCCGCTCCCCGAGCCCGAGCCGCCGGAGATCGTCGACGACGACTACCTCGAGATCGCGCGAAGCCTCGAGCGCGGCATGTGGCTCGAGGTCGCCGACGACTCGGGCCAGCTCGCCTTCGCCAAGCTCGCCTGGGTGAGCCCGCTGCGCGGCACCTACCTCTTCACCAACCGCCAGGGGCAGAAGGCCCTGTCGATGACCGCCGAGGAGCTCGCCGAGCGCTTCCGCAGCGACACCGCGCGCATCGTCGAGGCCGAGCCGCTGATCGACCGCGCGTTCACCAGCGTGATGGTGCAGTTCGAAGAGAAGATGGTCGAGCGCGCGGCGTGAGCGCGGCCGCGCCACCCGGCGGCGCAGCCGCGAGGCCGCCAACCGGCGCAGGCACGTCGCCGCCAGCCGATGCCGACGCAGTACCCGGGACGCTGCCCGTGCCACCGATCGACATCCGCGGCGCGTGGTTCGAGGACCTCGCCGCCGGCCGCGCCTTCACCTACGCCGTCACCGTCACCGAGACCCACCTCGCCACCGGCGCGGGGCTGATCGGCGACTTCAACCCGCTGCACGTCGACGAGCGCTTTGCGCGTGCCTCGCGCTACGGCGGGCGCATCCTGCACGGCGTGATCACCGGCGCGCTGATGGGCGGGCCGATCGGCATGATCTTCCACGGCACGGCCATCGCCTACCTCGACCAGTCGCTGCGCTTCCTCGCCCCGGTGCGCATCGGCGACACGCTGACCACCACGTGGACGGTCACGGCGCTCACGCCCAAGCCGAAGCACCGGTGCGGGATCGTCGCGATGGGGTCGCGCGCACTGAACCAGGAAGGCGTCGCCGTGGCCGAGGGCAGCGGCACGGTGATGGTGGCGATGCGCGGGACCTGACCGGCTCAGCGCCGCGCGCGATCGCGCGCGGCGATGGCGGCCGCGCAATCGGCGATGATCCCCGGACCCTTGTAGATCAGCCCCGTGTAGACCTGCACCAGCGTCGCGCCGGCGTCGAGCTTGGCGACTGCGTCCTCGCCCGAGAGGATGCCGCCGACGCCGATGATGGGCAGCGCGCCGCCCAGCGCGCCCGCCAGCATGCGAATCACGCGATTGGACGGCTCGAACACCGGTGCGCCCGAAAGGCCGCCCGCTTCCCCGGCATGCGGCAAGCCCGCGACCGCGTCGCGCGACACCGTGGTATTGGTGGCGATCACCGCGTCGATGCCGTGCGCGATGAGCGCGCGTGCGATGGCGAGGACCGCGTCCTCGTCGAGGTCGGGCGCGATCTTCACCGCCAGCGGCACGCGCCGGCCATGGCGGTCGGCGAGGCGCGCGCGTGCCGCGGCGAGCGAGGCGAGCAGCGCGTCGAAGGCGGCGTCGGACTGCAGCTCGCGCAGCCCCTTGGTGTTGGGCGAGCTCACGTTGACCGTCACGTAGGCGGCGTGCGGGTACACCGCCTCGAGGCAGGCGACGTAGTCGTCGGCGGCTTGCTCGTTGGGCGTGTCGAAATTCCTGCCGATGTTGATGCCGAGGATGCCGCGGTAGCCCGCGCGCTCGACGTTGGCCACGAACGCGGCCACGCCACCGTTGTTGAAGCCCAGGCGGTTGACCAGCGCCTGGCGCTCGGGAATGCGCCACATGCGCGGTTTTGGATTGCCGGGTTGCGCGCGCGGGGTGACGGTGCCCGCCTCGATGAAGCCGAAGCCGAAGGTCGCGAGGCCCGCGAGGTGCGCGGCGTTCTTGTCGAGCCCCGCGGCGAGGCCCACGCGGTTGGGGAAGCGGATGCCCATCGCCTCGACCGGCGACGCGGCCACCTTCTGCGCAGCGAGCTGCGCGAGGCCCAGGCGCGCGGCGGCGTCGAGCGCCGCGAACGCCGCCTCGTGCGCGCGCTCGGGATCGAGCGCGAACAGTGCGGGTCGGAAGAACGGGTAGAGCATCGGCGGCGGGCGGGCGCGCGATGATACCATCGACCGCGATGACGCCTTCCGCCTTCGCCACGCTGCTGGCAGCGACGCTGCTCGCATCGTGGATGCCTGAAGCGGGCGCCGCCTCGGCGACGAGCGCCGAGCCGCAGGCCACGGCCAAGCCCGCGGCCAAGCCCGCGGCCAAGCCCGCCGCCAAGCCTGCAGTCAAGCCTGCGGCCAAGCCCGCCGCCCGATCCGCCGCGGCGTCGACCGGCCACTACGCCGAGCGCCCGGACGTGAAGCGCTTCGTCGTCGAGTTCGCCCATGAGGCGGGCATCCCGCGTGCCGAGGTCGCGCGCGCCATCGCCACGGCGCGCTACCAGCCGCGCATCGTCGAGCTGATGAACCGGCCGATCGTCGCGCCGCCCAAGTGGTACGAGTACGCGCCGCCCTTCCTCGACCCCGATCGCGTCGCCGCCGGCACGGCGTTCTGGAACGCCAACGCGGGCGCGCTGGCGCGCGCCGAGGCGAGTTACGGCGTGCCGGCGTCGATCATCGTGGCCATCATCGGCGTCGAGACCTACTACGGGCGCATCACCGGCCGCTACCGCGTCGTCGATGCGCTGGCCACGCTCGCCTTCGACTACCCGCGCCGTGCCGCGTTCTTCCGCGGCGAGCTGAAGCAGTTCGTGCTGATGACGCGCGAGCAGGGCCTCGCGGCGGACGCCGTGCAGGGTTCCTACGCGGGCGCGATGGGGCTGCCGCAGTTCATGCCGGGCAGCTTCCGCGCCTTCGCGGTGGACTTCGACGGCGACGGCAGGATCGACCTGTGGGGCGATCCCGCCGACGCCATCGGCAGCGTGGCCAACTACCTCGCCCGCCACGACTGGCGGCGCGGCGGCGCGGTGCTGACGCCGATGCGCATCGACCAAGGCGCGCGCGACGCCGTGGCGCGCCGCCTCGACGGCGGCATCAGCGAGCGAAGGCCCGTCGAGGCCTGGCGCAACGACGGCGTCCTGGTGCCTGCGGAAGACGCGGCCGACGCGCCGGTGGGGATCCTGATGCTCGAGGAAGATCCCGCGACGTCGAGCCTCTACGTGGCCTCGGGCAATTTCTACGTGATCACGCGCTACAACAAGAGCCGCCTGTACGCGGCCGCGGTGTGGCACCTCGCGCAGGCGCTCGAGGCGGCGCGGAACCTTGCGCCGCCGCCGCTTCCTTCCGCTCAGCCGCCCGCCGCCCTTCCTTCGCCGCCGCCGGCGAGCTGAGCGCAAAGCGCGCGCGTCGACGCGTCGGTGCCGGGCGGCAGCGCCGAGCCTTCGCGCAGCGCGGTGATGATCGGCTGGGCCAGCGACTTGCCGAGCTCCACGCCGTACTGGTCGAAGGAGTTGATGCCGTAGAGGCAGCCCTCGACGAACGTGCGGTGCTCCCACAGCGCGAGCAGCGCGCCGAAATGCCAGGCATCGAGGCGCTCGACCAGCACCACGGTCGAGGGCCGGTTGCCGGGGCAGGCGTGCGCGCCGTCGCCCTCGCGCCCGACCAGCAGCGCCTGCGACTGCGCGACGGCGTTGGCGACCAGCAGGGTGTGGCGGTCGGCGTCGTCGCCTTCGCGCGGGCGCCGCGGCACGATGAACTCGACCGGCACCGCATGCGTGCCCTGGTGCAGCCACTGGAAGAACGCGTGCTGCCCGTCGGTGCCGGCACCCCCCCACAGCGCGGGCGCGGTCATGCCGCCGACCGGCTCGCCCGCGCGCGTGACGCGCTTGCCGTTGCTTTCCATGGTGAGCTGCTGCAGGTAGGCGGGCAGCAGCGCCAGCGACCGCGCATAAGGCACCACCACGCGCTGCGAGGCGCCATAAGCGCACACGTCGAGCCAGTCGCAAAGCGCCATCAGCACCGGAAGGTTGCCCGCCAGCGGCGTGTCGCGGAAATGCGTGTCCATCGCGGCGGCGCCGTCGAGCAGCGCGTCGAACGCGTCCTCGCCCAGCGCGATGGCGATCGACACCCCCACCGCCGACCACAGCGAGTAGCGTCCCCCGACGAAGTCCCACATGGGCAGGATCGCATCGTCGTGGACGCCGAAGGCGCGTGCCGCGGCAGGGTCGGCGGTGACCGCGACGACCTGCGAGGCGCTCGATGCGCCGGCGAGGCCCGCGTCGAGCCAGGCGCGCGCCGCGCGCGCGTTGGCGAGCGTCTCCTGCGTGGTGAAGGTCTTGGAGGTGACCACCAGCAGCGTGCGCGCGGGATCGAGTCCCGAAAGCGCGCGCGCGAGGTCGTCGGGGTCGACGTTGGACACGAAGCGCACGCGCGCCGGCGCCGCGGGGTCGCGGGGGTCGAGCGCGTCGCAGGCGAGGCGGGGCCCGAGGTCGCTGCCGCCGATGCCGATGGCGACCACGTCGCGCACGACCTCGCCCGTCGCGCCGCGGCGCTCGCCGGCACGGATGGCGCGCGCCAGCGCGGCGACACGCGCACGCGTGGTGGCGACCGCCTGCATGACGTCCTGGCCGTCGACCACCAGCGGCGCGCCCGACGGCGTGCCGCGCGCACGCAGCGCCCAGTGCAGCACGGCGCGGCGCTCGGTGAGGTTGATGCGCTCGCCCGCGAACATCGCGGCGATCCAGTTCGGCAGGCCGATGCCTTGCGCGTGCGCCACCAGCGCGTCGAGCAGCGCGGGCGTGACGCGCCGCTTGGAGAGGTCGGCGCGCAGCCCTGGCGCCGTGAAGCCGAGCCGGGCGGCGCGCTCGGGATCGCGCTCGAACAGGGTCGCGAGCGGGGTGGCGGCGAGCGTGCGCGCCGCCGCAGCGAGGGCCTCGGGCAGGGCCGCGGACGGTGGATCGCCGGGGAACGCGCTCGTGGCGCCGGAATGCGTTGCAGGCACGCATCGATTGTAGCGCCAGCGCGCCGTGCCCCCGCATCGGCCGCGCGACGGAGCACCCCGGGCGCTATACTCCGAGGAGCCTCGCCGCCTTCGCGCGCGGGGCGCCCTCCGATGCGCATCCTGCTTTCAAACGACGACGGCTACTTCGCGCCCGGCCTCGCGCGCCTCCACGCCGCGCTGGCGCCGTTCGGCGAGGTGACCGTGGTCGCCCCGGAGCGCGACCGCTCGGGGGCCTCCAACTCGCTCACCCTCGACCGGCCGCTGATGGTGCGGCGCGCACCCAACGGCTTCCTGTTCGTCAACGGCACGCCCACCGACTGCGTGCACCTCGCCGTCACGGGGCTGCTCGACGACCTGCCCGACCTCGTCGTATCGGGCATCAACGACGGCGCGAACATGGGCGACGACACCATCTACTCGGGCACCGTCGCCGCGGCGACCGAGGGCTTCCTGCTCGGCATCCCGTCGATCGCGATGTCGCTCACCTCGCGCACGGCGCGCCACCTCGACAGCGCGGCGCGCGTGGCGGTGCAGCTCGTCGAGCAGCACCAGCGGCAGAAGGCGGGCACGTGGCTCCTCAACGTCAACGTGCCCGACCTGCCCTGGGAGTCGATCGAGGGCTACGCGATCACGAGGCTCGGCCGGCGGCACAAGGCGGAGGGCGTGGTGCGGACCGAGAACCCGCGCGGCGAGACCGTGTACTGGGTGGGCGCCGCGGGTGCGGTGGCCGACGCCGGCGAGGGCACGGACTTCCACGCCGTCGGCATGCGCCGCGTGTCGATCACGCCGCTGCAGATCGACCTCACCAACCGCGGCGAGCTCGCCAGCGTGGGCCGGTGGGTGGCGCCGCTGGAGACGGGGCAGGGCATGCGCACGGGGACCTGATTCCCCGGAAGGGGAACCGGAAAATGGAAAGGGCGATGGGGACGCTCGGCCAGCGACACAGCGGCATCGGCATGACCTCGGACCGCACGCGCGCGCGGATGGTCGAGCGCCTGCGCGCCGAAGGCATCCGCGACGAGCTCGTGCTGTCGGCGATGAACGCGCTGCCGCGCCACATCTTCGTCGACGAGGCGCTGGCGATCCGCGCCTACGAGGACTCGCCCCTGCCCATCGGGCACGGCCAGACCATTTCCCAGCCCTGGGTGGTGGCGCGCATGAGCGAGCTCGCGCGCAACGGACGCGTGCTCGGCGACGTGCTGGAGATCGGCACGGGCTGCGGCTACCAGACCGCGGTGCTCGCGCAGCTCGCGCGCAAGGTGTATTCGGTCGAGCGCATCGGCGCGCTGGTGGCCAAGGCGCGCCGCCACCTGTCGGCGCTCAAGCTCAAGAACGTCGCGCTGAAGCACGGCGACGGCACGGCCGACCTCGGCGAGGAACTTTCCGTCGATGCGATCGTCATCACCGCAGGCGCGACGCACGTGCCGACGCCGCTCTTGCGCTACCTCGCCCCGGGCGGGCGCATGGTCCTGCCGCTCGCCAGTGCCGGTGCCGCGGACGAGGCCGAGCGCGGCGTGCAGCGGCTCACCGTCATCGAGTCGCTGCCCACCGGGATAAGGGAGCAGACACTCGATGCGGTAAGATTCGTGCCATTGCTGCCCGGCCTCGGCTGACCCCCGCGCGCAACGAGTGTCGCGCGCGCCTTCCACACGCGACCGATCCTTGCGCCTTCATCGTTTCCTCGCATCGCCCGCAACGTCCCGGTCCCTGGCCGCGCTGGCACTCGCCTGCCTGATCGCGGGCTGCGCGACGCGCCAGCCCGCGCCGGTGATCGAGCGCGCGCCGCTCGGCCCGATCGCAGCGCCTCCCATCGCCGCCGCCCCGCCGGTCGTGCCGGCGGAGCCGCCGCCGCGCGTGGTGCCGACCTACGTGGTCAAGCGCGGCGATACGCTGCGCGTGATCGCGCAGGACAGGGGCGTCGAGGTACGCGACCTCATCGCCTGGAACAACCTCGACAATCCCAACCGGCTGGTGGTGGGCCAGGTGCTGAAGCTCGGGCCGCCGCAGGCCGAGCCGCTGCCGGTGCCGGGACCTACCGATGTGGCGGGTCCCGGCGTGGTCACCACGCCCCTGCGCAGCCCCGGGTCGATCGGCGCGCCCGGCGACGCGGCCGCGACCGGCGCGGCCGTGGGGACGGGCGCCACGACCGCCACCGCGAGCGGCGGCGCGACCGCGTCGCCGGCGGCGCGCGCGGGCGAGTTGAAGAACTCGCCCAAGGCGATCAAGCAGCCTTACAGCGCCGAGGCGTTGCGCGATTTCGGCAAGCTGGCCGCCGCGGGACCGGCGGCAGGCGCCTCGGGTGCAGCGGTGGCGGGTGCCGGCGCGACGGCAGGTGGCCCGGCGGCGACGGGTGGCAGCGCAGCGCCGGCCACCGAGCCCCGCGCGCAGGCGTCCGCGTCGTCGCCCCCCGTCGGCGGCGACGACGATCGCATCGAA
The DNA here is from genome assembly GCA_044226535.1 of Casimicrobiaceae bacterium. GTDB lineage: Bacteria > Pseudomonadota > Gammaproteobacteria > Burkholderiales > Casimicrobiaceae > VBCG01. Next base: position 777 of record JBGAGT010000020.1, on the reverse strand, counting down.
TGGATGTGGCCCGCCAAGGGCCGCGTCGTCAGCGGCTTTTCCGAGACCGCGACCCTGAAGGGCATCGACATCTCCGGCGCGGCTGGCACGCCGGTGGTCGCCGCCGCCGCAGGCAAGGTCGTCTATGCAGCAGCGGGGCTGCGCGGCTACGGCAAGCTCGTGATCATCAAGCACAACGACACCTACCTGTCGGCGTACGCGCACAACCGCGAGATCCTGGTCAAGCAGGGCGACGTGGTCGAGCGCGGCCAGAAGATCGCGGAGATGGGCAACACCGACGCCGACCAGGTGAAGCTGCATTTCGAGATCCGGCGGCTCGGCAAGCCGATGGACCCGGCGCGCTACCTGCCGCCGGCGCCGTAGCCCTCATCCCCGCATTCCGTCATCCCCGCATTCCGTCATCCCCGCGAAAGCGGGGACCCAGCCTTGCCGCTGCGGTATTGCGGCCTATGCGCAATCGCGTCATCCCCGCGAAAGCGGGGACACCTGGCGCAGATCGGCAAGGCGTGCGACGGCCGTCGGGGGATCGGTTTTCGCGATAAACCCGGCTCAAGCCCGATCCCCCGACGTCCGCCGCGCCGATCTGCACCAGGCGTCCACGATTGCACCTCCCGCCGACTCGCACGCGGGGATTGGTTACCGCGGGTGGTGGCCGCTCGCAGATTGCCGATTGCCGGTTGCCGGGCGGCCGCACATCGCCGTCTTGGACGCGCCAGCCGCTGCGGTCATCCCCAACGCTGCGCAACCACGGGCAGCCCATGAGCACTGGTATCTGCG
>JBGAGT010000019.1:0-76571 GCA_044226535.1 Casimicrobiaceae bacterium | reverse complement strand
CCCAGCCCACGGCATCCCCGGCGGCATCCAAGGCGGCACCCCCCGCGGCGTCCAAGCCCTCCAAGTCCTGCATCGCGGCGCGCAGCAAGCTCGACCGCGAGCAGAAGTCGCTGGCGCAGGCCGAGAGCGAGGCCGAGCGTTACACCCGCCTGCGCGACGGATGCACCGCCAAGAGCGTGTGCGCGCGCTACACGGCCTCGCTGGACTCGCTCGACAAGCGCGTCGCGCGCCACCATCGGCGCATCGAGCGCTTCACCGCGGCGCGCGACGAGGCCTGCAAGCCCGGCGCGGGTTGAGCGGCGCGCCGTGCGCGGCTCAGCGCACCAGCAGCGCCGCCAGCAGCAGCGCCAGGGTCGCCAGCGCGAACATCACGAGGTAGGCGATCAACAGTGCGAAGGCGCGCAGCACCGTCAGGATCCAGCCGCCGCCGTACACCGCGCGCAGTGCCATCAGCAGGTAGGTGCAGGCCGCGGCGATCAGCAGCGCGGTCAGCCAGCCGGGCATGGGCAGCAGCACCATCAGCGTGGTGAACGCGAACAGGAATGCATGGCTGTGCGCGGCGAACACGAGGTGCCCCGCGAAACGGCGCGGCCGCTGCGGGTAGCGCCTGCTGGAGAACGGGTAGGCGAAGGCGAGCAGCAGCGCGAAGGCCGGCAGCAGCGCGAAGGCCGCGTAGGGCCCGTAGCGCAGCGTGTTGCCGACGATCTGGTCGATCTTGTCCGCGCGAGACATGGCGTTGAAATGGTCGATGCGCTCGCGCAGCGCCGCGGGGACGCGGTTGCGCTGGTCGCGCGTGATCCTGAAGTTGAGGTTGCGGTCGAACGAGAAATTGAAGTCCTCGGTGTCGACCAGCGTGCCGTCGAGCTCGGCAGCGGCCGGCTTCGCGCCGCGTGCCTTCGATGCGCCCGCCTTCGGCGCGGGCGTGCCCGGCGAAGGCGACCCGGCCGCCGCTGCGGCGCCGGCTGCGGTGGTCGGCGGGTTGCCGGCCGGGCCGCCGGGCGCCGCTGGGGTGGGTGAGGCACCCACCCCGATGTCGGGGTCCACGCGCACCAGGAGCTCCGAGGGTGCGCCAATCGACAGCCGGATCGCGGCGAAGGCAACCAGCGAGGTCACCAGGAACAACCGGCCCGGCCGGATGTAGCGCCGCCGCCGGCCTGCGAAATACTCGCCGGTCAGGAAGCCGGGCCGCGTCGCCAGCGCGCCGAGCGTGCGCCACAGGCGCCCGTCCAGCGCGACGTAGCGGCCGGCCGCCTCGCGCATGAACTGCCGCGCCGTGGGCAGCGCGACCTGCGTTTCCTGGCCGCAGTGGCCGCAATACGCGTCGCCCGCCGCGAGCGCGTGTCCGCAATTGCGACAGGCCCTCACCGCCTGCCCGCAGGCGGCGCAATAGGCGTCGCCCGCGGCGAGCGGATGCGCGCAGGCGAGGCAGGCCATGCCCCCGGTGGCGCGGGCCGTCATCGCGGGAAATCCAGCCGCCAATCCTCGGACACCACCGGCGGGCCGTAGTCCTCGCAGGGTTTCGACGCCACCACGCGGAAGCCCGCGGCTCGGTAGGCGGCCTCAGGCACGGGTGGCCTCAGTCACGGGCGGCCTCGGGCAGGCGCCGGCGCCCGGTGCCCGGCGTTTCCACGCCGTCGCCATCACGCGCGAGGATCTCGTCCATGCGCGCGAGGACACCGCGGAGGATGTTGATCTCCTCCTTCTCGAGCCCTGCGCGCGCGAACAGCCGCCGCAACCTCGGCATCAGGCGGCGCGGGCTGCGCGGGTCGAGGAATCCGATGTCCGCGAGGGTGCGCGCGGCGTGCGCGTGCAGGCGCTCGATCTCGTCGTGCGACGCCGGCGCGAAGCGCGGCGCGCGCCATACGCCGGCCGCGCCGAAGGCCATGCGCAGCTCGTAGCAGGCGACCTGCGCGGCTGCGGCCACGTTGAGCGAGGCATAGGCAGGGTTGGCGGGGACCACCGCGACGCTGCCGCAACGCGCGAGCTCCTCGTTGGTGAGGCCCGTCATCTCCGTGCCCAGCACCAGCGCGACCTCGCCCTCGCGTGCCTGCGCGGCGACCATGCGCGCGGCGCTGCGCACGTCGACCACGCGACCCGCGAACTCGCGCGGCCTCGCCGACAGCCCGAAGGTCGCCGCGCAGCCGGCGAGCGCCTCGTCGAGGGTCGCCACCACCACGGCCTTGTCGAGCACCGCCGTGGCGCCCGAGGCGAGCGCCACGGCCGCGGGATCGGGGAAGCGCTTCGGGGCGACCAGCACCATGCGCTCGAAGCCCATGGTCAGCATGGCGCGCGCCGCGGCGCCGATGTTGCCCGGGTGGCTGGTGCGCACCAGCACCACGCGCACGCGCGCGGCGGCGGCGGGCAGGGCCTGCGCGTCGAGGGTCGAAAGGCTCTCCTCCATGGGACGATTAGAATACCGGTACTTGCCCGCTCCTGGCGGCACGCCCCGCGCGCCGCCGACAACCCGCCATGCATCCCATGCTCACGACGGCCATCAAGGCCGCACGCCGCGCCGCCACCATCATCACGCGCGGGGCGCGCGACCTCGACCTCCTCACGGTGAGCGTCAAGGGGCCGAAGGACTTCGTCAGCGAGGTGGACAAGGCCGCCGAGGCGGCGATCGTCGACACGCTGCTCAAGGCCTATCCCGACCACTCGATCCTCGCCGAGGAGGGCACGGCCCGCGACGCCAACGCGGGTTCCGAGTACCAGTGGATGATCGACCCGCTCGACGGCACGACCAACTTCCTGCACGGGCTACCGCAATACTGCACGTCCATCGCGCTCGCGCACCGCGGCGTGGTGACGCAGGCGGTGATCCTCGACCCGGTGCGCGGCGACATCTTCACCGCGTCGCGCGGCCGCGGCGCCTTCCTCAACGACCGGCGCATCCGCGTCTCCAAGCGCCAGCACCTGCGCGACTGCCTGGTGGGCACGGGCTTCCCGTTCCGCGACGGCAGCAAGCTCGACAGCTACCTCGACATGATGCACGCCATGACGATCGCCACCGCGGGGCTGCGCCGCCCCGGGTCGGCGGCCCTCGACCTCGCCTACGTCGCCGCCGGCTACTACGACGGCTTCTTCGAGGTCGGGCTCAACGCCTGGGACGTGGCGGCGGGCAGCCTGATGATCCTCGAGGCCGGCGGCCTGGTCGGCAACCTCGCCGGCGACGATGGCTACCTGCACGGCCAGCAGATCATCGCCGCAAACCCCAAGGTGTTCGCGCAGATCGTCAGCGCGCTCGAGCCCCACCGCGCGGCGATGCTCGCGGCACCCGCGCCGGCGGCCACGGCGTAGGGACACCCGCGGGGTCGCCCCGCGCCAGGCTCGGCAGACCCCGCGCGCGCCGCGCCTTCGCAGGCCGCGCCGCGCACGTCGGGCCCGCGTCGGCGCATCCCTACACGCCGATCGGCCGATCGCGGGCTTCGCGTCGGCGTCGGCCGCGGCATCCTCTGCACGGATGACCGCACGCACTTTGGCCGCGACCCTGCTGTCGGTCGCGGCGCTCACGGCGCCAGCTTCACGCGCCGACACGCTGACGCTCAAGAACGGCGACCGCCTTACCGGCAAGGTCGTGCACAAGGCCGGCGACGAGCTCGCCTTCGACACGCCATGGGCGGGCACGCTCAAGATCCGCTGGTCCGAGGTGGCGAAGCTCGAGACCGAGGGGACGCTCACCTGGATGACCGGCGAGGATGACGTCGCCGAGGGCCGCCTGGGCGGCGAGGCCGCGCCGCCGCTGGCCTCGATCCGCTACCTCAATCCCACGCCCGACGAAAGCGGCCGCGGCGTCGCGTGGTCGGGGCACGTGAACGCCGGCGGCGCCTCCAACAGCGGCAACACCACCAACGCGAGCTTCCACGCCGACGCCGACGCCACGGGACGCGCCCGCGACTGGCGCGTGCTCGCGGGCGGCGAGTTCAACGAAGCCAGCGACCACGACACGACGACGGCGTCCAACTGGCGGGCGCGCGGCGAGTACAACCGCTTCTTCGCGCCGCGCTTCTTCGGCTACGGCCGCGGCACGCTCGAGCACGACCGCTTCAAGGCGCTGGCGCTGCGCACCACCGCCGGCGCGGGCGTGGGTTACCAGGTGTTCGAATCGCCGGCGCTCAACCTTTCGGCGCAGGGCGGCGTCGACTACGTGGTCGTCGACAACCGCGACGCCCCCGGCGACGACTACGCGGCGCTCGGCTGGGTGGTGCGCTACGACCAGAAGCCCTGGGGCTCGCCGCTGCAGTTCTTCCACGTGCAGGACGGCACGTACTCGCTCGCCGAGAACGGCACGATCGTGCTGCACACCCAGACGGGCCTTCGCGCGCCGGTCGGCGGCGGCATCAACGCCACACTGCAGTACAACTACGACTGGACCAACCACCCCGTGCCGGGGCGCTACAGCGCCGACCGTGCGCTGCTGTTCACCCTCGGCTACGCCTGGTGATCTTCGAGGCGGGAGCGGCGCGGCGGGTACAATCGACGCGCTCTTCCCCCATGACGCCCGACACCGAGTCCCCGCCGCTCGCGACGTGGCTTGCGATGCTGCTGCTGTGGCTCGCCGGCAACGCGTTGCGGCTGACCATCCTCGCGGTGCCGCCCGTGCTGGCGACCATCCGCGACGAATTCCACCTGTCGGCGACGCAGGTGGGCATGCTGTCGAGCGTGCCGCCCGCGCTTTTCGCCATCGCCGCGCTGGTCGGCTCGTTGCTGGTGAGCCGCCTGGGCGTCAAGCGAGCCCTCGTCGGGGCGCTGGTGGTGATCACCATCGGCTCGGCATTGCGTGGCGGCTCGCCGGGTTTCGCGGCGCTGTTCGCCGCCACGGTGGTGATGTCGGTGGGCATCGCCGTCATGCAGCCGATCATGCCCACCGCCGTGCGCCTGTGGGTGCCGCAGCGCGTCCCCGCCGGCACGGCGATCTACACCAACGGGCTGCTCATCGGCGAGATCCTTCCGGTGGTGTTCGCGGCTTCGGTGGTGTTGCCCCTGGTCGGGGGCTCGTGGCGCGGCTCGCTGGTCGCCTGGTCGCTGCCCATCGCGGCCATCGCGCTGGTGCTGGCGCTGGCCGCGCCGCACGATCCCCCGGCGGTGCCCGCGGCGGGTACGCGCGGCCAATGGCTGCCCGATTGGCACAAGGGCCTGGTGTGGCGCCTGGGACTGCTGTTCTGCTGCTTCAACGCCGCCTACTTCGGCGCCAACGCGTTCCTGCCCATCTTCCTCGCGAGCGAGGGTCGCAGCGACCTGATCGCGCCCGCGCTGTCCGCGCTCAACTTCAGCCAGCTCCCCGCCTCGCTGCTGCTGCTGGCCGTGGCCCAGCGCCTCGAGCGCAAGGCCTGGGCCTATGTCGCCTGCGGCGTCGTCTCGCTCGCGGGCACGATCGGCATCGTCGCCGACGTCGGGTCGCGCACGGTGCTGTGGACCTCGCTGCTGGGGTTCGCCAACGCCGCGGCGCTCATCCTCGGGCTCACGCTTCCGCCGCTGCTGTGCAAGCGGGAGGACGTCGCGCGCACGGCCGCGGGCACGTTCACCATCAGCTACGGCATCGCCGTGGTCGCCGCCGTCGTCGGCGGCGCGATGTGGGACCTCTCGGGCCGCGCCTGGGCGTCGTTCGTGCCCATCATCGGCACGGGGTTCCTGATGATCGCCGTCACGCTCTGGATGCGCCGCGTCGGCGAGCTCCGGTAGCGTCGCCGCGACGGTCGCGGCAACGCGGAAATGCAGCGGGTGCCGGTTCATCGCGCACTGCCGACGCAGGTGTCGGGCGAAGGAGCTTTGGCGATAAACTCGCGACGTGGCCCACGCCGACCCATCGGCCCGGCGTTCGACGCCGCATGATCCGATGATCCCGCACGACGCATTGCGCCCGTTTCTTGCGACCACCCTCGACGCGACGGACTTCAGCGGTCTCGGCCGCAAGTACGTGGGCAAGGTCCGCGACGTGTATGCCCGTGACGACGAGGTCGTGCTGGTTTCCACCGACCGTCAGTCGGCCTTCGACAGGGAATGGTGCACCATTCCCCTCAAGGGCCAGGTACTGAACCAGATCAGCAACTGGTGGTTCGATCGCGTGAAGGACGTCATGCCCACGCACGTGCTCGATGTTCCCGATCCCAACGTCACCGTCGGCAAGCGGCTGCGGATGATCAAGTTCGAGATCGTGGTGCGTGCGTACCTGACGGGGTCGACCTCGACGTCCGTCTGGGTGAACTACCAGCAAGGCGTGCGGACCTTCTGCGGCAACGTGCTTCCCGACGGCATGAGGAAGAACCAGCGGCTCGACGACATCATTTTCACGCCCTCGACCAAGCCGGAGATCGGCCATGACGTATCCGTGAGCCCCGAGGAGCTGGTGGCATCGGGCGTCACGACGCACGAGGAGATCGCCGATGTGAAGGCACATGCCTTCGCGCTCTTCCGCCGCGGCCAGAAGGTTGCGGCCGAGCGTGGCCTGATCCTCGTCGACACCAAGTACGAGATGGGCTACGACGCAGCGGGAAGCCTGTGCGTGGGCGACGAGGTCCATACGCCCGATTCCTCGCGTTACTGGATCGCCGCGAGCCACGAAGAGCGTTTCCGCAACGGCGAGGAGCCCGAATCGCTGGACAAGGAGTTCTTCCGCCTGTGGCTCAGGGACCAGGGCTACAGGGGCGACGACGGCCCGCAGCCCACCGTCACGGACGAGGCCAGGATCATGCTCGCCGCCAAGTACATCGAGCTCTACGAGCGCATGACGGGCGAGGCTTTCGAGCTTCCCCGCGATGCCGACGTGCTCGGCCGCATCCAGCGCAATCTCGCGGCACGAGGCTACTGAGCGTCATCGCGGGGCCCCCTGTTGCAGGCATGCGACGCACGGCGGGCCGCGGCCGCGCGTTTCCTCAATAATCATTCTCATTATCATTCCACTCGGCTATCCTGCCGGATGCCGAGCGCTCGCGACCCCGCGACGCCTTTCCCTCATCGCATCGCCCGACCCATGCCCGTCATGCACAACGTACGCCGCCCGCTGTTCGTCGCGCTCGCCCTGGCCTTCGCGACCGCTCCTGCGCTCGTCCACGCCCAGTCGACGACGAATCCCTCTGATGCGCCGGTGTCGCTGCCGGCCATCAACGTCGAGGCCAGCGCCGATGCCTCCGCCGCGGGCCTCGCCAAGCCCTACGCCGGCGGCCAGGTCGCACGCGGCGGCCGCGTGGGCTTCCTCGGCAACCTCGACTTCATGGAGTCGCCGTTCGCCAGCATGAACTACACGCAGGCCTTCATCGAGGACCAGCAGGCGCGCAGCGTCGCCGACGTGCTGCAGAACGACCCGGCGATCCGCAACGCACGCGGCTTCGGCAACTTCCAGGAGCTCTACGTCATCCGCGGCTTCCCGATCTACTCGGACGACATGGCCTACAACGGGCTGTATGGCCTCCTGCCCCGGCAGTACGTCGCGGCCGAGCTGATGGAGCGTGTGGAGGTGTTCCGCGGCGCCAGCGCCTTCCTCAACGGCGCGGCGCCCGGCGGATCGAGCCTCGGCGGCGCCATCAACCTCCTGCCCAAGCGCGCGGGCAGCGAGCCGCTGTCGGTCGCGACCTTCGGCGTCGAGAGCGGCGGCCAGCTCTACGCCGCGGGCGACCTCGCGCGCCGCTTCGGCCCCGACAAGGCCTTCGGCGTGCGTGCCAACGTCGCCGTGCGCGACGGCGACACGGCGGTCGACGACGAGCACCGCAAGCTCGGCCTCGCGGTGGTGGGGCTCGACTGGCACTCGCGCACCGCGCGCGTCTCGGCCGACATCGGCTACCAGGACCACCAGCTCGAAGCGCCGCGGCCGAGCGTGACGCCGGTCGGCGGCATCGCCCCGCCGCCGGGCTCGACGACCAACTACGCGCAGCCCTGGACGCAGTCCAACGAGCGCAACACCTTCGGCACGCTGCGCGCCGAGCTCGACGTCGCGCGCGACGTGACGCTGTGGGCCGCGGGCGGCGGGCGCGAAGGCACCGAGTCGAACGTGCTCGCCAACCCGTCGGCGATGGCCGACGGCACGACCAGCGCCTACCGCTTCGACAACAAGCGCATCGACCGCGTGTGGACCGGCGAGCTCGGCGTGCGCGGCGCGTTCGTCACGGGACCCGTCAAGCACAGCGCGAGTCTCGTCGGCAGCTACCACGACGTCGACTCGCGCAACGCCTACGCGTTCTCGGACTTCGCGGGCTTCGCGGGCGACCTCTACCATCCCTTCGCGGTCGACGCGCCGCCCGCCGACTTCTTCACCGGCGGCAGCATGGGCGACCCGCACACCACGCAACGCACCAAGACCTCGAGCGGCGCGATCGGCGACACGCTGACCATGCTCGACGACCGCCTCGACGTGATCCTCGGGGTGCGCTACCAGAAGATCGACGACCGCTCCTACGACTACAACACCGGCGAGCAGAACGCCGGCTACGACAAGGGCCGCTGGACGCCCGCCGTGGGCGTGACCTTCCGCGCCACGCCGCAGGTGTCGTTCTACGCCAACTACATCGAGGGCCTGGTGCGCGGCGACGTGGCACCCACGGTCACGCCCGGGGGCCTGCCGGTGAGCAACGGCGGCGAGGTGTTCTCGCCCTACCGCACCGAGCAGGAGGAAATCGGCGCCAAGTACGACGGCGGCTCGCTCGGCCTCACGGCCTCGCTGTACCAGATCACCAAGCCCACCGGCGCGCTGCAAGTGAGCGCCGACGGGACGTCGGCGACCTTCGTGGTGGCCGACGCGCAGCGCCATCGCGGGCTCGAGCTCTCGGCCTTCGGCGAGCCGCTTGCCGGCTTCCGCGTGCTCGGCGGCTTGAACCTGATCGACGCCGAGATGAAGGCGACCGGCAAGGACGCGATCGGCGTGCCGAAGACGCAGGGCAACGTCGGCGTCGAGTGGGACGTGCCGGCGCTGGCTGGCCTCACGCTCGGCGCGCGGGTGCTCTACACCTCGAAGCAGTATGCCGATGCCGACAACACGCTGAGCGTACCCTCGTGGAGCCGCCTCGACCTGTCGGCGCGCTACCTCGCGCGCATCGCCGGCAAGGACGTGACCTTCCGCTTCCGCGTCGACAACGTCACCGACGAAAGCGACTGGGTTTCGGTGGGCGGTTATCCCGGCGCCAACTACATGGTGCAGGGGCAGCCGCGCACGTTCTCGCTGTCGGCGGCGATCTACTTCTAGCGGGCCGGCCCGGCACCGCATTCCCGTCCCGGCAACGCGCGCCGTCGCGGCGACGCGCGCGCGCAGCGCTGCCCGCGGCCCGGACGGCGCTAGACTCGCCCGGATGGTCATGGAGAAAGCCGATGCGGTGGTCATCGGGGCAGGCGTGGTCGGCCTCGCGATCGCGCGTCGCCTCGCCCTCGACGGGCGCGAAGTGCTGGTGCTGGAGGCCGAAGGCGGCATCGGCACCGTGACCTCGTCGCGGAACTCCGAGGTCATCCACGCGGGCATCTACTACCCCGCAGGCAGCCTGATGGCGAGGCTGTGCGTCGCGGGGCGGCGCCAGCTCTACGCCTACCTGCGCGAGCGCGCGCTGCCGCACGCGAACTGCGGCAAGCTCATCGTCGCGACCAGCGAAGCCGAGGCCGGCCGCCTCGAGGGCATCCGCGCGCGGGCCTCGGCCAACGGCGTCGACGACCTGTACCGGATCGGCGCGGGCGAAGCGCGCGAATTGGAGCCGCAGCTGCGCTGCACGGCCGCGCTGGTGTCGCCCTCGACGGGGATCCTCGACTCGCATGCGTACATGACCACGCTGCAGGGTGACGCCGAAGCGGCGGGCGCGCTGTTCGCCTTCCACGCACCCGTCTGCGGTGGCCGCGTCGCCGGCGGCGGCATCGAGATCGACGTCGGTGGAGCCGACCCCATGACCCTCGCCGCGACCTTGGTGGTGAACAGCGCCGGGCTCGACGCGCCGCAGGTCGCGTCGCGCATCGAGGGCATGCCCCGCGAGCGCGTGCCGACGCCGTACTACGCCAAGGGCAGCTATTTCGCGCTGGCCGGTCGCTCGCCGTTTTCGCGGCTGATCTATCCCGTGCCGGTGCCCGGCGGCCTCGGCACCCACCTCACCGTCGACCTCGGCGGACAGGCGCGCTTCGGCCCCGATGTCGAGTGGGTCGGCGAACGCGACTACGACGTCGACCCGCGGCGGGCCGACGCGTTCTATGCCTCGATCAGGCGCTGGTGGCCGGGCCTCGAGGATGGCGCGCTGGCGCCTGCCTACTCGGGCATCCGGCCGAAGATCGTCCCGCCCGACGTCGCCACCCAGGATTTCTGCATCCAGGGACCTGCGGTGCACGGCGTGCGCGGCCTCGTCAACCTGTTCGGCATCGAGAGCCCCGGGCTGACGGCATCGCTCGCCATCGCGGACCTGGTGGCGGAACTCGGCGAGGACGCGACCACGACTTGACGGCGGGCAGCATGGGATACTGCGCGCGATGCCGACACCCGACGTCCTCCTCGACGACCTCGTTGCCGCCAACCACATCCTCGCGGGCCTGAACGTCCTCGATGGATTCGGCCACGTCAGCGTGCGGCACCCCGACGAACCCGGGCGGTTCCTGCTGTCGCGCTCGCTGGCGCCCGAGCTCGTCACGCGCGACGACATCCAGAGCTACGACTTCGACGGCAACGTGCAGGGCGGCGATGCGCGCAATCCCTACCTCGAGCGCTACATCCATGGCCGCATCTACGCGCGAAGGCCCGACGTCGCCTCGGTGGTGCACAGCCACGCGGCCCCGGTCGTGCCCTTCGCCGCGAGCTCGGTACCGTTGAAGCCGGTCTATCACATGAGCGGCTTTCTCGGCGGCGGCGCACCCGTGTTCGAGATCCGCGAGAAGTTCGGCATGACCGACATGCTGATCCGCAACGCCGCGCAGGGCGAAGCCCTCGCCGAGCGCCTCGGCGATCGAAACGTGGTGCTGATGCGCGGGCACGGCTACTGCGCAGTGGGACGCAGCATCGCGGAAGCCGTGTTCCGCGCCTACTACGCGCAAGTCAATGCCGAGCTGCAGCAACGCGCCATCGCGCTCGGCGGCGACGTGACCTACCTCAGCGACGACGAGGCCGCGAAGTACGACGAGACGAACCGCGCGGTGCTCGGGCGGCCCTGGGAGCTGTGGAAGCGGAAGTTCGCGTCGCGAGGATAGACGCACCGGGCACCGCTCGTCACGCAGGCGGCCGGCGGCGGGAAATCGACGGTATCGGCCTGGCGGCGCCGGCGCAGGGGTACCGGATCGGGCCGGTGTGGACGTGAGCCGATCGGCCGCCTATAATCCGCGTCGCCACAAAATAGCCAGGGGAGAAGCCATGCGCATCGCGTTGGTCTTGATCGTCTTGGTGTCAGGGTTGTTTGCGGGTGCGGCCACGGCGCAAACATCCTCAGTTCCGGTTTCGGTCAATTGCACGAGCGTCGGAACCCAGCTCTGCACGCCGCCATTCAATATTCCGGTGACGACCGACGGGGTGCTGAATGTCTCGTACACGGCTGCCCCGACCCACTGCGGACCCATTTTCGTCCACTTCCTGGTCGATGGCGTCGAGCGCGCCGCCACCTCGGTCCTCAGCCCCGGGCAGACCAGCGCGCTCTTTGCCCTCGGGCCGGTGAGCGCGGGCAGCCATGTCCTCGGCGTTCAGGGCGAAGGTGTGGTCGGAGGCTGCAACGTCGGGTCCATGTCCGGATGGGGCGGCACGGTGCAGATTACGGTGAGCGGATCTTCCAGCGCGGCTGTTCCCGCGCCGGGCATCGCGATCACCGCCCTCGCGCTGATGTTGGCTGCCTTCGTGTGGTTCAGGTATCGCCGCGCCTGACGGCGTCTCCCCGCACTCCCCGTGAACGGCTCACTTCGGTGGGCCGTTTTGTTCTGCGGCGTTGTCGAGAACGAGGCAGCGGAGGCGTGTCGCGCTATTCGGGCGTAGGTCCACGCCTACGCCCGAATCCCCCTTTCGGCGACTGACAGTCGTCGCGCTGGCGTAGACAGTGACGTTCGTCTCGTTCCCTGCGCCTCGGGGATCGCCAAGTGCAATGTGCCGGGGACTTGCCTCGAGCCCCCAGTGGCCGCGGAGTGCTGGCGGCATATCACGTGCGCGTGCCTGTCGTGCGCATTGCCCACCAAGGAAAATCCGAATGCCCACGCGCAAGCCGTCAAGAACGCCTTCCAGCAAAGCCTCCACGCCTGACCGCAACAAGCTTCGGCGCAGTCCCGGTGGCATCGCGTCGGGCGGCGGCGAAACCCATCAGAGCATGGGTACCGGGGCTGCGGGGCAGTCGATCCTCACCACCAACCACGGCACGCCGGTCGCTGACAACCAAAACAGCCTCAAGCTCGGCGAGCGCGGACCGACGCTTCTCGAGGACTTCGTCCTCCGGGAAAAGATCTTCCACTTCGACCACGAACGAATTCCCGAACGCATCGTGCATGCGCGCGGGTCGGGTGCGCACGGGTTTTTCGAGTGCACGCGCGCGATTCCCGAACTGACCCGTGCCACGGTGTTTGCGAAGAAGGGCAAGCGCACCCCCGTGTTCTGCCGGTTCTCGACCGTCGCCGGATCGAAAGGCTCGAAGGACACGCCACGCGACGTGCGCGGCTTCGCCGTCAAGTTCTACACCGACGAGGGCAACTGGGACCTGGTCGGCAACAACATGCCAGTGTTCTTCATCCAGGACGCGATCAAGTTTCCTGACCTCGTCCATGCGGTCAAGCCGGAGGCGGACCGCGGCTTCCCGCAGGCCGCGTCCGCGCACGACACGTTCTGGGACTTCGTCTCGCTGATGCCGGAGACGATGCACATGATCATGTGGGTGATGTCGGACCGCGCGTTGCCGCGTTCGCTACGCATGATGGAAGGATTCGGCGTCCACACGTTTCGCCTGGTCAACGCCGCGGGCGAGGCCAAGTTCGTGAAGTTCCACTGGCGACCGCGCCTCGGCATGCAGTCCACCTTGTGGGACGAAGCGGTGAAGATCTCCGGCGCGGACCCTGATTTCACCCGACGCGACCTGTGGGAGGCGATCACCTCGGGCAGCCCGCCGGAGTGGGACCTCGGCCTGCAAGTGTTCGACCAGGCCTTTGCCGACGCGCAGCCCTATGACGTGCTCGACGCCACCAAGCTCATCCCTGAGGAAGACCTTCCGCTCACCATCGTCGGCCGCCTGGTGCTGGATCGCTGGCCCGACAATTTCTTCGCCGAGACCGAGCAGGTCGCTTTCCTTCCGTCGAATGTGGTTCCCGGCATCGACTTCACCGACGACCCGCTGTTGCAGGGGCGGCTGTTCTCCTACCTCGACACGCAGAAATCGCGGCTCGGCACGAGCAACTTCCACCAGATTCCCGTCAACGCGCCCAAATGCCCATTCCAGAACTTCCAGCGCGACGGCATGATGCAGACACAGGTATTCAAGGGACGCGCCAACTACGAGCCGAACAGCCTGGACGATGCCGCCGAGGACGGCGGCCCGCGCGAATCGCCGCAACGAGGGTTCGTGAGCGCAGGGACGGTGGCAGTCGGCGGTGATCCTGCACTCAAGCAACGTATCCGCGCCGCGAGCTTCGCCGACCATTACACCCAGGCACGCCTCTTCTACCGTTCGCAGGCGCCGATCGAACAGGCTCACATCGCCTCGGCGATCGTCTTCGAGCTTTCGAAAGTCGAGCTCGAGCACGTTCGCAGCCGCGTCGTCGCGAGCATCCGCAACATCGACGAGGACCTCGCGATGCGCATCGCTGCCGGACTCGCACTGCCGCTCCCCTCCGCGTTGCCCGCCGCCGCGCCGACCGGCGACATGCGGGCCTCGCCGGCGCTGTCGATCGTTGCCAGGATGAAGCCCACGCTCAAGGGCCGCAAGGTGGCCGTGCTGTTCGACGAAGGCTCCGACCGCGCCGTGCTGTTGCGTGTCAAGGCCGACATCGAAGCCGCGGGCGCCAAGGCGATGCTCGTCGCGCCAAGAGTTGGTGCCATCAAGCTCAAGGGTGGGACGCAAAAAGCCGATGGGCAGCTCGCCGGATCGCCTTCGGTGCTGTTCGATGCCGTGGCGCTGGTGCTTGACAAAGCGGCAGTGGGGAAGCTGGCCAACGAGGCTGCAGCGGTGGACTTCGTTCGTGACGCGTTCGGGCATCTCAAGGCCATCGGATGCACACCCGAATGCAAGCTTCTGCTCGATAAGGCCGGCGTGGTCGCGGATGCTGGCGTCACGCCGCTCGACGGCTCGTTCCTCAAGGCTGCCGCGACGCGGATGTTCGATCGCGAGCCAAAGGTCCGAACGCTCGCCTGATCTGCGCGCCCGTCTGCTTCTCCCAGCCGCGCGGCGTCTGCACCATCGACGTCGCCGGTTCCCGATCCGCACCGGTCAGCTGCGGCGCGACGCCAGTGCGCCTGGCCTCCACGCGCCAGAAACGAAAAACGCGCTGTTTCCATTCAGAAATCAGCGCGTTACCGGATTGTTGGTGGCGGAGAGTGAGGGATTCGAACCCCCGAATGGTTGCCCATTACCTGATTTCGAGTCAGGCGCCTTCGACCACTCGGCCAACTCTCCGCGAGCCCGGGATTATAGCCGGAAACGGCCCGCCACCTGGCCGTCCGCGGCGGGCCGAAGGGGCCCTCTGCTACCATGACCCGATGATCCCGTGCCTTGCATCAATGGGGCGACTTTCGAGCGGCCGGCCGGCCGGCAAGGCCCCATGACCACTCGCGTCATCCCGCTGGCCGACCATCGCGACGCCGCGCTCGACGCGCGCCTCGACGAGGCGGCGCGCGCGCAGCGCGGACACGGCGCAGGGTCGCCGCACGACAAGCTGGGCAGGCCGCTGCGCGACCTGCGCATCTCGGTCACCGACCGCTGCAACTTCCGCTGCGTGTACTGCATGCCCAAGGAAGTGTTCGGTCGCGACTACGAGTTCCTGCCGCACGCCGAGCTCCTGTCCTTCGAGGAGATCGCGCGCGTGGCGCGTGCCTTCGTCGATGCCGGCGTGCAGAAGATCCGGCTCACCGGCGGCGAGCCGCTGCTTCGCCGCAACCTCGAGCGCCTGGTGGAGATGCTGGCGAAGCTGCCCGTCGACCTGACGCTCACCACCAACGGCGTGCTGCTCGCCCGCAAGGCGCGCGCACTGCGCGATGCGGGCCTGCGCCGCGTGACGGTGAGCCTCGACGCGCTCGACGAGGCGACCTTCCGCGCCATGAACGACGTGGACTTCCCGGTCTCCGACGTGCTGGCGGGCATCGACGCCGCGGGTGCAGCGGGCTTCGGCCCGGTCAAGGTCAACGCGGTCATCAAGCGCGGCGTGAACGAGCACGCGGTCCCGGCGCTGGCGAGGCACTTCAAGGGCACGGGCCACATCGTGCGCTTCATCGAGTACATGGACGTCGGCCACACCAACGGCTGGCGGATGGACGACGTGGTGACCGCGCGCGAGATCATCGCGGCCGTCGACCGCGAGTCCCCGCTCGAGCCCGCGACCGCCAACTACACCGGCGAGGTTGCGCAACGCTGGCGCTACAAGGACGGCAGCGGCGAGATCGGCGTCATCGCCTCGGTGACGCAGGCGTTCTGCCGCGATTGCACGCGGGCGCGGCTTTCCACCGACGGCAAGGTCTACACCTGCCTCTTCGCAACGCGCGGCACCGACCTGCGCGCGAGGCTGCGCGCGGGTGCGAGCGACGACGAGCTCGCGGGCGTGGTGCGGGCGGTCTGGTCGCTGCGCAGCGACCGCTACTCCGAGCTCCGTGGCGAGGCCGCGCATCCCGGCCAGGCGCCGCGCGAGCGCGTGGAGATGAGCTACATCGGGGGCTGACCCCCGCAGTCCCGCGCCGGCGGGGCCATTCCCGGCCGGCGGCCCGCCGGCATCAGCAATCGATCAGGCGGGGCGAAGGACGCGGGCCGCGCGCCTGCCTACAGTGGCGTCTTCCTCGAACCACGGGACGCCATGGACACGCTTGCGATATCCCCACCGGTCGCGACCCGCGCGATGCGGCAGCCCACTCCGGACACCGCACCCGCTTTCGTCGATCGCGCGCTGTGGTGCCTCCATACCCATCGCGGGCGGCCGGCCGAACTGCTCTCGGCGGCGCTGGCGCGCGACCCGGGGAACGCCGCGGCACATCGGCTGCGCTGCGGCATGATCGTCGCGGCCGATCGTCGCGCCGCGCGGGCGGAGCTCGCCGACAGCCTCGTGCGGCTCGACGCCGCGCCGGGCGGCGATCGACGGCACGCCGACGCCGCGCGCGCCTGGCTCGAGGGCGACACCGGCGGCGCGCTGGAACGCTACGGTGCGATCGTCATCGACCAGCCCTTCGACCTGCTGGCCCTCTTGGTCGCGCACGCGCTGGACTTCAGGCTCGGCCGGCGACGCATGCTTCGCGACCGCGTCGCCCAGGTGCTGCCGGCCTGGCGCACGCCGATGGAGGGGCACGCCAGCGTGCTGGCGATGTATGCCTTCGGGCTGGTCGAGAACGGCCAGCACGCGTCCGCCGAAGCGGTCGCGCGCCGCGCGCTGGACATCGACGCTGCACACCCGGGCGCGGTGCACGTCGTCGCCCACGTGATGGACATGGAGGGACGCGCCCGGCAGGGCCTTAACTTCCTCGCGCGCAACGAGGACGCGATGCGCGAGCCGAACGCCTTCGCGGTGCACCTCGAATGGCACCGCGCGCTGTTCCACTTCGAGCAGGACGAGCTCGAGGCGGCGCTGCGTATCCACGACGCGCGGATCGCGGGCGCGAAGGTGCAAGGCGTGTCGGTGCTCGCCGACGCCTCGGCGCTGCTGTGGCGCCTCGGGTTGCGCGGCACCGACCTCGGTTGGCGCTGGGAAGTCCTCGCCGATCGTTGGGAGGCGCAGGCGCTCGAGACGCTGCAGCCGTTCTTCGCGATGCACGCGACCATGGCCTTCGCCGCCACCGGGCGCGCCGACGCCGCGACGCGCGCCTCCGCGGCGTTCCGCAGCGGCGCGGCGCTCGCCTGGTATCCCGAGTCGCTGCTGGCGGAGCCGCTGTGCGGCGCGCTGATGGCGTTCGGCGACGGCGCTTACGAGCGCTGCATCGCGCGCATGGAGGAAGTGCGCGACATCGCGCACCGCTGCGGGGGAAGTCTCGCGCAATGCGACATCGTCCAGCTCACGCATACCGAGGCGGCATTGCGCGCCCGCCGCGCGAGCCTCGCGCGCGCGCTCATCGCCGAGCGCGAGGCGCAGAAGCCGGCGAGCCGCTTCACCCGGCTGTTGCGCGAGCGCGTGCGTCGACTGCTCGCCAAGGCCGCCTGACGGCGCCGGGGCATGCGCGGGCCGATCGCCCGCGCCGTGCGCAGGCGTCAGGGGCGGGCGCGCGTCGCCGCGCGCTCGCCCAGCGCAGCCCGCAAGGCGTCGATCCGCCGGGCATGCGGCAGCACGGACGGCGCGAGCCTCGCGTCGATGGCGTGCAGCTCGAGTTCGCTGCCGGTGACGTCGTCATCGCTCAGCAGGCACTCGGCGAGGCGCAGCCGCGCTTCGGCTTCCCCGCCCGGAGAACCGACCTCGCGCCAGTGGTGCGCCGCGCGGCGCAGGAGGCGCGCGGCCACCACGAGGTCGCGGTCGGCGATCGCGACCTCGGCTTCCGCGGCGCAGTGCTGCGCCTTGAGCGCCTCGGTGGCGAGCATCTGCGGGTCGGTGGCAAGCGTGCGCATCGCCTCGCGCGCGCGGTCCACGTCGCCCGAGGCCACCGCGGCGTGCACCAGCAGGCAGAACAATTGGCCGCGCCGCTCGCGCAGCGACCAGTCGCCTTCCGCGAGCGCCCTTTCGAGGCCGCGCAGCGCGAGCTCGGGCCGTCCGGTCAGGAGCTGGAGGCGCGCAAGCCCCGGTTGCGGGTCCCAGCCGAGCGCGTGCGCATGGCGGTAGGCCGACTCGGCAGCGTCGAAATCGCCCATGGCCGACAGCACGTCGCCCAGCACCGCGTGGGCGTCGCCTTCCGCCCAGGGTGCGGCGCGTGCCAGGAGCTCGACCGCCGAGCGGACCTCCGAGGCCGCCCGCGCGAGCTCGCCCTGCACCCCGAGCACCGCGGCGCGGTGGAGCTGGCAGGTGCCGGGGAACGCCGGCATGCGGCTCGAGCGCGCCCATTGCTCGAAGACCTCGGCGAACTGCGCCGCGCGCTGCCAGTCGCAGCGGTAGCGCGCCGCGTACAGGATGGAGCACAGCGCCCAGCCCGCAACCCACGAGCGCACGCCGCCGACGCGGATCAGCGCGGCGGCCTCCTCGTGCAGCGCGATGCCTTCGCTCACCCTGCCCTGCGCGACCATCGCGTGGCCGCGGTACATGAGCCCCAGGCATTCGACGTCGGGGTCGCGCAGCTCGCGCCCGAGCATGCAGGCCTCGCTGGCCAGCGCGTAGGCCCGGTCGGCGTCGCCACCGGCGAGCGAGAAGCGGCTTGCCATCCACGCGTAATGCCCGCGCTCGGCGGAGGGCGCGCCGCCGTCGAGGTAGCGCGAGGCGCGCTGGAGGAGCCCGTTGGCGATCGCCCCCTGGCGGTGGTCGATGCGGATCTGCACCAGCAGCAGCGTGGCGCGCACCGCGCCGAGCGAATCGCCGGCGGCGTCGCGTTCCGCGACCACGCGTTCGAGTGCCGCGACGGCACTCGGGCCGAGGCCCGCGCAGATGGCCGCGCGGCCCCATTGCTCGACCTCGTCGGGGGCGAGTGCCGCCTGCTCGTCGGCGGCGGCGAAGGCCTCGCAGGCGCCCGTCCAGTCGAGGGCCTCCATCGCGGCACGCGCCTGCCGGACGAGCGTCGCGCGGGCAGGCGATGCGCCGGCCTCCCCCTGGCCGGCGGGCATCGCGCCGTCGTCGGCGCAGGCCTCGTCGGCCCCGTCGTCGATGCAGAAGCGATAGCCGCGGCGCGGATAGGTTCGCACGACGTCGGGGAGCCCTGCGTCGGCCAGCGCGCCGCGCGCCAGCGACACGACGCGCTGCAGGGCGTTGTCGACCACCACCACGCCGGGCCACAGCGCGTCGAGCAGCTCGTCCTTCGACACCACGCGGTCGCGATGGCGCGCGAGGTAGCAGAGCACGTCGAACACGCGCGGCTGCAGCTTGAGCTCGCGCCCGCCGGCGATCAGCGCGCGCCGCGCCTCGTCGATCTCGCAGGCACCGAACCGCAGCAGCAACGGCGTGGGGGTCGCGGTGGTCACGGGTTCATTGTGCCAGCGCGGCGTCGCCGGGTGTTGGGCCTCGGCAACAGCATCCCGACGCTTGCGCGGTAGCGCCGATAGCGGTCGCCGAACTGCGCGACGAGGTCGCGTTCCTCGAACCCGATGCCGACCAGGATGTAGGCCGTCGTCACCACCGCGAACAGCAGGTGGCCTGCGCTCATCGCGGGTGTCGCCCAGAAGGCGAGGATGAAGCCGAGGTAGATCGGGTGGCGCACTTGCCGGTACAGGCCGGGGACGCGAAACACGGGCGCGGGCAGCGGGCGGCCGATCAGCGCGTACCAGGCCTGCTTGACGCCGAAGAGCTCGAAGTGGTCGATCTGGAAGGTCGCGACCACCACCAGCAGCCATCCCAGCGCACCCAGCACCGACAGCGCGGTGCCCGCGACGCTGGCCCGCAGGTCCCAGGGCATCGGCGCGTCGAGCGGTCGCCAGCCGGCGAACAGCAGCAGCAACGCCGTGCTCGCCAGCAGGACGAAGGTGCTGCGCTCGACCGCAGGCGGCACCACCTGCGTCCACCAGCGCTTGAACGCGGGGCGTGCCATCACGCTGTGCTGCAGCGCGAACACGGCGAGCAGCCCGACGTTGACCAGCAGCGAGACGCCGAGGGGCTCGCCGGCCGCGCCGGCCGGCACGCCGACGTCGATCGACTTCGGCACGACGGCATTGCCGACGAAGCCCATTGCATACAGCAGGGTGAGGAGGAAGATCGCGTAGCTCGCGAGCCCGTACACCAGGGTGGCGATGTTCATGTGTCGTTCCATGGAAAGAGAGGGTGGCGTTCCCGCTAGCGCGGGAACCGGGGTCAGAACGCCGTCATCGGCTCGATGACGGTGCGCACCTCCGTCACCTTGCTGGCGGGGAAGCCGCTCAGCCGGGCATGCTCCTGCACGGCCGCCTCGTCGTCGGCGAGGTAGACGCAGAACGTCTGGTCGTCGACCACGTACGACTGCACCCATTGCACCTTGCCGTCCAGCTTGGCCAGCGCCGCGTTGGATGTCGCCGACGCGTCCCTGAGCTGCTGGCGGTCGAGCTTGCCGACGCCGGGGATGTTGCGTTCGATCAGGTATCGCTTCATGTCGATGTTTCCTTTACTCGGTTGGGTTGCCCGCGGCAGGGAGCCATCGGTCGCGCAGCGGGCGTAGCGCAGCCGTTGGGACGAACGGAAGGGGGCTGAACACGATGCGCCCGAGCACCGGTAGCACCTCGGCGATGGGCATGCGCGCCACGCGCGCGTGGTCCCACAGCGCGCGCGGCCCGGTCGCCTGGTAGAGGCAAACGCTGCCGATGCGCCGGTCGTGCTCGTGTACGGCGTAGCTTTGCAACCACGCGACCTGCGACACCATCGCGTCCCCGCCAGCGCTGGACGCGCTCGCGGCCGCCCCGCCGAAGGCTTCGACGTCGGGCCAGCCCGACCGCCGTCGCACGAGGTAGGCCTGCGGCGACGCGAAATCGCGCCCGACGACGAGGCGGCCGACGCGCAGCACCTCGTGTGCGGCGACCTGCGCCGCGCGCGCGTGGTCGCGCACGGCCTCCGCCGCGGCGGCCTCGAGGACGCAGGCGAGCCCGAGCCTGCCGTCGCTCTCGCGCAGCGCATAGGAGTGGACGCAGCGCGCGTCCAGCCCCGTCCATCCGTCGGCGTCGCGCAGGCGGGTGAGGGCGAAGTCGAGCTCGGCGGCATTGGCTGCGATGCCGCGGCGACGGACGATGAAGGTGGACATGACGTGTTCGCGCGTGTCGGGAAGCAGTGCCGGCACTCTAGGCAGCGAGCGCGTGGAAGTCCTTCGCGCAACCTGATCGATGGCTGATGTCTCGCCTGCCCCTGCTACCATCGATCGATGGCGGGCCACGGCAATCCCCTCCCCACGCGCGACGCGGTCACCGGCGTGGTGCTGGCGGGCGGCGAAGGACGGCGCATGGGCGGTGCCGACAAGGGACTCGTCGCCTTCGAGGGCGAGCCGCTGGTTTCGCATGTGTTGAGGCGCCTCGCGCCACAGGTGGCGACGCTGCGGGTGAGCGCGAACCGCAACCTCGAGCGCTACCGTGCCTTCGGCCACGACGTGGTCGCGGACGGCGGCACGGGGCATGCGGGGCCGCTCGCCGGCATCGCCGCCGGCCTCGCGGCCGCGACGACGCCTTGGGTACTGTTCGTGCCCTGCGACGTCCCGCGACTACCCCTCGACCTGCGCGCCCGCCTCGGCGCGGCCGCCGTGCAACAAGGCGCCGTGCTCGCCTGCGCGCGCACCGGCGAGGGCCTCCAGCCGACGCATGCGCTGGTGTTGCGCGAGCTCGGCGAGGACCTCGCCCGCTTCCTGTCCGCAGGCGGCCGCAGGGTCGCGGACTGGTATGCCCGCCACGACGCGCTCGCGGTGGACTTCGACGACGAGGCCGGCGCCTTCGCCAACGTGAACACGCGCGCCGAGCTCGATGCGCTGGCAGGCGGCGGGCGCGACGGCGGCGGCGCGATGACCGACTAGAATCGCGACATGGAACTCGACGACTACGACCCGAACTCGATGCCCGTGGAGGGCGCGCGCAAGCTGATCCGGCGGCACCTCAAGCCGATCGAGGGCTTCGAGCGCGTGCACATTCGCGATGCGCTCGGCCGCACGCTCGCCGAGGACGTCGTCTCCCCGATCGACGTGCCTTCGCACGCCAACTCGGCGATGGACGGGTGGGCGCTGCGCTTCGAGGACCTCGACGCCGGCGGCGAGACCGAGCTTCGCGGCGTCGGGCGCGTGGCCGCGGGCCATCCCTTCGAGGGCATCGTGGGCAAGGGCGAGGTGGTGCGCATTTTCACCGGCGGCGTGATCCCGCGTGGCGCGGACACCGTGGTGATGCAGGAGCGCGCGTCGCAGACCGCGCAAGGTGCGTGCATCGCCGCGGGCGGCGCGCAGACGAAGGGCCAGAACGTGCGCCTCGCCGGCGAGGACCTCGCGCGCGGCGCCACGGTGTTCCAGCGCGGCCAGCTCGTGCGCCCTGCCGAGGTCGGGATGCTGGCGTCGATCGGCATCGGCGAGGTCGCCGTGTTCCGCAGGCTGCGCGTGGCGTTCTTCTCCACCGGCGACGAGCTCGTGTCGATCGGCATCCCGCTGGCGGAAGGCCAGCTCTACGACAGCAACCGTTACACCATCGGCGGCATGCTGAAGCGGCTGGGTTGCGAGCCCATCGACATGGGCGTGGTGGCCGACGTGCCCGAGGCACTGGAGCGCGCCTTCCGCGTGGCCGCGTCGTCGGCCGACGTCGTCATCACCTCGGGGGGCGTGTCGGTCGGCGAGGCCGACTATGTGCGCAAGCTCCTCGACTCGCTGGGCGAAGTGGTGTTCTGGAAGATCGCCATGAAGCCGGGACGGCCGCTCGCATACGGCAAGCTCGGCGGCGCGCACTTCTTCGGGCTGCCGGGCAACCCGGTCAGCACCATGGTGACGTTCTACCAGTTCGTGCGCGAGGCGCTGCTGCTGCTCTCGGGGCGCCGCGACGAGCCGCCGCTGCCCTACCTGCGCGCGCGCCTCGCGTCGCCGATCCGCAAGTCGCGGGGGCGCACCGAATTCCAGCGCGCCATCGTGTCGCGCGAGGCCGACGGCTCGGCCTCGGTGCGCGTCACCGGCGGGCAGGGCTCGGGGATCCTGTCGTCGATGTCCCGCGCCAACTGCTTCGTGGTGCTGGGCACCGACGTCGGCGACCTGCCCGAGGGCAGCGAGGTCGACGTGCAGCCGCTCGACGGGCTGGTCTAGCGGGAAGCCCGCGCACCGGCGTGGCCGCCGGCGCGCCGGGCGATTGGCGGAATCAGTAGTAGCGCCACAGGTTGACGTCGCGCTGCCTGCGCTCGAGCTCGCAAAGGTCGGCGGACTGGGCGAGATAGCGCTCCTGCTCGGCGATCCGGCGCTCGGCGAACCAGTGGTCGATCCGCTCGGCCAGGCTGCGGCGGCGCACCGCGGGGCGCGCGTCGGCGTTGCGGGCGGCGTTCGGGCGCGGGCTGGCGGAGAGTGCTTCGGTCAGGAGGGCGTAGTAGGCGCTCCAGCCGTCCACGGGGGCAGTCGAAACTCGCATGATCGTGTCCTTTCGGTGATTCAAAGGCGCGGATGCACTTTTGATGCACCGCACAGAGCCAATATAGGCACTGACAGGTCAGCGTTCCAATCGTTGTTTCGAATCAGCGACATAAGACCATCTGATTCCAGGATTAGACTTGACGCACTGCAACAATCGCGGTAATAGAAGGGGTTAGGAGTCCACCATGGAGCTCTACCAGCTGCGGGGCTTCGTCGCGGTGGCCGAAATGGCCCACCTGACGCGCGCCGCCGACAGGCTGCACGTCAGCCAGCCCGCCCTGTCGGCGCAGATCAAGGCCGTCGAGGACGAGCTTGGCGTGGTGCTGTTCGAGCGCACCTCGTCGGGGATGGCGCTCTCCCCCGCCGGCCGCAAGCTGCTGCCCTACGCCCAGGCGGTGCTGGGCGCCGCGCAGGGGCTGCGCAATGCCGCGCACGCCATCCACGGCGAGCTCGCCGGGCATGCGCGCGTGGGCACGGTCGCCGACCCCGGGTTCGTGCGCCTGCCGCAGTTCCTGGCGCGCGCGGTCGAGCGCCACCCGCTGCTCGAGATCGTCCTGCAGCACGAGGTCTCCGGCGAGGCCTTCGACAAGGTGCGCGACGAGGAGCTCGACGCGAGCTTCTACTACGGCGATCGCACCCACCCGCTGGTCGCCGCGCTGCCGCTCACCGAGTTCGCCTATCGCATCGTCGCGCCGATCGAATGGCGCGACCGCGTCGACGGCAAGAGCTTCCACGACATCGCCATGCTGCCGTGGATCATGACCCCCGAGATCAGCACCCATCGCGCGCTGACGCGGCGCCTGTTCGACGAGAACGGCGTCGAGCCCGCCACGCGCATCGAGGCCGACCACGAGGCCGTGATCAGCTCGCTGGTGGTCGCAGGGCTGGGCGTGTCGCTGATGCGCGAGGACCTCGCGAAGGCGCAGGCCAAGGCCGGCGAGATCGTGCTGTGGAAGGGCCCGCGCCTCACCACCCAGCTGCAGTTCCTCTACCCGCGCGAGCGCGCCGGGGACCCGGTGATCGCCGCGCTGATCGAGGTGGTGCGCGACGTGTGGCCGGCGCACGAATCCGACGACGCCAACAAGGCCGCCGGCTGAGGCCCTCCGCGGCGAACGCCCCGGCCCCTGCCGCCGAACTGCCGGCTCGCAGCACAGTCCAAGGCGTTGTAAGGTTCACGCTCGGCGGGACGACCGTCCCGCATCGGGCCGCGCCCAGGGACGACAGGAGGTCTTCACCATGAATCGCCGCAGGTGGCTTTCGCTGGCGCTCGCAGGTTCCGCTTCGCTCGGCAGCACCCTCGTGGGGCCGCTCGCGCGCGCCGAGTACGCGAAGGGCGGCACGCCCGAGGCGGTCGAGGCGCTGCAGCGCGACTGGCGCAAGCTCCTCGCACCCGGCGCCACCATCGCCACCGACGCGAAGCCCGTGACCATGACCGAGGCCGAATGGCGCGCCGCGCTGCCGCCCGAGAGCTTCAGGGTGCTGCGCCTCGACGCCACCGAGTACCCCGGCTCGAGCCCGCTCAACCGCGAGAAGCGCGACGGGGTGTTCGTCTGCGCGGGCTGCTCGCTGCCCTCGTTCACCTCGGCGATGAAATTCGACAGCGGCACCGGCTGGCCGAGCTTCGTGACCTCGATTCCCGGCGCCTTCGACAAGGGCCGCGGCAGCAAGTCGGTGTTCGTCGGCCTCGAGGTGCATTGCGCCAAGTGCGGTGGCCATCACGGCCACATCTTCGACGACGGGCCGAAGCCGCTCGGCGACCGCTGGTGCATCAACGGCGTGTCGCTGCGCTTCATCCCGCTGAAGGCCTGAGCGCCCTAGCGCCGCCCCGCCGACAGCACGCCCGGCACGTCGCGCACCAGCGCCAGCGCGCGCCGCAGCGCCTCAAGCCCCGGCACCTCCACGGTGAAGGCCATGTGCGACTGCAGGTTGCGCGTCAGCGTGCGCGCCGCGGTCACGTTGATCTTCTCGCGCGACAGCACTTCCGAGATGTCGCGCAGCAGCCCCTGGCGGTCCATCGCCTCGATGACGATGTCGACGGGGAAGAGCTCCTCGCGCGCCGCGCCCCAGTTGGCCTCGATCAGCCGCTCGGGCTCGCGCTCGCGGATGCGCGCGACGTTGCTGCAGCCCGCGCGATGGATGGTCACGCCCTTGCCGCGCGTGATGAAGCCGACGATGGGATCGGGCGGCGCCGGCTTGCAGCAGCGCGCCAGCGCGGTCATCAGCCGGTCGACGCCGACCACCAGGATGCCGCTGCCCGAGCCGGCCGAGCGCGCGACCCTGGTCTCGACGGCGTCCTCGACCGCGGCGGGCGCGGGCGCCGCACCCGGCTGCGCAACGGCCTGGATGGCGAGTTGCACCTGGCGCGAGTTGATGTCGTCGCGCGCGAACGCGGCGAAGAAATCGTCGGTCCTGGCGAAGCCCGCCTTGGCGGAGACGGCGTCGAGCTTGAGCGCCGTCTGGCCGAGCCGCGCCAGCTCGCGCTCGACCATCGCGCGGCCCTGCGCGATGGTGGTCTCGAGCTGCTGCGCCTTGAACCACTGCCGCACCTTGGCCCGCGCGCGGTGGCTGACGACGTAGCCGAGCTCGGGATTGAGCCAGTCGCGCGAGGGGCCGCCCTCCTTGACCGTGATGATGTCGACCTGCTGGCCATTGGAGAGCCGCGTGTCGAGCGGGACCATCTGGCCGTCGACGCGCGCGCCGCGGCAGCGGTGGCCGAGGTTGGTGTGCACGGCATAGGCGAAGTCGACCGGCGTCGCGCCCTGCGGCAGGTCGATCACCTTGCCCTGCGGCGTGAGCACGTAGATCGACTCGGTGAACAGGCTGTTGCGGAACGCCGAGACCAGGTCGCCGCTCGCCGCCACGCTGTCCCGCCAGTCGAGGATCTGCCGCAGCCAGGCGATCTTCTCGTCGAAGCCCGGGTCCCCGCGCTTCGCCACGGCGCTGCCTTCCTTGTAGCGCCAGTGCGCGGCAACGCCGTACTCGGAATGCTGGTGCATGTCGCGCGTGCGGATCTGCACCTCGAGCGCGCGCCCGTCGGGCCCGGTCACGGCAGTGTGCAGCGAGCGGTATTCGTTGGACTTGGGCTTGGCGATGTAGTCGTCGAACTCGTCGGCGAGCGGCGTCCACAGGTGGTGCACGATGCCGAGCGCGGCGTAGCAGTCCTTCACCTCGTCGACCAGCACGCGCACCGCGCGGATGTCGTACAGCGCCTCGATCCCCACCTGCTTGCGCTGCATCTTCTTCCAGATGCTGTGGATGTGCTTCGGGCGCCCCGTGACCTCGGCGCGGATCCCCGCCGCGGCAAGCTCGCGCTTCAGGGTCTCCACCACGTCCGCGATGTAGCGCTCCCGGTCGATGCGGCGCTCGTCGAGCAAGCGCGCGATGCGCTTGTAGGTGTCGGGCTCCAGCGAGCGCAAGGCGAGGTCCTCGAGCTCCCATTTCAACTGCCAGACGCCGAGGCGATTGGCCAGCGGGGCGAACAGGTCGACGACGTCGCGCGCCGCCGCGCGGCGCATCGCCTCGTCGCCGTTCACCAGGAAGCGCAGGGCGGCCGTCCGCTCGGCGAGCTTGATCAGCACCACGCGGATGTCGGCGACCATCGCCAGCAGCATCTTGCGCAGCTTCTCGGCCTGCGCCTCGCGCTCGGCCGCCGCCACGGCGGCGGGGGCCGCACGGATCTCGTCCATGCGCGCGACGCCGGTGACCAGCATCGCCACGTCGGCACCGTGGCGCTGCGCCAGCGTCTCGAGGTCGAGCAGCCCCGCTTGCGCGAGCGGTGCCAGCAGGCCCGCGTGCAGCGTGGGCGGATCGAGCTTCAGGTCGGCGAGAATCGACGCAAGGGTGAGCGCGCGGCCGGCGAGCGACTGGCCGTCGGCCGTGCGCGCCTCGCCGGCGCGCTCGACCACGGCCTGAGCCGTTGCGACGAGCGCGTCGGCGTCGGCCGCCGCGTAGCCCTGGCGCAACGATTCGCGCCACGCCTCGAGCGCGGCGGGCCGCGAAGCCTCGTTGTGCACCAGCGCCGCCATGCGCCGATTATACGAGCGCATCGCGCGGTCGCGGTGCACGCGCGGGTTATGGGGATGGACGTCCGCGATCTATCGGCTGTCGCCGTGCGGCGACGATCGCGACACGACGATCCGCAATGTCTTGCGCGCTTCTCCACAGTTGCTGCGAAATCGCGGCGTAGGCTTCGATCCGTGCCCTCCTCGTCGATCGCGGCATCGCGTATCCCCCCCAACGCGACGCGATCGACGACGGAAGGCCCTTCATCGGCGCGGGACCCCTTCCCGCGGGCACCCGATTCGAGCGGCTCGCAGCCACGCCGGCGGTCTGCGCAGCCTAGAGCTCCAGCTTGTAGCCGACGCCGTAGATGGAGCGCACGATCTCCTCGTCGACGCCCGCGTCCTTGAGCTTGCGCCGGAGGTTCTTCACGTGGCTGTCGACGGTACGGTCGGTGACCACGCGGCGGTCGTCGTAGAGGCCCTCGAGCACGCGCTCGCGCGACAGCACGCGGCCCGGCTTCTCGGCCAGCATCCGCAAGAGCCTGAACTCGACGGGCGTCAGCGGCAGCAGCCTGCCGTCGATGCGCGCCTCGTGGCGGTCCACGTCGATCGCCACGCGCTGCGCGGCCGCGCTGCCCCTCGCACGGCGCAGGATCGCCTTGACGCGCGCCACCAGCTCGCGGGTGCTGAAGGGCTTGCAGATGTAGTCGTCGGCGCCGAGCTCGAGTCCGAGCAGGCGGTCGATCTCCTCGACGCGCGCCGTCATCATCACGATCGGCACGTCGGAGAAGCTGCGCAGCTCCCTGCAGACGCTCATGCCGTCCTTGCCGGGCAGCATCAGGTCCAGCAGCACGAGGTCGGGCGGCTGGCCGCGCACCGCGTCGGCCACCGCGGCGCCGTCGGCGACGATGCGCGTCGCGAACGACGCCGCGCCGAGGTAGTCGGCGACCAGCGCGGCGAGCTTCGGCTCGTCCTCGACGATCAGGATGTCGCCGGCGCTCATGCGTCGTCTCCCGCCGCGCAGGGCAGCACGATGTCGATGGCGAGCCCGCCCAGCGCGGAACGTCTCGCGGCGATGGTACC
The DNA here is from genome assembly GCA_044226535.1 of Casimicrobiaceae bacterium. Taxonomy (GTDB): domain Bacteria; phylum Pseudomonadota; class Gammaproteobacteria; order Burkholderiales; family Casimicrobiaceae; genus VBCG01. The sequence continues at coordinate 48,290 of JBGAGT010000019.1, read as the reverse complement.
GCCGTGCGCCTCGACGATGCTCCGGCAGAGCGCGAGCCCGAGGCCCGCGCCGCCCGACTCGCGCGCCCGCGAGCGCTCGACGCGGAACAGGCGGTCGAAGAGGCGCGGCAGCGCGTCGTCGGGAACGCCGGGCCCGCTGTCCTCGAGCGTCAGCCTCGCGACGTCCCTTTCGCGGCGAAGCGCGACGCGCAGCGTCGCGCCACCAGCCACGTAGCGCGCCGAGTTCTCGAGCAGGTTGTTCAGCACCTGCGTCAGCCGCGCCGCGTCGCCCGCGACGACGATGCGCGCGTCGAGCCCCTCGCGCGCGACGGCGATGCCGCGCGAGGCGAGCCGCGTGGCGAAGGCCGCGAGCGCCGTCTCGACGACACCGCCGAGCACCAGCGGCTCGCGCGCGAGCCTCAAGGCGCCGACGTCGGCGAGTGAGATGTCGTAGAGGTCGTCGACCAGCTTGCCCAGCGTCGCGACCTCCGCCTGCAGCGAGCGCAGCCTCTCCGGAGTCATCGTGCGGATGCCGTCCTCGAGCGCCTCGAGCTCGCCGCGCAGGATCGCAAGCGGGGTGCGCAGCTCGTGCGACAGGTCGGCCATCACTTCGCGCCGCTGCGTGTCGGTGCGCTGCAGCGCCTCGGCGAGCCGGTTGAAGTCGGAGACCAGCGCGCCGACCTCGTCGCGCGTGGTTTGCTCGACGCGCACGGCGTAGTCGCCGGAGGCCACGCGATGCGTCGCCGACGCGAGCCTGCGCAGCGGCGCGAGCACGCCGGGCGCGAGCACCCAGGCCGCCACCGCCGCGAGCAGCAGCGCGAAGACGAGGATCACCGCGGCCGCCTGGAAAAGGCTGCGCTGCAGGCGCTGCTCGGCTTCGCCGACGCGCGGCGTGAAGAGGTCGCCCGCGAGGTAGCCGACGACCTTGCCGTCGACCTCGATCGGCCGGAAGGTCTCGGCGGCGCGCGCAGGACCGCCGGCGACGGGCCTGCGCTGCGCGTCGAGCAGCACCACCGGCGGCCCCGGTGGCCCGCGCGGGCCCTCGCCTCCCGGCAGCGGTTCGCCCTCGCGCGGCCCATGGGCGTCGTCGAACCCCGCTTGCGGCGCGCTGCCGGCGCCGAAGCCCGGACGCGGCCCCGGCGCGCCCTCGCGCCAGCGCTCGGGCAGCATCGTCTCGCGCGCCAGCGCCCGCCAGGCGCGGCCGTCGCCGCGGTAGGCATCGAAGTTGCCGTCGGTGCGCCAGTGCTGGGCCAGCGTTTCGGCGAGCGTCGCGAGCCGCGCGGCCTCGCGCTCGCGCAGGTAGGCGCGGAATCCCGTCTCGAACGCGATGCGCTCGGCAACGACCACGCCGATGGCGATGGTGACGCCCGTCGCGAGCAGCGCGAGGAAAAGCTTTCCGCGGATCCCGATCTTCACGGCGACATTGTCGGAACGGCCACTGCAGGCCGCAAGCCACGGGGACCGCGCGCGGCGCCGATTTCACGCTGGCTGCACATTCCGTTGCGCCGCGCGCGACGATCGGCACGTGCGGCGCGCGCAACGGTGTGCGCGACGGGGCAGCGCCGGCCCGCGTCCCGCGCTACAGGCGCTGGCCCGCCACGCGCGCGATGGTCTCCGCCAGCGCCTCGGCATGCGAGCGCGCGAGCGCGGCGTCGCGCGCCTCGACCATGATGCGCAGCACGGGTTCGGTACCCGAGGGCCGCAGCAGCACGCGCCCCGTGCTGCCCAGCGCGCTGGTCGCCGCACGCTCGGCCTTCAGTACCTCGCCGTCGGCGTGCCAGTCCACGCCGCGGCGCAGCGGCACGTTGATCATGTGCTGGGGGAACAGCACGAGTTGCGCGGTGAGCTCGGCCAGCGTCTGCCCCGCCTCGATCATCGCGCGCAGCACCGACAGCGCGGCGATGATCGCGTCGCCGGTGGTGTGCTTGTCGAGGCAGATGATGTGGCCCGAGTTCTCGCCGCCCAGGCGCCAGGACCTCTCGACCATCCGCTCGAGCACGTAGCGGTCGCCGACCTTGGCGCGCTCGAGCGGAATGCCGTGCCGCGAGAGTGCCTGCTCGAAGCCGAGGTTGCTCATCTGCGTGCCCACCACGCCGCCGGCAAGCGCGCCGCGCCGCTGGTAGTCGCGCGCGATGACGTACAGGAGCTCGTCGCCGTCGTAGCTGCGCCCCTGCGCGTCGGCGACGACCAGCCGGTCGCCGTCGCCGTCGAGCGCGATACCCAGGTCGGCGCGGTGCTCGCGGACCTTCGCCGACAGGTGGCCGGGGTGCGTCGCGCCGACGCCGGCGTTGATGTTGACGCCGTCGGGCTCGGCGGCCACCGCGATCACGTCGGCGCCGAGCTCGCGCAGCACCGTCGGCGCGACGTGGTAGGCCGCACCGTGCGCGCAGTCGACGACGATCCTGCGGCCCTTCAAGTCGAGCTCGTTGGGGAAGGTGCTCTTGCAGAACTCGATATAGCGTCCGGCCGCGTCGTCGACGCGCCGCGCCTTGCCGAGCGAGGCCGACGGCACGCAGGCGATCGGGGACTCCATCGCGCGCTCGATGGCGAGCTCGGTCGCGTCGGCGAGCTTGGCGCCGTCGCCGGCGAAGAACTTGATGCCGTTGTCGTCGTAGGGATTGTGCGACGCGCTGACCACGATGCCGGCGGCGAGCCGCAGCGCGCGCGTGAGGTGCGCGATGCCCGGCGTGGGCAGCGGGCCGCAGAGGTAGACGTCGACGCCGGCTGCGGAAAGGCCCGCCTCGAGCGAGGCCTCGAGCAGGTAGCCGGAGATGCGCGTGTCCTTGCCGATCAGCACCCCGGGACGCTCGCCGTCTGCGCGGGCGCCGCTGCCGTGGATGCCGCCGGCCTGGGCGGCACCCGCCACGGCATCGTGCGCCGCGCCCTGCGCGAGCACCCTGCCCGCGGCGTAGCCCAGGTGCATCACCAGCTCGGGCGTGATCGGGGCCTCGCCCACGCGTCCGCGCACGCCGTCGGTGCCGAAGTACTTGCGCTGTGCCATGGCCCTATTCCTGTTGGATAGCCCGCCATACGCGCAGCGCGTCGACGGTCTCGCGCACGTCGTGCACGCGGACGATCGACGCGCCGCGCGCGACGGCGGCGATCGCCGCCGCCACGCTGCCCGCCATGCGCTCGCCAACCGCGCGCCCGGTGATCGCGCCAATGCTCGCCTTGCGCGAAAGCCCTACGAGCACCGGGTAGCCCAGCGCCGCGATACGCGGCAGCGCGCGCACCAGCGCGAGATTATGCGCCAGCGTCTTGCCGAAGCCGAAGCCGGGGTCCACCACGATCGACTCGCGCGAGACCCCGGCGGCGACCGCCGCCGCCGCGCGCGCGGCGAGGAAGTCGCGCACCTCGACGACCACGTCGTCGTAGCGCGGCTCGCGCTGCATGGTCGCCGGGTCGTTCTGCATGTGCATCAGGCAGGCCGCGGCGCCACTCGCCGCGGCGATCGCCGCGGCACCGGGCGCGGCCAGCGCGCGCACGTCGTTGATCATCGCGGCCCCCGCGTCGAGCGCGGCGCGCATCACCTCGGACTTCATCGTGTCGACCGAGACGACCGCGCCATCGGCGGCCAGCGCCTCGATCACCGGCACGACGCGCGCGAGCTCCTCGTCGACGGGCACCGGGATCGCGCCGGGCCGCGTCGACTCCCCGCCCACGTCGACGATGTCGGCGCCGTCGGCGAGCTGCCCGCGCGCCTGCGCGAGGGCGCGCGGCAGGTCGAGCCTGCCGCGGCCGTCGGCGAACGAGTCGGGGGTGACGTTGACGATGCCCATGACCCGCGGGACCGCGAGGTCGAGCTCGCGGCCACGCAGGCGAAGCACCGTCACGCGGGGTTGGTCGAGGGCTCGGCGCTGCCCGCGGCGGGCGGCGACGGCGGCGGCGTGGCGCCGGCCGGCACCTTCGGCAGCCTCGGCGGGCGCCCGGCGAGGATGTCGTCGATCTGGTCGCTGTCGATGGTCTCGTACTCGAGCAGCGCCTTGGCCATGGCGTGCATCTTGTCGCTGTTGTCGACGATCAGCTTCCTGGCGACCGCGTACTGCTCGTCGATGATGCGGCGGATCTCGGTCTCGATCTTGAGCATCGTCTGGCTCGACACGTTGTTGGTGCGCGTGATCGAGCGGCCGAGGAAGATCTCGCCCTCGTCCTCGGCGTACACCACCGGGCCGAGCGCGTCGCTCATGCCGTAGCGCATGACCATGTCGCGCGCCATGTGCGTCGCGCGCTCGAAGTCGTTGGCGGCGCCGGTGGTCTGCTGGCCCATGAATTCCTCCTCGGCGATGCGCCCGCCGAACAGCATGGAGATCTGGTTCAGCAGGTACTCGCGGTCGTAGCTGTACTTGTCCTTCTCGGGCAGCGACATGGTCACGCCCAGCGCGCGGCCGCGCGGGATGATGGTCACCTTGTGCACCGGGTCGAGCTTGGGCAGGAGCTTGCCGATCAGCGCATGCCCGGACTCGTGGTAGGCGGTGTTGCGGCGTTCCTCCTCGTCCATGACCATCGAGCGGCGCTCGGCGCCCATGATGATCTTGTCCTTGGCACGCTCGAAGTCGTGCATGTCGACGAGCCGCTTGCTGCCGCGTGCGGCGAACAGCGCCGCCTCGTTGACGAGGTTGGCGAGGTCGGCGCCGGAGAAGCCCGGCGTGCCGCGCGCGATGATCGCGGCGTTGACGTCTGGGGACATCGGCACCTTGCGCATGTGCACCAGCAGGATCTGCTCGCGGCCGCGGATGTCGGGCAGCGGAACGACCACCTGGCGGTCGAAGCGGCCCGGGCGCATCAGCGCGGGATCGAGGACGTCGGGGCGGTTGGTGGCGGCGATGACGATCACCCCCGAGTTGCCCTCGAACCCGTCCATCTCCACCAGCAGCTGGTTGAGCGTCTGCTCGCGCTCGTCGTTGCCGCCGCCAAGGCCCGCGCCGCGCTGGCGCCCGACCGCGTCGATTTCGTCGATGAACACGATGCAGGGCGCGTTCTTCTTGGCCTGCTCGAACATGTCGCGCACGCGCGCCGCACCCACGCCGACGAACATCTCGACGAAGTCGGAGCCCGAGATCGAGAAGAACGGCACCTTGGCCTCGCCGGCGATGGCCTTGGCGAGGAGCGTCTTGCCGGTGCCCGGCGAGCCGACCATCAGCACGCCGCGCGGGATGCGCCCGCCGAGCTTCTGGAACTTGGAGGGGTCGCGCAGGAACTCGACCAGCTCGGCCACTTCCTCCTTGGCCTCGTCGCAGCCCGCGACGTCGGCGAAGGTGACGGTGTTGTTCGACTCGTCGAGCATGCGCGCCTTGCTCTTGCCGAAGCTGAACGCGCCGCCGCGCCCGCCACCCTGCATCTGGCGCATGAAGAAGATCCACACGCCGATGAGCAGCAGCATCGGGAACCAGGAGATGAACACCTGCGCGAGGAAGCTCTGCTCCTCCTCGGGCTTGGCGTCGACCTTGACGCCGTCCTTGACGAGGTCGCCGACCATCCAGATGTCGCCCGGGCTGTAGGTGACGAACTTCTTCTTGTCGGTCGACACCCAGGTGATCTTGCGGCCTTCGATGGTCGCGGACTCGACCTTGCCGGCCTTGGCCTGGTCCATGAACTCGGAATACGAGGGGTTGTCACGGGGACCCTGCCGCGCGTCGAACTGCTTGACGACGATCAGGATCACGAAAACGATGACGACCCAGATGCCGATGTTCTTGAAGATGTTGTTCAAGGACTGCTCCTTCGGGCGGCCGGCGATGCGATGGAGACCGCCGGCGCTGGCCGCGCGCTAGCGGAAGGTGGGTCACCCGCCCCTGTTCGACCCGGGACGCGGGGGATTGAGGACAAGTTGGGGACGCCCAAGCAGGATTCTAGCCTGCCGCACCGCTTTCCACGCCGCCGGCCCCGCCTCGCGCCCCGCCCTCCGGGCCGCGACCGTCGCCGGGCGCCCCACCCGGGCCCTGCGCCCGGCCCCGGAAGCCCTTGCCGACCACGAAAACCTCCCGGCTGCGGTCACGCGAGGCCTTGGGCTTGCGGACATAGGTCTTGGCGAAATACGGTCGTACCGAGGCGACGAATGCATCGAAACCCTCGCCCTGGAACATCTTGACCGCGAAATCGCCGCCCGGTTCGAGCCAGGCGACGGCGAATTCCAGCGCGAGGTCGGCGAGCTGCACGCCGCGAGCCCGGTCGACCGTGTCGATGCCCGAGAGGTTGGGCGCCATGTCCGACACCACGAGGCCCACGTCCCGCCCGCCCAGCGCCTCCTCGACCGCGGCGAGGCCCTCCTCGGCGGCGAAGTCCCCGCGGATCACCGCCACGCCGGACAGCGGATCCATGGGCAGGAGGTCGATCGCCACCACCACCGAGCGCGGACCGAGCTTCTGGCGCAGCACCTGGCTCCAGCTGCCGGGCGCCGCGCCCAGGTCGACGGCGCGAATGCCGGGCCGGAACAGCGCGTCGCGCTCGCCGATCTCCAGCAGCTTGAACGCCGCGCGCGAACGGTATCCCAGGCGCCGTGCCTCCTGGACCCAGTGGTCGTGGGTGTGCTCGTGCATCCACGCCTTGCCGAAGCGGTTCTTGCGGCCCTCGACGTTGAGGGCGTGAGGCGTCGGCGGTTTCTTGCGGGCGGTCGGCATCGCGTGACGTTACACGAGCGCGCTACACTCGACCGATGAACACCGCCACCAAGACCCGGCCCACCCTCACGCCGGCCGAGCGGCGCGCCAAGCGCGCCCTCGCCCATTCCCTGGAACCCGTGGTCAGCGTCGGGCAGCACGGGCTCACGCCCTCGGTGCTGCGCGAGATCAACGTCGCGCTCAAGGCGCACGAGCTGGTCAAGATCCGCGTCCACAGCGACGACCGCCAGGCCCGCAACGCCTGGATGGCGGAGATCTGCGAGGCCGCGGGCTGCGCTCCGGTCCAACACCTCGGCAAGGTGCTGATCGTGTACCGCCCGCGCCCGGCGGAGCCGGTGCAGGCCCCGGCGCGGCCCCCGCGTGGCCGTCCGGCATCGCCGGGTGAGCGGCGCCGCGGGGCCCAGGGTGCCCGGGTGGCGCAGGAACCCGCGCGTGCCACCTCCCAAGGCCAGGCCCGCGGCGGCAAGCCCGCGCCGCGATCCGGGGCGGCGAAGGGAGGGTTCGGCGAGGCGTCGCGCTGGGGCCATGGTCCCGGCGCGGCGAAGGCCGGCGCGGCACGGGCGGGTACGGCGCGGGCAGGCTCGGCGAAACCCGGCACGGCATCGGGCTACCTGTCTCGGCGGGGTGCGGGGCGCATGGTCGCGGCCACGACCGGGGAGCCGGCACCGCCGCCCAAGCGGCGCCGGGCGCGGTCCTGAGGTCCGATAACCCCCGGCGATCGGGGCCATCCGAACATATGATTGGGAAGCGCGGGCCGACCCCCCCATACTGGATGCTGCGCCGCACAATCGCGGCGGAATCCGGAGGGACCCATGTCTTCCAATCGCCCTGAAGCCGTCGACGGCAGCCTGCGCGCCCGCCTCGACGCCGTGCAACTCTCACGCGCCGACCGCGACGCCGCGCTGCGCCAGCTGCGTTTCGCCGATGGCGTGGCCCGTACCTTCGAACGCCTCGCCGCCTACCTGCGGCGCCTGACGCCCGCCACGCGCTGACGCCCGCCGCCCGACCGCCCCGCGCGGTCCCGCGAAGCAGAAAGGCCGCCCTAAGGCGGCCTTTTCGCATGCTGCGCCGGCACCGCGGCGCTCAGGCGTAGCGCACCGCGACGATGTCGTAGTGCCGCGTCCCGCCGGGAGCCACCACCTCGGCGGCATCGCCTTCCGACTTGCCGATCAGCGCCCGCGCGATCGGCGAGCTCACCGAGATCTTGCCGTCCTTGATGTCGGCCTCGTCGTCGCCCACGATCTGCCAGGTGAAGCGCGCGCCCGAGTCGCCGTCCTCGATCTCCACCGTCGCGCCGAACACCACGCGGCCGTCGGCGTCGATGCTCGCGGGATCGATCACCTGCGCGCCGGCGAGCTTGTGCTCGAGCTCGGCGATCCGACCCTCGATGAAGCCCTGGCGCTCCTTTGCGGCGTCGTAGTCGGCGTTCTCCGAAAGGTCGCCGTGCGAGCGCGCCTCGGCGATCGCCGCGATCACCGCCGGCCGCTCGACGCTCTTCAGGCGCGCGAGCTCGGCCTTGAGGCGGCGCTCGCCCTCGACGGTCATCGGCGTCTTGGTCATGTTTCCCCCCGCAGCGGGCTGCGCCCGCTTCCCCCCTCGGGGGGGCGAGCGCCTTGGAGCGGTCCGGCGGCGCTCATGCCGCGTTCGCCTCGGTGCCGGCACCGAGGCGCTGGTGCAGCGACTGCACGGCCACCGGCGTCAGGCTGCCCGCGCGCTCCAGCCCGATGGACACGGCGCGCGCGCCGGCGATGGTGGTGAAGGTGGGTATCTGGTCGGTCAGCGACGCGCGGCGGATGTGGTAGCTGTCCTGGATGGCCGTGCGCTTTTCCTCGACGGTGTTGATGACCATGGCGATCTCGTCGTTCTTGAGGAGGTCGACGATGTTGGGGCGACCCTCGGCGACCTTGTTGATGGTGCGGACCTCGAGCCCCGCCGCCGCCAGCGCCGCGGCCGTGCCGCGCGTCGCCACGAGGCCGAAGCCCAGCCGCGCGAGGCGCTGCGCCACCTCGGTGGCGCGTGTCTTGTCGGCGTTCTTGACGCTGATGAACACGTTGCCCGACGAGGGAAGCTTGATGCCCGCACCGAGCTGGCTCTTGATGAAGGCCTCGCCGAAGCTGTCGCCGACGCCCATCACCTCGCCGGTCGACTTCATCTCCGGGCCGAGGATGGTGTCCACGCCCTGGAACTTGATGAAGGGGAACACCGCCTCCTTCACCGAGAAGTAGGGCGGCACGACCTCGCCCGAGACGCCCTGCGCGCGCAGGCTCTGCCCCACCATGCAGCGCGCCGCGATCTTGGCCAGCGGCCGGCCGGTGGCCTTCGACACGTAGGGCACGGTACGCGAGGCGCGCGGGTTCACCTCGAGCACGTAGACCACGCCGTCCTGGATGGCGAACTGCACGTTCATCAGGCCGACCACGCGCAACGCGCGCGCCATGGCGACGGTCTGCCGGCGCATCTCGTCCTGCAGCGCCGGCGACAGCGAGAACGGCGGCAGCGAGCAGGCCGAGTCGCCCGAGTGCACGCCCGCCTGCTCGATGTGCTCCATGATGCCGCCGATCACCACCTCGTTGCCGTCGCTGACGGCATCGACGTCGACCTCGATGGCGTCGCTGAGGAAGCGGTCGAGCAGCACCGGGGAATCGTTGCTGACCTTCACCGCTTCCTTCATGTAGCGCTCGAGGTCGCGCGGGTCGTGCACGATCTCCATCGCGCGCCCGCCGAGCACGTAGGAGGGCCGCACCACCAGCGGATAGCCGATCGCCTCGGCTGCGGCGAGCGCCTCGGCTTCCGTGCGCGCGGTGCGGTTGGGCGGCTGCTTGAGGCCCAGCCGGTCGATCATCTGCTGGAAGCGCTCGCGGTCCTCGGCCATGTCGATCATGTCGGGCGAGGTGCCGATGATGGGCACGCCGTTGCGCTCGAGGTCGCGCGCGAGCTTGAGCGGCGTCTGCCCGCCGAACTGCACGATCACGCCCCAGGGCTTCTCGCGGTCGACGATCTCCAGCACGTCCTCGAGCGTGAGCGGCTCGAAGTACAGGCGGTCGGAGGTGTCGTAGTCGGTCGACACGGTCTCCGGGTTGCAGTTGACCATGATGGTCTCGAACCCGTCCTCGCGAAGCGCCATCGCCGCGTGCACGCAGCAGTAGTCGAACTCGATGCCCTGGCCGATGCGGTTCGGGCCGCCGCCCAGCACCATCACCTTCTTCCGGTCGGTGGGTGCCGACTCGTCCTCTTCCTCGTAGGTCGAGTACATGTAGGCGGTGCGGGTGGCGAACTCGGCGGCGCAGGTGTCGACGCGCTTGTAAACGGGGCGGATGCCCATCGCGTGGCGCGCCTTGCGCACCGCGTCCTCGGGCGACTTGACGAGCCAGGCGATGCGGCGGTCGGCGAATCCCATGCGCTTCAGCTCGCGCATGTCGTCGGCGCCGATCGACTCCAGCGTGCGCTGCTCGAGCTTCAGCTCGACGTCGACGATCTCCTTGATCTGCGAGAGGAACCAGGGGTCGATCTTGGTGTACCCGTGGATCTCCTCGAGCGACATGCCCACGCCGAACGCATCGGCCACGTACCACAGCCGCTCGGCGCGCGGGTAGGCGAGCTCGTCGCTGATCTTCTCCATGTCGACGGACTTGAGGTTGAAGCCGTCGACGCCCGTCTCGAGGCCGCGCAGCGCCTTCTGCAGCGATTCCTGGAAGGTGCGGCCGATGGCCATCACCTCGCCCACCGACTTCATCTGCGTGGTGAGCCGGTCGTCGGCGGCCTTGAACTTCTCGAAGGCGAAGCGCGGCACCTTGGTGACCACGTAGTCGATGGTCGGCTCGAACGAGGCAGGGGTCTTTCCACCCGTGATGTCGTTGGTGAGCTCGTCGAGGGTGTAGCCCACGGCCAGCTTGGCGGCGATCTTGGCGATGGGGAAGCCGGTCGCCTTGGAGGCGAGCGCCGAGCTCCGCGACACGCGCGGGTTCATCTCGATGACGATCATGCGGCCGTCGGCGGGGTTGACCGCGAACTGCACGTTCGACCCGCCGGTGTCCACGCCGATCTCGCGCAGCACCGCGATCGAGGCGTCGCGCATGATCTGGTATTCCTTGTCGGTGAGCGTCTGCGCCGGCGCCACCGTGATCGAGTCCCCGGTGTGAACGCCCATCGGGTCGAGGTTCTCGATCGAGCAGACGATGATGCAGTTGTCCTTGCGGTCGCGGACAACCTCCATCTCGAATTCCTTCCAGCCGAGCAGCGACTCCTCGATCAGCAGCTCGTGCGTCGGGCTCATGGCCAGGCCGCGCTTGCAGATCTCGTCGAACTCGTCCTTGTTGTAGGCGATGCCGCCGCCCGTCCCTCCCAGGGTGAACGAGGGGCGGATGATGCAGGGGAAGCCCACCAGGGCCTGCGCGCGCTGCGCCTCGTCGAGCGAGTGCGCGATGTTGGAGCGCGCGGAGCCCAGGCCGATGCGCGTCATCGCGTCCTTGAACTTCTCGCGGTCCTCGGCCTTGTCGATCGCCTTCTTGGACGCGCCGATGAGCTCGACGTCGAACCTGGAGAGCACGCCCTCGCGCGCGAGGTCGAGCGCGCAGTTGAGCGCGGTCTGCCCGCCCATGGTGGGCAGCAGCGCGTCGGGGCGCTCGCGCTCGATGATCTTCGCCACCATCGGCCAGGTGATGGGCTCGATGTAGGTGACGTCGGCCATCTCGGGGTCGGTCATGATCGTCGCCGGGTTGCTGTTGACGAGGACCACGCGATAGCCCTCCTCGCGCAACGCCTTGCAGGCCTGCGCGCCCGAGTAGTCGAACTCGCAGGCCTGGCCGATGACGATCGGGCCCGCGCCGATCACCAGGATCGACGAGAGGTCGGTGCGCTTGGGCATCGCTAGCGGGTCCCCGGGGAGGCCGCGCCCGCGGGCGCGACGGTGGATGCCGCGGCGGCGAGCGGCATTCCCTGCGGCGCACGCGCGGCCATCGCGCGCTCGGTGAGCTCGATCATGATGTGGATCAGCTTGATGTGCAGCTCCTGGACGCGGTCGGCGTAGCGGCCGCCGGGCGTGACGATGGCGACGTCGGCGAGCTCGGCGAGCGGCGTGCCGGCCTTGCCGGTGAGCGCGATCACGCGCACGCCGCGGGCCTTCGCGGCCCTCGCGGCCGCGACGATGTTGCGGCTGGTGCCGCTGGTGCTGATCGCCAGGAGCACGTCGCCCGGATTGCCGTGCGCCTCGACGTATCGGGCGTACACCTGGTCGAAGCCGTAGTCGTTGGCGACGCAGCTCATGTGCGTGACGTCGCTGATCGCCACCGCGGCGTAGGCGGGACGGTCGTCGCGGAAGCGGCCCGAGAGCTCCTCGGCGAAGTGCATGGCGTCGCACATCGAGCCGCCGTTGCCGCAGGACATGGCCTTGCCGCGCGCCACGAACGTGTCGGCGAGGAGCTCGCCCGCGCGGGCGACGGCAGCGAGCGCGGCGTCGTTGGCGCGCAGGGCGGCGAGCGCGTCGGCAGCCTCGGCCAGCGCTTCCTTGATCAGGGTGATGTCATCGGCACTCACGATGCCTTCTCCTTGGACATTTCCTCGATGAACCGGTCGAACAGGGGCCCGATGTCGTGCGGCCCGGGGCTCGCCTCCGGGTGGCCCTGGAAGCTGAACGCGCGCCGGTCGGTGCGCGCGATGCCCTGCAACGAGCCGTCGAACAGCGACACGTGCGTCACCCGGACGTTGTCGGGCAGCGTCTCGGGGTCGACCGCGAAGCCGTGGTTCTGGCTGGTGATGAACACATGCCCGGTGTCCTTGTCGAGCACCGGGTGGTTGGCGCCATGGTGCCCGAACTTCATCTTGGCGGTCTTCGCACCCGACGCCAGCCCGAGGAGCTGGTGGCCGAGGCAGATGCCGAAGGTCGGCACGTCGCGGTCGACGATGTCGCGGATCGCCTCGATCGCATAGCCGCAGGGCTCGGGGTCGCCGGGGCCGTTCGACAGGAAGACGCCGTCCGGCGAAAGTGCCAGCACCTCGGCGGCGGTGGTCCTCGCCGGCACCACGGTCACGCGGCAGCCGCGATCGGCCAGCATGCGCAGGATGTTGTGCTTGACGCCGAAGTCGAAGGCCACGACGTGGTAGCGCGCGTCCTCCGGCTGGCGGAAGCCCTCGCCGAGCGCCCAGGTGCCCGCCGTCCAGGCGTAGCCCTTGCGGTCGGTGACGTCCTTGGCGAGATCGAGGCCCGCCATCGACGGCGCGCCCCTCGCCCGCGCCAGCGCACGCTGCGCATCGGCGTCGCCGAGCTTCGCGCCGGCGACGATGGCGCCGTTCTGCGCGCCCTTCTCGCGCAGGATCCGCGTGAGCTTGCGCGTGTCGATGCCGGCGATCGCCACCACGCCCGCCTCGCGCAGGTAGCTCGACAGGTCCTCGAAGGCGCGGAAATTCGAGGCGAGCCGCGGCAGGTCGCGGATCACCAGCCCCGCGACGAAGGGCTTGCGCGACTCGACGTCCTCGAGGTTCACCCCGACGTTGCCGATGTGCGGGTAGGTCAGCGTGACGATCTGGCCAGCGTAGGAAGGATCGGTGAGGATCTCCTGGTAGCCGGTCATCGAGGTGTTGAACACCACCTCGCCGGCGCTGCTGCCGTCGGCGCCGATGGCGTAGCCGCGGAAGATCGTGCCGTCGGCGAGCGCGAGCAGCGCCTGCGGGCGCGTGGGGAAGAGCGGCGCAGGGGCGGTCGCGGGGACGCCCGGCGCGGCGGCCGGATCTGCCGCGGTTGCGGGGGACGACGCTGGAATCTTGGAATCGGGCATGGCGGGCACGGTGCAGGATGCCCCGAAGCGCGGCGCGCGGCGCACGGTGGACGTGCAAACGGGGAAGGTCGCCCTTCCCCGCTTCGAAGCAACGCATTCTACCGCCGAACGGCGCCCGCGGCAACCGGCGGGCGGCGCCGCGCTAGAGGCCCAGCACGTCGTCCATCGAGTAGAGGCCCGGCGCGCGGCCGCGCAGGAAGCGCGCGGCGCGCAGCGCACCCTCGGCGAAGTTGGCGCGCGAGGTCGCGCGATGGGTCAGCTCGATGCGCTCGCCGGCACCCGCGAACATGACCGTGTGCTCGCCGACCACGTCGCCCCCGCGCAGCGTCGCGAAGCCGATCGTGCCCGGCTTGCGCGCACCGGTGACGCCCTCGCGCGCGTAGACGGCGTGCTGCTCGAGCGCGAGGCCCGCGCCCTTGGCCGCCGCCTCGCCGAGGCGCAGCGCCGTGCCCGAGGGCGCGTCGACCTTGTGGTGGTGGTGCATCTCCAGGATCTCGATGTCGAACGCGGGGCCGAGCGCCTGCGCGGCGCGCTCGACCAGCTTCGCGAGCACGGTGATGCCGACGCTCATGTTGGCGGCGAACATGATGGGCACGCCGCGCGCGGCTTCCGCCAGCGCGGCCTTGCCCGCGGCGTCGAGGCCCGTGGTCCCGGCCACCAGCGCCTTGCGGTGCCGCAGGCAGGCCGCGGCATGCGCCAGCGTGCCTTCGGGGCGCGTGAAGTCGATCAGCACGTCGGAGGCCTCGAGCGCGCGATCCACGTCGGCCGACACTGCGACACCGGCCGGGCGGCCGATCCGCGCGCCCGCGTCCCGGCCGATGCCGGGCGCGCCGGCGACGTCGAGCGCCGCCGCCAGGACGAGGTCGGGTGCCGCGAGCGTGGCCGCGACCAGCGCCTCGCCCATGCGCCCGCCGGCGCCGGCGACGGCGATGCGCAACGCTCCCTCGATCGGGCGGGCCGCGCTCACTGCGGGTCGCGCTTGAAGAGGTCGAAGAACTTCTCGATGAAGCCCTTGTCGTCGGCCGAGGGCATCTTGCCGAGCGTGCGCTCGGCCGCCGCGCGGTTCAAGTCGGCCACCGACGGCGGCGCCTCGTCGCCTTCCCAGCGGGCGAGCTTCTGGTCGGCGAAGTAGACGCGGAAGTCGCGCTGCTCGACCACCTTGCCGTGCCGCGAGTAGCGGTAGATGTAGTCCCAGCGATCGGCGTGGAACGGGTCGGCGAGCATCGGCGTGCCGAGCGCCGACTGCACCTGCGCCTGCGTCATGCCGACCTTGAGCTTGTCGACCATGTCCTGCGTCAGGTAGTTGCCCTGGTTGATGTCGAGCTTGTAGACGCCGAACGACTGCCAGTTCGGCAGGTAGGTCTCCATCGTCTGGCAGGACGCGAGGAGTAGCACGGCCGCGGCAAGCGCGCCGGCGCGGATCGATGCGTGGGACACGGCGTCCTATGGGAAAGCGCGAGGGGCTTGGCTATTATAGCTGCGAGGCCCGGGCGCATCCTGCCCCGGGCGCCAAGCGGAACGAGACCATGACCAGCCACGACCTCAAGAGCGCGGGACTCAAGGCGACGCTGCCCAGGCTTCGCATCATCAGCCTGTTCGAGACCTCCAAGGTGCGCCACCTCACGGCCGAGGACGTCTACCGCATGCTGGTCGCCGACGGCGTCGACATCGGCCTCGCCACCGTCTACCGCGTGCTCACGCAGTTCGAGCAGGCGGGGCTCCTGATGCGCCACCACTTCGAGTCGGGCAAGGCGGTCTTCGAGCTCAACGAGGGCAAGCACCACGACCACCTGGTGTGCATGCAGTGCGGCCGGGTCGAGGAGTTCTACGACGCCGAGATCGAGAAACGGCAGACGCGCATCGCGCACGAGCGCGGCTTCGAGATCACCGAGCACGCGCTGTACCTCTACGCCGACTGCACCAAGCCGCGCTGCCCGCACCGCAAGGGCGGCGGCGACTGACCGCGGCGCCGCCGCCGCAACGCCGTCCGCAACCTGCCGGCCGCCGCACCCTGCGTGCCGGCCGGCGCCCCGGGGCTCAGTGCTCGCGCCGCGCGAAGTCGGAGAGCCGGAAGCCGAGCAGCCAGAGCGTCGCGAAATAGGCGAGCGCGCCCGCGGCGATCACGGCCGAAAGGCGCGCGAGCCGCGCCCACAGCCCCGCCGCCAGCCAGGCCTCGGCAGGCCCGGCGAGCAGCCACAGCACCACGCCCAGCACCGCCAGCGCGACCACCAGCCGCAGCGCGAACGAGCCCCAGCCCGGCCGCGGCCGGTAGTAGCCGCGCTTGCGCAGCAGGTAGTAGAGCATCGCCGCATTGAAGGTCGCGCCCATGCCGGTGCCGAGCGTGAGCCCGACGTGGCCGATGCGCCACATCAGCGACAGCGCCACGGCCTGCGCGACCAGGATCGACGCGAAGGCGATGCGCACCGGCGTCGCCAGCATCTGCCGTGCGAAAAAGCCGGGGGCGAGGATCTTCACCAGCACGATGCCGAGCAGCCCCGCGCTGTACCCCAGCAACGCCGCACGCGTCTGCCAGGCATCGTCGACGCTGAAATGGCCGTACTGGTAGAGCGTGGCGACGATGGGCAGCGCGAGCACCGCCAGCGCCAGCGCGGCGGGCAGCGCGAGCATGCAGGCGAGGCGGAGGCCCCAGTCGAGCAGCGACGAGTACTCGTCGGGATTGGCGTCGCTGTAGTGTCGCGCGAGCGAGGGCAGCAGCACCGTGCCGAGGGCCACGCCGAGCAGCGCGCTGGGGAATTCCATCAGGCGGTCGGCATAGGTGATCCACGAGATCCGGCCGTCGCCCAGCCACGCGGCGAGCTGGGTGTTGATCAGCATCGAGATCTGCGCGGCCGACACGCCGAGCACGGCCGGACCCATCGCCTTCAGCACGCGGCGCACGCCGGGGTCGCGCCAGCCGGCGCGCGGCCATGCCAGCATGCCGATGCGCGCCAGCGCCGGGAGCTGCAGCGCAAGCTGCGCGACCCCGCCGACGGCGACGCCGATCGCCAGCGCCAGCACCGGCGGGTCGACGCGCGGCGCGAGCAGGACGGCCGCCGCGATCATCGCCACGTTGAGCAGCACCGGCGTGAACGCGGGGACCGCGAAATGACGGTGGACGTTGAGCACCCCGCCGGCGAGCGACGTCAGCGAGATGAACAGGATGTAGGGGAACATCACGCGGATCAGCAGCGCGGTGAGCTCGACCTTGCCGGGCGTCGCCGCGAAGCCTCCGGCCAGCAGGTACACCAGCGCCGGCGCGGCCAGCACCCCCAGCACCGACACCGCGACCAGCACGAGGCCCAGCACCCCGGCGACGTTCGCCGCCAGCGAGCGCGTCGCCTCTTCCCCCCGCTGGCGGTGGTACTCGGCGAGGATGGGCACGAAGGCCTGGCTGAAGGCCCCCTCGGCGAAAAGGCGCCGCAGCAGGTTGGGGAGGCGGAAGGCCGCCTCGAAGGCGTCCATGGCCGGACCCGCCCCGAAGGCGACCGCCTTGATGCTCTCGCGCGCAAGGCCCGTGACCCGGGACAGCAGGGTCATGCCGCTGACGGTGGAAACGACGCGCAGCAAGTTCATCGCGGGAGCCCGGAACGGAGCAAGGCGGGAGGGCGTGGCCGGGGCGCCGGGCGGCCCGGCGGGCGCGCGGTAACGCCTTGCAGCCATTGGGGAAATCGGATAATATCGATGGTCTTTGCACCCATTTTCGGGACCCCGGCTGCGCCGAGGTCCCCGGCCCCACCGGAAGGAAACACACCATGGCCAATTCGGCCCAAGCCAAGAAGCGCGCCCGCCAGGCGGAAGCCACGCGCAAGCGCAACGCGAGCCAGAAGTCCGAACTTCGCACCGCCGTCAAGAAGGTCCGCAAGGCAATCGCCGCCGGAGACAAGGCCGCGGCGACCAAGGTCCTTCAGGAATCGCAGTCGACGATCGACCGCATCGCCGACAAGAAGATCGTGCACAAGAACCTCGCGTCGCGCACCAAGTCGCGCCTCGCGCAGGCGATCAAGTCGCTGCACTGAGCCCGGAAGGAACGCCCCCCGAAGCGGGCTCCGCCCGCCTCCCCCCACTGGGGGGCACGCGGCTCGGGGCGGGCTCCGCCCGTTCATACCGGCTCCCTGGGTTCCGCCGGCGCGACGCCGGGCGGTGCAAGCAGGCGAGGCGCATCCAGCGCGCCCGCCACGTACTCGACGGTCAGCTCGTTGTCGCGCGCGAAGTTCAACAGGAACTGGTACAGGCGCGGCTCGAGCTCGGCGAGGCGATGCGACACCACCACCGCCTTCACCCCGCGCACGCCCACCGGAAGGACGAGCGGCGAGTACTCGAGCTTGTGGTCGGCGCCGAAGGCGGAGGTCAGCCCCGCGAGCCGCTCGGCCCAGTCGCCGGGGCGGAACGGCCGGCCACTCGCGGTGATTCCCCACAGCACCGCGTCGTGCCGGCGCGCATCGCTCGGTTCCACGGCGCGATTGTAAGGGACGCCGCGTGTAGCGCACAGCCCAAGCACGCGCCTTGCATGATCGTGGCCAGGCGCTACCATCACTGCTGAATCCCGGCGATGCCGAAGTCCGACGTCATGTCCACTGCCGTTTCCACCGAATCCCCCACCGCCCAGGCGAGCGCGCCGAACCCGGGCGTGATCCTTTGGGAGCGGCATTTCCGCGATCCGGTGGCCGCGCGCGAAGAGGCGCACGCGTTGCTCGACGACGCCGCCAGCAGCCCGCGCACGCGCGCCTGGTGCGAGATCACGCTGGCCTACAGCCACCTGTTCTTCTCGTCGAACCCGTTCGAGGCCGAGTCGCGCATCGGCCGCGCGCGCGTGCTGATGGAGACCGCGGGCGATCGCCGCGGGCAACTGCTGGTCGAGATCGCCGCGGCGCGGCTCCTCATCGTGCAGCAGGCGCCGCTGCCCGGGCGCGAGCGCCTGCTGGCGATCCGCGACGAGGCACTCGCGCTGTTCGGGCCCGAGGACCGCTTCTGGCTGCTCAACGCGCTGGGCGCGACCTATTTCTACTCCGACCAGATCGACGAGGCGATCCGCTACATCTACCAGGCGCTCGAGCAGTTGCGCAGCGTCGACCTGTCGCCGCAGCTTCCCACGGTGATGTCGAACCTCGCCGCCTCGCTGATCACCGTCGGCGACTACGCGCCGGCCAAGGACCTCGCGCAGGACGCGCTGGAGATCCAGTCGCGCTTCAGCAACCCGCAGATCATCCTCTACGCGCGCTCGAACCTCGCCGAATGCCTGCAGGCGCTGGGCGACTTCCCCGCGGCGCTCGCGACGGTCGAGGCGATGCTCGGCGACGTGAGCCTGCGCGTCGCGCGCGCCGCGCAGAACAACTACTGCGCGGTGGCCGCCGAGGTGTTCACCTTCAACCGGCGCTACGACGACGCCGCCGAGGCCGTGCGCCTCGCTCGCGAGATCTTCGGCAACTTCCCCGGCGGCTTCAACGAGGTGCATTTCCACTGGGCCGACGCCAACCTCGCGCTGGCGCGCGACCCGTCCGAAGCGCCGCTGCAGGCGCTCGCGCTGGCCATCGACGCCGCCACGCGCCGCCATCACGTGCCGACGCTGTGCAAGGCCCACGCCGTGGCCGCGCAGCGCCTCGCCGAGCTCGGCCGCTTCGAGGAAGCGCTGGCGCACCAGCAGAAGCTCCTGCAGGTGACGACCGAGCGCCTCACCAACCGCGCCAGCGTCAAGTACGACCTCCTCAAGTTCGACCACGAGCTGCGCCACGCGCGCGCCGAGCGCGACCGCGCCGAGCGGCAGCGCCGCGAGAGCGAGGCACTGAACCGCCAGCTCGAGCGCCTCAACAACGAGCTGTCGCGCAAGGTGCGCGAGGTCGAGGAGCTGCAGTCGCGCCTCGCCAGCGAGGCCGTGCACGACCCGCTCACGCAGCTCTTCAACCGCCGCTACCTCGATTCCGTGGTCCCTGCGCTGCTGTCGGGCGCCGCGCGGCGCGGCAGCTCGGTGGCGGTCGCCCTGCTCGACCTCGACCGCTTCAAGCGCGTCAACGACCAGCACGGCCACCTCGCCGGCGACAAGGTGCTGATGCAGATCGGGCGCCTGTTCTCGGTGGCGCTGCGCCCGTCCGACGTAGTGTGCCGCTACGGCGGCGAGGAGTTCTGCATCGTGCTGCCCGACACCGACGGCGAAGGCGCGAAGGTCGCGCTCGGCACGCTCGCCGAGCGCCTGCGCGAGACCGTCGTCGACTGGGCGGGCGACGGCCTCACCGGCTTCACCTTCTCCGCCGGCGTCGCGGTCTTCCCGGGTCATGGCCAGACGCTCGCCGACCTCATCTCGGTGGCCGACCGCGCGCTGTACGGCGCCAAGGGCGCGGGGCGCGACCGCGTGGTCGTCGCGGACGGGGCCTAGCAGTGGCGCAGCCTGTCCGTCACTTCCTGCAGCTCGCGGATTTCTCGCGCGAGGAGATCGAGCACCTGTTCGTACGCGCGCGCTGGATCAAGGACCGCTTCAAGCGCTACGAGATCTACCAGCCGCTGCGCGACCGCACGCTGGCGATGGTGTTCGAGAAGGCCTCGACCCGCACCCGCGTGTCGTTCGAGGCCGGCATGAACCAGTTGGGCGGCATCGCCATCAACCTCAATCGCGGCGACACCCAGCTCGCGCGCGGCGAGCCCATCGAGGACGTCGCGCGCGTGATCTCGCGCATGGTCGACGTGGTGATGATCCGCACCTTCGGCCAGGAGATCATCGAGCGCTTCGCCGCGCACTCGCGTGTCCCGGTCATCAACGGCCTGACCAACGAGTACCATCCCTGCCAGATCCTCGCCGACATGTACACCTTCGTCGAGCACCGCGGCGCGATCACCGGGCGCAGGGTGGCGTGGATCGGCGATGCCAACAACATGTTCTACACCTGGCTGCAGGCCGCGCGGCTGTTCGACTTCTCGCTTCACGTCTCCTCGCCCTCCGGCTACGCCGTCGACCACGCCCGCCTCGGCGCCGGCGAGGCCGCGCACCTCGCGAGCTTCGACGATCCCCACGAGGCCTGCCGCGGCGCCGACCTCGTCACCACCGACGTGTGGACCAGCATGGGCTTCGAGGCCGAGAACGAGGCGCGCCTCGCCGCCTTCGCCGACTTCCAGGTCGACGCGGGGATGATGCGCATGGCGAGGCCCGAGGCGCTGTTCATGCACTGCCTTCCGGCGCATCGCGGCGAGGAAGTCGCCGCCGAGGTCATGGACGGCCCGCAGAGCGTCGTGTGGGACGAGGCCGAGAACCGCATGCACGCGCAGAAGGCGCTGCTCGAATACCTGTTGTGCGGGCGCGTCGACGAACGCGCCGCCTGATCACCCCGAGAGGAGATGTCGATGAATGCGAGAACCCTCGCGCGCACCGCCTGCGCGGCGCTCGTACTGCTGGCCCCGCTCTGCGCGCGCGCCGAATGGCCCGAGCGGCCGATCAAGTTCGTCATGACCGCGCCCGCGGGAAGCTCCATCGACGTGCTCGGGCGCGCGATCGCCGACAAGCTCGGCCCCCGCCTCGGGCAGCCCGTCGTCGTCGAGAACAAGCCCGCCGCCGGCGGCACGCTCGCCACCACCGAGGTCGCCAAGTCCGCGCCCGACGGCTACACGATGCTGCTGGGCTACAACGGCCCGCTGTCGTTCTCGCCGCTCTTGCAGAAGCTGCCCTACGACGTGCACAAGGACCTGGCACCCGTCATCACCACCACCAGCCAGCCCAACGTGCTCGCCGTCTCGGCGACCATCCCCGTCAAGTCCATCGCCGAGCTCGTCGCCTACGCCAAGGCCAACCCGGGCAAGCTCGCCTACGCGTCGGTCGGCAACGGCAGCTCGTCGCACCTCAACATGGAGCTCTTCAAGTCCATGTCGGGCATCGACGCCATCCACGTGCCGTTCAACGGCTCGCCTCCCGCGGTCACCGCGACCATCCAGGGCGACACGCAGATGCTGTTCGCCGTCATGCAGCCGCTGCAGGCGCAGATCAAGGCGGGCAAGCTCGTTGCCATCGGCGTGACCACCGCGCACCGCTTCCCGCTGCTGCCCGACATCCCGTCGATCGCCGAGTCGGGCTTCCCCGGCTTCGAGGCGCTGGCCTGGAACGGCGTGATGGTCGCGGCGGGCACGCCGCGCCCCATCATCGACCGGCTCAACAAGGAGATCAACGCGATCTTCAAGGAGCCCGACACGATCGAGAAGATGAACGCACAGGGCTTCATGCTGGTCGGCGGCACGCCGGAGGAGTTCGGCAAGCTCGTCGCCGACGAGGCCGCGCGCTGGGCGCCGGTGATCAGGAAGGTCGGCCTCAAGGTCGACTGACCGTCATCCTGCGGTCCCTGTCATCCCCGTGAAGGCGGGGATCCACGTCATCCCCGCGAAGGCGGGGATCCACGTCATCCCCGCGAAAGCGGGGATCCACCCGTCGAAGCTGGGTCCCCGCTTTCGCGGGGATGACACGCGCTTTTCGCGGGGATGACGGCTACTCGTCGCTGCCCGCGATGCGCGGCAGCAGTGCGTCGCCGGACGAGCTCAGCAGCCCCGCCTTCAGGTAGACCGCGATCTTGTCGCGCGTGTCGGCGATATCGAGGTTGCGCATGGTCAGCTGCCCGATGCGGTCCTGCGGCGTGAACTCGCCCTGCCCCTTCTCCATCGTCAGCCGCTCGGGCCGGTAGCTCAGGTTGGGGCTCGCGGTGTCGAGGATCGAGTAGTCGTTGCCGCGGCGGAGCTCCAGCGTCACCTCGCCGGTGACGGCGCTCGCCACCCAGCGCTGCGCGGTCTCGCGCAGCATCATCGCCTGGGGGTCGAACCAGCGGCCCTGGTAGAGCAGGCGGCCCAGGTGCCGGCCGTTGTCGCGGTACTGCTGGATCGTGTCCTCGTTGTGGATGCCGGTGACCAGCCGCTCGTAGGCGATGAACAGCAGCGCCATGCCCGGCGCCTCGTACACGCCGCGGCTCTTGGCCTCGATGATGCGGTTCTCGATCTGGTCGCTCATGCCGAGGCCATGGCGGCCGCCGATGGCGTTGGCCTCGAGCATCAGCGCGACGGGGTCGGCGAAGGGACGGCCGTTGAGCGCCACCGGCCGGCCCTCCTCGAAGCGCACGCTGACGGCCTCGGCCTTCACCGCGCAGTCGTCGCGCCAGAACGGCACGCCCATGATGGGCACGACGATCTTCATGCCCTTGTCCAGGAACTCGAGGTCCTTGGCCTCGTGCGTCGCGCCGAGCAGGTTGGAGTCGGTCGAGTAGGCCTTCTCGACGCTCATCTTGTAGTCGAAGCCCGCGCGGTTGAGGTACTCCGACATCTCCTTTCGGCCGCCGAGCTCGTCGATGAAGCGCGCGTCGAGCCAGGGCTTGTACACCTTGAGCTGCGGGTTGGCGAGGAGGCCGTAGCGGTAGAAGCGCTCGATGTCGTTGCCCTTGAACGTGCTGCCGTCACCCCAGATGTCGACCGCGTCCTCGCGCATCGCCACCACCAGCATCGTGCCCGTCACCGCGCGCCCGAGCGGCGTGGTGTTGAAATAGGTGAGGCCCCCGGTGGAGATGTGGAACGCGCCCGCCTGCAGCGCGGCGATGCCTTCGGCGCACAGCGCCGCGCGGCAGTCGATGAGCCGCGCCTCCTCGGCGCCGTAGGCCTTGGCGCGGCGGGGGATGTCGTCGTAGTCGGTCTCGTCGGGCTGCCCGAGGTTGGCGGTGTAGGCATAGGGGACCGCGCCCTTGGCGCGCATCCAGTGCAGTGCGGCGCTGGTGTCGAGGCCGCCCGAGAAGGCGATGCCGACTTTCTGGCCGACGGGGAGGGACTGGAGGATGTGCGACATGGCGGCAGCGCTGCGATTCGATCGGGGAAGAGCGGCATTCTAGACGACTGCGCCGTGCTACATTCGCCCGCGCATGCCCGAGATCCCCGACGTCGACCTCTACGTGCAGGCGCTGGCGGCGCGCGTGACGGGCCAGGCGGTGCGCGGCGTGTCGGTCATGCATCCCTTCGTGGTGCGCACCGCGCAGCCGCCGCTCGACGCGATCGTCGGGCACCGCGTCCTGCGCGTCGAGCGCCTCGGCAAGCGCATCGTGCTGGCCCTCGAAGGCGAGCTCTTCGTGGTGGTGCACCTGATGATCGCCGGCCGCTTCCGCTGGATCGAGGGCGGTGGCAAGCCGCCGGCGCGCATCGCGCTGGCGCGCCTCGACTTCGCGAGCGGGTCGCTGGTGCTCACCGAGGCCGGCAGCAAGCGGCGCGCGTCGATCCACGTCGTCGAGGGCAGGCCAGCGGTCGCGGGCTTCGACATGGGCGGGCTCGAGGTCGAGGCGATCGACCTCGCGGCGTTCACCGCGCGGCTCGCGAGCGAGAACCATACGCTGAAGCGCGCGCTCACCGACCCGCGCCTCTTCAGCGGCATCGGCAACGCGTATTCGGACGAGATCCTGCACCGCGCGAGGCTGTCGCCGCTCGCCATGACGCGCAAGCTCGCGCCCACCGAGACCGGGCAGCTCTACACCGCCGCGCGCGAGGTGCTCGCCGGGTGGCGCGCGAGGCTCGTCGAGGAATCCGGCGGCGGCTTCCCCGACAAGGTCACCGCGTTCCGCGCCGGCATGGCCGTGCACGGCCGCTACGGCAAGCCCTGCCCCGTGTGCGGCGCGCCGGTGCAGCGCATCGTCTATGCCGAGAACGAGTGCAACTACTGCGCGCGCTGCCAGACCGGCGGCCACGTCCTCGCCGACCGCGCGCTGTCGCGCCTGCTGCATTCCAACTGGCCCCGGTCGATCGACGAGCTCGCCTGAGCGGCCGCCGGCCATCGGGTACCATTCGCAGGCAGGTCCGCGCGGGCCTTGCGCCACGGCGGCCTGGCCTCCACGGTCGCCGCCACCGCCCATCCCCGGGGATTCGCCATGCCATCGTTCGATATCGTCTCCAACGTCAACGAGGTCGAGGTCCACAACGCCATCGACCAGGCCAACAAGGAAGTGTCGACGCGCTTCGACTTCAAGGGCTCCGATGCGCGCGTCGAGTTCAAGGACAAGGTCCTGACGCTCTACGCCGACGACGAGTTCAAGCTGAAGCAGGTCACCGACATCCTGCTCGCCAAGTTCGCCAAGCGTGGCGTCGACACGCGTAGCTTGAAGGACGGCGACCCCGAGAAGATCTCGGGCAACAAGGTGAAGCAGGCGGTGACGCTGCGCACCGGCGTCGACCAGGAGCTCGCCAAGAAGATCCAGCGCGCCATCAAGGACAGCAAGCTCAAGGTGCAGGCGTCGATCCAGGGCGACGCGGTCCGCGTCTCCGGCGCCAAGCGCGACGACCTGCAGTCGGCGATCGCGCTGGTCAAGAAGTCCATCACCGACTACCCGCTGCAATACGAGAACTTCCGCGACTGACGCCATGCTGCCGGCGTCGCTCGACGGGGGCCTCGTGCGGCTGCGGTGGCTGACGTCGCGCGACGCGGCCGAGGTGCAGCGGCTCGCCGACGATCCGCGCGTCGCGGGGATGACCGCGACCATCCCGCATCCCTACCCCGCCGGCGCGGCGCGCGCCTGGATCGCCACGCATGCCGCCGCGCGCCGCCGGGGCGATTTCGCCTACGCCATCACCTCGCAGGAAGGCGGGCTGGTCGGCACGCTGGGCCTGCGCGTCGCGCCCAACCCGCAAGGCAACATCGGCTACTGGATCGGGCGGCCCTACTGGGGATGCGGCTACGCGACGGCCGCGGCGCAGGCCGGCATCGACGCGCTGTTCGCGCACACCGCGCTCGGGTGGCTGATGGCTGCGCACCTCGCGCGCAACGAGCCTTCCGCGCACGTACTGGCGAAGTGCGGCATGCGCGAGGTCGCGCGCGCGACCGTCGACCACCGCGGCGTGCGCGCGGTGCTGGTCATCCGCCGCATCGATCGCGTGGATTGGGCACGAACGCGCGCGGCCGCCGGGGCGCGCGGGCGTACGGCGGGCAGCTAGGCCGCGACGGCCTCGCGCTCCTCGAGCCGCGCGTAGGCGGGCAGGGTCAGGAACTCGACGAAGCGGTCGTCGTTGACGAGCTGGGCGAGGATGTCGGCGGCTTCGTCGTAGCGGCCCTGCGCGAACGCGGGCCCCAGCAGCGTGCGGACCTTGGCGAGCTCCTCGGGCACCATCGATGCGAAGAGCTCCTTGGTCACCTTGCGGCCGTCGTCGAGGCGTCCCTTGGGCGAGCGGATCCACTGCCAGAGCTGCGAGCGCGAGATCTCGGCGGTGGCCGCGTCCTCCATCAGGTTGAAGATCGGCACCGCGCCCTGCCCCACCAGCCACGCCCCGATGTACTGGACGGCCACGCTGATGTTGAGGCGCATGCCCGCCTCGGTGATCGGTGCCTCGGGCTCGAACCTGAGGAGGTCGGCCGCGGTGACGCCGACGTCCTCGCGCTTCGCCGTGGCGATCTGGTTGGGCGCGGGCATCAGGCGGTCGAACACCTCCTTCGCCACCGGCACGAGGCCCGGGTGCGCGACCCAGGTGCCGTCGTGGCCGTAGCGCACCTCGCGCTCCTTGTCGGCCTTGACCTTGGCGAAGGCCTCGGCGTTGGCCTTCTCGTCGTTCTTCACGGGGATCTGCGCGGCCATGCCGCCCATCGCGTGCGCGTGGCGGCGATGGCAGGTCTTCACCAGCAGCTCGGCGTAGCTCTTCATGAAGTGCGTGGTCATGGTGACCAGCGCGCGGTCGGCGAGGCAGAAGTCGCGGTTGACGCGCAGCTTCTTGATGCAGCTGAAGATGTAGTCCCAGCGCCCCGCGTTGAGGCCGGCCGAGTGCTCGCGCAGCTCGTGCAGGATCTCGTCCATCTCGAAGGCCGCGACGATGGTCTCGATCAGCACCGTGGCCTTGATGGTGCCGCGCGGGATGCCGAGCACGTCCTGCGCCATGACGAAGATGTCGTTCCACAGCCGCGCCTCGAGGTGGCTCTCGAGCTTGGGCAGGTAGAAGTACGGGCCGCTGCCGCGCGCGATCAGCTCGCGCGCATTGTGGAAGGCGTAGAGGACGAAATCGAAGATGCCGCCCGACACCGGCTTGCCGTCGATGCTGACGTGCTTCTCGTCGAGGTGCCAGCCGCGCGGGCGCACGAACAGCACCGCAGTCCTGTCGGCGAGCCGGTACGACTTGCCCTCGGGCGAGGTCCAGTCGATGCGCCGGCGCACGGCGTCGAAGAGGTTGGCCTGGCCCTGGATGTTGTTGTCCCAGCGGGGGGTGTTGGCGTCCTCGAAGTCGGCCATGAACACGCTGGCGCCGGAGTTGAGGGCGTTGATGACCATCTTGCGGTCGACGGGGCCAGTGATCTCGACGCGGCGGTCGGTGATCTCGGCGGGCACCGGCGCGCAGGTCCAGTCGCCCTCGCGCACGGCACGCGTCGCCGGCAGGAAGTCGGGCGTGCGGCCGGCGTCGAATTCGCGCTGGCGGGCGGCGCGCGCGGCGAGCAACTCGGCGCGGCGCGGCTCGAAAGCGCGGTGCAGCTGCGCGACGAAGGCAAGCGCCTCGGGCGTGAGGATGCGGGCGGCGTGCTCGGTGCCGGTGGGCGCGCTGATCGCGACTCCGGGCGGCGGGCGGTGGGTGGTCATCGGCGGTCTCCTGGCAGCGGTCCTGGCCTCGCGCCGGGCCGTCGCCCGGGCTGCGAAATGTGAAAACGACTTTCAGATTCGTCGTCCGCCCGAGTTTACCGCATTGCAGCAATTCCCGCCGCGAAGGCCCTTCAGGTGCGCCCGCGGCGCTTGCGGCCCGCGACCGAGCCCATGAGGGGCGCGAGCGCGGCATCGACCTCCTGCCGCAGCCCCTGCTCAAGGTCGCGGTAGCGCGACACGAGCTCGTTGCCGAGGGGCGTCAGCGCCGCCCCTCCGCCGTGCGTGCCGCCCGTGAGCGCCTCCACGGCAGGTGCCGCGAGGCTGCGGTTGGTCTCGTCGACCAGCATCCAGGCGCGGCGGTAGGACATGCCGAGGGCACGCGCGGCGGCGCTGATCGACCCGGTCGCCGCGACGGCCTCGAGCAGCGCGATCTTGCCCGGGCCGATGGCCACCGCGGCGCCGCCGTCGGCGTCGTAGAGATGGAAGCGGATGTCGGGCTTCATCGGCTGGGCCTCGCAGTCCCGGCCGGAGGCGGCCCGAGCGCTCAACGCGGCTCGGCGAACGCGTCCACGTCGTCGCGGATCTGCGCCCGCCCGCGCCCGAGCGTCAAGACGGCATCGGCCAGGCGTGCGATCTCGCCGCGCGCATGGCTGACGTAGATGCCGGGAATGGCGAAAGTGTCGCGCAGGCGCTCGATGTAATGCAAGACCTCGTCCTTGCGCGCATCGTCCAGAGAGGCCAGCGGCTCGTCGAACAGCAGCACCGAAGGTTGCGCCAGCAGCGCGCGGCCGAGCCCCACACGCTGCCGCTCGCCACCCGACAGCGTCGCGGGCTTGCGCTCGAGGAGCCCGGCGATGCCGAGCACCTCGATCACCTGCCCGGGCTCGATGGGGCGCTCGTCTTCCGCGCGCAGGCGGTAGCCGTAGAGCAGGTTGGCGCGCACGGACAGGTGCGGGAAGAGCAGCGCGTCCTGGAACACGTAGCCCACGCGCCGGCGCGGCGGCGAGAGGTCGACGCCCGTGGCGAGGTCGAAGAACGTGCGGCCGCCGACCCTGATGTGCCCGCGTCGCGGCTTCAACACGCCGGCGACGGCGTTGAGCAGCGTCGACTTCCCCGAGCCCGAGGGCCCGAACACGCCGAGGATGCGCGCGTCGGTCGAGAACGCGGCCTCCAGCGCGAACTCGCCCTGGACGAGCGAGACGTCGACGTCGATCATCGATGCCGCTCGCCCGCGGGGCGCGGGGTCAGGCGCTCGGAGGCGACCAGCGCCGCCAGCGACAGGACCACCGCGATGATCGACAGGCGCAGCGCCTGGGCGTCACCGCTCGGGACCTGCGTGAAGGTGTAGATCGCCAGCGGCAGCGTCTCGGTCTCGCCGGGAATGTTGGAGACGAAGGTGATGGTCGCGCCGAACTCGCCGAGGCCGCGCGCGAACGACAGCATGACGCCGGTGACGATGCCGGGCAGCGCCAGCGGCAGCGTGATGGTGGCGAACACGCGCAGCCGCGAGGCCCCGAGCGTGTGCGCCGCGACCTCGAGGCGCCGGTCGACGGCGTCGATCGACAGGCGGATGGCGCGCACCATCAGCGGGAAGCCCATCACCGCCGAGGCGAGCGCCGCGCCCGTCCAGCGGAAGGCGAACACGATGCCGAACCACTGGTCCAGCAGGCTGCCGATGGGCCCCTTGCGGCCGAACAGCACCAGCAGTGCGAAGCCCACGACGACGGGCGGCAGCACCAGCGGGAGGTGCACCAGCGCATCGACCAGCGTCTTGCCGGGAAAGCGCACGCGTGCGAGGAGCCAGGCCACGCCGATGGCGAGCGGCAGGCTCGCGACGACGCTGACCAGCGCCACGCGCAGGCTCAGCGCGAGGATGCCGAGTTCCTGCGGAGTCAGTCCCACGTCAGGGCCGCGCGCTGCATGACGCGATTGTCACCGACGCGGCGCGACGCGCGCCAGAGCGTGCGCCGGCCGCGCGCGCCACGGTCCGCGCCGCCCTAGTCGGCCAGCGTGAACCCGAACTTCTGCCAGATGGACGCGGCATCCTTGCCGCGCAGGAACTCGAGCAGCGGCTTCGCGGCCGGCGACTTCGCGTTGGCGGTCAGCGCTGCCGGGTAGACGATGGGCGGGTGGGTGTTGGCCGGGAAGGTGTCGACGATGCGCACGCCCTTGTCGGCGAAGGCGTCGGTCGCGTAGACGATGCCCAACGGGGCCTCGCCGCGCGACACCAGCGCCAGCGCGGCGCGCACGTTCTCGGCGCGCGCCACCGACTTCTCCACGGACGGCCAGACGCCGAGCGCCTCGAGCGCCGTCTTGCCGTACTTGCCGGCGGGCACGCTGTCGGGGTTGGCCATCGCGAGCTTGCCGTCGCCGAGGGCCTGCGCCAGCGCGAACGCCGGGGCGATCTTGATCGACGAGGTGCTCGCCGCCGGCGCCACCAGCACCAGCGAGTTGCGCAACAGGTTGCCGCGCGTGTCGGGCTGGATCAGCTTGCGCTCGGCGAGGTAGTCCATCCAGTCGAGGTCGGCGGAGATGAAGAGGTCGGCGGGCGCGCCGCCCTCGATCTGCTTGGCCAGCGCGTTGCTGCCGGCGTACGACACCACCACCTTGTTGCCGGTCGCGGCCTCGAAGGCCCGCGCCTGGGCGTCCATCGCCTCCTTGAGGCTCGCCGCGGCGAACACCGTGACGTCGGCCGCGGCGGCGGGCAGCGTGCCGAGGGTGAATGCGAAGACCGCGAAGGCGGCCGAAACGGCGCCGGCGAAACGTCCCATGGTGTCCTCCTCGGCGCGTAATATACGTCGAGATATAGCGTATGGCAAACCAGGACGGCCGCCGCGGTGCCGCGACGGCCGTGTCCGGAAGCGATGGGCCGCGAGCCGGCCGATGCCCTGCGGTGGCGGTGCGCCCCTCGCGGGGCGCCCGGTCCCGTCAGGCGGCGATGGCCGGGTGTCCGCCCGCGCCCTGTGCCGCCGGCGCGGGCAGTGCCAGCATCCCCGCGCCGATGCCGCGGTTGACGGCGCTCACCACGGCCTTGAGCGTCGCCGTGACGATGTTGCTGTCGAGGCCCACGCCATAGACCGCGCGGTCCGCGCCGACGCGCAGCTGCACGTACGACACCGCGGTGGCGTCCTCGCCCGCGCCCACCCCGTGCTCGTGGTAGTTCTGCACGTGGATGTCGAAGCCGAGCTCGTTGCGCAGCACGTGCACGAAGGCGTCGACGGGGCCGTTGCCGGCGCCCTGCAGCACGCGCTCGACGCCGTCCACCGTCACGCGCGCGGCGAGGTGCTCGACGCGGCCGTCGTCGGCGTTGTGCTGCGCGCGGTGGTCGCGGTAGGCGATCGGCAACTGCTGCGCGACGTACTCGCGGTCGAACAGCGCGCGGATCTCGGCCGACGCGAGCTCCTTGCCCGTCGCGTCGGTGACGCGCTGCACGGCCTGGCTGAACTCGATCTGCAGCATGCGGGGCAGCGCGAAGCCGTAGTCGCGCTCGAGGAGGTAGGCGACCCCTCCCTTGCCCGACTGGCTGTTGACGCGGATCACCGCGTCGTAGGTTCGGCCGACGTCGGCCGGGTCGATGGGGAGGTAAGGCACGTCCCAGCGCTCGATGCCCTGGGCCTGCCATTCGCGGTGCTCGGCGAGGCCCTTCTTGATCGCGTCCTGGTGCGAGCCCGAGAACGCCGTGAACACGAGCTCGCCGCCGTAAGGATGACGCGGGTGCACGGGGATCTGGTTGGCGTACTCGACGGTGCGGATGATGGCGTTGATGTCGGAAAAGTCGATGCCGGGGTCGACGCCCTGGGTGTAGAGGTTGAGCCCGAGGGTCACGAGGCAGACGTTGCCGGTGCGCTCGCCGTTGCCGAAGAGGCAGCCCTCGACGCGCTCGGCGCCCGCCATCTGCGCGAGCTCGGCGGCGGCCACGCCGCAGCCGCGGTCGTTGTGGGGATGCACCGACAGCACGATGGAATCGCGGCGCGCCAGGTTGCGGCTCATCCACTCGATCTGGTCGGCGTAGACGTTGGGCGGCGCGAGCTCCACCGTCGCCGGCAGGTTGATGATGGCCTTGTGCGCGGGCGTGGGCTGCCAGACGTCGATGACGGCGTCGCAGATCTCCTTGGCGAAGTCGAGCTCGGTGCCGGTGAAGCTCTCGGGTGAGTACTGGAACGTCCACTCGGTCCCGGCCTGCGCCTTCGCGCAGTCGCGGATGATCCGCGCCCCCGTCACCGCGATGTCGACGATGCCCGGCTTGTCGAGCTTGAACACCACGCGGCGTTGCGCCGTCGAGGTCGAGTTGTAGAGGTGCATGATGGCGCGCTTCGCGCCCTTCAGGGCCTCGAAGGAGCGGCGGATCAGCGGCTCGCGCGATTGCGTCAGCACCTGCACGACGACGTCGCCGGGGATCAGGTCCTCGTCGATCAGCTTGCGGATGAAGTCGAAGTCGGTCTGCGACGCCGCGGGGAAGCCGACCTCGATCTCCTTGTAGCCCATCGACACGAGCTGCTCGAACATGCGGAGCTTGCGCTCGGCGTCCATCGGCTCGATCAGCGCCTGGTTGCCGTCGCGCAGGTCGACGCTGCACCAGATCGGCGGGCGTGTGATGCTGCGGCTCGGCCAGCTGCGGTCGGCGAGGCCGACCGGCGCGAAGGGGTGGTACTTGTCGGAGAGCCTGGCGGTGGAGGGCCTGGAAGCGGTGCGGGCGGGCTTGGCGTTCATGGGTGTTTCCCTGGTTCGTTCCGGGGGCGGGCGTTGCCGACGGGAGCGCATGGCGCATCGACGCGTGGGCAACGGCTCCCGTTGCCGGGTGGCATTGCAACGAAACTGCTCGAATTGGGGGGTAGGTTTATGTGCGCGCGAGGCGCAGCAGCAGCAGGCCCAGGCCGATCAGGCGATCGGGGGCGCCGGCGGTGAGGCCGCCGAGGGGGCTGCGGATGAACGAAGCGTCCATTTGCCTAACGTAGCGCATTTCGCTGCGGCGCGCAAGAGCCCCCGCCGCGTTCGCGGGGATGACGGCCGGGCCGCAGCCGCGGGTCAGGGCTCGACGTTCGGCTCGGCGCGCGGGCGGCGGCGGCGCATCGTCCATGCGCTGACCACGAAGCCGGAGATGGCGTAGCAGACGAAGGCGGCGAAGATCACGAGTCCCGGCTGGTAGGACAGCAGCGCGATCACCAGCACGAAGGCGAAGATCGCGAGGAAAGGCACGCTCTTGCGCAGGTTGAAGGCCTTGCCGCTGTAGTACTTGAGGTTGGACACCATGGCCAGCCCCGCGAACACGGTGATCGCCCAGGCGATCCAGTGGAAGCCGCCCGGGTCGACCATGTAGTCGTCGACGATGTAGACGAAGCTCGCCACCAGCAGCGCGGCCGAGGGGCTCGGCAGCCCGGTGAACCAGCGCTTGTCGGCGACCTCGAGCAGCACGTTGAAGCGCGCGAGCCGCAGCGCCGCGCCGGCGACGTAGACGAAGGCGGCGATCCAGCCGAGCTTGCCCATGTCGCGCAGCACCCATTCGTAGATGACGAGCGCCGGCGCGGCGCCGAAGCTCACCATGTCGGCGAGGCTGTCGTACTCGGCGCCGAACGCGCTCTGGGTGTGCGTCATGCGCGCGACGCGCCCGTCGAGCCCGTCGAGCAGCGCCGCGACGAAGATGGCGATGGCCGCGAGGTCGAAGCGCGCGTCCATCGCCTGGACGATGGCGTAGAAGCCCGCGAACAGCGCGCCGGTCGTGAAGAGGTTCGGCAGGAGGTAGATGCCGCGGCGGCGCACGCGGTTCTTGCGCAGCGCCCGCTGGGTGTCGAAGTCGACCATGGTGATGACGGGGCCCGCGTGCCTTCAGGTGAGCTCGGCGAGGATGCTCGACGTGGCCTTGACCACGTCGCCCACCGCGGCGCGCGGCTTGGCGCCCGCCGGCAGGTAGACATCGACCCGCGAGCCGAAACGGATGAAGCCGTAGCGCATGCCCGGCACGAGGCGGTCGCCCGGCTTCACGTAGCAGAGGATGCGCCGCGCGATGAGCCCCGCCACCTGCACGCAGGTCACGTCGACGCCCTCGTTGGTGCGAAGGTGCAGCGCGTTGCGTTCGTTGTCGGTCGAAGCCTTGTCGAGCGCGGCGTTGACGAAGCTTCCCGGGTGGTACCAGACGTGGACCACCTCGGCATCGACCGGGCTGCGGTTCGAATGGACGTTGAACACGTTCATGAACACGCTGATCTTGAGCGCCTCGCGGTCGAGCCAGGGGTCGTGCGCTTTCCCGACCGAGACGATGCGGCCGTCGGCCGGCGACAGCACGGCGTGCGCGTCGGTGGGGACCTCGCGCGGGGGGTCGCGGAAGAACTGCAGCACGAACACCAGCGCAAGAAAGCCCAGCACGCCCAGCGGCCAGGCGATCCACCCGAGCACCGCCGTCGCAACAGCGGCGATGGCGATGAACGGCCAGCCTTCGCGGGCGATCAGCGGGTGGGGATACGAAGCGTTGGCCAAGCGGTCAGTTCCTCGGCGGTTGCTGTTGCGCATCTTCGATGCGCCGCGCCATGTCGGCCGCCTGGTCGCGCACCGCGTTTTCGAGCCCCTTGGCGCGCTCGAGCTCGTTGCGCGGGACCGGCGTCGTCGTGGTGGCGTCGAAGTCGGCGGGCGCCACGGGGCCCGGCGCGCGGGCCCCCGCCCGCGTGGGGGGCGGCGGCGCCGGCAGCAACTTCGCCAGCAAGCCGCGGCCCAGCCAGGCGACGATGGCGAGCGCGATCAGCAGGCCGATCAGCCCGGCCCAACCGCGCTGGCTGCGCGCCGATGCCCGCCTTGCGCGTGCTGTGTCCATGGCGCCGCAGTATAGTCCGCGGGGCGGCCGCTCGCACGTCAGAGCAGCGAATCGGTGAGGCGCGCGAGGTTCTCGAGGATGCGCTGGATGCGCGGCGCGGCGAGCCGCGTCTCGCGCGTCACCGCGACGCAGCGCGCGAGGTAGCCGCGCTGGACCGCGGCCAGGTCCTCGACCACGCCGCGGTCGCAGATCAGCACGCTCACCTCGGCGTTCAGCGCGAACGAGCGGATGTCGAAGTTCGACGAGCCGATCAGCGCCACCTCCTCGTCGACCGAGAGGTGCTTGGCGTGCAGGAAGCTCCCGCGGTGGTGGTGGATGGTGACGCCCGCATCCAGCATCGCGTCGTAGAACGACTGCTGGGCGAGCTGCACGAAAGGCTTGTTGGATTCGGCGTCGACGATCAGCGCCACCGCCACGCCGCGCCTCGCCGCGCTGGTCATGGCGCCGAGGAAGGCCTCGCTCGGCACCACGTAGGGCGCGGTGAGCACGATGCGGCTTCGCGCGCCGTGCATCAGCGCGATCATCACCGCTTCGGCCGTACCTTCGTTGTAGCCGGGCCCGCTCGGCACGACCTGTGCGACGCCTTGCGAGCCCGCCACCGGCGCGGGCGAGGGCGAGGGCAGGCGCCCGGAGTCGGAAGGGAGCGAGCCCGTCTCGAGGTAGCGGTCGCCGAGCAGTACCGCGTCGAGCTGCTGCACCACCGCGCCGGTGGCGCGCACCAGCAGCTCCTCGTTGGTCATGCCGCGGTTGGCGTGCGACGAGACGATGTTCTGCGAGCCGAAGAAAGCGACCTCGCCGTCGATCACCACGACCTTGCGGTGGTTGCGCAGGTCGAAGCGCGCGGCGTTCGGCCCCCACAGGCGCAACGGCATCATCGCGATCACCTCGGCGCCGGCGGCGCGCAGCCCCGGCGTGTAGCGCGCGAGGCCGCTGCGCGAGCCGATCGCATCCATCAGCACCCGCACCACGACGCCGCGTCGCGCCGCGCGCTCGAGCGCTGCCGCGACGGCGTCGCCCACCTCGTCCGCGGCGAAGATGTAGAAGAGCAGGTGCACCTGCCGGCGCGCGCCGTCGATCCCGGCGACGAGCCGCGCGATGGCAGCGTCGTAAGCGGGCAGGAGCTCGAAGCGGCAGCCGGCGACCGGCGGGAACTCGGAAAGCGCGTTGACGAGCTCGAATGCGGGCACGAGCCCGGGCGACACGTCCGGCAGCGGCCGCTTCCGGCCCGTGTCCTCGGCCGGCAGCAGGCTCCGCGTCAGCTCGGCGATCTGCCGCTGCAGGCGGTAGCGCCGCCGCGGCAGGTAGGCGCGCCCGATCAGCACGTACAGCAGCACGCCCGGCCAAGGCAGGAAGAGGATCAGCAGCAGCCAGGCACGCGCCGCGGCGGGCGGGCGCCGCTGCGGCACGTAGACCAGCGCCGCGACGCGCAGCGCCCACTCGCTGGCGACGTAGAGGCTGCCCCAGTCGATGCCCTCGATCAGTTTCGCGAGCTGCATGACACGTTCCGTCATTCCCGCGCAGGCGGCAATCTGTCATTCCCGCGCAGGCGGCAATCTGTCATTCCCGCGAAGGCGGGAATCCAGTCGTGACCGTCGATGGGGCGCCAAGGCTGGATCCCCGCCTTCGCGGGGATGACGCTTTCGGCGCGTCGAGGCTGGATCCCCGCTTTCACGGGGATGACGCTTTCGGCGCCGGAGGCGCCGGAAGCGTCAGTTGCGCGACTGGTCGACCAGGCGGTTCTTGGCAATCCAGGGCATCATCGCGCGCAGCTTCGCCCCGACGGTCTCGATCGAGTGCTGCGCCGTGATGCGGCGCCGCGACAGCAGCGTCGGCGCGCCCGCGCGGTTCTCGAGGATGAAGTCGCGCGCGTATTCGCCGGTCTGGATGCGCGTGAGCATGTCCTTCATCGCCTTCTTGGTGTCGGCGTTGACGATGCGCGGGCCGCTCACGTACTCGCCGTACTCGGCGTTGTTGCTGATCGAGTAGTTCATGTTGCCGATGCCGCCTTCGTAGATCAGGTCGACGATCAGCTTCAGCTCGTGCAGGCATTCGAAATACGCCATCTCGGGCGCGTAGCCCGCCTCGACCAGCGTCTCGTAGCCCGCCTTGATGAGCTCGACGGTGCCGCCGCAGAGCACGGCCTGCTCGCCGAAGAGGTCGGTCTCGGTCTCCTCGCGGAAGTTGGTCTCGATCACGCCGGCGCGCGCGCCGCCGATCGCGGCCGCGTAGGCAAGCGCCAGGTCGCGCGCCTTCTTCGACGCGTCCTGGTGTACGGCGATCAGCATCGGCACCCCGCCGCCGGCGACGTAGGTCGAGCGCACCGTGTGGCCCGGCGCCTTGGGCGCGACCATCATCACGTCGATGTCGTCGCGCGGCACGACCTGCCCGTAGTGGATGTTGAAGCCGTGCGCGAAGGCGAGCGCGGCGCCCTTCTTGAGGTTCGGCTCGACGTCGGCCTTGTAGGTCGCGGCGATGTGCTCGTCGGGCATCAGCATCATGACGATGTCGGCACCCTCGACCGCGTCGGCGACCGGCGCGACCTTGAGGCCCGCCTTTTTCGCCTTGTCCCAGGACGCGCCGCCCTTGCGCAGGCCGACGGTGACCTTCATGCCCGAATCGGCGAGGTTCTGCGCATGGGCATGCCCCTGCGAGCCGTAGCCGACGATGGTGATCTTCTTGTTCTTGAGCAGCGAGAGATCGGCGTCCTTCTCGTAATAGACCTTCATGTCCGTTTCCTTATGTTGTCGTCGTCCCCGCACAAGCGGGGACCCATCCCGTCATCCCCGCGCAAGCAGGGACCCATCCCGTCATCCCCGCGCAAGCGGGGACCCATCCCGTCATCCCCGCGCAAGCGGGGACCCATTGTTAACCCCCGGATTCCCGCCTTCGCGGGAATGACGGGGAGCGTCATCCCCGCGCAGGCGGGGACCCAGCGTTCAAATCCGCAGCACGCGCTCCCCGCGGCCGATGCCCGAGGCACCCGTGCGCACCGTCTCGAGGATCACCCCGGGCTCGATCGCCGTCAGGAAAGCGTCGAGCTTGCTGCCGGTGCCGGTGAGCTCGATGGTGTAGCTCTTGTCGGTGACGTCGAGGATGCGCCCGCGGAAGATGTCGGCGAGCCGCTTCATCTCGTCGCGGTCCTTGCCGGCCGCGCGCACCTTCACCAGCATCAGCTCGCGCTCGATGTGGTTGCCTTCGGTCAGGTCGACGACCTTGACCACCTCGACCAGCTTGTTGAGCTGCTTGGTGATCTGCTCGACCACGTCGTCGGATCCGATGGTGACGATGGTCATCCGCGACATGGTCGCGTCCTCGGTGGGCGCCACCGTCAGCGACTCGATGTTGTAGCCGCGCGCGGAGAAGAGCCCGGAGATGCGCGACAGCGCGCCCGCCTCGTTCTCGACGAGGATGGAGAGGATGTGCCTCATCGCGCCTCCCCGGCGTCATTCCCGCGCAAGCGGGAATCCACCCCTTGGGTCCCCGCTTTCGCGGGGATGACGGATAAACGCGCGCTCATAGCTCCTCCGCCAGGATCATCTCGGTGAGGCCCTTGCCGCCGGGCACCATCGGGAACACGTTCTCCTTCTGGTCGGTGATGAAGTCGAGGAACACCAGGCGCTCCTTCTGCTTGAGCGCCTCCTTCAGCGCGCCCTCGATGTCGCCGGGCTTCTCGATCTTCATGCCGACGTGGCCGTAAGCCTCGGCGAGCTTCACGAAGTCGGGCAGCGCGTCCATGTACGACTCGGCGTAGCGGTTGCCGTAGAAGAACTCCTGCCACTGCCGCACCATGCCCATGTAACGGTTGTTGAGGTTCACGATCTTCACCGGCAGGTGGTACTGCTTGCAGGTCGAGAGCTCCTGGATGCACATCTGGATCGAGGCCTCGCCGGTGATGCAGGCGACCGTCGCGTCGGGATGCGCGAGCTGCACGCCCATCGCCGCCGGCAGCCCGAAGCCCATGGTGCCGAGGCCCCCGGAGTTGATCCAGCGGCGCGGCTTGGCGAACTTGTAGTACTGCGCGGCCCACATCTGGTGCTGCCCGACGTCGCTGGTGACGAAGGCGTCGCCGCCGGTGAGCTCGTAGAGCTTCTCGATCACCGCCTGCGGCTTGATCAGCGCGCTCTTGCGGTCATAGCGCAGGCAGTCGGTGCGCTGCCAGTCCTTGATCTCGGCCCACCAGGCCTTGAGCGCCGCGGCGTCGGGCCGCTCGGGCGAGCCCTCGACCAGGCGGATCATCTCCTCGAGCACGTCCTTCGTGTAGCCGACGATGGGCACGTCGACCTTGACGCGCTTGGAGATCGACGAGGGGTCGATGTCGATGTGGATGATCTTGCGGTCGCTGCGGTAGAAATGCTGCGGGTCGCCGATCACGCGGTCGTCGAAGCGCGCGCCCACGGCGAGCAGCACGTCGCAGTGCTGCATGGCCATGTTCGACTCGTAGGTGCCGTGCATGCCCAGCATGCCGGTGAACTGCGGGTCGTTGCCCGGGTAGCCGCCCAGTCCCATCAGCGTGTTGGTGACGGGGAAGCCGAGGAGGCGCGCGAGCCGCGTCAGCTGCGGCGCGGCGTCGTTCAGCACCACGCCGCCGCCCGCATAGACCATCGGCCGCTTCGCCTCGAGCAGCAGCTGCACGGCCTTCTTGATCTGGCCGCTGTGCGCCTTGGTCACGGGGTTGTACGAGCGCAGCGACACCGTCTTCGGGTAGCTGTACTCGGCCAGGGCCTGCGTGACGTCCTTGGGGATGTCGACCAGCACGGGGCCCGGCCTGCCGCTCTGCGCCAGGTAGAAGGCCTTCTTGATGGTCACCGCCAACTCGGCGACGTCCTTCACCAGGAAGTTGTGCTTGACGCAGGGCCGCGTGATGCCGACGGTGTCGCATTCCTGGAACGCGTCCTGGCCGATGGCGTGCGTCGGCACCTGGCCGGTCAGCACGACCATGGGGATCGAGTCCATGTACGCGGTGGCGATGCCGGTCACCGCGTTGGTCACGCCGGGGCCCGAGGTGACGAGCGCCACGCCGATCTTGTTCGACGAGCGCGAGTAGCCGTCGGCCGCGTGCACGGCGCCCTGCTCGTGGCGCACCAGCACGTGCTTGACCTTCTGCTGCTTGAACAGCTCGTCGTAGATGTTGAGAACCGCGCCGCCGGGATAGCCGAAGACGTACTCGACGCCTTCGTCCTGCAGGCAGCGGATGGTGATTTCCGCTCCGGTCAATCGCATAAAGCCTCGTGCATCGAAAGGTTGGAGACGGTCGCGCGAGCGCCGTCCGCACACCTGCAAAATCGATCGACACGCCGGGTAAGCGTTCGCTGCCGTCCGGCCCCATCGGATGTGAAAAGCCGGCGGTTCGTTCTCGAAACCGGGCGGTCCGCGTCGCTTGGAAGCTCCGTGGCGCTTGTGGCGCCGTGGGAGGCGGCGGCCCGCCGGTCTTTGCAGCTCGTTCCCTCCCGCCCGCGAGGGCGGGGAGAAACGCGACATTAACCTATAATCGCCTGAATTTGCAACGGATCGACCTCTCCTGGCCACCCGACAGGAAATTTCCGCCTTCCTCGCCGAGGTCGAGCGGCGTGCGTTCAAGCAGGCGATGTATGCCACGCGTGACGAGCACACCGCGGTCGACATCGTCCAGGACGCGATGCTCAAGCTCACGGAGCGCTACGGCGACAAGCCGGCGGCCGAGTTGCCGCTGCTTTTCCAGCGCATCCTGCAGAACACCGTCCACGACCATTTCCGGCGCCAGAAGGTCCGCTCCACCTGGACCACGCTGCTGTCGTCGCTGGGCATGCGCAGCGACGAGCCCGACAGCGACTACGATCCGCTCGAGACCCTCGCCGCGCGTTCCGACTCCCACGAGGCGGTCGATCCCGCCCGGCGGGCCGAGCAGGCCGAGGTCATCGGGATGATCGAGGACGCCATTTCCCGTCTCCCGGCGCGTCAACGCGAGGCGTTTCTGCTGCGTTACTGGGAAGAACTCGACGTGGCCGAGACGGCCGCGGCGATGGGCTGCTCCGAAGGCAGCGTCAAGACCCACTGCTCCCGCGCCGTCCACGCGCTTTCCGCAGCCCTGCAAGCCAAAGGCCTACGACCATGACCGGCAGCGACGAACAATTCGCCCGCAGGATCGCGGGGTTGCTCGACCGTTCCGCGGAGGACATCCCCGCCGGCATCGCCTACCGCCTGCGCGAGGCGCGTGCCCGCGCGCTCGACGGCGCCCCAGCCCCCGCCGCGGCCGACGAACCGGCCCTCGCCCACGCGCTGGCCGGCGGCGCGGGCCTCGCCCGCCTCGGCCCGCCGGCGGGCATCGGCCGCGGCCGCAACGCCTGGCGGCTCGGCCTGGTGCTGGCGGTGCTGCTGGTGGCCGCGTTCCTCGGCCTGCGGCAATGGAACGCCTACCGGCAGGTCCAGGCCTACGAGGACCTGGATGCCCAGATCCTGTCGTCGGACCTGCCGATCGACGCCTATCTCGACCGCGGGTTCGACGCGTGGCTCAAGGCCTCTTTCGACGACGAGTGACGGCGTTCGGCCTGGCGGCGTCGCTGCTGCTGGGCGCGGGCCTCGCGCTGCTGGCGCCGCCGGCGGCCGCGGCGGGACCGGCGGCGCGCAGCGCCGCCTCGCCCGCGTGGACCGAGCTCACCGCCGACCAGCGCAAGATCCTCGAGCCGCTGGCACCCCCGGAATGGGACAAGCTCGACGGCCAGCGCAAGCAGAAGTGGCTGGGCATCGCCAAGCGCTACCCGACGATGAACGCCGAGCGCCAGGCGCGCGTGCGCGAGCAGATGAAGCGCTGGGCCGCCCTCACCCCCGAGGAGCGCAAGGATGCGCGCGACCGTTACCAGGCGATGAGCAAGCTGCCGCCCGAGCGGCGCGCGGAA
The DNA here is from genome assembly GCA_044226535.1 of Casimicrobiaceae bacterium. Lineage (GTDB taxonomy): Bacteria > Pseudomonadota > Gammaproteobacteria > Burkholderiales > Casimicrobiaceae > VBCG01. Next base: position 7,712 of record JBGAGT010000019.1, on the reverse strand, counting down.
ATGATCCGCAAGTGGCAGGAATACCAGAAGCTTCCCCCCGACGAACGTGCCGCCATGCGTGCCAAGCCGCCCGTGACGCCGAGGACCGGCACCGCGGCCGCCGGCGCGAATGGCGCTCCTGCCGCCCGCGCAGGACAGGCGGCGCCGGGACCCGCGCTGACTGCGCCCGCTCCGTCAGCCCCGGCATCGCCCGCCGTCCCGGGGGCGGCGCCCGTTGCCGCGTCACCGGCGGCACCCGCCACGGCGCAGGCCGCGCCGCAGGCCACGCCGCAGGGCATGCCGCAGCCCGCGCCGCAGCCCGCGGCCGCCGCCCCTGCGAAGCCCGCTCCCGCCGGCACGGACGGCCGCGGCAGCCGGCCACCCTCCTGAGCGCCGACCCCGAAACGGCCGACGGCGCCTCGCCGCGCCGGCCCGGCCTGCCGTCCGCCGGGCTGTTGCGCCGGCTGGGCGCGGCCCTCTACGAGTTGCTGCTGATGACGGCCATCGCCTTCATCACCGAGTTCCTGCTGTTGCCCCTGGTCAGTCCCGGCCACGCCGCGCAGGCCACCGTCCTGTCCGTGCCCGCGGCGCCCGCGCGCATGCTGGCGTTCGCCGTGGTGTGGTGCGTGCTTGCGGGCTACTGCGTGAGCCTGTGGACCCGCGGACGCCGGACGCTGCCGCAGAAGACCTGGGGCCTGCGCCTCGTCGATGCCGGCGGGCACCCGCCCGGCACGCCGCGCGCGCTGGCGCGCTACGCCGCGCTGTGGATCGGTCCCGCGCTCGCGCTGGTGGCCTGGCTCGCCCTGCATCCGCTCGGGCTGCAATCCTGGTCGGCGTGGCTGCTGCCTTTCAACTTCGCCTGGGCGCTGGTCGATCCGGATCGAGCCTTCCTGCACGACCGGCTGGCGGGCACGCGGGTGCTGCGCGGCTGACGCACCGGCCCGAGGGCCCTGCCGCCGGCCGCGCTTCCGCATCGGCCTTCCCGCTTGCATCGGCCCGCGGCGCGCGGGCTGCGCGCCGCTCAGCGCCTCGCGGGCGGCCGTGCACGCCCCAGCGTGACGCCGACGGCGATCAGCACCATGCCCGCCACGGCCTGCGGCGTCAGCACCTCGCCGAACAGCAGCCAGGCCATCGCCGCGGTGACGGCGGGAACGAGGAAGAACAGCGCGGCGACGTCGGCCGCGCGACCACGCCGCAACAGGCGGAACAGCAGCAGGTTGGCGCCCGTCGACAGCACCAGCACCGACCACGACAGCGCGAAGACGAACGACGGCGTCCAGTCGATGCGCGCGTCCTCGGCGAAGGCGGCGAGCAACACGTAGACCAGGGTGCAGGCCCCGAACTGCAGCACCGCGCCGGTGCGCAGGTCGACGTGCGCCGCATGGCGCTTCTGCAACAGCGTGCCGACGCTGATCGCCACCAGCGCGAGCAGCAGCGCCCACAGGCCGGAGAGGCCCTCGACCTCCCCTCCCGCGTCGAGCCCGATCTTGTGGCGCACCACCAGCGCGACGCCGGCGATGCCGATGGCGAGCCCGAGCCACTGCCGCGCGAGCACGCGCTCGCGCAGCCAGAAGCGCGCGAGCGCGACGGTGAGCACCGGCTGTAGGCCGACGATCATGGCACTGGCCCCGGCCGAAACGCCGCGCGAGATGGCGAAGAACACGCCGCCGAGGTAACAGCCCTGCACCAGCAGCCCCACCAGCACCGTGCTCCACGCCTCGCTGCGCGACGGCCAGGGCGCACGCGTGGCGAGTGCGACGAAGCCCATGGCCACGGTCACCAGCGCGAAGCGCGTGAACAGGAAGGCGAAGGGCGTGGCATGGGGAAGGCCGTAGCGCGCGGCGATGAAGCCCGTGCTCCATAGCAGGACGAACAGCGCCGGGACGCCCGCGCCGTCGAGTAGACCCCGCCCCGGCGCGGTCACTTCCCGCCGCGTGGCTTGGGCGCCGCGAAGCGCTTGGCCGACTCGACGATCTCGCGCTTGGCTTCCTCGGCCTCGACCCAGCCGGCGAGCTTCACCCACTTGCCGGGCTCGAGGTCCTTGTAGTGCTCGAAGAAATGCGCGATCTGCTGCGCCACCAGCGAGGGCAGGTCGCGGGGCGACTGCACGTCGCGGTACATCGACGAGAGCTTGTCGATCGGCACGGCGAGGATCTTGGCGTCACCGCCCGCCTCGTCGTCCATCTTGAGCATGCCGATCGGCCGGCAGCGCACCACCACGCCGGTGATCAGCGGTACCGGCGACACCACCAGCACGTCGCAGGGATCGCCGTCGTCGGAAAGCGTCTGCGGGATGTAGCCGTAGTTGCAGGGATAGTGCATCGCCGTCGACATGAAGCGGTCGACGAACACCGCGCCGGTGTCCTTGTCGACCTCGTACTTGATCGGCTCGCCGTGCATCGGGATCTCGATGACGACGTTGCAGTCGTTGGGGATGTCGCGGCCTGCGGGAACGCGGTCGAGGTTCATGGGTTGGACGCGCTGGACGCGCGGTGGCGTGAGCGCGGGATTATACGGCGCAGGTCGCGATGCGCCCGCCGCGAGGCGCCGCGGCGACGCCCACGCGGCCCGGCGGCGACGAGCGCGCAGTGCAGGCCGGCGCCACGCCCCGCGCCGGAGGGCCTGCCCGTATACTTTTGTGCATGGAGTCCATCACCGCGACCCCGACCGTCGTCGACCAGGTGTATCGCGCGATCCTCGACGCGATCTGCGACGGCACGCTGGCCGCGGGCGAGCGGCTGACGCAGGAGGGCATCGCGAGGAAGCTCGACGTGTCGCGCCAGCCGGTGAACCAGGCGCTGATGCTGCTGCACAAGCAGCGCTTCGTGGTCGAGGCCGGCCGGCGCGGGCTGATGGTCGCGCCGCTCGACCGCGACTTCGTGCGCTGGATCTACGAGCTGCGGCTCGGCATCGAGCCGATCGCCGCGGGCCTCGCTGCGCGCCACGCCTCGGGCTCCGAGCTCGAGCGCGGCGCGGCGCTGCTCGCCGCAGGGCGCGCCGCGCTGCGCGAGGGCAGGATCGGCGCGTTGATCGGCGCCGACATGGCCTTCCACTCGTGGATCTACGCGGCCTCGGGCAACCGCCTGTTCGTCGACACCATGGAAGGGCTGTGGCACCACCTTCGCCGTGCCATGCGCGAGGTGCTGGCGCAGCGCGACTACCGCAAGGCAGTGTGGAACGAGCACGAGCAGCTCCTGCGCGCCATCACCGCGCGCGACGAGGCGGCCGCCGCCGCACTGGTCGCGGCGCACCTGCGCAATGCCGCGGTGACGGTCGAGGTGAACGTGCCGCCGGCCGCCGCCGCGGGGGCCGACGCTACTCGAGGATGACGGCGTTGGAGTTGTCGATGCGCACCGTCATCTCGCACCCGCCGCTCAGCGTGCCGGTGCTGGCCGTCAGCATCACGCCGAACGTCACGCTGGCGCCCACCCCGAGCACGAGCGGCTGGGCCGTCGACGACGCCGCGACGTATCCCGACGCCGGCACCGTGACGGGAATGTAGTAGCTCGCCCAGTAGTTCCAGTTCATGCCGCCGTCGTAGCTGTAGACCAGCCGCGTGTAGCCGACCTGGCCGCTGCCCCCATAGAGGTAGGTGCTCGCCGCGCCGGTGGCGGAACGGTTATAGCCCGAGACCGCGAACGGGCCGGCCTGGCAGGCCACGATGCTGCCGCTGTTCGAGAAGACGTTCGCGTTGTGCAGGAACTCGGGGGTGGCGACGTTGCCCAGCCGGTTCAGGAACAGCGCCATCGAGGCGCGGGTCACCGGGTCGTTCGGGCAGAAATGCGTGGCGTCGGTGCAGCCCAGCGTGATGTTGCGCGCCTTGAGCCACTGGGCCGCCTGGCAGTACGACGCGTCGCCGGGGACGTCGACGAAGCTCGAGGTGCAGGTGACCACCAGCGCCTGTGCGGGCACGGACAATGTGAGGCATGCGAATGCCGGCAGCGCGATCGCGGCCAGGCGTGCAATGACGGGAATCACGGGCACCTCCACTCCTGAGCGGGATCCAGCCTCCCGGGCGCCGGCATGATGATCCCCGCGCCGGCGCCGCGCAAGGGAACGCCGAATATTCGACAGCCGCACCGTCGCGCGAACACGCCGGCGAGGCGGGAATGGGCGGAGCCCGCGCCGCTAACCCGCGCCCGCCCGATACGCGGCGCTGTAGTCGGCGTAGACGGCGACGATGTCGGCGAAGCCCTCGCGCTCGGCGGGCTTGAGCTCGCGGAAGGGCCGCGCCGGCCGGCCGGCCCAGATCCAGCCCGAGGGCACGTGCGTGCCCGGCTCGACGTAGGCGCCCGCGCCGACGCAGGCGTCGTCGTCGACGACCACGCCGTCCGACACGATGGCGCTCATGCCGACGAGCGTGCGATTGCCGACGCGCGCGGCGCCCATGCGCACGTTGTGGCCGAGCGTCACGTCGTCGCCGATCACGAGGTCGCCGCGCGCGCGCGAGGTGGCGAGCAGCGAGTTGTCCTGGATGTTGGCGCGACGGCCGAGGGTGATGCGCGCGTCGCCCGCGTCGACCACGCAGGCGAAATAGATCGACGCATCGTCGGCGAGCTCGATCGCGCCGCCGCAGCGCGCGCTGCCGGCGACGAAGCTCGATCCGGCGGCTGCGATGCGCACGGGTGCGGAGGGCATCGCCGGCGCGTCGTCGGCGAGGTCGGTGGCGGCCGCGGGTGCAGGCGATCGGCGCGTGCGCAGCGCCGCATGCCAGCGTTCGAGCTCGCCGGGCTCGAGCGCGCGCACCGGCTGCGCCGGACTGCCGGCGTACACGAGGCCTCCCTGCAGCGTCTTGCGCGGGGGCACCACCGCGCCCGGCATGATCAACGACTGCGCGCCGACCACCGCGCCGTCCATCACCGTCGCGGCGTCGCCGACCACCACGCCGTCGCCGAGCGTGCAGGCGTGCACCAGCCCGTAGCGGCCCACGCTGGCGCCGTCGCCGATGGTCGTGCCGTACACGTCGTGCGCGATGTGCACCGTGGCCCGCACGCCGAGGAACACGTCGGCGCCCATCCGCACGTAGTGACCGTCGGCGCGCACCGTCGCGTAGTCGCTCAAGACCAGCCCCGGCCCCGCCGTGGTGCGTCCGGCGACCAGCGCGTGGGCGCCGAAGCGCGCGGGCTCCGCGAGCTGCGGCCTGTACTCGAGGTAGGGAATCTGCATGCGTCGAAGCTACCATGCCGCGCGAGCCGCGGGCTCCGCGCGCGGCGACGGGCGCCGTCAGCCGCCGCGGAAGCGCCGCTCGGCCTCGTCCCAGGCGGCGAGCGGCATCAGGTCCGGCACCACCGCGAGGCCCGACTTGCCGTCGGCCGAGGTCACGTCGCTGCGCACCACGACGTCGAGCAGCGCGGGCCGGTTCGCCAGCGCGCGCTCGATCGCCGCGGGCAGCGCCGCCGCGTCGGTGACGCGCTCGGCGTGCATCCCGAAGGCGCGGGCCATCGCCGCATGGTCGGCGAACTGCAGCCGTGTGCCCACCACGCGGCCCCAGTTCTGCTGCTGGTCGCCGACCTCGATCTGCCAGGCGCCGTTGTTGGCGACCACGACCAGCAGCGGCACGCGGTGGCGCACGGCGGTGTCGATCTCCATGGCGTTGAAGCCGAAGGAGCCGTCGCCGGTCGCGACGACCACGGTGCGATCGGGCGCCGCCAGCGCGGCGCCGATGCCGAAGGGCGTGCCGACGCCGATGCAGCCCAGCGGCCCCGGGTCGAGGTAGCCGGGCGTGTCGAGCCCCACGCGGGCGAAGCTCAGGAAGTCGCCGCCGTCGGCGACCACCACGGGCTCGCCGCCGCGCGCGTCGAGCGCGTCCTGCAGGCAGGCGAGCACGCGGTTGGGATGGATCTTGCCGTCGGGCGCCGATTCAGCGACCTTCATCGATGCGCGGAGCTTCGCCGCGCGCGCCTCGTGCCGGGCACGCAGGTCCTTCGCCCAGGCGCGGTCGACCTGCGGCGCACGGCCCTTCGCGGCGTCGACGATGGCGTCGAGCGCGAGCCCGCAATCGGCGAGGAGCTCGGCGTCGCCGCGGCGGTTGTCGCGAAGCTCGGCGGGAATGTCGGCGATGCGCACGAACCGCGCGTCGCCGAACACCGCGGGCGAGCCGTAGGCGAGCTGGAAATCGAGGCGGCGCCCGACGGTGACGACGACGTCCGCGCCGCCCATCACCTGGCCGCGCATGGCGCCGACGAACGCAGGATGCGAGGCGGGCAGCACTCCCTTGCTCTCACCCGTGTCGAGGTAGACCGCGCCGAGCGCGTCGAGGAAACGGGCAAGCGCGCGGCCCTGGCCCCTGATGCCGCGTCCCGCGATCACCAGCGGGCGCTTCGCCGACCACAGGAGCTCGACCGCCGCGGCCACCGCCCCAGGCGCAGGCGGCTGCGCGATGCGCGCATGGCCGGCGAGGTGCTCGGCGCGCTGCAGCGCCACGGGGACGTCCTCGCGCAGCACGTCGGTGGGAAAGTCGAGGTACACCGGCCCCGGCTCGCCGCCGTCGCCACGCGCGCGCGCGAACGCCTCGTCGAGCTCCTGCGGCACCAGCGACGCGTCGCGCACCGTGCGCGCGTAGCGCGTGATGCCGCGCAGCATGCCGACGTGGTCGAGGTCCTGCAATGCGCCGCGGTTGTCCTGCGCGCGCGGCGGCGTGCCCGAGAGCACGACCACGCTGGCGCGCGCCACGTGCGCGTTGGCGATGCCCGTCATGGCGTTGGTCACGCCCGGCCCCGCGGTCACCAGCGCCACGCCGGCCGTGCCCCTGAGCTCGCCGTAGGCATGCGCCATGTAGACGGCCGCGCGCTCGTCGCGCACGTCGACGATGGCGATGCCCTCGGCGTCGATCGCCATCCACATCGGCATGATGTGCCCGCCGCAGAGCGCGAACACGCGGTCGACGCCGCGCGCCTTCAGCGAGCGCGCGATCACCGCGGCGGCGACGTTGGGGGACATCAGAACACCGGCTTCTCGCGATACGTGCCCCACAGCGTCCTGAGCTTCTCGATGATGTCGCCCATCGACGCGCCCGCCTCCACCGCCTCGATGGTGACCGGCATGATGTTGCGCGAGGGGTCCTTCGCGACCTCCATCATCTCGTCGAGGATCCTCGCGAGCTTCGCGTTGTCGCGCTCGCGGCGCACCTTGTTCAACCCGTCGATCTGGCGCGTCGCCGTGCTGGTGTCGTAGGGATGGAGCTCGAGGTCGAACTTCTCGTCGGGCATCACGTACTTATTGACGCCGATCACCGGCTTCTCGCCGTTGGCCTTCTTGATCGCGGTCTCGTAGGCGAAGTCGGCGATGCGGCGCTGGAACCAGCCTTCTTCGGTGAGCTTGACGGTGCCGCCGTTGCGGTCGACCTCGTCGATCACCCCGAAGATCGCCTTCTCGTACTGGGTCGTGAGGCTCTCGAGGAAGTACGAGCCCCCCAGCGGGTCGACGACATTGGCCACGCCCGACTCGTCGGCGATGATCTGCTGCGTGCGCAGCGCGATGCGCATCGCCTCCTCGGTGGGAATCGCGAAGGCCTCGTCCTTGCCGTTGGTGTGCAGGCTCTGCGCCCCGCCCAGCACGGCGGCCAGCGCCTGCAGCCCGGTGCGCACGATGTTGATCTCGTACTGCGGCTTGGTCAGCGAGGCCGCCGCCGTCTGGCAGTGGAAGCGCAGGCGCATCGACTCGGGGTTCGTGGCGCCGAAGCGGTCGCGCATGATCTTGGCGTACACGCGGCGCACCGCGCGGAACTTGGCGAT
>JBGAGT010000018.1:0-85079 GCA_044226535.1 Casimicrobiaceae bacterium | reverse complement strand
CTCGCCAACATCCGCGAGCGCCTCGCCGCGCTGTACGGCCCGCGAGCGCGCTTCGACCTCGCGTCGCGCCCGGGCGGCGGCACGGTGGCGACCATCGCCATCCCGCGCGCGCCGGGCTGAACCATGACCACCGCCCTGATCGCCGAGGACGAGCCGATGCTGGCGGCGCAGCTGCGCGCCCGGCTCGCCGAGGCCTGGCCCGAGCTCGGGATCGTCGGGCCGGCCGCCAACGGCGACGATGCGCTGGCGCTGGCGCGCGCGCACGCGCCGCAGGTCGCCTTCCTCGACATCCGCATGCCCGGCCGCGACGGCCTCGCGGTGGCGCGCGAGCTCGCGCCCACCACCCACATCGTGTTCGTCACGGCCTACGACGAATACGCGGTGCAGGCCTTCGAGGAAGGCGCGGTCGACTACCTGCTGAAGCCCGTCTCGGCCGAGCGCGTCGCCAAGGTGGTGGCGCGCCTCAAGGCGCGCTTGAAGAGCGCGCCGCTCGACCTCGCCGCCCTGCTCGAGCGCCTCGCCGCGCGCGAAGGCGGCGCCGCGCTGCGCTGGATCCGCGCGTCGCTGGGCAATGCGCTGACCATGATCCCGGTCGACGACGTGCTGTACTTCCAGTCGGAGGACAAGTACACGCGTGTGGTGACGCGCGAGGGCGAGGGGCTCATCAAGAAGCCCATCAAGGAGCTCTACGAGGAACTCGACCCGGAAGTGTTCTGGCAGATCCACCGCGCCACCATCGTCAACCTGCACGCCATCGCGCGCGTCGAGCGCGACTGGCGCGACCAGCCGGTGATCCACCTGAAGTCGCGTCCCGAGAAGCTCACGGTCTCGCGCAGCTTCGCGCAGCGCTTCAAGGCGATGTAGCGGCTACCCGACCCGCGCTTCGCGTAAAATCGGCGTTTTCCAAGCGCAGGAACGCCGAATGCAGTCCCTGGCCGACACCATCGACGCCGCGTGGGAGGCCCGCGCCGGGCTCGGGCCCGCGAGCGCCCCCGCCCCCGTCCGTGAAGCCGTCGAGCACGTGCTCGCCGAGCTCGACGCGGGCCGCTTGCGCGTGGCCGAGAAGCAGGCGGGCACCTGGGTGGTGCAGCAATGGGTCAAGAAGGCGGTGCTGTTGTCGTTCCGCCTCGCCGACAACGCCGGCATCGGCCTCACCGGTGCGAACGTCCCTTTCCGCTTCTACGACAAGGTGCGCACCAAGTTCGCGCAGTTCAGCGACGCCGACTTCCAGGCCGCCGGCGTGCGCGTGGTGCCGCCCGCCGTCGCGCGCCGCGGCGCCTATATCGCGCGCAACGTGGTGCTGATGCCCTCATACGTGAACATCGGCGCCTACGTCGACGAAGGCACGATGGTCGATACCTGGGCCACGGTGGGCTCCTGCGCGCAGATCGGCAAGAACGTGCACCTCTCGGGCGGCGTGGGCATCGGCGGCGTGCTCGAGCCGCTGCAGGCCAATCCCACCATCATCGAGGACAACTGCTTCATCGGCGCGCGCTCGGAGGTCGTCGAGGGCGTGATCGTCGAGGAGAACTCGGTGCTGGGCATGGGCGTCTTCCTCGGCCAGAGCACGCGGATCTTCAACCGCGACACCGGCGAGGTGAGCTACGGCCGCGTGCCCTCGGGCTCGGTGGTGGTCGCGGGGTCGCTGCCCAGCGAGGGCTGCCACCTCTATTGCGCGGTCATCGTCAAGCGCGTCGACGCCAGGACGCGCGCCAAGACCGCGATCAACGAGCTGCTGCGCGCCTGAGGCGCGGCCCCACCGACATGTCCGTCGAACTCAAGACCCCCGACGACATCGCGCGCATGCGGGTCGCCGGGAAGCTCGCCTCCGAGCTCCTCGACCACCTGACGCCGCACATCGTCCCCGGCATCACCACCGGCGAGATCGACCGGCTGGCGCACGACTACATGGTGAACGTCCAGCACACCGTGCCGGCGACGCTCAACTACGCACCGCCCGGGCACACGCCCTACCCGGCGTCGCTGTGCACCTCGGTGAACCACGTCGTGTGCCACGGCATCCCGGGCGAGCGCAAGCTCAAGGCCGGAGACATCGTCAACGTCGACGTCACGGTGATCAAGGACGGCTACCACGGCGACACCTCGCGCATGTTCTACATCGGCGCACCGTCGATCCAGTCGAAGCGGCTGGTGGAGGTCACCTACGAGTGCATGTGGAAGGGCATCCTCGCCGTGCGCCCCGGCGCGCACCTGGGCGACATCGGCCATGTGATCCAGAAGCACGCCGAGTCGAACGGCTTCTCGGTGGTGCGCGAATTCTGCGGCCACGGCATCGGGCGCAACTTCCACGAGGAGCCGCAGGTGCTGCACTACGGGCGCGCCGGCACGGGCCTCAAGCTGCAGCCGGGCATGGTCTTCACCATCGAGCCGATGATCAACGCCGGCCGCGCGGGCATCCGCAGCCTCGCCGACGGCTGGACCATCGTCACCGCCGACCATTCGCTGTCGGCGCAGTGGGAGCACATGGTGCTGGTCACCCCCGAGGGCTACGAGGTGCTGACGGTCTCCGCGGGCACGCCGCCGCCGCCGGCCGACGCCCTGGCCGCCTGAACGCGGCCGGCGCGAGCGGGCTTCCCACCACCCCCGGCCGCCGACCGCAGTTCGCCATGGACGCCGCGGCAGCATCGCTCCCCGCGCCCGACGCATCCGACGCCTCGCGGGTCGCGACCTGGCGGGAGGCGCTGCGGCGCGAGCGCGAGACGCTGCGGCGCGCATTCTTCGAGCAGCCCGACACGCCGAAGCTCCTGAAGGGCCACGCGCGGGTCGTCGATGCCGTGCTGCGCGAGGTCTGGGAAGCCTGCCGCATGCCGGCCGACTGCGCGCTGCTCGCGGTAGGCGGCTACGGGCGCGGCAAGCTCTTCCCGCACTCCGACATCGACGTGCTGGTCCTGCTGGCGAGCGAGGACGCCCGCCACGCCGACACCATCCAGCGCTTCCTCGCCACGCTCTGGGACATCGGCGTCGAGGTCGCGCACGCCACGCGCACGATCGAGGAATGCGAGCGCGAGATGGCGGGCGACGTCACGGTGCGCACGAGCCTCCTCGAGCACCGCGCGCTGGCGGGGTCGCGGCCGCTCGCGCGCGCGTTCGCCCGGCGCTTCGAGGCCTCGCTCGACGTCGAGGCCTTCTTCGCTGCCAAGGCGCTGGAGCAGCAGCAGCGCCACTTGAAGTACCACGACGCGACCTACAACCTCGAGCCCAACGTCAAGGAAAGCCCGGGAGGCCTGCGCGACCTGCAGACGGTGATGTGGATCGCCACCGCAGCGAAGCTCGGGCGCAGCTGGCGCGAGCTCGCGCACGCCGGGCTCATGACCATGGCCGAGGCGCGCAGCGCGTCGCGCCAGGAGCGGCTCATCTCGGCGCTGCGCGTGCGCCTGCACTACCTGACCGGGCGCCGCGAGGACCGCCTGGTGTTCGACGAGCAGAACGCGCTGGCGCGCCAGCTGGGCTACGCCGACACGCCCGCGCGCCGCGCCAGCGAGCAGCTGATGCAGCGCTACTACCGCGCGGCGCGCGAGGTGCGCCTCGTCAACACCGTGCTGATGCAGAACCTGCACGTGCGCATCTTCGCGCCGCGGCGCGACGCGGTGCGCATCGACGCGGACTTCGTCGCGCTCGACGAGTTCCTGCACATCGAGGACCCGGAGCTCTTCGACAAGCGCCCCTCCGCGATCCTCGACGCCTTCCTGACCATGGAGCGGCACGCCGAGCTGACCGGCATGTCGGCGCGCACCTTGCGCGCGATCGTGCGCGCGCGCGGCCACGTCGACGCCGCGTTCCGCCGCGACCCCGCCAACCGCGCGCGCTTCCTCGCGCTGTTCCGCGAGCCGCGCGGCCTCACCCACGAGCTGCGGCGCATGAACCTCACAGGCGTCCTCGGTGCCTGCCTTCCGGTGTTCGGGCGCATCGTCGGGCAGATGCAGCACGACCTCTTCCACGTCTACACGGTGGACGAGCACATCCTGATGGTGATCCGCAACCTGCGCCGCTTCACCGAGGCGCAGCACGCGCACGAGTACCCGCTGTGCTCGCGGCTCATCGCCGACTTCGAGCGCAAGGAGGTGCTCTACCTCGCGGGCCTCTTCCACGACATCGGCAAGGGCCGCGGCGGCGACCACTCCACGCTGGGCGCACGCGACGCGCGGCGCTTCTGCCGCCAGCACGCGCTGCCGCACGAGGACGCCGACCTCGTCGCCTGGCTGGTCGAGCACCACCTGTCGATGTCGACCACCGCGCAGAAGTCCGACCTCTCCGACCCGCGCGTGATCGAGGGCTTCGCCGCGCTGGTGGGCGACGAGCGGCGCCTGACGGCGCTCTACCTCCTCACCGTCGCCGACATCCGCGGCACCAGCCCCAGGGTGTGGAATGCCTGGAAGGGGCAGCTCCTCGAAGACCTGTTCCACGCCACGCGCCGGGCGCTGTCGGGGGACCTGGCGCGCGGGCTCAAGGATTCGCTGCAGGCGCGGCAGGACGAGGCGCGCAAGCTCCTGCGGCTGTACGCGGTGCCCGAGCACGCCGAGGATGCGCTCTGGCACAAGCTCGACGTCGCGTATTTCCAGCGCCACACCGCCGACGAGATCGCCTGGCACGCGCGCAACCTCTACTGGCGCATCGACCGCCCCGAGCCGGTGGTGAAGGCGCGGCTTTCGCGCGGCGGCGCGGGCCTGCAGGTGATGATCTACCTGCCCGACCAGAAGGAGCTGTTCGCGCGGCTCGCAGGGTTCTTCGGCCGCGTCGGGCTGTCGATCCTCGAGGCGCGCATCCACACCACGCGCGACGGCTACGCGCTCGACAGCTTCATCGTGCACGACCCCGCGAACCCATCGGCCTCGCACCGCGAGACCATCCAGTTCGTGGAGCACGAGCTCGGCGAGCTCCTCGCCCACCCGCAGTCCGTCGAGCCGCCCTCGCAGGGGCGCCTGTCGCGGCGCCTCAAGCATTTCCCGCTGGCGCCGCAGGTGCAGATCTTCGCCGACGACAAGGGCGCGCAGCACATCCTCGAGGTGGTCGCCGGCGACCGGCCGGGGCTCCTCGCGCAGATCGCCTACCTCCTCGCCAAGGCCAACGTCAACGTGATCAGCGCCAAGATCAACACCTTGGGCGACCGCGCCGAGGATGTGTTCCTGGTCGACGGCGCGCGGCTGCACGACGAGCAGGCGCTGCTGCGGCTCGAGACCACGCTCTACGACGCGCTGCAGGTGCGCAAGTAAGCGCCGCCCGTCATCCCCGCGCAAGCCGTCATCCCCGCGCAAGCCGTCATCCCCGCGCAAGCCGTCATCCCCGCGCAAGCCGTCATCCCCGCGAAAGCGGGGACCCATGCCTTTGCCTCTGTCACGGCGGCATCTGGCAATCGCGTCATCCCCGCGAAAGCGGGGACGCCTGATGCATATCGGCGAAGCGTGCGACGGCCATCGGGGGCTCGGTCTTCGCGATACCCCCGGCTCAGGCCCGAGCCCCCGACGTCCGCCGCGTCGATCTGCATCAGGCGACCACGATTGCGCTCCCGGCGGGGCATGAGCTTCGCCATGCCGGTCATGCGGACCATCTGCCGACTTGCTTGACGTGACGGTCCTGCGGGCCCAGGGCAGTCTTGCTGCCACCACGCCCTTGCGTGCAGCCCAAGCGCAAGGGTATCTGCGGAAGCCGCAAAGCTCGTGGCGTGCGTGTCGCCCGGCGCGTCGGACATCGGGGCTCGGCCCGGAGCCGGGTCCATCGCGAGGACCGAGCCCCGATGGCCGGCGCACGTTTCGCCGGGCGACAGCACGACGCGAGTTTGCGCGGGTCGCGCAATACGGCTACGGTATGTTGATTCGGGCACATCCTTTACATTTGAAACCGGGCACATGGTTTACACATGCAGGTTGCGCGGTTTCAAGATTTGCCCCCGCCGGGCGTCGAATATGCCCAGCGGAAGGATGCCGAAATAGGCCTCGAAGCGGTCGTGGTCGAGGGCCTTGAGGCCAATGTACTCGCCCTCGAGGACCTTGGTGATGTACACGGCGGCGCCTTGCCATTTCATGTGGCCGCCGCTTTTGACTTTGCGCAGGATGAAGTCGGTCGGGTAGCTCACCTCGGGCAGGCGTTCGGGATAAGGTCGTGGGGAGCGGCGGTACAGGCGCTCAGGTGAGCGTCCGCCGCCCAGGCTGCGGTGCGGGCGTTCCTGGTTGTATTCGGTGCCAAAGCGGTTGAAGGCGTGCTGCTGTGCATTGAGGGAGGCTTTGGGGGTGCCGCGGTGGCTGCCTTGAGGGTGCGGTGCATGCGCTCGTGGCGTCCGTTCTCCTGGGGGCGGCCCGGGGTGATGCGTTCGGGCAGGATGCCGAGCTTGATCCACCACACGCTAAGGAGTCAAGCCGCCCACTGCGATGCTGGCGAAGGGTGGCCCGTTGTCGGTGCGGATGGCGCGTGGCAGGCCGTGCTCGCGAAAGCAGCGCTCGAAGTGGGGCCGGCAGTGGCGGGCGTCGGGCTGGTAGAGGCCCTGGCAGCACAGCAGGAAGCGACTGTAGTTGTCGCTCAAGGTGAGCGGATAGCACACGCGGCCATCGCCCAACACGAAGTTGCCCTTGAAGTCGGCGCTCCAGACGTCGTTGGCGGCATGCACTGCGGCGAAGGGCAGAAGGTGCGCCTGTGTGATGGCGGCGGCCTGCGGGGCTGCACCAGGCCATGGCGCTTGAGGATCTCGCCGATGGTGCTCGCCGGCCACCAGCGCTGCGGGCGCTCGCGCAGCAGCCAGGCGTGGAGGGTCAGCGGCCCCAATGCGGGTAGCGGCGCTGGAGCGCCAGGATGGCCGCCACCTGCGGTTCACCCGTCGCGTTCGGGTGCGCGTGCGGCGCGCGAGGCGTCGCATAGCCCCGCCGGACCCCAGTGGCGGAATCGCTCCACGAACTTGTACGCTGTCGGGCGGCTCACCCCAAAGCGCCGGCTGAGCTCGCTCATGCTGAACCCGCCGTCCAGCCATGCCGCAATGAAGGCTTCTCGTTGTTCCATGGCACAGGTCTCCTTCCAGGGCATGGCGCGTCCCTCCTCGCCATGCACCGTACCAACCTGTAAACCATGTCCCCGGTTTCACCTGTAAACCATGTGCCCGGTTCATACCGGTACGGCTGGATCCCCGCTTTCGCGGGGATGACGGGGGCGGGACGACGGTCAGTCGTCGGAATCCACCATCCCGGGGAACAGGATGTCGGTGAAGCCGAACTGCCGGAAGTCGCGCACCCGCATCGGGTAGAGCACCCCGTCGAGGTGGTCGCATTCGTGCTGGACCACGCGTGCGTGGAAGCCCTCGGCTTCGCGGCGGATCGGCCGGCCCTCGACGTCGAAGCCCTCGTAGCGGAGCCGCGTTCGCCGCGGGACGACGCCGCGGAAGCCCGGCACCGACAGGCAGCCTTCCCAGCCGTCCTCCTCGTCGTCGGTGAGCAGGGTGATCGCCGGATTGACGAGCTCGGTGAAGGGCACGGGCTCGGCGTCGGGGTAGCGCGGGTTGCGCGCCACGCCGAAGATCACCACCCGCGACAGCACGCCGATCTGCGGCGCGGCGAGCCCCGCGCCGTTGGCGGCCGCCATGGTCTCGCGCATGTCGGCGACGAGCTCGCGCAGCGCCGGGGTGGCGAA
This sequence comes from Casimicrobiaceae bacterium, assembly GCA_044226535.1. GTDB lineage: Bacteria > Pseudomonadota > Gammaproteobacteria > Burkholderiales > Casimicrobiaceae > VBCG01. Next base: position 77,450 of record JBGAGT010000018.1, on the reverse strand, counting down.
CGCCGTCACCGGCTTCGACACCTCGAGGAGGCGCGGGTCGCCCATGCGCAGGATGTCACGGATCATGCGAGGTCCTCGCTTTCGATCGCGATCGCGGTCAGCAGCATGCGCACGCGCGCCATGCCCGAGGCCAGCACCTCGCGCAGCGCCGCCTCGGAGATGCCCTCCTCGCTGTCTCCGCGCCCCGCGGCGTGGTTGACGGTCAGCGCGAGCATGGCGTAGCGCAGGCCGTCCTCGCGCGCCAGCGCGGCCTCGGGCATGCCCGTCATGCCGATCATGGTGGCCCCGTCGCGCTCGAAGCGGTCGATCTCCGCCGCCGTCTCGAGTCGCGGGCCGTTGACCGCCGCGTACACCCCGCCGTCGTCGATCGCGATCACCAGGCGCTTCGCGGCACGCAGGCAGCGCCTGCGCAGCGGCTCGTCGAAGGGCAGCGTGAAGTCGACATGGGTGACGCCGGCGCCGCCGCCGTCGAAAAAGGTCGCCTCGCGCCCCGAGGTGTAGTCGACGACCTGGTGCGGGATGCACAGCGAGCCGACCCCGTGGTAGCGGATGCCCCCCACCGCGCACACCGCCACCACGTGCGTGGCGCCGGCAAGGGTGAGGGCGCGGATGTTGGCGCGGTAGTCGACGCGGTGGGGCGGGATGGCGTGGTCCTCCCCGTGGCGGGGCAGGAACAGCGCCTCGCGGCCGCCCAGGAAGCCCTGCCGCACGCGGGTCGGCGCGCGGCTGAACGGGGTCTCGACAGCGAGGTCGCGGCCGTTCTCCAGCGTGGGAAGCGTGTCGAGGCCGCTGCCTCCGATGATCGCGAGCATGGAAATTGCTAAAAGTACACGGGAAAGGGCCGACCGGCTGGAAGCCGGCCGCCTTTCATGACATCATCATGGCGCGGCGGACGCGCCCGGTCGCTTTCGCGATTGTAGCGCCCGCCCGCTGAGGCGAAAGGCGCGCGACGACATGTTCCTCGACCGGTTGTTCAAGCTGATGGCGGAAAAGCAGGCTTCCGACCTCTTCATCTCCTGCGGCGCCCCCATCAACCTCAAGGTCAACGGCGTGGTCGCCCCGGTGTCGACCCAGCCCATGGACCCCGAGACGGTGCGCCGCATCGCCTACGAGCTCATGAACAAGGAGCAGGCGCGCGCCTTCGAGACCGAGATGGAGATGAACCTCTCGCACCTCGACCGCGCGGTGGGCAACTTCCGCATCAACATCTTCCGCCAGCGCGGCACCATCTCGCTGGTGATCCGCTACGTGCGCAGCAACATCCCGCCCTTCGAGGCATTGCGCCTGCCCAAGGTGCTGCTCGACCTGATCATCGCCAAGCGCGGCCTGGTGCTGGTGGCGGGCGCCACGGGCTCCGGCAAGTCGACGACGCTGGCGGCCATGATCGACCACCGCAACTCGCAGCGCTCGGGCCACATCCTCACCATCGAGGACCCCATCGAGTACCTGTTCGAGCACAAGCAGAGCCTCGTCAACCAGCGCGAGATCGGCATCGACACCCACACCTACCAGGTGGCGCTGGCGAACGCCCTGCGCGAGGCGCCCGACCTCATCATGATCGGCGAGATCCGCGACAAGGAGACCATGCAGGCCTCGCTGATCCATACGCTGACCGGCCACCTCTGCCTGTCGACCATCCACGCCAACAACAGCTACCACGCGCTGTCGCGGATCATCAACCTCTTCCCCCACGACGCGCGCGCCGCCGTGCTGTCCGACCTGTCGATCGGGCTGCGCGCCATCATCTCCCAGCGCCTGGTGCGCAACGTCGAGGGCGAGCTGCAGCCTGCGGTCGAGATCCTGCTCAACACCTCGCTGATCGCCGAGCTCATCAAGAACGGCGACTTCTCGCAGATCAAGGAAGCGATGGAGCAGTCGCTCTACCCCGGCTCGCAGACCTTCGAGCAGGCGCTGTGCCGCATGTTCCTCGACGGGCGCATCAGCTACGACGAGGCGATGGCCGCCTCCGATTCGGCGACCAACCTCGCCTGGCTGATCAACCAGAACTCGCCGACCGCCCGCGTCGAGCAGATGGACGACGAGGACGCGCAGCCGGTGCGCCCGCGCAAGCTGGCGGCCGACTTCGCCTCGGTGTCGATCGATCCCGCGATGCTCGACCACGCGCAGTAGCGCGGCGCTTCCCCGGTACGCGCGCCTCCTGCGCGCGCCTGCTACCATCGCAGGATGCTCCCGCAGGTCCACGAGGCGGACTCGCCCACCCTCGCGCTCGCCAGGTCGCTGGTCGCGCGCCGCTCCCTCACCCCCGACGACGCGGGCTGCCAGGACCTCCTGCGCGAGCGCCTGGCGCCACTGGGCTTCCGCTTCGAGACGATCGCCTCCAACGGCGTCACCAACCTCTGGGCGCGCCGCGGCGAGTCCTCGCCCCTGCTGGTGTACGCCGGCCACACCGACGTCGTGCCGACCGGGCCGCTCGATGCCTGGACCAGCGATCCCTTCCTGCCGGTGGTGCGCGACGGCTTCCTCTACGGGCGCGGCACGGCCGACATGAAGGGCTCGATCGCCGCCTTCGTCACGGCGGTGGAGTCCTTCGTCGCCGCCCATCCGCGCGCGGGGGGCTCGATCGCGCTGGCCATCACCTCCGACGAGGAAGGCCCTTCCACCGACGGCACGGTGCGCATCGTCGAGGCATTGGAGGCCCGCGGCGAGTCCATCGACTTCTGCATCGTCGGCGAGCCCTCGTCGGTCGACGTGCTGGGCGACATGGTGAAGAACGGGCGCCGCGGCACGCTTTCGGGCACCCTGGTCGTACACGGCGTGCAGGGCCACATCGCCTATCCGCACCTCGCCGACAACCCCATCCACGCCGTCGCCCCCGCGCTGGCCGAGCTCGCCGCGATGCGCTGGGACGAGGGCAACGCGTACTTCCCGCCGACCACCTGGCAGTGCTCCAATGTGCACGCCGGCACCGGCGCGACCAACGTCATCCCCGGCACGCTGGAGCTCAAGTTCAACTGGCGCTACGCCACCGCGTCGACGCGCGAGTCGCTGGTGACGCGGCTCGAGGCGGTGCTCGCGCGCCACGGCCTGCGCTACACGCTGGCCTTCCCCTCCTCGGGCGACCCGTACCTCACGCCGCGCGGCCGGCTGGTCGACGTGGTGTCGGCGGCGATCGGCGACGAGCTCGGGCGCAGTCCCGAGCTCTCCTGCACGGGCGGCACGTCCGACGGGCGCTTCCTCGCTCGGATCGCGCGCGAGGTGGTCGAGCTCGGACCCGTCAACGCCACCATCCACAAGATCGACGAGCGCGTGGGCGTCGACGAGCTCGAGGCGCTGTCGCGCGTCTACCGGCGCATCCTCGAGCGCCTGTTCGCGGCCTGATGGCAGGCGCACGCCCCCCGGGGTCGCAAGTCCGTGCGGGCCTGATGACGGGCGTCCGGCCATGACCGTCCCGCACGAGCTCGCCACGGTCCGCGACTTCCTGCGCTACGCGGTGTCGCGCTTCAACGAGGCGAAGCTCGGCTTCGGCCACGGCAGCGCCACCGCCTTCGACGAGGCAGCCTACCTCGTGCTGCACACGCTGCACCTGCCCATCGACACCCTCGAGCCCTTCCTCGACGCGACGCTCACCCAGCACGAGCGCGCCGCGCTGGGCGAGATGCTGGCGCGGCGCATCGACGATCGCGTGCCCGCCGCCTACCTCACCCGCGAGGCCTGGCTGGGCGACTTCCGCTTCTACGTCGACGAGCGCGTGATCGTGCCGCGCTCGTTCATCGCCGAGCTCCTGCCCGACGGCCTCGCGACCTGGGTCGGCGAGCCCGGCGGAGTGCGCGCCGTGCTCGACCTCTGCACGGGCTCGGGCTGCCTCGCCATCCTGCTCGCCCACGCCTTCCCGGGCGCGGACATCGACGCCGTCGACCTCTCGCCCGACGCCCTCGCCGTCGCGCAGCGCAACGTCAGCGACTACGGTCTCGCCGGCCGCATCAACCTCGTCCGCTCCGACGTCTACCAGAACCTGCCGGGCAAGGGCTACGACCTCATCATCAGCAATCCACCCTATGTCAACGCGGTGTCGATGGAATCGCTGCCGGCCGAGTACCGGCACGAGCCCTCGATGGCGCTGGCCGGCGGCGAGGACGGCCTCGACGTCGTGCGGCGCATCGTCAAGGACGCGCCGCGCTTCCTCGAGCCGCAGGGCACGCTGGTGGTCGAGGTGGGGCACGAGCGCGACGCCGTCGAGGCCGCGTGGCCGCGGCTGCCGCTCACCTGGCTCACCACCGCGTCCTCGGACGACGCGGTGTTCGCCATCCGCCGCGAGGAGCTGGTCGCGGCGCGCTGAGGCGATTCAGTAGGTCTCGAGGGCGTGCTGCAGCCGGACCATCCCGTCCTCGCCGACGCGGATGAACCCCGTGCGCGGGCGATCGAAGTCGAGGATGGCCGCCAGCACCAGCGCGATCGCCACCGCGAAGATCGCCGTCGAGAGGTGCCGTCGCCGCCCCGCGAGGCCGTAGCCGTAGGCGATGAACGCGAGCGAGAGCAAGGCCACGAAGATCAGCAGGTAGATCGCCGGCTCGGGCAGGTGGTTGTCGATGGCGAACAGGCGCTTCCAGCGCACGTTGTTCATGTCGATGATGGCCTGCACCAGCGGCGCGGCCAGGAGGTCGCGGGGCGTGGCCTGGGTGAGCGGCGTGATCGCCCGCCACAGGTCCTTCTCCACGGCGGTCGAGGCGTCGTTGGCGGCATGCGCCTTCGCAGGGTCGTCGCCGGCCTGGGCGAACGCGACGCGCGTGGCGACGTAGCGCTCCACCAGCGCCGCGACCTCGGCGCGCAGCGGCGGCGCGAGGAGCTGCGCGCGCAACCACACGTTGGCGACCGAGTTGACTTCGTCCTGCGTCAGCGCCTTGCGCGCGTCGTAACGCGACGAGGCCATGGCGAAGTTGAAGCCCAGCAGGAGCGCCAGCAGGCCCAGCAGCGCCGCCTGCAGCGACTTCACGTGGTCGGCCTGCAGCTTGTCGACGCGGGAGGCGTGGCGGCGGCCGAGGCGGTAGGCGAGCTCGAGACCCAGCACGAAGGCCAGCACGACCACGAAGGCGACGCTCCATTCGTCGGCCGAGGTGAGGTCGATGGCCATTGGGGACGCCGGGGCGGTCGGTGGTCGGGGCCGCGTGCGCCGGTCGTCAGGCCGCGAGGTCGAAGAACGCGCGGATGCGGCGCACCAGCTCGGCGGCGCGCGTCTTCTCGCGCGCGCGGTTCTCGGCGGTCATCTCCAGCAGCTTCTCGTTGTTGGCCTGGCGCCGAGCCACGACCTCGGACAGGTCGTCGACCAGTGCGGGCCGCGCCTTGAGGATGGCGTCGAACCCGTCCTTGTCGAGGCGGTAGCAGAGCACGTCGCCGACCGCGACCACGGTGGCGGTGCGCTCCTGCCCGGTGAGCAGCCCCATCTCGCCGAAGTAGTCCGGCCCGGCGAGCTCGGCGAGCTTGGTGCGCTCGTCGCGGATGTCGCCGCCATAGACGGCGACCCGGCCGGTGGCGAGGATGAACAGGCAGTCGGCCTGCTCGCCCTGCAGCGAGATCACGTCGCCGTTGACGTAGTGCCGCGCCAGGACGTCGCCTGCCAGCGCGTCGCGCTCGGGGTCGGTGAAGGCCGCGAACAGCGGCACGCGCGCCAGCACGTCGAGGCGCGCCTTGCGCTCGCGCTTCGACACGACCTCGGCGTCCTCGCGCGCGGCGCGCAGCAGCACGCGGTGCGGGTAGGCGAGCTTGATGCCGGCGCGCGACAGCGCGGCGTAGATGTGGGTGCGGATGCGCGAGTCGGTGCTGCGGTCGCGCAGGAGGTCGACGATCCAGTACACGACGATGTACTGGATGCCGCGCTCGCCGAAGCCCACCGAGATGCACGAGGGCGGCGGGGTCTGCGACACGTTGTCGGTGTCGATTCGGGTGATCGCCTCCTCGACGATGGCGATGACGCGCGAAGGCGGGTGCGCGAAGCCCACCTCGAAGGGAACGTCGCGGCGCGTGGGGATGCGCTCGTCCCCGCGCCGCCCCAGCACGATCACCTTGTTGGTGACGAGCTGGGAATTGGGCACGATCACCGTCTCGCCGCTGTTGGTGGCGACCGACATGTAGCGCCAGCGGATGCTGACGATCTGGCCGAACACGTTGTCGATGCGCACCCAGTCGCCGATGCGGCAGGTGTTGTCGAGCTGCAGCGAGATGCCGCCCCAGAGGTTGCCGAGCGTCTGCTGCAGCGAGAAGGCCAGCGCGCCGGTGACCACCGCCGAGGGGATGGCGATCGCGGTCAGGTCGACGCCGTCGTAGCTGATGCGCACCAGCAGGTAGACGATCATCGCGATCGCCATCACCAGGTCGGCGAGGATGCGCGGCACGTTGAGCCGCATCAGCACGCCCTGGAACAGCGTCATCGCGAAGATGCGCGCGAAGCCGATGGCGATCAGGAACAGCATGAACTCGCGCAGGATCAGCGCCACGCGGCCACCCTCGGCACCGCGCGTCAGCAGACTCACCAGCAGCAGCCCGACCTCGCCCACCAGCATCACCACGACCATGGCGAACAGCGGCCGCCGCAGGTCGCGGCGCACGATCATGGTGATCACCGCGAGGATCATCGCGGCAGCGAGGAAGCCGCCTGCTTCGAGGACCGTGGAGGGAATCACGTTGCGCGCGTCGGGGAGCCGTCGGGTCGCGGCCCGGGGCCCGGGCGCGCCGCCGCCGATTATAGGGGCCGGGGCGCGCGCCGTCGCGTAGAATCGCGCGCTCACACCGCAGAGGCAGCGAGCCGATGACCCTTCGAACCGGCGGCGAGATCCTCGTCGCCAGCCTGCTCGAGCAGGGCGCGACGCTCGCCTTCGGCGTGCCGGGCGAGAGCTACCTCGCGGTGCTCGACGCGCTGCACGACGCGGGCCCGGCGCTGCGCTATGTGGTCTGCCGCAACGAGGGCGGCGCGGCCTACGCGGCCGAGGCCCACGGCAAGCTCACCGGCCGGCCCGGAATCGCCATGGTCACGCGCGGCCCCGGCGCGTCCAACGCCGCCATCGGCATCCATACCGCGCAGCAGGACTCGACGCCGCTCCTCGTGCTGGTCGGCCAGGTCGGCGGCGATTTCGTCGACCGCGAGGCCTTCCAGGAAGTCGACTACCGGCGGATGTACGGCAGCATCGCCAAGTGGACCGCGTCGATCGACCGCGCGGAGCGCATCCCCGAGTACGTCGCCCATGCGTATCGCGTCGCCATGGCGGGCCGCCCCGGCCCCGTGGTGCTGGCGCTGCCCGAGGACATGCTCGCGGCGAAGGCCGACGCGCCCGCGGCAGCACGCGTCGACGCCCTGCCCATCGGCCCCGATGCGGGCTCGCTCGCGCGCCTGCGGACGAGGCTCGCCGCCGCACGGGCGCCCCTGGTGGTCGTCGGCGGAAGCCGCTGGGACCATGCGGCCTGCGAGGCGCTGGCGCGATTCGCAGGGCGCTGGCAGCTTCCCGTGGCCTGCGCGTTCCGCCATCAGGACCTCTTCGACAACCGCGATCCCCGCTACGCCGGCGACGTCGGCATCGGCATCAACCCGGCGCTGGCGGCGCGCGTGCGCGACGCCGACGTCCTGCTGGTGATCGGCGAGCGGCTGGGCGAGATGACGACCTCGGGCTACACGCTGATCGACGCGCCCTCGCCGCGCCAGGCGCTGCTGCACGTGCATCCCGGCGCCGAGGAGCTCGGCCGTGTCTACCAGCCCGCGGAAGCGCTGTGCGCGACGCCGGGCGCATTCTTGTCGGCGCTGGAGGCGCTCGATGCGCGCGAAGCGCCCCTCGCCCCCGCGTGGGCAGGCAACGCCGCACGCGTCAACGCCGACTACGAGGCCTGGCGCGCGCCGCGCCCCGTGCCCGGGGCGCTCGACCTCTGGCAGGTGGTGCGCACCCTCGACGAGCGCCTGCCCGGCGACGCGATCGTCAGCAACGGCGCCGGCAACTACGCGACCTGGATGCACCGCCTGTTCCGCTATCGCGGCTACCGCGGACAGCTCGCGCCCTACGTGGGCGCGATGGGCTACGGCGTGCCGGCCGCCATCGCCGCCAAGCTGGTGCATCCCGGGCGCACCGTGATCTCCTGGAACGGCGACGGCTGCTTCCAGATGAACGGCCAGGAGCTCGCCACCGCCGTGCAGTACGGCCTCGCGATCGTCTTCGTCGTCGTCGACAACGGCATGTACGGGACGATCCGCATGCACCAGGAGCGGAGCTTCCCGGGCCGCGTGTCGGGCACCTCGATCGTCAATCCCGACTTCGCGGCGCTGGCGCGCGCCTACGGCGCGCAGGGCGAGACGGTCGCGCGCACCGCCGACTTCCTGCCTGCGCTGGAGCGCGCGCTGGCCTGCGGGGGGCCCGCGTTGCTGCACCTCAGGCTCGACCCGCAGGCGCTGACCATGGGCGCCTCGCTCGACGCGCTGCGGGCGCAGGGCGAGGCCGCGCAGCGCAAGCGCTGAGGAGACGCGCGGTGCCGGCGCCGCGCGCGCCAGCGTCGCTCGAACCGGCGTCGCTCAACCCAAGGTCATGAGGCTCGCATTGCCGCCCGCCGCGGCGGTGTTGACCGACAGCGCGCGCTCGTTCTGCAGCCGCTCGAGCGGGTAGCGCTCGCCGTCGCGCGCGTCGCGACGGGCGGCGATCACCGCGACGATGGGGCCGTCGCGCGCGGCGAGGCGCTCGCACCAGGCCGCGAGCGCTTCTCCTTCGCCCGCGACCAGCGCGGCGTCGAAGTTGCCCGCGTCGATGTCGACGCGCCCGATCCCCGCGCGCGCCGCGCCGGGCAGCGAGGCGAGCAGCGCATCCCAACCCGCGCCGAGCGGCAGGCAGGCCACCGCGCCGGCGCTTCGCACCGCGCCGAGCTGCGCCTCGAGCGCACCGGGGTCCTCCGCCGTGCACAGCACCGCGCGACGCGGCTCGATCCAGTAGGTGTTGCGCTCGCCGGTCGGACCCGGGAGGACGGTCACGGCTTGCGCGCCGCGCGGGGCGACGCCGGCGAGCAGTGGAAGGTAGCGCGGCCCCCCGGCCTTGGGCCCGGTGCCCGAGCGCCCTTCCCCCCCGAAAGGCTGCACGCCGACCACCGCGCCGATGATGCTGCGGTTGACGTAGACGTTGCCGGCCCTGGCACGCGCGACCACCGCGTCGATGGTCTCGTCGATGCGGCTGTGCACGCCGAGCGTCAGCGCGAAGCCGGTCGCGTTGATCGCGTCGACCAGTGCCGGCAAGGCGTCGCGGCGGTAGCGCAGCACGTGCAGCACCGGGCCGAACACCTCGCGCTCGAGCACCCCGATCGACGGGATCTCGACGATGGCGGGCGCGAGGAAGGTCGCGTCGGCACGGGCCGCCGCGCGCTCGTGCGCGGCGTTGCGGTACACGCGATGTCCCGCCGCGCGCATCGCGTCGACGTGGGCCTCGACGCGCGCGCGCGCCTCGGCGTCGATCATCGGCCCGACGTCGGTCGCGAGCCGCGAAGGATCGCCCAGCACGAGCTCGTCCAGGGCCCCCTCCAGCATCGCCAGCACCGCGTCGGCCGTGTCTTCCTGCAGGCACAGGATGCGCAGCGCCGAGCAGCGCTGGCCGGCGCTGTCGAAGGCCGACAGCAGCGCGTCGCCCACCACCTGCTCGGGCAGCGCCGAGGAGTCGACGATCATCGCGTTCTGCCCACCCGTCTCGGCGACCAGCACCGGCAGGCGCCCGGCCTCGTCCACGCGCCCCGCCAGCCCGCGTGCCAGCGCGCCCGCCACCGCGTTCGAACCCGTGAACACCACGCCGCGCACGCGCGCATCGGCGACGAGCGGCGCGCCCACCGACTCGCCGTCGCCGGGCAGGAGTTGCAGCGCCCCACCCGGCACCCCGGCCGCGTGCAGGAGCCCGACCATCGCGGCGGCGACCAGCGGCGTCTGCTCGGCGGGCTTGGCGATGACGGCGTTGCCGGCGGCCAGCGCCGCGGCAACCTGGCCGGTGAAGATGGCCAGCGGGAAATTCCAGGGGCTGATGGCGACGACGACGCCCGGCGCGTGGCTGCCGGCCGCGAGCTCGTCGCGCGCCTGCGCGGCGTAGTAGCGCAGGAAGTCGACCGCCTCGCGCAGCTCGCCGACGGCATTCGCAAGCGTGCGGCCCGCCTCGCGGACCACCAGGCCCGCGGTCGCCTCGCCCTGCGCCTCGAGCGCATCGGCCGCGCGCTCGAGCATCGCGGCGCGCGTGGCGGCCGGGGTCGAGCGCCAGGCGGGCGCGGCCCGCGCCGCGGCCGCCAGCGCGTCGGCGATGTCCCCCGGCGCGGCCTCGACCACCGTGCCGACTACATCGCGACGGTTCGCGGGATTGGTGACGGTCCGCGCCGTCCCTTGGCCGCGCGCCGCGCCATCGACGATCGGGCAGGCCTGCCATTGCGAGGGCGAGCCAGCCAGGGCCTGCGCCAATGCGTGCAGGCGCGACTCGTCGGCCAGGTCCATGCCGCGCGAGTTGGCGCGCGCCGGCGCGTAGAGGTCACGCGGCAGGGGGATGCGCGGGTGCGGTGCGCCGATCACGCCCTCGTCCCGCGCCGCGCGCTCGACGGTGGCGACCGGGTCCGCGACCAGCGCCTCGAGCGGGACCGAGGGATCGGCGATGCGGTTGACGAAGGAACTGTTGGCGCCGTTCTCGAGCAGCCGTCGCACCAGGTAGGCGAGCAGGGTCTCGTGCGTGCCCACCGGCGCATAGATCCTGCAGGGCCGCCCGAGTCCACCTTCGGTGCGCGGCTTGACGACGTCCTCGTACAGCGCCTCGCCCATGCCGTGCAGGCACTGGAACTCGTACTGCCCGGCGTAGTAGTTGCGCCCGGCCATGGCATGGATGGCGGCGAGCGTCTGCGCGTTGTGGGTGGCGAACTGCGGATAGAAGGACCCGGGCGAGGCCAGCAGTCGCCGCGCGCAGGCGAGGTAGGCCACGTCGGTGTGGACCTTGCGCGTGTACACGGGATAACCGGGCTGGCCGTCGACCTGCGCGCGCTTGATCTCGCTGTCCCAGTAGGCGCCCTTGACCAGGCGCACCATCAGGCGCCGCCGCGTCGTGGCGGCCAGCGCGGCGAGCTCGTCGATCACCCGCGGGCAGCGCTTCTGGTAGGCCTGCACCACGAAGCCGACGCCGTTCCAGCCGGCGAGCGAGGGCTCGGCGCAAAGGCGCGCGAGGAGGTCGAGCGAAAGCTCGAGTCGATCGGCCTCCTCGGCATCGATGTTGAGGCCGATGTCGAAGCGGCGCGCACGCCCGGCCAGCGCGAGAAGCCGCGGGTAGAGCTCGGCGTGAACCCGCGCGCGCTGCGCGCGGCTGTAGCGCGGGTGAAGCGCCGAGAGCTTGATGGAGATGCCGGGACCTTCGTAGATGCCGCGGCCCGCCGCCGCCGTGCCGATGGCGTCGATGGCGCGCTCGTAGGCGGCGAGGTAGCGCGCGGCGTCCTGCGCCGTGAGCGCGGCCTCGCCCAGCATGTCGTAGGAGTGGCGGAAGCCCTGCGCCTCGCGCTTCGCGGCGCGCGCGAGCGCCTGGTCGATGGTCTCGCCGGAGACGAACTGCTCGCCCATCATGCGCATCACGAGGTCGACGCCGCGCCGCACCAGCGGCTCGCCGCCCTTCCCCAGCACCCGCGCCAGCGCGGTGGCGAGCGTGCCTTCCGCGTTGGTCGCCACGAGCTTGCCGGTGATGATGAGGCCCCAGGTCGCCGCGTTGACGAACAGCGAGGGGCTCTGGCCCACGTGCGAGCGCCAGTCGGCGTGCGCGATCTTGTCGCGGATCAGCGCGTCGCGCGTGGCCATGTCGGGGATGCGCAAGAGCGCCTCGGCGAGGCACATCAGCGCCACGCCTTCCTGCGACGACAGCGCGAACTCCTGGATCAGGCCCTGCACCAGGCTCTCGCCGGCGCCGCGCGCGCGCAGCGCGCCGGCGAGCTGGAGCGCGAGCGCTTGCGCCTGCGCGCCCTCGGCGGGCGCGAGCCGCGCCTCGTCGAGCAGCGCGGCGACGCAGGCCGGCTCGGGTGCGCGCGTCAGCGCGGTGACGGCGCGACGCGTGGGCAGCGGGTCGTGGTCGACGTCGGCGGCGAAGCCCGCGAAGGGTCGCTCGCCCGCGGCGGCGCCCGCCGGTCCCGGCGCGGGCTGCGGAAGGATCGGATCGGGCATGGCGCCGCGATTCTACGACGCGAGGCGCACCGTATACTCGACGCTTCACGATCCCGGCGGCACCCCATGTCCCTGCACGGCAAAGGCGCGGTCCTCATCTGGCACGAGCTCGATCCCGCCGTGGTGCAGGACTTCTACGAGTGGCACAACCGCGAGCACATGCCCGAGCGCGTGTCGATCCCGGGCTTCCTGCGCGGGCGGCGCTACGTCGCCACGCGCGGCGACCCGTACTGGTTCAATGTCTACGAGACGCGCGACACGGCGGTGCTGGCCGGCCCCGACTACCTCGCGCGCCTCAACGATCCCACGCCCTGGACGCGGCGCGTGGTGCCCGCGTTTCGCGACGTGTCGCGCGCGCTGTGCATGGTGGCCGCGAGCGATGCCACGGGCGACGGCGGCTTGGTGCTGACGGCGCGCCTGGGCTTGCCCGAGGACGCGGTCGGCGCCGGTGCCGCGCTCGGCGAGCGCCTCGTCCCCGCGGTCGCGCGGGCGCCTGGCGTCGCGGGCGCGCACCTGTGCATCGCCGACGACGCCTCGAGCAGCATCGAGACCGCCGAGAAGAAGGCGCGCGGCTCGCGCACCGACGTCCCCGCGTGGACGCTGGTGGTCGAGGCCACGCACGGGGCCGCGCTCGACGAGGCCTCGGGGGCGATCGCGGCCGCGCTCGCCGCGCTGGGCCTGCCGGCCGCGCGCGAGGACCGCTTCGTGCTGCAGCACCAGACCGCGCGCGAGGACGTCGCGTAACGGCCCGCGCGGACGCGGCCCCTTTCAGGCCACGGCGCGCCGCGCGTCGAGCAGGCCGGCCGCTTGCGCGAGCCGCGCGAGCTCGCGGCGCTCTGCATCGTCGACGCCGAGCTGCGGCGGCCGCACCGTGGCGTGCGCGATGAGGCCCTGAAGCTTGAGCACCTCCTTCATCCGCGGCCGGTAGTCGCGGATGGGGGCGCGCCACGCGCATCGGGCGAGCGGCCCCAGCCGGTCCCAGATCGCGAAGGCCGCCGTGAAATCCCGGGCCGCCGCGGCGCGCTGCATGGCCACGAGCTCGGCGGTCGCGGTGCCGGCGAAGCCGATCAGCGCGCCGTCGCAACCCATCACCATCGCCTCGAGGATGAAGGTGTCGCTCCCCGTCATGATGCCGAGCTTGCGCGGCAGCGCCTTCGCGGCGGCGATCGTCTCGACGGTCTTGGTGGTGTCGAAGGAGGCTTCCTTCAAGCCGATCACCTGCGGGATCGACGCCAGGGCCGCGAGGCAATCGGGCGGGAAGTCGGGGCCGAAGGCCTTGGGGAACTGGAAGGCGATCATCGGCAGACCGACGCCGTCGCCGATCGCCTTGTGATAGCGATGGATCATCTCCGTCGGCACCGGGTTGCCGAGGAAGGTGGGGAACGGCGGGAAGATCGCCAACGCGTCGACGCCGGCACCCGCGAGCGAGCGGCCCCAGGCCACCGCGTCGGCGGTCGAGCCGGCGATCAGGCCGGAGACCAGCGGCAGGTCGGCGCCCGCGGCGGCCATCGCGCGCCGCGTCGCCTCGACGACGGCGAGCTGCTCGTCGCGCGTCAGCGCAGGCCCTTCGCTCGCATCCATGTTCATGGCGATGGCGGTCGGCCGCTGCGCGGCGACCCAGCGGAGGTAGCCGTCGAGCGACGCGTAGTCGATCGAATGGTCGGGCAGCATCGGCAGCGCGGGCGCGGCGATGATGCCCCGCATGGCGAAGGTCTTCATGGAGGTTCTCCGGCGGCCGGCACGGCCGCGATCGACGAGGCGCGGTGCAGCACGCCGCGCGCGAGGAAGATTTCGGTGATGGCCTCGTTGGCGCGCATGAAGTCGGCGTCGCGGCGCGCGTCGAGGCCGCGTGGGCGCGCCATGCCGATGTCGAGGACGCTCTCGACGCGGCCCGGGCGCGGCGACATCACCACCACGCGGTCGGCGAGCAGCACCGCCTCGTCGATCGAATGGGTGATGAACAGCACCGTCTTGCGCGTGGCCATCCACAGCGCCTCGAGGTCGAGGCGCATCTGCTCGCGCGTCAGCGCGTCGAGCGCGCCGAAGGGCTCGTCCATCAGCAACAGCGGCGCGTCGTGGATCAGTGCGCGGGCGATCGCGACGCGCTGGCGCATGCCGCCCGAGAGCTCGTGCGGGTAGCGGTCGGCGAAGTCGGCGAGGCCCACCTGCGCCAGCAGCGCGAGGGCGCGGTCGCGCCAGGCGCGCGGGTCGAGGCCGCGCAGCTCGACCTGCATCAGCACGTTGTCGAGCACGTCGAGCCAGTCGAGCAGCACGGGGCTCTGGAACACGATGCCCAGCGCGGTCTGCGGCCCCGCGACCGGCTTGCCCGCCACGCGCACCTCGCCCGCGGTGGGCAGGTGCAGCCCCGCGATCATGCGCAGCAGCGTGCTCTTGCCGCAGCCCGAGGGCCCGACGATGGCGACGAACTCGCCCTCGCCGATGGCGAGGTCGATGGGGTCGAGCGCGACCGTCGTGCGCTTGCCGCGCCGGAAGGTCTTGCGCGCGCCGGCGATCTCGACGTAGGGACGGCGCAACGCCCTGTCCCCTACTTCGGCAGGAAGTCGTTGGTGTGGTACGCCGTCCAGGGCTGGTTGCTCTGCAGGTCGCGATACTTCTTCATGAGGTCGAGGGTCTGGTCCCAGTCGGCCTGCGCGCCCCAGCCGATCCTGTCCCTGGAGTTGGCCGAGTCGAGGAGGCCGATGTCGGTCTTGAGCTGGCCGAGCTGCGATTCGCGGTCGAGGTCGGGCTTCACCTTGAGCGCGGAGGCGACCGCCTCCTCGGGGTGCTTCTTCGCTTCCTCCCAGGACTTGACGGTCGCGCGCACGAAGCGGCGCACGAGGTCGGGATTGGACTTGATGAGGTCGCTCTTGGTGGTGATGGTCATGCCGACGATGTTGGCGCCCCAGTCGGCATAGCGCAGCGCCGCGGGCTCGACGCCGCGCTGCTTGATCAGGAAGTACTGGTCGTCGACGCCGCCCAGCAGGCCGTCGGCGCGCTTTTCCAGCACGCTCACCACCTTGGCCGCGGGGTCGACCTGCACCAGCGTGATCTTCGACATGTCGAGCTTGTTGTACGCAGCGAGCGCCTGGAAGAGCTGCCCCAGCGGGTCGCCGGGGGTGACCGCGAGCTTCTTGCCCTCGAGGTCCTTGGGTGTCTTGATGCCCGACGAGGCGAGCGACACCACCGAATAGCCGGTGGAGTTGAGCAGCGACATCACCGACTTCACCTCGGCACCCTTGGCCACGGTGAGGATGAGGCTCGACGAGTCGTTCAAGCCGAAGGTGTCGGTGCCCGCCGCGACGGCCTGCACGGTGGCCACCGAGCCCCGCCCCTCGTTGATGGTGAGGTCGATGCCTTCCGCGGCATAGAAGCCCTTGTCCTTGCCGTAGTAGAAAGGCGCGTGCAGGCCGCCCAGGTACCAGTTGAGGCGCAGCGAAACGGGGTCGGCGGCCTGCGCGGGCAGCGTTCCCAGCGCCGCGAGCCCTGCGAACAGCAGTGCCCCGATCCTCGGCATACGGTGGGTGTTCATCGCGTCTCTCCTATCGTGGTGGAAATGGGTGCCCGCCTTCGCGGGGATGGGTCGCCGCTGTCGCGAGGCTGGGTCCCCGCTTTCGCGGGGATGACTTTAAAGCACGTCGGAACGACACGCGATCACAGCGTCGCGTCGGCGGCGCCCGCCTGCCGCGACACGTGCCAGGGAATGACCAGCCGCTCGAGGAGCTCGACGGCGTAGTACACCGCCAGCCCCAGGATCGAAAGCAGCACGATGGTGGCGAACACCATCGGCGTGTCGATGTTGCCGTTGTATTGCAGCAGCAGGTAGCCGAGCCCCTTGTCGGAGGCCACGAACTCCGCCACCACCGCCGCGGTCGCGGCGAGCGCCGCGCCCACCTTGAGGCCGGTGAAGATGTGCGGCAACGCCTGCGGCAGCTCGATGCGCAGGAACATGCGCCAGGGCGAGGCGCCGGTGGTGCGTGCGAAGTCGGTGATGTCGCGGTCGGCGCTCTTGAACCCCGCGAGGCTCGCGACCACGATGGGGAAGAACGACAGCAGGAACACCAGCAGCAGCTTGGGCGTGAAGCCGAAGCCGAACCAGATGATGAACAGCGGCGCGATGGCGATCTTGGGGATGATCTGCATGAACACGATCACCGGATAGATCGCACGCTCGACGAAGGCCGAGCGCGCCACGACGAAGGCCATGGGGATGCTCACGACCACGGCGAGCAGGTAGCCGGCGATGATCTCCTGCAGCGTGACCCATACGCTGGGCATCACGGTGGCGTAGCGCTTGGCGAACTCGGTCCACACCTTGGACGGCGGCGGCAGCAGGTACTCCTTGATGCCGAAGAGGTGGACCGCGAATTCCCAGACCAGGAACAGGAGGGCGAATGCGGCCAGCGCCGACCCGCGATGGCGCAGCCAGGCGAGGATCGCGCCACGGGGCGGCGCCTCGTCGGTGGCGTCTTCCGCGGCACCGGCAGCGAGGGACGCGGGCGCGTCGCTCATCGGCCGGCCTCCCCTGTGCCCGCCGCGAGCTCCCAGGTGCCGTAGGTCGAGGGCAGGTTGATCTCGATGAGCTCCATGTCGTCGGAACGCGCCAGCACGTTGTGCGCGACGCCCGCGGGCTGCGACAGCGACTGGCCGGCGTGTACCGTCACGGCCTCGGCCACCCCCTCGTAGCCGAAGCGGATCCAGCCGCGCATGACGAAGATGAAATGCCCGCGCATGTCGTGCCAGTGCCAGCCGGTCTCGGTCTCGAAGGGACGGATGGCGCGGATGTGCTTGGCGCCGATGGCGCCGCCGCTCGCGTCCGCCCAGCCCAGGTCGCGGTATTCGACGTCGGCACGCGGCCCGTCGCGCCGGAACGCCGCGTCGCCGCGGGCGAGCCGCGTGAGCGCCCCGGCGAGCGGCAGCGGCCCCGCATAGCGCGCGGGGACGCGCGTGCCGGTGTCGCCGAGCATGGTGCCGGCGCGGCCATCGGGATCGCCGCCCGCGCGAGCCGCCTGACCGACAGATGTATCGCCCGTGCGCGGTCGGGGGCGAACCGGCATGCCGCCGGAAGGATCGTCAGGCTGCGTGGACATCGCGTGCTCCCTGCGCAGGTTGCAGCGTCGAGGCCTGGGCCTGGTAGCCGCGCAGCGGCCACAACTCGGCGAGCTCGGCGGCGGCCTCGACGCACAACCGGCCGAGCACCGGGCGGCGGTGCGGCGCGAAGCGCGCGACCGGCCCGGTGATGCTCACCGTGCCGACGACGGCGCCCGCGCCTGCCTCGCCCGCCGCGGCCTGCGCGCGCCGGGTTGCCGGGACGCGGATCACCGCCCCCACGGCGGCCACGCCCTCGAGGCCCTCCTCGACGGCCGCGGCCCAGGCCTTGCCACGGACCTCGCGCATGCGCGCCTCGGCCACCGCCAGCGAGCGCGGCGCCTGTGGCCCCAGCGCGCGGCGGTTGTCCCGCCAGGCCCGTGCGAGGATGCCGCGCGCACGCCCGGCGGGCAGGCTCGCGAGCCACAGGCGCGCGACCGCGGTCGCGTAGAGCGCCACCTCCTGGCCCATCTCGGGGTCGTAGCGCAGGCCCGCATGCGCGCCCTGCGCCTTCGCCACCCAACGCAACGTGTCGCCGTCCACCACGGCGAGGCGCGCGAGGTCGCCGCAGGCGGCGGCGAGGCGGTCGAGCACCGGCTGGCAGACGTCGTGCACGCTGGTCGCCGCGAGCAGCCGGAAGCCCAGCGTGGCCATCTTGAAAGTCGGCCGGTAGTGCTGCGTCAGCGCGTCCTGCGCCACATAGCCCGCGTCGACCAGCGACAGCAGCAGGCGGTGCGTCGCGCTCTTGGGCAGCGCGAGCTCGCAGGCGAGCGACGTGAGCGGCAATCCTGCAGGCTCGGTGGCGAGCCGCTCGAGGACGTCGAATGCGCGTTGGGTGGTGGGATAGATCAAGGCCGGTCCAGGGTGGAACACGATTCCACCCTGGTGGCCATTAGGCAGCCCGTGGCGCGCAGCGTCAAGCTGCGGTGCAGCAGGCGCGAGGCCGCCTGCGGCCCGTGCGCGGGGCATTGGCCTCGCTACCGGCGCGCGAACGGATGGCGGAAGAGAATGGGAGTCGAACCCACCCGGGAGCGCGTGGCGCCCCCAACCGGGTTTGAAGCCCGGCCGCCCCACCGGAGGCGTGTCTCTTCCGTTGCCTTCATCTCACCGTCCCACCAGCGACGTCGCGTCGGTGCGCAGGAAATGCCGCTCGCGCACGCGGCGCGTGAGTCCCACGCGGTCGAAGAACTCGAGGATCTGGATCGCGCGCTTGCGCCCGAGCCCGGTGCGGTCGCGGAACGCCGCGGCACGAACCTCGCCCTCTGTTTCCTGCAGCTCGCGCAGGATCGCCTCCAGCGCCGCCACCGTCTGTGCGGGATAGTACAGGTCGCGCACCACGGCGAACATGCTGCCGCGGCGCGCGGCGCGCGCGAGCGTCCCCCGCACGGCATCGTCGGCGACGCCGGCGTCGCGCGCGAGGTCGCGCACCCAGGGCGGGTCGAACCCCGCTTCGGCGAGCCGGGGCTCCAGCTTCTCGAGCAGCGCGCGGTCGCTCGCCGAGGGCGCGGTATCGTACGACGCGAGGCGTATCCAGGCCCCCGTACGCACTACCGCGCCGGAAGCGAGGCGCGCCTCGAGCAGGGCGCGGTACACGACGGGATCGACGCGCGGCAGCGCGATTCGGCGCAGCCGCGCGAGCTCGGGCCCGATGTCGTCGGGGTGGGCGCCATGGAAGCCCGCGAGCGCCTCGTCGAGCCGCCGCGACATCGCCTCCCAGTGCCGGGGCGCCACGGCGAAGGCCGCCTCGCCCGCGCCTGCCGGGCGCAGTGCGCTGCCCGCGAGCAGCGCCCCGGGATCGACGATGTTCGCCGCGCGCGCGAAGCGCGCGAGCTCCACCCCGCCGGGATGCGCATCCGCCAGCGCCTCGAGCCGCTCGAGCGGCGTCGGGCGCTCCAGCGCCACGAGGCTCGCGAGCCGCTCGGGCGAACGCCGGTAGCGCGCGGGCGCCAGCGGGTCGATCACCACGCCGCCCCCCAGCGTCCGGCTCGCCGCCGCGTCGCGGAGCACGAAGCGGTCGCCCTGCACGAGGTGCAGCGGCTCGTGCACGATCACCTGCACCAGCGCGCCCTGCGCGCCGGGCTCGACCAGCGGCACGACGCGCCCCATGGCGTGGCCCGCGCCGGCGTGGAGGTGCAGCGCGTCGGCCCCGCGCTCGGCGGCGCCGGCGTCGGGGCTCCAGCGCAGGCGCGCGTCGAAGCGCGTGGTCGTGAAGCCGAGCGCCGGCGCGACGATCCAGTCGCCGCGCTCGACGTCCTCGCGCGCGACGCCGGCGAGGTTGAGCGCCGCGCGTTCACCCGCCACGGCGCGCGCCGCCGCGTGCGCGTTCGCCCGGATGCCGCGCACGCGCACCTCGCGCAGCGACGGCAGCACCAGCAGGCGCTCGCCCACCCCGACCGCACCGGCGTGCACGGTCCCCGTGACCACGGTGCCGATGCCCTGCAACGTGAACGAGCGGTCGACCGCGAGGCGGAAATGACCCTGCGGTGCCCGCACGGCGGCCGAGGCGGCCAGGTGGTGCAGGTGCTCGCGCAGCGCGTCGACGCCGATGCCCTCGGGTGCGGCGACGCGGAACGACGGCGAACCGGCGAGGCCGGTGCCGTCGAGGAGCGACGCGACCTGGGCCTCGACCGCGGCGGCGCGCGCGGCCTCGACGCGGTCGGCCTTGGTGATCGCCACCGCGCCTTGCCGCAGGCCGAGGATGTCGAGGAGCGCGACATGCTCGCGCGTCTGCGGCATCACCCCATCGTCGGCGGCCACGACGAGCAGCGCGAAGTCGACGCCGGTCGCGCCGGCGAGCATGGTGTGCACGAAGCGCTCGTGGCCCGGCACGTCGACGAAGCCCAGCGACCCGCCGCCGGCGAGCGGCGCGTAGGCGTAGCCGAGCTCGATGGAGATGCCGCGCGCCTTTTCCTCGGGAAGCCGGTCGGTATCGACGCCGGTCAGTGCGCGCACCAACGTGGTCTTGCCGTGGTCGATGTGCCCGGCAGTGCCGACGATCATCGCAGCCGCGGCAATTGCGCGACGAACGCGGCTTCGTCCTCGAGGCAGCGCAGGTCGAGGAGCAGGCGCCCCTCGGCGATGCGCCCGACGACGGGGATGGGCAGGCGCCGAAGGCCTGCCGCGAGGCCGAGCAGCGCGCGCCCCGCGCCGCGCGCGGCGCCGCGTTCCGCGCCGCGGCCGCCGCCCTTCGCCGCGGGCGTGGCCGGCGCGATCGCCAGCGCCGCCGAGGGCAGCGTGGCCACCGGCAGCGATCCCGAGCCGATCTCGCCCAGCGTGTCGACCACGTCCACCTCGAAGGCATCGCCCAAGGCTGCGCGGACTGCCGGCGCGACGCGCGCCGCCAGCGCGGCGATGTCCTCGCGGCGGCGCGCGATGAGGCGCAGCGTGGGCAGCCGCGCGGCCAGGCTTTCCGGATGGCGATAGAGCGCGAGCGTCGCCTCCAGGGCGGCCAGCGTGAGCTTCGACACGCGCAGCGCGCGCTTGAGCGGATGCCTGCGGATGCGCGCGATGGCCTCGCGCCGCCCGACGATCAGCCCCGCCTGCGGGCCTCCCAGCAGCTTGTCGCCGCTGAAGGTCACGACGTCGGCACCCGCGCGGAGCGCGTCCTGCGGCAGCGGCTCGCGCGGCAGGCCCCAGGCCGAAAGGTCGGCGAGCGCACCGCTGCCGAGGTCGACCGCGAAGGGAATGCCGGCGCCGTGGGCGATGCCGGCGAGCTCGGCCTCGTCGACGCTGGCGGTGAAGCCGCTGATCACGTAGTTGCTGGCGTGGACCTTCATCACCAGCGCGCTGCGCGGGCCGAGCGCCTCGCGGAAGTCGCGCGCGTGCGTGCGGTTGGTGGTGCCGACCTCGACCATGCGCGCCCCCGCGGCCTTCATGACGTCGGGCATGCGGAACGCGCCGCCGATCTCGACCAGCTCGCCCCGCGACACCAGCACCTCGCGCCGCGCCGCCAGCGCCGCGATGGTGAGGAGCACCGCCGACGCGTTGTTGTTGACCACGGTGGCGGCCTCGGCGCCCGTCAGCTCGACGAGCAGCGACTCGACCAGCGCATCGCGCTCGCCGCGCTCGCCGCTTGCGAGGTCGAACTCGAGGTTCGCCGGCGCGCGCATGGCACGCGCCACGGCCTCGACGGCCTCGTCGGCCAGCACCGCGCGCCCGAGGTTGGTGTGCAGCACGACGCCCGTCAGGTTGAACACCGGCTTCAGCGCGGGCGCGAGCAGCGCCTCGGCACGCGCGGCGACCGCGGCCGCCACGGCATCCTCGTCCGCGGCCGCGCCGCGTCGCGGTGCCAGCGCCGAGCGCCGCGCCTCGAGCTCCTCGCGGACGACGCGCGCGACGAAGGCGCGGCCGTGCACGCCGGCGAGCGCGGTGAGCGCCGGGTGCCGCAGCATGCGGTCGACCGAAGGCAGGGGCGAGGCGCTTGCCGCAGGCTTCATGCGGCCGGCGGCTCGCCGTGCAGCAGCATGAAATTGATCCCCGAGGGCGCGAAGCCCGATTCGCCGACGAGGATGTCCAGCGACAGCGTCGCGAGGTCGTCGGCGACGGGCTCGGCGGCGGTGTCGCGTTCCTGGTTCGTGATCTTGAGGTAGGTGCCGCACTCCGGGCAGGTCTCGGCCTTCACGACCTTCCGCTCGAGCGGCGTGCCGTCGTCGACCACGGGGTAGCCCAGCCCCCTGGTGTTCTCGCAGTTGCTGCACTTGACGCGCACCATGTGCCACTCGGCGTTGCACAGCCCGCAGTGCAGGAAGCGGTAGCCCGCGTCGCCTCCGCCGATGCGCACCACGCTGGCGGTGGGGCGTGCACCGCAGCAGGGGCAGAGCGTGGCGACGTCGGTGCGCGGGAACGCGGCTGCGCCGAGCGCGATCGCGAGGTGGGTGAAGTAGACCTGCAGCGCTGCGCCGACGAAGGGTGCGTGCGCGAGGTCGAGGCCCAGCGTCACGCCCGACAGGAGCTTGCTCGCCTGCGCCTCGAAGTACTCGTCGCGCCGGCCCTCGAGCTCGACCGCGACCTCGCGCACGCGCCCCCGTGCGTTCGATTGCTCGGCGAAATCGCGCAGCATGCGGCGCGCGAGGTCGCACCACAGCGGGTCGCGCAGGTGCGTCGAATGCGCCAGCGGAGGCATGCGGTGCTCGTTGGCCGTCGCGAGCGCGTCGGGAGAAGGCAGGCGGACCGGCGGCATCGCCTCCAGCGCGCGCTGCTGCGCCTCGGCGAGCTCGGCGACGAACAGCAGGTAGTCCGCCATGGCGTGGCCGGCCGCGAGCGAGCGCAGTCGCGCGGCGCGATCGGCGAAGGCCGCGCGGCGATCGGGCATGCGCAGGAACGGGATCTCGCCGCCGGCGCGCGCGGCGATCTCTTCGGGGGTTTGCAGGCGATGCTGGACCATGGCGGCGAGCGCGGAACGCGGGTCCCCGCTTTCGCGGGGATGACGGTGATCCCCACTCGCGCAGGGACGACGGTGATCCCCGCCTGCGCGGGG
Source organism: Casimicrobiaceae bacterium (assembly GCA_044226535.1). Taxonomy (GTDB): domain Bacteria; phylum Pseudomonadota; class Gammaproteobacteria; order Burkholderiales; family Casimicrobiaceae; genus VBCG01. The sequence goes on along the minus strand of JBGAGT010000018.1, from coordinate 54,759 downwards.
ATGACGCTGATCCCCGCCGTCGCGGGGATGACGGCAATCGCCGCTACGACGGGTCGCGGGTCACGTCACGATACCACGCCTCGTGATGGCGGCGCGCCCAGCGCCGGGTGACCATGCCCTGGGTCATGGCGCGGATCGAGCCCTTGACCCAGATGGCCGCGTAGATGTGCACGATGATGGCGATGATGACCACCGTCGCGAACGCCGCGTGCAGCAGCGTGGCGAGGCGGACGAGCCCGATCGGGAACAGCGCGGCGAGCCACGGGCGCCAGAAGATCAGCCCGGTGACCAGCAACACGATGAAGCAGGTCACCAGCACCCAGAAGAGGATCTTCTGCCCGGCGTTGTACTTGCCCACCGCCGGCAGCGCCTCCTCGCGGTTGTCGACGACGTCGCGCCACTGCCGCAGCCACTGGCGGTCGCGGGGCTGCATGCGGTTCTGCGCCCAGAAGCGCACGGCGAGGAACAGGAAGAAGATCGCCCAGGCGAGCCCGATGAAGGGGTGCAGGATGCGCGTCCACGGGCCGCCGCCGAAGAAATTCGACAGCCAGAACATCGCCGGGTGGAACATGGACAGGCCGGACAGCGCCGCGAGGATGAACAGGATCGCGACGATCCAGTGGTTGATGCGCTCGCCGTCGCGGTAGCGGACGACCTCGGTGGCAGGATCGATGGGCCTCATGGTCAAACCCCCGTGGTGGTGCCGCTGCGGCCGGGCGGGTTGCGCGGCCCGCGCCCGGATTCGTCGGGTGGCGGCCGGTGCGGCGGCGTCGCGTCGCCGTCGGCGTCGTTCGGGCCGGTCTTGATGTAGTGGAAGAAGCCGGCGAGCGCAGTGGCGCCCATCGCGAACAGCGCGATCGGCTTCAGCGCCCCCTTCCACAGGCTCACCATCGGGCTGATCGTCGGGTTCGCCGGCAGGCCGTGGTAGAGCCCGGGCTGGTCGGCGTGCTTCAGCACGTACATCACGTGCGTGCCGCCCACCCCCGGCGGGTCATACAGCCCCGCGGTGGCGTAGCCGCGCTCCTTCAGGTCGGCGACGCGCCCGGCGGCGTGCTCCTTCATGTCCTCCTTGCTGCCGAAGGTGATCGCGCCGGTGGGACAGGTCTTCACGCAGGCGGGCTCGAGGCCGACCGACACGCGGTCCGAGCACAGCGTGCACTTGTAGACCTTGTTGTCCTTGGCCGACAGCCGCGGGATGTTGAAGGGGCAGCCGGTGATGCACGAGCCGCAGCCGATGCAGTGCTCCTCGACGAAGTCGACGATGCCGTTGGCGTATTGCACGATCGCCCCCGGCGACGGGCAGGCCTTGAGGCAGCCCGGGTCGGCGCAGTGCATGCAGCCGTCCTTGCGGATCAGCCACTCGAGCCGCTTGCCCTCGTCGAACTCGACTTCCGAGAACCGCATCACCGTCCACGTCTCGGCGGTGAGGTCGGCCGGGTTGTCGTAGACGCCGACGTTGTGCCCGACCTCGTCGCGCAGGTCGTTCCATTCGCTGCACGCGACCTGGCAGGCCTTGCAGCCGATGCACTTCGAGATGTCGATCAGCTTCGCGACGTCGATCGCGTCGCGCACCTGCGGCGGACGCGTGGTCGTCGCGGAGCGGCGGATGACATCCAGTGTTTGCAACGATGACATGTCCGCTCCCCGCTAGGCCTTCTCGATGTTCACGATGAACGACTTGAACTCGGGCGTCTGCGAGTTGGCGTCGCCGACGACGGGCGTGAGCGTGTTGGTCAGGTAGCCCTTGCGCGCGACGCCGGTGAAGCCCCAGTGGTTCGGCAGGCCGACGGTATGCACCTTGGTCCCGCCGCAATCGAGCGCGTGCATGCGCTTGGTGACCACCGCGACGCTCTCGACCATGCCGCGGTTGGACTTGACGCGCACCTTGTCGCCGGCCTTGATGCCCTTCTCGGCCGCGAGGTCCTCGCCGATCTCCACGAACTGCTGCGGCTGGGTGATGGCGTTGAGCTCGCTGTGCTTGGTCCAGTAGTGGAAATGCTCGGTCAGGCGATAGCTCGTCGCCGCATACGGGAAGTCCTTGGGCTTGCCCAGCGCCGCGAGGTCGTCCTTGAAGATGCGCGCCGCGGGATTGGAGAAGGACTTCGAGTTGCCGGGCGACAGCGGGTTGGCCGGCAGCGGCGACTCGAAAGGCTCGTAGTGCTCGGGGAACGGCCCTTCGGCCATGCCCGCGGGGACGAACAGCTTGGCCACGCCCTCGGCGGTCATGATGAACGGGTTGACGCCCTCTTCCGGCGCCGCGTCGGGCCGGATGTCGGGCACGTCGGCGCCGCCCCAGGCCTTGCCGGTCCAGAAGATGTACCGGCGCTTGGGGTCCCAGGGCTTGCCGGCAGGATCGGCCGAGGCGCGGTTGTAGAGGATCCGCCGGTTGGCGGGCCATGCCCAGGCCCAGCCCAGCGACTGGCCCACGCCATAGGGGTCGGCGTTGTCGCGTCGCGCCATCTGGTTGCCGGCGGCGGTCCACGCACCCGCGTAGATCCAGCAGCCCGAGGCTGTGGTGCCGTCGTCGCGAAGCAGGCCGAAACCGGCGAGCTGGGTGTTGCCCGGCACCACGACCTTGGCCGGGTCCTTGGGATCCACGAGGTCGACGAGCGCCTTGCCGTTGTACTCCATCGCCAGCTCCTCCGCCGAGGGGAAGCCGGGGATCTTGTACGGCCAGGACATGTTGACGATGGGATCGGGGAACGTCCCGCCGTCCTTGGCATACATCGCGCGGATGCGCGTGAACAACGCCGCCATGATCTCGATGTCGGACTTGGCCTCCCCGGGCGGCTCTGCCGCCTTGTAGTGCCACTGCAGCCAGCGCCCCGAGTTGGTCAGCGAGCCATCCTCCTCGGCGAAGCAGGTGGTCGGCAGGCGGATCACCTCGGTGTCGATCTTGGCGGGGTCGACGTCGTTGAACTCGCCGAAGTTCTTCCAGAAGACCGAGGTCTCGGTCTCGAGCGGATCCATGATGACCAGGAACTTGAGCTTCGACAGCGCGCGCGTGAGCTTGGCCTTGTTCGGCGCCGAGCCCAGCGGGTTGAAGCCCTGGCAGATGTAGCCGTTCATCTTGCCCTGGTCCATCAGCTCGACGGCCTGCAGCAGGTCGTAGCCCTTGTCGAGCTTGGGCAGGTAGTCGAACGCCCAGTTGTTCTCCCTGGTGGCCGCCGCGCCGAACCACGACTTCATCAGGCTGACATGGAACTTCGGGTAGTTCTGCCAGTAGGACATCTGGTTCGGGCGCAAGGGCTTCAGCGTGCGCGCCTTGATGTAGGCCTCGTAATCCTGCTCGCGCTCCGACGGCAGCGTGAGGTAGCCCGGCAGCAGGTTGGACAGGAGCCCGAGGTCGGTGAGTCCCTGGATGTTGCTGTGCCCGCGCAGCGCGTTCATGCCGCCGCCGGGCACGCCGATGTTCCCCAGCAGGAGCTGCATCATCGCGCCCGTGCGGATCATCTGCGAGCCGGTGCTGTGCTGCGTCCAGCCGAGCGCGTACATCACCGTCATCACGCGGTTGGGTGCCGCCGTCGAGGCGATGTACTCGCAGACCTTGAGGAAGGCGTCCTTCGGCGTCCCGCAGGTCTTCGACACCATGTCCGGCGTGTAACGCGCGTAATGCGCCTTCAGGAGCTGGTAGACGCAGCGCGGGTTCGACATGCTCGGGTCGACCACGGCATAGCCGTCCTTGTCGAGCTCGTAGGCCCAGGACGCGTTGTCGTAGCTGCGCTTGTCGGCGTCGTAGCCGCTGAAGATGCCGTCGGTGAACGCGAACTTGTCGTTCACGACGAAGGTCGCGTTGGTGTAGTGCTTGACGTACTCGTGCTGGATCTTGTCGTTGGTGAGCAGGTAGTTGATCACCCCGCCCAGGAACGCGATGTCGCTGCCCGCGCGCAACGGCGCGTAATAGTCGGCCATGGCGGCCGAGCGCGTGAAGCGCGGGTCGACGACGACCAGGCGCGCCTTGTTGTGCGCCTTCGCCTCGGTGACCCACTTGAACCCGCAGGGGTGCGCCTCGGCGGCGTTGCCACCCATGATCAGGACTACATCGGCATTGCGGATGTCGACCCAGTGATTCGTCATTGCTCCACGGCCAAACGTCGGGGCCAGACTGGCCACCGTCGGGCCGTGTCAGACACGGGCCTGGTTATCGAATGCGAGCATCCCCTGGCTACGCGCGAACTTGTGCGTGATGTAGCCAGCTTCGTTGCTGGAGGCCGACGCCGCGAGCATCCCGGTGGAGAGCCAGCGGTTGACGACCTTGCCGTCGGCGGTGGTCTTGACGAAATTCGCGTCGCGATCGGCCTTCATCAGCTTGGCGATGCGATCGTAGGCCTCGTCCCAGGAGATGCGCTTCCATTCGTTGGACCTGGCCGCGCGGTACTCGGGGTACTTCAGGCGGTGCGGGCTGTGGATGAAGTCGAGCAGCCCCGCGCCCTTCGGGCAGAGCGTGCCGCGGTTCACCGGATGGTCGGGATCGCCCTCGATGTGGATGATCTCGGTGAACGCGTTCTTGGCCTTGTCGCCGAGGCCGTGGAGGATGATGCCGCACCCGACCGAGCAATACGGGCAGGTGTTGCGCGTCTCCGACGTCGCCGCGAGCTTGAATGCCCGCGTCTCCGCCAGGACCGGCTGGGGCGCGAACCCCAGCAGCGCCAGGCTCGAGCTTCCAAGACCGGCGGCGCAGGCACCGAGGAATTGCCTGCGATTCATGTCCATCGACCCATCCTCCAGAATGCCGCAGCACCACGCGGCCGTTGCTTGCGCGATTCGAATGCGGTCGTCGACTTGCGACCGGCGCTGTTTGTTCAGCTTCGGCCAATATAGGCCGTGCGCGCGTCATTGGCAATTTTTTGCCGATTTGTGCGGCGCAGGCTCGCAAGTTTCATTCGACAAAGTACCGCCCTCCCGAACTCACTTGGGAATGCTTCTCATTACATTCCGAAGCGCCGAAGCGGCTGCTGCGATGTTCGAATCACGGGCGAGTCGAGAGTTCCATGCGCACGCGCCCGTTTGACACCGAATCCGCCTCGCATCAGTCGCGCAGCGTCGCCACCAGGCGCCTGGGCTTCAGGATCAGGTCAAGGGCATCCCCGACATCCGTCACGACCACATCGGCGAACAGCAGCGCCTCGACGGCGGCGCCTTCGCGCTGCACCGTCGCGATCCCGAGCGCGGCCGCACTCAGCATCTGGCAATCGTTTCGCCCGTTGCCGATGGCCATCACCGATTGCGCGCCGAGCCCGCGCACGAAATCCACCTTCGCCTTCGCCTGCTCGCACGCGGGCACCACCACCAGGTCGAAGCACGCGAGCCCGCGCTGGTTCGCGACCGTGCCATAGGTGTCCGCGGTGACGACGTGAACGAGGAGGCGCGCGCGGAGCTCGCGCAGGCGGTCGACGACGTGCGGCAGCAGCGTGCCGTCCACCGCGAGCGTGCCGTTGTAGTCGATCACGAGGTGCTCGAGCACAAGGTGCCGAAACCCCGGAACGTCGATGTCGATCATGCCGCGCTCCCGTTGGACTGCCTGGTCCGGGTGGACCTCGGGCGGGGCGGCGGAGCGGATTTGCATGCCCACGCCGCACCCTCGCGAGGGCGCCAGACGTAGGCATCATCAGCCGCGGCTCCGGCGATTGCGAAACCGCGGCGGTTGAAGGAGGAATGCCATCTCCCTGGCGCAGTATAGTCCCGCGTTCCGCAAGGTGCCAGGCGCCGCGTCGAAGGCGACCCTTCGCGCCGCTGGAAGGAGACTCCGATGCTGCGCACGACCCTCGTTTGCATGTTGCTCGTCGCGACGTCCATGGCGCGCGCGCAGCTGCCGCCCTCGGCGGCCGAGGTCGCCCGCTACCAGGGCCTGCACCTCGCCGCGCAGCAAGGGAACGTCGAGGCCGTCCGCCGCCTCGCAGCGGCCGGCGCGCCGCTCGATGCGCGCGACGGGCACGGCCGCACGCCCGCCCATGTTGCGGCCTTCGCCTCGCAGGACGAGGTGTTGCGCGCCCTGGCCACCGCTGGTGCCGACATGAACGCGCTGGAGGACCAGGCCTACGACGTGGTCACCATCGCCGCGGTCGCCAACGACCCGGCGCTGATGTCGCTGGCGATCGCGCTCGGCAATTCGCCGGGGCTGACGACCAGCCCTTATCGCGGGACCGCGCTGATCGCCGCCGCCCACCTCGGCCACGCCGAGGTCGTGCGCCGCCTGGTCGTCGCGGGCGCGCCGCTCGACCACGTCAACAACCTGGGCTGGACGGCGCTGATGGAGGCCGTCGTCCTGGGCGACGGCGGGCACGATCACCAGGAGGTGGTGCGCCTCCTCCTCGCCGCGGGCGCCGATCGCTCGATCGCCGATCGCGGCGGGGTGACGCCGCTCGCCCATGCCCGCGCCCGCGGTTACCGCGAGATCGCGAAGCTGCTGGAGGCGCCGCGCCCCGGCGTCGCCGCGGGAGGACCGGGGCGCTAGCCGCAGGAAAGCCGGCGCGCTAGCCGCAGGCGCCCACGTGCCCGCAGGCGGTGCAGAAATCGCAGCCGTCGCGGCGGATCAGCGCCTCGTTGGCGCACTCGGGGCAGCGGCGCCCGCGCAGCAGCGGCAGCACGTCGCCGCGCGCACGTTCGCGCGCCGGCACGTCGAGCACGCCGCTCGGTGCGATCGGGTAGCCGTGCTCGTCGAGGATGCCGAGCATCGCGTAGCGGTGGATGAGGAGCCGCGCGAGGTAGGCGATGGTCGAGGGCCAGAGCTGCGATTTCTCCGAGCCGGGGATGCGCGCCATGAACGCGCCGTGCGTCTCCGCGTAGTCGCAGAGCTTGCGCAGCTTCATGCCGATCCACGCCGCGTCGAGAACGCGCATGTCGAGCGACAGCACCTTGCACAGGCCGTCGAAGGTGCGCGGGTATTCGCCCGACAGCCACATCGAGTAAGGGCGACGCTGCCCGTCGGGCATCACCAGCTCCTTCACGAACAGCACGAAGTCGTCGCCGGTGGCGTGGTTGATCACGTCGACGGTCCACGACAGCGTGCCGTCGGGCCCGGTCTTGGGCTCCTTCATGCCGATCAACGCATCGACCACGGGCGTCGGATGCGCGTCCTCCGCGCCGACGGGCCGCAGCTCGTTGCAGCGGTGGCGCAGGAGCTGCGCGAAGCCGGACACCAGGCTCGGCACGCGCACGGGCCGCCCGTCGGGCGGCATGGCGAGGTCGAAGGCGTCGTCGCCCGCCGCCTTGGCGAGCGAGGCGAGCTTCATGTCGAGCCAGCGCCGGTCGTCGGAGCGCATGTCCATCGACAGCGTCTTGGCGATGGCGCCCAGGCCCCGCGGCTGCTCGCTGCCGTTCACCCAGACCTCGAAGGGATAGGCACCCGCGTCGGTGTCGACGTGGCCGACGAACACCGCGAAGTCGCCGAGCGGGTGGCGCACCGCGTAGGTCCAGCATGGATTGCCCGCGGGCAGCGTGGGGCGCCCGGGCCAGCGCAGGCTCGCGAGCGGCGGCGTGGGCGCGCGCTCGAGGCGGATGCGGCGATCGGGATCGCTGGCGTCGAAGTCCTGTGGCGCGGCACGGCCCGCGACGGGCTCGAGCACCGCGCCGACCACGTCATTGGGCCGGTAGGTGGTGAGTCCCTTGAGTCCCGCCTTCCAGGCGTCGAGGTACAGCCGCTCGAAGTCGGCGAAGGGATAGTCGGCGGGGACGTTCACCGTCTTGCTGATGGCAGTATCGACGAAGGGCTGCACCGCGGCGCTCATGCGCATGTGATCGTCCGCCGAGAGCTCGAGCGCGGTCACGAAGGCCTCGGGCAGGTTCGCCACGGTGCGGCCCTGCGCGTCGCGGCGAAGCTCGCCGGGCACCTGCGCGGGATCGAACGGCAGCAGCTCGACGTCGTCACCGATGCCCTTCACCGCGCGGTACACGCGGCAGGCGTGGTCCTCGACGCTGTAGGCCTTGAACGAGTCGTCGGGCATGCGCTTGCGGCGGAGGTAGCGCCAGCTGAACGGCGGCTCGATGCCGTTGGAGGCGTTGTCGGCGAAAGCGAGCGAGATCGTGCCCGTCGGCGCGATGGCGACGAGGTGGCTGTTGCGGATGCCATGGCGGCGGATCGCGGCCTTCAGCGCCTCGGGCAGCCGCGAGGCGAAGCGCGGCGCGGCGAGGTAGCGCTCGGCGTCGAACAGCGGGAAGGCGCCCTTCTCGCGCGCGAGCTCGACCGAGGCCGCGTACGCGGCGTCGCGCATCTCGCGGGCGATCGACCCCGCCGTGGTGCGCGCCGCGTCGCTGCCGTAGCGAAGCCCCAGCATCGCCAGCGCGTCGCCGAGGCCGGTGAAGCCGAGGCCGATGCGGCGCTTGGAGGCCGCCTCGCGACCGTGCTCGGGCAGCGGCCATGCGGTGACCTCGAGCACGTTGTCGAGCATGCGCACCGCCACCGCGGCGACCTCGCGGAACGCGGCGAAGTCGAAGGCCGCGTGCGGCGCGAACGGCGCCGCGACGAAGCGCGTCAGGTCGATGCTGCCGAGGTCGCAGCAGCCGTAGGCGGGCAAGGGCTCCTCGCCGCAGGGATTGGTGGCCTCGATCACCTCGCAGTACGAGAGGTTGTTGTCGCGATTGACGGTGTCGATGAACACCACGCCCGGCTCCGCGTGGTCGTAGGTCGAGGCCATGACGGCGCGCCACAGCTCGCGCGCGTCGACGCTGCGGTACACCCAGAGCCCGTCGTCGCGCCGCGCGGCGCCGTCGGCGAGCAGCGAGGCCTCGGGCGGCGCGCGGTGCACCAGCGCCCAGGGCTCGCCCGCCTCGACCGCGCGCATGAAGGCGTCGGTGACCGAGACCGAGAGGTTGAAGTTGGCGAAGGCGCCGCCGTCCTTGGCGTGGACGAAGGCCTCGATGTCGGGGTGGTCGCAACGCAGCATCCCCATCTGCGCGCCGCGGCGCGAACCCGCGGATTCCACTGTCTTGCAGGACTCGTCGAACACGCGCATGTACGACAGCGGCCCGCTCGCACGGCTTTCGGTGCCCTTGACCGCCGCCCCGCGCGGGCGGATGCGCGAGAAGTCGTAGCCCACGCCGCCGCCGCGCCGCATGGTCTCGGCGGCCTGGTTGAGCGCCGCGTAGATGCCGATCTCGTCGTCGCTGGAAATGCTGTCGCCGACCGGCTGCACGAAGCAGTTGATCAGCGTGGCCTTGAGGCCGGTGCCCGCGGCGGAGTTGATGCGCCCGCCGAGGATCAGCCCGCGCCTTTGCGCGGCGAGGAAGGCCTCGGCCCAGCGCTCGCGCAGCGCGGGCTTCTCCGCCTCGGCGAGCGCCCGCGCGACACGCCCTCGCACGTCGTCGGCGCTGCGCTCGTCGCCCTTGGCGTACTTCTCGCGGAGGACGTCCTCGGAAATGGGTTGGGGGGACAGCGTGGCCCGCTCGACCGCGCTCCCCGTTGCTGGTACGTTCATCGCCTGTCCTTTGACGCCCTCGGCATCGCCGCAGGCGGCGCCTCCGGAAGCGGCTGGGCCGGGTCCGGCGACGCCGTCGACGGCGTCCCTTCAGGTGGGGGCGAAATACCCCCTCGGCAAGACGATACCCCTGCGGAGGCTAGCGCGCGGAGGAATTGCGCGGCGGGTTGCGCGGCGTCAAGGGCATGGGCTGCGCGTACCCGCCCGCCCCCGCCGGCGCGGGGGCATTCGCCGCCTGCGAAGGCTGCCCGTGGCCAGCCGCGGGCGCGGCGGCAGGCGGCGGAACGGCGACGCGCGCCGCGCTGCCCGAGGCCGCGACCGTGCCCGGGCGCGCCGTGACGTAGGCGGTGATCTCGGGACAGCTCGCGCCGGCGAGCAGGAGCTTGCGGTCGATCGCCTCGGCGTCCTTGCCCTGGCCCTGCTGGCGCATGACGTAGGCCTGCCCGCACAGGGCGGTGGCGAGGTCGGGGCTCTGCAGCAGGAGCTTGTCGAAGTGCGCGCGCGCGTCGGCGATGCGGCCGAGCTGCGCTTCCACGGTGGCCATCTGCGCGGCGGTCTCGGCGTCCCCCGGGTCGGCGGCGAGCGCATGCTCGAAGTCCACCAGCGCGTCGTTGGGGCGCTCCACCGCGAGGTTGGCGAGCGCATGCGCGCGCCAGGCGGCGGCGTCCTGCGGGGCGAGCTGCGTCGCCTTGTTCGCGGCATCGAGCGCCTCGCCGCGCTGCTTCAAGTGCAGGAAGCCGTCCGAAAGCGCGACCCAGGCGGCGACGTTCGAAGGCTCGCGGCGCGTCCATTCGGTGACCAGCAGCACGTACACGTTCCAGTTGGCCGAGGCGCGGGCCGAGGCGATGCGCCCCGCCAGGCCGTCGTCGACCACCGCCGGCGCGGCGGCCTCCTGCGCCGCCGGCGCCGGCGCGACCGCCTTGGCGGCCTTCGCTGGCTTCGAAGCGGGCGCCACGGCGACGACATCCTGCGCCGGCGTGCCGTTGTCCCTGAGCAGCCACCAGGCCCCGCCGCCGGCCAGCAGCAGCGCGGCCAGCGCGGCGCCCAGGACCGCAGGGCGCCGGAGGGCGTCGAGGGCGCCCGCGGGCGGCGGCGTGAACGCATGTGCGCGGGCCGGTGCCTCGGTGGCGGCGCGCGCCTGCCGGGCCGCCTGGTGCTCGCGCTTGCGCCGCTCGAGCTGGAGCGCGGTGGCGCGGGCGCGCAGGTAGGCACGCCGCGTCAGGTTCTCGTCGCCGCCGTTCTGCTTGAGCAGCGAATCCCAGAGGATGGGCTCGACGCGCCCGCCTTCCAGCTCGCGCATCGCCGCCTCGATGAAGCCCGCGACACCGCTCGCAGGGGGCGCGGGCGGCTTTTCCGAGCGCGGGGGCACGCGGCGCGGCCCCACGGCACCGATCTCGATGGTCTGCTCGATCGGCGGCGGCGAGGCCTCCGCCAAGCCCGCTACGGGCGCCGGCGATTGCCCGGTGATCTCGGCGTCGATCTGCGCGTCGAGCTCGGGCGCGGGCTCGAGCGACAGCGCGAGAGGCGCCGGAGCGGCCTGCGCGGGCCGGGCGGCAGCCCGCGCGGCCGCGGTCTCCGCAGGCTCGACAAATGGCGAAGCCTTGGGCGCGACCAGGGGCTCGAGGCTCAGCGTCCCGAGGTCGAAGTCCAGTGCCGGCAGCGCGTCATGGGGGGCATCGCCCGGCGCGGCGTCCGGCTTGCGGGTCGCCGGGCCGTCGAGCGGCTCGAGTTCGAGGGCTTGCATCGTTTTCGGGGGCTTGGAGTCCGGCATGCCGCACCGCTTGCAAATATCGTTCCAAGGCCCCGTTCATGGGGCCGGGCCCGGATGTCCCGCATTCCGGCTACGGACGCGCGGGGGCGAAGACGCGAGGCCTCCGGATCGCCCGCGGGCGCTTCACGCTTTCCCGCTGCCCCGGGCCTCGGCTGGGGTGCCGTGGCTGCGCGCGATCGGCGGCGTCTCGCGGCCCTCCTCCAGCCAGGCGAGCGCCTCGCGCTCGTCGGTGTACACGTCGAGCGTCAGCCCGAAATCGGCGGCCACCTTGACGCCGAAGCGATCGGGGGTGATGTAGCGCCCCTCGATCACCAGCGCGATGATCACCATGCCCTCGGCGAGCTCCGCCCATTCCTCGACGGCGAGGAATCGGTCCACCAGCGTGGGCACCGGGACGTCGCGAACGGCGATGCCGTTCACCATCAGCTTGCCGATTCGCGCGCCGCGGCAGGCGCTCACGCAGCCGGCGACGAACTCGACCGCCTCGACGATCGAGCTCGAGCCTTGCAGGCGATAGCACGCCGTTCCCATCTCCACCCGGTACTCGGTCACGATCGGCACGATGCCCGTCGCAAGCAATGGCGATGGCGCAAGCCTACCTCACCGCCGGTTAATGCAGCGCAAGGCAGCGGGCAGCACGATGTGGTGAGATCATTCCACACGGGCCGTGCGCATCGCCCGTGATGCGAGCCGTCCGAGAAGACCCGATGATGCCCACCAGGAGAACCTGATGTCGCCGACCCTACGAGCCCCCCTCATGGCCGCCTGCGCCTGCCTCGCGCTCGCGGCATGCGACAGCGGCAACAAGACCGCTGCCACGCCGGCCGCCCCACCCGCCGCCACGACGGCGGCACCGGCCGCATCCGCGGGGTCCACGGCGGCCGATCGGTACGACCCGGCGAAGATGGACTTCAACTCGCCGCCGGCGGTGGTGAGCAACGAGCGCCACACGGGGCCCTTCGCGCAGGGCAACGCGCTGTCCATGGACGCGCACGTGAAGCCGCTCGATCCTTCGCCCGTGAAGGAGATCCGCCTCGACACCACGCACAAGATCATCGAGCTCGCGCCGGGGGTCAAGTTCTCGGCCTGGACCTTCGGCGACCAGGTGCCGGGGCCGGTCGTGCGCGCCAGGGTCGGCGACCGCATCAAGTTCTCGATGACCAACCGCTCCGACGAGCCGGTCCCCGGCGTGCGCATCACGGCGGCGCCGATGATGCACTCGATGGATTTCCACTCGGCGATGGTCGCGCCCAACGACAAGTACCGCTCGATCGCGCCGGGCCAGACCATCAGCTTCGAGTTCACGCTCAACTACCCCGGCGTGTACATGTACCACTGCGGCACGCCGATGGTGCTCGAGCACATCGCCTCGGGCATGTACGGCATGATGATCGTCGAGCCTCGCGAGGGCTACCCGACCAAGGTCGACCGCGAGTACGCGGTGCTGCAGAGCGAGTTCTATACCAAGCTCGACCCGCAGAAGCGCAAGGTCGACGGCGCGCCGCTGTACGTCCTCGACGGGGACCGGGTGCGCATGAAGGCCCCCACCTACACCGTGTTCAACGGCCGCTACAACGGCTTCGTCGACCATCCCCTCGAGGCCAAGGAAGGCGAACGCGTGCGGCTGTTCTTGATGAACGTCGGCCCGTCGAACACCTCGAGCTTCCACGTGGTCGGCACCATCTTCGACCGCGTGTGGATGGACGGCAACCCCGACAACCAGTTCCGCGGCATGCAGACCGTGCTGCTGGGCTCCTCGAGCGGCGCGATCGTCGAGTTCGTCATTCCCCAGGCCGGCAACTACACCATGGTCGACCATCACTTCGCCAACGCCTCGCAGGGCGCGGTGGGCGTGATCGCCGCCGGGGGCGGCGCCGGCGACGCGGAGCACCACAACATCCCCGCCACCGGGGCGCCGACCGACCCGGTCGCGGTGCAGGGCAAGCTCGCCTTCGAATCCAAGTGCCTCGCCTGCCACACCATCGCCGGCGGCGACAGGATCGGGCCCGATCTCTTCGGCACCACCAAGCGTCACGAGGAAGCCTGGCTCGCGCGCTGGCTGAAGGACCCGGACGCCATGCTGAAGGACGACGCCACCGCCAAGGCGATGCTCGACAAGTACAAGATCCCCATGCCGAACCAGGGGCTTTCCGACCAGGACGTGCGCGAGTTCATCGCCTACTTCAAATGGGCCGATGCCAACGTGCGCCCGCAGGGCACGACGCAGCCGCAACCCGCCGCGCCCGGCACCACGCTGCCGCCCGGCAAGACCCTGTCGGGCGCGCCGCCCGGCGGCGACACGGTGCACCAGCACCAATCGGCAACCGACGTGAGCGGCGGCTACGCAGCGCCGGCGAAGAAGTGAAGGCCCCGTCATCCCCGCGCAGGCGGGGATCCACCGCCGCAGCAGCGACGTCATCCCCGCGCAGGCGGGGATCCACCGCCGCAGCGGCCCTCCCGCGCTCGCCTCGCCGCCGCGCATTCCTGGCGGGCGGCACCACGCTCGTCGCCGCCGCGCTCGCCGGCCCGGTGCTCGCCTGCGGCGTCTGCCTCGAGGACAAGGTCGCCGCGGTCTACGACCATGCAACCGTCACGCGCGCGCTCGCCAAGGGCCGCGTGGTGGTGTTCGCCGACGTCACCGATAGCCGCGAGGCCACGTTGAAGCGCATCGCAGCCGCGGCGTCGCGCACGCGTGGCGTGCAGGCCGCCAGCGTGCGCACCGCCCTCTCGCCGACCGCGTTGTCGTTCGTGCTCGATCCCGGCGTACAGGCGCCCGCGCAGGCGCTCGAGGCCATCACCCGCGACGCACGCGTCGCGGGCGTGAACCTCGTGCTGCTCAAGGTGATGTCGTAGCGAGGTCGCGGCGGACCGGGGCGCTCGACGCCCCGTTCGCCGCGGGCGCCGTGGGCGCCGCGGCCGCGGGCTTGCCCGCCGAGGCGAACAGCGCGGCGCAGTCCGCGTCGTCGGCGCCGCCGGGGTCCAGGAACGGGATGATCGCCAGCGGCGGCGCGATGGCCGCGAGCCCCGCCGCCACGCCGACGCGCGCCGCGATCGGCGCCACCGAAGGCGCCACCGTGGGACGCCGCAGCGTGCCGCCGACCTCGATCGGCCCCTTGAGCGCGAAGAGGCTCGGCGTCTTGGAGTGCGACACCAGCGTGAGGTCGATGTGCTCGTCGTCGAGGTCGATGCGGCCTTCGCCTTCGATGCGCACCGCCGAGGTGTCGATGGTGAAGATGCGCGGCGTGACCTGCCCGTCGTCGACGCCGAAGGTCGTCACCGCGCAGTTGAGCACGGCGGTCTTGTCGCCGCCCAGCAGCAGGGGAATGGCGTTGGCGAGGTCGAGGTTGGTGAGGAGCAGTGCCAGCGCGCTGGCCTCGCCGCCCGACATCAGCAGCGCGCCCTCGCCGTCGGCCGTGGCGGCGAGCTCGCGCACCGAATGCCCGTCGGCGGCGAGCTCGATGTAGCCGGCGAAGCGGCCCGTCCTGCCGCGCGGCGACTTGAGCGCCGGGATGAGGCGCGCCAGGTCGACGTTGCGGACCTCGATCCGGCCGTCGAAGCGCGGCGTCGCGCGTTGTGCCTCGACGCGCCCTACCAGCGTCACGCGGCCACCGGCGATGCCGATGGACACCGGGTCGTAGCGCAGCACGCCGTCGCCGAGCACGATGTGCATGTCGACGTCCTGCATCGGCACGCGGTCCACCGCGACGCTCTTGCCACGGAAGCGGAACTCGGCGTCGACGTCGCGGAGCTTCGAGAGGTCGATGGCGCGGTCGGGCAGCACACGCTCCTCCCCGGCGAGCTTTCGCGCCTCGGCCTTCTGCTTGGTGTCGCGTGCCACCGTGGCCTTGCCCGGCGGCAGGCCGACGAAGCCACCCAGGTCGCGATAGTCGAGACGCGTCGAGACCAGGTCGGCGACGAGCTTGCGGCGCGCCCCGTCGATCACCGTCATGCTGCCGGCGACATCGCTCTGTCCCACCCTCCCCTTCAAGCCTTCGGCCTGCCAGCGCTCTCCCTGGTGCGTCACGCGGCCGCGCAAGGTATAGGGCGGTGTCCAGGGGATCGGCGCCGGCAGGATCGGATAGAGGCGCGACATGTCGCTGCCCGAGACTTCGATGAACCCCGTCAGGTTGTCGGGCGCCCGCGGCACGACGTTGCCGTCGAACCAGACTTCGGTCCCCGCCGCCTTGCTGCCCGCCCTGCCGTGGAAGGCGAGGTGGAAGGGATCGCCGACCTTGCGCAACTCGCCCAGGCCCTGCCCCAGTCCCGCCACGCGCAGCGTCGAGCCGCGGAAGGTCCCATGGCCCGCGAAAGCGAGCCCTTCGCGCCCGTCGAAGGGTGCGGTGGTGACGTGGACCCGCACGTCGGCGCGCTCGCGCACGTCGGTCACGCGCACCTCGCCGTCGTGCACGCGCACGCGCCCGAGCAGCGGCGCCTCGCGCGTGCTCGCCGCGCCTTGCCGGGTTCCGTCGGGCTGGAACTCCCAGTTGCCCCGCCCGGCCCTGTCGCGCGCCAGCAGGAGCCGCGGTGAATCGAGCTCGACCTCGGGGATCGACAGGCGCGTGAACCACGACAGCGGCACGATGCGGAGCCCGATGCGATCGGCATGCGCCATCACGCGCTCGGGCGATCCCTCGACATTGGCGATGCTCACGTCGCGGATGTCGATCCAGGGATGCCAGGCGAGCTTCACCTCGATGTCGCCGTCGACCGTCACGGCGCGCCCCAGCGACGCCGAGGCGACGGTGGAAAGGGGCCCGCGAAGGACGTTCCAGGGGAACACCAGCAGCGCGAGGACGAGCAGTGCCGCGAGCGAGGCGAGTCCGACGCCCGTCCACGCGAGCATGCGTAGCGCGTGCGGCGCGCGATGCGGGGTCGGCGGCGCTTGGCTCGAGGGCGAAGGGGAAGACGGCGCGTCCATGGAGCGAGCTTGCCCCGCGCGCCCCGGGGCGGTCTGTCGGACGAAGGCGGGCCTGCGCGTCGGTCAGAGCGCCTCGTAGAGGAGCCGCAGCGACACCAGCAGCAGGGCCACCTGCACGGCGATGAAGAACCAGCGGTCGTGCAGGCGGCGCGTGAGCCACGCGCCGGCGACCGTGCCCGCGATCGCGGCGGGCAGGAGCCACGCGATCGCCTGCAGGTCCTGCATCGAATAGGGACGCAGCTGCATGTAGGGCGGCAGCTTGGCGGCGTTGATCACCGCGAAGAAGATGGTCGAGGTGCCTGCGAACACGAGCTTGGGGAGCTTCTGCGGCAGCACGTAGATCTGGAACGGCGGGCCGCCCGAGTGCGAGACGAAGCTCGTGAAGCCCGACAGCGTCCCCCACACGATCCCCGCCGGCACGCTCGCGGGCCTGGGCTGCACCGGCGCCCGCGAGCGCGCGCGCAGCCAGGCGTTGAGGCAGAACGCGATGCCGATGGAGCCGATCAGCGCCGACAGCGCGCGGTCGGAGAACATCGCCGCGGTGAGCCAGCCCAGCACCACGCCGGCGATGCCCGCGGGGATGAGGATCTTCAGGTTGCGCGCGCTGAACTGGCGCCGGTAAAGGTATACGCCGACCACGTCGGTCACCATGTAGATCGGCAGCAGCAGCGTCGCCGCCTGCACCGGGGGCATGGTGATCGCCATCAGCGGCACCGCCAGCATCCCCACCACCGGCAGCCCTCCCTTGGAGGCGCCGACGATGAAGGCCGCGAGGAAGGGAATCGCCTGCGCGATCACGCTTGCGCGCGGCTAGCCGGCACCGGCGCCCTGGCTGCGGAAGTACAGCGTTGCACCGATCAGCAGCAGCCCCACCAGCAGCATGCCGAGGGGCGCGCCGAACATGCGGCCCGCGCTGCCGATCTCGGCCGTCGACTCGGGGTTGGAAGGCAGGTAGCGCACCTCGACCCGCGTGCCGGTCTTCCAGGGATCCGAGCCCGACACCATGGAGGTGAAGCGGCAGGTCTTGTCGCCCGCGCGGAACTCGACCACGGGCGCGTACAGCTTGTCCGAGCCATGGCCCCGCGCATCGTTGTGCGAGGTCGAGACCTTCTGGTCGACCACCTTGCCTTCGGCCACCGCGCCGAAGAAGCGCGCGCGCAGCCGCATCGCCAGCGTCAGGACACCGCCCAGCGTGGCCAGCACGCCGAAGCCGAGAAAGATCCACATCGCCACGTTCATCGCAGCCTCCCCTTTCGTGCGTGCAATGGCTGGGTCATGCCATCCTTGCGAGCCACTCGCGCAGCGCGTCGTTTACGGCGGCCGGCTGCTCGAGGGTGGAAAGGTGCCCGCAATGCGGGATCACCACCAGCTTCGCGCCGGGGATGCCCTCGGCCTGCTCGGCGTGCATCTCGCGGGTGATGAGCGCGTCCTCGGCGCCGGTGATGACCACGGCCGGACAGGCGATGCGGGCGAGGCCGGCGCGGCTGTCGGCACGCGAGATGATCGCCCGCTCCTGGCGCGGGAAGACCTCGGGGCCGATGCGCAGCGCCATGTCGCGCACGGTGCCCGCGAGCCGCGCGTCGGCGACATGGTCGGGATGCATGAACTTGGGCAACAACGTGTCGATCACCGCGGGGAAGTCGCGCTCGGCCAGCGCCATCAGGCGCTCGCGATTGGCCGTCGCCTCGGGCGTCTCCGGCCGCGCCGAGGTGTCGAGAAGTGCGACGCCGGCGATGCGCTGCGGCGCGAGGCGCAGCATCTCGTGCGCGGCGTAGCCGCCCATCGACAGGCCTGCGATCGCGAACCGCGGCCACGGCGCCTGGTCGAGCGCCGCGCGGGCCAGCGCCGTCATGGTCTCGCCTCGCGTGAGGTCGGCGACGCGCAGCTCCGCGGTGCCGGCGAGCGCCGCGAGCTGCGGCGCGAACAGCGCAGCGTCGCACAGCAGGCCGGGAAGGAAAAGCACGGGAGGCGCGTTCACGGCGTGATGATGCCTGAACCGGCACCGCGCGCGTACGCCAAGGTAACGGGCGCGGTGGACCCACCCCGTCCGCGCCGGCCCGGCTCGAGGGTGAACGCCTGCGCCAACTCCCTGTCGAAGCCCGCGGTGACATGCCGCGCGGCGGGGATGTCGCGCCTGCCCGAGCCAGCGTTCACCGACGCGTATGCTGGTCCCTGAATACCCGCGTGGCCCCCGAGGGGTCGCGAACAACCGGAGAATACCAATGACCTTGAAATTGTCGAAACAAGCCCTTTTCGCACCGCTGCTGGCGCTCCTGATGCTGGCGGGCTGCAACACGCCGCCTGCATTCCAGGTGTCGCAGCCGGCGAGCCGCGACGGCGTCGTCGAATCCATCACCCAGGACCAGGTGCAGAACATGGGCAACACGGCAGGCGTGATCGGCGGCGCGGTGGTCGGCGGCGCCCTGGGCAGCCTGATCGGCAGCGGCACGGGACGCACGGTGGCGACGGTGGCGGGCGCCGCCGGCGGCGCCGCGGCGGGCAACGCAGTCGCCAACAACTCGCAGACCACCGTCTGGCGCGTCGGCGTGCGCTACGACGACGGCTCGCTGGCGACCATCCAGCAGACCTCGCCCCCGATCTTCCGCATCGGCGACCGCGTCCGCGTGTCGGGCAACGGCATCCAGATGCTCTGACCAGGCGGCGCCGGGAGGGCCGCGAAGGCCCCTCCCCCGGCGCGCTCAGCGCGCCGGAGCCTTGCGGCGCGACGCGCGCCAGCGCGCATCCACGCCCGTCACCGACTCGATGATGGCGGCGCCCTCGTGGCGCAGGAAGGCCTTGAACGCGCCGGCTACCGGCGGCAGGCGCTTGCCCCGCCGGTGCACCACGTTCCAGCTCTCCCGGTGCGGGAAGCCCTGCACGTCGAGGGCCACCAGCCGACCGGTCTGCAGCTCCTGCGCGACCGCGTGCGCCGAGAGGAAGGCGACCCCCATGCCGGCCATCACCGCCTGCTTGATGGTCTCGTTGGTGCCGATCTCCATGGCGACGGACACCTTCGCCATCGCCGCGCCGAAGCCGCGCGCCATGGTGTGACGCGTGTCCGAGCCCTCCTCGCGCACCGCGAAAGGCTCCTCCAGGAGCCGCGCCATGCGCACCGCGCGCCGCCCCGCCAGCGCGTGCCGGGGCGGCGCGACGATCACGTAGGGGTGCGGCGCGAAGGCCTCCGACAGCACGTCGGGGTCGTCGGGGACGCGCACCATGATGCCGAGGTCGGTGAGGTTCTGGTCGAGCTGGCGCAGCAGCTCCCGGCGGTTGACCACGCGCAGGTCGTGCACCACGCCCGGATGCGTGCGCGAGAACGCCGCCAGCACATGCGGGAAGAAGTAGTCGCCTGCGCTGATCACCGTGACGATCAGCCTGCCGCCGGACACGCCCTTCATCGCCTGGATCGATTCCTCGGCGGCGCGGAACTGTTGGATGATCGCGCGGCTGTGCGCAAGCACCTCGGCGCCGGCGCGCGTCAGGTAGACCTTCTTGCCGAGCTGCTCGAACAGCGGCACGCCGGCGTGGTGCGCGAGCTGCTGCACCTGCGCCGAGACCGCGGGCTGGGTGAGGTGGAGCTCCTGCGCGGCGCGCGTGAAGCTCGCGTGGCGCGCCACCGCCTCGAAGACCTTGAGCTGCCGCAGCGTGGCGTTTTTCATAAGGTATCGATTATGGTTTTTATCATGACAAACGATTGGAATCTATGATTTTCGCGGGCTAGGATGCCTCGCAACACCGGCCACCGCAACGCATGGCCGATCACGGCGACCCGGGGAGAATGGATGAAGTTCGCGATCGTGGGTGCAGGTGCCATTGGGGGCTATGTCGGCGCGCGGCTCGCGCTGGCGGGCGAGGACGTGAGCTTCATGGTGCGCGGCGCGCACCTCGAGGCCATCGGCCGGCACGGCTTCCGACTGGAGTCGCGCGAGGGCCTGATCGAGACCGTGCGCGGCGTGCGCGCCTTCGACGACTACGCCGCGCCGGGCCCCCAGGACGTGGTGGTGCTGGGGCTGAAGGCGCACCAGCTCGCGGCGGTGGCGCGCGAGGTGCCACGGCTCTTCGGTCCCGACACCGTCGTGGTCACCATGCAGAACGGCATTCCCTGGTGGTACTTCCACGCGCACGGCGGCACGCTGGCCGGCACGCGGCTGCGCAGCGTCGATCCCGAGGGGACGATCGGTGCGGCGATTCCCGCCGAGCGTGTCCTGGGCTGCGTCGTCTACCCCGCCTCGGAGCTCGTCGCGCCGGGCCTCGTGCGGCACATCGAGGGCGAGCGCTTCCCGCTGGGCGAGCTCGACGGGCGCGACAGCGAACGCGTGCGGCGGGTCTCCGGTGCCTTCGAGCGCGCGGGCTTCAAGGCGCCGGTGCTCGCCGACATCCGCGCCGAGATCTGGCTCAAGCTCTGGGGCAACCTCACCTTCAACCCCATCAGCGCGCTGTCGCGCGCGACGCTGCTCGACATCTGCCGGCACGCACCCGCGCGCGGGCTCGCCGCGGCCATGATGGGCGAGGCCCAGGCCGTCGCGGAGGCGCTGGGCATCACCTTCCGCGTCGACATCGACCGGCGCATCGCCGGCGCCGAGAAGGTCGGGCGGCACAAGACCTCGATGCTGCAGGACATCGAGGCCGGGCGCGCGCCGGAGATCGACGCGCTGGTGGGCTCGGTGATCGAGCTCGGGCGGCTGGTCCGCGTGCCGACGCCGCACATCGAGGCCGTGTACGCGCTGACGACGCTGCTCGCGCAGTCGATCGTGCCCGCCCCCTCGGCCGCTTTGGCCCCTTCGGCCCCTTCCACATCCGCGACCCCGGCCCCGACCGCCGAGCCGGCGTGCGTGCCCGCACGCTCGTCGCTGCACGCCGCCTAGGAGGATCGACCATGGCCAGGATGAGGGCGATCGACGCGGCGGTGCTGGTGCTCGAGCGCGAGGGCGTCACCGTCGCGTTCGGCGTGCCCGGCGCCGCCATCAACCCGCTGTATTCGGCGCTGAAGCGCCGCGGCAGCATCGCGCATGTCCTCGCGCGCCACGTCGAGGGCGCCTCGCACATGGCCGAGGGCTATACGCGCGCGGTCACCGGCAACATCGGCGTGTGCATCGGCACCTCGGGTCCCGCGGGAACCGACATGATCACGGGCCTCTATTCCGCGCAGGCCGACTCGATCCCCATCCTGTGCATCACCGGCCAGGCGCCGCGCGCGCGGCTGCACAAGGAAGACTTCCAGGCCGTCGACATCACGGCCATCGCGCGGCCCGTCACGAAGTGGGCCACGACGGTGCTCGAGCCCGCGCAAGTGCCGCGCGCCTTCCAGCAGGCCTTCCACCTGATGCGCTCGGGGCGGCCCGGGCCGGTGCTGATCGACCTGCCCTTCGACGTGCAGATGGCCGAGATCGCGTTCGACGTCGAGACCTACGAGCCGCTGCCGCCTTGGAAGCCCTCGGCGACGCGCCCGCAGGTCGACAAGGCGCTCGACATGCTCGAGGCCGCCGAGCGCCCGCTGATCGTCGCCGGTGGCGGCGTGATCAACGCCGACGCCGCGGCGCTCCTCACCGAGCTCGCCGAGGTCACCGGCGTGCCCGTCATCCCCACGCTGATGGGCTGGGGCGCGATCCCCGACGACCATCCACTGATGGCCGGCATGTGCGGCCTGCAGACCGCGCATCGCTACGGCAATGCCACGCTCCTCGCCTCGGACTTCGTGCTGGGCATCGGCAACCGCTGGGCCAACCGCCACACCGGATCGGTGGACGTGTACACGCGCGGCCGGAGGTTCGTGCACGTCGACATCGAGCCCACGCAGATCGGCCGCGTGTTCGCGCCCGACTACGGGATCGTCTCCGACGCGAAGGCGGCGCTCGCGCTGTTCGTCGAGGCGGCGCGTGCGCGCAAGCGCCGGGGAATGCTCCGCGACCGCGGCGCCTGGGCGGCCGAGTGCCTCCACCGCAAGGGCGCGCTCGCGCGCCGCTCCGACTACGACGACGTGCCGATGAAGCCGCAGCGCGTCTACCAGTGCCTCAACGCGGCGTTCGCCGCGCGCGACACCTGCTACGTCACCGCCATCGGGCTTTCGCAGATCGCCGCCGCCCAGCACCTGCACGTGTACCGGCCGCGCGACTGGATCAACTGCGGCCAGGCGGGGCCCCTGGGCTGGACCGTGCCCGCCGCGCTGGGCGTGCGCGTGGCCGATCCCACGCGCCGCATCGTCGCCATCTCGGGCGACTACGACTTCCAGTTCATGATCGAGGAGCTGGCGGTGGGCGCGCAGTTCCACCTGCCCTACCTGCACGTGGTGATCAACAACGCCTACCTCGGCCTGATCCGCCAGGCGCAGCGCAACTTCGACATGGACTACCAGGTGTCGCTGGCCTTTCCCAACATCCACGCCGGCGACGACGGCGGCTACGGCGTCGACCACGTGAAGGTGGCCGAAGGCCTGGGATGCAAGGCGATCCGCGTGGAGCGCCCCGCCGACCTCGCGCCCGCCATCGCCCGGGCCGACGCATGGATGCGCGAGTTCCGCGTGCCCGTGGTGCTCGAGGTGATCGTCGAGCGCGTGACCGACATCGCGATGGGCGGCGAGATCGACGCGGTCGCCGAGTTCGACGAGGCGCCGCGGGCGGCCGAGGCCGTGGCAGGCTGACGCGACGCCCTCCGCCGGGCTGACGGACCTGCGCGCAATGGCGAAGCGCCAGGGAGAACGGTCATAATGCTCGCCGTCCCGATCTTTCGGATCCCTCTCGCGTGACCGGATGCGCAGGCGAACATTGATCGGCGCCCTTGGCCTGGCGCCGCCGCTCTTGAGCATGCTGAACCCGCGCTTCGCGCGCGCCGCCGCGGAGCGGCCGCTGCCGGCGATCGGCTCCAGGCTCGAGCTCGTCGACGCGCCGCTCCTCGAAGGCGGCAGCTTCCGTGCCGCCGAGGCGGAGGGTCACGCGGTGATCGTCTACTGGTGGGCGAGCTGGTGCCCGTTCTGCGCCATCCAGAATCCCTACATGCAGAAGCTGTGGGACGCGCAGCAGCCGCGCGGCCTCAGGATGATCGCGGTGTCCATCGACACGCGCATCGACGACGCGCTGCGCTATCGTGCGAGCCGGGGCTACAGCTTTCCCTCGACCATCGTCGCGCCGGCGATCGAGCCCGTGCTGTCCAAGCCCACCAGGGGGCTGCCGGTGACGGTGGTGCGCGGCCGCGACGGCCGCGTGGTGATGGCCGAGCCCGGGCAGATGTTCCCCGAGGACGTCGAGGCGATCGCGCGCTTCGTCTGAGGCCGCGGCCGCCGCGCGCGCGGCGCTACAGCGTGTTCACGAGGTGCCCGCCGTCGACGACGATGACGGAGCCCGTCGCATAGGCGCCCGCGTCGGAGGCGAGGAGCAGCAAGGGGCCGTCGAGCTCCCCGGGCTTGCCGATGCGCCGCTGCGGGATGCGCCGGACCAGCGCCTGCCCGGCGTCGCTCGCGAAGAAATCGCGGTTGATCGAGGTCTCGACATAGCCCGGCGCCAGTGCGTTGACGCGGATGCCGTGGCGCGCGAGCTCCAGCGCCATCGCCTTCGTCAGGTGGATCAACGCCGCCTTCGAGGCCGCGTAGCTCGGCACCTGCGCCGCGACGCGCAGGCCCAGCACCGACGCGATGTTGACGATGCTGCCGCCCGAAGCATTCTTCACCATGTGCCGCGCGGCCTCCTGCGCGACGCGCCACGCGCCCGTGAGGTTGACGCCGACGACCTCGTCCCAGTCCTCGTCGCTGTGCTCGAGCAGCGGCTTGGTCACCGCCACGCCGGCGTTGTTGACGACCACCGTCACCGGCCCGAGTGCGCGCGCCGCGTCCTCGAAGGCCGCGACCACGCTCGCGCGCCGCGTGACGTCGAGCGCGACCGGGTGCGCGACGCCGCCGGCCTCGCGGATCCGCGTGACCAGCGTCGCGAGCGACTCGGGCTTGCGCGCGCACGCCGCCACCCTGGCGCCCGCCGCCGCGAGCGTGGTCGCGAAGCGCGCCCCCAGGCCGCCGTTCGCACCCGTCACCAGGGCGACACGTCCGTCGAGCCTCAGGTCCATTGCAGCCCTCCCCCGTTTCCCAGGCGCGGCGCAGCCGCCGCGCGCGTTCGCTCTGATAACATTGAACGTCCATGGATTTCAACCTTCCCGACGCGACCCTCGCGTTGCGCGATCGCACGCGACGCTTCGTCGCCGAGGAGGTCATCCCGCTGGAGGGCGACCCGCGCCAGGGCCCGCACGGGCCCGACGAGGCCTTGCGGCAGGAGCTCGTGTCGCGCGCGCGCCGCGCCGGGTTGCTGACACCCCATGCCTCGGTGGAGATGGGCGGCCTCGGGCTCTCGCACGTCGCCAAGGCGGTGGTCTTCGAGGAGGCGGGCTACTCGTGGCTCGGCCCCACCGCGCTCAACGTGCACGCGCCCGACGAGGGCAACATCCACCTCATGGAGGCCGTCGCCACGCCCCGGCAGAAGGAGCGCTGGCTGCGCCCGCAGGTGGAAGGCCGCACGCGCTCGTGCTTCGCCATGACCGAGCCCGACGGTGCCGGCGCCGACCCCTCGATGCTGTCGACGCGGGCCGTGCGCGACGGCGACGCCTACGTGATCAACGGCCGCAAGTGGTTCATCACCGGCGCCGAGGGCGCGCAGTACGCGATCGTGATGGCGCGCATGGACGACGGCAGCTCGACCATGTTCCTCACCGACATGGACCGCCCCGGCATCCGCATCGAGCGGCAGATGGACAGCATGGACCGCTGCTTCACCGGCGGCCACGCGGTGCTGGCGCTCGAGGACCTGCGCGTGCCGGCCGACGACGTGCTCGGCGAGGTCGGCCAGGGCTTCCGCTACGCGCAGGTACGCCTCGCGCCCGCGCGCCTCACGCACTGCATGCGCTGGCTCGGCCAGGCGCGCCGTGCGCACGACATCGCCGTCGATTACGCCCGGCGGCGAACGGCCTTCGGCAAGCCCCTCGCCGAGCACGAGGGCGTGGGCTTCATGCTCGCCGACAACGACATCGACCTCACCACCGCGCGCCTCCACATCTGGCACACCGCGTGGCTGCTCGACCAGGGCCACAAGGGCGGCTTCGAGTCGAGCCGCGCCAAGGTCACGTGCTCCGAGGCCGCGTGGCGCGTCGTCGACCGCTGCGTGCAGGTCCTCGGCGGACAGGGCGTCACCGGCGAGACGCAGCTGATGCGCATCTTCATGGACATGCGCGCCTTCCGCATCTACGACGGCCCGAGCGAGGTGCACCGCTGGAGCATGGCGCGCAAGATCGCCGGCGCGCAGGGCCACGCCGCGGCCGGCCCGTCCGCGTGATGCGGGCCGCCGGCGGGCGATGAGCGGCGATGCCCACGCGCTCGACGTCGAGCGCCTCTCGCAGTACCTGGAGCGTCACCTCGAGGGCTTCCAGGGCCCGCTGACGGCGCGCAAGTTCCCCGGCGGCCAGTCGAACCCGACGTTCCTGCTCACAGCGCGCAGCGGCGAGTACGTGCTTCGGCGCCAGCCCCCGGGCCCGCTCCTCAAGTCGGCGCATGCCGTCGACCGCGAATACCGCGTGCTGAAGGCGCTCTCGCGCACGGCCGTCCCCGTGCCGCGGCCCTACCACCTCTGCGAGGACCGCGAGGTGATCGGCAGCCTGTTCTACGTCATGGCGCGGGTGAAGGGCCGCGTGTTCTGGGACCCTGCGCTGCCCGAGGTGGCGCGCTCCTCGCGCGCGGCCTACCACGAGGCGCTCGTCGACAACCTCGCGGCGCTGCACGCCGTCGACGTCGACGCCGCGGGGCTGGCCGACTACGGTCGCGCCGGCAACTACTTCGAGCGCCAGATCGCCGTGTGGACCAAGCAATACCGCGCGTCGCAGACCGACCATCACGCGGGGATGGAGCGGCTGATCGCTTGGCTGCCCGCGAACTGCGTCGCCGACGAGGGCCCGCCCTCGCTGGTGCACGGCGACTACCGCATCGACAACCTGATCTTCGACGCGCAGGGGCCGAAGCTCCTCGCGACGCTCGACTGGGAGCTCTCGACACTGGGCAACGGCCTCGCCGACCTCGCCTACCTCTGCATGTGCCTGCGGCTGCCGCCCGACGCGCCGATCCGGGGGCTCGCGGGAGAGGACCGCGCCGCCCTCGGCATCCCCGACGAAGCGGCGCTGGTCGCCCGCTATTGCGCGCTACGCGGCATGCCGGGCGTGCCGCATTGGAGCTTCTACCTCGCCTTCAGCTACTTCCGGCTCGCGGCCATCCTGCAGGGCGTGAAGCGGCGCGCGCAGGAAGGCAACGCTTCCGCGCGCAATGCGCCGGAAATGGGGGCGATGGCCTACACCCTCGCGGATGCCGGCGCCTCGCTCACCATCGACGCGACACCGTGAAGGCGAGCCGGTCACGCGTGCTCGTCGCCGGCATCTGCGCGCTCACGCTGACCATCGGCCTCGCCCGCTTCGCGTACACGCCGATGCTGCCCATCATGCAGCGCGAGGCGGGCCTCGGCGCGCTGGGCGGCGGCCTCCTCGCCACCATCAACTACGCGGGCTACATGTCGGGTGCGCTGATCGCCGCCTCGATCGGCGACCTCCATCGCAAGTTCACGCTGTACCGCATCGGGCTCGTGCTGGCGGTGGTCGCCACCGCCGCGATGGGCCTCACCGCCGACTTCCACGCCTGGGCGTTCTTCCGCTTCGTCGCGGGCCTGTCGAGCGCCGCCGGCCTGCTGCTCGGCTCGGGACTGGTGCTCAACTGGCTGATCCGGCAAGGGCACCCGCCCGAGCTCGGCGTGCATTTCACGGGGCTCGGCCTCGGCATCGTGGTGTCGGGCATCGCCGTGGGCGCGATGGCGCCCTCGCTCTGGTGGACGCAGGAATGGATCGGGCTCGGCATCCTCGGCGTGGCGTTCCTCCTGCCCGCATGGCGGTGGATGCCCGCACCCGCGCAGGCGGTGGCTCGCGAAACACGCGCGGCCTCCGTGCCGCCGCCGCCCTCGCAGCGCTGGACGCTGCTGTTCATGGGCACCTATTTCTGTGCCGGTTGGGGCTTCGTGGTCGGCGCGACCTTCATCGTCGCCATCCTCGAGGGCATGCCCGTGTTCGAGGGACGCGGCGGCTGGATCTGGGTGATCGTCGGCCTGGCCGCGATCCCCTCCTCCTTCCTCTGGGACAGGGTCGCCAGCGCCATGGGCGTGGTCCGGGCGCTGATGCTCGCCTACCTGTTGCAGATCGTATCGCTGGTCATCCCCGCGACGACCGGCACGCTCGCCGCCAACCTCGCGGCGGCGCTGCTCTTCGGTGCAACCTTCGGTGGCATCGTGAGCCTCACCCTCGCGCTGATCGGGCGGCGATTCCCGCAGAACCCCGCGAAGGCCATGGCGAGGATGACACTGAGTTACGGCGTCGCGCAGATCGCCGCGCCCGCCGTCACCGGCTACCTCGCGACCGTCACCGGCAGCTATCGCGACGCGCTGTTGCTGAGCGCCGTCGTGATGGCCGCCGGCCTGGTCCTGTTGCGGGGCTTGCTTGCCGAAGCGGGCGCGGACCATCCCCGACAGGCGTAGAGTGCCTGCATGCCCTCACGTCCCCGTTCGTCCCTCCCCGCTTTCGCACGCCACTCAGCCGACATCGCCTTCGCCGCGCCCGAGGTCATGGCCCATCGCCTGCTTCGCTTCTCGATGGCCGGCGCAACGCCTTCCCGGCGCGACGTCGCCGAGTTCCAGCGCATGTGGCTCGAGAAGGCCACGGTGGCGCAGGAGTCGTGGACCGCGATGATGATGCAGGCGTTCGACGCGAACCTGCAGCTCGCCCTGTCGATGGGCCCGTCCTGGTGGACGCTCACGCCGGACGGCATGCGGAGGCGCCTTGCATCGCACGCCGGACACGCGGCGTCGTCGGTGCTGGCGGCGGGGCTCGCGCCGGTGCATCGGCGCGTGCTGGGGAATGCGCGCCGGTTGAGGCGCGCGCGTCGCCACGGCAGCCGGTAGCGCCGCAAGGCCAGTCTCCTTCTCGCCCGCGCCAAGGGCTGTAGGCTGCGACCTACCGCGCGTTGCGTCCTGCGCCGATGGAGGACCCGGCAGCGTGCCGCGATAGTCGCAACGTTGCCAATTCCCCCCGAGGAGCCATCCATGCCCGCCGCGCGCCAGACCGACGCCGTCACGCTGTTGAAGCAGGACCATCGCAAGGTCGAGGACCTTTTCGACCAGTACGAATCGTCCAACCGCAAGGCCACCAAGGAAAGGCTCGCCAAGGCGATCTGCATGGAGCTCACGGTCCACCAGATCATCGAGGAAGAGATCTTCTATCCCGGCGTCAAGGACTTCGTCGACGAGGAGATCTACACCGAGGCCTACGTGGAGCACGACGGGTCCAAGGTGCTGATCGCCGAGATCGAGTCCGGCTCTCCCGACGACGAGTTCTACGACGCCAAGGTCAAGGTGCTCTCGGAAATGATCAAGCACCACGTCAAGGAAGAGGAACAGCGCGACGGCATGTTCGCGCAGGCCAAGCGCAACGGCGCCGACCTCGCCGCGCTCGGCGAGGCGCTCGCGGCCCGCAAGGAGGCGCTGACCGCGGCGTTCAAGCAATCGGGCGTGCCGCCCCCCGAGACCAAGGTCATGTCGGGCGGCGACCTCCGCCAGGGCGAGCTGGTCGAGGCCTGACGACCTCGTCCGCCCTCCGCGAGCCCGCAACCCCTTGCGGGCGCCCGCGGGCCCTGCTGCGGGGGGCGGAGCCTTGCCGCATGCTGCGGCAGCTGGCGCAGCGCCCGTACAGCGTGATGTCGTGGCGCTCGACGGTGAAGCCCCGCGGCGCCATTCGCGCGACATCACCCGCGCAGCCTTCGATGTCGTAGACGCGGTCGCAGTCGAGGCAGCGGAAGTGATGGTGGTGATGCTGCACCCTCGACGCGACCTCATAGCGATCATTCTCGCCCGGCAGCTCTACCGCCCGGATCCACCCCTGCGCCACGAGCTGGTTCAGCGCGCGATAGACGGTCGCGATGCCGAGCGTCGGTACGGCCGCCTGCGCACTGGCCAGGATCTCGGCCAGCGATAGCGGGCGCGCGGCCCCTTCGAGGGCCTCACGAATGGCGGTGCGCTGCGGCGTGTGGCGGATACGGGCGGCGGTCATCGCCATATATGATAATCTATTATCATTAAGGAGGCGGGCACCGCCCTGTTGCCTGCCCGCATCCGCCGAACACCTCGCCGGCCTGCCATGCACGCCATACTGCTGTCCGCCGCCGCCTTCGGCTTCACGCTGCTCGGCGGCCTCGTCGCGCTGCGCTTTCGCGCCACGCCGCACTACATCCTGAGCTTCAGCGCCGGCGTGCTGCTGGCGGTCGTGTCGTTCGACATCCTGCCGGAGCTCTTCGAGCTGGCGCACGCGAACGGCATCGATCCCACCTCGGGCATGATCGCGCTCGCAGCCGGCTTCCTGCTCTTCCACGTGGTCGAGCGCTTCGTGCTGATCCACGCCGCGCACGAAAGCGACTTCGCGGGACACCGCCACCCTTCCGTCGGCATGGTCTCGGCGTTCGCGCTGGCGGGCCACAGCTTCCTCGACGGCGTGGGCATCGGGCTCGGCTTCCAGGTCTCGCCCACCGTGGGTTTCGCCGTCGCGCTCGCGGTCCTCGCGCACGACTTCTGCGACGGCCTCAACACCGTGTCGGTGATGCTGATGCACGGCAACGGCGATGCGCGCTCGCGCGCCATGCTGTTCGTCGACGCCATCGCGCCGGTGCTCGGTGCCGCCTCGACGCTGGCCTTCAGCGTGCCGCCGTCGGTGCTGGTGCCCTACCTCGGGTTCTTCGCGGGCTTCCTGCTGTACATCGCCGTGGCCGATATCCTGCCGGAGGCGCACTCGACGAACAGTGCGCGGAAATTCCTGGGTTTGCTGGCATCGACGCTGACGGGAGCGGCGGCGACGTTTTTGGTGGTGAGGCTGGCGGGCTGATGGCCACCCTCGACGCGATCGCCCCGGGGCGAGCGGCCCACGCGGCCCCCGGGGACGCGATCGCTCAGCGGAAGCGCAGGTTGGCGCGCGACAACTCGCCGATCGACCGGCAGCCCATCAGCTTCATGTCGCGTTCGATCTCGGTACGCAGCAGGCCCAGCGCGCGCTCGGTGCCGGCCTGCCCGGCAGCCGCAAGCGCGTAAAGGTAGTAGCGCCCGATGCCCACGGCCTTGGCGCCGAGGGAGAGTGCCTTCAGCACCTGCGATCCGCGCTGGATGCCGCCGTCCATCATGACGTCGATGCGATCACCCACGGCGTCGACGACCTCGGCGAGCTGGTCGAACGCCGTGCGCGAGCCGTCGAGCTGGCGCCCCCCATGGTTCGACAGGACGATGCCCGCGCAGCCGATGTCGACGGCGCGCCTGGCATCGGCCACCGACATCACGCCCTTGAGGCAGAACGGCCCGCCCCATTGCTGCACCATCTGCGACACGTCGTCCCAGGTCATCGAGGGATCGAGCATGTCGGTGAAGTAGCGCCCGATGGACATCGCACCGCCTTCCATGCGGATGTGCTGCTCGAGCTGCGGCAGGCGAAAGCGCTCGTGCGTCAGGTAGTTGATCGCCCACGCCGGCTTGATGGCGAACTGCAGCATGCCCGCCAGCGTGAGCCGGAACGGGATGGAGAATCCCGTGCGCAGGTCGCGCTCGCGATTGCCCCCGGTGATGCTGTCGACGGTGAGCATCATCACCTCGACGCCGACGTCCTTGGCCCGCTGCAGCATCGCGCGGTTGAGCCCGCGGTCCTTGTGGAAATAGAACTGGAAGCACTGCGGCGTGGCGTAAGCCTTGCGCGACTCCTCGAGGCTGACGGTGCCCAGCGACGACACGCCGAACATGGTCCCGTACCGGGCCGCCGCCGCCGCCACCGCGCGTTCGCCCCGATGATGGAACAGGCGCTGCAGCGCCGTGGGCGAACAGTAGAACGGCACTGCCAGGCGCTGGCCCATGACGGTGACCGACAGGTCGACCGTATCGACGCCGCGCAGGACATTGGGCACGAGGTCGCAGCCTTCGAAGCTGGTCGTGTTCCGGCGATACGTGGCTTCGTCGTCGGCGGCCCCGTCGATGTAGTCGAAGATCGGCCCAGGGAGCCGCCGCTTCGCCAGCGCGCGAAAATCGTGGAAGTTGTGGCAATCGCGGAGTCGCACGGTCGTCGTTCCTCGCTCGATGGGTTACCCGCGTTCCGCGGCTGCGGAACCGGTTACGCGGGCACGCTACCCGAGCCAAGCGTACCAGCCGCCGGGCCGGCGCCACTGCTCGGCGACACTTGCACGACGTCGATTCCGGGATTCGTGGTGGTGAAGCTGGTCGGGCGACCGGCTTGCGAAAGACTGACATCGGAAGCTATGCTGGGAGCGCGCGGACCTGCGCCTTCACGCGATCCCCCGGCGAAGCTTGCCGCTTCCGCCTCGAAGGGAAGGCAACCGTAGCGAGGCGTTCGAGATGCATGCGACTGCGAGCAGATCAGGTGCGTTCGAATCGACGTTCGCGACCGTCGCATTCGTCGATCTGGCGGGATTCAGCGCATTGACCGACGTCCACGGCGACGCTTCGGCCATCCGCGTCCTCGAGCGCTTCGAGGCGCTGGTGCGCGACGCGCTGGGCGGACACGGGCAACCCATCAAGTGGATCGGCGACGAAGCGATGTTCGGCTTTCCGGACCCCGCAACGGCGCTGGACGTGCTGGGGCGCCTGCTTCCTGCCTGCCGACATGCGCCCGAGATCCCCCTTACCCGAACCGGGATCAACCACGGTCCGGTGATCCGACGCGGGGACGACCTCTTCGGGTCGACCGTCAACATCGCAGCACGCATCGCCGCGAAGGCATCGCCGGGACAATTGCTGGCGACGGAGCCCGTGGCCAGCATCGCGACCGCTTCGGGAATCGTCGCTGAAGCATTGGGACCCGCGCGCCTGCGCTCGATTGCCGAGCGCGTCCCGGTCTATTCCATCGGACTGGCCCCCGCCTCGGATCCCCGCTGGATATGCCCCGTGTGCAAGATGCACGCACCCTTCGAGGCCTATCGCCGGATGGTGCTCACGGGGCCGTGGTTTTGTACGGACGGCTGCGCAGAAGCGTATCGGCGATCGCCGGAGACTTACCCAGGCTGGGTCGCGCCTTCCACAGTGCGCGCGGGCCAATAGGGCATTTCGTCGATCCAAGGCCAAGCAGCTGCCCGGCCAACCTGTCGAGACCGCAGTGGGAACTACTCGCAGTCCGCACCACCGCCGCTTGGGTCAGCGCAAGAAAAAAGGGCCAGACCTTTCGATCTAACCCTTTGATTTGATTGGCGCGCCCGGCAGGATTCGAACCCACGACCCCCTGGTTCGTAGCCAGGTACTCTATCCAACTGAGCTACGGGCGCGTCGGCGCGCATTATACATTGGGTGCGTCCTCGCCTTCGGTTCCCGGCTGCACGACGCGCACCTCCTGCGTCTCCCCCGGCTCGTGCCCGTCCCGCCCGCGCCGCCGTGCGAGCCATAGCGTTCCCGCCTTGTAAAGCCAGGCCGTCCCGAGCCACAGCAGGATCAGGGCCAGCGGCCAGGCGATCACCTGCGGCCACAGGATGTCGACCAGCGCGACGGCCACCGCCACGGCGCCCATGGTGCCGATCATCTTGCCCTCGCCGGGCGCCAGCGCACGGCGGTTGGTCAGCGCCGCGCCGAGCATGCTCCCCACGCTCGCGGCACCCGCGGCGGCGCGGCCGGCGCTGCCCGAGTAGGCCTTGCGCGGCGGCGCGGCCACCACGCCGGGTGTGAGCTTGCGCACGCGGTTGCGCGCGGTGAGTACCACTTCGGTGGCGTGGCCCAGGTCCTTCTCGTACTGCTCGGCCATCCTCCGCGCGAAGGCGGCGTTCTCGATGGCGACGTCGAGCTCGTAGTTGCCCATCCAGCTCGCGAGGTTCAGGTTGGTCGAGCCGATGCGCGACCACAGGTCGTCGGCGACCGCGGTCTTGGCGTGCAGCATGGTGCCGTTCCACTCGAACACGCGCACGCCCGACTCGATGAGGCCGCGGTAGCCGGCGCGAGACAGCGGCCGCAGCGCGGGAATGTCGCTGGCGCCGGGGACCAGCAGGCGCACGTCGACGCCGTCGCGCGCGGCGGCGGCGAGTGCATGCACGTAGGCCGCGGTGCCGACGAAGTACGCGTCGGTGAGCCAGAGGTAGCCGCGCGCCATCGAGGCGATGACGAGGTCGAGGCGGTAGGTGCCGGTGTGGTCGGGCACGCCGGCGATGACGCGCGTGCGCACGTGGCCCGCGGCCTCGATGTGCGGCGGCGGCGCGGGCACGTCGGCCTTCCACTCGCAGGCGTGCCAGATGTCGTCGAAGGCGTGCGCGAGCTCCGCCACCGCGGGGCCGCGCAGCGCGATGCCGGTGTCGCGCCAGGGCTCGCGGCGCCTGGTGGGATTGCCCTCCCACTTGGCGCTGACGCACAGGCCGCTGACGAAGCCGATGGTGCCGTCGATGGTGATGGTCTTGCGGTGGTTGCGCGTGATCCAGCCCAGCGGGCTCGCGAAGCTCGGCGGGTTGAAGATGCCCACCTGCACGCCCGACTCGCGCAGCCGCGTGAAAAGCTTGCCGGCGCGCATCGAGCCCAGCCAGTCGAACACCGCGTATACCGCGACGCCCGCCTTGGCCTTCGCGCACAGCGCGTCGACGAAGCGGCGGCCGACGGCGTCGTTGTCGATGATGTAGGTCTCGATGCGGATGCTCTTCTTCGCGCCCTCGATGGCCTCGAGCCAGGCGGGGTAGTTCTGCGCCGCGTCGAGCAGGAGCTCGACCGCGTTGTCGTCGGTGGCCACCGCACCGGTGGCGCGCGCGAACGCGCGCTCGGCCAGCTCGGCGCGCGTGCCGCGGCGGTGGTGGGGGTGCTCGGGCGCGTTCATCAGGGGCGATCGTACCCCGCTGCGCGCCGCCGCAGCCGACGCCCGTTCAGAACAGCAGCTTGGCGGCTTCGCCGAGCAGCGTCTCGAGCGGCACCGCGGCCAGCACGATGGGCAAGAGCGGCAGCAGCGTGGCCACCGCCAGCACCAGGATGCTGCGGAGGTCCAACGGCGTCAGCCGCATGTCGTACACGCCGGCAACGTAACCATTGGCATCCACACCCGCGGAGAAATCGGGCGATTCCAGCGCCTTGGCGCCGATGTTCTGGTGCAGGTCGACCCATTTGCGCTTGAGTGCGCGCTCGACCTCGCCCGCCACGCGCCCGTATTCGAACACCCCGTGACGCCATTCCTCCAGCAGCCGCCCTGTGAACGCCAGCGTGGGCAGGCAGGCGAGCGCCGCCACGCTCGCCACGACGACGCCGACCGCCGGGCCGAACTCGGCCAGCGCGTGCCCGTTGTGGATGACCTCGTTGCCGATGCGGCCGGCGGCGATGGCGCCGAACGCGAACGCGAGCAGCCCGAAGGCGCGCACCGAGTAGCCGACGAAGCGCAGCCCCGCGCAACGATCGGGATGCGGGGCAGTGAGGCGCAGCGGCAGGCGCGCGATGCGCAGCAGCAGCCAGAACCACACCAGCCAACGCCATGCCCACACCAGGACCAGCGCCGACAGCAACGGCGCGGTCACCGCCCATTGCCAGATGCCGGCCACCGACGCGCCGTATCGGCCGCCGCCTCGCTGCCAGGGAAGCAGCGCATCGCTGGACACAAGCGTGAACAGCATCACGGCCGCCGCGTAGGCGAGCACCACGATGGCCAGCAACGCGATGCGCGACTCGCAGGCGCGCCGCGCCGTCGCCAGCAGCGCATCGAAGCGCGGCCTTTGCGGCGGCTCGATCAGCCCGGCCTCGGCGAATTGCCGGGCGATCGCCGAAAGGCGCCGGCCGCAGACGGGTGCGGCGAACACCAGGGCGGGGATGGCGACGAGGCAGCGAAACCAGGTGCCGAGGTCCCCGAGCAGCGAACGCGCGTTGGGCCCGCCGAAGCCGCCGTCGGCCCACCACGCCAACACGAGCAGCGGCAACCAGGACACGGCAGCCAGTGTGACGGCACGGCGCAGCGCGTGCGATTCCCGCGCCTCGTCGCGCCAGCCCACGGGCAGGACGCGGAAGAAGGGACCGCGCTCGACGATCGGCGCGGCCGCTGGCGACGCTTCGGCGACACTCATCCATGCACCTCGGCCACGCGATGCGGCAGCAGTTTACGCGCCTGCGGCCTGGCCACGCCATTGGCACCTGGCGGGCTGCGGGGCGCTCGAGGGGCCGCTCGCGCACCGAGCCAGGCGGCGACGCTCTGGCCTAGGCGGCGCGCAGGCGCCACAGCGACGTGACTTCGGCGGACCGCGCGGCGTGCAGCGGGTCCGTGCGGTCGAGCGCCTTGGGATGACGCGGGCGCGTGTCGAGGCGAGCTTCGACCCGCAGCCCCGCGGCGCCGATCCATCCGAGAAGCTCGTCGCGGCTTCGCAGCCCCAGGTGCTCGGCGAGGTCCGAGAGCAGCAGCCAGCCTTCGCCGTCGGGCACGAGGTGCGCCGCGAGCCCTTGCAGGAATCCCCTGAGCATGCCGCTGCCCTCGTCGTAGATGCCCTGCTCCAGTGGCGACGCCGGGCGCGCGGGCAGCCAGGGCGGGTTGCAGACGACGAGTGCGGCCCGGCCGGCCGAGGCCGGGGGGAAGAGGTTCGACTCGACGACGTCGATGACCTTGCCGAGCCCCAAGCTTGCCACGGTGTCGCGCGCCGAGGCGAGCGCGCGTGGCGCGGTGTCGGTGGCGATGACCGTGCCGACGCCACGGCGCGCCAGCACGGCGGCGAGCACGCCGGTGCCCGTGCCGATGTCGAAGGCCAGATCGCGCGCGCGAAGCGCTGCCGGCAGCGGTGCGGTGGCGACGAGGTCGACGTACTCGCCGCGCACGGGCGCGAATACGCCGTAGTGCGGATGGATGCGCGCGGCGAGCGCGGGGACCTCGAGGCCGTTGCGTCGCCATTCGTGCGCCCCCACGATGCCTTGCAGCTCGCGCAGCGACGTGACCGAAGCCTCGCCGTCGGGGGGTCCCCAGGCTTCGGCAAGGGCGATCCGCAGGTCCGGCGCGCGGCGAAGCGGGACTGCGTAGTCCGGGTCGACGGGGACGAGCAGCATGCCCAGCGTGCGTGCGCGCTGCGAGCGCAGCTGTCGCAGCCGGTTGAACGCGTCGACGGGGTTGTGCGCGCCGGGTTTCGCCGGGGCGACCGCGCGGTCCACGCGCGCGGCGAGCGCAGCCAGGAGCTGCCTCGCGTTGTGGAAGTCGCCTCGCCACAGCAGGGCCGTGCCCTGCCCCGCCATGCCGTAGGCCTGGTCGGCTCGCGTGCGATCGTCGGCGATCACCAGCCGCTTGGGCGGCGGCACACCGCGTTCGCTGTGCCAGCGCGCCTGCCGCGGCTCGCCGTTCTCGGTCCAGGCGAGCCGCGCGCCGGTCACCACTGCGTCATTCCGCGCCGCGTCACAGCTCGGTGTACTTGCGGCTCGAGCCGCGCGCCTTGTCGGCCGGGTATTTCTCGGCGTTGCGCGCGAGCTTGGCCTTCGCCGCCTCGGCAAGGTCGACGCCCATCACGTCGGCGAGGCGGACGAGGTAGAGCAGCACGTCGGCCATCTCCTCGGCGGCGGCCGCGCGCACGCCGGCGTC
Organism: Casimicrobiaceae bacterium; assembly: GCA_044226535.1. GTDB lineage: Bacteria > Pseudomonadota > Gammaproteobacteria > Burkholderiales > Casimicrobiaceae > VBCG01. The sequence continues at coordinate 18,071 of JBGAGT010000018.1, read as the reverse complement.
GGGCGCGCGGCTTTGCGCCTCGGTGAGCCACTGGAAGACCTCGAGGAGCTCGCCGCTCTCGGCGGCCAGCGCCATCGCGAGGTTCTTCGGCGAGTGGAATTGCTCCCAGTCGCGCTCGGCGGCGAAGGCGCGCAGACGACGCCGCAGCGCCTCGAGCTCCGCGTCGTGCGTCCCGCTCCCGCTCACAGGTTCCCACCGTGCAGGGAGGGCTTCCCGTCCTTCGGCCCGCGGGGCTCAGAACGATTCATCGGGCCGCAGGTAGCGCCACTGGCCGACGGGCAACGCGCCCAGCGGCACGCTGCCGCTGCGCACGCGCTTCAGCCCCGCCACCTCGAGACCCACGAGCTCGCACATGCGGCGGATCTGGCGCTTGCGTCCTTCGCGCAGGACGAAGCGGAGCTGGTCCTCGTTCTGCCACGACACCTTCGCGGGCCGCAGCTTGACGCCGTCGAGCTCGAGGCCGTGCTGCAGCTTCCGCAAGCCCTCCGTCGACAGCGTGCCGGTGACGCGGACCAGGTATTCCTTCTCGACTTCGGAGTCGCGCCCGACCAGCCGCTTGGCGATGCGGCCGTCCTGCGTGAACACCAGGAGACCGGTCGAATCGATGTCCAGTCGACCGGCGGGCGCGAGCCCGCGCAAATGCTGCGGCCGGAACACCTTGCGCGCCGGATCGTCGCTCCAGTGGTTCTCGGCGGTGATCAGCACCGATGCCGGCGTGTAGCCATCCTCGGCCTGGCCCGACACGTAGCCCACGGGCTTGTGCAGCAGGATGGTGACGAGCTCGGCCTGGTATTGGGTCGCGGCCTTGTCGACGGTGATGGTGGCGTGCGGCGAGACGCGCGTGCCGAGTACGTTGACCACGACGCCGTCGACGCGCACCCAGCCGTTCTCGATCCAGTCGTCGGCTTCGCGCCGCGAGCAAACGCCCAGCTCGCTCATGCGCTTGGACAGGCGCGGCAGGTCGGGATCGCGCTGCTGCCGGGACGCGATCGCGCCGTCGGAGAGTGTCGTGGCGGCGGTCGCAGAAGATCGGCCGGCCGCGCTCGCGCCGCGCACGGGCGCATCCACTGGCGGACCACCTCCGCGCCGGCGCTCGTGTGGCCGGCGGAAGCCCTCCTTCGGCGCGGGCTTCGCGGGGACGCGTTGCGAACCGCCGGCATCGCGACGGCGACGCGCGCCGGGTTCCGATACCTCCGGTGCAGCGCCCTTGCGAGCCTCGGCGCCCGCGCGCTGGGCCGCGCCCGATTGGGTGCGCTTGCGGGGACGCCGGGTGCCTGCATCCGAACCGGCACCTGCTGCGCCCGTTGCACGTGCTGCGCCATGCGCGCTCGCCGTCGCCGCCGGCACCTGCGCCTCCGCCGTGGTCGCCGCCGTGGCCGCCCTTGTGGCCGTCACTGGCGCCGGTGCGGGCACGGCCTTCGGCCCCTTCACGCCGCGCAGAGCGCGCTTGGCGCGCGAGCTCATCGAACGCGGTGTTGCCGCGGGATCGACCGGTTTGGTGAGCTTGAGGACGGGGCGGGCCATGGGATCGACGGGCGCGAAGCCGCCAGTATAGGCGCCGACCCTCTCGCGGAAGAGAAAGGCCGACCCGCGGATCGGCCCTTGACGGCCTCGCTCCGCGAGTCGGCGGAAAAAACAGCCGGGATCCGCCGCGATGCGCGCGACCCCGGCGAGCTTCGGCGCTTCAGGGGCGCACGTCTCCCAGCCGCGGGCGCGGCTGCGCCTGCAGCGGCTGCCTGCCCGCGAGGCCCAGCACCACCTGCAGCGCCATGGCGACGGCACCGACGATGAACACCACGTCGCCGAAGGTACGCACCCAGCGCAGGTTCTGCAGCAGCGGCTGCTGCATGAACGCCTCGCTGCGCGCGTACCACAGGCCCTGGCTCACGCTGGCGTGGAACTGGATGATGCCGATGGGCAGGAGGCTGGTCGCGATCATCAGCACCAGGCCGGCGTTGAGGCCCCAGAACGCGACCTTCATCAGCGACGCGCTGAAGGCGTAGCCCGGGCGCAGGTACCGCAGCACCAGCAGCGTGAAGCCGAGCGCGAGGAAGCCGTAGACGCCGAACAACGCGGCGTGCGCATGCACCGGTGTCGTGTTGAGGCCCTGGACGTAGTACAGCGACATCGGCGGGTTGATCATGAAGCCGAAGACGCCGGCGCCGAGCATGTTCCAGAACGCGACGGCCACGAAGCACATGAGCGGCCACTTGAGGTCTTCCATCCACGGCGCGCGGCTCTTGAGGTGCCAGTTCTCCCAGGCCTCGTGGCCCAGCACGATCAGCGGCACCACCTCGAGCGCGCTGAACGACGCGCCCACCGCCATCACCGGCGTGGTCGTGCCGGCGAAGTACAGGTGATGGAAGGTACCGGGGATGCCGCCCAGCATGAACAGCGAAGCCGAGGCCAGGCTGGCGGCAGTGGCCATGCGCACCGACACCAGTCCCAGCGTCGAGAAGATGAACGCCAGCGCCGTGGTCGCGAACACCTCGAAGAAGCCTTCGACCCAGAGGTGCACGACCCACCACCGCCAGTACTCCATCACCGAGAGGTGGGTGCGCTCGCCGTAGAAGAGGCCGGCGCCGTAGAACAGTCCGATCGCGCCCACCGAAGCGGTGAGCAGCGCCAGCAGGTTCTTGTCGCCGCCCTTTTTCAGCAGCGCGGGCACCACGCCGCGCAGCATCAGCACCAGCCACAGCAGGATGCCGAGGTACTTGCCGATCTGCCACAGGCGACCCAGGTCCACGTACTCGTAGCCCTGGTGGCCGAGCCAGAAATTCCATTCCGGCGGCATCACCTGCGCGATCGCCAGGTAGTTGCCGGTGAACGAGCCCACGACCACGGCCACCAGCGCCCAGAACAGCACGTCCACGCCGAGCTTCTGGAACTTCGGATCCTTGCCGCCGTTGATCAGCGGCGCGAGGAAGAGGCCCGCCGCGAGGAAGCCCGTCGCGATCCAGAACAGCGCGGCCTGGATGTGCCAGGTGCGCGTCAGCGCATAGGGGAACCAGCGCGAGACGTCGAGGCCGTAGAACTGCTGCCCCTCGACGGTGTAGTGCGCGGTGAAGCCGCCGAGGAAGACCTGGAACACGAACAGCGCCACGACCAGGAACAGGTACTTGCCGAGGCCGCGCTGCGAAGGCGTGAGCGCGAAGCTCGCCAGCGGGTCGCGTGCCGGGGCGGCGGGCATCGGCTCGTCGTGCTTGCGCAGGAACGCCCAGCCCCACACCAGGAAGCCCACGCCGGCCAGCAGCACCACGATGCTGGCGATGGACCAGACGACGTTCTCGCTGCTCGGCTTGTTGCCGATCAGCGGCTCGTGCGGCCAGTTGTTGGTGTAGGTGACCTCCAGGCCGGGCCGCTCGGTGGCGGCCGCCCACGCGGTCCAGAAGAAGAAGCGCGTGAGCTGCTGGCGGCGCTCGGCGCTCGGCAGCGTGTTCTCCTTCATCGCGTAGTGCTCGCGGCTCTTCTGCAGCTCCGGTGCGTCGGAGAACAGCTGGTCGTAGTACGCCGCCGTCTGCGCCATGGCCTGGACGCGCCGGTCCGAGAGCTTCAGCACCTGCGCATCGTCGACGCGGTTGCCGCGGTACTCCGCGCGGAGCTGTTCGCGCAAGGATGCTTGCGTGGCGCCGTCGAGCTCCGCATAGCGCTTGCCGCGCGCCTGCTGCGCAGCCAGCTCGAGCCACGCGGTCAGCTCGCGGTGCAGCCAGTCCGCGGTCCAGTCGGGCGCCTGGTAGGCGCCGTGGCCCCAGATCGAGCCGAGCTGCATGCCGCCCACCGACTGCCAGGCGGTCTGCCCGTCGAGGATGCCGGCACGATCGAAGAGCAGCCTGCCGTCCTCGGTCGTGACCTGCGCCGGGATCGGCGGTGCCTGCCGGTAGACCTCGTTGCCGTAGTACCCCAGCAGCGAGAAGGTGACGATGAGTACGCCGATCAGCGTAAACCAGAGTTTCTTGTACGGGCCCACTGCGTTTTTCTCCTTGGTCAATGTGCGGGCGAGGGGACGAAGCGTTCGAACAGGATGTCGTTCTCGGTGTGGATGTGCGCCGTCAGGTCGTCGCGGAAGGCGCATAGCCCCGCGTAGAGCGCGCGCCAGGTCGCGCAGGCGGCCTGCGGGACGGTAATGTCGTGGGTCAGCGTCTCGACCCTGTGCAGGGCCACGACGTGCTCGTGGTGCTCCATGCGCATCACGGTGATGGGCGCGGTGGCCCGTGCGCCCTGCCCTCGCAGGATCATGGGAAAGAGGATGTCCTCTTCCTTGCGCATGTGGCTCTCGAGCTCCTGGGCCATCTCCGTCAGGTGGTCGGCCAGCCCGCGCGGGCACTCGGCACGCTCGGCATGCACCTGCTCGACCTTGCGCGCGAGGCGGATGAGCTCCGGAAGCTGCCGGCGATGGACCGTGTGGTAACGGGCCAGGATGTGCTCCACGAGCTCGGTGGCGCTGCGCTGCTCCCAGTCGGCGATGAGTTCCATGTCGCGTGCCTCGTTTGGTGGTGTTGTCGGGGGAACGCGGCCCAAGGGCCAGCTCCCGTCTATCACCAGAGGCACATGCGAGCGCCGTGCCCGCAAAACCTCAATGACAATCAAGGCATTGCGTGATCAATGGTAAATGCGACCATGGGCCGCAATGGTTTATGGCACCATGCTTGGTATCCATGACCTCTTCGGCCATCCACCTCCTCCTGCTCACTGATCTCGTCGCCGACCTGCCCGTGGCGGTCCGGCTGCAGCGGCTGGTCGGCAGCCTCCGCGCGCATTTCCGATGCGGTGCCGTGGCGCTGCTGAGGCTCGAGGCGGAGCACCTCAAGCCCATCGCCGTCGATGGCCTCGTCAGCGATGCGCTCGGGCGGCGCTTCGCAGTCAAGGATCACCCTCGCCTCGCCGCCATCCTCCAGCGCCGCGGCGTCACCTGTTTCCACAACGAAAGCGTGCTGCCAGACCCTTACGACGGGCTGATCGCCGAGCACGACGGCGCGCTGGCGGTGCACGACTGCATGGGGATGGCGCTCGACGTCGAAGGAGAGCGCTGGGGCGTGATCACCCTCGACGCGCTGGAGGTCGGCGCATTCGACGCCGAGGCGCAGGCGGACCTCGCGCAACTCGCCTGCGCGGTCGAGGCCGCGGTGCGGGTCACGCGCCTCGAGGCCGAGATCCGCGGCTTGCGCACCTCACGCGCGATGCTGCCGCCCGAGGACCCCGCGCAGGCCGGCGACGGCGAGATCCTGGGACAGAGCGAGGCCATCACCCGCGTGCTGCACGAGCTCCAGGTGGTCGCGGATTCGGAGCTCCCCGTCCTGCTGCTCGGCGAAACCGGCGTCGGCAAGGAGCTCTTCGCGCACCGCCTGCATCGCATGTCGCGGCGCGCCGGAAAGCCGCTGGTGCACGTCAACTGCGCGGCACTGCCCGAGTCGCTGGCCGAAAGCGAGCTCTTCGGCCATGCGCGCGGCGCGTTCTCGGGGGCGGTCAACGCCCGCCCCGGGCGCTTCGAGGCGGCCGAGGGCGGCACGCTGTTCCTCGACGAGGTGGGCGAGCTGCCGCTGTCGATCCAGGCCAAGCTCTTGCGCACGCTGCAGAACGGCGAGATCCAGCGCCTGGGCGCCGACCAGCCGCATCGCGTCAACGTGCGCGTCATCGCCGCGACCAACCGCAGCCTTCGCGACCACGTGCGCGAGGGCTCGTTCCGCGCCGACCTCTATCACCGGCTGTCGGTGTACCCCATCCCCGTTCCGCCGCTGCGCGAGCGCGGCAACGACGTGCTGCTGCTGGCGGGCCGTTTCCTCGAGCTCAACCGGGCGCGCCTCGGCATGCGCAGCATGCGGCTGTCCGCCGCGGCCGAGGAGGCGCTGCGGCGCTATCGCTGGCCCGGCAACGTGCGCGAGCTGGAGCACGTCATCAGCCGCGCCGCGCTGAAGGTCATGAGCCGCGGCGCGGACCTCCGCTCGATCGTGACGCTCGAGCCCGACGTGCTCGACCTCGATCCCGTCGAGATGCACGGCGGTGCCCGGGGCGGCGCCGACGACGCGCCCCCCGCCCCGGCGGCCGGCGGCGGGCGCGCGACGTCCATGCGCGAGGCGATCGAGGACAGCCAGCGCCACGCGATCCGGCAAGCCGTCGCAAGGAACGCCGACAACTGGGCGGCGGCGGCGCGCGACCTGGGGCTCGACGCCAGCAACCTCCACAAGCTGGCGCGGCGCCTCGGCATCAGGAAGCGTCCGGACGCCTGAGCTCGACTTCGGCGCGTCAGCGCGCCGCCTACGTGCACGTTCGCCCTTTGCCGATTGAGCCATCGGCCGCGATGGCGGACATTCACGTGGGTTCGCACGGCCACATCGAGAGAGGTCATGAACGACGCGCACCCGGACCACGCCATGCAGGAACGTCGTCGTCCCATGAAGGAGCGCTTTCGCACCGCCGCGGCGGCGGTCTCCTGCGCATTCGGCTCGCCCTGGGCGCTGGCGCTCGCGGTCGCCGTGGTGGTGGCGTGGGCCGCCAGCGGCCGATACTTCGGTTACTCGGACGCGTGGCAGCTCGTCATCAACACGGGCACGACCATCGTGACGTTCCTGATGGCGTTCCTGATCCAGGCCACCCAATATCGCGAGAGCCGGGCGATCAACCTCAAGATCGACGAGTTGATCCGCGCCGTCGAGGGGGCGCGCAACGGGTTCGTCAACCTCGAGCAGCTGCCCGACGACAAGCTCGACACGGTCGCCCGGGAGCTGTCATCGATCGGCGCCAACGCGAAGATCGCGCCGCTGCAGGCGGCAGCCAGTGCCGTCGACGAGCTTTCCGACGCGATCGACGACTTGCAACACGCCGCGCGGGATCGGGCGGCTGGAGTGCCCTAGGGATCGGGACCCGCGTCCCGGGTCCGGCTTGACGAGCTGATTGCCGCGCAAAGTCGCGGGGGTGCCACCCACGGCGTCGCCGTGAATTGCATTCATGCCGCCACCGCCCGGACAAATTCGATGATCCCATCGGCCTTGCGATCCACCCTCAACTCATGCTCCGACAACAGGTCGAACACGGCGGGTTCGAGGTCGTGGTTCATCGTGAGCCCGGCCAGGTCGCCGAGGCTGGCGACCGGATGCCCCTCCAACGCGCTGAATTCGGGGCTGTATGCCACGGCGACAGCCTTGGCCGCGTGCCGGACGGCGGCGCTGTACAGGCGCGCGGCACCAGGATGCCTGGTCACCACGCGACCTCGGGTATCGATCCCGGAAATGACGATGACGCTCAGGTCTATCGGCCGCGAGAGCAAGCCGAGCTCCGCCGCAGGCCCGATCAGACCATGCTCCTCCGTACCGCACATGCCTCCGGTCACGTGCAGTTCGGACTGCACGAAGGATTTCGCCACCGACGCCATGGACATGTCATGGACCGTCAACGCAATCCCCTGGCGCACCACCATCAGGGGAAGCATGCGCAAGGCGATGCCGCCGCCACTGAGGAAGACCGACATCCCGTCTTCGACCCAGCGCATTGCCGCCGCAGCCACTTGCGCCTCGCCGCCCAGCCGCGCCGTGTCGTCGATTTCATGGGCGACGTGGTTCGCCGTCCGGAGCGCCGGGTTGTACTTCGCCTTGCCGAACGCGCGCACCACGTAACCCTGGCTCTCCAGGTAGTTGAGGTCGCTCCGGATGGTCACGGACGACACACCCAACTGGGCGCTCAGATCCTCGACACGCGCTTCGCCGTCCTTTCGGACGAGGTCGACAATGGCCAGTCGGCGCTTGAGTGCGCTCCCCTCGGATTGCATCGTCATTATCGAATGAAAGTCTTGGCCTTGAATTGTAAGTCAGCCGGCCGCCCCTTTTGAAGCCTCGCGGCCTCTACAGGCCCAAATAGCGCAGCGCTCCAGCGAAAACACCATCAAGGGGTGGTGTTGACAGGCTTCGGCGTATTGTCCATACTTTCTTTTCGAAAGATAATTGACAAAACTCGAAAGGTCAATTCGGGAAAACCCATGGCCAAAGTAATGACGATCGGCGAGATCCTGGTTGAGATCATGGCGACCCGGCGCGGGCAAACGTTCCGCGAGACCGGCCTGCTGAAGGGCCCGTATGCCAGCGGTGCGCCGGCGATCTTCATCGATCAGGTCGCCAAACTGGAGCAGTCGGCCGGGATCATCGGCTGCGTCGGCGATGACGACTTCGGCCTGCTGAATATCGAGCGACTCAAGCGCGACGGCGTCGACACCAGTTCGATCCACGTCGTGAAGCGTGCCACGACCGGCAGCGCCTTCGTCACCTACCGCGAGGACGGCGAGCGCGACTTCGTTTTCAACATCGTCAACAGCGCGTCCTCGCATCTGGACGTATCACATGTCGATGCCCAGGTGCTGCACGACTGCCGTCATTTCCACGTGATGGGGTCCTCACTCTTCTCCTTCCGCATCATCGACGCGACCAAGAAGGCGATCGAGATCGTGAAAGGTCAAGGCGGCACGATTTCCTTCGACCCGAACGTTCGGAAAGAAATGTTGCGCATCCCCGAGATGCGCGACGCGCTGCGCTACGTGCTCGAGCTCGCTGACACCTTCCTGCCCAGCGGCCATGAGGTCACCCTGCTCGCCGAGGCCGCCGACGAAGCGAACGCGGTGAAGGAACTCCATGCGCTCGGTGTCAAGGAAATCGTGATCAAGCGCGGTGCAAACGGGTCGAGTTACTTCGGCCACGGCCAACGCATCGACGTACCCGCACTGCCGGTGCCCGAACTCGACCCGACCGGGGCCGGCGATTGCTTCGGCGCCACCTTCGTGACCTGTCGGCTGATGGGGTATCCCGCCGAGAAGGCCCTGCGCTACGCGAATGCAGCCGGAGCGGCGGCCGTCAGCCAGCTCGGACCCATGGAGGGCGCGGCGGACTTCGCAACACTCGATGCGCTGATTGCCGAGTCTACGGTGGAGTAAGCGATGGCAACGGATCTTCAGCAGCTCGCATCTGGCCGTCGCAAGGGCCAGTCCAGCGGAATCTACTCTGTGTGCTCGGCCCATCCGCTGGTGATCGAGGCCGCCGTACACCAGGCCCTCGAGGACGGTACGGCACTTCTCGTCGAAGCCACTTCAAATCAAGTCGATCAGTTCGGGGGCTATACCGGCATGCAGCCCCCCGACTTCATGCGCTTCGTGCGGGACATCGCCGAGCGCGTTGGCCTCGAAGCGAAACGACTATTGTTCGGCGGCGACCACCTGGGCCCCAACCCATGGCGCAATCGGCCGGCGACTGAAGCGATGGCGCTCGCCCGCGACTTGGTTTCGGCCTATGCCGCAGCCGGCTTCTCCAAGCTGCATCTGGACACAAGCATGCGCTGCGCCGACGACCCAGCGGTGCTGGACGACCGCATCGTCGCGGAGCGGGCAGTCTCGCTGTGCGCGGCGGCGGAAGCAGCCTCGAAAGGATCGCGACCGGTCTACGTGATCGGCACGGAGGTACCCGTGCCGGGCGGCGCGGCCGAGGCACTGGACCACGTCGAGGTCACGGCGCCGGAAGCAGCGCGTCGAACCCTCGAGGTCCACGAGGAAGCTTTCAAGGTTGCCGGGCTTCAAGACGCCTGGACTCGCGTGATCGCGCTGGTCGTCCAGCCCGGCGTCGAGTTCGACCACGGACACGTCGTCGACTATCAGCCCGCTGCCGCGCGCGCGCTCTCGTCTGTTCTGGACGAAAACGGCCAATTCGTCTTTGAAGCCCACTCGACCGATTACCAGCGGCCGGAGGCGCTCGCCGCCCTCGTCCGCGACGGATTCGCGATTCTCAAGGTTGGGCCTGGCCTGACCTTCGCCCTGCGCGAGGCGCTCTATGCGCTTGCGGCAGTCGAAGCAGAACTGGTGGACGCCGAGAAACAGTCGCGCCTGCGCGAGGTCGTCGAGCGCGTGATGCTGGATCGGCCCGATTCTTGGCAGCAGTACTACCACGGAGACCACCGCGAGCAACGCTTGCTGCGCGTCTTCAGCTACAGCGACCGGGTCCGCTACTACTGGCCAGATCCCGAGATCGAGTCGGCGATGCGGCGCCTGATCGACAACCTCTCCGGGATCCGCATTCCCGAGAACGTGCTCAGCCAATACTTGCCGCAACAGTACCTGGCCGTGCGTGAAGGTCGACTGGCTCCCGAGCCGAAGGCGCTCACGCTCGACCGCGTACGCGACGCCTTGCGGCCCTACGCGGCGGCCTGTCGAAAAACAAACTAGGAGATTTCCCACCGTGAGTGGCCTGAATCGTCTTTCCAAGTCCCACGCCTTGCTGACCGGCGTCGCCGGTGGCATCGGTCTCGCCGTCCTCCAGGCTTACCTCGAGGAAGGGGCACGGTGCACTGCCGTTGACTTGGCCCCACAAGCTTCGGCCGGCCTCCAGGGGCTCATGGCGCAGTACCCGCAGCAACTGCATTACGTAAGCGCCGATGTAGCGAAACTCGACAGCATCGCCGCGATGATGAAGGCGGCCGAGGCCCGGTTTGGCCCTGTAACCGTGCTCTTCAACAACGCCGCCGTCTTCAACCTGCGTCCGATCGTCGAGGCGACCGAACAGGAGTACGAGCAAATCTTTTCAGTGAACGTGAAGGGCATGTTCTTCGTCATGCAAGCGGTGCTCAAACGCATGGTCGAAGCCGGTGTCAAGGGCAGCGTCATCAACATGGCCTCACAGGCCGGCCGTCGCGGCGAGGCTCTGGTTGCGCACTATTGCGCGAGCAAGGCAGCGGTCATCAGCTACACGCAGTCGGCGGCGCTGGCGATGGCACCTCATGGTATCCGGGTGAATGGCATCGCCCCAGGTGTGGTCGACACGGCGATGTGGGCGACCGTCGACGCGCTGTTTGCAAAGTACGAGGGCCTTGCGATCGGCGAGAAGAAGAAGGCCGTCGGTCTGGCCGTTCCGTTGGGCCGCATGGGCGATCCGAAGGACATGTGCGGAGCCGCCGTCTTCCTCGCGAGCAACGAGGCCGGCTACATCACCGCTCAAACGCTGAATGTGGACGGCGGGAACTGGATGTCTTGATCGCCTCGAGGCCTCGAGATCGTTCCCGGCAACCATCCGCGCTTCCGCTTCGCGTCGTCGTCCCTGAACGGCTTGATCCGCGGCAAGGTTCCGGCCATTGCAGGTGCCGCATCGGGAATTGGCGTTAAAGAAGAGGAGCTTTGTCGTTATGGCACAAATCGTCTTGAGCCAGATTTCCAAGAGCTATGGCCCAACGGGAAGTTCACGGCCGTCCTCAACGAGCTCGCCCCGGAAATGCAGAAGATCGTCGCTGGACAGGATATCGGCGGAGCTCTCAAGTCAGGGAACGAGTCGGTCAAGCGATTGCTGTCCAGGAATTGATCGTGGTTCGGTGGACGCAAGTCCACCGAATCGCACCCATTACAGCTGAGAGGCAGCGATGTCGAAGAACCCAACCCAGAAAATCGGCGTAACCCGCTCCGAGTCCGAGACATTCTGGCCGAACGAGACTCGCGGCGAGCATGTCAAGAAGCCGAACGTCGTCGTGATCCTCCTCGACGACGTTGGGTTTGGACAGATCGGATGCTACGGCTCGAGCATCCGCACGCCGAACATCGACGGTCTGGCGGCGGGCGGCATTCGATATTCGGCGTTCCACACAACCGCCCTCTGCTCACCGACACGGGCATCGCTTCTCACGGGGCGCAATCACCACAGCAACGGCATGGCCTGCATCCCGCAATTCGTCCAGGGCTATCCGGGCTACAACGGCCTGATGCCACCCAGGAATGGCATGCTGTCCGAACACCTCGTCCGGAATGGCTACAACACGTTCGCCGTCGGGAAGTGGCACCTCGTCCCCGACTATGAAACGAGTGCAGCCGGACCGTTCGATCGCTGGCCGCTCGGCCGCGGCTTTGAGCGGTACTACGGGTTCTTGACCGGGATGATCGACCATTGGCACCCGGGGTGCCTGGTGCAAGACAATCAGATCATCGATGTGCATGGTGGCAATGGCTACCACCTGTCGGAAGACCTGACCGACAAGGCCATACGGTATATCTCCGACGTGCATTCAACCGCACCGCACAAGCCCTTCTTTCTCTATCTTGCGTATGGCGCAGGCCACTCGCCACACCACGTGCCGCATGAATACGCCGACGCCTACAAGGGGGTATTTGATGCCGGCTGGGATCACGAAAGAGACCGGGTCCTTGCAAGGCAGAAGGAGCTCGGCATCATGGCGGACCATGTCCGCCTTCCACCGAGGAACAAGGGGGTGGTTGCCTGGGAGACTCTCAGCGTCGACCAGAAGCGCGTTTACTCCCGTATGCAGGAAGTGTTTGCGGGGTTCATGACGCATACGGACGAACAGATCGGCCGGGTAATCGAGCTACTGAAGAAGATCGACCGGTTCGACGATACGATCATCCTGTTCATGTCCGACAACGGCGCGAGCACCGAAGGTGGCGACGACGGCCGGTTGAATGAATGGTCGATGTACAACGCCCTTCCACAGAAATTCGAGGATGTCGTAGCAAACATCGACAAGATCGGCGGTCCGGGCTTCATCAACCATTACCCGCGTGGATGGTCGATGGCAGGGAACACCCCGTTCCGGGAATGGAAGCGATCCACTTACCAGGGGGGCATCGCCGATCCCCTGATCATCTCCTGGCCTGACAAGATCAAGGACGCGGGGACGATCAGAAACCAGTATCACCATGTGACGGACATTGCCCCGACGGTTTTCGAGGCCCTCGGCATCGAGCCGGAGGCGAGCATCGCAGGTGTCGAGCAGTCCGACCTCGAGGGTGTCAGCATGTGGTACAGCGTCGAGCACGCCGATGCGCCGACGCAAAAGGAGACGCAATATTACGAAATGCTCGGCTCGCGAGCCATCTACCACAAAGGGTGGAAGGCCATCGCGGATCACGACCCATTGAGCAACATCGGGAATTTTCAACGCGACCGTTGGCAGCTCTACCATCTTCCGGACGATCCCAACGAGACCAACGATCTGTCGGAGATGCATCCGGAGCTCGTCAGGGACCTCGTCGACCGATGGTGGGTCGAAGCCGGGAAGTACCACGTGCTTCCGCTGGACGACAGGGGGCACGAGCGTTGGCCTGATCCACGTCCTCAAATCGGCCCTGCAAGGTCGGACTACACCTATCTGCCTGGCACGTCCGCGATCCTCGAGAGAGCAGCGGTGGATACGCTCAACCGCAGCTTCGATATCACGGCCCGATTGGAATCAGTCGGTGCGAAGACCCAGGGAGTCATCCTGGCTCACGGGAATCGGTTCGGCGGCTACACGCTTTTCATGAAGCATGGGGCTGTCCACTTCGAATACAACCTCTGCAACATTCGTCGATATCGCATTGAAGCCCGGGTCGGGGTCCGGCCCCTGGAGACCGTCAAGGTCTCCTACGAGCGGACGGGCGAGCACCAGGGCAACGTATCGATGTATTTGAACGACAGCCTTGCTGCGTCCGGCCGCATATCCGCAACCATTCCACGGCTTTTCCCATTCAATGGCGCGCTCAGTTGCGGGATGGACCGCGGCTTGTCCGTGTCGGCTGACTACGAAGCGCCTTTCACGTTCACAGGGACCATCTTGAAAGTCGTCGTAACCGTCGGTGAACAGGGGCCGCTCGAGAACGCGATGATCTTCGAAGCGGCGTTGGCGGAGCAATGAGTCGGCAAGCCCTCTTGTGCTGGGACCGCCGGTCGCCCTAGGACGAAAGCAGGTATCGCATGAAATTGAATCCAGCACTCGTAAAGGTGACGGAACGCATCCGTCGCCGCAGCGAACCGCTCCGCACGAAATACCTGGCCGAAATGGCCGCCATGCGAGGCAGAGGCATCGTTCGGCACCATCTTTCATGCACGAACCTCGCGCACGGCTTCGCCGCCGCGCCGGCCGGCGACAAGATCATCCTGCGCCAGATCGATCGGCCGAACCTCGCGATCGTTTCGTCGTACAACGACATGCTCTCGGCGCACCAGCCTTTCGAGCGCTTCCCGGGGATCATCAAGGAAGCAGCGCGGGCGGCCGGCGCCACGGCGCAATTCGCCGGCGGTGTGCCCGCGATGTGCGATGGCGTCACGCAGGGCGAGCCTGGCATGGAATTGTCATTGTTCAGTCGCGACGTCATCGCGTTGGCTACCGCCGTCTCGCTCTCGCACAACATGTTCGACGCGGTGCTCTGCCTCGGTATCTGCGACAAGATCGTGCCGGGCCTCGTGATCGGCGCACTTTCGTTCCCGCACTTGCCCACGATCCTGGTCCCCGGCGGACCCATGCCCTCGGGCTTGTCGAACGAGGAGAAGTCGAAAGTCCGGCAGTTGTATGCGCAAGGCAAGGTCGGCAACGATGCGCTGATGGAAGCCGAGACAAAGGCCTATCACAGCGCGGGCACTTGCACGTTCTACGGAACGGCGAACAGCAATCAGATGTTGATGGAGATCATGGGGTTGCACCTGCCAGGCGCCGCATTCGTCAACCCGAACACGCCGCTGCGCGATGCACTGACGGCGGCGGCGGCGCGGCGCGCCATCGAGATAAGCATCCAGGGTCCGGAGTACACGCCGATCGGCAACGTCGTCGACGAACGCTCCATTGTCAACGGGATTGTCGGGTTGCTGGCGACCGGTGGCTCGACGAATCACACAATGCACCTCGTTGCGATGGCGTATGCGGCCGGCGTGCTGATCAACTGGGATGACTTCAGCGAATTGTCGGCAACCGTACCGCTCCTCGCTCGCATCTATCCGAACGGTAAGGCCGACGTAAACCAATTCCATGCCGCGGGTGGAATGGGTTTCATCATCGGGCAACTGCTCGACGCCGGTCTCCTCCACGGCGACGTAACGACGGTGATGGGTGAAGGCGGCCTCGAGCGCTACCGCATGGAGCCCTATCTCGAGGGAGATCGGCTCGCCTGGCGCAATGCGCCGCGCGTGAGCCGCGATTCATCGGTCGTTGCTCCGGTATCGGCACCGTTCAGCAGTGACGGTGGATTGAAGGTGCTGACCGGCAATCTCGGCCGCGCAGTGATGAAGACATCGGCGGTGAAGCCGGAGCACCGCGTCGTGGAGGCGCCGGCGATGGTGTTCGAATCGCAGGAAGCGGTGATGAGCGCATTCAAGGGTGGACTGATGAAGCAGGATCTCGTCTGCGTCGTTCGCTTCCAGGGACCGCGTGCCAACGGAATGCCCGAGTTGCACAAGTTGACGCCGATCCTGGGCGTACTGCAGGACGAAGGCCATTCCGTGGCACTGGTTACCGACGGACGGATGTCGGGCGCATCGGGAAAGATTCCGGCGGCGATCCACGTCACGCCCGAGTGCGTCGGCGGCGGTCCCCTGGCGAAAGTGCGCGACGGGGACATCATCCGGCTCGACAGCAGCGCCGGAACGATCGATGCGCTGGTCCCGCAGGACGAATGGAACGCGCGGACGATCGACGAGGTCGATTTGCGCGAACATCATCATGGGATCGGACGCGAACTCTTCGGTGTATTCCGCGCGACAGCGCTCGGTGCCGAGCAAGGCGCCATGAGCTTCGTCACCGCGGAGGCGGCCGAAGCGATCTCGGCAAGCTACACCGTTCCGGTTCACGATCAGTTCGTATTCGCGAAGGCATCGTGATGCGAACGATCGAGGTGATGCGGATGGGTCCGGTGATTCCGGTACTGATCGTCGAACGCATCGAGCAGGCCGTACCTCTGGCAGAGGCGCTGGTAGCCGGCGGCATCCGCGTGCTCGAGGTCACGTTGCGCACCAGCGTCGCGCTCGAGGCTATCCGCGTAATTTCGCACGCGGTGAAGGACGCGATCGTCGGCGTCGGGACGATCTCGCGGCCCGACGACTTCGCGGCGGCTCGAGCCGCCGGTGCGGAATTCGGTGTCAGCCCGGGCCTTACGCCGGCGCTGATCGAGGCGCAGCGCAAGAGCGGGCTGCCGCTGCTGCCGGGCACGATGACGCCGTCAGACATGATGGCTGCACGCGCTGCGGGGTTTACGGAACTGAAGCTGTTCCCGGCACAGCAGGCCGGCGGCTTGGGCATGATCAAGGCCATTGGCAGCGTGTTTCCCGACTTGAAGTTCTGTCCGACTGGCGGGGTCACCGCCGAGACTGCACCGGGCTATCTCGCGCTGCCCAACGTTGCTTGCGTTGGCGGATCGTGGTTGACGCCGAGGGAAGCAGTGGCGGAGGGCAAATGGGATCGCATCACGGAGCTGGCCCGAGCTGCGGCCCGAATGCGTCCGTCCTGCTCGCCATGAAGGCGCAGGACTTGCGCTGTTTCCCCTTGGAAATCATCGCGTTGCGCGATGATCGATGGCGGAGACGGAGGGATTCGAACCCTCGATGCAGGTTTTAGCCCGCATGCTCCCTTAGCAGGGGAGTGCCTTCGACCACTCGGCCACGTCTCCGGGATGGGGTGCGCGGGCCGGTACGCCGCGACGGCATGCCCTGCCGCTGGGCCCGGACGGCGCCGGGCATGTGATTTTACGCGATCGGGCTCTCGCGCGCCGGGCGGCGCAGCTGCGCCGGCCTCAGCCCGCTTTCTCGAGCTCGAAGGCCTTGTGCAGCACGCGCACCGCGAGCTCGAGGTACTTCTCGTCGATCACCACGGCGATCTTGATCTCGGAGGTCGAGATCATCTGGATGTTGATGCCCTCGTCGGCCAGCGCCTTGAACATCTTGCTGGCGAGGCCGACGTGCGAGCGCATGCCGATGCCCACCGCCGAGACCTTGGCGATGCGGTTGTCGCCGATGATCTCGCGCGCGACAAAGCCCTTGCCCTTCTCGCGGGAGAGCACGTCCATCGCCTTCTGGTACTCGTTGCGGTGCACGGTGAACGAGAAGTCGGTATGGCCCGAGGCGCCGATGTTCTGCACGATCATGTCGACGTCGATGTTGGCCGCGGCGATGGGACCGAGGATGGCGTAGGCGATGCCCGGCTTGTCCTCGACGCCCATCACCGAGATCTTGGCCTCGTCGCGGTTGAA
The DNA here is from genome assembly GCA_044226535.1 of Casimicrobiaceae bacterium. Classification (GTDB taxonomy): domain Bacteria; phylum Pseudomonadota; class Gammaproteobacteria; order Burkholderiales; family Casimicrobiaceae; genus VBCG01. Next base: position 1,117 of record JBGAGT010000018.1, on the reverse strand, counting down.
CGCGATGCCTGAAATGATCGCCTGTTCCATGTTGTCGTCTTCCTCGAAGGTGATCAGCGTGCCGGGCGTGTCGGTGTCGGGATCGTCGAACGACGACAGCACGCGCAGCTTCACCAGGTACTTGCCGGCGAACTCGACCGAGCGGATCTGCAACACCTTCGATCCCTGGCTCGCGAGCTCGAGCATTTCCTCGAACGTGATGGTGTCGAGGCGCCGCGCCTCGGGGACGATGCGCGGGTCGGTGGTGTAGACGCCGTCGACGTCGGTGTAGATCTGGCACTCGTCGGCCTTGAGCGCCGCGGCCAGCGCCACGCCCGAGGTGTCGGAGCCCCCGCGGCCCAGCGTGGTGATGTTGCCGTGGCGGTCGACGCCCTGGAAACCCGCGACGATGACGATGGTGCCCGCGTCCAGGTCCTTGCGCATCTTGGCCTCGTCGATCTCGAGGATGCGCGCCTTGGTGTAGGCCTCGTCGGTGAGGATGCGCACCTGGCCGCCGGTGTAGCTCCGCGCCTTGACGCCCATCTCCTGCAGCGCGATGGCAAGGAGGCCGATGGTCACCTGCTCGCCGGTGGCGGCGATGACGTCGAGCTCGCGCGGGTTGGGGTTGGCCGAAAGCTCCCTGGCGAGGCCGAGCAGGCGGTTGGTCTCGCCCGACATGGCCGACACCACGACCACCAGCTTGTGGCCCTGGCGGTGGAAGCGCGCGACGCGCTTGGCGACGTTCCTGATGCGCTCGGTCGTGCCGACCGAGGTCCCGCCGTACTTCTGGACGATCAACGCCACGTCAGCCCTCCAGCGCGCGGAAGGCCAGCGTGGCGTTGGTGCCGCCGAAGCCGAAGGAGTTGGACAGCGCGCCGCGGATGGTCATCTTGCGTGCCGCGAGCGGCGCGAAGTCGAGGTCGCAGGCGGGATCGACGTTGAAGAGGTTCGCCGTGGGCGGCGCCACCTGGTCGCGGAAGGCGAGCGCGGTGAACACCGCCTCGATGCCGCCGGCGGCGCCCAGCAGGTGGCCCGTCATCGACTTGGTGGAGCTCACCACCAGCTTCCTCGCGTGCTCGCCGAAGGCGCGTTTGACCGCCGTGCACTCGGCGACGTCGCCGAGCGGCGTCGAGGTGCC
>JBGAGT010000017.1:0-94025 GCA_044226535.1 Casimicrobiaceae bacterium | reverse complement strand
GCGGCGGCGATGCACGGGGCGAAGTTCACGGTGAAGGAGAACCCCGGGGTGCTGCTGGACGCGACGTTCGACCAGAACGGCGACATCGACCGCGAGAGCTTCATGACCAAGGTCGAGAACGGCCGGCAGGTCGTGGTCGCCACCCTGCCCGCGCTCGGCAGCAAGTAGCGCGACGCGAGGCAGCGCACGCACATGGCCACCCCCCACGAATTCGGCATCGCGGGCCTCCTCGGCTGGCCTGTCGCGCACTCGCGCTCGCCGGTGATCCACAACCACTGGCTCGCGCACTACGGCATCGCGGGGCGCTACGTGCTGTTCGGCGTGCCGCCCGAAAAGCTCGAGGCGGCCGTGCGCGGCCTTGCCGTGCTCGGCATGCGCGGCTGCAACGTCACCACGCCGCACAAGCAGGCGATCTTCCCCCTGCTCGACCGCGTCGACAACCTCGCGCGCACCATCGGCGCCGTCAACACGGTGGTGGTCGAGAAGGACGGGACGCTCACCGGCTTCAACAACGACGGCAACGGCTTCATCCAGAGCCTGCGCGACGCCGATCCCGCGTGGAAGCCCGGCAGCGGCCCGATCCTGGTGCTCGGCGCCGGCGGGGCCGCGCGCGCGGTGGTGGCGAGCCTCGCCGCGCAGGGCGCCACGGAGATCCGCGTCGCCAACCGCACCCGCGACAAGGCCGAGGAGATCGCCGCTGCCGTGGGACCGGTGGTCAAGGTCGTCGACTGGGAGTCGCGCGCCGACGCCGCCGACGGCGTGGCGATGCTCGCCAACGCGACCAGCCTCGGCATGACCGGCAAGCCGCCGCTCGACATGCCGCTCGACCGCCTGCCGAAGCGCGCCGTGGTCGGCGACCTCATCTACATCCCGCCCGAGACGCCGCTCCTCGCCGCGGCGCGCGCGCGCGGCAACGTCACCGTCAACGGCCTCGGCCTACTGCTCAACCAGGCGCGCCCCGCGTTCAACGCGTGGTTCGGCGTGATGCCCACGATCACGCCCGAGCTCCTCGCCGCGGTCCACGCGACGTTCTAGGCCGTGGACACCTCGATCTTCGCCGAGCCGAAGGTCGACTGCCACGTCCACGTCCTCGACCCCGCGCACTTTCCCTACGCGAGCGACACGCGCTACCGCCCCGCCGGCCAGGAGATGGGCGGCTACGACGAGCTCGAAGGCGTGCTCCAGGCCTACGGCTCGCGCCACGCGCTGATCGTCGGGCCGAACTCCGGCTACGGGCTCGACAACCGCTGCCTCCTCGACGCGCTGGCGCGCAGCCGCGCGAGCCCCGGGCGCGAATGCCTCGGCATCGCGGTGGTGCGCAACGACGTCTCGCGCGACGAGCTCGCCGCGCTCAAGGCCCGGGGCATCGTCGGCGTGGCATGGAACGTCACCTTCTACGGCCTGCCGTACTACGACGACGCCGGCCCCTTGCTGGAGAAGCTGCGCGAGCTCGACCTCTGCGTGTCGGTGCAGGTCGAGCACGACCAGATGGCGACGATGGGCCCGCGCCTCGCCGACACCGGGGTCACGGTGCTGGTCGACCACGGCGGCCGGCCGACGCCCAGCGAAGGCCTCGCGCAGAAGGGATTTCGCGCGGTGCTGGACCTCGCGCGCACCGGCCGCACGTATGTGAAGCTCTCGGGCGTCGCCAAGTACAGCCGCCAGGCCTTCCCCTACGCCGATGCCGCGCCGTTCTTCGACGCGCTGCTCGACGCCTACACGCCGCGGCACTGCCTGTGGGCCTCCGACTGGCCCTACCTGCGTGCCGACCGGCGCATGGACTACGGCGTGCTGCTGCGGCTCGTCGAGCGCACGCTGCCGGATCCCGCGGTGCGGCGGCAGGTGCTGTGGGACAACGCGGTGCGGCTTTTCGGCTTCGGCGAGCCCGCGGGCGGTGCATCGGGCGGTGCACCGGGCGGTGCGCCGGGCGGCGTGCGCAAGCCACCGTCGAGTGATGCCTGAGCGCTCGCAGCACATCCGGGCCATCGACGAGGAGGTCCGGCTCGACGCCTACGACCCGGCGTGGCCGCTTCTGTTCTCCCGGGAGCGCGATCGCCTCCTGTCCCTGTTCCCGCAGCTCCTCGCGGTCGAGCACTTCGGCAGCACCGCCGTCCCCGGCATGCCCGCCAAGCCGATCATCGACATCCTCGCAGGCGTTTCGTCGATGGCGGTGGCCGACGCGCTGTTCGAGCCCGTGCTCGCGTCCGGGTACACGACGTCACGGGCGTTCAATGCCATGCTCCCCGACCGGAGGTGGTTCATGCGCGTGTCCAACGGGCGGCGCACCCATCACCTGCACCTCGTCGTGCACGGCAGCGCCACCTGGTCGGAGCGGATCCGGTTCCGCGACCTGCTGCGCGGCGACCGGGACCTGGCGGATGCCTACCTGCAGCTCAAGACCGAGCTGGCCCGGAAATTCCGGCAGGACCGCGAGGCCTATACCGACGCCAAGTCCGGGTTCGTCGCCGCCGCGCTCGCGCGCAGCTGATCTTCCCGGGAGCCTGCATCCCGGAGGGTCGTGCCCGCTGCTCAGTTCGAGCGCGGAGGCTCCGCGCGTGGCACGGCGGCGTCGCGTTCGATCCGGTCGGCCTGCTCGCGCCACGCAACATCCTTCGCGGGCGCGGCAAACACGCCATCGCGCGCAAGGTCGGCGACCCATTGCTGCCGACCGGCGATCGCCGCGGTCATCAGCGGCGCCATGCCCGCCTCGCGCACGGTCGCCGCGGCCTCGCGCATCTCCTCGGCGCGGCGCTGGCCGTGCTGGATGACGCGGCTGAAGAAATAGTCGCCGTTGCGCTCCCAGTCCATCCCGGGAAAGGTCTCGGCCAGCGAGGCCAATACCTCGCGCTCGACGCCGTAGCGCCGCGCCGTGGTGAAGCTCTCGATCACCAGCGCCTCCATGCCCTTGACGATGACGCTGCGACACATCTTGATCGCCGATGCGACGCCGTATTCGGACGAGGCGACCTGCGCCGCGAAGCCGAGGGTGGCCAGTGCGGGCGCGAGGGCCTCGGCATGGGGTCCGCCGAGCAGCATGGGCACGGCGATGCCGTAAGGCGGCACCGAGGTCATCACCGCCGCCTCGACATAGCGCCCGCCGGCGCGCCCGATCGCTTTGGCGCACTCGGCCTTGACGTGTGGGGACGCGGAGTTGACGTCGAGCAGGAACGCGCCTTGGCGCAGCGCGCCGGCCACGCTGTCGGCGGCGGCGCGCGTTTCGCTGGCCGTCACCGCCGAGACCACGAGGTCGGCATCGGCGACCGCCTCGGCAGCGCTGTCGCGCAGCGCGATGCCGGCGTCCGCCGCGCGCGCGCGCAGGCCGTCCGCGCGATCGGGCCGGGCGACGAGCTTGTCGTACGCGCAGACGCCCGCCACGCCCCGCGCCACCAGCGCGCGTCCGAAGATGCCGCCGACTTCACCACAGCCGACGAAGGCGACGCGCAATGCCGCGATGGCCGGCAGCCCGTCGACCGGCCGGTCGCGTACCGCCGACGGACCCGTCACCGAGCGTCCTTCCTTTCCCACGCGGCTTCCTTGGAGCTCCCACCCGCCACCGAGTACAGCGCGCCGGGGGCGTTGCGCGTCTTCTGGAATTGCTCGAGCGTCTCGCCGCGCATGGCGGCGTAGATGTGCAGGTTCGACACGCCGACCACGGCGCCGAGCTTCTCCAGCATGAAGAAGATCACGCCGTAGTGGATCATGCCGCGCCAGTCGCGCCGTCGCACGAGGTCGCGCTCCTCGGCCGTGAGCCCCGCCGCCTCGAAGGCGCCTTCGGGATCGGCGAGGAAGCGCGCGCGGTGCGCGGGCTCGACCATGCGGTGCAGGAAGTCGTTGAGCCGGTAGGCCTTGCGGCTGCGCGCGTAGTCGAAGGGATAGGTGCCCGGCAGCTTGTCGACGCCGGCGAGCTGGCGCTGGCCTTCGGCGCGCGTGCGCGCGAGCTCGTCCTCGTCGCGCACCGGATCGACGTCCTCGTAGATGGCGGTGGCGATGCCGGTCATCGACGGCAGGTAGTAGCTGCGGTGCAGGCAACGCACCTTGGGCGTCAGCGCGCCGCGCGCGACGAGCCACATGATCACTTCGGCGCCCTCGAAGCCGCCGCGCTCGGCGAGCTCGGCGTGGGTCATCGAGGCGATCTGCGCCGGGTCCTTCTCGTACAGGTCGAGGAACTCGTGGTCCCATTCGGTGTTGTTGAAGCCGGCGCGCTCGCCGTGCACCTGGTGCGAAAGCCCCCCCGTGGCGACGAGCACCACGCCCAGGTCCTCGGGATAGCTCTCGATGGCGCGGCGCAGCGCCTGGCCGAAGCGGAAGCAGCGCCGTGCGGTCGGGATGGGAAACTGCAGCACGCCCACCTGCAGCGGCAGCAGCTTGCAGGGCCAGCCCCGGGTCCCCGCCCCCGGTGACGAAACCCGGGGGCAGGCCCTCGCGGGGACGACGGAGTTGGCGCCCTCGTGCGGCAGCATCATCGACAGCGGCGAGAAGCAGCCGTGGTCGAGCGCGCGGTTCTGGAACACCGAGAGGTCGAACTCCTCGGCCATCATCACCGAGGCGACGTGCGCGGCGAGCGCCGGCGCGCCGTCGATGGGCGGGAGCTCGCGCGCGCCCCCGCCCTCGTCGGCCACCTCGTAGCGGTCGCCGATGCCGAGCGCGAAGGCCGAGTAGTGGTCGAAGAAGAACGAGGTGATGTGGTCGTTGTAGACCAGGAACATCACGTCGGGCTTCTTCTCGGCGAGCCAGCGCTGGATGGGCTCGTAGGCGGCGAAGATCGGCGCCCACACCGGGTCGTCCTGCTTGTTCCTGTCGAGCGCGAAGCCGATGGTCGGGGTATGCGAGCTCGCCACTGCACCGAGGATCCTGGCCATGATGGTTTCCTTTTCGTCATCCCCGCGAGGGCCTGCCCCCGAGTTCCGCCATCGGGGGCGGGGACCCACCCTCATCCCCCACCGCGAGCAGCCGGTCGAGCGCGGCCGAGTCGGCGAGGAGCGCCGCGCTGGACGCGCGGTGGGCGATGCGCCCGCGCTCCAGCACGATCGCGTGGTCGGTGATGGGCAGGATGCGCGCGGGGTTCTGCTCGACGATGATCGCCGACATGCCCTCGTCGCGCACGATGCGCGCAATCGCCGCCAGGAGCTCCTCGACGATCAGCGGCGCGAGGCCCTCGAGCGGCTCGTCGAGCAGCACGAGGCGCGGGTTCAGCACCAGCGCGCGGCCCACCGCGAGCATCTGCTGCTCGCCGCCCGAGAGCTGCGTGCCGAGGTTGGACTTGCGCTCGGCCAGCCGCGGGAACAGGCCGTACACGCGCCCGGGCGTCCACGCCCCCTTGCGCATCACCGCGGTGAGGTTCTCGTCGACGGTCAGCGAGCGGAAGATGTTGCGTTCCTGCGGCACCCAGCCGATACCCACCGCGGCGCGCGCCTCGGGCGACAGCGACGCCAGCGCGCGGCCCGCCAGCGTGATGCTGCCCGCGCGCCGGCGCGTCACGCCCACCAGCGTGGTGAGGAGCGTGGTCTTGCCGGTGCCGTTGCGGCCGAGCAGCGCCATCGAGCGCCCCTCGTCGATGGAAAAGCCCAGCGACTCGATGACGATGGCCTCGCCGTAGCCCGCGGTGAGCCCCTCGACGTGCAGCAACTCAGGCATGCCCGGCCTCGCCGAGGTAGGCCGCCTTGACCGCGGGGTCGCGCGCGATCGCCTCGCGCGTGCCCTCGACCAGCACCGCGCCGTCCACCAGCACGGTGATGTGGGTGGCGAAGCGGAACACCAGGTCCATGTCGTGCTCGATCAGCAGGACGCTCACGTCGGCGGGCAGTGCCGCCAGCGTGTCGAGGATCTCGGCAGACTCGCCCGCCGGCACGCCGGCCACCGGCTCGTCGAGCAGCAGCACGTGCGGCTTCGCGGCCACGGCGATGGCGATCTCCACCAGCCGCTGCTGGCCGTAGGCGAGGTGGCGCACCTTGTGCCGCGCGACGCCGGAAAGGTGGAAGCGCGCGAGGAGCTCCGCCGATTCGGCGACGACATCCTCGAAGCGCCCCAGCGCGCGCAGCATGCGCCCCGCCAGCCCGCGCCGCCGCGCGATCGCCAGCGCCAGCGTCTCCTCGGGCGTGAAGTCCGCGAACAGCTGGTTGATCTGGAAGGTCCGCGCGAGCCCGCGCTGCACGCGCAGGTGCGCCGGCATGCGCGTGACGTCGACGCCATCGAGCTCGATAGTCCCGCTGCTCGGCGGCAGCGTGCCGGTGAGCAGGTTGACCAGCGTGGTCTTGCCGGCGCCGTTGGGGCCGATCAGCGCGCGCCGCGCGCCGCGCTCGAGGCTCATCGACACGTCGGCGGTGGCGACGATGCCGCCGAAGCGCTTGCCGAGGCCGTGCGTGCGAAGGACGGGTGGGGCCGGCGGCGTGCTCACGACGCACCCCGCGCGGCGATGCGGCGGCGGCGCAGGGCGTCGCGCAGCCTGTCCACCGGCGCGACCATGCGCTCGTGGCCGATCAGCACGATGGTCACCAGGATGAGGCCCAGCCAGAATTGCCAGTACTGCGGCGTCAGGCCCGAGAGCACGTCCTGCATCACGCGGAACAGCACCGCGCCGATCACGCCGCCGTAGAGGTAGCCGGTGCCGCCGATGACCAGCATCAGCATCACGTCGGCCGAGCGGTCGAAGCCCAGCACGTCGAGCGAGGCGAAGCTCGTGGTCTGCGCGAGCAGCGCGCCGGCAACCGCCGCCATGGCGCCGCCGATGGTGTAGACGATGGCGAGGTGCCGGTTGACGTCGAGGCCGATGGCTTGCGCGCGCAGGCGGTTGTCGCGGATGGCGCGCAGCGAGTAGCCGAAGGGCGAGAAGGCGATGCGCCGCGCCACCAGCATCGTGAGGAACAGCACGGCGAGGCTGTAGGCGTAGGCCACGCGTCCGTCGAGGCCGAAGGCGAACACGCCGAGCAGCGGGCCGATGACCACGCCCTGCAGCCCGTCGGCGCCGCCGGTGATGGTGTCGAAGCGGTTGGCGAGCTCGTAGAGGATCGACGCCACGCCCAGCGTGACCATGAGGCGCGTGAGGTCCGTGCCGCGCAGCACCAGCACGCTGCTGGCGATGCCGAGCACGGCGCCTGCGGCCGCGGCTGCGGCGAGTCCCGCCAGGGGGTCGTGCACGAAGTACTTGGCGAGCAGCGCCGCGGTGTAGCAACCCAGGCCGAAGAACGCCGCGTGCCCCAGCGAGACGATTCCCGCGTAGCCGAGGATCAGGTCGAGGGAAATGGCGAACAGCGCGAGGATGGCGATCTCGTTGAGCAGCGCGGCGTGCCGGGGCAGCAGGAACCACGCCGCGATCGCCAGCGCCCAGATCGCGTACTCGTAGGCCTTCCAGTGCGGCATGGTCACCATCGGGCCGCCGCGCCCGACGCCGGGCGAGGCGTGCGGCGCGGCCACGACGGACACGGGCCGCGCGAAAAGGCCCTGCGGCCGCAGGAACAGCAGCACGATCATCGCGGCGTAGATGACGAACGCACCCATGGTGGGGATGTAGTACTTGCCCGCGACGTCGGCCACGCCGAGCAGCAGCGAGGCGATGAGCGGCCCGGTGATGGTGGTGGTGCCGCCCACCGCGACCACCAGCAGGAAGTAGATCATGTACTTCAGCGGGAAGGTCGGGTCGAGGCCGAGGACCTCGGCACCGAGCGCGCCGCCCAGGCCCGCGAGCCCGGAGCCGAAGGCGAAGGTCGCGAGGAACACCAGGTTGACGCGGATGCCGAGGCCGCGCGCGGTGCGCCGGTCGTCGACCGCCGCGCGCAGCTGGCTGCCGAATCGCGTCCTCGCCAGCGTCCATTGCAGCACCAGCGTGATCACGGCGCAGACGACGATGATGAACAGGCGATAGGCACCGATGCCCGCGCCCATCCATTGGTAGCGTTCGCGCAGCCACGGCGGCAGCTTGACGAAGACCTGCGTGGCGCCGAAGAAGAAGTCGGTCGCCGCCACGGCCATGAACACGAGGCCGATGGAGAACAGCACCTGGTCGAGGTGCGGGCGCCCGTACATGCGGCGATACAGCGTGGGCTCGAGCAGCGCGCCGAGCGCCGCGGAGAACAGGAAGGCCAGCGGCAGCGTGGCGAGGAACGGCACGCCGGCCTTGTTGGACAGCACCGAGGCCAGGTAGCCGCCGGCCATGGCGAAGGCGCCGTGCGCGAGGTTGATGAAGTTCATCAACCCCATCGTGACCGCGAGCCCGCTCGCGATCAGGAACAGCAGCATGCCGTAGGCGACGCCGTCGAAGAGGATGGTCAGCATGGCCTTGGCGGCGTGGGCGCACACCGCTCACTGCACGCGAGGGCCGCGGCGTCGCGCGGCCCTCGCGTCCCGAGCGGGGCTTACTTGTGGGTCGGGTCCTTGACGGCGGGGATCGTCTCGAACTCGATGTTCCAGAGCTCGCCGTTCACCTTCTCGACCTTGCGGATGTAGACGTTCTGCACCGGGTCGCGCGTGGCGGGGTCGATGGTCACCGGGCCGCGCGGGCTCGTGAACGACTGGCCCTTGAGCGCCGCCATCAGCGCCTCGCCGTCGGCGTTGCCCTTGGTCTTCTCGAGGGCCGCGTAGATCATGCGCATGCCGTCGTAACCGCCGACCGAGTGGAAGTTCGGGCGCATGTTGTTGTTGAGCTTCTTGAATCCCTCGACGTAGGCCTTGTTCTCGGCCGACGGGTGCGCCGCGGAGTAGTGCATCGACGTGATCACGCCGAGCGCCACGTCGCCCATGTCGTTGAGGATGTCGTCGTCGACGACGTCACCGGTGCCGATCAGGCGGATGCCGCTCTTGTCGAGGCCGCGCTCGGCGAACTGCTTCATGAACACCGCGCCCACGCCCGAGGGCACGAACACGAACACCGCGTCGGGCTTCAGGTCCGCGACCTTCTGCAGGAACGGCGCGAAGTCCGGGTTCCTGAGGGGCACGCGGATCGCCTCGGAGACGGTGCCGCCGTTGGCGGCGAAGCGCGACTTGAACGCCGTTTCGGCGTCGATGCCCGGGCCGTAGTCGGTGACCAGCGTGACCACCTTCTTGATGCCGTTCTTCGGCGCCCAGTCGGCCATCGGCACGGTGATCTGCGGCAGCGTGAAGCCCGAGCGGATGACCCAGGGCGACTTTTCCGTGATCGCCGCGGTCGCCGCCGCCATCACCAGCAGCGGCACCTTGGCCTGCGTCGCGACCGGCTCGGTGGCGAGCGCCAGCGGCGTCAAGCCGAAGCCCGCGAGGATGTTGACCTTGTCGTTGACGACCAGCTCCTGCGCAAGGCGGCGCGTGGTGTCGGGCGTGCCGGCGTCGTCCTTGAGGATGACCTCGACCTTCTTGCCGGCGACCGTGGTGCCGTGCTGTTGCTGCCACAGCTTGACGGCACCTTCGATCTGGCGGCCGGTGGATGCGAACGGCCCCGTCATGGGCAGGATCAGGCCGATCCTGACCGTGTCCTGGGCGACCGCGGTGCCGGCGGCCAGCGTGAGCGCGACGAGCGCAAGCTTCAACCATCTGAACATCGTTCCTCCTGTGGAGTGGCTTGCCGCATGTCCCCGCGGCGACAGGTTGTCGAGGGGGCTGGCCGCTCCGCGAAGCCGGCTCGTCGCCCCGCGCGCTCGCGCGGCGGGGGCCCCATTTCGAGAACTGGAAGTGTAGTGCCGGACACCGCGCCCCGGTTAATGAAATAATGGGCCCGATTCATGCCATTTTTGGCATCGCCTTCGATACGGGTCGAGTACCGCCCTTCCACTGCCCGGGATCCCCGAACCATGGCCGAAACCGTTCCCGCCGACTGGTTCCTGCGCTCGCGCCTCAAGATGCGCCACGTGCAGCTCGTGGTCGCCGTCGACGAGGAGCGCAGCATCCACAAGGCCGCGTTGCGGCTGCGCATGACCCAGCCCGCGACCACCAAGCTGCTCGGCGAGCTCGAGCACCTGCTCGACCTGAAGCTCTTCGAGCGCACCACGCGCGGCATCATCCCCACGCCGCACGGCGAGGCGCTGGCGCGCCACGCGCGCGCCGTGCTCGGCACGCTCGACCACGCGCGCAACGAGATGGCCGCGCTTTCCGCGGGCGCCACCGGGCGGCTGTCGATCGGCATGCTGCTGGTCGCGGCGCCGCTGCTCGTGCCGCGCGCGCTGCTCGCCTTCAAGCGCCGCAACCCGCGCGTGACCGTGCAGCTCCACGAGGGCACGCTCGGCGCGCTGCTGCCCATGCTGTCGCGCGGCGACCTCGACCTCATCGTCGGCCGCCTGACCTCGGACTTCGCCACCAGCGGCCTCGCCTTCATCCACTGCTACGACGAGCCGATGGCCGCGGTCGCGCGCCGTGGCCATCCGCTGCAGCGCAGGCGCAGGCTCACGCTCGCCGACCTCGCGCGCGAGAGCTGGGTCCTGCCGACCCCCGAGGCCGCGTACCGCCACCGCATGGACGCGGCCTTCCGGCAGGCGGGCGTGGAGCCGCCCGCGCAGCTCGTCGAGTCGCTGTCCCTGCTCACCAACGTCACGCTGCTCGAGGAATCGGACATGCTGGGCGTGATGCCGTTCAACACCGCGCGCCACTACGCGCGCGCGGGCGGCCTGGTGCCGCTGCGGGTGGCCGTGCCGCTCCCTTCGGGCCCCGTCGGCGTGATGACGCGCAGCGAGCAGGCGCAGGTGCCCGCGCTGCAGGACATGCTCGCGGCACTGCGCGCCGCGGGGCAGGCGCTGGGCGACGCGCGCTAGCGTCGCGCCCCCCGGCGGCGCCTCGCGCGCCCCGCGGCGCTCGCGGGCGCGCCGCGGCTAGACCCCGCCCCAGACGTCGCGCGCGGTGTCGATGACGAGCTTGAGCTTGGCGGTCTGCGATTCCTGCGCGATGTCGTTGCCGTGCACCGTGCTGGAGAAGCCGCATTGCGGCGACAGGCAGAGCTGGTCGAGCGGCACGAGCTTCGCCGCCATGTCGATGCGGCGCCGGAGGTCGTCCTTGCCCTCGAGCTGGCCGACCTTGGTGCTGACGAGGCCGAGCACCACCGTCTTGCCCTTGGGCACGTGGCGCAGCGGCGCGAAATCGCCCGAGCGCGCATCGTCGTACTCGAGGAAGTAGCCGTCGACGGCGAGCTCGTTGAACAGCACCTCGGCGACGGGCTCGTAGCCGCCTTCGGCCGCCCACGCGCTCTTGAAGTTTCCGCGGCACAGGTGCACGCAGACGCGCATGTTGGCGGGCTTGGTGGAGATCGCCGCGTTGATGAGCCGCGCATAGCGGCGCGGCAGCTCGTCGGGGTCGTCGCCGCGCGAGCGCGCGCCCTCGCGCATCTTCTCGTCGCAGAGGTAGGCGAGGTTGGTGTCGTCGAGCTGCAGGTACTCGCAGCCGGCCAGCGCCAGGTCCGCGATCTCGTCGCGGTAGGCCTGCGCCACGTCCTCGTAGAACTGCTCGAGGTCGGGGTAGGCCGACTGGCTGATCGCGCCGCGGCCGCCGCGGAAGTGCAGCATGGTCGGCGAGGGGATCGTCACCTTGGCGGTACGCGTGGTGGCGCGGCGCAGGAACTCGAAGTCGGCGCGCTGGATCGCCTGCGCATGCTTCACCTTCTCCACCACCTGCATCACCGGCGGCGCGAAGTCGACGTTGCCCGCCGCGCTGTGGAAGGCGACGGCGATGCCGCCCTTGGTGGTGACGCCGGCGAGGCGCGTCAGGAAGTCGATGTGGAAATAGGTGCGGCGGAACTCGCCGTCGGTGATGCCGCGAAGGCCGAGCTCCTCCTGGTAGCGCACCACGTCGCGGATCGCCTCGTCCTCGACGGCGCGGAGCTCGGCCGCGGTGATGGCACCGGCCTTGTGGCGGTCGCGCGCCTCGAGGAGCTTCGGCGGGCGCAGGAAGCTGCCGACGTGGTCGGCGCGAAACGGCGGCTTGCGGGTGGCGGCGGGCGCGAGGGCCGCGGCGGGCGTGGCGGTGGCGTTCATCGGCGTGGGCGGTCCGTGGGTCGAGGATGCCGAGCGTACCTCGCGCGCGTTCCCGCGCCGCAGCGAACCGTTATTTCGCCGGGGTCACCGAGAGCGCCACCGCCTCGGTATAGGTCGCCTCGACGCGGTCGCCCACCGCAACGTCGGCGAGCAGCGACTTGTCCTTGACCGGCAGCACCAGCGTGCGCTTGGGCCCGCGCAGCGTGACGGAGCCCTTGTCGCGGTCCAGCGCCATCACCTCGGCCACCACGGTGACGCTGCGCACCGCGCCCGCGCCCGGCGCCGAGCCCTCGGGCGCGCGCGCCGCAGCCTTGTCCTCGACGCGCGAGGGCGCCGCCGTGCTGCCCTTGTGCAGCGCCAGCGCCAGCCCCTCGACATAACGCAGCGAGACCTTGTCGCCGACCTTCAGCGCACTGAAGTTGCGGACCTCGGGGCCGGCGGTCACGACGAACTCGTTGCCCTGCGGACCGCGCAACGTCACTGCGCGCGTCGCGGCGTCGATCGCCGTCACCGAGGCCGTGATCTCGGTGGCCGTGGCCACCGCGCCGGCGCCCCCGGCCGGCTGGGGCTTTCCTGCTGCCGGCGCCTGTGCCTGCGCGGCGTGCGCGAGCGCGCCGATGACCCACAGCGCGGCGATGATGGTGCGTCGAAATTGCATGTCCGTTCCTCTCCTGTCGTTCGAAAGACGGTGCGCAGCGGCGCCCCGGTGTCACTGGAAGGATGCCACGCTTTCCGGCGCGAACGCGCGAGGCCCGGTGGCGCCGGCCTCGTCGGCCTCGATCACCGCGCCGCCGAGGCAGACGTCGCCGTCGTACAGCACGAGGTACTGGCCGGGCGTGGGCGCCCATTGCGGGACGTCGAACTCGGCGACCAGGCCGCCGTCGCGCGCCTGCACGGTGCAGGCGGCGTCGGCCATGCGGTAGCGCGTCTTCGCCGCCAGCCGCGCGGGCCAGCGCGGCGCTTCGCCGGCGATGAAATGCGCTTGCGCCGCGACGACGCGGCGGCGGTACAGCAGAGGATGGTCGTGCCCCTGCACCACCACCAGGCGGTTGCACGCGAGGTCCTTGGCGGCGACGAACCAGGCACCGTCACCCGCTGCGCGCACGCCCCCCACACCGAGACCCTGGCGCTGGCCCAGCGTGTAGTAGGCGAGCCCCGCGTGGCGGCCCAGCACCTCGCCACCGGGGGTGACGATGGACCCGGGCTCGCGCGGCAGGTAGCGCGCGAGGAAGTCGCGGAACGGCCGCTCGCCGATGAAGCAGATGCCGGTCGAGTCCTTCTTGGCCCAGGTGGGAATGCCGATCGCCTTCGCCAGCGCGCGCACCGCGCTCTTGCGCATCTCCCCCAGCGGGAACATCACCGGCGCGAGCTGCGCCTGCGTCAGGCGGTGCAGGAAGTAGCTCTGGTCCTTGCTGCCGTCGAGGGCCTTGAGGAGCTCCACGCGGCCGCCGCTGCGCCGCGCCCGGGCGTAGTGGCCGGTGGCGATGAAGTCGGCGCCGAGCGTCCGGGCATGCGCGAGGAAGGCAGCGAACTTGATCTCGCTGTTGCACAGCACGTCGGGATTCGGCGTGCGCCCCGCGCGGTATTCGGCGAGGAAATGCGCGAACACGCGCTCGCGGTACTCGCGCGCGAAGTTCACGGCCTCGAGCTCGATGCCGATGACGTCGGCCACCGACGCGGCGTCGACGAGGTCGGCGCGCGACGTGCAGTACTCGTCGCTGTCGTCGTCCTCCCAGTTCTTCATGAACACGCCGACCACGTCGTGGCCCTGCTGCTTGAGCAGGTACGCGGCGACCGACGAATCGACGCCGCCCGACATGCCGACGATGATGCGGGACTTCATGGATGCCATTCTCGCAAAAGAAAAAGGCAGGGCTCGCGCCCTGCCTTTCCCGTGGAGCTCGAAAGCGCGCGGCTCAGGGCTTGGCGGCCTTCTGCATCGCCTTGTCGGCTTCCGGCGTGCCCATCTTCGGCGGGGCGTTGCGGGTCGCGCTCTCGGTCTTCGAGGCGGCGGTGTTCGCCGCGCCCTTGGCCGCTTCGGCGGCGCCGGTGTTGGCGTTCGCCGCCTTGGTCGTGGTTTCCGCGGCCATGTCCTGCTTGGCCTTCTTGCCCTTGACCTTCGCCTGCTTCTTGCTCTTCTCGACGTTGGCTTGCGCCTTCTTCGCCTCGGTCGCGCCGGTGTTGGCGTTGGCGGCGGCAGACGTGGTCGACTGGACTTCCTGTTGCTTCATCTTCGCCGTATCGGCAGCCGGCGTTTGGGCGCCTGCAACCGCAGCGAACGTACCGGCGACGAGCGCCGCGATCAGCTTGTTCATGATGTATTCCTGTTCCTGGTGGCGTTAACGTGAACGTGACGGTGATTCTACGCGGCTCGGACCGTGGCGCGATTCCTTGCGCCGGGCGGTGGTTCGCCGTCTTGCATGCGGGCTCCGCGACGGCTGCTGCAGAGTCTTGGCATCTTAAGGTAAAACAAGGGCTTAAGCAATCGACCCGGCTTGGGGGCGCCGCCGGGGCATCAGGGCTTGGCGGTGGTCGCGGGCGCGGCCGTGCCGGCCGCCTGTCCCTGCGCATGGGCGACCGCGGCCGCCGTGGCGTTGGGCTTGCCCGCGGGCGCGGCGGCGGCGGGCGGGCGCGTCGTCGCGCCCGGCATCGTCCCCGTGGTACGGGTGGCCGGCGGGGCCTTGGCCGGCTTGCTGCCCTTGGCGCCCTTGGTGCCGGCCGCGGCGGACTTCGCGGCGGCCTGTTCCTGTTGCTTGGCGAGGCGCGCCTCGTGGGCCTTGCTGCGCTCGGCCCTGCGCTCCTCGCGCGTCTTCGACTTGTCGTCCGCCATGGCCTTGCTGCGCTCGGCCTGGTACTTGGCGTAGTCGGCCTGGCGACGCTTGTCGGCGTCCTCGAAGGTGGGCAGCTGGGTGGAATCGGCGGCCTTGGCGGGCGGCGCGGCCTTGGCGGGCGCCGCGGCGGCCGTGGGTGCGGCGGCGGGCGCCTGCGCGGTGGCGATGCCCGACTGGGCCATCAGGATGGCCGAGCTGGCGGCAACGATGCCACCGACAAGCGAAGGGATGATTCGGTTCATGCGTCGAGGTTCCTTTTTTCGGACCGCTGGCACCGGGTGATCCGGGTGCCTCGCGCCCATAACGCGACGGCCCGTGCGAGGGTTGACATCCGCTCGATGCAGGGGATGCGCCGCCGTCAGCGCAAGGCCTGCGCCGCCAGCCATTCGCGCAGCAGCGGCAGGCTCACCGCGCGGCGCTGCGCCAGCGAATAGCGGTCGATCGACGCGAGCGCACGGGTGAGCGAGCGCATGTCGCGGCGTCCGTGGACCAGCAGCCAGTCGATCGCCTCGTCGGTCAGCGCGAAGCCGCGCCCGCGCGCGTAGGCCGCCAGCGCGCGCGGCTTGTCGGCGTCGCCGAGCACGCGGATCTCCAGCACCAGGCCCCAGCCGAGCCGGGTGCGGAGGTCGTCGCGCAGCGCGAGCCGCGCGGGCGCGGTTCGGGACGACGCGACGAAGGCGCCGCCGCGCCCGCGCAAGGCGTTGAACAGCGTGAAGAGCCGCGCCTGCGCGGCCTCGTCGGCACGGTCGATGTCGTCGACGGCCACGGCGTCGATCGCATCATCGGCGAGTGCCGCGTCGTCGACGTCGCTCGCCTGCGCGAAGAACCGCGCGCGCGCGCCCGCCGCCGCGGCAGCCGCGACAAAGGCCTGCAGCAGGTGCGACTTGCCCGCGCCCTCGCCGCCCCACAGCACGATGGACTCGCCGGCGCGGCGGCTCGCCGCGGCCTCGAGCAGGGCGACGGCCTCGTCATTGGGGCCGGCGGCGAAGTTCGCGAAGCGCGGCGGCTCGTCGTCGACGAGCGAGAAGACGAGCTGCTCGGCCAAGCGCGGCGTTCCCAGGGGGCCCGCGCCTAGTCGCGGGCGTAGAGCGGGCTCGACACGTACTCGTGCCGCACCTCGCGCAGCGCCACCAGCAGCGCCGCCGACACCGGCAACGCCATCAGCACGCCGGCGAAGCCGAACAGCTGGCCGAAGGCCAGCAGCGCGAAGATCACCGCCAGCGGGTGCAGCCCGATGCGGTCGCCGACGAGGTAGGGAACGAGCACGTAGTTCTCGACCAGCTGGCCCACGCCGTACACCGCCAGCACCGCGACGAACGCGGGCCATCCGGTCCATTGCAGCGCGGCAGCGAGCACGCCGAGCGTGAGCCCCAGGCCGAAGCCCACGTAGGGGATGAACACCAGGAGGCCAGTGAGGATGCCGATGGGCAGCGCGTGGTCGAGGCCGGCGATCGACAGCGCCACCGCGTAGTAGATCGCCAGCACCACCATCACCGACGCCTGGCCGCGCAGGAACTCGGCGAGCACGTTGTCGACCTCGCCGGCGATGCGCAGGGTACGCGCCTCCCAGCGGCGCGGCACCAGGTCCATGATGCGGCCGGCGATCAGGTCCCAGTCGCGCAGGATGTAGAACATCACCACCGGGATCAGCGCCGCGTTGACCAGGATGGCGATGAGGATGAGCCCGCCCGTGCGCACGCCCGAGAGCAGGCGCAGCGACACCGCGCGCACGTCCTCGGTGTTGTTGGCGACGTAGTCGCGCAGCATTTGCGCGTCGAACGTCAGCGCGATGCCGAAATGGCGCTCGACCCACGGCGACACCACGCCCATCAGCCGGCCGAAGAGCTCGGGGAGCTTGCGGCCCGCCGCCACGACCTCCGACTGGACGAGCGGGATCAGCACCAGGAAGAGGCCCGCCAGCAGGAGGCCCGCGATCATGATCACCAGCAGCGTGCCGAGCGTGCGCGACACGCCGCGCCGCGCGAGGCGATCGACGATCGGCTTGCCGAGGTACGCGAAGATCGCGCCCACCAGGAAGGGCGTGAGCACGGGCCCGAGGAAGTGCAGCGCCAGCACGGCGACCGCCGCCGCACCGGCGATCCACAGGTAGTGGCGCCAGGCGACGGCGGGCGAAGGCGCGGAAGCCGCGACGGCAGCGACGGCTGTCGTCGCGGCGGTGGCCGCGGCCGCAGCGGCCGCAGCCGCGATCGCCTCGCCTTCGGCATCGAGGCCCGCCGTCGCGGGGCCGGTGTCGCCCGGCCGCGGGGACGCGGCAGGCGCCGCGCCGGGCTTCGCGCGTTCCTCGAGGGGACGTGGGTCGCTCATTTGCGGGTAAAATTCGACTTTCGGGCGTTTGGCGCCAACGCGCGCACTTTACAGGGTTTTCCGCAGGTTCCCGCCATGGCAAACGCTCCTTCCCCCTCGCTGTCTTACAAGGATGCCGGTGTCGACATCGACGCCGGCGACGCGCTCGTCGAGCGCATCAAGCCCTACGCGCGCAAGACCATGCGCCCCGAGGTGCTGGCCGGCATCGGCGGCTTCGGCGGGCTGGTGGAGATCGGCAAGCGCTTCAAGGAACCGGTGCTGGTGTCGGGCACCGACGGCGTGGGCACCAAGCTCAAGCTCGCGTTCGCGCTCGACCGCCACGACACCGTCGGCGTCGACCTCGTGGCGATGAGCGTCAACGACATCCTGGTGCAGGGCGCCGAGCCGCTGTTCTTCCTCGACTACTTCGCCTGCGGCAAGCTCGACGTCGACACCGCCGAGCAGGTGATCAAGGGCATCGCCGCAGGCTGCGAGCAGGCGGGCTGCGCGCTGATCGGCGGCGAGACCGCCGAGATGCCGGGCATGTACCAGGACGGCGAGTACGACCTCGCGGGCTTCGCCGTGGGCGTGGTCGAGAAGTCCGCCATCGTCGACGGCCACGACATCGTCCCCGGCGACGCGGTGATCGGCCTCGCGTCGAGCGGGCCGCATTCCAACGGCTTTTCGCTGATCCGCCGCATCGTCGAGCACGCCGGCAAGGGCTACCGCACGCCTCTCGCGGGCACCGCGGGCACGGTCGGCGACGCGCTGATCGCCCCGACGCGCATCTACGTCAAGCCCCTGCTGGCGCTGATGCGCGAGTTCCCCGTCAAGGGCATGGCGCACATCACCGGCGGCGGCCTCGTCGAGAACGTGCCGCGCATGCTGCCCGCCGCGGTGGCGGCGCGCCTCGATCGCTCCACCTGGACGCGCCCGCCGGTGTTCGACTGGCTGCAGCGCGAGGGCAACGTCGCCGACGCCGAGATGCACCGCGTCTTCAACTGCGGCATCGGCATGGCGGTGGTGGTCGCCGCCAGCGACGCGCCCGCCGCCGCGCTGCGCCTTCGCGCGTTGGGCGAGGACGCGCGCGTGATCGGCCGCATCGTCGCGCGCGGCGAAGGCGAGCCCGCCACCGTCGTCGACTGACGGCGAGCGCGCGCATGGCCATCCCGCGCATCACCGTGCTCGTCTCGGGGCGCGGCTCGAACATGGCGGCGCTGGTCGACGCCGAGCGCCGCGGCGCGCTCGCAGGCAGCGTGACCGCGGTGATCGCCAACCGCCCCGATGCGCAGGCCCTGGCGATCGCGGCGCGCCTGGGCATCGCCACCGCCGTCGTCGACCACAAGGCCTTCGCCACGCGCGAGGCCTTCGACGCCGCGCTGGCCGCCGGGATCGACCGCGGCGAGCCCGACCTCGTGGTGCTCGCCGGCTTCATGCGCGTGCTGACCGCGCCCTTCGTCGAGCGCTACCGCGGGCGCATGATCAACATCCACCCTTCGTTGCTGCCCCGCTACCCCGGGCTGCACACCCATCGCCGCGCACTGGCGGACGGCGCACGCGAGCACGGCTGTACCGTGCATCACGTCACGCCCGAGGTCGACGTCGGCGAGGTCGTCCTGCAGGGGCGCGTGGACGTTCTCGACGGCGACGACGAGGAAGGGCTGGCGGCGCGGGTGCTCGAGGTCGAGCACCGGGTGCTGCCCGAGGCGGTGAACCGCGTGCTGGCGCTGCGCGCCGGCGGGCCCGGGGCGGCCGTGCCCGAGGTGCCGTTTCGAACGCCCGTCCAGTAGACTCGCGGCACCTTGCTTGCGCAGGGGTGTCGCACCCCCATGTAGTCATCCCCGCGAAAGGACGCGTCATCCCCGCGCAAGCGGGGAGCCACGGGGGACCTGGCAATGATGGGTTCCCGCCTTCGCGGGAATGACGAGGAAAGACCGTATCCATGCACGCCGTGCTCACGCCAGAGCGAGTCCCCGGGGCGCCGACCGTCCCGGCATGGGCACGGCCCTCGCCGAAGACGCGCCGGGCGCTGTGGGTGGCGCTCGCGCTGTCGCTGGCCGTGCACCTCGCCTTCAGCTTCTGGCCCGCGACGGTGCCCGAGGAAGCGGAGGACATCCCGCTCACCGCCACGCTGACCGAGCTCCCGCCGCCCCCGGCGCCGACGCCGCCGGCCGAGCCCGCCAAGCCGAAGGCGGCGCGCAAGGCCGCCGCCAGGCCTGCCCCCGCCTCGCCCGAAAGCGCGGTGATGGCCGAGCACCTCGCGCCGGTGTCGCCTGCCCCCCCGGCGGCGGCCGCGGCCCCCGCAGCCGCGGCACCGGCGAGCCCCGAACCGCTGGTCGAGCCGGCCGACGTCGCCGCGGCGCTTCCGCCCTCCGCGCGCACGCTGCCGCCGCGCGTCGACCTCGCCTACAAGCTCTACCTCGGCACCAGCGGCTTCCTGATCGGCGACGCCACCTACCGCTTCGAGCACAGCGGCAACCGCTACCGCATCCGCACCGTGGGCCGCGCCAAGGGCCTCGCCGCGCTCTTGATCCGCGGCGAGGGTCGCCTCGAGAGCGACGGCCTCATCACCGCCGAAGGGCTGCAGCCCAGCGCCTTCGCCTTCGAGCGCAGCGACACCGGCAAGCGCGAGGAAGCGCGCTTCGACTGGGAAGCCGGCATCGTCACGCTGAGCGACGACAAGACCGCGCCCATCGACACGCCGATGCTCGACGCGCTGTCGCTGATGTGGCAGTACTACTTCACGCCGCCCGACGCGCATGCGGTAGCGTTCTCCATCGCCACCACGCGCCGCGTGGTCCGCTACACCGTCACGCTCGAAGGCACCGAGACCCTGCCCTGGGGCAACCGCACGATCGAGGCCGAGCGCTGGCACCGCGTCAGCGACGACGGCAAGAGCGACTCGTATGCCTGGCTCGCGCCCAGCCTGCGCTACCTGCCGGTGAAGATGCGCCTCTCCAACGCGCGCGGCACCGTCGAGATCGTCCTCGACGGCATCCATGTCGATCCTTCGCAGAACGGCGGCAGCAGCGACTGGGCGCCGAACGTGCAGGGAGCCGCCGTCAGCCTCGAGCCCGCGACGCCCGGCGGCGACCCGAAGCGCACGCCCGCACCGCAGGAGTTCGCGCCCGGCGCCGTCTTCCCCACCAACACGGGCGGCTGATGGCACAGGAGCGCGCGCGGATCCACGCCAACCAGGTCGCGGGACTTGCCGCGGCGATCGCCGGGATCTCACCGCTCGCGTACCCGGCCGACGCCACGCTGGCGCGTTTCTTCCGCCGCCACGGCAACGTCGGCCAGCACGACCGCGCGTTCATCGCCGAGGGCGTGTTCGCGTGGCTGCGCCGGCGCCGCTCGCTCGAGGCGCTGGCCGGCAGCGCCGAGCCGCGCAACCTCGCGCTGGCGCTGTGCGTGCGCGATTTCCACGCCTCGGTGCGCGACCTCGAGGGCTTCCTCAACACGCGCGAGTCCACCTGGCTCGGCGCCTTCAAGTCGCGGGTGGCGACGGCCCTCGAGGGTGCCGTCGCCGCCGACCTGCCTGACTGGCTGTACGCGCGCCTCGCCGCGGTGTACGGCGACGCGACGCGCGACGCGATGGCGCTCGCATGGCAGCAGCCCGCGCCGCTCGACCTTCGCGCCAACAGCCTCGCCGGCTCGCGCGAGGCCGCGCTCGAGGCGTTGCGCACGCGCGGCCTCGAGGCCGCGGCGACGCCCTTCTCGCCGCTGGGCATCCGCGTGCAGGGCCGGCCCATGCTCGCGCGCGAGCCGCTGTTCGAGCGCGGCGCGATCGAGGTCCAGGACGAGGGCAGCCAGCTCATCGGCTTCGCGGTCGCGCCGCGGCGCGGCGAGATGGTCGCCGACTTCTGCGCCGGTGCCGGCGGCAAGACGCTGCTGCTCGGCGCGATGATGGCCAACAGCGGGCGCCTGTATGCTTTCGACGTCGTCGACAAGCGGCTCGCCAACCTGAAGCCGCGGCTCGCGCGCTCGGGCCTTTCCAACGTGCACCCGCAACTCATCGCCCACGAACGCGACGCCAAGGTGAAGCGCCTCGCCGGCAAGCTCGACCGCGTGCTGGTGGACGCCCCCTGCACCGGCTTCGGCACGCTGCGCCGCAATCCCGACCTCAAGTGGCGGCAGACCGAAGGCGACCTCGCCGAGCTCGTGCAGCGCCAGGCCTCGATCCTCGCCGCGGCCGCGACGCTGGTGAAGCCGGGCGGGCGGCTCGTGTATGCCACCTGCAGCGTGCTGCCCGAGGAGAACGACGCCATCGTCGACGCCTTCCTCGCCTCGCACCCGGCGTTCCGCGAGGGCGACGCCTCGGCCGAGATGGCGCGCGCGCGCATCCCCCTCGACACCGGCACGCGGCTGCGCGTGCTGCCGCACCTGCACGGCTGCGACGGCTTCTTCGCCGCGGTGCTGGAGCGGCCCCTGCCGGGCCCGGCGCAGGCCTGAGCATGCTGCGGGCGCTCGACTGGTCGCTCATCCAGCTCGCGTTCTCGACGCCGCGCGGATGGCTCGAGCTCGGCATCATCGCGCTCGCGCTGCTCCTCGCGGCGCTCGCCGACCGCGCGGCGTGGTCGGCGCACGCCCGCCGCGGCAAGCAGCACGGCAACCTCTCCGGCTCGCTCGCACGCGTGGTCTTCCCGCTCACCGCCTGGGCGATCGTCGCGCTGGCGCGGCTGGTGCTCCACCGCAGCGGGTCGACGTTCTTCCTCGACATCGCGCTGCCGCTGCTGCTGGCGCTGGTGGCGATCCGGATCTTCGTCTACGCGATGCGCCGCATGTTCCCCAACGCGAGCTGGCTGAGGGCTTCCGAGCGCAGCATCGTGTTCGCGACCTGGGGCGTCGTGGTGCTGCACTTCATCGGCCTGCTGCCCGAGCTGCTGGAGGACCTCGACGCGATCGTCATCCCCCTCGGCAAGGAGGGCGTGTCGCTGCTGTCGCTGCTCACCGGCGCGCTCGCCGTGATCGTCACGCTGGTCGCCACGCTGTGGATCTCGGGCTTCATCGAGCAGCGGCTGATGAACGCGAAGATCGACGTGAACCTGCGCGTCGTGCTCGCCAAGCTCACGCGAATGGTGCTGCTGACCGTGGGCGTGCTGATCGCGCTGCAGTGGATCGGCTTCGACCTGACGCTGCTGTCGGTGTTCGGCGGCGCGCTCGGCGTGGGCATCGGCCTCGGGCTGCAGAAGCTCGCGGCGAACTACGTCTCGGGGTTCGCCATCCTGTTCGACCGCTCGATCCGCATGGGCGACCGGATCAGCGTCGGCGACCGCACCGGCATCGTCACCGCGCTGACCGCGCGCTACGTGGTGGTGCGCGACCTCGACGGCAGCGAGGCCATCGTCCCCAACGACACGGTGGTCACCAATACCGTCGTGCGCTTCCCGCCCTATGGCGAGGCGCGCGTCAACATCCCCGTCCCGGTCCAGCCCGGCAGCGACGTCGAGCGCGCGCTGGCCGCGCTGGTCCGCGCGGCGGAAGCCGACCCGCGCGTCGCCGCGCGCGCCAACAAGCCGCGCGCCTACGTGAGGAGCGTCACGCCCAGCGCCGTCAACCTCGAGCTCGCGGTGTGGCTCGAGAACGCCAACGTGCAGCGCGTCAGCGGCGACTTCATCGTCGGCGACGTCGCGCGCGCGGCCCTGGTCGCGCTGGGCGCCGAAGGCATCGCCCTCGCCCAGCCGCCCCTCACGGTGCGGGCCGTCCAGGCCGGCACCGAAGCCTCGGCCGCCTCCGCCGGCGCCTCGGCCGCCTCCGCCTCGGCCGCGGCCCCGGCCGCCGCCGCCCAGGGCCTCCCCCCGGCCGACCGTTCCCCCAAGGGTTGATCCTGGTCATTCCGGGCGCAGATTGCGGGGGCGGCGCCCTCCCGGCTCCCCCGCCGGGCCGTGTCGCGGGTACAATGGCGCCGAATGCGGGGACGTCCCCGCCCGAAATCGAAAATCCCTGGAAAATCAATGCTTGATGCTGTTCTGACCTTTCTCTCCCACGGCCTCGTGGCGCTCCCCTGGTGGGGTGTCGTGCTGGTCGCGCTCGGCCTGACGCACGTCACCATCGCCGCGGTGACCATCTACCTGCACCGCGGCCAGGCGCACCGCGCGCTCGACCTGCACCCGGTGGTGGAGCACTTCTTCCGCTTCTGGCTGTGGATGACCACCGGCATGGTCACCAAGGAATGGGTCGCCATCCACCGCAAGCACCACGCCAAGGTCGAGACCGAGGAAGACCCGCACAGCCCCATGACCCGCGGCATCGGCACGGTGTTCTGGAAGGGCGCCGAGCTCTACCGCGCCGAGGCGAAGCGCAGCGAGACCATGGAAAAGTACGGCCACGGCACGCCGGACGACTGGGTCGAGCGCAACGTCTACACGCGCCACGAGACCCTCGGCATCGTGCTGATGCTGCTGATCAACATCGCGCTGTTCGGCGTGATCGGCATCACCATCTGGGCCGTGCAGATGATGTGGATCCCCGTCACCGCCGCCGGTGTCATCAACGGCATCGGGCACTACTGGGGCTATCGCAGCTACGCCAGCGCCGACACGTCGACCAACATCGTGCCCTGGGGCATCCTGATCGGAGGCGAGGAGCTGCACAACAACCACCACGCCTACGCGACCTCGGCCAAGCTGTCGTCGAAGTGGTTCGAGTTCGACATCGGCTGGATGTACATCCGCACCATGGCCGCGTTCAGGCTCGCCACCGTGCGCAAGGTCGCGCCCAAGCTCCGCAAGGCGCAGCCCAAGCCCGTGCCCGACGTCGCCACGCTGCAGGCGATCATCACGCACCGCTACCACGTCGCCACCTCGTACGCGCGCTCGCTCAAGGCGGCGTGCCAGTCCGAGATCGTCGAGTTGAAGCTCAAGCTGCACGCCGACGAGGCGCATCGCCTGCCGCGCCTCGGGCGCATCAAGCGCTGGCTGACCGCGGGACCCTCGGCGCTGCCCCCGGCCGAGCGCGAGCACGTCGAGACCGCCGTGGCGCAAAGCCACGTGCTGGCGGTGGTCGAGGCGATGCGGGCCGAGCTCGCCACGCTGTGGGAGCGCTCCACCGACTCCACCGAGCAGCTCGTCGCCAAGCTGCAGGACTGGTGCCACCGCGCCGAGTCCTCGGGCATCCCGCCGCTGGCGCAGTTCTCGGCCAAGCTTCGGCGCTACGCGTAGCGCGCGATCAGCCCCCAGGCCAGGGCCCGCGCAAGCGGGCCTCTTGCTTTTCCTACGGCCGCGTCCTGCGCCAGGCCTCGTAGTCGCGCTGCGCCTGTTCGTCGGTCGGCGGATAGAGCCCCAGGATCGAGCGCCCCTTCTTCACCTCCGCGGTGACGAAGTCCTCGAACAGCGTCATCTCCACCGCCTCGGCCGCGACCTCGTCGGCGAGCTGCGCGGGGATCACCACCACGCCCTCGCCGTCGCCGACGATCACGTCGCGCGGGAACACCGGCGCGTCACCGCAGCCGATGGGCACGTCGATGTCGATGGCCTGGTGCACGGTGAGGTTGGTGGGTGATGCGGGCCGCGCGTGGTACGCGGGGATGTCGAGCGCGGCGATCTCCACCGAGTCGCGGAAGCCGCCGTCGGTGACGATGCCGGCGCAGCCGCGCACCTGCAGGCGCGTCACCAGGATCGATCCCGCCGAGGCCGCGCGCGCATCCTTGCGGCTGTCGATCACCATCACCGCGCCGGGCGGGCATTCCTCGACGGCCTTGCGCTGCGGGTGCGCGCGGTCGCGGAACACGGTGATGGGGTTCAGGTCCTCGCGCGCGGGGATGTAGCGCAGCGTGTAGGCCTGGCCGACCATCGGTTTCGGGTCCGCCGACAGCGGGCGCACGCCCTGGATGAACTGGTTGCGGAGGCCGCGCTTGAACAGCGCGGTGGTGATCGTCGCGACGCTGACGCCGCGCAGCAATGTGCGCGTGGTGTCGGAGAGGGCCATGGTCAGTAGATGTCGGGTTCGCGCACCGGGGCGCCGAAGCCCGTCTCGAGGAAGTCGAAGTCGCAGCCATCGTTGGCCTGCAGCATGTGCTTCGCCGCGAGGAAGCCGTAGCCGCGCTCGTAGCGCGGCGCGGGCGGCGTCCACGCGGCCTTGCGGCGCGCGAGCTCGGCGTCGTCGACGTGCAGGTGGATGGTGCGCGCCGGCACGTCGACGCTGACGAGGTCGCCCGTCTTCACCAGGGCCAGGGGGCCCCCGATGAAGGCCTCGGGGGAGACGTGCAGGATGCAACCGCCGTAGCTCGTGCCGCTCATCCGCGCGTCGGAGAGGCGCAGCATGTCGCGCACCCCCGCCTGCACCAGCTTCTTCGGGATGGGCAGCATGCCCCACTCGGGCATGCCGGGGCCGCCGAGCGGCCCGGCGTTGCGCAGCACCAGCACGTGGTCGGCGGTGACGTCCAGGTCGTCGCGGTCGACCTCCGCCTTCATCGATGCGTAGTCGTCGAACACCAGCGCGGGGCCCGTGTGCTTCAGGAGCCGCGGCTCGCAGGCCGAGGGCTTGATCACGCAGCCGTCGGGCGCCAGGTTGCCTTTCAGCACCGCCAGCGCACCCTCGGCGTAGATCGGGTTGTCGAGGGTGCGGATGACGTCGTCGTCGTAGACCTCGGCGCCGGCGATGTTCTCGCCCAGCGTGCGGCCGTTGACCGTCATGGCGCCGGCGTCGAGGTGGTCGCCCATGCGGCCGAACATCGCGCGCGCGCCGCCGGCGTAGTAGAAATCCTCCATCAGGTAGGTGCTGCCGCTCGGCCGGATGTTGGCGATCACCGGAACCTTGCGGCTCGCGCGCTCGAAGTCGTCGAGGGTGATGTCGACGCCGGCGCGGCGCGCGATGGCGATGACGTGGATGATGGCGTTGGTCGAGCAGCCCATGGCCATCGCCGCCGCGATGGCGTTGTGGAAGGCCCGCGCATCGAGCACCTTCGACGGCACGTGGTCCTCCCAGATCATGTCAACCACGCGGCGCCCGCTCTCGGCCATCATGCGCATGTGGCCCGAGTCGGCGGCGGGGATCGACGAGGCGCCCGGCAGGCACATGCCCAGCGCCTCGGCGATGGTCATCATGGTCGCCGCAGTGCCCATGGTCATGCAGGTGCCGTAGCTCCGCGCGATGCCGCCCTCGATCTCGGTCCAGGCCGCGGCGTCGATGTTGCCTGCGCGCCGCTCGTCCCAGTACTTCCACACGTCGCTGCCCGAGCCGAGCTTGCGGCCCTTCCAGTTGCCGCGCAGCATCGCGCCTGCCGGCGCGTAGATGCAGGGCAGGCCCGCGCTGATCGCGCCCATCAGCAGGCCCGGCGTGGTCTTGTCGCAGCCGCCCATCAGCACCGCGCCGTCGACGGGATGGCTGCGGATGAGCTCCTCGGCCTCCATCGCCAGGAGGTTGCGGTAGAGCATGGTCGTCGGCTTGACCATCACCTCCGACAGCGACAGCGCGGGCAGCTCCATCGGCAGCCCGCCGGCCTGCAGGATGCCGCGCTTCACGTCGACCACGCGCTCCTTGAAATGCGCGTGGCACTGGTTCATGTCGGACCAGGTGTTGAGGATGGCGACGATGGGCCGGTCGACCCAGTCGTCGGGGTCGTAGCCCATCTGCATCATTCGCGAGCGGTGGCCCGCGGCACGCAGCGAATCCTCGGCGAACCAGCGGGCACTGCGGAGCTCGGACGGTTGCTTCTTGCGCATGCTTTCCTCTCGTCATCCCCGCGCAAGCGGGGACCCATCGCCGTCATCCCCGCGCAAGCGGGGACCCATCGCCGTCATCCCCGCGCAAGCGGGGACCCACCGTCATCCCCGCGCAAGCGGGGACCTCGTTGCACCGGCACCCCTGGGTCCCCGCTTGCGCGGGGACGACAATTCGTCAGTTGCCGGGCAATGCGTCAGTTGCCGGGCAGGTCGGCGGTGATCGGCAGATAGTAGTCCGTCCAGGCCTTGGGCATGGTCTTCAGCGTGCCGACCTTGTGCAGGTGCTCGGCGAACTTCATCGTGCCCTGGGGCGCGGCAATCCAGTCCATCATGCCCGGCTGCTTCAAGAGCTCGACGATGTCGGCTGCCGCGGTCTTGTCGCCCGTCACTTCCTTGTAGATGTCCACCGCGCCCGCCGGGTCCTTCTTGATGATGTCGATGGCGTCGAAGGTGGCGGCCTTGATCGCCGCGATGACCTTGGGGTTGGCCTCGGCGTACTTCACCGTCGTGAAGAACTGCGACTGCGTCAGCGGCCCGCCGATGACATCGGGCGAGGACAGCACGATGTGTGCGCCGGGCACGCGCTTGAGCTCGTAGAACGAGAACGGCGGCGCCGCGAAGTGCGACTGGATCTCGTGCTGGGGATTCATCATCGCGATGGCGGCGTCGGGGTGCCCGAGCTGCACGGTGTTGACGTCGAGCCTGGTGGTGTTCTCGGGGCCGAAGGCCTTGGCCGCGGCCATCTGCAGCAGGATGGCCTGCGTCGACACCTTGAGCGTCGGCACGGCGATGCGGTCGTTCGGGCCGAAGTCCTTGATGGTCTTGATGTTCGGGTTGCGGGTGATGAGCTGCAGCGGCAGCGCCGAGTTGGCGACGATGCCCTTCACGCCGCCCTTGGTGCGGTCCCACAGCAGCAGCAGGTTGCCGACGCCGGTGTTGACCACATCGACGCCGCCCGAGAGCAAGGCGTCGGTCTGCGCGCCGCCGCCCGAGAGCACGGCCCAGGTCACCTTGAGGTCGGTTACGCCGAGCTTCGCCGCCTCCTTTTCGATCAGCTTCTGCTTTTCCATCACGTGCGAAGGCAGGTACAGGATGCCGGGCTGCCGGGTGATCGAGACCTCGTTCTTCTGCTGCGCAGCGGCGAGCGGCGCGAGCGCGAGGCCTGCGACGAGCGCGACAACGCCCGATGCGGTGAGGGTACGGCGCATGGTTTCCTCCTGAGCGGCGCTCGCGGGCGCCTCGTGTCGTGGACGGGGCGCGGCTCGCCGGCGCGGTGCGGCTTTCGCGACAGTGACCTTGCCCTCGCAGCCAGTGAAGCACTAATATATCAGTGTGTCAATGCCGACCCCCGCGTCCGCCCCGCGCCTCGACCGCTCGCGCCACGCCGCCCCGCAGGTGCTCGACGACCTGCGCGCGCGCATCGTCGAGCTCGAGCTCGCGCCGGGCTCGGTGCTGTCGCGCGCCGAGCTCGCCGCTCACTACGGCGTCAGCCAGACGCCGGTGCGCGATGCGCTCAACCAGCTCGAGGAGGAAGGCCTGGTCGAGGTGTTCGCGCAGTCCAAGACCGTGGTGAGCCGCATCGACATCGCGGCCGCGCAGGCCTCGCATTTCCTGCGCCGGTCGCTGGAGATCGAGATCGCGCGCGAGCTCGCGGCCAGGCCCGACGCGACGCTGATGGCGCGGCTGCGCGCCATCGTCGCCGAGCAGAAGGCGCACTTCGGGCGGCGCGACTACGCGGCGATGGCGGCCGCCGACCGCGCCTTCCACCGCGAGATGTACGTCGCCGCCGGGATGGCGGGCCTGTTCGCCACCATCCTGCGCCACAGCGGGCATATCGACCGCCTGCGGCGGCTGCACCTTCCCACGCCCGGCAAGGGCAAGGCGATCCTGGACGACCATGCGCGCATCGTCCGTGCCATCGCCGCGGGCGACGTCGCGGCGGCCGAGCGCTGCGTGCGCGAGCACCTGTCGGGGACGCTGGCGCATGCCGACGAGATGCGGCGCCTGCATCCGGCACTGGTGACGAACTGACGCAGGCGCGGGAGTCGGCGCAGAAAGCAAAACGGCCCGCGATGCGGGCCGTTTGTCATTCCCGCGCAGGCGGGAACCTTCGTCGCCATTCCCGCGCAGGCGGGAAACCCTGCATGGGTCCCCGCTTGCGCGGGGATGACGAGGGGCTGACGTTACTTGAGCTTGGTTTCCTTGTACTCGACGTGCTTGCGCGCGACGGGATCGAACTTCTTGATCACCATCTTCTCGGGCATCAGCTTCTTGTTCTTGCTGGTCGTGTAGAAGTGGCCGGTGCCGGCCGAAGACTCGAGCTTGATCTTTTCACGCATGGTCGTTTCCTCTCGAGGCCGGCGTCAGACCTGCTGGCCCTTGGCGCGCATACCGGCGAGGACGACGTCGATGCCGTTCTTGTCGATGGTGCGCAGCGCGTTGGTGGTGAGGCGCAGGCTCACCCAGCGGTTCTCGCTCTCGACCCAGAAGCGGCGGCGTTGCAGGTTCGGCAGGAACCGGCGCTTGGTCTTGTTGTTGGCATGCGACACGTGGTTGCCCACGGTGGGACGCTTGCCGGTGACTTGACATACTCGAGCCATCGCTCGCTCCTTTATCCGTTCTGGAAATCGCCCCGCCAGGCTCCGCGGGGACGAACCCGCCAGCCGGAATCGGGAAAGCCGTTGATTATGCCACGTTTTCCGCACCCTCGCAAGGAAGCGGGACGCCCATTCCTCGCCGGCGCGGGACCGCCGTTCCTGGCCGCGCCTCGACGGCCCGCGAGCCACCCGCGCCCCATTCCCAGCGCCGGGCACGTGGCCGACAAGCCGCTTTCGCCGATCATGATCGACGAACGCTGCTACATGCTGGTCGACGCCGACCCCAAGGAGGCGATCTCGGTACGGCTCGACTACGAGCTCGGCGCCGACGGCGTGCTGCGGACCGACCCCTCGCGCGCGCGGCAGCGCAGCGGTAGACTTTGCTGCCTTTGCGCGTGGACGGCCTGCGCGGCCTTCCCGCGCGGAGTTCGACCCGACCCTCTTTCACGACCCCTCTGGAGGCCCTGCCTTGACCGGAACGCGAGCGCGTACGCGCAAGGCGGGCCACTTCACGACGGCATCGCCGCCGGACGCCCTCGCCAACGTGCGCGCCCTCGCCTGGTCGGGCCGGCACGCCGAGGCGATCGCCGCGGCATCCACGGCGCTGGGAGCACCGCGGCTCGCCACGCAAAAGCGCATCGCGTTGCTGGCGTTGCGCTCCGACAGCCATGTCGCGACGGGCGAGCTCAAGGCTGCGGGTGCCGACGCGCGCACCCTGCTCGAGGTCGCCCGGGCCCTCGCGCCCGGCAGGACGGCCTCGGATGCGCTGGCCGCCGCGCACGGCGCCCGCGCGCTGGTCGAGATGCGCATCGGCCGCTTGGCCGCCGCGCTCAAGGCCGCGAAGCAGGCCGTTGCCGATGCTCGGCATGCGGGAAGCCGCGCTGCGCTCGGCCAGGCGTACTACCGCCTCGCCGAGGCGCAATTCCGCCAGGGCCAGCCGCGGCGCGCCATCGAGTCCGCTGCCGAGGCCGTGCGGCTGATGCGCGCAACAGGCGATCGCGTGGGCGAAGGCCGCGCAAGGTGGACGGCAGCGGTGGCGTGCCTCAATTCGGGCGACCGGGCCAGGTCCATCGAACACGGGCGTGAAGCGCTGGCCATCGCGCGCGACACCGGTGACCGCTTCGGCATCGGCAACGCGCTGAACACGCTGCGCAACGCCGATCCCGACCTCGGGGAGCGCATCGATTACCTGAAGCAGGCGCTCGAGGCCTTCGACGCCTCGGGGCATCGCGAGCGCGTGGCCACCACGCTGTGCAACCTGGCCAGTGACTACGCCGCGCTGGGACTCGCGCGGCGCGCCCTGCGGCACATGGAGCGCGCCGAGGGCCTGATCGGCGAATTCAGGGGCATCGCGCCGGTCGTGTACGGCGTGCAGGTCGATTGCCTGCTCAAGCTTCGCCGCCTCGACGAGGCGGCGTCGATCTTCCGCCGCTACCGGCAGGCCGTCGACGATGGGACGATCCCCAACACCGGGGCCGAGCTCGAGGCGCTCGCCGCGCAGTTCGCGCTGGCCGCCGATGATCGCCAACCGCTGGCGCGCGCCGAGGAATACCACGCGCAGACGCAGCGCCTCGCGAACCACATCGTCGAGGCGGATGGCGCCATGGTCCTCGCGCAGGCGCAGCTCGCCGCCAAACGGCCGCGCGACGCGGTCCGTTCGGCGCGACGCGCCCTGGCGCTGACCGAATCCGGCGCCGACCGTGCAGGCCCCTATTCCACGGAGCCCACGCGCGCGCTGGCGCTCCTCGCCGAGGCGCTGTCGGCGGCTGGACGCGCCGCCGAGGCGCGCGCCGTGCGCGAGCGCGCCTACCGCTCGATGCTCGCCGAGGTGACGTCGCTGCGCGACGAGGGCCTGCGCCGCAATTTCTTCGGCAAGGCGCCGGTCTGTCGCAGGTTGATCGAGGACTGGATGAGGGACCTGCGGCGCTCCCGCAAACGCTCACCCCTGCCGCCGCACCTCGACAGCGACGCCGATGCGCGCGCGACCTTCGAGCGGATGGTCGAGGCCGGCATGCGCCTCAACGCGCTGCGCACGGCGGCCGACATCCACGCCTTCCTGCTCGAGGAAGCCCTCGAGCTGGTCGGCGCCGAGCGCGTGCTGATCGTCGCCGAGCAGGACGGCGAGGCGACGCTGCTCGCCGCCGAGTTGCCACCCGGCGAGGATGCCGGGAAGCTGCTCGCCTCGACGCGAGCGGCCATCGACGGCGTGCGCCGGCGCCGGGCGCCGCTGTTCGAGCATCTGCCCGCGGACGCGGCGCCATTCGACCAGCGCTCGCGCATCGTCGTGCCGCTGGTCGCGCAGCGCGAGCTCCTCGGCTACCTGTACGCCGACATCGACGGCGTGTTCGGCCGCTTCCACGAGGGCGACCGCGACCTCCTCGCGATGCTGGCGAGCCAGGGTGCCATCGCGCTGGCCAATGCCGCGGCCTCGGAAGGGCTCGAGCGCAAGGTCGTCGAGCGCACCGAGGCCCTGCGCGTGTCCACCGCGCAGGCCGA
Source organism: Casimicrobiaceae bacterium (assembly GCA_044226535.1). GTDB lineage: Bacteria > Pseudomonadota > Gammaproteobacteria > Burkholderiales > Casimicrobiaceae > VBCG01. The sequence goes on along the minus strand of JBGAGT010000017.1, from coordinate 62,214 downwards.
GCAGCGTGCCAACGAGCTGGCCCTGATCAACGGCATCCAGCAGGGGATCGCCTCGTCGCTCGGCTTCCAGGCCATCGTCGACCTGGTCGGCGACAGGCTGCGCGAGGTGTTCGGCCTCGAGGACCTCACCATCGAATGGTTCGAGCCCGGCACCGGCCTGCTCCACAGCCGCTACGTCTACGAGCACGGCAGGCGGCTTCACCTCGCGCCCATGCAGCCCAGGGCGGGCGGGATCTGGGAGACCATCTGCGCGACGCGGCAACCCTACGTGATCGCCGATGCCCTCGCGGACCCGCACATGCACCAGCCGGGTACCGACATCGCCCTGTCCGAGGCCGTGGTGCCCGTGATCGGGTCCGGCGACCAGGTTCTGGGGCTCCTGAGCGTCGAGTCCTTCGAGCGCACGCACGCCTTCGGGGCCGCGGAGCTCCGCCTGCTCGAAACCATCGCCTCGAGCATGGGGGTCGCGCTCGAGAACGCGCAGCACGTCGACGAGACCAAGCGCCTGCTCGCCGAGACGGAGCAGCGCAATGCCCAGCTCGCCGTGATCAACAGCGTGCAGAAGGGGATGGTCGCCAACCTCGATTTCCAGGCGATCGTCGACCTCGTCGGCGACGAGCTGCGCACGCTGTTCCACACCGATGACATCGGCATCGACTGGATGGATCGCGAGGCCGGCGTGGTGCACACGCTGTACGCCTACGAGCACGGCCAGCGCCTCGTGCTGCCGCCGCGCCCGCTGACGGCGACGAGGCTCGCCGCCCAGCTCGCCGAACGGGGCGAGGTCGCCATCGCGGGGGATGTCGCCACCCAGGACGCCCTCGGCCTGTACGTCGAGCCGGGCACCGATCGCTCGAAATCGGTGGTCATCGTGCCCGTGATGATCGGCGGCGTGCGCCGCGCGCAGATCAGCATGGAAGACTTCGAGCACGAGCATGCGTTCGACGCGCAGGCCGTCGCGGTGCTGACGACGATCGCGGCATCGATGGGCGTGGCGCTGGAGAACGCGCGCAACTTCGCCGAGACCCAGCGCCTGCTCAAGGAGACGGAGCAGCGTGCCGCGGAAATGGCGGTGATCAACAGCATCCAGCAGGGGATCGGCGCCGAGCTCGACTTCCAGGCCATCGTGGACCTCGTCGGCGACAAGCTGCGCGAGGTGCTGCACACCGGCGACATCGGCATCCGCTGGCTCGACCCCGCCACGCGCTCGCACCACTACCTGTACGAGTACGAGCACGGCGTGCGGCTCGACGTGCCGCCCGAGGTGTTCGACGCCGAGCGCTGGGAGCGCGCGCTGCAGCGGCGCGAGGTCCGCCACTGGACCGCGCGCGAGATCGCTGCCGACCAGATCATCCCGGGGACCGACGTTCCCAGGGCCAGCATCGACGTGCCCGTGCTCGCGGGCGACCGTCGCATCGGTTCCATCGTCATCGAGGACCACCATCGCGAGGACGCGTTCGGCGAGTCCGACCGGCGCCTGCTGTCGACCATCGCCGCGAGCATGGGCGTGGCGCTGGAGAACGCGCGCCTGTTCGCCGAGACCCAGCGCCTGTTGAAGGAGACCGAGCAGCGCAACGCCGAGCTCGCCATCATCAACAGCGTGCAGCGGGCGCTGGCGGGCGAGCTGACGATGCAGGGCGTGTACGACGCCGTCGGCGACACGCTGCGCGGCGTGTTCGGCAACAACATGTTCGGCATCCGCATCTTCGACGAGAAGGCGGGCGTCGAGCGCTTTCCCTATGCGCACGACGGACGCCGTCGCATCGAGATACCGCCGCTGCCCATCACCGACCGGGGCTTCTCCCCCGAGGTACGCCGCACCGGCAAGACGCTGGTGGTGGACGAGGACTTCGAGCGACGGATGGCGGAACTGGGCTCGTTCCTGGTCTCGCCCGATATGCGCATGCCGAAGACGCAGGTGCTGGTGCCGCTCTTCGGCGGCGGCCGCGTGATCGGCACGCTGCAGCTCACCGACGAGGAACGCGAGCACGCGTTCAGCGCTTCCGAGATCCGGCTGCTCGAGACGCTGGCGAACACCATGTCCATCGCGCTGGACAACGCCCGCCTTTTCGACGAGACGCAGCGCCTGTTGAAGGAGACGGAGCAGCGTGCTGCCGAGTTGTCGGTGATCAACAGCATCCAGGAAGGAATTGCCGGCAAGCTCGACTTCCAGGGCATCGTCGACCTCGTGGGCGACAAGCTGCGGGAAGTACTGAATACCCGCGACCTCGGCATCCGCTGGTACGACGCGCAAGCCAACCTCATGCACTTCTCGTACCAGTACGAGCGCGGCACGCGCATCCATATGCCGCCAGTGACGCCATCGGAAGGCGCGCTGCGCATCCTTCGCGCGCGGCAAGCCGTGCTCGTGCGCAACCGCGCCGAGTACGCGGCGCTGGGCTTCGGCACGTCACCCGGTACCGAGCAGAGCCTGTCGTCACTGGGGGTGCCCATCGTCGCCGGTGACCGCGCGCTGGGGTCGATCGTGCTCGAGGATTACGACCGCGAGGACGCCTACGGCGACGCCGAGCTGCGCCTCGTCTCGACCGTCGCCGCGAGCATGGGCGTCGCGCTGGAGAACGCGCGGCTTTTCGACGAGACCCAGCGCCTGCTCAAGGAAACCGAGCAGCGCGCGGCGCAGCTCGCGGTGATCAACAGCGTGCAGAAGGGCATGGTCGCCAACCTCGACTTCCAGGCCATCGTCGACCTGGTCGGCGACGAATTGCGCGCGCTGTTCGACAGCCCCAACATCGGCATCGATTGGGTCGACCGCGAGGCCGGCATCGTCTACACGCCCTATGTTTACGAGCATGGCGTGCGGCTCAGCCTGCCGCCCCGCCCGCTGAAGATCGCGAGCCTGGCCTCGCAGCGCGTGGATCGTGGCGAGACCGTGCTCGCGCGGAATTTCGCCGAACAGGAGGCGTTGGGCCTCTACGTCGAGCCGGGCACCGACCGTTCCAAGTCGGTGGTGTTGGTCCCGGTCATGATCGGTGGCGTGCGCCGCGCCATGCTCAGCCTCGAGAACTTCGAGCGCGAGGACGCCTTCGACGAGCAGGCCGTCAACGTGCTCACCACCATCGGCGCGTCGATGGGCGTCGCGCTCGAGAACGCGCGCAACTTCGCCGAGACGCAGCGCCTGCTCAAGGAGACCGAGCAGCGCGCCGCCGAGCTGGCCGTCATCAACAGCATCCAGCAGGGCGTGGCGGCCGAGCTCGACTTCCAGGCCATCATCGACCTCGTCGGCGACAAGCTGCGCGACGTGCTGCACACGGGTGACATCGGCATCCGCTGGTTCGACTACGACCGCAAGCAGATCCACTACCTCTACGAGTACGAGCACGGCGGGCGCGTCAAGATCGAACCGGCGGCGCCCTGGAGCCGGTCGTTCGACGAGATCGTCGCGGACCGTGCACCCAAGCTGCGCAATACCCGGGCCGAGGTCGCGGCGGTCGGAACCGTGCCGGGCACCGAGACCAGCATGTGCACCGCCTCGGTGCCGATCATCGGCAGCGACCGGGTGATCGGCTACATCATCGTCGAGAACTTCGAGCGCGAGTACGCGTACAGCGACGCGGACGTCAGGCTGCTGGGCACGGTCGCCTCGGCGATGGGCGTGGCGATGGAGAACGCGCGCCTCTTCGACGAGACCCAGCGCCTGCTCAAGGAAACCGAGCAGCGCGCCGCCGAGCTGGCGGTGATCAACAGCATCCAGCAAGGGGTCGCCGCCGAGCTCGACTTCAGGGCCATCGTCGACCTGGTCGGCGACAAGCTGCGCGAGGTGCTGGACACCAAGGAAATCGGCATCCGCTGGTACGACCACGCGGATCGCACCGTGCACTACCTGTACGAGTACGAGCATGGCGTGCGCCTGGACGTCGTGTCGGTGCAGCTGCCGGAGGAACGCTGGACGTCCATCGTCACCCGCCGCGCGCCGCGCGTCACCAACACCCAGGCCGAGATGCGCGAGCGGGGCGTGCTGCCGGGCACCGAGGTCGGCAAGAGCGGCGTCACCGTGCCGATCGTGTCGGGCGACCGCGTGATCGGGGGCATCGTCGTCGAGGACTACGAGCGCGAGCACGCCTTCGGCGACGCCGAGGTGCGCCTCCTCACCACCATCGCCTCGGCGATGGGCATCGCGCTCGAGAACGCTCGCCTCTTCGACGAGACGCAGCGCCTCCTGAAGCAGACCGAGCAGCGCGCCGCCGAGCTGGCGGTGATCAACAGCATCCAGCAGGGTATCGCCGCCGAGCTCGACTTCCAGGCCATCGTCGACCTCGTCGGCGACAAGCTGCGCGAAGTGCTGGACACCAAGGAAATCGGCATCCGCTGGTACGACCACGATACCCAGCTCGTGCACTACCTGTACGAATACGAGCACGGCGAGCGCCTGTCCGTCGCGCCGATGCCGTCGGCAAGGGGCTTCGCGCAGCTCGTGGCGCGGCGCGCGCCCGAGGTCATCTCCACGCAAGCCGAGATGGCCACCAAGGGCCGGATCCCCGGCACCGCGCTGGGCATGAGCGCCGCCAACGTCCCGATCATCTCGGGCGAGCGGGTCATCGGCTCGATCGCCATCGAGGACTACGAGCGCGAGCACGCCTTCGGCGAGGCGGAGCTGCGGCTCCTCACCACCGTGGCCTCGTCGATGGGCATCGCGCTGGAGAACGCGCGGCTCTTCGCCGAGACGCAGCGCCTCCTGAAGGAAACCGACCAGCGCGCAGCCGAGCTGGCGGTGATCAACAGCATCCAGGAGGGCATGGCCGCCGAGCTCGACTTCCAGGCCATCGTCGACCTGGTCGGCGACAAGCTGCGCGAGGTCTTCCGCACCGAGGAGATCGGCATCCGCTGGTACGACGAGAAGGCCAGCCAGCTCCACTACCTGTACGAGTTCGAGCATGGGCAGCGCCTCACGGTGTCGCCGATGGCCGCAGCGATCAGCGGCATCTGGAACCACATCTCCAAGTCGCGCGCGCCGCTGGTCACGCATTCGCCCGCGGAGGCCGCCGCGATGGGCATCGGCATGGTGGCCGGAACCGACTCGAGCAAGTCGATGGTGGCCGTGCCCATCCTCGGCGGCGACCGGCTGCTGGGCTACATCGTCATGGAGGACTACGAGCGAGAGTCGGCCTACGGCGACGCCGAGGTCCGGCTCCTTTCGACCGTCGGCGCCACCATGGGCGTGGCGCTGGAGAACGCGCGGCTCTTCGACGAGACGCAGGCGCGCACCCGAGAGGCCGCGGCGCTGGCCGAGGTGGGACGCGAAATTTCCTCCACCCTCGACCTCGGCGTGGTGATGGACCGCATCGCCACCCATGCCAAGGACCTGCTCGGCGCCGACAACAGCGCCATCTTCCTGCCGAGCGACTCACAGGACGCATACCGCGCGATCGTCGCCGTCGGCACCATCGCCGACGCGATCCGCGAGACCGACGTGAAGCTCGGCGTGGGCATCATCGGTGCCGTGCTGGAATCGGGCAAGGCCGAGTACGTCAACGACACCGCGCAGGATTCGCGCGCGGTCACCATCGCCGGCACCGACGACCCCACCGAGGACGAGCGGCTGATGGTGGCGCCGCTGCTCGCCGGCGACAGCGTCAAGGGCGCGATGGCGGTGTGGCGTACCGCGGGCCGGCCCTTCGTCGACAGCGAGCGCGACTTCCTGGTGGGGCTCTCCCAGCAGGCGGTGATCGCCATCGAGAACGCGCGGCTCTACGCCGAGGCACGCGACCGCGCGGCCGAGCTCGCCACCATCAACACGGTCTCGCAGCAGCTCGCCTCGCAGATGGACATCGTGCTGCTGCTCGAGGCCGTGGGCGAGCAGATCCGCGACGTGTTCAATGCCGACGTCGCCTACGTCGCGCTGCTCGACCGCACGCGCAACATCATCGATTTTCCCTACGCGCACGGCGGGATCGGCCAGTCGCTGCCCTTCGGCGAGGGCCTCACCAGCCGCATCATCCAGAGCGGCGAGCCGATCGTCATGAACACCGACGTCGACCGCCGCGGCCGCGAGCTCGGTGCGCAGACCTTCGGCGCGCAGTCGCTTTCCTACCTCGGCGTGCCCATCGTCGTGGCGGGCCGCGCCGAGGGCGTGATCTCCGTGCAAAGCACCGTGCGCGAGAACGCCTACGATGCAAACGACGAGCGCCTGCTGTCGACGCTTGCCGCCAATGTCGGCGTGGCGCTGCAGAACGCCCAGCTCTTCAAGCAGGCACAGGACGCGCGCGCCCAGGCCGAGGCGGCCAACGAGGCCAAGAGCTCCTTCCTCGCGACCATGAGCCACGAGATCCGCACGCCCATGAACGCGGTGATCGGCATGAGTGGCCTGCTGCTCGACACGCCGCTGTCGGGCGAGCAGCACGACTACGTCGCCACCATCCGCGAGTCGGGCGACGCGCTGCTCACCATCATCAACGACATCCTCGACTTCTCCAAGATCGAGGCCGGGCGCATGGACATCGAGGCGCAGCCCTTCGACCTGCGCGAATGCGTCGAGTCGGCGCTCGACCTCGTGGCCGCGCGCGCGGTGGAGAAGGACCTCGAGGCGGCCTACGTGTTCGAGGGCGACGTCCCGGAAGGCGTCAAGGGCGACGTCACGCGGGTGCGCCAGGTGATCCTCAACCTGCTGTCCAACGCGGTGAAGTTCACCGAGCACGGCGAGGTGGTGCTGATCGTGTCGGCGAAGCCGCTTCCCAAGGGGCGCACGGAGCTCACGTTCTCGGTCCGCGACACCGGCATCGGGCTCTCCGACGAGGGCATGCAGCGCCTCTTCCAGTCGTTCTCGCAGGCCGACTCGTCCACCACGCGCAAGTACGGCGGCACCGGCCTCGGCCTCGCCATCAGCCGGCGCCTCGCCGAGCTGATGGGCGGCTCGCTGTGGGCCGAGAGCGCGGGGCTCGGCAAGGGTGCGACCTTCCATTTCCGCTTCGAGGCCCCGGTGGCCAAGCTGCCACAGGGGCGCGGCCGCGACTTCATCGGCGTGCAGCCCGAGCTCGAGGGCAAGCGCATGCTGGTGGTCGACGACAACGCCACCAACCGCCGCGTGCTCACGCTGCAAGGCGGCAAGTGGGGCATGCATCCCTCCACCACAGCCTCGCCCGCCGAGGCGCTGCGCTGGATCGACGAGGGGCGCGCGTTCGACGTGGCGCTGCTCGACATGCACATGCCCGAGATGGACGGGCTCGCGCTGGCGCGCGCGCTGAAGCAGCGCGCGCCCGGACTGCCGCTGGTGCTGTCGAGCTCGCTGGGGCGCCGCGAGGCCGGGGCCGAGGACGGGCTGTTCGCCGCCTACCTCGCCAAGCCCATCCGCCAGTCGCACCTCTTCGACACGCTGGCCACGCTGTTCACCCGCGACGCGGCCCCCGTCCGCGCCACCGCCGCGGCGCCGCGCTCGGGCATCGACCCGCGCATGGCCGAGCGGCACCCGCTGCGCATCCTGCTCGCCGAGGACAACGTGGTGAACCAGAAGCTGGCACTGCGCATCCTGCAGCAAATGGGCTATCGTGCGGACCTCGCCTCCAACGGCCTCGAAGCGGTGGACTCGGTGCGCCGGCAGGCCTACGACGTGGTGCTGATGGACGTGCAGATGCCCGAGATGGACGGCCTCGAGGCCACGCGCACGATCATTGCTTCGTCCAACGGCAGCCGCCCGCGCATCGTCGCCATGACCGCCAACGCCATGCAGGGCGACCGCGAGATGTGCATCGATGCCGGCATGGACGACTACCTGACCAAGCCCATTCGTGTCGAACACCTGATGGAAGCGCTGCGCAGCGTGACCCCGCGCAAGGAGCGATAGACATGGCGGAAGCAATCGACCTTCCCACTTTCGAGGCGTTGCAGCAGACCACCGGCAGCGCGTTCGTGGCAGAGCTCGCCACGCTGTTCCTCGGCGAGGCGCCCAAGATGATCGAGACGCTGCGCAGCACCCAGCGCAGCGGCGACGCCGAGGGCTTCCGCCGCGCGGCGCATTCGCTCAAGTCCAACAGCAACACCTTCGGCGCGCTGACGCTGGGCGGGATGGCGCGCGCGCTGGAGCTCTCCGGCGCCGCGGCCATGGGCCAGGGCGAGGTGCCCACGCTCGAGGCCGTCGAAGGCGAGTTCGCGCGCGTCGCCGAGGCGCTGGAGACGCTGGCGAATGCCTGAGCACCGGGGGAATGGCGCCCACCTGCTGGTGGTCGACGACAACAAGGTCAACCGGCTGCTGCTGTCCCGCAACCTCGAGCTGCAGGGGCATCGCGTCGGTACCGCCGAGAACGGCCGCGTGGCGATCGAGGTGCTCAGGGAGACTCCCTACGACCTCGTGCTGCTCGACCTCGAGATGCCCGAGATGGACGGCTTCGAGGTGCTCGAGGCGCTGCGCGCCGACACGCGGCTGCGCGACATCCCCGTGATCGTCACCTCGTCGGTCGAGGGACTCGACAGCGTGGTGCGTTCCATCGAGCTCGGCGCGGTGGACTACCTGCCCAAGCCGCCCAATGCCACGCTCCTGCGCGCGCGCATCGCCTCCAGCCTCGAGAAGAAGCGGCTGCGCGACGACCTGAAGGCGCTGGTGAGCCGCTTCGCCACCACCGAGGTGGCGCAGGACCTCGCGCAATCGGGCTTCTCGCTGGGCGGCAAGCGCGTGCGGGCCTCGGTGATGTTCTGCGACATCCGCGGCTTCACCCCGCTGGTCGAGTCGCAAACGCCCGAGGAGACGATCGAGCTCCTCAACACCTTCTACACCCTGATGTTCGACGCCATCACCAGCCACGACGGCGTCGTCAACCAGATGATCGGCGACGGCCTGATGGCGATCTTCGGCGCGCCGCTGGAGATACCCGATCCCAGTGCCAGCGCGGTACGCGCGGCGCTGGAGATGCGCGACCTGATCGAGATGCTGAACGCCCAGCGCGAAGCGGGCGGCAAGGTGCCCATCCGCATCGGCATCGGCATCGCCTCGGGCGAGGTCGTGGCGGGCTACACCGGCACGGCCACGCGCGCCACCTACACCTGCGTGGGCGACGTGGTGAACCTCGCCGCGCGCCTCGAGGGCCACACCAAGCCTGCCGGGCGCACCATCCTCGTCGACCGCGCGACGCACGACGCGCTGGGCGGCGCCTTCGTGATGGACGCGCTGGGCGAGGTGGCGCTGAAGGGCATCGGCACGCCGGTGGAGGCGTTCGCGGTGTCGCTCTGACGTCGTCGGCAACCCGTCATCCCCGCGGCCTCCGGGTCATCCCCGCGAAAGCGGGGACCCACATGATCGCTACCCAAGCCTGGGTTCCCGCTTGCGCGGGAATGACCGGGTTGCATCAGCGTTGACATCTGATGTTTGATGCGTCATCATCCGATGATGCGAACGACGCTCGACATCGCCGACGACGTCCTCCAGGCGGCAAAGGACCGCGCCCGCCATCAGCACAAGACGATCGGCGAGGTCATCTCCGAGCTCGCCCGCGATGCGTTGACCGGCACCCCCGCCACGGCGGTGCATGCCAGGGAGGCCCGGCCCGTCTACGGGTTTCGCGCGTTTCCGAAGCGCGGCGGCATCGTCACCAACGAGCTGATCGACAAGCTGCGCGACGACGACGCGTATTGATGCGCGCGTTGCTCGACATCAACGTGCTGATCGCATTGCTCGACGCCGACCACGCATCGCATGGCCGCGCGGTCGAGTGGTATTCGCAGCACGCGGAGGCGGGCTGGGCCTCCTGTCCACTTACGCAGAACGGCTGCCTGCGGATCATGTCGCAACCCGCCTATCCGAACGCACTACCCATTCGCGCAGTCGCGGAACGTCTCGCGGAAGCGACCTCGAACGCGCTCCACGCGTTCTGGGCCGACGACCTCAGCATCCTCGATGCGGCAGCCGTGGACCTGACCCGCGTGCACGGCCCGCGCCAGGTCACCGACAGCTATCTTCTCGCCCTCGCCGTACGGCACAAGGGCCGCTTCGTCACGTTCGATGCAACGATCGCGATGGAGAGCGTGCGCGGCGCAGCGGCAAGGCACCTCGTCGTCCTGTAGCGGTGGGCACCCCGCCCACGCCGATCGGCACCCTGCCCGGCGCAGCCGCTCCGCCACGCAGGCCGCGCTTCCCCGCCGACATCGGGGCCCGGCCTACCCCAGCACGAGGTTGAAGCGCGACGAATCGACGCGCACCAGCCCGCGCAGCGGCTCGCCGACGACGACGAAGACGCGGTCGCCGTGCCGTGCCAGCCGTTCGAGCAGTCGCTCGAGGTGCGCCGCCTCGCGCGCCAGCAGCCGGTCGACGCGCAGCGTGAGGGTCGCGCCGCGCAAGGCCAGCAGGCGGTCGAGCTGGCGGGCGAGCCGGCTGAAGACGCGCCGCCCGCAGGCGGAATCGAGCTGCAGCGAGAGTTCCACGCGCGCGGTGCCGGCACGCAGCGCCATCGTCCCCTGCCGCAGGTGGCCGGCGAGCAGCGTACGCAGGGCGTCGAGGCGCCCCGCGAGGCGCGCGGCCTCGCGGGCTGCGGGCTGCTCGAAGTAGCGGCGCACGTAGTCGCGCATCGCCAGCCCGGCGATCCAGTCGACGATGGCGAGCGGCGCCTTGCGCGGCTGCCGCCACGGCATGGTCGAGAGGAAGTGGTACAGCCGGCGCGGTCCACCGGGCAGGATGCCGTGGCGCAAGAGCCGCCAGACGACCTGCACCCGCTGCCACGGCGCGTACTCGCCGTCGTACACCGGCGGGCCCATGTGCGCTAGCTTGCTGCGGATGCGCCCGGCGATCCCGCGATCGGTGAGCAGGCGCCGGTAGAGGTCCTTGTAGCCGGCGATCATCTCGTCGTAGCTCATGCGCCGGGGGATGACGTTGGTCGCGAGCTTGGTGTTGTCGGAGTGCTGCATGTCGTTGCGCAGCCGCCCTTCGCGCTCGAGCCGCGCGTACAGGGGCGTGCGCGGCAGGGCCGTCAACAGGCCGACCATCGCCGCCTGGATGCCCGAATCCATGATGAAGCGGTACTGGCGGTCGAAGCTCTGCACCGTGTCGTTGTCGAAGCCGACGATGAAGCCCGCCAGCACGTCGATGCCGCTGGCGTAGATGGTGCGCACCGACTGCATCGTGTCCTGGTGCGTGTTCTGGGTCTTGCGGACTTCCTTCAGCGCCAGCGGGTCGGGCGACTCGATGCCGACGAACACCCAGCCGAAGTTCGCGTCGCGCATCAGCGCGAGCAGCTCGGGGTCCTCCGCCAGGTTGATCGACGCCTCGGTGCCGAAGCGGAAGCGGTAGCCGTGCCGCCGCTGGTAGTCGATCAGCCCGCGCAGCAGCGCCTTGGCGACCGCGCGGTTGCCGATCAGGTTGTCGTCGACGAAGAACACGTTGACGACGCCCAGCCGCCGCAGCTCGTCGAGCTCGCGCTCGACCTGCTCGACGCTCTTGTGGCGCGGCTTGCGGCCGAACATCACGATGATGTCGCAGAAGTCGCAGAGGAACGGGCAGCCGCGCGAGAACTGCATCGTGGCCGTCGAGTAGCGGTCGAGCTTGAGGAGGTCGAAGCGCGGCGTCGGGGAATCGGCGAGCGCCACGACGCCCTCCTCGCGGTAGAGGCTGGCCGTGCAGCCCGACGCGAAGTCGGCGCAGAAGCGCGCCCAGATGTACTCGGCCTCCCCCGCCACCACCGTGTCGGCGACCGATGCGTAGCGCTCGGGGCACAGCGAGGCGAAGCTTCCCCCCGCCACCACGGGATAGCCCTTGCCGCGGTAGTACTGCAGCAGCTCGCACTGGCGCGCGAACTGCACGCCCATGCCGCACACACCGATGAGGTCGGCCTCCGGCTCGAGCGGGACCGACTCGACGTTCTCGTCGACGATCTCGACCTCCCAGTCCGGCGGGCACAGCGCGGCGAGCGTGGCGAGCCCGAGCGGCGGGTTGATGGCACGCTTGCCGGGCAGGATGCCCTCCACCGCCCACTTGAAGCTCCAGAAGCTCTCGGGATACTTCGGATTGACGAGCAGCAGTCGCATGTGACCCCCAAGGGACGTTCGGCGCGCGCTGAAGTTGCGCCACGACGATGCTAGTCACGCGGACGTCGCGTGGCCTTGACCTCGGTCAAGGCGGGCGCTGCAGTCAAGCCGCCAGGGGGTTGTGCCAGCGCAGGCCGGGAAAGCGCGCAAAGTCGCCATCGTTGGAGCACAGCACCAACCCGTGCTCGATGGCGAGCGCCGCAAGCGCGGCATCCGGTACGAGGGTGGACGCCACATTGCCGCCGACCAGGAGCGGCGCAAGGAGCTGCCGATGCCGCTCGCCCGGTTCGGGTATCCACGCCGTCCGGCAGCCCAACCATGCCTCCACTTGCCGCCACGCGGTCACCATGCTTTGTGGCCGCTGGAAAATTCGCGGGTTGGTCGCCACCCGCAGGAACCCGAGCAGGCTCACCCACGGGAGACCGACGCGCGTGGATCCATTGAGCGCGCCGTCGAGCCAGGCGCGCGCCCGCTCGTGTTGCGGGAACCCGCGCACGCAGGCGTAAACCAGCAGATTGGCATCGACCAGGATCATCGCCGCCATTCGCCCTCGACCAAATCGAGGACCTCCGCGATGTTGTCGATGTTGGGAAGATAGATCTCCCCCAGGTCCACCGACTCGGTCCGAAACGGCTTCCTGTGGGGCTTTGGTTCGCCGAGGCGTTGAAGCCCCTCGCGCAGCGCCTCGTTCACCACCTCGCGAAAGCTCTGGTCGCGCGCCTTGCGGGTGCGGTCGATCATCGCCACGACGTCATCATCGAGGGTCAGGGTGGTTCGCATGCATCAAAGCATCGTTGATTTGATGCTTTGATGTCAAGTCTCCCGGGCGACGGGCAGCGCGACGTCGCCCCCCTGCAAGGGGCCGATGCCTCAAAGAAGCCCCCTCTCGGCGAAGCTCAGCACGTTCGGCCCCGCGACGACGAAGTGGTCGAGGGTGCGCACGTCGACCAGCGACAGCGCCGACTTGAGCGACTGGGTGAGGAGCTCGTCGGCGCGCGAGGGCTCGGCCACGCCGGAGGGATGGTTATGGGCGAAGATGGCCGCCGCGGCGTTGTGGGCGAGCGCGGCCTTCACGACCTCGCGCGGGAACACGCTGGTCTGGGTGAGCGTGCCGGCGAACATCTCCTCGGCCGCGATCACGCGATGCTGCGCGTCGAGGAACAGCGCCACGAACACCTCCACGGGACGCTGCGCCAGCGCGAGCCGCAGGTAGTCGCGGACCGCCTCGGGCGAGGTCAGCACGTCGCCGCGCGACACGGTCTCGCGCAGCGCGCGGCGCACGATCTCCACCGCGGCGCGAAGCTGCGCGCCGCGCGCGGGCCCCACGCCGTCGAACGCCGCCAGGGTCGCGGCGTCGGCCGAGGTGATGCCCGAGAGCCCGCCCGAGGCCTCGACCAGCGCACGCGCGACCTCGATCGCCGATCGCCCGCGCACGCCCGTGCGCAGCATCACCGCGACGAGCTCGACGTCGGTCAGCGAGGCGGCGCCGCGCTCGAGCAGCCGCTCGCGCGGACGTTCGGGCGACGGCACATTCGTCGCGCGGCGACGTGGCGGGTGTCTGCGGGGGTCGGGCAGCGGAACGACATCGAATGCCTGCATGGTGGGCGCTCCTGACGAGGAGACGCCATCAAAACCCGGCGCGCGCAGCACATGCCATCCGCCGAACGGATGACGCCGTCATCCCCGCGAAAGCGGGGACCCAGCCTTCAAGGTGTCACGGCGGCACCAGCGCAACGCCGCGCCATCCCGAGCAACCCACGAGCAACGGTATCGCCGGAAGCCGCAAAGCTTGCGTCGTCGCCTCCATCGGCGCGGCGGACGCCGGGGCTCGGCCCGCAGCCGGGGTCATCGCGAGGACCGAGTAACCGTGTTGATTGTCAAGCGCCGATGCGCCGCAGATGATCGCGAGCCATTGCGTTCAGATGGGTGATCAGCTTGCGCACGCAGGCGATCAGGGCGACTTTCTTGAGCTTGCCGGCCGCGAGCAACCGTTCGTAGACCATGTATAGGGCACGTCGTACCTCGAAGCGGCCGCCAGAGATGCGTCGTCGCCCGTGTCGGGTCCCCGAATCGTTGGCGTGAGGTGCCACACCCACCAGCGCGCAGATCTGTCGGCGATTGAGGTGCCCCAGTTCCGGCAGTTCGCCGATGAGCGTGGCAGCGCAGACACGGCCGACGCCGGTCACGCTTTGCAGCAGCTTGGCCATCTGGACGTGGTGCTCTTTGACGTGCCGCGCCATTTCGGCATCGACGTCATCGAGTTGCCGGGCGATCGCGGCGAGCAAGGCTTCGATGCTGGGACGCGTCACCGGCCGGGCCAGGCGCAGACGCTGCCGTTCGGACAGCTGCATGGTAACCAGCTGGCGGCGGCGCATGACCAGGGCCGCCAGGTCCTGCTGCTCGGGGACGCTCAATGGGCGGATGAAGCGCTCGGCGTCGGGACGCCGGGCCAGGACGCCCGCGAATTCGGCCAGAGTAACGGCATCGATGCGATCGGTCTTGGCCAGCCGCTGCATCGCTCGCGCAAAGTCGCGCGCCGAGCGTGGGTTGACCACCGCCACGCGAAGTCCCGCCGCCTGCAAGGCACACGCCAGCTCGGCCTCGTAGCCGCCCGTGGCCTCCATCAGCACCAACCCGGGCTCCAGGCGCGCCAAGCCATCGGCCAACGCGCTGTGGCCGTCGGCATCGTTGTTGACCCGGGCCAGTGCCGCCGGAAGCTCGGCACCGATCGCTGCCACATCGACGTGCGCGCTCGAAACGTCGATTCCCACCATCACGGATGATCCAGACATGGTCTTCGTATCCCTTGCTTGTGAATGCGAGCTGGCAAACCGCTCGACTAACCGTTCGGGCATCAGGAAGACCAGCGCGGGGTCCGTGCGCAAATTGACTCGGGGACGGGCTGGCGAGCAGGCTCGCCGCCCCACCGGGGTCCCAGGCTGCACGGTCCGGTCCGGTCACCTTGACGGTGTCCGGACTTTACCGCGCTGGTCTGGGCCGAACATACAAGCCGGGGTCATCGCGAGGACCGAGCCCCGGTGGCCGCCGCACGCCTTGCCGATGGAGGCGACGACGCATGTTTGCGCGGGTCGACGCAATACCGTAACGCAAGACGCATGTTTGCGCGGGTCGCGCATACCATCACCAAAGGCTGGGTCCCCGCTTGCGCGGGGATGACAGGGTGATCGTCAGTGCGCCTGCTCCCAGTTGGGCCCGACGCCGACGTCCGCCACCAGCGGCACGTCGAGCTGCGCGACCGAGGCCATGCGTCGCGCGAGCTCGCCGCGCACCATCGCGAGCTCGTCGTCGGGCACCTCGAGCACCAGCTCGTCGTGGACCTGCAGGACGATGCGCGAGCGGAGCTTCGCCTCGCGGATCCAGCGGTCGACCTCGATCATCGCCAACTTGATCAAGTCGGCGGCCGTGCCCTGCATGGGCGCGTTGATCGCCGCGCGCTCGGCGCCCGCGCGCCGCGGGCCACTCGCCGCCTTGATGTCGGGTAGCCACAGCCTGCGGCCGAACACCGTCTCGACATAGCCCTGGTTGCGCGCTTCCTCGCGGGTGCGCAGCATGTACTCGGACACGCCCGGGTAGCGCTGGAAGTACTTGTCGATGAACTGCTGCGCGGCGGCGCGCTCGATGCCGAGCTGCTGCGCGAGCCCGAAGGCGCCCATGCCGTAGATCAGCCCGAAGTTCACCGCCTTGATGTAGCGGCGCTGCTCGGCGGCGACCTCTTCCGGCTTGACGCCGAAGATCTCCGCGGCGGTCGCGCGATGGATGTCCTGCCCCGCGTGGAACGCCGCCACCAGCGCCGGGTCGCGCGACAGGTGCGCCATGATGCGCAGCTCGATCTGCGAGTAGTCGGCCGAGACGATGTGGTGGCCTTCGGGCGCGATGAATGCCTCGCGGATGCGCCGCCCGTCGGCGGTGCGCACGGGGATGTTCTGCAGGTTGGGATCGTTGGAGGCGAGGCGGCCCGTCACGGCGGTGGCCTGGCCGAAGGTCGTGTGCACGCGCCCGGTACGGGGGTTGATGGTCGCGACGAGCTTGTCGGTGTAGGTCGACTTGAGCTTGGTGATGCCGCGGTGCTCGAGGATGAGGCGCGGCAGCGGGTAGTCGGCGGCGAGCTCCTGCAGCACCTCCTCGTCGGTGGAAGCCTGGCCGGTCGAGGTCTTCTTCTTGACCGGCAGCTGCATGCGCGTGAAGAGGATTTCGCCCAACTGCTTGGGCGACGACAGGTTGAAGGGCTGGCCTGCGCTCTCGTAGGCCTTGCGCTCCACCTCCATCGCGCGCTCGCCGAGCTCCTTGCCCTGCGCAGTGAGCTTGGCGGCGTCGATCAGCACGCCATGGCGTTCCATGCCGAACAGCACCTCGCGTACCGGTATCTCGATATCGCCATAGATGCGCGCGAGCTTGGCGTCGTTGGCGATGGCGGGGGCGAAATGCGCATGCAGCCGCAGCGTGACGTCGGCGTCCTCGCCCGAGTAGGCGGTCGCCTGGTCGAGCGCGACCTGCTCGAAGGGGATCTGGCTCGCGCCCTTGCCCGCGACGTCGGCATAGGCGATGGTCTTCCAGTTCAAGTGCCGCCACGCGAGGCTGTCCATGTCGTGCGGCTTGTGCGACTCGAGCACGTAGGACGCGAGCAGGGTGTCGTGCGCCACGCCGGCGAGCGCGATGCCGTGGTTGGCGAGCACGTGCTGGTCGTACTTGACGTTCTGCCCGAGCTTGGCGCGCGTGGCGTCCTCGAACCAGGGCTTGAGCGCCGCGAGCGCGCGTTCGCGGTCGAGCTGCGGCGGCACGCCGGCGTAATGATGGGCGAGCGGGATGTAGCAGGCCTCGCCCGGCGCGACGGCGAACGACAGCCCCACGATGCGCGCCTCCATCGGGTCGAGGCTGGTGGTCTCGGTGTCGAAGCACACGAGGTCGGCGGCGGCGATGCGCGCCCGCCAGCGCTCGAAGGCGGCTTCGTCGACCACCGTCTCGTAGGCGATACCCTCGGGCTTGCCCGGCGCATCGGGGGGCGCTTCGGCGATGTCGAAGCGGCGGCCCGCGGTGTCCTGCGCGGCACGGCGCGCGATGGCGCCCGCGGCGTCGACGGCGTCACCGGAGGGGCCGGCGCCTGCGGTGTGCCCGTTGGTGGCAATGCGCGCGTCGAGCGCTGGGTCCCCGCCCCCCGATTGAGACATTCGGGGGCTTGTTGCGCGGGGATGACCTGTGGACGGGGCGTCGCGCAGCCAGCTGCGGAACCCGTAGCGCTCGTAGAGCGGCCGCAAGGCCTCGTCGTCGACGGGCGTGATGGTCAGCGCGTCGAAGCGCATGGGCAGCTCGCAGTCCGCCTTGACGGTGAGCAGGCGCCGCCCCTGCGGCAGCCAGTCGAGCTTGGCGCGCAGGTTCTCGCCGACCACGCCGCCGATGTCGGCAGCGTGCGCGACGATGGCGGCGAGCGAGCCGTACTGCGCCAGCCACTTGACGGCGGTCTTGGGGCCGACCTTGTCGACACCCGGGACGTTGTCCACGCTGTCGCCGATCAGCGTGAGGTAGTCGAGCAGCTGGTCGGCGCGCACGCCGAACTTGGCGAGCACGCCCGCCTCGTCGAGGCGCTCGTTGCTCATGGTGTTCATGCACACCACGCGTGCCGTGACGAGCTGCGCCAGGTCCTTGTCGCCGGTGGAGATCAGCGTGTCGGCGCCGGCCTCGCTCGCCTCGCGCGCGAAGGTGGCGATGACGTCGTCGGCCTCGACGCCCTCGACCATGACCAGCGGCCAGCCCTGCGCACGCACCATGAGGTGCAGCGGCTCGATCTGCCGCGCGAGGTCCTCGGGCATGGGCGAGCGGTTGGCCTTGTACGCCGGATACCAGTCGTCGCGGAAGGTCTTGCCGGGCGCGTCGAACACCACGCCGAAGTGGTCGGGTTTCTCGTCCTCGACCAGCTTGCGCAGCATCGACAGCACGCCGCGCAGCGCGCCGGTGGGCTCGCCGCGCGCGCTGCGCAGGTCGGGCAGGGCGTGGAACGCCCGGTAGAGGTAGGACGAGCCGTCGACCAGTACGAGCTTGGGCATGGGGTGATTGTTGCACGGGCGCCCCACCGCGCATTCGCGGGCCGTCGCGGCGGCCGCGGGCGGCGCGCGCCCTGCCCCGTTTTGCTAGAATCGCCGTGTGAAATCCCTTGCCTCGACACTGGCAGCCGCCACGGCCTTCGCGCTCGTGTCGAGCGTGTGGGCGCAGCCGCGCAACAGCGACGTCCCGCCGCCGCCCCCGTTCACGCCGGTGCCCGATGCGCCGACCGGCGCGCCGCCGGACCCCGACCTCGAGCCGCAGGTCACCATCACCCAGAGCGGCGACGAGACGCGCGAGGAAGTGCGCATCGGCGGCGAGCTGCGCTTCGTCCGCGTGACACCGCGCCACGGCCGCACCTATTACCTCGTACCCGATCCCAATGGGCAGGCCTTCATCCGCCGCGACAGCCTCGATTCTGGCGTGAGGGTCCCCCAATGGGTGCTGTTTTCCTGGTAGCCGGGCGCAGGCCGCGCTAGCCGCGGCCCCGCCCTTTCGCCCGCGTCATGTCTGTCTACACGACGGTCAGCGTCGAGGAGCTCGACGCCTGGCTTTCCCGCTACAACGTGGGCAAGCTTGCCGGCATGACGCCCATCGCGGCCGGCATCGAGAACAGCAACTACTTCGTCACCACCGAGTTCGGGCGCTACGTGCTGACGCTGTACGAGCGCCTGCCGGCCGGCGAGCTGCCGTTCTACCTGAACCTCACGGCGCACCTGGCGCGCGAGGGCGTGGCCGTGCCCGCGCCCGAGCCCGACCGCACCGGCGCGCTGTTTTCCATCCTCAACGGCAAGCCCGCCGGCCTCATGGCGCGCGTCGAAGGCGCGCCGGCGATGTCGCCGGCCGCGACCCAGCGGGCCGCCGCCGGCGAGGCGCTCGCCCGGCTGCATGTGGCGTCGGCGAGCTATCGCGCGAGGCTCACCAATCGACGCGGGCCCGCATGGTGGCGGCAGGCGGCGCGCGCGGTGAGGCCCTTCCTGTCCCCCGCGCAGCAGGAGCTGCTCGCCGCCGAGCTGCGCAACCAGGTGGGCTACGGCAGCCAGAAGCTCCCCAGGGGCGCGATCCACGGCGACCTCTTCCGTGACAACGTGCTGTTCGACGGCGACCGCGTGGCGGGCATCATCGACTTCGGCTTCGCCGCGACCGATTTCTTCGCCTACGATCTCGCCGTGGCGGTGAACGACTGGTGCAGCCGCGAGGACGGCTCGCTCGACGACCACGCGGCGCGCGACATGGTCGGCGGCTACGCGCGGGTTCGTGCGCCCGGCGAGGACGAGCGCGTGCAATGGCCGGCACTGACGCGCGCCGCCGCGCTGCGCTTCTGGCTGTCGCGGCTTTACGACCTGCACCTGCCGCGCGCCGGGGCGCTCACGCATGCGCACGATCCTTCCGTGTTCGAGCGCGTGCTGGCGCAGCGCGCCGCGCGCCCTCCCCGCTTCCCCGACCTGCGCGCGGCGGCCTGATGGACGACACCCCGCGCGACATCGTGTTCACGCGCCACCCGGCGTCGAAGGGCCTGCACTGGCTGCGCGAGGCCGCCGTGCTGTTCGCCAAGGCGCGCGTGCACTGGCTGCTGCTGCTGCTCGCCTACTACGTGGTGCTGGGGATCATCCGGCTCATCCCGGTAGTGGGCGTGGTCGCCGTGCCGCTGCTCAAGCCCGTGTTCGCCGTCGGCTTCCTCGCGGCGGCATGGACGGTGGAGCGAGGCGGCCGGCCGCGCTGGCAGCAGGTGTTCCAGGGCTTCCAGTCCGACCTGCGCGCCCTGCTGCCGATCGGCGTGGTGTTCACGCTCGGCATCATCGGCGCGGTCGCCGCCAGCGCACTGGTCGACGAGGGCCGGCTGCTGCAGTTCCTGGCCAACCCGCCCGCGGGTGCTGCCGAGGGCAGCGCCGACGCCGTCGACAAGGCCGAAAGCGTGTTCGCCGACTCGCGCGTCGAGCTCGGCATGCTGTTCGCCACGCTCTGCGCCATTCCCGTGCTGCTCGCGACCTGGTTCGCGCCCGCGCTGGTGGTGTTCCAGAGCCTGCGCGCCGGCCAGGCGCTGTCGACCTCGCTGCGCGCCGCGCTCGCCAACTGGCGCCCGATCCTGGTGTACGTGCTGGCGCTGTTCGTCATCGCCGGCGTCGTCCCGACCGCCCTGCTGCAGATCGTGTCGCTGCTGGTCTCGGGCGCGGGCGAGGGGGCGCGCACGACGCTCGCCTACCTCTTCGTGCTGCCGTACATGGTGATCGTGATCACCATCGTGCAGATCTCGGATTACGTGAGCTACCGCGACGTGTTCCACGCCGGCGAGACGCTGGCGCCGCTGCCCGCGAAGTAAGCGAGCCGGTTGCCGGCACATCCAGCTGGTCGTTGATGCGCGAGGAGGAGGGTGGGGCGCGCAAGCCGGGCGCGCGCCGTGCTCGCGTAGATGCGCGGCGACAGGCGCGCCGCTTCGAGCACGGGATGCGTTGTTTCGCATGACGCGACGGTCGCGGCGCGAGGCCTACGGACTCTGGCCCGGCGCCTAACGCGAAGTCGGCGTCCGGCGGGTCGCGCGGGCGAGCGACCCGCCTTGATGGAGCCGCCCGCGCGGGGACCCGCCAGCCGACTGCTTTCGCGTTCGAAGCCGGGACAGGGTCCGTAGGCCTCGCGCCGGGCACCACGCCAATTACGCCGCCTCGAGCTTCGCGTACTCCAGCGCCAGCCACTTGACGCCGGCATCGCGGAAGTTGACCTGCACGCGCGCATCGCTGCCGCGCCCCTCGCTGTCGACGATCACGCCAACGCCGAACTTGGCGTGGCGCACGCTCTGGCCAATGCGCCAGGCGGGGCCTTGGGGCCCTGCCGCGGTGGCCGCGGTCGCGCTGCCTCGCGCGGCGCCGCCGAAGGACGGAACGTCGCCGGCCACCTGCTCGTTCCAGCGTGCGCGCACGCGATGCGGCGAGAGCCACTGCAGGAGGTCGGCCGGAATCTCGTCGAGGAAACGGCTCTGGATGTTGTAGCGCGACTGGCCGTGGAGCATGCGGCTTTGCGCGTGGGTGAGGTAGAGGCGGCGGCGCGCGCGGGTGATGGCGACGTACATCAGCCGCCGTTCCTCGTCGACGCCGTCCTGCACGTTGAAGCTCTGCTCGTGCGGGAAGAGCCCTTCCTCCAGCCCGGTGACGAACACGCTGTGGAACTCGAGGCCCTTGGCCGAGTGCACGGTCATGAGCTGCAACGCCGGCCGACCCTCGGCTTCCTGGGTATCGCCGGCCTCGAGCGCGGCATGCGCGAGGAAGGCGGTGAGCGGGTCGGTCGCGCCCTCCTCGGCACCGTCGGTCGGCGACTCGGCCACGGCGCTTCCCGGGAGCTCGTCCGCACCAGGCTCACCGCCCGGCAGGCGGTCGGAGAGCATCGGCGCGTCGGTGGCGAGCTCGGCCTCGCGCACGAAGGCCTGCGCGGCGTTGACGAGCTCCTCGAGGTTGTCGACGCGGTCCTGCCCGTCTTTCTCGGCCTTGTAGTGCGCCATCAGGCCTGTATGCTCGACCACGTGCGCCACGGCCTCGGGCAGGGGCAGCGCGCGCGTCTCCTCGCGCAGGCGCTCGATCAGCGCGACGAAGGTGCGCAGGCTCGTCGCGGTACGGCCGCCGATGCTGCCGGCCTTCGCCGCCTCGTACAGCGGCGCAGCTCCGCCGGCGCCGGCGCCGGCGCCGCTGCGGGCCACGTCCTGCAACTGCTCGAGCGTGCGCGCGCCGATGCCGCGCGGCGGGAAATTGACCACGCGCAGGAACGCGCCGTCGTCGGCGGGCGAGGCGATGAGCCGCAGGTAGGCGAGCGCGTGCTTGATCTCGGCGCGCTCGAAGAAGCGCTGGCCGCCGTACACGCGATAGGGGAGCTGCGCACCGAACAGCGCGTGCTCCAGCACCCGCGACTGCGCATTGGAGCGGTACAGGAGCGCGATCTCCGAAAGCGGCACGCCCTCGTCGGCGAGGCCGCGGATCACGTCGACGATGAAGTCGGCCTCCTCGAGGTCGGTGGGCGCGACGAAGGCGCGCACCGGCTCGCCCTTGCCGTCGCTGGTCCAGAGGTTCTTGCCCAGCCGCGCCTGGTTGTTGCGGATCAGCGCATTGGCGGCGTCGAGGATGTGGCCGTGCGAGCGGTAGTTCTGCTCGAGCTTGATGAGGCGCACCGGCAGCTCGGGCGTGGCGAAGTCGCGCTCGAAGTGCTGCATGTTGGCGACGTTGGCCCCGCGGAAGGCGTAGATCGACTGGTCGTCGTCGCCCACCGCGAACACCGTCGTGCGAGGGCCCGTGATGAGCCGCAGCCAGCGGTACTGCAGCACGTTGGTGTCCTGGAACTCGTCGACCAGGAGGTGCGAGAAGCGCCGCTGGTAGTGCTCGCGGATCGCCGCATGGTTGGACAGGAGCTCGTAGCTTCGCAGCAGGAGCTCGGCGAAGTCGACCACGCCCTCGCGCTGGCACATCGCCTCGTACAGCGCGTAGTGCTCGACCTGGTGGCGCATCACCTCGTTCTCGGGACGCACCGCCGGCGGGCGCAGCCCCGCCTCCTTGCTGTCGGCGATGAACCATTGCAAGTCGCGCGCCGGGAAGCGCTCGTTGTCGATGTTGGCGTCCCGGTACATGCGCTTGATCAGCGCGAGCTGGTCCTGCGTGTCGAGGATCTGGAAGAGCTGCGGCAGGTTGGCGTCGCGGTGGTGCGCGCGCAGCATGCGGTTGCACAGGCCATGGAAGGTGCCAATCCACATCCCCCGCGTCACCTGCGGCGTCATGGCCGAGAGCCGGGTCATCATCTCCCGCGCGGCCTTGTTGGTGAAGGTCACGGCGAGGATCGACAGGGGGCTCGCCTGGCCGGTGCCGAGGAGCCAGGCGATGCGGGTGGTGAGCACCCGCGTCTTGCCGCTGCCGGCGCCCGCCAGCACCAGCGCCGAGGCCTGCGGCAGGGTGACGGCGGCGAGCTGCTCGGGATTGAGGTTTTCGAGGAGGGGGGAGGCCATGCGGGTTGCAGAGAAACAACGAGGCGGCGGGACGGCGGAACCGCGCCCGCAATGCCCGATGATAGCCGAGCGCCGGCCGCTATAATCCGGGCCGAGATTCCGCTCGCGCCTCCCGCGCCGACCTCCCTGCCCCGATGTCACGCCGCAACCCCGACACACCGCCCTCGGCCCGCTCGGCGACGGTGCACGCCTTCGTGCAGTGGATGCGCGCCGCGGCGCCCTACGTGCACGCCTTCCGCGGCAAGACCTTCGTCATCGCCTTCGGCGGCGAAGTCGTGGCCGACGAATCCTTCCTCGGCGTCATCCACGACCTGAACCTGCTGCACAGCCTCGGCATCCGCCTCGTCGTGATCCACGGCATGCGCCCGCAGGTGGATACCATCCTCGCGCAGCAGAACATCCAGAGCCGCTACCACAACGGGCTTCGCATCACCGACGCCGAGACCATGGACTGCGTGCTCGAGGCCGCGGGACAGGTGAGGAGCCGCATCGAGGCGCTGCTCTCGCTGGGCATCCAGAACTCGCCCATGGCGGGCGCGCGCAATCGCGTGTCCAGCGGCAACTACATCACCGCCAAGCCCATGGGCGTGCTCGACGGCGTCGACATGCTGCTCACCGGCGAGACGCGCCGCGTCGACACACAGGCCATCCAGCAGCGCCTCGACGACAGCGACATCGTGCTGATCTCGCCCATCGGCTACTCGCCCACCGGCGAGATCTTCAACCTGGCGCTCGAGGAGAGCGCGATGCAGGTGTCGGTGCGCCTGCAGGCGCACAAGCTCATCTTCCTGATGGAGAACGACGGCGTGCGCAACGGCCGCCGGCAGCTCCTCTCGGACCTTTCCACCAAGGACGCCGAGGCGCTGCTCGCCAAGCCCGAGAAGCTGCCCACCGACGTGCGCCACTACCTGCCTTGCGCGGTGCGCGCCTGCGACAACGGCGTCAAGCGCGCGCATTTGCTGTCGCGGCACATGGACGGCGCGCTCCTGCTCGAGCTCTTCACGCGCGACGGCGTCGGCACGATGGTGTCGGCGACGCCGCTCGCCCACCTGCGCAACGCCACCATCGACGACGTCGGCGGCATCATCTCCATCATCGAGCCCCTCGAGCAGGAAGGCGTGCTGGTGCGGCGCTCGCGCGAGCGTCTGGAATCGGAGATCGAGCGCTTCGTCATCGCCGAGTACGACAACCACGTCATCGGCTGCGCGGCGCTCTATGCCTTCCCCGGCGAGGGCGTGGGCGAGCTCGCCGCACTGGCCGTCGACCCCGACTACCGGCGCGAGGGCTACGGCGAGGCGCTGATGCGCGAGATCGAGTTCCGCGCGCGAAAGCTCAAGCTCAACGCCCTCTTCGTGCTCACCACGCGCACCTCGGGCTGGTTCCTCGAGCGCGGCTTCGAACTCGTCACCGTCGACGACCTGCCGCAGCAGAAGCGCGAGATGTACAACTACCAGCGCAAGTCGCTGGTGTATCGCAAGGTGCTGCCCAAGGCGAGCACCTGACTTAAAGGAACATCATGAGAACCGTCCATTGCATCAAGCTCGGCCGCGACGCCGAGGGCCTCGATTTCCCCCCCTACCCCGGCGAGCTCGGCAAGCGCATCTACGACAACGTCTCCAAGGAGGCGTGGCAGCAGTGGATTCGCCACCAGACCATGCTGGTGAACGAGAACCGGCTGTCGCTGGCCGACGCGCGCGCCCGCAAGTGGCTGGCCGAGCAAATGGAGAAGCACTTCTTCGGCGAAGGCGCCGAGAAGGTCGCGGGTTACGTGCCGCCGAAGGCGTGACGCTGGATTCCCGCTTTCGCGGGAATGACGTTCCGCGACCTACGATCCATATGTCGCATCACCCCGGAAGTTGCGTCACGACCTTTTCGTACGCGATGTAGTTGCGCTGCATCGTGATGTGGTCCGCGATGTACTTGGCGTCGTGCCAGCATCCGTAGATGAAGGATGACGCACGGTTCGTGAGCTCCGGAAGCCCGAGGAAATAGACACCGCGTTCACCGGAAATGCCCCGCTTGTGGAACGGCATTCCCTGCTCGTCGAAGGCCGCTTCCACGCCCAGCCAGCCGAAGTCGAACTTGTAGCCGGTTGCCCACAGGACCGTGGCGATGCCCGCCTTGGCCAGGTCCAGCTCGAGGATCGGCTTGCGGATGCACTCGGGGTCGTCGAGGAGCTTCCACGCCTCGGGCTCGGGCGGCAGGTCCAGACCGTTGCGCTCGACGTACGCATCGGCCTCGCGCAGCACGTCGAAGTAATCCTCGTCGCCCTGGACAATGTTGCGCGCGAGGTCGTCTTCGAAATGCATCACGCCATTCTCGAAGCGCCGGGTCATGCCCAGCACGGTGATGCCGGCATGTCCGAGGCGGCGGAAGTCGACCGTCTTCCCGCCGTCGTAGCCGCTGACCGCAAACGCGACGTGCTTGCCGCGCTGCTTGGTCTTGCGGATCTCGTCCCACTTGCCGAGCACGCCCAGCCACCACACGTAGTCGCGCTGGCGGTAGGACCGAGGCGGCCGGTAGTGCTCGCCGATCGACAGGTAGACGCGCCTGCCGGCCTTGCACAACTCCTCGGCGATTTGCGTACCGGATGCGCCGCCCCCCACGACCAGCACCGCGCCCTCCGCCAGTTGCTCCGGGTTGCGATAGTCGACGGAATGAAGCTGGTCGATGCCCGAGTCGCGCGGGACGATGTCGGGATAGCTGGGCTTCTGGAAGGGGCCGGTGGCTGCCACGACGTTCATCGCCTCGATCACGCCTCGCGACGTGGTCACAGTGAAGCCTGGGCGGTTTTCGATGCGCTTGACCTCCTTGACCTCGACGCCGGTGCGAATCGGGGCCTTGATCATCCGCGCGTACTCCTCGAAATACTCCGCCACGCGCTCCTTGGCGGGAAAGACCTCCGGCGGCACGCCCTTGAACTCGAGGTTGGGAAAGCGGTCGTGCCACGCCGGGCCGTTGGCCACCAGCGAATCCCAGCGTTCCGAGCGCCAGCGCTCGGCGATTCGCCTGCGCTCCAGCACGATGTGGGGAATTCCCATTGCCGCGAGGTGCTCGCTCATCGCGATCCCCGCCTGGCCTGCACCAACCACCAGCGTATCGATCTTTTCAACTGACATTCCGGTTCCCGGGAAGAGCCGAAGCCATCCGGCCTCGAAGGCGACATACGCCGCCACGGGCGGCCGCATCTCGATATCGCACCGACACGCCGGCTTCGGCGCGCGTGCGGATGGCGGGAAGTCTCTCGCAAGCCTGCTCGCGTTGAGAATCACGATTTTCGGACTCGGGACTTCGGAAAAAACAAATCGCCCCGCTGCATTTTCCGAGGCTCGGCTTCAGGATTCTCAAACAGGTTGCGTCGACGGCTGACGATATCCTCCTGCGTCATGGCGCGCCGTGAGCCGCCCATGTCGATCGTGATCCCAGGAACCGACGAGTCATGCTGAACCTGCCCTCGACCATGCGCGGGATCGTTGCGCGCGAGCCCGGTGGTCCCGAAGTGCTGGCGCTCGCCGAGCGCCCGGTCGTGGCGCCCGACGGCGGCCAGGTGCTACTGCGCGTGCGCGCGGCGGGCGTCAACCGGCCCGACATCATGCAGCGCCAGGGCATCGCCAAGCCCGCGCCCGGCGCCACCGACGTGCTCGGCCTCGAGGCCTGCGGTGACATCGTCGCGTGCGGCCCCGGCGTCCGGCGCTGGGCGCCGGGGATGCGCGTCATGGCCTTGCTGCCGGGCGGGGGCTATGCGCCATGGTGCATCGCGCCCGCCGATCACTGTCTCGCGATCCCGGAGAACCTCACCGACGACGAAGCGGGTGCCTTGCCGGAGGGCCTGTTCGCCATCTGGCACAACCTCTTCGAGCTTTGTGCATTGAAGATGGGCGAAACCCTGCTGGTCCACGGCGCCGCGGGCGGGATCGGCACACTGGCCGTGCAGATGGCCCATGCGGCCGGAGCGCGCGTCATCGTCACCGACGGGCCGAAGGACAGGCTGGCCGCCCTGAAGGCGATGGGCGCCGTCGAAGCGATCTGCTATCACGACACCGACTTCGTGCAGGCCTGCCTCGCGGCCACCGGCGGACGTGGTGTCGACGTGGTGCTCGACATCGTCGGCGGCGACTACGTGCGACGCAACCTCGACGCGCTGGCGTTCGGCGGGCGGCACCTCAGCCTGTCGTTCATGCAGGGCTCGCGGGTGGAGATCGAGCTGCTGACGCTCATGCAGAAACAGCTGAGCCTGCACTCCTCCACGCTGCGCCCCCAGACCCACGAGGAAAAGACGCGCATGGCGCGCCTCATCGAGCGGCACGTGATGCCGCTCGTCGCCGACGGCCGGATCCGCCCGCGCATGCAGGGAAGCCTGCCGCTCGCCGAGGCCGCGCAAGCCCACCGGATGATGGAGCGAGGTGAGATATTCGGGAAGCTCGTCCTCAGGCCCTGACCCTCACCGACGCTCGAAAGCCCCCACACCATGCAACTGCTCTACGCCCCGACCTCCCCCTACGTGCGCAAGGTCATGGCCAGTGCCCACCTGCTGGGACTGGCCGATCGCATCGAGTGGCTCGACAGCGCCGCGCACCCCATCGATCGCGACGCGCGTATCGCCGCGCACAACCCGATGGCCAAGGTCCCGACGCTGATCCTGGCCGACGGCCGGGCGCTTTACGACAGCCGTGTCATCTGCGAATACCTGGACAGCCTCGTTCCTGCGCATGGCCTCTTCCCCAGGGAAGCTCCGGCGAAATGGCAGGCGCTCACGAGGCAGGCGCTGGGCGACGGCCTCCTCGATGCGGCACTGCTCGCGCGCTACGAGCGCAGCGCGCGGCCGCCGGACAAACAGTGGGACGCCTGGCGCGACTCGCAGCTGGTCAAGGTCGGCGCCTGCCTCGACGAGATCGAGGAGCAGGCCGACGCGCTCGCGACGCAGCGGCTCACCATCGGCGAAGTCGCCCTCGCCTGCGGCCTGGGCTACCTGGATTTCCGCTTCGCCGAGCTCGACTGGCGCGCCAGGCACCCGAAGGCCGCGCGCTGGAATTCGCAGGTTCAGGCGTTGCCCGCCCTGCAAGCCACCGTTCCCCATGCCTGAGCCCACGCCATGACCGACACTTTCGGGCCCGCCCACGCCAACGCGGACCTGTGGTTCCTCAACGGCCCCAACGCCAACCTCTACGGGCTCGACGCCAGCCAGGTGTACGGAAAGGACAGTTTCCCGACGCTGAAGGCGCGTTGCGAGGCGAAGGCCGCCTCGCTGGACCTGGTCCTCAATTTCGTGCAGTCGAACTGGGAGGGGCAGCTCGTCGACTGGATCCAGCAGGCCCGCGGCTCGGCCCGGGGCGTCATCATCAACGCAGCCGGCCTGACCTACAGCTCCGTGCCCATCCTCGACGCGTTGCTGTCCTTCCCGGGCAAGGTGGTCGAGGTGCACATGAGCAACATCTGGCGCCGGGAAAGTTTCCGGCACCACTCCTATATCTCCAAGGCCGCCGACGGCGTCATCGCGGGCCTGGGAGGCGATGGCTATGAGCTCGCCATCGAAGCCATGTCGCGCCTAATCCGGTCGTGATCCCTCTCTCGGAAATTCCGACACACGCCGTCGGAAAAGACAAATTGGCGCCTGTGCACGTTTGATGAAACATCGAAGCCCATTGCACGCCCGACCGCTTCTCCTCCCGGGAAAGCCCCCTGTGTCGCACGATGCCGCCCCTTGGGCGGCGCCAGCGGTGAACCCATGAAACACACGCGCATCCGCCCTTTCAACACCAAGGTCACCTACCCGGAGCAAAACCTGGACAACGACCTGTGCCAGGCCGTCGTCGCGCGGGGCCGCATGGTCTTCCTGCGCGGGCAGATCGGGCAGAACCTCGACACCTCCGAAAGCGTGTGCATCGGCGACGTTGCGGGCCAGGCCGAGCAGGCGATGGCGAACATCGCGATGCTGATGAAGGAAGCTGGAGGCGAGCTGCAGGACATCTGCAAGATCACGATCTACATCATCGACCCGCGCTACCGCGAAGCGGTCTACCGCGTCGTGGGGCGCTGGCTCAAGGGCGTGCACCCGGTGTCGACGGGCATCGTCGTGTCGGCGCTGGCGCGCCCCGAGTGGCTGGTGGAGATCGATGCCACCGCCGTCATCCCCGATTGACGCCGCGCGGCGCCCGGCGTTTCCGTGACGTTCTCGATCATCGCGCGATGTCCGGACACCGGCCGGTTCGGCGCGGCGGTGTGCTCGTCGTCACCGGCAGTCGCCGCGCGCTGCATCCGCGTGCGCCCGGGCGTGGGGGCCGCCGCCAGCCAGAACATCACCGATCCCGCCTTGGGAACGGCGGCGCTCGATGCCATGGCGGGCGGAAGCAGCCCCCGGCAGGCGATCGATGCCCTGCAGGCGCGTCCCTTCATCGCCTACCGCCAGCTCATGGCCATCGACGCCGGGCAACCGCCTGCCGTCTTCACCGGCAGCAGCGCGCTGGGTACCCTGGCGACCGCAACCGGCCAGCACGCGGCCTGCGCGGGCAACATGCTCGCGTCACGCGAGGTGCCGGCGGCGATGCTGGAGACCTTCGAGAAGACACCCGGCGAACTGGCAGAGCGCCTCATGCAAGCCATGCGCGCGGGCAACGCCGCAGGCGGAGAAGCGGGCCCTTGCCACTCCGCCGGATTGCTCGTTTGCGCGGACCTGGAATGGCCCATCGTCGACCTTCGAATGGACTGGGTGGACGAAAACCCCGTCGAGGCGCTCTATGGCGCATGGAAGGTCTACCAACCGCAAGTGCAGGACTACATCACGCGGGCGCGCGACCCGCGAATCGCACCGGGCTTCGGGGTCCCGGGCGCGCGCTGATCGTCTTTCCAGGAAGCATCACCACCTCCGGCGCCCGGCGCTGGAGTCATCGAGGCGGCACATGACGTTCGTTGAAGACGGAGATGGGTACAAGGCGAGGCTCGGCCTCGTCTACATGGCGTCCAGCGTCGTGATGGAAGCGGAGATGTACGCGATGACGGCGCCGGGGGTCTCCATCCACACGAGCCGCGTCAAGCTCCCCAGCGTCACCGTCGAGGGAATCGACCAGATGATGCGCTCGCCCGAGCTCGAGCAGTCGGTGCGACTGCTGGCCGAGGCACCGCTCGACGCGCTCTGCTTCGGCGGGACCAGCGCCTCGTTCCTCCATGGAACGAGCTGGGACCGGGCGTACCTCGCGCACCTTCGCGAATGGGCGCCGGGCATCCCCGCCACGACCACGGCAAGCGCCGTGCTGCAGGCGCTCGCCGCGGTCGGCGCGGGCCCCGTCACGCTGGTCACGCCCTACACCCCCGACATCATTGCCCGCGGCGCGCGCTTCCTCGGCGAGAACGGCCATCCGGTCGTGGCGTCGGCAGGCATGGACATCACCAGCGACCACGAGCTCGCGCGCGTGCCGCTGGAGCGTGTCTACGACCTCGCCATCGCCACCGATACACTCGAGTCGACGGCCGTGTTCATCAGCTGCACCAACCTGCGGTCCGTGGGTGCCATCGCCGCGCTCGAAGCGGCCCTCGGGAAGCCCGTCATCAGCGCGGTCCAGGCGTCGTTCTGGCGCTGCCTCGACCTCATCGGCGTCGACGGTGCCAAGCGCGGATACGGCTCGCTGGTCGACCTGCGAGCGTCCTCGTCCGCACCATCGGGTGCCGCCGTGCCTCCACCTGCGCAGTGAGCTTGCCGCCGCGCGATTTCGCACCATCGTGTTCTCGAACCATCCACCCAGGGGCCTCATCATGAACGTCCAGCCGAACCGTCGATCCTTTCTTGCCACTGGCGTGGCGCTTGCGCTCGCTGCCACATTCGCCGTCACTTCGCTGGCCGCGTCCGCGCAGGCAACGGCGCCCACCGGCAAGCCGGCCCTCAAGAAGGACGAACGGCTGGCCGCGATGGTCCCCGCGGACCTTCGCGCCAAGGGCAGCATCGTCGTCGCCACGGAGCCCTTCTACCCGCCGTTCCAATACGCGGGCGCCGACAACCAGACCCTCGTGGGCCTCGACATCGACCTCGGCGCGGCGCTCGGTGAGATCCTCGGCATCGAATTCAAGTTCGTCGGCGCCAAGTTCGACGAGATCATCCCCGGCATCCAGGCGAAGCGCTACGACATCTCGATCGACGCAATGGCCGACACCGCCGAACGCCAGAAGATCGTCGACTTCATCGACTACTTCCAGTCGGGCAGCGCGATCTTCGTCCCGTCGTCGAGCACCGCCAACGTCAAGGACATGGCCGGCCTGTGCGGCCGCAAGGTCGGGGCGGTGAAGGGGACGTTCCAGGTCGAGGACGCCGAGGCGCAGGCAGCCAAGTGCGCCCCCGACAAGAAGATGGAGGTGCTGGTCTTCCCCGATCAGTCGGCGATGATCCTGGCGATATCGAGCGATCGCGTCGATGCGATCCTGATGGACTCCGCGGTCGGCAACTACCTGGCGCAGCAGGCGCACGGCAAGTTCAAGCAGGTCGGGGACCTGACCAAGACCCGCCGCAAGGGCATCGTGGTGCCGAAGGGCGCGACGGGGCTGCGTGACGCCATCCAGGGCGCGGTCCAGAAGCTGATCGACGACGGCACCTACGCGGCGATCCTCAAGAAGTACAACGAGGGCTCCGGCGCCCTCACGAAGGCGACCATCAACGACGGCGCGACCTCGTGATCGACACGCAGCACCCGGCGAAGGGGCCACCCGTCGACGACGCGGACGCCATCGAGGTCATCCCCCTTCGCCACCCGGGCCGCTGGATCGCGGGCGCGCTCATCGCGCTGCTGCTCGCGCTGATGGTGTACAGCATGGCGACGAACCCGCGGTTCGGGTGGGGGATCGTCGGCGAGTACTTCCTGAGCGGCGCGGTGCTCTCCGGGCTCGCCCGCACGCTGGAGCTCACCGTCGTGGCGATGCTGGTGGGCATCGTGCTGGGCGTGATCGTCGCGGTGATGCGTCAATCCACCAATCCCATCCTCTCCGCGGCCAGCGGCGTCTACGTCAACGTGTTCCGCGGAACGCCGCTGCTGGTGCAGCTGCTGTTCTGGTTCAATTTCGCCGCGCTCTACCCGCAGATCTCGCTGGGCATCCCGTTCGGCCCCTCGTTCGCGTTCGGCAGCGTCAACGACCTCATCACCCCCTTCGCGGCCGCGATCCTGGGCCTCGGCCTCAACGAGGGCGCCTACATGTCCGAGATCGTGCGGGCGGGCATCCTGTCGGTGGACGAGGGCGAGGTCGAGGCGGCCCACGCGCTGGGATTGAAGAAATCGACAACGATGCGCCGCATCGTGCTGCCGCAGGCGCTGCGCGTGATCATCCCGCCGACCGGCAACGAGCTGATCACCACGCTCAAGAACACCTCGCTGGTCAGCGTGATCGCGCTTCCGGAGCTCCTGTACTCGACCCAGCTGATCTATTCCAAGAACTTCCAGGTGATCCCCCTGCTCATCGTCGCGAGCATCTGGTATCTCATCGTCACCACGCTGCTGACCGTGGGGCAGCACTACCTGGAGCGCCGCTTGGGCTCGAGCCGCCCGAAACAGACGCCGCTCTGGCTCCGCATCTGCCGGTCCCTCGCCATGCTCCGCGAACGTCCCGCCGGCGGCTCGCCGCACTCCTGAAGGATCGGTTCCATGACCCTCATGGTCGACGCGCAGCGCGTCCGCAAGAGCTTCGGCTTCCACAAGGTCCTGAAGGGGATCGATCTCGAGGTCGCGCCCGGCGACGTGACCTGCCTGATCGGGCCGTCCGGATCGGGCAAGAGCACGTTCCTGCGGTGCATCAACCATCTCGAGAAGATCGACGGCGGCCGTCTCCTGGTCAACGGCGACCACGTCGGTTACCGCCAGCAGGGCGACAAGCTGTACGAGCTGACCGAGCGCGAGGTCGCGCGCAAGCGGGCCGAGATCGGCATGGTGTTCCAGCGGTTCAACCTGTTCCAGCATCTCACCGCCCAGGAGAACATCATCGAGGCGCCCATCCAGGTGAAGGGCGTCGCAAAGTCCGCCGCCATCGAGACGGCACGACGGCTGCTCGATCGCATCGGGCTGGCGGAAAAAGCGCATTTCTACCCCCGGCAGCTCTCCGGCGGCCAGCAGCAGCGCGTGGCGATTGCCCGTGCGCTCGCCATGGAGCCCAAGCTCATGCTGTTCGACGAGCCCACCTCGGCCCTCGACCCCGAGCTGGTGGGCGAGGTGCTCGACGTGATGCGCAGCCTCGCCGCCGACGGCATGACGATGATCGTCGTGACCCACGAGATGGGCTTCGCGCGGGAGGTCGCCGACCGCGTCGTGTTCATGGCGGACGGCATGGTGGTCGAAGCCGGTACGCCGAAAGACGTGCTGGGCAACCCTCAGCATGCCCGCACCCAGGCCTTCCTGGGCAAGGTGTTGTAGCGCGCGGATAACCGGGGCCGACGGCCTGGGACCGATGCGTGCGAAGATCGACTCCGAGCGCCCCGAAACGGGGCCCGGCAGCACTTCGCACCGCTTTCCCGGACGGCCCATGCTCAATCGCATCTCGCTTCGCCAGATCGAGTATTTCCTCGCCACCGCCCGGCACGGCAGCATTGCCATCGCCTCGCAGCAGATCCACATTTCCGCCCCGTCGATCTCGGCCGCCATCACCCATATGGAGGCGGAACTGGGTGTCCAGCTGTTTGTCCGCCACCCTTCCAAGGGGCTTACGCTGACACCGGTGGGCACCCAGATGATGAAGGAATGCGAAGACCTGATCGAGCAAGCATCGCGGCTGTACGACATCGCCGCCGATTCCAGCCAGGTCGTGCAGGGCGTGCTGCGCGTCGGGTGCTTCCAGTCGTTGACGGCGATGATCGCGCCCGAGGTGATCTTCGGATTCAAGCGGGCATACGAAAAGGTCGACCTGCAGATGGTCGAGGGAAACCAGCAGGAGCTGATGGCCAAGCTGCACAACGCCGAGATCGACGTCGCCATCACCTACGACCTGCAGCTCGACAAGGACATTCAATTCGAGGTCCTGAGCCAGCTTCCTCCCCACGTCCTGCTGAGCGAGCTCCACCCGTTGGCCCAGCAACTCGCCACGACGCTCGAGGAGCTAGCCCCCGAACCGATGGTGCTGCTCGACCTTCCCATGAGCCGCGACTATTTCATGTCGCTCTTCTCCGCAGCCGGTGTCGAGCCCAATGTCGTGGCCCGCACCCGCTCCGACGACCTCGTGCGGTCGATGGTCGCCAACGGCCTGGGCTACGCGCTCTTCAATGCACGCCCGAAATCGACGCAATCGCTCGACGGCAAGCGCTTCGTCCGCCTGCGGCTTGCCGGCAAGCACCGGCCGATGCTGCTGGGGCTTGCCACCTACATGCCGGTCAAGCAGTCGCGCGTTACCCAGGTCTTCATGGAACGCTGCCGCGCGTATATCTCGGACCAGTACATCCCCGGCATGAGCGCTCCAAGCTTCTTCGACCCGCATGCCGCCGATACCGCCGAGCGTGTCGAGCCTGTGGAGCCCGCCGAGCCGAAGGCGGAGTGATGCGACCCCGACATCGCTCCGCCATGTCCCGTGTCTCCGCCTCGGGCAGCCTCGACCTGCTGCGCGAACTGCTGGCGATCCCGTCGGTCACTCGCACGCCCAATGCCGCGTTGATCGCGCGCGTGCAGGCGTCGCTTCGGGGCGCCGGCATCGACAGCATGGTCGTCCCCGACCCCCAGGATCGCGCGCGCGCCAACCTCTACGCGAGCGTCGGGCCGCACGGCATCCCGGGCGTGATGCTGTCCGGTCATACCGACGTCGTTCCCGCCGAGGGCCAGCCTTGGACCGTGCCCCCGTTCGAGGCCACCGAACGCGACGGTCGCATCTATGGTCGCGGAAGCTCGGACATGAAGGGCTTCGTGGCCTGTGCGGTGATGGCGATGACTCGCGCCGCCGGACGGAATCTGCAGCGGCCGCTGCAGCTCGCGCTCTCCTTCGACGAGGAAATCGGGTGCGTCGGTGTTCGCCACCTGCTGCACGAGCTCGAAGGCAAGCTCCCGGCCCCGCTCCTCTGCCTGGTCGGCGAGCCCACGCTGATGAAGATCGGCACCGGCCACAAAGGCAAGGTCGCCTACCGCGCCTGCTGCCACGGCCAGGCGGGTCATTCGGGCCTCGCCCCACGCTTCGTCAACGCCATCCACACGGCGTCCGACCTCGTCACCGCGATACGCGAGTTGCAGCACGACCTGGCCGAGCACGGCCTTCGCGAAGATGGCTACGACATCCCCTACACCACGCTCCACGTTGGCACCATCCGCGGCGGCAAGGCGCTCAACATCGTCCCCGACCAGTGCGAGATCGACTTCGAGATCCGCAACATCGTCGACGACGACCCCGCGCGCATCCTGTCGCGCATCCTCGATCGTACCGAGGCCCTCACGCGTAACTGGCCGCGCACGACCGGCGACGAGCCCCGGGCGCCCGAGGTGATGATCACCAACGCCTATCCCGGGCTCGCGACCGCGCCCGAATCGCCCGCGGCGCGCCTCCTCGCCTCGCTGCTGCCTGCAGGTACGCCCTTCACCAAGGTCGCGTTCGGCACGGAAGGCGGGCTCTTCCAGCGGACATGGAAGGAGACTTCGGTGCTGGTGTGCGGCCCCGGCTCGATCGAGGTGGCACACAAGGCCGACGAATACGTCGAGATCACGCAGATCGAGGCATGCGACCGGATGCTCTCCGGGCTCTTGGATCACCTGTGCATCCCGCAGCGCGAGAACATCCCGCGGAGCGAAAAGGCCTGACGACTCCGGGTGGCATACTCGGGCAAGGCGACGTCCGACTCGTACGACGCCGCCCCGCCGCCACAGGAGGAACCCTCTCGTGCAACCGATCAGCCGCTACCCGGTCCCGAAGCTCGAGGACCTGCCCGAGGACATCCGCGCTCGCATCACCCAAGTGCAGGAGAAGGCGGGCTTCATCCCCAACGTGTTCATCACGCTGGCGCACCGCCCGGCGGAGTTCCGCGCGTTCTTCGCCTACCACGATGCGCTGATGGAGAAGGAAGGCGGCTTGAGCAAGGCCGAGCGCGAGATGATCGTCGTCGCCACCTCGGCGGCCAACGACTGCCTGTACTGCATCGTCGCGCATGGCGCGCTCCTGCGCATCTACGCCAAGGCACCGCTTGTCGCCGACCAGATCGCCGCCAACTTTCGCAAGGCCGACATCACGCCGCGGCAGAAGGCGATGCTGGCGTTCGCCATGAAGGTCGCCACCGACTCGCCGTCGATCGCCGACGAGGACTTCGTGGCGCTGAAGGGGCACGGCTTCGACGACGAGGACATCTGGGACATCGGCGCCATCGCGGCGTTCTTCGCGCTGTCGAATCGGATGGCGAACCTCATCGGCATGCGGCCGAATGACGAGTTTTATCTCATGGGGCGCGTCCCGCGGGAGAAGCGCGGCTGACGGCACGGGCGAGCTTGCGCGCCGCGGCGCGCGGCATGCCTGAGCCCGAGAACTGCCAGCTTAGTCCAGGAACTGCCAGGTGTCGGCGCCGTCGAAGCGCCGCACCACGATGGACTCGAGCAGCGCCGGGTCGAAATTCCTCAGGTTGACGCCATGGCGGGCACCCGCCTTGCGTGGCAACGGCTCCCAGTGCGTGACGCATCCGCAGGTGGCGCAGCGGATGGTGCTGAGCGTCCTGTCGCCCTGGATGTAGGCCTGCGTGTGTTCGGGGTGACCGGTGATCTTCACCGTGCCGAATTCGTAGTAGGCCCAGATTGTGCCGAGGCGGCGGCACAGGGAGCAGTTGCAGCTGGTCGCCTTTTCAGGGGCGTGCGGGAGCTCGATGGTGATGGCGCCGCAGTGGCAGGTTCCTATGAGCACAACGGGCCCTCTTCAGACCGCTCGATGCTGTTGTCGCCAGCAGGCCGAACGCCCACATCCCCTGGACTTCCGGCAGCTCGCGTCTGATCGAGCTCCGAATGAAGCATCGCCCTTTCAGCAGCACGTTCGCCCTTCCAGAATCTGCGCCGAAGGAATGGGCGAAGGTGTCGCGCCCATTCGCCAGATACGGTGAGCTGTCCGTTGCGCTTATGCGCCATCATTCAGATCCCGGGCCGTAACGCTCGAACTAAGCGGCGAGCCGAAGGTGAGTCCGCTTGAAGGAAGCGTAAGCGTCAGGCTCATGCGGCGGGGGCACCGCTGTCGTGAATGTAGAGCTACCCATCATGCTTTGCAAAGAACTCGAGAAGTGACTGCAGCTTTTGACGGATGTTTTCGGGAATCCGATCCTCCGTCAAGTAGCCCAAGGCCACTCCCCTGGCAACGATCTCCGGCTCTTTCAACGACTGGTACCTCGACCACAGCTCGCGCGATTGTCCTTGATGAAACTCGTGGATGGCGGCAAGCAACTCGGAACTCAGGATTTCACCTGCTCGCCAGCGTACGAACTCATCTTCGAGTTCTTCCAGGTAGGCATGCGCTTCACCCTCATACACGACGCCCGCCAGATCGCGCAACGTCTTCCGCTCGGGCTTGGTGAAATCAACCATAGCTTGCGCAAGCGATGCCTGGCCGCTTGGGTGTCAGCGGACTTTGCTCAAACGCTCGGCAATTCGGGTTTGCCAACCCGGCCCGGTCGCCTTCCAGCGCTCGATAACATCAATTGGAAGGCGAATGGAGATGAGCCTGCGTGGATTCGCCGACCGCGGCCTACCCCCTTTGTTCAGGCTCGCTCGTGACAAAGCCTGTTCGGTGAGCTCGGGAAGCTCCTTGTACTCATGTGGTTGAACCACACGAGCATCGATCTTGGCGAGATCAGATTTCAAAGTACGCCGTGAGACGGGCTTTCTCACGATCGTTGGCCTTTAGCATGCTAAAGATGTGGCGCAATGCGCCCCTCTGCGTGTAGCCGATCACGACAAGACGACCCTCGAGCAGGCCGTAACAAATGATTCGGCGTTCACCGTAGTTCCTGCGCGTATCTTCGATCTCGACGGTCGGCCCTCGAAAGACGAGGCTCGCATCTTCGAAATCCAGGCCGCGCTCCGCCAGCGTGCGGTTGCGCTTTGCTGCATCGAAGGTGACGCGCTGGTTATTGTAGCTACAATAACCCAGGAGGGCAATGGGTGCGCCGCTGGGTGCGCGATCGCGCGCGTACCCTAACGTTCTAGGTAACCGGCGTGCCGCCACGAGGGCGCGTCATGAACAAATACGTGCCCGGCACGTCCGCGTTCACCGCTGGGTTAGGTTCTGCGTACACCGTTGACTAGGCACCAAATATGGCGAAGAGCTTTCGCCTGGTGGTAAATGGAATCGTTGGCAGCATGCGGCGGACCTCACTTGCAAACGCATCAGCATCTTCGATGGGTGGGATCACAGCGGTTCCTCGTGCACCTGACAATACGAAGTAGGCTACCTTCGGTGGCAACATAGTGCGAAACATCGTGATCGAGCGAATGCCGTCGGCGGGGATTGCCACGGGCCCGGCGATGGACTGAACGTCCAGCCCGTTCGGTGTGACATCAACCGATAGTTTTTCCATTGCATATGTGGCTCGCGTCATCCGATCGATGGCGATCGCGGCGGCAATGGCCAGCATCACGCCGGTGGCAATGAGTGTTCCGATGATTGAAGAGCCCCGTTGGCTGTATGCGAGTGCGGAAATGCATAGAAACACTGCCGCGCTCATTACACCTGCGCGCAGGGGACCGCCACGACGCTCGGCTAGGTACTTTTCCGCCACGCGGTATGACATCGGAGGAACCTAACGTTCAAGTTGAGCTGCGCGCCGCCACAGATATGTCCCAGCAAGAAGCCGCTTATCGGCGCGCCCGCTCGAACGCATTGTTAGGCCTTGATGAGCGACCATATCGTGAGCACTGTACCCAAGACAGTAAACACGCCGAGGATGATATTGAGCCAAAGCAGGCGTCCGGACAGACGGTTGTTCGAATCAGTAAAGTCTTGCACTGAGCGCTGCAGATCTTCCGTGCAGCGTACAAAGATGGCCATCCGCTGCTGCTCCCACACGTTGCTATTTGGCTGCGCGTCGGTATAGAGGGACCGAAGAAGGTCTTCCTTCGATTTTCCCTTGATGTATTCGTCGCCTTCCATGGCCAAGGCCTAACGAGAAATAGGTCGTGGGGAAACCATCTGAGAAATTAGTGTGCGCCGGATAATCAGGGCCGGTCAACGCGCAATGCCTTGATGCGAAACGACTATCCGTCGCCGGATATCTTGGAGCTTCCACGATGCACGCCCGGCGATACCCGGGCAGTTCCACGTCAAGGCCCCAACCACCGCCCCAACCAGGCAGTCGCACGCCCCCACCCATCCTCCGCCGCCACCTTCGAATAACTCGGCCGATAATCCGCAAAGAAAGCATGCGGCGTGCCCGGATAGACGTGAAACTCGGCGTGGGCATTCCCCCCCGCCCGCATCGCCGCATACGCCTTCTCGACGCTCTCCACGGGAATGCCGTGGTCGTCACCGCCGTAAAGGCCGAGCACCGCGGCCTTGATGTGGCCCGCGACCTCGATCACGGTCTTGTCGCCGGGATGGTAGGAGCGCGCAACGGGTCCATACCAGGCCACCGCCGCCGTCACCTCACGGTTGTGCGCAGCGTACATCAGCACGATGCGGCCGCCCCAGCACCAGCCGGTGATGCCGAGCCGGGCCGTGTCGGCGCCCTCGCCGCGCGCGAAGGCGACGGTGGCGTCGAGGTCCGACATCACCTGCGTGTCGGGCACCTTGCGCACGATGGTCTCGAGCAGCGTCGCGACGTCGGCGGCGGCCGAGGGATCGCCCTGCCGCGCGTAGAGTTGCGGCGCGATGGCGTAGTAGCCGAGGCGCGCGAGGCGCCGGCAGACGTCGCTGACGTGGTCGTTGACGCCGAAGATCTCCTGCACCACCAGCACCACGGGCGGCGACGTTGCGTCCGCCGGGCGCGCGCGATAGCCGGGGATCGAAAGCCCGGCGACGGGGATGGTGACGATGCCTTCGGTGAGGCCGTCGGAATCGGTGACGATCATGGCCGCTCCGCGACTACTTGGCCGCCGACGACGGTGTAGCGCACGCGCCCGGTGACCTCTCGGCCGAGGAAGGGCGTGTTCTTGCCCTGGCTCGCGAGGCCTTCGCGCGTGACGGTCCAATGCGCCTTGGGGTCGAAGATGCAGAGGTCGGCGGCGTGGCCGACCTCGATCCTGCCGGCATCGGGGACGCCGAGGATCGCCGCGGCGCGCGAGGTGACGGGCGCCAGCGCGCGGGCCAGCGGCAGCTTCGTCTCCTCCGCCCAGCGCAGCGTCAGCGGCAGCAGGAGCTCGAGCGCGGTCGCGCCAGCCTCGGCCTCGGCGAAGGGAAGCTGCTTGGCGTCGTCGTCCACCGGCGTGTGGTCGGAGGCGATGGCGTCGATCGTCCCGTCGGCGAGTCCGCGGCGCAGCGCCTCGCGGTCGCGCGTGCCGCCGAGCGGAGGCGCGAGGCGCGCCAGCGGATCGAACCAGCCGATGTCGATGTCGGCGAGGTGCAGGTGATGGACCGACACGTCGGCGGTGACACGGAGCTTCTCGGCCTTGGCGCGGCGGATGAGCTCGACGCCTTCGGCAGTGGCGACGCGGCAGACGTGCAGGCGCACACCGGTCTCGCGCGCGAGTGCGAGGTGCGTGGCGAGCGCAACCGATTCGGCGATGGCGGGGATGGCGGCGAGGCCGAGGCGCGTCGCGACCTCGCCCTC
Organism: Casimicrobiaceae bacterium; assembly: GCA_044226535.1. GTDB lineage: Bacteria > Pseudomonadota > Gammaproteobacteria > Burkholderiales > Casimicrobiaceae > VBCG01. The sequence goes on along the minus strand of JBGAGT010000017.1, from coordinate 21,562 downwards.
GAAGGCCACGCCGCCGCGCCCGAGGTAGGCATCGTGGGGCCGCAGCCACACGGCGTGGTCGAAGGTCGCGGCGTACTGCATGGCGCGCATCAGCACCTGGGTGTCGCCGATGGCGCGGTCGGCCTGCGAGAAGGCGACGCAGCCGGCCTCGGCGAGCTCGCTCATCTCGGTGACCTCCGCGCCGGCGAGCTGCTGCGTCAGCGCGCCGATGGGATGCACGTGCGCGCCGTTCTGCGAGCGCGCGCGGAACACCAGCATTTCCACGAGGCCCGGCTCGTCGAGCGGCGGGTCGGTGTCGGGCGGGCAGGCGAGGCTCGTCACGCCGCCCGCGCAGGCCGCGGCGATCTCCGATTCCAGCGTGGCCTTGTGCTCGAAGCCGGGCTCGCGCAGGCGCGCCGACAGGTCGACGAGGCCCGGCGCGACGACGAGGCCGCGCGCGTCGATCGTACGGTTGGCCGTCCATCCCGCCGGCGCGCCGCCGATGGCCACGACATGGCCCGCGCCGACGTACAGGTTCGCGGCCTTCTCGGTGCCCTTCGCCGGATCGACCAGCGTGCCGCCGACGATCTCGATCTTCATGCGCGGCCTCCGCGCGCGGGCTCGGAGCCCACGCTGCCCGCTCCACCGGGCGCGGCGCTGCCCGCGCCGGCGCCGGACGCGCCGCCGCCCCCGCCCGCGACGATGCTCATCACCGCCATGCGCACCGCGATGCCGAAGGTCACCTGCGGCAGGATCACCGAGCGCTCGCCGTCGGCCACGGCGGAGTCGATCTCGACGCCGCGGTTCATCGGTCCCGGATGCATGACGATGGCGTCGGGCTTGGCGTGGGCGAGCTTCTCGGGCGTGAGGCCGTACTCCTTGAAGTACTCGCCGACGGAAGGCAGGAGCGCGCCCTTCATCCGCTCGTTCTGCAGGCGCAGCATCACCACCACGTCGCAGCCCGCGAGGCCGCTCTTCATGTCGCGGTGCACGCGAACGCCCATCGATTCCACGCGCGGCGGCGTCAGCGTCTTGGGCGCCACCACGCGGATGTCGGGCGTGCCCAGCGTCGCGAGCCCCGAGATCAGCGAGCGCGCGACGCGCGAGTGCAGCACGTCGCCGACAATGGCCACCGACAGGTTTCGGAAATCGCGCTTGTAGTGGCGGATGGTGAAGAGGTCGAGCAGCCCCTGCGTGGGGTGTTGGTGGCGGCCGTCGCCCGCATTCACCACGTGCACGTGGGTGCGGCCCTTCTGGTGGAGGTGCTGGGCGATGAGGTGCGGCGCGCCCGACTCGGAGTGGCGCACCACGAAGATGTCGGCGTCCATCGCGGTCAGGTTGTCGATGGTGTCGAGGACCGTCTCGCCCTTGGACGTCGACGACGCGCCAATGTTGAGGTTGATGACGTCGGCGGAAAGCCGCTTGGCGGCGATCTCGAAGGTGGTGCGCGTGCGCGTCGAGTTCTCGAAGAACAGGTTGAACACCGCCTTGCCGCGCAACAGCGGCACCTTCTTCACCTCGCGCTCGCCGATCGCCGCGAACGGCACCGCGGTGTCGAGGATGCGCGTGATCATCGACGCCGGCAGGCCGTCGAGGGTGAGGAGGTGCACGAGGTTGCCCCCGGCGTCGAGCTGGGGGTTACTCATCGAGCTGTCCTGGGCTCGGCCGACAGCGACAGCCGGCCGTCGTCGGCGCGGGAGAGGACGACGTCGAGGTTGCGCGCCACGGCGAGCCGCGCACCGACGTAGGTGGCCTCGATGGGCAGCTCGCGCCCGCCGCGGTCGACCAGCACGGCGAGTTCGATGACCTCGGGGCGGCCGTAGTCGAAGAGCTCGTTGATCGCGGCGCGCACGCTGCGTCCGGTGTAGAGCACGTCGTCGATCAGCACGATGGTCGCGCCGCCGACGTCGAAGTCGAGCGCGCTGCGGCGCGAGTTGGGCTTGAGTCCCGCGCGCTCGTAGTCGTCGCGGTAGAACGACACGTCGAGGAAGCCCACCGGGTGGCCACCGAGCATGTCGGCGAGGCGCTCGGCCAGCCACGCGCCGCCCGAATAGATGCCGACGAATGCGGCGTCGGCGGCGACCCCGCCGCGCATGCGCTCGGCCAGCACCGACAGCGCGGCCTCGGCGTCGGGCAATCCGCCAGCGCTCATCCCCTCACCCCGCGCGCTCGTCGAACCAGGCCTGCAGGATCACCTGCGCGGCGACCTGGTCGCGCACGGCGCGGTGCCGCGAACGCGGGACCGTCGAGGCATCGAGCATCGACTGCGCCTCCTGCGTGGTATGGCGCTCGTCGGCCTCGGCCACCGGCAGCCCGTGGCGCTTGCGCAAGGTTGCGGCGAACGCGCGCGCACGCGCCGTCATGGCGTGCGGCGTGCCGTCCGAATGCACGGGCACGCCCACCACGAGCTGCGAGGGCGTCCACTGCGAGACGAGTTCCGCAATCGCCTCGCGACGCGCAGCGTCGTCGGGCGTGTCGATGGTGGTGAGGGGCGTTGCCTGCCGCGTGACGGTATTGCCCACTGCAACGCCGATGCGCCGCGTGCCGAAATCGAAGGCCAGCACCGTGGCGGGGGTCGGCGATGAGGTCACCGCCGCTCACGCGTGCCCGACATCCCCGGAAAGGCTCCCGAAGTCGAAGCCGAGGAGGCCCATCGCCGCCGTCAGCCGCTGCTCGGGCGGAAGGCCGAAGATCACGTCGGCGTCGGCCTCCACGGTGAGCCAAGCGTTGGCCGCGAGCTCGTCCTCGAGCTGGCCCGCCGACCAGCCGGCGTAGCCCAGCGAGACGATGATGTCGCTCGGCCCGTCGCCGCGCGCGACGGCCTCGAGCACGTCCTTGGAGGTGGTGAGGCCGATGTCGTCGCTCACCGCGAGGGTCGACTGCCAGTTGCCCAGCGGGCGGTGCAGCACGAAGCCGTGGCTGGACTGCACCGGCCCGCCCTGCAGGACAGGCGCCTCGAAGCCTTCGAGGACGGCGCCTTCGTCGACCACCTCGATCTGGCGCAGCAGCATCGCCACCGTCATGTCGACGGGCTTGTTGACGACGATGGCGATGGCGCCCTCGGGCGTGTGCTCGCAGATGAAGGCGAGCGATTGTGCAAAGCGCGGGTCCGCCATGGCGGGCATGGCGATCAGGAAGTGGTGCGTGAGGTCGACGTGCTCACCCATGGGCGGCGCCATTATATCAATCGTCCTCGTGCCGCCGGTGGCGGGCATACTCGCCGGCCAGTTGCTGGGTCAGGTTGGCGGGCGCGATGTCGTAATGCGACAGCGCCATGGAGTAGGCGCCGTGCCCCGCCGTCATCGCCTTCAGGCGCGCGGCGTAGCCGTCGAGCTCGGCGAGCGGCACCTGCCCTTCCACCGCCAGCGAGCCGGCCTGCAGCGTGCGCGTGCCGGTGACCTGCCCGCGACGCCCCGAGAGGTCGCCGGCGATGTCGCCCACGTGCTCGCCGGGGCAGGTGATCTCGACGTGCACCACCGGCTCGAGCACGATGGGCCGCGCCTTCTCGATGGCGTCGAGGAAAGCCTTGCGCCCCGCCGACACGAAGGCCACTTCCTTGGAGTCGACGGGATGGTGCTTGCCGTCGTAGACGGTCACGCGCACGTCCTGCAGCGGGAAGCCCGCCACCGGCCCGGCGGTGAGCACCTGCTCGACGCCCTTCTGCACCGCGGGGATGAACTGGTTGGGGATGGTGCCGCCCTTCACCTCGTCGCGGAACTCGAAGCCCGCGCCGCGCGGCAGCGGCTCGACGCGCAGGTACACCTCGCCGAACTGGCCGGCGCCGCCGGTCTGCTTCTTGTGGCGGTGGTGGCCTTCCGACTTGGCGGTGATGGTCTCGCGGTAGGGGATGCGCGGGGGCCGCGTCTCGACCTCGAGCTTGAACTGCGTCGCCATGCGCTCGAGCGTCGAGCGGAGATGCAGGTCGCCGAGCCCGCGCAACACCGTCTCGTTGAGCTGCGAATCGTGCTCGAGCGCGAGCGTGGGGTCCTCGGCGATCATCTTGTGCATCACGTCGGACAGGCGCTGCTCGTCGCCGCGACGCTTGGGCGCGATGGCGACACCGTGCATGGGCACGGGGAACTCGAGCGGCGCCATGGTGATCGAGTCCTCGTCGTGCGAGTCGTGCAGCACGCAGTCGAACTCGATGTCGTCGACCTTGGCGACCGCGGCGATGTCGCCCGGCACGACGGCGTCGACCTCGACGGTCTTCGCGCCCTGCAGCAGCAGCAGGTGCCCCACCTTGAAGGCCTTCTTCGACGCGCCGATGTAGAGCTGGGTGTCGCGCGTCACCGTGCCCTGGTGCACGCGGAAGATGCCGAGCTTGCCCACGTAGGGGTCGATGACCACCTTGAACACGTGCGCCAGCACGTGCTTCGCGGGATCGGGCTCGGCGTGGAACTCGCTCGCCTCGCCGCCGCGTCCACGGGTGAAAAGCGGCGGGTTGCCCTCGGCGGGATTGGGGGCGAGCTTCACCAGCACGTCGAGCAGCTCCTTCACGCCGGCGCCGGTGCGCGCCGAGACGAAGCACACGGGCACGAGGTGCCCTTCACGCAGCGCCTTCTCGAAGGGCGCATGCAAATCTTCGGGAGCGATCTCCTCGCCCTGCTCGAGGTACTTGGCCATCAGCGCCTCGTCGACCTCGACCACCTGGTCGACCAGCGCCTGGTGCGCCGCGGCGACCGAGGAGAAGTCGGCCTCGTCGCCGCTGCCGCCGGGGTTGAAGAAGCAGTCGACCACGCGCGTGCCGCCCGCGGCGGGCAGGTTGATGGGCAGGCACTCCTTGCCGAACGCCGCCTGCACCGCGGCCAGCGTGGCCTCGGCATCGACGTTCTCCGCGTCGATCTTGTTGATGACGACGATGCGGCAGAGCTTGCGCGCGGCAGCCCACTGCATCATGCGCGAGGTGATGAGCTCGACGCCGGCGGTGGCGCTCACCACCACCGCCGCGGTCTCGACGGCGTCGAGCGCGCCGATCGCCTGCCCCATGAAGTCGGGGTAGCCGGGCGTGTCGATCAGGTGGATGCGCGTGCCGCCGGCGTCGACGTGCAGCAGCGATGCGCGCAGCGAGTGGTGCCAGGACTTCTCGAGCGGGTCGAAGTCCGAGACGGTGCTCCCGCGTTCGACGCTGCCTCCCGCCGCTTGTGTACCGGACGCGACCAGCAGCGCCTCGGCCAGCGTGGTCTTGCCCGCCGCGCCGTGTCCCACCAGCGCCAGCGTTCGCAGGTTCGAAGTGTCGAACGCAGCCATCTCGTCCCTCTCCTTTCGCGACCTCGGCAGGGACACTTTACACCTGCACCGCGCGGGGACCTCGCTGCGCTGCGGAAACGCGCTAGGGGCGGAGCAGCTTTGCGCCGAGCGATGCCACCAGCATCGCCACCACGCCGCCCAGCCCCGCCAGGCCCGCGAGGCCGAGCAGTCCCGCGAGGTCGATGCCCGCGCTCTGCGCGGTGAGGGCGATCGGCGCCGTGCGTGCGGCGACGATGGCCGCCGAGAGGTCCGACCCGGCGAATCCACCGAGCGCGCCGAGGAAAAGCGTGCGCGTCCACGCGAAGCGGTGCCAGGGCACGAGCGCGCGCGCGGCGAACGCGCCGAGCACGCCCGCGACGATCGCGATGGCGAGCGTGGCGAAGTTCATCGGGGGACAGGCGTCGGGTGGGGCTGCGAGGCGGGCGTCGGGTGGGGCCGCGGATCGGGCGCCGGGTGCGACTGCGCGGCGCGCTAGTGCACCGCCGCCTCGCGCGTCAGCGCGCGGATGTGGCGCAGCAGCTCGTCTTCCTGGTAGGGCTTGCCGAGGTAGACGTCGACGCCGAGCTCGCCGGCGCGGCTGCGGTGCTTGTCCGCGGTGCGCGAGGTGATCATGATGATGGGGATGTGCGCGTGCGCGGCCTCGGCCTTGAGCGTCTTGGTGAACTCGAAGCCGTCCATGCGCGGCATCTCGATGTCGAGCAGGATGACGTCGGGCGCCGCCTCGGCGATCGCCTGCAGCGCATCCATGCCGTCCTTGGCCGTCGCCACCACGTAGCCTTCGCGCTGCAGCAGGCGGCTGGTGATCTTGCGCACGGTCAGCGAGTCGTCGACGATCAGCACGCGCGGCTGCTGCGAGGCCTTGGTCGCGGCGGCCGGCGCGGGCGTGCCGCCCACGCCCGGCAGCGGGGGATCGGCGAGGTCGATGCCGGCGCGCTGCGCGAGCTGCACCGGATTGATGATCAGCACGATCTCGCCGGTGCCGAGCACCGTGGCGCCCGAGATGCCCGAGACACGCGCGAGCTGCGGCCCGATGTTCTTGACCACGATTTCCTGGTTGCCGACCATCTCGTCGACGTGCACCGCGGCCTGCGACTGGCCGCTCTTGACCAGCAGCACGGCGTTGTAGCGCTGCGTCTCGGGGTTGTGCGCGGTGTCGCCTAGGAGCCGCGGCAGGTAGTGGAAGGGGTAGTCGCGCCCCTGCCAGCTGACGTTGCGCGAGACGTAGAGGTTGAGCAGCGCCTCGCCGCGCACCTGCTGCACCTGCTCGACCATCGGCGCCGGCAGCGCCCACAGGCGGCCGCCCGCGCGCACCAGCACCGCCTGCGCGACCGCCAGCGTGAGCGGCATCAGGATGGCGAAGGTCGTGCCCGCGCCGCTGCGCGTGGCGACGTCGATGCGCCCGCCGAGCGCGTTGATCTCGGTGCGCACCACGTCCATGCCGACGCCGCGGCCGGAGATCTGCGTCACCTTCGAGGCGGTGGAGAAGCCGGGCTTGAAGATGCACTCGACGAGCTGCGCCGGCGTGGGCTCGGTGCCCTCGGGGAAGAGGTTCTGCGCGCGCGCCTTCTCGGCGATGCGCGCGAGGTCGAGGCCCGCGCCGTCGTCGGCGAGCTCGATCAGCACTTCGTTGCCGACCTGGCGCACCGTCAGCGACAGCTCGCCGGTCTCGCTCTTGCCGGCGGCGACGCGCGCCGCGCGCGACTCGATGCCGTGGTCCAGCGCGTTGCGCAAGAGGTGCTCCAGCGGGCCGATCAGCTTCTCCAGCACCGAGCGGTCGAGCTCGACCTGCGAGCCGCGGATCTCGAGGTTGGCGCGCTTGTCGAGCTCGCGCGCGGTGGCGCGCAGGATCCGGTACAGCCGGTCCGACACGCTGCCGAAGGGCACGGTGCGGATGGCGAAGAGCTGTTGCGACACGTCGCGCGACATGCGCGCCTGCGCCACCAGCGCGGCGTCGGCGTCGTCGAGGTTCTTGAGCAGCGACTGCTGCACGGTCGAGACGTCGTTCACGCCTTCCGCCAGCGAGCGCGTGAGCTCCTGGAAGCGCGTGTAGCGGTCGAACTCCAGCGGGTCGAAGCCCTCGTGGGCCTCGGACATCGCGCTCATCCGCGACTGGATCTGGCTCTCGGCCTGGATCTCGATCTCGCGCACCTGCGTGCGCAGGCGGATGACGCTGCCGGTCAGCTCGAGCAGGTTGGCCTTGAGGGTGCGCAGCTCGCCCTCGACGCGCGCGCGCGCGATGGCGACTTCGCCGGCCTCGTTCACCAGGCGGTCGATGATGTCGGCGCGCACGCGCAGCATGGCGCGGCCGGCCTCGGGCTCGGCCGAGGCTGCGGCGACCTCGCGCTCGGCGGGGGCTTCCGGCGCGGGCTGCGGCTGCGCGCCGGGCGTGGCCGCGGCCTCGCCCGTGCGCTCGGGCGTGAGCGGGACCACCACGGCGCGCGGCGTGCCCTGCTGCGCCCCGTCGTTCCCGCGAAGCGCCCCGTCGTTCCCGCGAAGCGCCCCGTCATTCCCGCGAAGCGCCCCGTCATTCCCGCGAAGGCGGGAATCCGCGGCCTCCGCAGCCGCAGGCGGCTCCGGCGACGCCACGGGCTCGTGCACCACAGCGTCGGCGTCCTCGAGCCAGGGCAGCGGGATGTTCGAGGCGCCGGTGCGCAGCTTGTCGAGCACGTAGGCGATGTGGTCGAGGTCGGTGTCGAGCGCCTCGAAAAGCTCGGGCGAAGGCGCGACGAGGTCGTCGCCCTCGACCAGCCGCGATTCCATGCGGTGCGCGAGCTCGCCGAGGCGCATCGCGCCCGCCATGCGCGCGCTGCCCTTGAAGGTGTGCAGCGTGCGGCGCAGCGCCTGCGCGCCGGGCGACGCGGGATTGCGCCGCCAGCCGCGCAGCTCCTCGCCCGCCTGCGGGAAGAGTTCGGCGGCTTCCTCGAGGAAGATCGGCAGCACGTCGCCTTCGATGGCGTCGCGGATGTCGGCCAGCGACACCTGGTCATCGGCGACGCGCGGCGCTTCGGCACGCGCGACGCCTGGAAGGGGCTCGGCGGGCCTGGGTGCCGGCGCGGGCGGCGCATCGTCGTTGCGCGCGGCTTCGGCGTGCGGTGCGTCGCCGGCGTGCGGTGCGTCGCCGGCGAGCGGCGTCGCGAGCGTGGCGCCCATCGTGGACGGCGTGGCGGCCGTCGTGGACGGCGTGGAAGCCGTTGCAGCGGCAGCGGTGTCGCCCCGGCCTTCGGCGGCGCCCTCGCCGGGTTCCTCGTCGGCGATGCGCGCGGCCAGCGACTCGGCATCGCTGCCGTCGGCGGCGACCTCCTGGCGCAGCGCATCGATCTCGGCGGTGCAGTCGGCGGCCTCGCGCTCCAGCCCCTGCGCGAAGCGCTCGCGGCGGCGGATCGCCGCCACCAGCTCGGTCAGCGCGGCGATGGCGCGCGCGATCACCGGGTGGGACTGCGAGGGCATCGCGCCTTCGCGCTCGGCCAGCGCGAGCAGCGCCTGTTCCAGGGACTTGGCGAGCGTGGCCACCGGCGGGAAGCCGCCGGTGCGATGGATGCCGCACAGCGTGTGGCTGGCGCGCACCATCGCCTGCGAAGGCCGGCGCGCCGGGTCGAATTGCAGCAGCGAAAGCTCGTGCTGCAGCGTGGCGACGTGCTCGTCGGCCTCGTCCACGAGGATGCGCAGCAGCGCCGCGGAAAGCGTCACGTCGCCGATGGTCACGAGCTCGTCGTCGCCCGCGGCCGCGTGCGCCGGCGATTCCGGTGTCGACGCCTCGCGGGCAAGGCGCGCCTCGTGCGCCAGGGCCGCGTCGAGCTCGGGGTCGACGGCGGGCGCGATCGGCGCGACCACGGCGTCCTCGAAGCCCGCGTTGGCGGCGGCGTCGAAATCGAAGGGCTGCGGCGCGTCGTGCGTGTCGTGTGCGGCGGGCGCTTCGTCCAGCGGCAGCAGCGTGATGGCCTCGTCGTCACGCTCGAGATGCGCGTCGAGGTCGCGTTCGAGGCTTGCCTCCAGCTCGCGGTCGGAACCCGAGGCAACGTGCAGGTGATCGTGGTCAGGCCCCGGGGCGCCGTGCATGTGCTCGTGCCCCGCCCCGGGGCCGTCGTCAAAAGGGAGGTCGTGTCCGGCGCGTGCCGACGGCTGGGTGTTGTCCGCGACGAGCTTCAGGCCCGGCGGCGACAGGTCGACGGGATCGAGCGCGGCGATGGCGGGCGCTTCACCGGCCTGCGGGACGAGCTCCAGCGTCGCGAGCTCGCTGCGCGCGGCATCGCGCACCACGACCTGCGGCGCGGCCCCGGGCGGCGCGCCGAGCTCGGGCAGCTCGATCAGCTCCTCGAGCTCGAGTGGATTCGCGATGGCCGGTGCGGGCGTGGGCGTGGGCGCGGCTGCGGCTGGCGCGCCACGTGGCGCCACTTCGACCAGGCGTGGCGGCGCGGGCGGTGGCGCGACGGACCCGCCCTGCGAGGGCAGCTCGGCGACCACCGCGTCGACGGCGGCATGGAGTGCCGTCGAATCGATGGTGACGCGGCGCGTGCGCTGCAACGAGTCGACCCAGCCGCGGAAGGACCTGCCCGCGACGTCGATCATGTCGAGCACGGCCGGCGTGACGGCGCGCTCCTCGTCGAGCACGCGGTTCATGGTCTTCTCGACCTGCCAGGCGAGCTCGCCGAGGTCGGTGAGGCCGACCATCCGGCCCGAGCCCTTGAGCGTGTGGAAGCCGCGGCGCGCGTTCACCAGCGCGTCGTGGTCGGCGCGGTTGGCGACCAGCGAGGCATGCGACGCGCCGATGGCGTCCACGACTTCGGCGGCCTCGGTGAGGAAGATCTCCAGCAGCTCGCCGTCGAGCTCGCTGGCGTCGTTGTCGAGCAGGCGCCGCGTCTCGTCGGAGATCTCGGGCGCGGCCGGCGTGGTGACGGCGATCTCGTCGACCACGCGCGCGAGGCCCGCGGCGCCGCCCGCGTCGAGCTCGGCGATGGCCGACTCGGCCTGCTGGGCGAGCGTCGCGTCGCCGATCAGCTCGGCGTCGTCGCGCAGCGACTCGAGCTTGGACTTGAGGCCCTGGCGCGCGGCCGAATGCGCGGGCGCGTGGCGCGCTTCCTCGACCAGCGCGGGAAGCTGCGCGCGCAGGCGCTCCACCGCCGATTCCACCGACTCGGCGTCGTCGTCGCGCAGCGGCGCGACCACCGCGCCCGAGCGCTTGGCGATCAGCGGCGCGATCAAGCGCTCGCTGTCGGGCCGCTGCTGCTCCACCGCCTCGATGTAGAAGCCCAGGCCCGACAGCGACTCGGCGAGCATCTCGAGCTCGTCGTTGTCGACGGGACCTTCGCTGGCGGCATAGCCCTCGATCTGCTGCTGGCAGGACGCCAGGAGCTTCGAGGCCTCGTCGAGCCCCAGCATCGACAGGGCGCCGCGGATCTGCTGGCTGTCCTTGGCGAGCGTGGCGAGCTCGGCGCGCTTGCTGTTGTCGCGGAAGAACGCGTCGAGCACCTGCTCCATGTGGCGGAGGTTGGCCTGGATCTCGCGGCCGACCTGCGCGAGCAGCATGCGCTCCTGCGCGCGCCGCGACATCTCGTCGAGCGCCGGCGCGCCGGTGGACGCGCTGCGCCCGGCACGCGCCGCGTCGAGGCGCGCGATCATCGCGTCGACCTGCTGCGGGAAGTCGGGTGCGAGGTTGCTGTAGTTCTCGAACGCGCTCTCGGCGAGCAGCAGCGCCGTCGCCATTTCCATCGCCACCGGCTCGGACACGCCGGCCGAGGGCATCTTGTCCAGGCGCTCGACCAGCGCCGAGGTGAGCTTCATCAGCGCGCCGTTGCGGATCTCCGCGGTCTTGGCGTGCACCGAGGTCAGCATCTGCTTCAGCCTCTGCAGGTTCTCGGCCCGGCCCGAGGCGAACTTGAGCCAGGCGTCCTTGGCGCCGGCGAGCTGCTCGCGCGCCTCGCGCAAGAGCGGCTCGATGCGCACGAGGTCGGCGTTGAGCACCTCCTCGGAGGGGATGAGCCCCGCGAGGTGGAAGGTCTTCTGCACCGCCTGCACCTGCGCGCCGGAGGGCGCGCTGATGGCGACGAAGTACAGCACCTCGCGGCGCAGCCGGTCGGCGACCTTGGCGCTGCCGCCGACCACGCGGCGGATCTGCAGGTCGATGCGCGCGGCGAGCTGCTTGACCCCGAATGAAGGCTCGAGCCCCTTGGCGGCGAGCGCCTCGAACAGCGCGCCGGCCGTCCACCAGAAGGCGCGCAGCGGCGGCTGCGAGGTCACGTCCTCGATGCCCGCGATGGCCTCGCGCATGGCGGCGACGCCCTGGTCGTCGCCGCGCAGCCAGGCGAGCAGCCCGCGCTGGTACACGCGGCGCTGCTTGACGAGCTGCGAGGCGAGCCGCGCGGCCGGCAACGCTTCGCGCGGCGCGGGCCGCGGGGCGCGCGCCGCGCGGTCGGGGTAGAAGAGGTCGGTAGGCGCCGAGGCCGTCACGCCGCGCAGCGCCTGCATCGCCTCGTACTCGGGATAGAGCTTGAGCGGCACCGGCATCACGCCGTTGGTGAGCTCGTCGAGGAAGATCTTGAGCTTGCGGCAGCCGCGGTCGATCGCGTCGACGGTGGGCCCCACCTGCTCGGCACCCGCCGACTCGAGGCGCGTCAGCTGGCGCTCGATCTCGTCGGTGAAGGCCACCACGGCGTCGAGCCCGACCATCTGGATCGCGCCCGCGGCCTGGTGGATGTGCGTGCGCGCATGCTTCAGCGCGATCGTGTCCTTGGGTGCGGCCTTGAAGGTCGCCAGCGACTCGAGGCCGCGCGACAGCGCCTGGTCGATCTCGCCGTGGACCCAGGAGAGCGGCCCGAGATCGAATTCCGGTGCGTTGTCGGTGGTCACGTCGGGACTCCTCGGGTTTGCGCTAGACCTTGAAGCCGGCGACCGACGAGCGGAGCTCGGCGGCGAGGCGCGTCAACTGGCCGATCGACACGTTGGTCTGCTTGGTGCCTTCGGTGGTTTCCTCGGTGATCTTGAGGATGCCCTGCATGCCGCGCGTCACCTCGGTCACCGAGGTCGACTGCATCTGGGTCTGCGAGGAAATGCGCGAGATGAGGTCGGCGAGGTCGCGCGACACCTTCTGGATCTCGGTCAGCGCCTGGCCGGCGGCGTCGGAGAGCTTGGTCCCTTCGACCACGCCCACCGTCGACTTCTCCATGGCGGCCACCGCGTCCTGGGTGTCGGCCTGAATGGTCTTCACGATCGCCTCGATCTGCTTGGTCGCCTCGCCCGAACGCTCGGCCAGCCGCTGCACTTCTTCCGCCACCACCGTGAAGCCGCGCCCCGCTTCGCCCGCGGAGGCGGCCTGGATGGCGGCGTTGAGCGCCAGCACGTTGGTCTGCTCGGTGATGTCCGAGATGAGCTCCACGATCTCGCCGATCTCCAGCGACGATTCGCCGAGGCGCTTGATGCGCTTGGAGGTGTCCTGGATCTGCGAGCGGATTTCGTTCATGCCGGCGATCTGGTTCTGCACCGCCTGGCCACCCTTCTCGGCGGCGGAGAGCTGCAGCTGGGCCACCTTGGCGGACTGCGAGGCGTTCTGCGCGACCTCGCTGATCGACTGCGCCATCTGCAGCACCGAGGCCGAGGCCTGCTGGATCTCGCGGTTCTGGCGCTGCGAGGCCTCGTACAGGCGGTTGGAAATGGCCTGCGTCTCCTGCGTCGCCTTGGTCACCTGGTCGGTCGCGCTGTTGATGCCGCGCACCAGGGTACGCAGCTCCTCGATGGTGAAGTTGATGGAGTCGGCGATGGCGCCCGTCACGTCCTCGGTCACCGAGGCCTGCACCGTCAGGTCGCCGTCGGCCAGGTTGCCCATCTCGTTCAGCAGCCGGAGGATGGCCTCCTGGTTGCGCTTGTTCTCGTTCTCGCTCTCGCTGGCGCGGGAACGGGCGTCGCGCAGGAACACCACGCCCAGCGCCACCAGCGCGGCCAGCGCGAGCAGCCCGAACACGATGGCGGCGACCAGGGTGAACACGTGCATGCGCCCGCCACCCTCGTAGTTGTCGCCGAGCTGCATGGTCCTGGTGAGCAGGTCCTCGGAGGCTGCCGTCACCTCCCGCGCCGACTTCTTGGCGACAGTCAGCTTCTGCATCGAGGCGAGGATCGCCGATACCGACTGGTCGTAGACGGTGAAGCGCTTGGCGAGCTCGCCCAGCGTGGCGCGCGCGTCCTCGCCGCGCAGCGGCGCGATCTTCAGCGCGTCGCTGCCCTTGACGAGGCCGTTGAGGACGTCGCGGAAGGTGCCCGTGTCCTTGCCCAGCAGGAAGGCCGTCTCGGGGTCGATTTCCTCGCCGCTGGCGAGCGTGTTGGCGTTCTTGGCGATGCGCTGCGACAGCACCGCGAGCTGGTTGGCGTTGTCGACGTCCTTCACCGAGCCGCCACCCTGCGCGATCTGCAGCCCGAGCTGCTGCGAGAGCTCGAGCAGCGCGCTGTTGGTGTCGTTGACCTTCTCGAGGCTCGCCGCGAGCGTGGTCAGCGCGTCCTGGTTCTGCACGACGCGCGCGGCCGCCTTGTCGACGCCGTCCCAGCGCTGGCGGATCTCGGTGAGGATGTCGCCGGCGGGCCCGCCGCCCACCGCTTCCACGGCGTTGCCGCGCACCTCGCCGCCGTCGGTGAGCGCCGCGAGGTCGACGCCGAACCTCTTGCGGCTGTCCTCGACGGTCTCGAACGCCGCCTTCTGGCCCTGCGCGGCGAGCGCCGCGCCGCGCGCCAGGCGCTGCGACAGCATCTGCATGTCGGTGATGGTGGCGGTGGCCGACGAGGCCTGCGAGGTGGTGCGCTGGTCGAGGTAGAGCATCAGCAGCGCCAGCAGCGCGAACACCACCAGCAGCGTGAGCAGCACCTGGAACTGCTTGACGACGGGAAGGTTGCCGATGAGGGGCAGCTTCCGCGCACTCGCGGCCTGCGTCCCCGCGCTGCGCAGCTGGTCCATGATCGAGACCGTGGCCAGCGGGTCGTAGCCGGCGGGCGTGTTTTTGCCCATGCGGACCTGCGTGGTCGGCATGTCCAGCGCCGACGCGCCGGCGGCCTTGGGCTTGTCGCCGAATAGCTTGAGTGCCATGAACCCCTCCACTTCCCCGATATCAGTTACCGACCTGCAGGAACGCAGGATCGCGTGCGAGTTTCGACAGGTCGATTTCCTGCCAGGCCTGTCCTTCGGCGTCCATCCAGCGCTGCGCGTACCACGCAGGCGGGTCCTCGGGCAGCGAGGCCGGCGCGAGCTCGGCCAGGTTGCGCAGCCCCAGCACGCGCGTGACGACGATGCCGGCGTTGAGCTCGCCGGCGCGCGGCCCGAACAGCAGCAGACGCTGCTGCGGGGCCTGCGCACCGGAAGGCGTGCCGTGGCCGAGGAAACGGGCGAAATCGATGACGCTGTAGAGGTTGCCGCGGATGTTGGCGACGCCCAGGAACCAGCGCTTGGTGAGCGGCACGCCGACGATCGGCGGGACCGCGATCACCTCGCCCGCGTCGGCGAGCCGGACCAGCCATTGCCCGCCCGCGCAATAGAGGCCGAGCCGCGACGACTCCACCTGCGCCGCGGTCTTGCTGGCGAGCCGGGTCGCGAGCTCCTGCTGGAACGAGCGTAGGTCGAGCTTGGCGGCGCGTGCCATGGTGGTCGCCTCAGGCGAGCGCCTGGATCTTGGCGAGGAGCTCCTCGCGGTTGACGGGCTTGATCACGTAGTCGCGCGCGCCCTGGCGCATGCCCCAGATCTTGTCGGTCTCCTGGTTCTTGGAGGTGCACAGGATGACGGGGATGGTGCGCGTCTCGGGGTCGCGGCTGATGGCGCGCGTGGCCTGGAAGCCGTTGAGGCCGGGCATCACCACGTCCATCAGGATGAGGTCGGGCTTCAGGAGCCGCGCCTTGAGGATCGCGTCCTCGCCGTTGTCGCTCGCCACGACCTCGTAGCCCGACTTGGTCAAAAGGTCGTTCAGCACGTGGCGCTCGGTCGGCGAGTCGTCGACGATGAGGATCTTCTTGATGGGCATCGGAGTCTGCGGCGACCGGCGTCGCGTGTCTGTGGCGCGTGGAAGGGGATCGTGAAGGTTCGGAGGGTGTCCGGCGGGCGCCGTGCGGGCGCTCAGGCGGCGGCCTTCACGTGCGCCGCCACCGCCTTCAGCAGGCTTTCCTTGGTGAACGGCTTGGTCAGGTACTGGTCGGAGCCGACCATGCGCCCGCGCGCTCGGTCGAAAAGCCCGTCCTTGGACGACAGCATCACCACCGGGGTACCGCTGAAGCGGGCGTTCTTCTTGATCAGCGCGCAGGTCTGGTAGCCGTCGAGGCGCGGCATCATGATGTCCACGAACACCAGGTCGGGCTGGTGGTCGGCGATCTTGGCGAGCGCGTCGAAGCCATCCTCGGCGAGGATGACCGTGCAGCCCGCCTGCAGCAAGAAGATTTCGGCGCTGCGGCGAATGGTGTTCGAATCGTCGATCACCATCACCTTCACCCCGGACAGCGCGCTCGCGTCAGCCAAACCCGACCTCCATCGTCCTTCGACCGCCTTCGCAACATGCGTCGGCAAGTCCTTGATGATACGCACCCCCCGGGATCCAGCTACGGGTCGCCCACGCGCGGGCGGCGCCAGCCGAGTGTGCCATGGCGGGAGGCCGGACGACTAGAGCATAAAGCTTGCCGGAATCGACGCTTCCTGCCGGAAATGTCCAAAAACGCAACAGTGCCAAAGCTTTCGGCAGTGCCGCAATGACGCTCAGGGGCACCGAATGACGCTCGGGGGCCGGCCCCTCTATGCCAAAGGCATGAAAGCGAGCCGTAGTGTGCACGGGATCCGTCATCCCCGCGCAAGCGACCCGTCATCCCCGCGCAAGCGGGGACCCGCGCGGGACGCCGAACGCGGGTGGGTCCCCGCTTTCGCGGGGATGACGGGCGGGGGATGCCGTCAGTGCGAGATCCAGCGCTGGGTCGGCGTGCCCTTGCAGGCGGCCAGCACGAGGTGGACGCCGGGCGCCTGGTAGCCGTCCTTGACGTCGATGCACTTGCCGCCGACGCCGATCAGCGCGCCGTTGCTGGCCGTCCACTTCTGGCTGGGCTTGCCCGCGCAGGGCGTGTAGATCACGGCGGCGCCGTCGATGCCCTTGTCGCCCTGCACGTCCAGGCAGAAGCCGCCGACGCCGGTGATCGTGCCGTCCGGGTTCACGTCCCACTGCTGGTTCTTCCAGGGGTCGCAGGGCTTGAGGAACAGCGGCGCGCCTGGTTCCGGGTAGCCGTGGTTGACCACGTTGACGCAGAGGTTGGTGTCGTTGCTGGTGAGCTGCGACGAGGTCGCGCATCCGCTGAAGGAGAACACGGCGGCGCAGACGACGCCGAGGGCGGTGAGATCGAGCTTCATGTCGTTTCCTGTTCAGGTTCCCGTCGGGTCGCGCGCGTCATTCCCACACGGCGGCGACGATCCTGCCCTGCTCGTTGACCAGCAGCGTCAGGCGGTTGGGGTTGGAATCCATGGCGGTGAGGCCATCGGTGGGCCGCAGCACGCGCACCGTCGCCGGCAGCTGCTCCTCGCGCACGACGTCGGCGCCCGCGGGCGCGGCGGCGCCCCTGGCCACGAGCGTCTTGCCGACGCAGGTACCGCAGTCGGCGATCGCCGTGCCCTCGGCATAACCCGGCATACCGGTGACCGCGACGGCGTTGCTGGCGCTGCGCACGTTGACGCCCTTGTAGGGATGCGCCGGCTCGAGCGGGAAGATCGCCTCTATCGGCTCGAAGCCCGACGCGTCCGCCGCCGTCTCGGGCGGGCGCGCGACCAGGGCGAGGTGCAGCACGCCGTCGGGCGGGTTGCCTCGGGTGAGCGGCACGAGCTCGGCCTCCTCCCATCCGCCGCTGCTCGCGAGGCCGCGCACGCGGACGATGTCGAGGTACGGCTGGCGCGTGCTGCGGATGATCTCGACGCTGGTGATGCGCAGCACCGGGTGCGTGGCGCGCTCGCTCGCGCCCGTCGGCGGCGGCGGCGGTGGGCCGCCGGCGGTCGCGCCCGGGGGCGGGGCCGTGGGTGCGCCGGGCGCGGGACCCTGGGCGAAGCTCGTTGCGCCGGCCAGCAGTGCAGTGGCGGCGATGGCGACGGCCGCTGCGAGGACGTTTCGTTTCATGTCGTTCGGACCTCCGGGGGTATGTGGGTTCATGCGACAGGGACCAGTGGAATCGTTCGCCGCGCGGGCCGCGACGGCGGCTCGAACGCGGCGGCTTCGGGGAAGCGCGCCAGCCGCGCCACCGCGTCAGGGTCGCGGGCGAGGCTTTCGAAGGCGTCCAGCACGAGGTCGGTCGGCACCTTCTGCGTCAGCGCGCAATAGCGCGTGTCGGTGCTGTCGAAGCTGCCGTTTTCCGAGAGCTTGTTGACCGGCGCGCCGCCGCCGCACACCGGGAAGTAATCGCAGGACTGCCGGCAGCGCGCGACGCCCGCGGCGATGTCGCGCGTCATCGCCCTCATCGCCTCGCTGTCGCGCATCGCCTCGAAGGAATGCTCGAACACGTTGCCGACGATGAAGTCCGCGTAATCCGCGTTGGCGAGGCCGAGGAGCTCGGGCGAGAAGCTCGACACGTTGCCGTGGCAGTCGACGTTGACCATCGCGAAGGGCTCGACCTGCACGTTGCGCGTGTCGCCGTCGGGCCTGAACACCCGCGAGATCGCGGTGTCGACCTCGCGCACGAACTCGATGTCGCCGCCGCGCCGCGCCTCGCGCCAGAAATGCCCGAGGAAGCCGCGGAAGCGATAGGCGGGATCGCGGCTCGCGAACAGCGAGGAGACGTGGCTGCCTTCCGACTCCTCCACGTTGAAGCACACGCTGGCGATTCCTTCCTCGCGGTAGAAGGCCAGCATCTCGTCCGGGGCGTCGAGGCTCTCGTCGGTGAGCACCGAGATCACGTGGAACGGCACGTCCTGCTCGCGCAGCAGGCGGATGCCGGCGACCGCCTTGTCGTAGGTGCTGCGGCCGTTGCGGCCGACGCGGTGCGCGTCGTTGAACCTGCGCGGCCCGTCGATGCTGACGCCGACGCCGGCCTCCCAGCGCTTGAAGAGCTCGCACCAGGCCTTCGACAGCAGCGTCCCGTTGGTCTGGAACGAGTGGTGCACCGTCACCTGCTCGGGGCGCAGCGATTCGATGATGCCGAACGCCTCCTCGTACCAGGCGACCGGCATCACCAGCGGCTCTCCGGCGTGCCAGATCACCGTGACGTGCGGCGCGCACCAGCCCGTGGCGAACAGCTTGCCGAACAGGGCGCGCAGCGTGTCGTGGTGCATCGTCGAGCGGTCGCTGCGCGACGGCAGGTAGCAGTAGTTGCAGTCGATGTTGCAGAACGGCGTCGGCTGGACGACGACGACCGAGACCTCCGGCGCGGCGGCGCGCGGGGACGCGGGGCTTGCTGCGGCGTTGGCGGTGGCCGGGCCCATGGCAGGCGGCGTCGCGATCAGGCGTTGTTCCAGAAGTTGTGCCAGCCGTTGCCCCAGTTGTTCCAGCCGTTGTGCCAGTTCGGCCAGTTGTGCCAGCCGTTGCGCCAGCCGCCGTTGCCCCAGCCCAGGTTCCAGCGGCCCCAGCCGCCGTTGCCCCACCAGGTGTGGATGAAGGGGCTTTCCTCGGTGGCCTCGCCCTCCTCGTGGCGCAGCACGACCTCGTTCACGCCGGTGCGGATGGCCTGCAGGCGGTCGGCGACGCTGACGTCGCTGGCCACCGGTGCGCCCGCCATCGAGGCCTGGGCGGCGGACGCCGCCAGCACGAGCGAGGCACCCACGGCACCGCCGGGCAGCACCATCGACAGGGCTTTGGAAATGCGTTGCTTGTCGGACATGTGAGCTCCAGGTGGAAGGACGGGCGGGTAGACCCCCTGCCGGTCCATGCTAAGATGCAAATGGTTGTATGCAAACGAGCGTGCGCACTCTACACCAGGCCGAAATCGTTTGCAAACGGTTGTATGTCATCAGGTAATTGCCATGGAAATCCACGATTTAGAGAAAAGACCCCTTCGTTCGCAACCCACCCGGGACCGGATCCTGGCCGCGGCCAAGTCAGTTTTCGGACGCGAGGGTTACGACAGGGCGACGATTCGCGCCATCGCCGGCGAGGCGAAGATCAACCCGGCGATGGTGATGCGCTACTACGGCAACAAGGAGGGCCTTTTCACCGCGGCGACCGACTTCAACTTCCTCGACCGCGATTTCGACGGCGTCCCTTTCGAGCGCCTTGGAGACGTGCTCGCCCGCCTGCTGTTGCGTGAATGGGGGACGCCGACCCACCGGGATGTCTACCGCGCGATCCTGCTCTCGGCGCTCAGCCACGAGCGCTCGCGTGCCAAGTTCGTGCCGCAGTACGAGCAGGCGTATGTGCAGCTGGTCGAGCGCTACGGTACCTGGGCCAACACCAGCGAGGTCGTCGCGCTGCTGCTGTCGCAGCTCATCGGCGTGGTGTCGGCGCGCTACATCCTGCGCATTCCCGCGCTGGTCGACATGGACGAGGACGCCCTCGCCCGCGTGCTGGGCCCTGCACTGCAGGCCTCGTTCGACCGCCTGGTGCCCGCGGCCCGGAGCTAGCGCCCGAGGAACATCCGGTAGGCCGGGTTCTCGGTTTCCTCGACGTACTCGTAGCCCAGCCCGTCGAGGAAGGCGCGGAACTCGCGCTTTTCGCGCGCCGGCACCTGCATGCCCACCAGCACCCGGCCGTAGTCCGAGCCGTGGTTGCGGTAGTGGAAGAGGCTGATGTTCCAGCCCGCGCTCATGCGATCGAGGAATTTCATCAGCGCCCCGGGGCGCTCGGGGAACTCGAAGCGGTAGACGATCTCGTCGTCGACGGCGGGCGCGTGGCCGCCCACGAGGTGGCGCACGTGCAGCTTGGCGAGCTCGTTGTCGGTGAGGTCGAAGGCCTCGATCCGGCGCTTGCGCAGCTCGGCGAGGAACTTCGCGGTCTCGGCGCGGTTGGCCACCTCGATGCCGACGAAGAGGTGCGCCCGAGAAGGATCGGCGTAGCGGTAGTTGAACTCGGTGACGGCACGGTTGCCGAGGAGCCCGCAGAACTCGCGGAAGCTGCCCGGCCGCTCGGGAATCGTCACCGCCAGCACCGCCTCGCGCTGCTCGCCCACCTCGGCGCGCTCGGCGACGAAGCGCAGACGGTCGAAGTTCATGTTGGCGCCGCAGGCCACCGCCACCAGCGCGCGGTCGCGGACCTTGTGCTTCGCCACCCAGGCCTTGGCGCCGGCGATGGCCAGCGCACCCGCGGGCTCGAGCACCGCGCGCGTGTCCTCGAAAACGTCCTTCAGTGCCGCGCAGATGGCGTCGGTGTCGACGCGCACGATCTCGTCGACGTACTCGCGCGCGAGCCTGAAGGTCTCCGCGCCCACCTTCTTCACGGCGACGCCGTCGGCGAAGAGGCCGACGTGCGACAGCGTGACGCGGCGCCCCGCCTCGAGCGAGCGCGCCATGGCATCGGAGTCCTCGGGCTGCACGCCGACGATCTTCACCTCGGGCCGCACGCGCTTTACGTAGGCGGCGATGCCGGCGATGAGGCCCCCGCCGCCGATGGCGACGAAGATCGCGTCGAGGGGCTCGCTCGCCTGGCGCAGGATCTCCATGCCGATGGTGCCCTGCCCCGCGATCACGTCGGGGTCGTCGTAGGGATGCACGAAGGTCGCGCCGCTCTGCTGCTGCAGCGCCATCGCGTGCTCGTAGGCATCGCTGTAGGAATCGCCGTGCAGCACCACCTCGGCGCCGCGCGCCTTCACCGCCGCGATCTTGATCTGCGGCGTGGTCACCGGCATGACGATGGTCGCGCGGCAGGAGAGCCGCTGGGCCGCCAGCGCGACCCCCTGCGCGTGGTTGCCCGCCGAGGCCGCGATCACGCCGCGCGCGCGCTCCGCCGGCGTGAGGTGCGCCATCTTGTTGTAGGCGCCGCGCAGCTTGAACGAGAACACCGGCTGCGCGTCCTCGCGCTTG
This sequence comes from Casimicrobiaceae bacterium, assembly GCA_044226535.1. Lineage (GTDB taxonomy): Bacteria > Pseudomonadota > Gammaproteobacteria > Burkholderiales > Casimicrobiaceae > VBCG01. Next base: position 407 of record JBGAGT010000017.1, on the reverse strand, counting down.
AGGTACAGCCGGTTGCCGAGGCGCGCCGACAGCGCGGGCGCCAGCTCGAGCGGCGTCTCCTGCGCGACGTCGTAGACGCGCGCGTTGAGGATGCGGGTGAGGTAGTCGATGGCCATGGAGCCCACGAGCGTATCAGATGGTCATCCCCGCAATCCCGTCATCCCGGCAATGCCGTCATCCCCGCGAAAGCGGGGACCCATTGCGGCGGTACCGCGTCACCTGCGCAATCGCAGCGGCCTGTCGCACATCGGCAAGCGGCGACGGCCGCCGGGGCTTGTATGTTCAAGCCAGACCGGCGCGGTAAAGTCTGACTGCCGTTGAGGCAACCAGACCGGTCCGTGCAGTTTGGTAGGGGCTGGGGTCTTTGAACCCGTGACCGAGTAGAAGGCGCACGGCAACCGCGCTGG